>NZ_KB908454.1:0-285723 GCF_000381965.1 Oceanimonas smirnovii ATCC BAA-899
AGCAGCAATATCAATGCCGACAAATACACTCATTCCCTTTCCTCTCGCCTCGCTATAGTTCACAATTATCACCGGTTCCCCGACCTCGCACTTCATGCAGTCTCAACCTTGTGATGCGAAGTCCATCTTGATGGCTTCCTGATACTCTTCGAGATAGGCAATGAGGCGGGGGGCCAATCTACGCACGAGGTCAGTAAACACTGCCTCCAGGTTGGGACGGCCTCCCCGGTAACTGGTTTTAACTCTATCAATTCCTGTGCGTTCAACATACAAGGTTGGGATGAGCACAGCGAATCCCAACACTTTTATCGCCTGCTGAAATGTTGGGACTCGTCCCAACTACGGGGCTGATGTTTCGTTCGCAGGTCATCAATACCGTGACGGCATGCCCCGTTCCGGCTGGGTCTTAAACCGGCGGTGCAGCCACATGTACTGCTCCGGCGCGCGGCGAATGGCGGCTTCTATTACCCTGTTGCCGGTGATGGCATCGGCTTCATCGTCGCCGACGGGAAAGTTGTCCAGCGGGGCCTGGATCACCAGCCGGTAGCCATTCTTTTCGCGCAGGGTAAAACAGGGCAGGGTAACGGTTTTCTTTACGCGCGCCAGAGTCGCAGTACCGGTAATGGTGGCGGCCTTGTCTACGGCGAAAAAGGGCACAAATACGCTGGCGTGACGGCCATAGTCATGATCCGGTGCATACCATAGCGCATCACCGGCACGCAGCGCCTTGAGCATGCCCTTGATATCGAGCCGGTCCACCAGATATTTATTGGAGCGGCAGCGGCCGTGCACCTGAGCATATTCCAGCACCGGATTAGTGTTGGGCCGGTACACGCCCACACCGGGTCGATAAAGGCCAAACTGGCGGGCGTTCAGCTCCAGCGTCAGAAAATGCGCCGACAGCAGCAGCATGCCCTGGCCTTTGGCCACGGCGGCATCCACATGCTCTGTGCCCTCCATGATGGTTATGGCACGCATGCGCCAGTGAGGCCAGAACCAGGCCATGCCGGTTTCAAACACGGCGCAGCCCACGCTTTCAAAGTTGGCCTTCAGCAGCGTTTCCCGCTCAGCGTCGCTCAGCTCCGGCAGCGCCAGCTCCAGATTGCGCCGGGCCACCTTTACCCGGGACTTCAGCGGCTTCATGGCCAGCCGGCCCAGGGCTCTGCCCAGTGCCATCTGAGCGCGCCAGGGCAGCAATGTAACCAGCAGCCAGAGCACCCCCAGCCCCAGCCAGGCAGGCCAGAAGCGCGGATGCAGCAAGGCTGCACGAAAAGAAGGAAGCCGGTGTGTTTGCATGTCACAACGCCAGTAAAAAGGAATGTGCGGATTTTAAAGAACTCCGGCGTTAATGACCACCCGCGCGCCCAAGGGCGGTTTGGCTGTGATATTATTTGTGCTTTCCACCTGTTTAAAGAGTCTTTACCTATGAAGATCAAGCTGCCGGAATTTAACCATGCCAGGGTGTTGGTAGTCGGGGATGTGATGCTGGACCGTTACTGGTCCGGTCCCACCGGACGCATCTCTCCCGAGGCACCGGTGCCTGTGGTCAAGGTAGAGCACAATGAAGAGCGCCCGGGGGGTGCCGCCAACGTGGCGCTGAACGCCGCTGCGCTGGGTGCCGGTGCTCAGCTGCTGGGCCTGACCGGCAACGATGAAGCAGCCAATGCCCTGGAAGATCGCATGCAGGCGGTGGGGGTGCGGTGTGACTTTGTGCGCCATGCCGTACATCCCACCATCACCAAGCTCAGGGTGATGAGCCGTAACCAGCAACTGCTGCGGCTCGATTTTGAAAACGGTTTTGATGCCGACGATGCCATTCCTCTTACCGAAAAGCATGCTGCGGCGCTGGCCCAGGCCGGTGTGGTGGTGTTGTCGGATTATGCCAAGGGCGCTCTGGCACGGGTGCAGGAGCTGATCCGGGCAGCCCGTGAGGCAGGGGTGCCGGTGCTGGTCGACCCCAAGGGTACCGAGTTTGAAAAATACCGCGGTGCCACTTTGCTCACGCCCAATATGAGCGAGTTTGAAGCCGTGGTGGGCAAGGTAAAAGACGAGCAGGAGCTGGTGGAGCGCGGCCGGGAGCTGGTGAAGCGCTTTGACTTGCAGGCGCTGCTGGTCACCCGCTCCGAGCATGGCATGACCTTAATTCGCCGTGAGGGTGACGAGCTGCATTTGCCGGCCCGCTCTCATGAAGTGTTCGACGTGACCGGTGCCGGCGATACCGTCATCGCCACTCTGGCCACCAGCCTGGCTGCCGGTCTGGAGCTGGAAGAAGCCTGTGCTCTGGCCAATGTGGCCGCCGGCATCGTAGTGGGCAAGCTGGGTACCTCTACCGTGTCTGCCATTGAACTGGCCAACGCCCTTTACGGTGCGGCCGAGTCGGGCATGGGCGTGGTCAGTGAGCAGCAGCTCAAGTTTGTGGTGGAAGCGGCCCGCCGCCGGGGTGAAAAAATCGTCATGACCAATGGCTGCTTTGACATTCTCCACGCCGGTCATGTGTCTTACCTGAACAATGCCCGCAAGCTGGGTGATCGGCTGATAGTGGCAGTGAACACCGATGAGTCGGTACGGGCGCTCAAGGGCGAAGGCCGGCCGGTAAACACAGTGGATCGCCGCATGGCGGTGCTGGAAGCGCTGGGCGCGGTAGACTGGGTGGTGCCCTTTGCCGAAGACACGCCTCAGCGGCTCATTGCCGGCGTGCTGCCGGATATTCTGGTCAAGGGTGGTGATTACAAACCGGAAGAGATCGCCGGCTACGCTGAAGTGACCGCTAACGGTGGCGAAGTAAAAGTGCTTAACTTTGAAGACGGCTGTTCCACCACCGCCATTATCGAAGCCATTCGCACTCGCTGAACGAACCACAGACAGTAAAAGGCCGGCTGACAAGCCGGCCTTTTTGCATCAGTTGATCCTGAACAGCTCAACCTCAAAAATCAGCACGGAACCCGGTGGTATTGTGCCCACGGCGCGGTTACCGTAGGCCAGACTGGCGGGAATAAAGAAGCGGGTCTTCTCGCCTTCCACCATCAGCTGCAGGCCTTCGGTCCAGCCCTTGATCACCTGTTTGAGGCCAAACTGTATGGTTTCGCCGCGCTCAACCGAGCTGTCGAAGACGGTGCCGTCGAGCAGGGTGCCATGGTAATGCACCGTAACCTTGTCACTGGCCTTGGGGTGAACCGTGCCGGTGCCTGCTTGCAATACCTGATACTGCAGGCCGGAGGCGGTGGTCTGTACTCCTTCCTGCTGTTTGTTATCGGCAAGGAAGGCTTCACCGGCCTGAATATTTTCTGCAGCGGCCTGTTTGTTGCCCTGAGCGCGATAGAAAAAAAGCAAAAATAGGGCTACCAGGGCAATGCCTACAATAATCTTAACCACGTTGGTTCCTTGTGTTGAGTGTGCAGCGTCAGCGTTGCAGTCCGTTATTGATGTCAATCAGATCCTGCTCGGTGAGGTTGCCGGCCGACTGCTTGAGCTGCAACTGGCTGATGATGTAGTTGTAACGGGCAGAAGACAGTTTCTGCTTGGCATCATACAGCTGCTGAGTGGCGTTAAGCACGTCGACTATGGTGCGGGTTCCCACTTCATAGCCGGCCTCGGTAGCACTGAGTGCGCTTTCTGCCGACACTACCAGCTGCTCAAAGGCGCGAATGGAGCCAAGTGCGCCGGTGACGTCGTTATAAGAGGAGTACACGCTGCTCTGCACGGAGCGAAAGCTTTTTTCCAGCAGCTCGCTGGCGGCGACATAGTTGTATTGTGCCTGGCTTACCTGAGAGCTGGTGGCACCACCTGAATAAAGCGGCAGATTAAAGCTGACCCCCAAGCTGCCCTCACTGAGGGTGTTGTCACGTACATTATTGCTGGCCGAGCTGCCGCTGAAATCGGTGCGGCGGCTGTTAAGGCCGGCATTCAAGTCGAGAGTAGGGTGATGACCCGCCTGAGCCAGATCAATTTGCTCGCTGGCAATGTCTTTGGCAATGCGCTGGCCGTGCAGCTCCAGGTTTTGCTCCAGGGCAATGTCGAGCCAGCCGTCAGCGCGCAGCACCGGTGCCTGAGGGCTGAAACTGTCAGTGTTGAGTGCAGACAGCTGATCATAGCTCATGCCGGTAAGCTCACGCAGGGCTTCTTTGCTGTTGTCGAGAGCGTTGCGGGCAATAATTTCATCTGCCAGTGCCTGATCATACTGAGCCTGAGCTTCGTGCACGTCTGTCATGGCACTCAAGCCCACCTCAAAACGTTGCTTGGTCTGCTCCAGCTGGCGGCTGACCGCTTCTTTATTGGCCTGGACAAAACTCAGGGCGTCTTCGGCATTAAGCACATTAAAGTAAGCCTGAGTGGCACGCAAAATGAGCAGTTGCTGCACCTGTTTGTAGCTGACTTCGCTTTGTGCCGCCTGCTTTTCGGTGATATCCAGGTTGACCCAGCTCGACTTGCGATACAGTGCCTGACTCAGATTAACACCGGCATTGGTGACGGTAGAGTCGGTCTGATTGCTTTCGGTATAGGTCGCGCCTGCACCCAGGTTAATCTGAGGAAGCAGAGCAGCGCGGGATTCATTAATTTTCTCAAAGGCGGCATCGCGGCGGGCCTTGGCTTCACGCACCTGAGGATCGTTTTGCGTGGCCTGCTGATAGATTTCCAGCAGGTTTTCAGCCTGGGCCTGGCCTGCGGCACACAGCAATACCAGGGTCGACAACAGTGTTTTTTTCATGAATGGGCCTTGTAAAGCGAGTGGAGCCATTATGCCCGGCACATGCAGGCAGTCGGTTTTCGTCTGTTCAGTATAACGGTAACATGCGCATTATTAATTCGGCAGGTCGTTACAATATACAATAAGAGAATGAACGTTCATTCATTAAGGCGTTTCAGTCTAAATTTTGCCGTCGGAATGTCAAGCAAGGAGCCAGCATGAGCAATAATAACAGCGCCCGTTTTGGGCGGCAGGACATGCAGATTATAGCCGAGGATACGGGGTATAAAGGTTTTTTCCGGCTGCTGAAGGTACGGCTGCGCCACCGTCTGTTTGCCGGCGGCTGGGGCCCGGAACTGACCCGGGAGCTGTTTGACCGGGGGCATGCTGCTGCTGTGCTGCCTTATGACACGGTACGCGATGAGGTGGTTCTGGTGGAGCAGTTTCGCGTGGGTGCCATTCATCATGACAGCAGCCCCTGGCTGCTGGAAGTGGTGGCGGGCATAGTGGAGCCCGGCGAGTCGGAAGAAGAAGTGGTACGCCGTGAAGCAGAAGAAGAAGCAGGGTTAACCCTGGGCCGGCTGACCCGTGCCATGAGTTATTTCTCCAGCCCGGGCGGTTGCAGCGAGCGCATTACTGTCTTTGTAGGGGAAGTGGATGCCACTCAGGCGGCCAGTCATGCGGGGCTGACCGACGAAGGCGAAGATATTCGCGTGCACCGGCTTTCGCGCAGAGAGGCGATGCAATGGCTGGCTGATGGTAGAATAGATAACGCCGCCAGTGTGATTGCACTGCAATGGCTGGCGCTGAACCATGAAGCCGGGCTGTGGAAGTAGGGCAAGACAAGCCCTTGCCATGCCCAAGGAGGAGACGTTGATATCTGTTCGTACTCGTAATAAGCATGTGCCGGACTTAAAGGGGCTGCAGCGCACTTGTGACACCAACTATATGGCGCTGATGAAGTTGTTGCCTAATGAGGCTCAAGCGGGCGAGAGCCTGTCGGTGGGCATCAGTGAGCAGGTGCTGTTTGTGCTACGGGTATTGGAAACTGCACCCTATACCTGGCATGTGTCCATTGAGCAGTGCACGCCGGGTTTGCCGGTGTTTATGCGCATGAAAGTGCGGGTGCGGCTTTATCATGATGTAAGAATGGCCGAAGTGTGTGCCAGTCAACAGATTTCGGCGCTGCAGCCAAGTTATGATTATCCCAACCAAAAAATGCACCACCGTAACGAAAAGGAACAGGTTAATTTCTTTCTGGCCGAATGGCTGAGATGTTGCCTGCAACACGGATTCAGCACGGTCAAACAGCTTTGAGCGAGGCAATGACGCTTTCCACTCTTCCCCTTGGTACTCAAGCCGCCAGCGGCACCATAGAGCTTTCCCAGATAACCGATACTCACTTATTCGCCGATACCGAGGGTGATCTGCTGGGTGTGCCCACCTGGCACAGCTGCCGGGCCGTGGTGAATGCCATGAAAGAAGAGCTGGCCGGCTGCGATGCCATTCTGGCCACCGGTGATTTGTCTCAGGATCAGAGCCCGGCGTCTTATCGTCACTTTGTGAGCATGATGGCTGAACTGACACCGCCGGTATTCTGGCTGCCGGGCAATCATGATGAAGCCCCTGTTATGCAGGCCGAGCTGGACGGAGCCGGTATTCATCAGGCCAAACATCTGCTTGGGGAGCACTGGCAGGTGTTGCTGCTGGATTCTCAGGCCCAGGGAGAAACCTGCGGCCGGCTAAGCGAGCAGCAGCTGGTCATGGTGGACGAGGCGGTCGCTGCTTATCCCCATCATCATCTGCTGGTGGCAGTGCATCATCAGGCGGTGCCCGTAGGCTGCGCCTGGCTGGATCAGCACAACCTGCGTAATGCGGATGAACTGGCGGTCAGACTAAACCAGCATAATGCCACCAGAGTGGTGTTGTGCGGTCATGTACATCAGGGCTTTGACGAGGTACAAAACGGTATTCGTTATCTGGCCAGTCCTTCTACCTGCATTCAGTTCAAGCCGTTGTCCGATGACTTCGCTCTGGATCATACCGCCCCGGGCTGGCGTCAGCTGTCGCTACACCCTGATGGCCGGCTCAGTACCCGGGTGTGGCGGCTGCCCCCCGATGCCTTTGTGCCCGACTTCAGTGCCAGAGGATATTAATGATGGCCACCCTGCTTTATCTGCACGGCTTCAATTCGTCTCCTAATTCCATCAAGGCTCAGTTGATGCGGGAACATCTTGAGCAGTACCGGCCTGATATTGAGCTGGTCTGCCCTCAGCTGGCGGCCACGCCGGCGGCAGCCTGGGCTCAGATAGCGTCCATGTGTGACCAGCTTAATACGCCCTTTGGGGTGGTCGGCTCGTCCCTCGGTGGCTTCTGGGCCACGCGGGTGGCGGAGCACTATGGCGTGCGTGCCGTGGTGGTGAACCCGGCGGTCAATCCGCATATTCTGCTGGCCGACTGGCTGGGGGAGCAGGAAAATCCCTACACCGGCGAGCGCTATACGCTGGAGCGTCAGCATATGGCCGAGCTGGCAGAGCTGAGAGTAAATAAGCCCTGTTGTCTTGAGCGCATCTGGCTGCTGCAACAGCAGGAAGACGAAGTGCTCGACTACCGGGAAGCGCTGGACTACTACCGTTTCGCCCGGGTCTGCATTCAGAAAGGCGGTGACCACTCCTTTATCGGCTTTCAGCACTACTGCGCCCAGATAATCCGCTTCCTGCAACTCTAATCCACTCTCGTTCCCACGCTCCGCGTGGGAATGCATATCGTCTGTCTGGCCGTGCAATTTTGTCGGGCAAAGCGCACGGCTCGAAGGCACGCTGTGAATACCTCCCTGTACGCTCCGTCGCGCCATCCCTGGCGCGAAGGGCGCGGCGAAGCAGATACCCTTTGCCCTCCGAACTCATCACCGAGTTGCCTGACAGCCTTCATTGGCAGCTCCGGAGTTGACTGAAGCAGCTGCGGGGATTGCCGGAGCCGACCGTCACATGCCAGGGAGGGCATGTGCCGAGCGTCCCATGGAAGGGCCTGAAGCGTGTCGGCGCAGGTGACCCCGCTGATGCTTCATATCGCACCGTTTCCGCATACATCCTCTTTCCGGCTGTTTTGCTTCCTTCTTCCAGCAATGGCCTTCGAGTAGTAAGATCCGGCAATCACCCCAGATTACCGAAGGTCAACATGACATCGAGTCAATATACTGCCGACGCCATTGAGGTTCTCAATGGTCTGGAGCCGGTGCGTCGTCGCCCCGGCATGTATACCGACACCAGCCGCCCCAACCACCTTGGCCAGGAAGTGATCGACAACAGCGTGGACGAAGCCCTGGCCGGCCACGCCCGCAAGGTGGAAGTAATACTGCATGAGGATCAGTCCCTTGAGGTGATCGACGACGGCCGCGGCATGCCGGTCGACATTCATCCGGAAGAAGGCATCTCCGGGGTGGAGCTTATTTTCAGCAAGCTGCACGCCGGCGGCAAGTTCTCCGGCAAAAACTACCAGTTCTCCGGTGGTCTGCATGGTGTGGGCATTTCCGTGGTCAACGCCCTGAGCCAACGGCTCGACGTGACCGTGCGCCGTGGCGGCCAGGTCTACGAAATGGCCTTTGAGCATGGCAACAAGGTCAGTGAGCTGACCGTGACCGGCACCTGCGGTCAGCGCAACACAGGTACGCGAGTACGGTTCTGGCCTGATGTCAGCTATTTCGATGCCCCCAAATTCTCCGCCACCCGGCTCAAGCACCTGCTGCGGGCCAAGGCGGTGCTGTGCCCCGGGCTCACCATTCGTTTTGATGACAAGGCCAATAACGAATCGCTGGAATGGTGCTATGAAGATGGCCTGAAAGACTATCTGGTGGAAGCGGTCAAGGATTATCCCTGCCTGCCGGAAGCGCCCTTTACCGGCAGCTTCGCTGCCGAGCATTCGGCCGCCGACTGGGCCCTGTGCTGGCTGCCGGAAGGGGGCGACACCCTGGGGGAAAGTTACGTTAACCTTATCCCCACGGCGCAGGGAGGCACTCACGTTAACGGTTTGCGTCAGGGCCTGCTCGATGCCATGCGTGAGTTTTGTGAATTCCGCAACCTGCTGCCGCGGGGCGTCAAACTGACCCCGGATGATATCTGGGAGCGCTGTGCCTATATTCTGTCGGTCAAAATCCAGGATCCCCAGTTTGCCGGCCAGACCAAGGAGCGGCTGTCGTCGCGCCAGTGTGCGGCCTTTGTTTCCGGTGTGGTAAAAGACGCCTTCAGCCTGTGGCTGAACCAGCATATCGAGCTGGCCGAGCAGCTGGCCGAGCTGTGCATCAGCAGCGCCCAGCGCCGGTTGCGTCAGGCTAAGAAAGTGGTGCGCAAAAAGGTCACCCAGGGGCCGGCGCTGCCCGGCAAGCTGACCGACTGCGCCTGCTCCGATCCCATGCAGGGCGAGCTGTTTCTGGTGGAAGGGGACTCCGCCGGCGGCAGTGCCAAGCAGGCCCGGGACCGGGAGTTTCAGGCCATCATGCCCCTGCGGGGCAAGATCCTGAACACCTGGGAAGTGGAGTCCGGCCAGGTGCTGGCCTCTCAGGAAGTACATGATATTTCGGTGGCCATTGGCCTGGATCCGGACTCGGACGATCTGTCCGGCCTGCGTTACGGCAAAATCTGTATTCTCGCCGACGCCGACTCCGACGGCCTGCATATCGCCACCCTGCTGTGCGCCCTGTTCGTGCGTCATTTTCAGCATCTGGTGGCGGCGGGGCATGTGTTTGTGGCCATGCCGCCGCTGTACCGCATCGATGTGGGCAAGGAAGTGTTCTACGCCCTGGATGAAGACGAGCGGGACGGCGTGCTGGAGCGCATCAAGGCCGAGAAAAAACGCGGCAAGGTGCAGGTCACCCGCTTTAAAGGCCTGGGTGAGATGAACCCCAAGCAGCTGCGCGAAACCACGCTCGATCCCAATACTCGCCGGCTGGTACAGCTGACGGTGGACGACAGCGAGGCCACCGAAAAGCTGATGGACATGCTGCTGGCCAAAAAGCGCGCCGGCGACCGCCGGGAATGGCTGGAAACCAAGGGCAATATGGTCGATCCCCTGGCCTGAGGACAATAAATTACTATGAATCAAGATTTTACCATGGAAGGGGTGGAGCGCCTGCCGCTGCACACCTTTACCGAGCAGGCTTACCTCAATTATTCCATGTACGTGATCATGGACCGGGCCCTGCCGCACATCGGCGACGGTCTCAAGCCGGTACAGCGCCGTATTATTTACGCCATGAGCGAGCTGGGGCTGTCGGCCCTGTCCAAGCACAAGAAGTCGGCCCGTACCGTGGGTGACGTGCTGGGTAAGTACCACCCGCACGGCGACTCCGCCTGTTACGAGGCCATGGTGCTGATGGCCCAGCCCTTCTCTTATCGCTATCCTCTGGTGGACGGGCAGGGCAACTGGGGCGCGCCGGACGATCCCAAATCGTTCGCTGCCATGCGTTATACCGAGGCGCGGCTGTCCCGCTTCTCCGAGCTGCTGCTGAGTGAATTGGGACAGGGCACGGTAGAGTGGATCCCCAACTTCGACGGCACCATGAAGGAGCCGCGCATGCTGCCGGCCCGGCTGCCGCACATATTGCTGAACGGCGTCACCGGCATTGCCGTGGGTATGGCCACCGATATTCCGCCCCACAATGTGCGCGAGCTGGCCAATGCCTGTGTACATCTGCTGGAGCACCCCAGGGCCACTGTGGCTGAGCTGATGGAACATGTGGCCGGCCCCGATTACCCTACTCAGGCCGAGATCATCACCCCCAAAGCCGATATTCAGAAAATTTACGAAACCGGCAAGGGCAGCATCAAAATGCGTGCCGTCTACCAAATGGAGCAGGGCGACATCGTTATTACCGCGCTGCCCCATCAAGCCAGCGGTGCCAAAATACTTGAGCAGATTGCCGGCCAGATGCAGGCCAAAAAGCTGCCCATGGTGGCGGATTTGCGGGACGAGTCGGATCATGAAAACCCTACCCGTCTGGTGATCATTCCCCGCTCCAGCCGGGTGGACGTGGAGCAGCTGATGCAGCACCTGTTCGCCAGCACGGATCTGGAAAAGCACTACCGCGTTAACCTCAACATGCTGGGGCTGGACAACCGTCCTCAGGTGAAAACGCTGGATCGCATTCTGAGTGAGTGGCTGCAGTTCCGCCGTGAAACGGTGCGCAACCGGCTGCAATACCGGCTCGACAAGGTAGAAGCCCGGCTGCATATTCTGGCCGGCCTGCTGATCGCCTTTCTCAATATCGATGAAGTGATTGAGATCATTCGCACCGAGGATGAGCCCAAGCCGGTGCTGATGGCCCGGTTTGATCTCACCGAGATTCAGGCGGAAGCCATTCTTGAGCTGAAACTGCGTCACCTGGCCAAACTGGAAGAAATGAAAATTCGCGGCGAGCAGGACGAGCTGGCCGCCGAGCGCGACAAGCTGGCGCAGATTCTTGGATCTGAGCGTCGTCTCAGCACCCTGCTGAAAAAGGAAATTCTGGCAGACGCCGAAAAATACGGCGACGATCGCCGCTCTCCGCTGGTGGTGCGCGAAGAAGCCAAAGCTCTGAGCGAGAAGGAGCTGATCCCCAGCGAGCCGGTGACCATAGTGCTGTCCGAGAAGGGCTGGATCCGCTCCGCCAAGGGCCATGAGGTGGATGGAGCTGCCCTCAGCTACAAGGCCGGGGACAGCTTTCTCGATGCCGCTGCCGGGCGCAGCAATCAGATGGCAGTGTTTCTGGCAAGCTCCGGCCGGGCCTACGGCCTGGATGCCCACAGCCTGCCGTCGGCGCGGGGTCAGGGGGAGCCACTCACCGGTCGCTGCAGCCTGAGTCCGGGCGAGCAGGTCCGCTTTGTTCTCACCGGAGACGACGAGCGGCTCTATCTGCTGGCGTCCGATGCCGGTTATGGTTTTGTCTGCCGCTATGGTGACATGGTCAGCCGCAACAAAAACGGCAAGGCGCTGCTCACCGTGCCTGCCGGGGGCGAGGTGCTCAAGCCGGTGCCGGTGGCGGAGGTGGAGACTTCCCGTTGCCTGGTGGTGACCAACGAGGGTCGTATGCTGCTGTTCCCATTGAAGGATCTGCCCATGCTGGCCAAGGGCAAGGGCAACAAGCTGATAGGCATTACCTCAGCCCGCGTGCAGGCCCGGGAAGATTACATCAAGCAGCTGGCGGTGGTACCGGAAGGGGCCTGCATAACCATTCATGCCGGCAAGCGCAAGCTGACTCTGAAACCTGCCGACCTGGCCCACTATGAAGGTGAACGCGGCCGCCGCGGCGCGCTGCTGCCCCGTGGGCTGCAACGGGTGGACAGCCTGGAGATTGAAGCCACTCAAGCTTGAAGCGAGAAGCTGAAAGCTGGAAGTAAAAACCGGGCCATGTTAGCCCGGTTTTTTATTGAAAAGTGTTGGTATTCGCTGCGTTCATCGCCACCCTGCGCTTCCCGCTATGGGTTTTGCAGTTTTTCCACTATCGGGCTGTTGGCGGCGGGAAAGTCGTAGCTGTGCAGCTCGCCCACCGGCACCCAGCGGCTGGGCTGGCCTTCACGGCCGTGGGGCTCGCCGGTAAAGGCGGTGACTCTGCGAATATCCAGGGTGACTTGTTTGTCGCCATAGTCATGCTCAATGCGCATTAAAGGCTCGCACACAGTGACCCGAATGCCGATTTCTTCTTCCAGCTCCCGGGCCAGGGCCTGGGGCACGGTTTCGCCGGCTTCTACCTTGCCGCCGGGAAACTCCCATTTAAAGGCCTGGTGCTGGCTTTCGCCCCGGCGGCAGACAAAAATCTCGCCGGCGGCGTTTTCAATCACGCCCACTGCCACCAGTACCGATTTTTTACCCTCAGTACTCATTTTCGCCATCCTGCTCCGGCAGCCAGGCGGGATCGCCGGGAATGCGCTTTTCTTCATCGGCCCACTCACCCAGATCAATCAGCTGGCAGCGTTTGCTGCAAAAGGGACGAAACGGGCTCTGCTCGCCCCATTCTACTGCTGTTCCGCAGGTGGGGCAGGGGACTGTGGTTATCTTGCTCATTTGATATCTGCCAGTTCAAAGTCGATATTGCCGATATCGGTGTTGCCCACCGGCATAAAACGAATGGTAAAACGATATTTGTTACCGCTGACCACCGGATAAACCGCCTGCTCGGTGGGCAGCCGTAACCGGATCATGTTGGTATTTTCGGCGCTGTCCTGAAAAAAGCCGGCATTGGCCTGCTGGGCACTGAACTGGCTGCTTTCCCGCCATAGCGTCAGCAGCATATCCAGACCCTGACGCAGCAGGCTGAGCTGGCCAACCCAGCGCTCCAGATCCTGCTGCTGTACCTCGGCAGGCTGATGCAGCCAGTGATGCAACTGAGGTACATCAAAAGAGCAGAGGCCTCCGGGAATGGCAAAGCGGCTGCGTACTGCCGTCAGCAGCTTGTCTTCCCGCAGGGTCTGACCCAGACGGGCGCTGCGAGGCAGTTGCTGGCTGAGCATGGTCAGCTTTCGGGAGAACTGCTGCAGAGCGGCGGCATCCACGCCGGGCACCTGGGCCCAGGCCTCCAGCCTGGCATTCTGCTGCTCCAGATCCTTGGCCAGATCGCTGCGCAAGTCGCAACGTTCCAGTAACTCCAGGGCGTCGAGCAGGGCCTTGAACAGGGCGGTGGCCTGGCCGGGAGCATTCAGTTTGCGGCATTGTTCAATTTGCTTCAGCAGTTCATTCAACCGTAAATAGTTACGGCATTTTTCATTAAGAGGAAATTCGTAAACCAGTGATGACATAAGCTGCTTGGCCTGTGGTTCGAGGCATTAATGGCGCAAGTGTACCCGCTTCACTCCTCAAGAAACAAATCGAGCAGGCGGTTAAGAAAACGCCGGCCCAGCGGTGTTACCCGCCAGTGGCTGCCGGTGTTTTCCAGCAGCTCCAGCCGGCAGGCCTCAGCCAGCGGGGCCTGCAGCTGCGCCAGCGGCAAGCCGGTGAGGCCAGTAAATTCGTGGCAGGGAATGGGCTCGAACAGGCGAAGCCGGTTCATAAAATATTCCAGCGACAGATCCTGCGTCTCTATATGCCAGTGCTGATCCAGATAAGGCCGGCCTGAGTCCAGATAACCCCGGGGATGCTTGACCTTGACGGTGCGCAGTATTTGCCCCTGCAGCGGCAGGGTGATTTTGCCGTGGGCACCGCAGCCAATGCCGAGGTAGTCGCCAAAGCGCCAGTAGTTGAGGTTGTGTCTGGCCTCAAACCCGGGTTTGGCATAAGCAGACACTTCATATTGCTGATAGCCGTGAGCCAGCAGCAGCGCGTGACCCCGTTCATAAATATCTGCCAGGGTGTCGTCTTCCGGCAGCGCCGGCGGACGAGAAGCAAACGGCGTATTGGGCTCTATGGTGAGCTGATACCAGGACAGGTGCGGCGGTGCCAGCGCCAGTGCCTGCTCCAGATCATAAAGAGCGTCTTCAAGGCGTTGTTCAGGCAGACCGTGCATCAGATCAATATTAAAGCTGTTCAGCCCCACACCGGCGGCTTCCTGTGCGGCAAAGCGGGCCTGTGCGGGGTCATGAATACGGCCCAGGCGTTCGAGCTTGTCGGCCTGAAAGCTCTGCACACCAATAGAAATACGATTAACGCCGGCCCGTTGAAAGCCGCCAAAGCGGCCGGCTTCCACCGTGCCCGGATTGGCTTCCAGGGTAATTTCAATATCGTCTTCAAAGGGCAGACGCTGCTGCACCCCGGCCAGCAGCCGGCCGATGGACTCGGGGCTTACCAGGCTGGGCGTACCGCCACCAATAAAGATGCTGTGCAGTTTGCGCCCCTGTGCAAAATGCAGATCGGCGTCGAGATCCTGCAGCAGGGCATCGATATATTCCTGCTCGGGAATATCGTGCTTCAAGGCATGAGAGTTAAAGTCACAGTAAGGGCATTTCTGTACACACCAGGGAATATGAATATACAGACTCAAAGGTGGCAGTATCAGCATTGCATCGCTTCTTGCAGCAGTTGTTGCAGCTGATGCAGGGCACTGGCTCTGTGGCTGTGGCGGTTTTTCTCGGCAGGGGTCAGTTCGGCAGCGGTTTTGCCCGCTTCCGGCACCCGGAAAACAGGGTCGTAACCAAAGCCGTGCTCACCTTCAGGAGCAAGGGTAATTTCGCCCTGCCAGTGGCCGGTGCAAATGAGCGGCGTGGGGTCGTCGGCATGGCGCATATAGACCAGCACACACCAGAAAGTGGCCTGGCGCTGGCCTTCGGGCACTTGCTGCATTTGCTCCAGCAGCAGCTCCAGATTTTGTTGGTCTGTCGCACCTGGGCCGGCAAAGCGGGCCGAGTAAACACCGGGGCGGCCGTCCAGAGCTGCCACCGCCAGGCCGGAGTCATCAGCAATGGCGGGAAGGCCGGTTATTTGTGCGGCGTGACGGGCCTTGATAATGGCATTTTCCACAAAGGTGGTGCCGGTTTCATCGGCGTCAGTCACGCCCAGCTCGGTTTGCGGCACCACACTCATGCCCAGTTCGCCCAGCAGGCTTTGCAGTTCGGCAACTTTTTTGGCGTTGCCGGAGGCCAGTACAATTTTTTGAGTCACAACAGAACAACTTACTCGGTGTAAAAGGTATGACGGAAGCTCAGCTCGCCGCCCTGTTTGGGGCCGCTGATATCAATGGTGAAGAGCACATTATCTTCATTGCGGTAGGGGTACTGGGCAATGTAGTAAACAGACTCACCTTCACGAATGGTCTGAAATTCCAGCTGACGTACATTACCCAGCAGGTTCTTGCCCTGGCCTTTCAGAGCCACCTGAACGGCCTTGCCGTCGGCGTCGAGCACGGCAATATTGAGCAGACCATTAAAGCGGCTGCGTTCAATATTGTTGTCTCTGGCAACATCGGGTGCCAGAAAGGTAGACGGAAAGGCACTGTAGTGTACGGTCCAGTCGCCGATGCGGGTCTCTTCGGCTGAAGCCTGAAAAGTAAACAGCAAGGCCAGAGTGGCGATAATGGCTTTAAACATAAGAATTCCCCTTTTAACCTGTGGCTGACAGTGATTAGTTTAGAACGCCTTGCTCAGGAGTTCCGCCGGTTATAGCTGCCACCAGAGTGAGCCAAACAAATCGCCCATCAGCCAGTTCAGTGCCTGCAGACCGATAAAGGCCACCAGAATGCTGAGATCCAGCCCGCCCATTGGCGGAATAATACGGCGCAGCGGTGCCAGCAAAGGCTCGGTCAGCTGATACATCACATACTCAATCTGACTGCGCCCCTGGCTGACCCAGCTCAGCAAAGCGCGAATAATCAGAATCCAGAACAGCATCACACCGGCCTTTTTCAGCACTGTGATGACGCCTACCAGCAATACCACGCTCCAGTCCGCTATGAACACATTCATCGCTTTAAGCAGCGTAAATTTGACCGTAGCCACTATCAGTGCCAGTACCACGGCGGCCATATCAATACCAAAAAAACCAGGAATAAGGCGACGCAGCGGTTTCAGTGGCGGATTAGTGGCCTTGACCACAAACTGGCTGAAAGGATTATAGAAGTCGGCCCTGACCAGCTGAAGCCAGATACGCAGCAGCACCACCATGAGGTAAAGATCGAAAACCGTGTTAATCAGATAATAAGCGGTGTTCATTGAATATCCTTAAAGCTGGCTTTCCAGTTCCCGGGCCCGGGCCACGGCGGCTTGCATGGCATTGGCCACCAGCGGCTCCAGACCATTGTCGTTAAAGCTGCGAATCGCTTCGGCGGTGGTACCGCCCTTGGAAGTGACCTGCTCACGCAGCTGGCCCAAAGACAAGTGCGGATTGGCAGCCACCATATTGGCGGCACCGAGCGCGGTTTGCTGCACCAGCAACCGGGCTTCATCGGCAGAGAAGCCGCTTTGCTCAGCCTGCTTTGCCATGGCTTCCATAAACAGAAAAAAGTAGGCAGGCGCACTGCCGGCAGCGGCAATAATCTGGTTAATGCCGTCCTCTTCGGCCACCCACAGGGTTTTTCCGGCGGCTTCCATCACTTGCTGGCAATAATCCCTGTCTGCCTGCGCTACCGCCGCGCCGGCATAAAGGCCGGTCATGCCCAGGCCGAGCAAAGACGGCGTATTGGGCATGGTGCGGACTATATTGGCATGACCGCCGGCCATCTGTTCAAGCCGGTTAACGGATATACCGGCAGCAATGGAAATAAGCAGTTTGCCGCTGAAGTCAGCCCCGGCAGCCAGCAGCTCGCTCAGCATGCCAGCCATCATCTGGGGTTTGACTGCCAGCACGATGGCCTCGGCCTGAGTGGCGGCTTCGAGGTTATTCTGGGTGATATGAATACCAAAGTCGGCAGCCAGGGCATCCAGTTTGGGCCGGGACGGGTTTGCGGCGGTAATGTGACTGGCCGGATAGCCGGAGCGGATCAGCCCGGAAATCAGGCTGCGAGACATGTTGCCCGCGCCGATAAAAGCGAGTTTTCTGTGTTCCATCAATGATCACTCAAGGGTTGCGGGAGCCGAAAATAGCCGTGCCTACCCTCACCAGGGTACTGCCACAAGCTACTGCGAGTTCCAGATCGTTGCTCATTCCCATCGACAGTGTGTCCATGGTGGAATGTTTTTTCTGCATTCTATCAAACAGATGCTTCAACTCTAGTAATTGTGCCCGCAAGGTCTCGGAATTGTCGGTTGCCTCCGGAATCGCCATCAGGCCGCGCAGGCACAGATTGGGCAAGTGCGCTATTTCGTCGGCCAGGGTTTCGGCGTCGGCGGGAGCAAGACCCGACTTGCTGGCCTCACCGCTTACATTTACCTGCAGACAGAGATTGAGCGGTGACATATGGGCCGAGCGCTGATCATTAAGGCGCTGTGCTATCTTGAGCCTGTCGACTGTCTGCACCCAGTCAAAGTGCTCCGCCACCAGCCGGGTTTTGTTCGACTGCAGCGGGCCAATAAGGTGCCACACCGCATCAGGGCAATGTTGTTTGAGGCTGGTTATTTTGTCTACCGCTTCCTGCACATAGTTTTCACCGAACCAGCGCTGACCGGCGGCATAGGCAGTCTTTACGTCTTCTGCGGGTTTGGTCTTGCTGACGGCCAGCAGCTTGATATGGTGTAGGGGGCGGCCTGCCTGTTCAGCGGCGGCCTGCATGCGGGCGTTAACGTCCTGAAGATGCTGTGCGATAGTACTCATATGAATAAATTCAGTTAAGCCTCGGGCAACGGGAAAAAATATGGATATTACGGAATTACTGGCGTTCAGTGTAAAGCATAATGCCTCTGATCTGCATCTCTCTTCCGGTGTGCAGCCACTGCTGCGGGTGGATGGCGATATTCGCAAAATTAATCTGCCGGTGCTGGATCACAGAGAAGTGCACCGGCTGGTCTACGACATCATGAATGATCGCCAGCGCAAGGAGCTGGAAGAAAACTTTGAAGTCGACTTTTCTTTTGAGTTACCCGGGCTGGCGCGTTTTCGGGTGAATGCCTACCATCAGGCGCGTGGGGCAGCGGCGGTGTTCCGGGTGATCCCCAGCGACATGTGGACCCTGGAACAATTGGGCGGGCCGGACATCTTTGAGCGCATTGCCGAGTATTCCCGTGGTCTGGTGCTGGTGACCGGCCCCACCGGCTCGGGCAAGTCCACCACGCTGGCAGCCATGGTCAATCACATTAATGACAATTTCAACAAGCATATTCTGACCATTGAAGATCCCATTGAATTTGTGCACGACAATAAAAAATGCCTGGTCAACCAGCGGGAAGTGCACAGAGACACTCATTCTTTCAGTAATGCGCTGCGCTCGGCGCTGCGGGAAGATCCCGATATTATTCTGGTGGGGGAGCTGCGTGATCTGGAGACTATTCGGCTGGCACTCACTGCCGCGGAAACCGGCCATCTGGTATTTGGTACTTTGCATACCTCGTCGGCGGCCAAGACCATTGACCGTATTATTGATGTGTTTCCGGGTGCGGAAAAAGACATGGTACGTTCCATGCTGTCGGAATCATTGCGGGCGGTGATATCCCAGAACCTGCTTAAAAAGGTGAATGGCGGCCGGATAGCGGCCCACGAGATCATGCTGGGTACGCCGGCCATTCGTAACCTGATCCGTGAAGACAAGGTCGCCCAGATGTATTCCGTGATTCAGACCGGCATGGCCCATGGCATGCAGACCATGGATCAGTCTCTCAAGCGGCTGGTGGCCAGCGGTCAGGTGGCCCCTGCCGATGCCCGCCTGCGTGCGGCGGATCCGCAAAGCATCTGATACACCGGAGAAAGCCATGAAGCTGGCATCATTATTAAGCCGCATGTGCGAGCACAAGGCCTCGGACATGTATATCTCGGCGGGCATTGCGCCCACCATCAAGACACAGGGCAAACTTATGCCTCTGGGCGAGCAGCCACTGACTGAGCAGGAAACACTGGCGCTGGTTGAATCCTGCATGACGGCGGAAAACAAGACGCGGTTTCATCAGCAAAAAGAAGCCAACTTTGCTATTCATGATGACGAGCATGGCCGCTTTCGGGTCAGCGCCTTCTGGCAGCAGGATAAAGCCGGCATGGTGCTGCGCCGGATTGAAAGCCGCATTCCGTCTTTTGAAGAGCTGTATCTGCCTGAAACCCTGCGCGACATTGCCATGGCCAAGCGTGGTCTGGTGCTGTTTGTGGGGGGTACCGGCACCGGCAAGTCCACCACTCAGGCGGCCATGATAGGCCACCGCAACGGCCATGCCGACGGCCATATTCTGACCATTGAAGATCCGGTGGAATTTGTCCATCAGCATCAACGTTCCATTATTACTCAGCGTGAAGTGGGCATCGACACCGAATCGTTCGATGCCGCGCTGAAAAGCTCGTTGCGTCAGGCTCCGGATGTCATTTTGATTGGTGAAATCCGCTCGGAAGAAACCATGGGCTATGCGCTGTCGTTTGCCGAAACCGGTCATCTGTGCATGGCCACCCTGCATGCCAACAACGCCAATCAGGCCATTGACCGCATTATGCATCTGGTACCGGAAAACAAGCACCGTCAGTTGTTGTTTGATTTATCGTTTAATCTCAGAGCCATAGTGGCTCAGCAACTGATCCCCACCCAGGATGGCACTCAACGCCGTGCCGCGTTTGAGATTTTACTGAATACACCGCTTATTGCCGATGTGATCCGTCAGGGAGACATGCACAAGCTCAAGGAAATCATGGCCAAATCCCGTGAGGCAGGCATGCAGACCTTTGATCAGGCACTGTTTGACCTCTACAGCCAGCAGCATATAGGCTACACCGAAGCACTGGCCTATGCTGACTCTCCCAACGATCTGCGGCTGATGATCAAGCTGCAGGGCGGCGGCGGGCTCGACTCCGGCCTGTTCGACAATGTAACCATCGAATCCTGAGGAAATTATGCTGATAGTAGTGTCCCCTGCCAAAACGCTGGACTACGACACGCCGCCGGTGATTGCCGATTACACTCAGCCCGAGTTGCTGGCGCACTCTGCCGAGCTGATTGAACGGGCCCGGCAGCTGACACCGGCAGAGATTGGCAAGCTGATGAAAATCAGTGACAAACTGGCGGGTCTTAACGCCGCCCGCTTTGCCGACTGGCAGCCGGAATTTACGCCGGAGAACGCCAAGCAGGCATTGCTGGCGTTTAAAGGCGATGTTTATACGGGGCTGGACGCCGAAAGCCTGACGGCCGGCGACTTTGCCTTTGCACAATTACATATGCGTATGCTGTCGGGGCTGTATGGCGTGTTGCGGCCGCTGGATCTGATGCAACCTTACCGGCTGGAAATGGGTACCAAGCTCGACAATGCCCGCGGCAAGGATCTGTACGCCTTCTGGGGCGCTGTGATTACAGAAACCTTGAATGAGGCCATGGCGGCCCAGGGTGACAACGTACTGATTAATCTGGCCTCTAATGAATATTTCAAGGCGGTTAAGCCAAGGCAGCTGGAAGGCCAGATTATTACGCCGGTGTTCAAGGACTGCAAAAACGGCCAGTACAAAATTATCAGCTTCTACGCGAAAAAGGCGCGGGGCATGATGGCCCGCTACATTATTGAAAACCGGCTGACCGAGGTCAGCCAGCTGACGGCGTTTGATACTGCCGGCTATTACTTTGCAGAAGACGAGTCCACCGCCACCGAGCTGGTGTTCCGGCGGGAAGAGCAAACATCCTGAAAAAATAAAAAAGAGCGGGAACCTTTATGCGGTTGCCGCTCTCTATAAGGATGTGTCTACTGACTTTCAGCAATTCCCTTTTTTGACTCTCTCTTTGTTTAACCGGCCATGAAGGCCGGTTTTTTTATGCCTTGTCGTCGGCCTGCTTGTCTTTCAGCCAGCGGGGCTGGCCCTTGGCCTTCTTGTCGCGCTGGCGGGTTTTCTTCTTGGGCTGAACCGCTTTTTTGCCTTTGCCGTCGGCCTCTTTCTTCTTGCGCACTGTCACTGCCGCTTCTTTGTGTTTGGGGCGCAGCTCGTCAATGATGCGACGTTTGAGCTTTTGATCGGTGTAGCGCTCTACCTTGACCACCATGGCCATGTCGTGGGCTTCCACCAGGCTGATGGCGGTGCCCTTGCGGCCGGCCCGGCCGGTACGGCCGATACGGTGTACATACACATCGGCGGTGCGCGGCATGTCGTAGTTGATCACATGGCTGACTTCGGGCAGGTCTATGCCCCGGGCTGCCACATCGGTGGCCACCAGAATATTGACCTTGCCGTTGCGAAAACGGCGCAGCGCTTCAAAGCGCTTGTCCTGATCCATTTCGCCCCGCAGCCAGGCGTTGTCCAGGCCTTCCTGCTGCAGCCGGCTGGCCAGCTCCATCAGACGCTCGCGGGTTTTTACAAAGACGATGCTGCGGGTGGCATCTGGCTGGCGCAGCAGATGCAGCAGCAACGCAAACTTGTGCTCCGGGTTGTCGGCCAGGTGCAGCCACTGATTGATTTTCTTGCGCTCGCTGCGGGGCGGCTCGGCAGACAGCTCCACCGGCTCCTTGAGAATGTCTGCGGCAAACTTCATCAGACCACGGCCTTCGAGGGTGGCAGAAAACAGCATGGTCTGACGACGCCAGCGAGCCTCGGCAGCAATGCGATCCACATCCTGAATAAAGCCCATGTCGAGCATGCGATCGGCTTCGTCCAGGATCAGTATTTCAATATCGCGGCTGTCAAACGACTCTTCGTCTATGTATTGCAGCAGCCGGCCGGGAGTGGCCACCACTATGTCGGTGGTTTTGGTCAGGGCCGGCAGATGTTTGTCGGCATGCACGCCGCCGGTAATGGTTTCTACCCGCAGACCGGTGTCTTTCAGCAGGGCCTTGGCATCGTCGGCAATCTGCTTGGCCAGCTCCCGGGTGGGCGTGAGCACCAGTACCCGGGCCGGGCCGGCTTGTCGGCGCGGAAAGTCCAGCAGGTGCTGGCAGGCCGGCAACAAAAACGACGCTGTTTTGCCGGTACCGGTGGGAGCGGAGGCCATGATGTCCCGGCCGCTCATGGCTTCGGGTATGACCTGGCTCTGAATGGTGGTGGGTCTGGCGTAGCCCATACGGGCCAGAGCGCGAACCAGAATAGGGTCCAGCTCCAGTTGCTCAAAGGTCATACTGCTCATGTTCAATTCCGTCAACCAAAATGGCCGGTTATTATAGGCGAACTTCCATCAAAATACTCTCAGGATAACCATGGCCGGACAGGGTTTTCGTTTTAAACAATTTCAGGTTAATCACGATCGCTGTGCCATGAAGGTGGGCACAGACGGCATTCTGCTCGGGGCCTGGGCACCACTGGGGAGAGCTGAACGCATTCTGGATGTGGGCACCGGCACCGGTCTGGTGGGGCTGATGCTGGCCCAGCGCAGTAACGGTCAGGTGCAGATCACCGGTCTGGAACTGGATAAGGCAGCCGCAGCGCAGGCGGCAGAAAATGTGGCCGAGTCGCCCTGGCCCGGGAAAATGCACATTGAACAGGGCGCGCTGCAGCAGTTTGTGGCGAAACCCTTTGATCTGATCGTCTCCAACCCGCCCTATTTTATGCCGGGGCAGCATTTTGACTGCGCGGCCCGGGCCAGTGCCCGCCACGGCGGCAGCCTGAGTCTGGCGGACCTGTTCAGTCATGGCTGCCGGTTACTGAGCGAAAATGGACAGATCTGTCTGGTACTGCCCTGGCAGGCACATGAAGAAGCGCTGACACTGGCAGACTCAAATGCCCTTTATCTGCAGGAGCAGCAGTCGGTGATCACTCGTGAGGGTAAAACACCCACTCGTTTTTTATTGCGCTTTGGCAGGATCAAAAACTGTGTAATCAAAGAAGAAATTGTCATTAATACTGTTTGTGGCGAATATGGCGACATATACAAAGGAATGGTCTCGCCCTTCTATCTGAAGATGTAAATTTTGTATTGAAGATACTTTTCACATCATTATGCTACTGTGCAGCTCGCGCTCTGTTGGTTTTTAGTATTTTACAAACCTTAAACAGCAGCGCATCGTTTTGTTAATTTAGTTAGTTTCCAAACGAAACTTTCGCCAAGCGCTTTGCCGCCACGAGGTTTGCCTTGAAAAAGCCATTGTCCACTTTTGATGTGATGGGCCTGGGGTTCATGACATTCGCCTTCTTCCTGGGGGCGGGGAACATTATCTTTCCGCCCCTGGCCGGTTTTCTGGCCGGTGAAAACATGACCAGCGCCATGTTTGGTTTCCTGACCACAGCCGTAGGTCTGCCCCTGGCCGGTCTGGTGGCAGCAGCGCTGGCCGGTGGCGGTTTGCCGGTGATGGGCCGCTATTTGCCGCCGGTGATTATTACCCTGATGGGCAGTGCCATCTTTATTATTATCGGCCCGGCCTTTGCCGCTCCCCGCACCGGTCTGGTGGCCTATGAGATGGGCGTTAAGCCCTTTCTGGAAAACCCCGGGCAGGGCGCATTAACCCTGTATACCCTTGGTTTTTTTGGTGTGGCGCTGCTGCTGTCTTTGAGTCAGGGCCGGCTGCTGGAAGCCATTGGCAAGCTGCTGACTCCGCTGCTGCTGCTGTTACTGGTGGCGCTGGCCATTGCCGTGTTTGTGAATCCTCAGGGCACACAGCCGGCGGTCACCGAGGCCTATCTGGCTCAGCCGTTTGTGAAGGGCTTTATTGAAGGCTATAACACCATGGATACGTTTGCCTCCCTGCTGTTTGCCATGCTGATCCTGGATGTGCTGCGCAAGAAAGGCGTCACTGATACCCGTGCTCAGTCCCGTTATCTGATGGCAGCGGCACTGATTGCGGCAGCAGGTCTTGGCTTTGTGTATATCTCGCTGTTTGTACTGGGTGGAACCAGCCAGGGCGTGGTGATGGATGCCAGCAATGGCGGCGAGATCATCAGTGCTTATGTGCTGTCTTTATTTGGTGAGCCGGGTTTGCTGATTTTGTCGGCCATTGTGACCCTGGCCTGCCTGACCACGGCGGTGGGGCTGGTGTCGTCCTGTGCCGACTATTTCCATAACCTGACCGGCAAGGGCTGCTACAAAGCCTGGGTGGTGGCCATTGCACTGGCCTGCATGCTGGTGGCCAATGTGGGTCTGAACACTCTGATCAGTGTGTCTGTTCCGATTCTGGTGGCGTTGTATCCGGTAGCTATTGCGCTGGTGGTGGCCACTTATCTGCGGCCGCTGATGCGCGCTCCCGTGTTTGCCTTTCGCTTGATCATGAGCGTGGCCTTTGTGTTTGGTCTGCTCGATGGCATGCAGGCCGCCGGCCTGGATATGAGCCTGCTGGACTTTATGCCGCTGTTCGGCGTGGGCATGGCCTGGACCCTGCCCACCGCCATTGCTGCCATTATCGGCCTGACTGTGGGCAAAACAGCCCGGACTGCCACGGCCTGAGCTTGGCAACCGGTATAAAAAAAGCGGCTTCAATGCCGCTTTTTTGTTGTTTAGCCACGCATTGCTGAGAAAGAGCGGCATGTGAAGCATCAGTGCGGTTTGCACTTCACGACACGCTTCAAGCCCATCCATGGGACGGTCGGCTACGGCAATCCCCACTGCTGCTTCGCGTTGCGGTACTTGTTGATCAAAGAGATTAAAGCGCCGCGATTTCATCCAGTATCTGCGCGACCCAGGCTTCAATGCGGGGATCGGTGTCGTCGTACTGATTGGCTTCATCCAGTGACAGACCGACGAAGTACTTGCCGTCTTCGGTCAGCGCCTTTGAGGCTTCAAACTCATAACCCTGGTTGGGCCAGTAACCCACCACGCTGGCCCCCCGGGCCACCACCCGGTCGTGCAGCATGCCCAGCGCATCCTGAAACCATTCGCCATAACCCAGCTGATCGCCCATACCGAACAGCGCCACCACATGACCGTCCAGATCCAGGGTATCGATATCGTCCCAATGAGACTCCCAGTCTTCCTGCAATTCACCAAAATCCCAGGTAGAAATACCAAGAATAAGAATGGGATAATCCTGCGCACGCGCCAGAGGCACATCCCTGATATTATGCAGATCAACCAGCTCGGCACCGAGCTGCTCACGAATTTTTTCGGCTGCGATCTCGGTATAGCAGGTGGTCGAGCCATAAAACAAACCGATATTCATGGGGCTCCGTTCACTCTTGATGGAATGGGCTCATAATAACAGAAGCCGCCCTGCAGGCAGAATATGGAGTGAATATGAGTCATCCGCTGGTCGAGCAGTTTATCGATGCCCTCTGGCTGGAAAAAGGCCTGTCCGACAATACCCTGGCATCCTATCGCAGTGATCTCAGCCATTTTGCCGGCTGGCTGGACGGCGAAGGCGACAGTTTGCTGGCGGTTAACAGCCTGACTCTGCAGCACTATCTGGCCCATCGTATCGATTTGGGCTTCAAGGCCAGCAGTACGGCGCGTATGCTGAGTGTATTGCGGCGGTTTTTTCAGTATCTGCTGCGGGAACAACTGCGCAGTGATGATCCCAGCGTGCTCATTGCCGGGCCCAAGCTGCCCAAGCGCCTGCCCAAGGATTTGAGTGAGCAGCAGGTGTTGGCCCTGCTGGATGCGCCGGAAGCTGATGATCCGCTGGAGCTGCGTGATAAAGCTATGCTAGAGCTGCTCTATGCCACTGGCCTGCGGGTGACCGAGCTGGTCAGCCTGTCGATGGAAAGTGTCAGCCTGCGTCAGGGGCTGGTACGGGTAACCGGCAAGGGCAACAAGGAGCGGCTGGTCCCCATGGGCGAAGAAGCCCTTCACTGGTTAAGCCGTTTTTTAAAAGAGGGCAGGGCAGCGCTGCTGGGCGAGCAGGCGTCAGACGTGGTGTTTCCGTCCCGCCGGGCCCGGCAGATGACCCGGCAGACCTTCTGGCACCGCATCAAGCATTACGCCCTGCGCGCCGGCATTACTCAGGAGCTGTCGCCCCACACCCTGCGCCATGCCTTTGCCACTCATCTGCTTAACCACGGAGCCGACCTGCGGGTGGTACAAATGCTGCTGGGCCACTCGGATCTCTCCACTACCCAAATCTATACCCATGTGGCCACCCACCGCCTCAATGCCTTGCATGAAGAGCACCACCCCCGCGGATGACCCCTTCGGGGGAGCTTGAACTGTCAGCTATAAGCCTTAAGTGGTATGGCTGGAGGCACTGCGCCGTGCCTGCGTTTATATAATGGCTGACAGTAGGTAGGTGTAGGTGTAGGTGTAGGTGCCGCTTTAGCTGGCACAAATCCACAACACCGACAGGAAAAAGCTGCAGGCACAACCCCGAATCTATTAGCACCACCTGAGCAACTTACAGCTGATAGCTTACGGCTTACAGCTCCGCCGAAGGCGGTCGGAGCGTTGCAAATTTCACCGGGTGCGGTTAGTGTGTTTCCCCTGTTTAAACAGCCAGTATTATTCATGTCATCCTTCTCTGCTTTGCCCATTCGCCGGCGTGAGCCGGTGGCTCATCAGCTGCCTGCCAGCCTTTCTCCTTTACTGCAGCGGCTGTATGCCAGCCGGGGTGTCACCACGCCGGAGCAGCTGAATTTACAGGCGGGCAATCTGCACAAGCCGGTGCTCAAGGGCATGGGTGAAGCGGTGCGTCTGCTGGCTGCCGCCCTGAAAAACCAGCGCCGCATTTTGATAGTGGGCGACTTTGACTGTGACGGTGCCACCAGCTCGGCGCTGATGGTGCACGGCTTGCGGGCCATGGGGGCGCAAGCCGTGGATTATCTGGTGCCCAACCGTTTTGACTACGGCTATGGTCTGAGTCCGCAGGTGGTGGAAGAAGCACAAAAGCTGGGGGCCGAGCTGCTGATCACCGTGGATAACGGCATTTCCAGCATCAGCGGCGTGGCGGCAGCCAAAGCCGCAAGCATGGAGGTCATAGTGACCGACCATCACCTGCCCGGTGAAAACGTTCCCGATGCCGACGCCATCGTCAATCCTAATCAGAGCGGCTGTGATTTTCCTTCCAAAAACCTGGCCGGGGTAGGGGTGGCTTTTTACCTGCTGCTGGCGCTGCGCTCGGCCCTGAGTGAGCAGGGCTGGTTTGAGCAGCAGGGCATTCGCCCGCCCAATATGGCGGATTATCTCGATCTGGTTGCACTGGGCACGGTGGCCGATGTGGTGGCCCTGGACGGTAACAACCGGGTGCTGGTGCATCAGGGGCTGCAGCGCATGCGCGCCGGCCGGCTACGCCCTGGCATTCAGGCATTAATTGATATTTCCGGACGCAATCAGCAGCGGCTGGTAGCGTCTGATCTGGGCTTTGCCCTCGGGCCGAGGCTCAATGCGGTGGGCCGGCTGGATGATATGTCCATGGGCGTGGCTTGTCTGCTCTGTGACGATATTAATGAAGCCCGCCGGCTGGCAGCGCAGATGGATGAGCTGAACCGTGAACGCAAGGCCATTGAGGCCAGCATGCAGCAGGAAGCCCTTGCTACCCTGGCCAGGGTGCGCATCAGTGATGGCGCACTGCCGTCCGGGCTGGTACTGCATCAGGACGACTGGCATCAGGGCGTGGTGGGGCTGGTGGCTTCGCGCATCAAGGAGCAGTATTACCGCCCGGTGATCGCTTTTGCCGAGGCCGGCGACGATGAGCTGAAAGGCTCGGGCCGCTCCATTCCCGGCGTGCACCTGCGCGATTTGCTTGATGCCATCAACACCCGTCATCCCGGACTTATCACCAAGTTCGGTGGTCATGCCATGGCCGCCGGGCTGTCTTTGACCAAAAACGCCTTAACGCCGTTCAAGGCCGCTTTTGAGCAAATGGTGGATGAGTGGGTCAGCCCCGAGCTGCTGGCCGGTGAAATTTTAAGTGACGGCGAGCTGAGCGTGAACGAGCTGAATCTGGAGCTGGCGGAGCAGCTGCGCTTTGCCGGCCCCTGGGGACAGGCGTTTCCCGAGCCGGTATTCGACGGTGAGTTTCGCATTATTCAGCAGCGGCTGGTGGGCGACAAACACCTCAAGCTGGTGCTCAGCCCGGACGAAGGGCGCACCGTGATCGATGCTATCGCCTTTAATGTGGACTTGGGTATCTGGCCCAATGCCGCCATTCAGAAAGTGCAGCTGGTGTACAAGCCGGATGTGAATGAATGGAAGGGGCGACGCCAGCTGCAACTGCTGGTGGAGCGGCTGGCACCACTATCGTGAAGTAAAACACAGGCAGCCGGCGCTGCCTGTGTTATTTATACTCGAAAGGCGCTGACCAGTCCCTTGAGCTCACCGGCCTGCTGATGCAGATCCTTGGACTGCTGCAAAGACTGTTCGGCATCGTTGGCCAGCTCGTCAGAGGCATCCTTGATGGCGGTCGTGTTCTGGGTAATTTCCCCGGTCACCTGGCTCTGCTCTTCCGCGGCGGTAGCAATCTGGCTGGCCATATCTGAAATCAATCCTACTGCAGCGGTAATTTCCTCCAGCGCCTGCGCTGCGGCTTCGGCATCTTCTGCACTCAGTTCGGCCATATTGCGGCTGGTCTGCATCAGTTTCACCGCCTCACCGGTGGCCTGCTGCAGCGTGCCTATGGTGCCCTGAATTTCCTCGGTGGAAGCATGAGTGCGCTGGGACAGCACCCGTACTTCATCAGCCACCACCGCAAAGCCTCTGCCCTGCTCACCGGCACGGGCCGCTTCAATGGCGGCGTTCAGGGCCAGCAGGTTGGTTTGCTCAGCTACGCCCTGAATGGTGGCCAGCACGCTGGATATGTCGTGAGCATGCTGATCCAGGCGGGTGATGACCGCCGCGGCCTGCTCCATTTCCTTGGCCAGCGTGAAAATTGAATCGCGGGTTTTGTGTACCAGTTGTTTGCCCTGCTCGGTGCTGGAACTCGACTGCTGAGCCGCAGTGGCCGTCTGTTCGGCATTATGGGCAATTTCCTGAGTAGCAGAAGCCATCTCGGTCACGGCGGTAGCCACCTGAGTGACTTCCTGCTGGGCCCGGCCCAGCTCGGTGACGCTTTGGTTGGCCCGTACCGAAGCCTGTTCGGCACTGCTGCCAAGTTCTTCTGCCTGATGGCGGATATCCTTGATCAGCTCGGCCTGGCTGGCGACAAAGCGGTTGAAGTTGCTGGCCAGCAGACCGACTTCGTCTTTGCTGTGCAGCTCAATGCGCTGTGTCAGATCACCTTTGCCATCAGCGATCTGCTCCAGCCCCCGGGATACTCTGACCAGCGGACCGAGCAGGTATTGCAACAGCAGGCTGATAAGGACAACAGCAGCAATGGTGACCAGAACAGAGATACCCAGCTGACGCCACAGCTGAGCACTGAGGGGCGCTTCCAGCGCGGCCTTGTCGAGCACAAACAGCAGCTGCCAGTCACTGTCGGGAATGGCTTCGGCATACACCAGCTTGTCGGTGTTATTCAGACTGACAGGGTGCATTTCAGGGGTCTTTTGCCAGCGGCTCAGGTTGGCAGCGCTCAGCTCCTGATCAATTTTTGTTGAGGGCTGCAGGGCCAGTTTGGCATCACGATGGGCGATTAATGTACCATCCTGACTCAGCATAATGGCGTAGCCTTCGGCGGGCAGGCGAATGGCATTCACGCTTTCAATCAGGCTGGTAATGGCCACATCGGCGGCAATCACGCCCTGCCAGGGGCCGCGGTTAACCGGCTCGGCCAGGGTGACCACAGTGCCGCCAAAGGTGGCATCTTCATAGGGGGCGGTTACTACGGCACGATTTTCCTGCTGTGCCAGCTGGTACCAGGGACGGGTACGGGGGTCGTAGCCGCTGCGATCCCTTGGGTGAGCGTCCAGCATAATACCGCTGCTGGTGCCAAAATAGGCCAGCTGAAAATCACCGGCTTCTTCAATCAGCTGCAGGGCCGGATGCGGATTGTCTCCCAGTTGCTTGCTGGCTGCAGTCAGCATGCCCTGACGCATGGCAAGCCAGTCAGAAACCCGGCCTGTTTCCTTTTCGGCCATGGCTGCCACCGAATGCTGGCTGTCACTATAGAGTTTGTCTTTAAGGCTGATAAAACTCATGGTGCTGATCGCAGCCACGGTGAGCACAATTGCTACGACAAAACTCAGCAGTATCTTGTGCTTTAATTTAAGGTTTTGCATCTTGTTATTCCGGGTTGGGGAGGCAATACACTTATCGGCTGAGCACACCGCAACTTAAGTGAAATCTTGTGCTGTAAAAAAGTTGGGCTGCAGCATGTTGCACTGCAGCCTTTGCTGGTCTCAGTTGCCCAGGATCTGACTGAGAAACAGTTTGGTCCGTTCCGACTGCGGATGGTGAAAAAAGGTTTCGGGATCGTTTTCTTCAATAATCTGACCGGCATCCATAAAAATCACTCTGTCGGCCACGGTGCGGGCAAAGCCCATTTCGTGAGTCACGCACATCATGGTCATGCCTTCTTCCGCCAGCTCTATCATCACATCCAGCACTTCCTTGATCATTTCCGGATCCAGCGCCGAGGTAGGCTCGTCAAACAGCATGATTTCCGGGTTCATGCACAGGCTGCGGGCAATGGCTACCCGCTGCTGCTGGCCGCCGGAAAGCTGACCCGGATACTTTTTGGCCTGACTTTCAATCTTGACCCGGGTCAGCAGTTTCATGGCGATTTCTTCTGCTTCCCGGCGGGGAGTTTTACGCACCCAAATCTGGGCCAGAGTGCAGTTTTCCAGCACGGTTAAGTGCGGAAACAAATTAAAGTGCTGAAACACCATGCCCACTTCCCGGCGAATGGTTTCAATGTTTTTTACGTCGTTGGTCAGTGGCGTGCCGCGCACGATAATATCGCCCTGCTGGTGCTCTTCCAGCCGGTTAATACAGCGAATAAGGGTAGACTTGCCCGATCCGGACGGGCCGCAAATTACGATGCGCTCGCCCTTGGTCACGGTCAGATCGATGTCCCGCAGTACATGAAAATCCCCATACCATTTGTTCACGCCCTGCAGGGTAACCATGTATTCCTGTTGCTGTGCATCCATGTACTTACTCCACTAACGTTTGTGATGGCCGGTGTGCAGCTTGCGTTCCAGATACTGACTGTATTTGGACATGCCATAGCAGAAAATCCAGAAAACCAGACCGGCAAACACATATCCTTCTGTGGCAAAGCCCAGCCAGTTGGGGTCTGCCAGCCCCGACTGTACTATGGCCAGCAGGTCGAACAGGCCGATAATCAGCACCAGGCTGGTATCCTTGAACAGGGCAATAAAGGTATTCACTATGCCCGGTATCATCAGCTTCAGCGCCTGGGGCAGTACTATCAGCACCATCATTTTCCAGTAATTCAGCCCTAACGCTTCGGCAGCTTCATACTGACCCTTGGGAATGGCCTGCAGGCCACCGCGCACCACTTCTGCCATATAGGCAGACTGGAAAAAAATGATGCCAATCATGGCCCGCACCAGCTTGTCGAGGGTCAGCTCCTCGGGTACAAACAGTGGCAGCATCACCGACGACATAAACAGCACGGTAATCAGCGGTACGCCCCGCCAGAACTCGATAAATACCACCGACAGGCTGCGCACTATGGGCATATCCGAGCGCCGCCCCAGTGCCAGCAGGGTACCGATAGGCAGGGCGGCGGTAATGCCTACTACTGCCAGTATCAGGGTCAGGGTCAGGCCGCCCCAGCGGTGAGTGGGTACTTCTGCCAGACCGAACCAGCCACCATAAAGCAGCACCCAGGCGATGACCGGAAACACCACCACCATAAAAGGAGCCAGCCACATTTTGCCCGGCATGCGGGGCAGGGCCAGCCACAGCAGCTGCGCCACAAAAAGCACAAAGGTGAGATTGATGCGCCACAGTTCTGAATCCGGATAAAAGCCGTAAATAAACTGCTGCAGCCGGGCGCTGATAAACACCCAGCAGGCCCCGTCACCGGTACAGTCGTTACGGCTGCTGCCGGTCCAGTCGGCGCTGATAATGGCCCAGTCAATCACGGGGACCAGTATCAGATAGAGGGCATAAAGGCCGAGCAGGGTCACTGCCGTATTGAGCGGGCCGGAAAACAGGTTGGCTCTGAGCCAGCCGGGCAGCCCTTTGCTGGAAACCGGTGCCGGACGCTCCGGGGTCAGGGTATCTTTATACATGCTTACCTCTCCACCAGCGCCATGCGGTTGTTAAACCAGTTCATAAAGAAAGACACCAGCAGGCTGATGGTGAGATACACCAGCATGGTGATGGCTATGACTTCAATAGCCTGACCGGTCTGGTTAAGGGTGGTGCCGGCAAATACCGAGACCAGATCCGGATAACCGATGGCGGTGGCCAGAGATGAGTTCTTGGTCAGATTAAGGTACTGGCTGGTCAGTGGCGGAATAATGACCCGCATGGCCTGAGGAATAATAACCAGCCGCAGTGTCAGGCTGTCTTTAATGCCAAGCGCATGAGCGGCCTCGGTCTGGCCGTGAGAAATAGCCTGAATACCGGAGCGGACAATTTCCGCAATAAAAGCGGCGGTATACACCGTCAGTGAGAGCCACAGAGCAAGAAACTCGGGAATAATGGTCATGCCGCCGCGAAAGTTAAAGCCGCGCAGCTCAGGATAGTTCCATTCCAGCGGTGCGCCCAGTGCGACAAAGGTCAGACCGGGCAGGGCCAGTATCAGCCCGATACTGATCCACCAGGCAGGCAGTCGCCGCCCTGTGGCTTCCTGGCGACGGTGATTAAAGCGGATCAGCCAGAAAGAAAAGGCCAGGGCCAGCAACAGCGCCAGCCAGATCCAGTGAAAACCCGCACCGGGCAGAGGCTCTGGTAAATAAAGGCCGCGCACATTAAGAAAGGCGCTGTCATTCAGGCTCAGACTGTTGCGTGGGCCGGGCAGGGTACGCAGCACGGCGAAATACCAGAAAAACATCTGCAGCAACAATGGCAGGTTGCGGAACAACTCCACATAGGCCGAGGCCAGCCGGGCGATCAGCCAGTTGGGTGACAGCCGCGCCACCCCAATGATAAAGCCCAGCACAGTGGCACCGATAATGCCGAGAAACGAGACCAGCAGCGTATTAAGCAGGCCCACTACAAAAGTGCGGCCATAGGTGTCGGTTTCGGCGTAGGGGATCAGTGACTGGGCAATGGCAAAACCGGCAGGATCATCCAGAAAGCCAAAGCCGGTGGTAATGCCGCGAGTACTGAGGTTATTAAGGGTGTTGTTAACAATAAATCCGATAAAGGCGGCCACGGCGCACAGCAGTACTACCTGAAACAGCAGCGCCCGCTTGGCAGGATCGCGCCAGAACTTTACCGAAGGGGAGGCAGGCTTGAGCGGTGACGACATGGCTTCATCCTTGAATATGACACTGGCACCTGTGAGTAACGGGCTGCCGCAGCAGCCCGTGCCGGCATTAACGTACCGGTGGCGCGTATTGCAGGCCGCCTTCGGTCCAGAGCGCGTTCAGGCCGCGGTCAATTTTCAGCGGCGAGCTCTGACCCACGTTGGTCTCAAAGATTTCGCCGTAGTTACCTACTTGTTTAATGATGCGATAGGCCCAGTCCTTATCCAGCCCCATGCCCTTGCCGAAGTCGGCTTCCAGGCCCAGCAGGCGGCGAACGTCCGGGTTTTCGCTGGTCTTCATGCTGTCTACATTGGCTTTGGTAATGCCCAGCTCTTCGGCATTGACCATGGCAAAGTGAGTCCATTTGACCACATTAAACCATTGATCATCTCCCTGCCGTACCGAAGGCCCCAGCGGCTCTTTTGAAATGACCTCGGGCAGTGCCACAGCATCATCGGGTTTGGACAGCTTGATGCGCAGGGCATAAAGCTGGGACAGATCCGAGGTCAGCACGTCACAGCGCCCCGCTTCCAGCCCCTGTACCGTCTGCTCGGACGTGTCGAACACAACGGCGCTGTAGCCGATGCCGTTGCGGCGGAAATAGTCTGCCACGTTCAGCTCTGTGGTGGTGCCCGACTGAATACAGATGGCGGCACCATCCAGCTCCTTGGCGCTGCTGACGCCCAGGTTTTTGTTAATCAGAAAGCCCTGACCGTCGTAGTAGTTGACGCCGGTAAAGTTGATACCAAGTTCAGTATCGCGGCTGGAGGTCCAGGTGGTATTGCGCGACAGCACATCAATCTCACCCGACTGCAGGGCGGTGAGGCGCTCCTTGGCGTTGAGCGGAATGTACTGCACCTTGCCGGCATCGTTGAAGATGGCGGCGGCAATGCCCCGGCACAGATCCACATCCAGGCCTTTCCATACGCCCTTGTCATCGGGGTTGGAGAAACCCGGCAGACCGCTGTTTACACCGCATTTCAGCTCTCCCCGTTGCTTTACTTCATCCAGGGTGGCGGCCTGAAGGGGGGCGGCCAGCAGGGTGCCGGCCATCAGAATCGCTGCTGTTCCTTTGCCTGTCATAAACACATCCTCTTGTTGGCGATTAAACGATTGCGTTATGCATTGGGGGCATAAAACGGCATGCCATTTAGAGTATTAGCACAAGATCGCCACAGTGCAGGAAAGGCAGGTGAATATTTTGATGCCAAAAGGGTGCCTGTTTGCGGATGAAAATCATCGGTATGGCTGCGTTTTGGGCAGCTTTTGGGTAGAATAGCCGCCTTATTTGGCCAAGCGCCAAGTCCACTCACTTAGTAAACAGAGAGTCTGTCAGTCCATGTTTGAAACAAACCCTGTGTACAACAAACTTAAGGAGCTGTCTGAACGGGCGCAGCTTCTTAGGGGGTACCTTTGACTATGACGCCAAAAAAGAGCGTCTGGAAGAAGTAAACGCCGAGCTGGAACAGCCGGATGTATGGAATCAGCCCGAGCGCGCCCAGGCACTGGGTAAGGAAAGATCCGCCCTGGAAACCGTGGTGGAAACCCTGGAAGAGCTGGACCGGGGTATTGCCGACATTGGCGAGCTGGTGGAGCTGGCGGTAGAAGAAGAAGACGAAGACACCTTCGAAGAAGCCAAATCCGACCTGGCGGGCCTTGAGAAAAAGCTTGAGGATCTGGAATTCCGTCGCATGTTTTCCGGTGAGCAGGACGCGTCAGACTGCTATCTCGATTTACAGTCCGGCTCCGGCGGTACTGAAGCCCAGGACTGGTGCAACATAGTGCTGCGCATGTATCTGCGCTGGGGTGAGGCCCGCGGCTTTAAAACCGAGATCATCGAACTGTCGGAAGGGGAAGTGGCCGGCATCAAGTCTGCCACAGTGCGTTTTTCCGGTGAATATGCCTATGGCTGGCTGCGCACCGAGTCTGGTGTGCACCGTCTGGTGCGTAAATCTCCGTTCGACTCCGGCGGTCGTCGTCACACCTCTTTCTGCTCTGCCTTTGTGTATCCGGAAATTGACGATGATATCGAAATTGAGGTTAATCCGGCGGATCTGCGCATCGATACCTACCGGGCATCCGGTGCCGGTGGTCAGCACGTAAACCGGACCGACTCGGCGGTACGTATTACTCATGAGCCGACTGGCGTGGTGGTGCAGTGTCAGAATGACCGCTCTCAGCACAAAAACCGCGATCAGGCCATGAAGCAGCTGAAAGCCAAGCTCTATGAGCTGGAGCTGCAAAAGCAGAATGCCGAGAAACAGGCGCTGGAAGACAGCAAGTCCGACATTGGCTGGGGCAGCCAGATCCGCTCCTACGTGCTGGACGACGCCCGCATCAAGGATCTGCGCACCGGCGTGGAAACCCGCAACACCCAGGCGGTGCTGGACGGTGATCTGGACAAGTTTATTGAAGCCAGCCTCAAGTCCGGGCTGTAAATAAAAAGATTCAAACAAGGCTTAATCATGACGACAGAGCAGCAACAAGACGAGAACAAGCTCATTGCCGAGCGCCGTGCCAAGCTGGAGCAGATCCGCAAGGACTGCCCCGCCAACGGTCACCCCAACGACTTTCGCCGGGAGCATCTGGCCGCCGATTTGCAGGCCGAATTCGGTGAGCACGATAAAGAGACCCTGGAATCGCTGGGTAAGGTAGCCTCGGTGGCCGGCCGCATTATGGCCAAGCGCGGCCCCTTTCTGGCCCTGCAGGACATGTCCGGCCGTATTCAGGCCTACGCCACCAAGGATGCCCAGAAGCTGATCAAGGATCAGTACAGTGGCCTCGACATCGGTGACATCATCGGCGTGACCGGCACCCTGCACAAGTCCGGCAAGGGCGACCTCTACGTCAACATGGACCGTTTTCAGCTGCTGACCAAGGCCCTGCGCCCGCTGCCGGAGAAATTCCACGGTCTGTCCGACCAGGAAACCCGCTACCGTCAGCGTTACCTGGATCTGATCACCAACGAAGACTCCCGTAAGACCTTCATGGTGCGCTCAAAAGTGATGGCCGCCATTCGCAGCTTTATGAACGACCACGGCTTCATGGAAGTGGAAACTCCCATGATGCAGGTGATTCCGGGTGGTGCCTCGGCCCGTCCCTTTATCACCCATCACAATGCGCTGGATCTGGACATGTACCTGCGTATCGCCCCCGAGCTGTACCTGAAGCGGCTGGTGGTGGGCGGTTTCGAGAAGGTGTTTGAGATCAACCGTAACTTCCGTAACGAAGGTCTGTCGCCCCGGCACAACCCCGAGTTCACCATGATGGAGTTCTACTGGGCCTACGCCGATTACCGTGACCTGATGGACTTCACCGAGGAAATGCTGCGCACTGTTACTACTGAGGTGCTGGGCAGCGCCGAAGTGCAGTATGGCGAGGAGACCTTTGACTTCGGCAAGCCGTTCGCGCGCCTGAGCATGAAAGACGCCATCCTCAAGTACAACCCGGAAGTGACCCTGGACCAGCTGGCAACCTTTGAAGGTGCCTGTGAAGTGGCCAAGGATCTCAAGATCAAGGTTGAAAAAACCTGGGGCCTGGGCCGCGTGATCACCGAGATCTTTGAAGAGACCGCCGAACACCGCCTGATCCAGCCGACCTTCATTACCGAATATCCGGCGGAAGTATCACCGCTGGCTCGTCGTAACGACGACGACCCGAGCATCACCGACCGCTTCGAGTTCTTTATCGGTGGCCGCGAGATCGCCAACGGCTTCTCCGAGCTGAACGACGCCGAAGATCAGGCTCAGCGTTTCCGCGATCAGGTGGAGCAGAAGGACGCCGGTGACGACGAAGCCATGTTCTACGACGAGGACTATGTGACCTCGCTGGAGCACGGCCTGCCGCCTACCGCCGGCCAGGGCATCGGCATCGACCGTCTGGTGATGCTGCTGACCGACTCTCACACCATTCGTGATGTCATCCTGTTCCCGACCCTGCGTCCGCAGCGTTAACAGGAGAGTAGAGTCCGTCATGCGAAACATCGGTAGGGTTACCTGCGCCAACACGCTTCAAGCCCATCCATGGGACGCTCGGCACATGCCTTCCATGGCATGTGACGGTTGGCTCCGGTAATCCCTGCCGCTGCTTCGTGCAGCACCGGTGCGCTAAAAACACAAAAGGCCTGTCACTGACAGGCCTTTTTCACTCTTCACTGTTCACCCTTCACTTTTTTTGAACTTCAATCCCTGGCCGGTCGCCATTCACCGTTACGCACCAGCTCGTCAGTCACCTTGTTCACCGCCTTTTCGGTACGGGCAACGATATCGTCAATGTCGTCCGGAGTGACCACCAGCGGCGGGGCAAAGCCCAGAATATCGCCGTGGGGCATGGCACGGGCAATCAGCCCCTGCTCCAGACAGGCGGCAGCAATGCGCGGGCCTACCTTGAGGGCAGGATCCAGCGGCGTACGCTTGGCCGGATCGGCAGAAAACTCCAGTGCCGCCAGCAGGCCTATGCCGCGGCAGTCCCCTACCAGCGGATGATGAGCAAAGGCCGCCTGCATGCGCTGCTGCAGGTGAGCACCGGTCGTTTCGGCGTTGCCTACCAGGTTTTCCCGCTCAATAATATCCAGGTTGCACAATGCCGCCGCTGCCCCCATGGGATGACCGGAATAGGTATAGCCATGGCCGATAGCGCCCCAGTCGTCGGTGCCCCGCTCCAGGGTCTGCCAGACTCTGTCTCCCACTATCACGCCGGACAGCGGCTGATAGGCCGAGGTCAGGCCCTTGGCAATGGTCATCAGATCCGGCTGCATATCGTAATAAATGGAGCCAAACTCGGCCCCCAGCCGGCCAAAGCCGCACACCACTTCATCGGCAATCAGCAGTACTTCATATTTATCGAGCACCTTGCGAATTTCGGCCCAGTAACCCGCCGGCGGCGGCACTATGCCTCCTGTGCCCAGCACCGGCTCGGCGATCAGCGCGGCCACCGTATCCGGCCCTTCCGCCAGAATTTTGGCTTCCAGCTGCCCGGCACACCAGCGGGAGAAGTCCTGCTCGCTCATGGCACTGTCTTCACGACGGTAGTAACAGGGGGCCGCCGTGTGATGAATGCGCTCCAGCGGCAAGTCAAAGTGAGCATGAAACAGCGGCAGGCCGGTGAGGGAGCCGGATGCGATGGTAGAGCCATGATAACCCCGCTCCCGGGAGATGATTTTTTTCTTCTGCGGCCGGCCTAGCACGTTGTTGTAGTACCACACCAGTTTGATCTGGGTTTCGTTGGCATCACTGCCCGACAGGCCGTAGTACACCTTGCTCATGCCCGCTGGTGCTTTGTTGATAATGCGCTGTGACAGCTCAATCAGCGCTTCGTTGCTGTGGCCCACATAGGTGTGGTAATAGGCCAGCTTTTTGGCCTGCTCATACAGGGCCTCGGCCATTTCCATGCGGCCATAGCCGATATTGACGCAATAGAGGCCGGCAAAGGCGTCAATCAGTTCAGTGCCGTCCGAGTCTTTAATGCGAATGCCTTCGGCCCCGGTAATAATGCGTCCGCCCATTTCGCCCCGGGCATACTGCCCAAGAGGAGTGGAGGCATGAAAAATGGTGTTGCGATCGGTTTCAAGCCACTTCTGAGAGTTGATGGTCATGATAGACCTCCTTCAAAAATACGCGATTAAAGCCCGCCCAGGCAGGTGTATTTTATGTTGCTGAAATCATCAAAGCCGTGGCGGCTGCCTTCCCGGCCCAGGCCCGAATGTTTGATGCCGCCAAAGGGAATGTTGTGGCCGGTCATTTTTACCGAGTTCACCGCCACCATGCCGAACTCAAGTCCGCGCAGCAGTGGCCAGATCAGCCGTTGGTCATGGCCAAATATGTAGGCGGCCAGGCCATATTCAGTGTCGTTGGCCAGGGCCAGCACCTCGTCTGTATTTGAATAAGGCAGTACGGCGGCGACCGGACAGAAGGTTTCTTCGCGAAACACCCGCATGGCAGGCGTTACATCCGCCAGCAGCACCGGCATAAAAAAGTTTTCACCGGGCACGGCCTGCTGGCTGCCCGCAAACAGCCGGGCACCCTTGGTCAGCGCATCGTCCACCAGACGTTGGGCATTATCCGCAGCCTTGCGGTGGATAAGCGGCCCCATGGTGGTGCCGGCGGTGAGGCCGTTACCCACCCGAATGCGCGCCATTTCGCCGGCAAAGGCATCAAGAAACTCTTCATACTGGCTTTGGGGCACCAGAATGCGGTTGGCGGCCAGGCAATCCTGACCGGCGGTCTGAAACTTGGCGGCCACGGCCGCTTTGGCGGCTTCCTGTATATCCATATCGGGCAGCACAATAAAGGGCGCATTGCCGCCCAGCTCCATGGCGCATTTCTTTACGGTGCCGGCGCAGGCTTGCAGCAGTTGCTTGCCCACCCCGGTAGAGCCGGTAAACGACAGCGCCCGCACCCGGTTGTCGGCGCACAGAGCATCGCCCAGCGTCTTGCCCGGGCCGGTGAGCACATTGATAACCCCGGGGGCAAAGCCGGCCCGCTCTGCCAGCTCTGCCAGCGCCAGGGCTGAAAAAGGTGTTTCTTTGGCAGGCTTAATCACCACAGTGCAGCCAATGGCCAGAGCGGCCGCAGCCTTGCGGGTGATCATGGCATGAGGAAAGTTCCAGGGCGTGATCAATGCCGCCACTCCGGCCGGCTCGCGCAGGGTAAACAGCTGTGCACCGGCAATATGGCCTGGAATGGTGTCGCCATAGGCGCGTCGGCACTCTTCGGCAAACCAGCGAATAAAAGAAGCGCCATAATCAATTTCGCCTCTGGCATCCTGCAGTGGCTTGCCCTGCTCCAGCACCATCAGGATGGCCAGATCTTCTTTATTCTCCAGAATAAGGTCATGCCAGCGCAGCAGCAGGGCGGCTCTTTCATCGGCTTGCAGGCCGGCCCAGGGGCCAAAAGCGGACTGCGCTGCATCCACCGCCTGAGTGGCATGCCCGGCGTCAAGCTCGGGCACATGACCAATCACATCACCGGTGGCCGGATTGAACACCGGCAAATCAGGATGGCTGTGCACCCACTGGCCGTTAATGTAGGCCAGCTCCCGCACCAGACGCGGGTCTTGCAGGTAGGGCATAAGGGCATCGGTCACTTTGCCGTTGGGCATAAGGCGTTCCATGGCGGTCATAAGCGATCTCCTGCATTGTTCGGGTTGCTTGCTGATGTTTTCAGTCTAGGCGGCGGACCCCGTTGATTTTTTTGGTAATGGCAGCAACAGCATGGTGTTTTTTTTGAAAGCGGCTAAAAAACAGCTACTTTTTTTGCCGGTGCATTTCGGCTTGCACCTTGGCCCTAACTTTGGATAATTCGCACTTCATTGCTCGCCGGAGAAACAGAATGACAGAACACAAGCCCGCCCAGACCGAAGAAGAGCTGCGCAAACGTAAAATTCGCAGTTTTGTGCGCCGGGAAGGCCGCCTGACCAAGGGGCAGGAAAAAGCCATGGCAGAGCAATGGCCGGTGATGGGCATCGAGTTCAGCGGTGAACTGCTGAATTTGGACACGGTATTTGGCCGGAGCGCGCCGCGGGTGCTGGAAATCGGCTTTGGTATGGGCGGATCCCTGGTGGAAATGGCCGCAGCGGCGCCGGAGCAGGACTTTATCGGTATTGAAGTGCACACGCCGGGTGTGGGTGCCTGTTTAATGGGCGCGGCGGAAGCCGGTCTGACCAACCTGCGGGTGATGTGCCACGATGCGGTGGAAGTATTTGAACAAATGCTGCCCGAGCAGAGCCTGGACAGAGTGCAGCTGTTTTTCCCGGATCCCTGGCACAAAAAACGTCATCACAAACGCCGCATAGTACGCCCCGAGTTTGTGGAAATGGTGCGCAGCAAGCTGAAAATCGGCGGTGAATTCCACATGGCCACCGACTGGGAAAACTACGCTGAACATATGCTGGAAGTGATGCAGGCCGCGCCGGGTTATACCAATGCTGCTGCTTCCGGCGACTATATGCCGCGCCCCGATTACCGCCCGCTGACCAAGTTTGAACAGCGCGGCCACCGACTGGGTCACGGCGTCTGGGATCTGATTTTTACCCGTACGTCATAACGCAAGGTTATTCCTGCGCTCAAGTAACAGGGTCGGCATTGCCGGCCCTGTTTCGTTATGTAAGCAGTTCTGTGTTGCACTTTTCTTCTATATGGCGATTTTTTGCTTAATTTCTGATATTTCATCGCAACAATATCATTTTAATACTAACGAACAGTTCAAACAGGTCCTCTTTTTGTGTTTAATATGCTGCGTCAGTTTCAGACGCACTTATTAACTTTAATTAAAAACGCACGGAAGAGCGCATAATGAATCCCCTCGCAGGAAAATTTCCCTTCGCCCTGGCAGGCATATTGCTGCTGTCTGGTTGTACGACGGCTTATCAGAAAAACAAATTCGGTGATTTTGACCAGGCGCTGGCTGAAGGCCGCAGTCTCGATGCGCTTGCCATTGCCGAGCAGCACTCAGGTCTGGATGACACAGGCAGGGCCGATGACCTGTTATGGTCACTGCAGGCAGCCAGCCTGATGCGCCAGGAGAAAATATACGCCCGCTCCAACAGCCTGTTTGATCAGGCCGAGCACGGCATGAAGGATGAAGATACCAAGCATGTGCTGATGCAGGGCGTTGAGCTTGCCGGCTCCATGCTGGTGAATGACAGCATTACCAGTTATACCCAGACCCAGTATGACGGCGTCATGCTCAATACCTATAAAGCCCTTAACTTTATGGCACAGGGCGACTATGCCAATGCCCGTATTGAGTGGAACCGCACTGAAGACCGGCAACGCCGTGCCGCGGAACATTTCGCCGCCAAAATTGCAGCACAGAAAGAAGAGCTGGCCGAGGAAGAAGAAAAAGTCGATAAGGAAAACGTAAATCGCACGCTGGAAGCGGCCGATCCGTTACTGGCCCAGCAGGGCGTTGACTTGTCTGAGTGGCAGGCCTACGACGGTTATGTAAACCCCTTTGCTACTTATATGCATGGACTGTATTTCATGCTCAAGGCTCAGGACAAGAGTGATTACAGCAAGGCCCATGACAGTTTCAAGCGAGTATATGGACTGACCAAGCACGCCGATGTGAAAACCGACATGAACATGGCCAATGCGCTGCGCCGTGGTCAGTCGATGGAGCGCCAGAAACCCACTGTGTGGGTGTTGTTTGAAAACGGTCTGGGCAGCAAAAAAGAAGAGTTCCGCATTGATTTGCCGCTGTTTGTGCTCACCTCCAATGTCAGTTACAGCGGTATTGCCTTGCCTAAGCTGGTAGACCGTGAGCCGGCTTTCAGCAATCTGCAGATGGGCCCGGTAAAAACCCGCCCTCTGGCCAGCATGGACCGCATTATTCAGGCCGAGTTTAAAACCGAGTTTCCCTACATTCTGAGCCGCGAAGTCATTCGCGCCACCCTTAAAACCGTGGCCCAGAAACAGCTGCAGGATCAAAACCAGCTGCTGGGTCTGGCCGCCGGCCTGACTCAGGCTGCCACAACCGGGGCTGATATTCGCGACTGGAGTGCACTGCCCAAAGAGTGGCAGCTGGCGCGGGTGCAGCGCCCTGCAAATGGAAAACTCGATATTAAGGTTGCGGAGCTGGATCAGCCGCTGAATGTCACCCTGGATCCTGAAAGCCGCTTTCACCTGGTGTATGTAAAGGCAACCTCGCCCATGCAAACTCCCCAGGTTGAAGTGATGAATCTGTAAAAGCAAATACAAGAGAGAGCACAATGAAAAAGCAAATGTCCGCCGTGATCCTGATGGCTGCCCTGTCTGGCTGTGCCACTACGGCCCATTATGTTAACCCGGGTGAAGACCAGACAGTAGTGATGGGCCTGGATTATAAAGACTTTGAGAAGGCGGCGTCTCAGGCGGTGGATGACATGGTTGCCAGCCCGCTGCTGGTACACCCCAAGGCATCTCAGGGCGGCCGCTATGTCATGGCGGTCTCTTCCATGATCAACGATACCACTCAGCGTATTGATACCGATCAGCTGACCAAGAAAATCCGGGTCAGCCTGCTGCAAAGCGGCAAATTCATTACCACCACGGCCATCGGTCTGAACGGGCCGGAAGACGCCATGACCCAGCAGGTGCGTGAGCTGCGCAAATCCTCCATGGTCAAACGCAGCACCGTAAAGGGCAACAATGCGGTGATTGCCCCCGACTTCAGCCTGAGCGGCAAAATCATTCAGCGTAATAACCGGGTGGATCGCCGTACTCAGCAGTCCGACTACTACTTCCAGCTGACCCTGACCAATCTGGAAAACGGCCTGGCCTACTGGGAAGGCGAATACCCCATCATCAAGCGCGGTGACAGCCGCACTGTTACCTGGTAATGGCACGGGGCCTGATGGCCCCGTTGTTTTTAGGGATAAATGAATGAAACAACAGTATCTTGCGGCCTGTTTGCTGCTGGCCATGATTCCTGCCGCACACGCTCAGAATGAGCCTGCTCCGGCCAATGCACCGGCACCGGTTACGGCACCGCCACCGGCTGCAGAAGTGGTGGATGAGCCGGCGGCTCCGGCGCAGACCGAGCTGGAAATTGTAAAATCTGCCGAGCGTGGCATTGATAACGCCCATCTGTACGTACAGGAGCAGGCCGACAAATATGTGCGTGAGCGCAAGGCGGCTTATCAGCGTCAGGGGCGCGGTCAGGAAGTGTTCCTGCAATATGGCGTAGCTGATGTCAGCCGTGCGCCTACCTCACCGGACTGGGCTGATGCCCGCAACATTGCCTATCTGCAGGCGCAAACCAAGGCGCGGGAAGCCTTAATCAAAGAGCTCTATATTGATATTTCGTCCGAGGTCATGCGGGAAGCGTTTAAAACCAGCAAAGAGCCGGAGTTTACGCCTGAAGAATTGCAGCAAAGCAGCAAACTGGAAGCTATGTTCGACAAGGTGGTGGCGGTAGCCGATGCGTCACTGAGCCAAAAGCTGGTAGAGCTGGGCGTGGATCCTCAGGAATATAATGCTGCGCCTCCGTCCAAGCGCAAGCTGATGATGCGCAAGGCCATCAGCCGCACTGTGGGGACTCGCTCACGGGGTGAAATCAGCGGTGCCATGATCATCCGCACGTTTGAAATTACCGACGACAACGGTAAAACGGCCGTGGCTGCGGTGTTGTCGACCTCCAATAAAATGAAGAATGTGCTGGCTTCCTTACAGGAGAGCAAAGGACATGTTCAGCCCGAGCCGGCAAAGCGTGGCATTAATCTGGATAACTTTCTTGAGTCCAACAAGGCCAACCTGATGTATGAATATGGCGTCAAGTTGCTGCACGACGAGCAGGGTTACCCCATGCTGGTGTCGTTTGGTATGGCCGGCAACAGCTGTAATCCGGTGGACTATGAAGAATGCAACGACAACCGTGACTTTGCCTTTATTGAGGCCGAGCAGGCCGCTTATGCACATATTTCCGAAGCCTATAACCTCTATGGCACTGTCAGTGCAGAAGTCACCACGGGGCAGACTCGTGAAGAGCATGCCACTGTGACCAAAACGGACGAAGGTGAAGAAACCGTAGATGAGCTGACCACCAATCTGCTCAAGGAAACCCGGCAAATGTCGCGCATGAGCTCGTCAGTGAAAGGCCTGGTGGGGCTGCAGGTAGCCAAGCGCTGGACTCACAAGCATCCCACTTCAGATCGCGAAATCAATGGCGTGGTGGTGGCCTGGCATCCGCAGAAAGAGCAGGCCATGCGTACCTTCAAGGCCGGCAAGGTGCCTGGGCAGAAAGGCGCGGCAGGCTATCAGGGCGGCAGCAATCAGGGTGCCAGCCTGGACATGATGGATGTGTCGGACTTCTGAGGGTGATGTGATGAAAAAGTGGTTACTGGCAGCCTTGCTGCCTTTATTATTTTTGTCTGGTATGGCTCAGGCAAATGTGACGCCGGTACAGGTTACCGGCCATGGCGTTACCGAGCAGCTGGCGGTAGAAAATGCCCTGATAGAAGCAGTGCGTCAGGTAAATGGCGTAGATATCAACAGCTCACAGCAGGTAGAGCAGCTGCTGCATAAGAAAAACGGCGAGACCGAAAGCCTGACTCACACTCAGCGTGACGGCCGCATGGCCGCCAAAGGCATGGTAGACAGCTATCAGATGCTGTCGCAGCAGTGTGATGAAGGCGGCTGCCGGGTAGAGCTGCATGTTAATGTGCTGCGCTACAAGCCCGCAGGCATGTCTGCCGACAGCCGGCGCAAGCTGGCCGTGCTGCCGTTTAAAGGCAGTCATGGAGCCACCTTCAGCCGTGAGCTGCAGGATCTGTATACCCAAAGCCGCCGTTTTGCGGTGCTGGACAGAGAGCAGGATCAGGCTTATCAGCAAGAACGTCAGCTGTGGGAAAGTGATGATACGGCGCTGACCGAAAAAGCACGCATGGGGCAGGTGCTGGGGCTGGACTATATGCTGGTTGGTCAGGTTCAGAATGCCAGCACCCGGCGCTGGTCCGAGACGGTCGCGATGACCGGCGAGGTAAACCATTATGCCCGCAGTGCGCTCAAGGTGCGCTATCAGATTATTGAAGTGCCCACGCGGCAGGTAAAATGGTCCGATACCGTGAGTCTGAGTGCCAGCAACGGTAATCTGAATGGTCTGATTAATCAGGCGGTTAACAAAATTTTCCAGGAGTCGATGGATAATATCTATCCGCTGCGGGTGATCAGTGTCACCGGAGACCGGATTATTATTAATCAGGGTGGTAAAACCCTGAAATCCGGCAGCTACTTTACGGTATACAGCCTGGGTGAAAAACTGGTGGATCCTTACACCGGCGAAGTGCTGGGGCAGGATGAAGCGGCCATTGGTAAAATTCGCATTACCACGGTCAAGCCCAAAATGGCCTATGCCACTCTGGTGGAAGGAGAAGCCAGCCTGGTGGAGAAAGGCCAGATAGTGCGTCCGGCCAAGGCCCCGGCCCGCAAGCCGGCCCCGCGCCAGCGCACCACCAGTGCCCCGGCCAAACAGAATACGCAAACCGCTGAAGGCGGCGGCGTTATTCTGTAATGGTCTGAGCCAGGGCCAGATAGTATTGGTGCAGCCGCTGCACTTCTTTCAGCAGCCCCGCCTGGTCGGGGCTGTTGTTGTTGATAATATCGTCGGCAGCGGCCAGGCGTTGTTCCCGGCTGGCCTGGGCAGCCATAATGGCACGAATCTGTGCTTCATTGCTGTTATCCCGCTTGATGGTGCGGGTCAGTTGCACGTCCGGGCTGACATCCACCACCAATACCCGGTGGCACAGGCTGGTAAGCTGATTTTCTACCAGCAGGGGCACCACCAGCAGGCAGTAAGGTGACGTGCTGGCGGCACAGGCGGCCAGCATGCGCTCGCGAATAACTGGGTGCAGCAGGGCGTTCAGCCACTCCTTTTCCTGCGGGTTGTCAAACACCCGGGCCCGCAGGGCGCGCCTGTCCAGTTCGCCGCTGGCGGTGATCACCTCGGCACCGAAGTGATCGGCAATGGCTGCCAGTGCCGGCTCACCGGTGGCCACCACCTCACGGGCGATAATATCGGCATCAATAATGTCTGCGCCCAGCCCGGCAAACAGGCTGGCTACTGTGCTTTTTCCGCTGCCAATGCCGCCGGTCAGGCCAATTACATAAGTCACAGCGCAATACTCCAGTACAGGTCCACCACTTCCGTCCCCCACATCAGATAACACCAGCCGCCCAGTGCCAGCGCCGGACCAAAGGGCAGCACGCGATCTTCATTCAGGCGACGCAATGCCATCAGGCCGAGGCCCAGCACGGCACCGGTAAAGGACGCCAGCAACAGCACCGGCAGCAGACTTTGCCAGCCAAACCAGGCACCAATGGCAGCCAGCAGTTTGAAGTCACCATAGCCCATGCCTTCCTTGCCGGTGGCCAGTTTAAACAGCCAGAACAGGCTCCATAAAATACCGTAACCGGCCGCAGCGCCAATCACCGCCGACGGCAGGGATACAAACAGTTCGCCCACATTCAGCAGCAGGCCCAGCCACAGCAGCGGCAGGGTCAGGTTATCGGGCAGCAGCAGATGATCGAGATCAATCAGGGTCATGCACAGCAGCACCCAGCTGAACACCAGCGCCGCCACCAGTTGCGCTCCGGGCCCGAAGCGCCACAGCACCAGCCCTGCCAGCAGGGCCGAGGTCAGCTCTACCAGCGGATAACGTTTGGCAACAGGCGCGCGGCAATAGCGGCACCGGCCTTTCAGCCACAGCCAGCTGAGCAGGGGAATATTATCTCTGGCCGCCAGCGGGTGTTCGCAGTGCGGGCAGCGCGAGCGGGGCATACACAGATTAAAGGGAGCCTGCTCCACCACCGGCTGTTCATTTAATGCGGCGCATTCCTGCTGCCACTCTCGCTGCATCATCAGCGGCAGCCGGTGAATCACCACATTAAGAAAGCTGCCCACCAGCAGGCCGAGCAGGGGGATCACAATATAAAGCAGAGAAGTATGGTCGAGCAGTTGGGTCATGAGGTTTCCAGTATCATTATTTTCTCTCGGCTTTTACCCGACTTATCGTTGCAAATTGCCTGAGCGAACGCAGTGCGAAGCGACAGCGCGGTTACGCTCCGCCGGCACGCTTCAGGCCCATCCATGGGGCGCTCAGCAAATGCCATCCCTGGCATTTGATGGCCGGCTCCGGTAATCCACGCTGCCGTTTCGTGATGTTGCAGAGCTGTCTGCAGAATACTGACAGTCAACTCGGTGCCTGACAAGGAGGGCAAAGGGTGTCTGCTTCGCCGTACCCTCTGCGCCATGGATGGCGCAGCGGAGCCCCCATGGAGGGGTTCACGGCGTGTCGGCGAAGTAGTGCCCTTTGTCCGACGAACTCGCATGGCCCAACAAGCAAGTTGAATTCAGCGTATCACACTGCCCAGGTTAAAGATGGGAAGATACATGGCAATGACCAGAGCGCCAACCAGAATGCCCAGCACCACCATAATCAAAGGTTCAATCAGACTCGACAGTCCGTCTACGGCATCGTCCACTTCACGCTCATAAATGGTGGCCACTTTGTGCATCATGGTGTCAATGGCTCCCGATTCTTCACCAATCATTACCATCTGCACCACCATATCCGGAAACAACCGGGTAGTGCGCATGGCCAGATTAATCTGCATACCGGCAATAACCTCATCACGCATCTTCATCACCGCCCGCCGGTACACCACATTGCCAGAGGCACCGGCGGCCGACACCAGCCCTTCTACCAGCGGAATGCCGGCGGTAAAAGTGGTGGCCAGCGTGCGGGCAAAACGAGCCAGGGCTGCCTTATGCAAAATGGTGCCCACAACGGGCAGGCGCAGCAAAAAGCGGTCTGTCATATTGCGCACTTTTTGTGAACGCCGCCAGGCCCGAATATACAGCAAAATACCCACAATGACGCCGGTTACCATATAAAGCCAATACTGCTGTAACCAGCGCGACATGCTGATCACCATTTGTGTAAACAGGGGCAGGGGAGCGCCAAAACCGGCAAATATATCTTCAAACTGGGGAATAACAAACAGCAGTAAAATTGCCGTGACGGCCATGGCCACCAGCACAATCAGGGCGGGATAAAACAGGGCCTTGCGAATTTTGGATTTGATGGCTTCGGCTTTTTCCCGGTACACAGCAATACGATCAAAAATATGCTCAAGTGCCCCGGTCTGCTCACCGGAATGCACCAGATCGCAATAAAGAGTATCAAAGTAATGCGGATATTTTCTTAATACCTCAGAAAGCGGTGTGCCGCCTTCCACGTTTGCAGCCAGCGCGCTGGCCAGCTCCCGCAGTGCCGGCTTTCCCGAAGAACGGGCAATAATCTGCAGTGTCTGCACCAGAGGCACGCCGGCTTCCAGCATGGTGGCAATCTGGCGGGTAACAATGGCAATATCGGCAGCCTTGATAATGTTGCTGTAACGCGCCAGCATCCCCTGCCGCTGACGTTTAATTTTAAGCGTGTTTACGCCCTGGCGTTGCAGTTCACGGCGGGCCGATCTGACATCGGTTGCCTGCAGCAGACCTGTTGTTTTCCGGCCCTGACGATTAATGCCTTCCCACTTATACGAGTACACTCGGAATGCGTTGGTGTCGGCCATGTTCAGCTCCCCGTGAACGGCATTATCCGGTAATTCTGTTTACCTCAGCCAGACTGATCAGCCCCTGGCCTGCCTTGGCCAGCGCCGAGTGGCGTAATGAGATCATCCCCTCCTGCTGTGCCGCCCGTGCAATGGCAAGGGCACCGGCATTGTTCATAATCAGCTCAGCCAGCTGCTCACTCATGGTCATGATTTCATAAACCCCGGTGCGCCCTTTATAGCCATCTGTACACTGGTCGCAGCCTGTGGCGCGATAAAGTGTGATGCCACTGGCCTGCTGTGCCGGCGTAAAGCCAAGCTGGCTCAGTTGCCCGGGGGACAGCTGTTCCGGCTCCCGGCAATGAACACAGAGTTTACGGGCCAGGCGCTGGGCAATAATCAGGCTGATGGATGAAGCAATATTGTAAGCGGGCAGCCCCATATGGCTGAGGCGGGTCAGGGTCTCTGCCGCCGAGTTGGTATGCAGCGTAGAAAGCACCAGATGACCGGTTTGTGCTGCCTTCACAGCAATTTCAGCGGTTTCCAGATCACGAATTTCGCCCACCATAATAATATCGGGGTCCTGCCGTAGAAATGCCCGTAATGCATAGGCAAAGCTCAGTCCGACTTTGGGATTAATTTGTACCTGATTGATACCCGGCAGATTAATTTCAATAGGGTCTTCGGCAGTAGAGATATTGGCAGTGACCTGATTGAGAATACTCAGGCCGGTATACAGTGTCACGGTTTTGCCCGAGCCGGTGGGCCCGGTGACCAGTATCATGCCCTGAGGGCGCTGTAATGCCTGCAGATATAAGGTTTTCTGCGCGTCAGTCAGCCCCAGCTGCTCAATGCCAAGGCGGGTAGCAGCGCTGTCGAGCAGACGAATGACGACCTTTTCTCCCCATTGGGTGGGCAGTATGTTCACTCGCATGTCGACGGATTTTGAGCCGGTCAAGTGCAGTTTGATACGGCCATCCTGAGGCAAGCGCCGCTCGGCGATATCGAGCTTTGCCATTACCTTGAGCCGGGCAGCCAGGCGCGCCGCCAGCTGCACCGGCGGCGATGCTACTTCGTGCAGTATGCCGTCAATGCGAAAGCGAATACGAAAAAAACGCTCATAAGGCTCAAAGTGCAGATCGGACGCTTCCTTGCGTACCGCATTGATCATGATGTTGTTGATATAGCGCACAATGGGCGCGTCATCATCGGCGCTGATCCTGTCCTTTTCCTGCCAGGCGTTTTGTTCATCCTGCTCAAGGGCGGCAATATCATCATCAAGGGTATGTTCAAACTCCAGCCCGGCACCATGTTGCTGCTGCAGCTGCTGTAGTAATGCCTGCAGCTTGCCTTCTTCTACCAGCAGGGCATCGGTGACCAGATTAAAGCGAAAGCTGAAGTCTTCCAGTGCACTTATATTGGTGGGGTCAGACATGGCCAGGTAAAGGACTTTGTCTTCCAGCAGCACCGGAATGGCATGGTGATGCTCTATCAGATCCATGCTCAGATATTCAGGTGCAATCTGCTTGATATCGAAATCATGCAGATTGCTCAGCGGCAGCATAAACTCACGCTCACAAAAGCGCGCCAGCTCCTCGGAAGACAGCCACTGCTTTTCTACCAGCACCGAGCCCAGCGGCCTGCCTTCTTTTCTGGCCTGCTCCTGTACCAGCTCCAGCTCTTCGGCAGACAGCAGGGCCGCCGCCACCAGGCTTCTGGCAAGGCCGCTATTGGAGGGAGAAGTGAAGGTGCTCATAGGGTTAGCAGATGCCCTTAGTGACACATGAGCCTGCATTATCTGAAGGGTTATTTGTCCACTTAACCCTGCCGTTATCCAGTTCGCCTTTCATAATAAATGTACTGCCGTCCACTTCATCTGTGCCTGTAGAAGTGATGATCCAGGGGCCTTCTTTGTTATTACCTGTACTGTCTACTTCCACTTTGACTGCTTTAACAACGTCTGTATCCACAGCATTGGTCAGAGCACCCGTTGCGGAGGCGGTACAGTCACTTCCCCCGGTCTGGGCACAGACCTCAATCGCCGTTTTAGCCGGTCCGGTGGCGGCAATCACTTCGGTAAATTTGGCGCGCTGAGTGTAGGTCTGGTAAGCGGGCAGTGCCACTGCCGCCAGAATGGCAACAATGGCAACCACTATCATCAGTTCAATCAGGGTAAAGCCGGACTGAGGGCAGCTTGGTTTATGGTTCATCATGACTTCTTCCTTGAAACGCCTGACAAACGGGTATCTGTTTTGTTTTACCCGTCTTATATCTATAGCAAGCGTTACCGGGTTTGCCCAATCGGCAAACCCGGCATCATGATGGCAGTGGTCAGATCACAGGATCAGTTTTCAACCCGCAGTGACAGGTCCAGCGCCCGCACATGCTTGGTGAGGGCACCTACAGAAATAAAGTCCACGCCGGTGGCAGCGTAGTCGGCGATGGTCTGCAGGGTCACATTGCCCGACACTTCCAGTCTGGCGCGGCCGGCGGTGCTGGCCACGGCGGTGCGCATATCGGGCACGCTGAAGTTGTCGAGCATGATAATGTCGGCACCGGCATCCAGTGCCAGTTTAAGCTCCGCCAGAGACTCCACTTCCACTTCTACCGGCTTTTCCGGCTGCAGGCGGCGGGCTTCAGCCACTGCCTTGTCGATGCCGCCACAGGCAAAGATGTGGTTTTCCTTGATAAGGTAAGCGTCATACAGGCCCATGCGGTGATTGTGGCCGCCGCCGCAGGTCACCGCATATTTCAGCGCCCGGCGCAGGCCGGGCAGGGTTTTGCGGGTGTCGAGCAGGCGGCAGTGAGTGCCGGCCAGTTTGTCGACATAGCGTCTGGTTTCGCTAGCCACGCCAGACAGGGTCTGAATAAAGTTGAGTGCAGTGCGCTCACCGGTAAGAATGGCACGGGCCGGCCCGGTCAGGGTCAGCAGCCGCTGGCCGGCGGTCACGGTATCACCGTCTTTTACCAGCCAGTGTAACTCCACTTGCCCGCCGAGTTGGGTAAAGGTTTCTTCGGCAAAGTCCCGGCCGCAGAACACACCGTCTTCACGGGTAATCAGGTGCGCGGTAACCTGCTGGCTCTCTTGCAGCAGCATGGCGGTAATATCCTGCACAGGATCCGTGCTGCCACCCAGATCCTCGGTGAGGGCGGCAGTTACATTTAAGCGGATTTCGTTGGCCAGGGTGGAGTTGGGCATTGAGTCTACCTTTGTCACAAGTTCACAATTGTACTGAAAATGCCGGAATCACTGCTCCGGCCCGGAATAGGTAATGGTCATTTGTGAGCCCCGCTGTATCAGCTCAAAGCGGCGCAGGGCGTTCATGCCAAGCAGTATTTCCTCACTCTGGCTGGGCATAATGACGGCGCTCAGATCGTACAGGGTGAAGGGCCCCAGCGACAACGATTTAATATGAGTGCGGTAACCGGTAACCGGTAACCTGACCTGCCGCCGTGCCCAGCGTCAGTGGTGCGCCTACCGGCAACTCCAGCCGTGCAGCCACGGCCCGGGGCACGGCCATCTGAGTGGCACCGGTATCCAGCAAAAACACCACCGGCTGGTTATTTACTGCCCCGCTGGCCACATAATGGCCATAACGGTTTTGCTCCAGCACCATGCTGTTGGCGCTGAGTATCTGCACCTGCTGATTGGGATTGTGTTGCCGGTCAAGCAGGTGGCTGAAATACCAGGTAAGCATCAATAACCCAAGTGCCCATACCAGAATCCACATAATGCGCCCGGCACGGCGCACCGGATCTGACGATTGTCCCATATCGGCTCCTTGGCAAAGTTTGCCGTTACCCTGTTAGTATACGTCCGCCCGAATACAGTGAACGGACCCTCTATGTCTTTTACCCTGGAGCATGGCTGGCTCAGTCCGGCCCGTTATTGTGAGTCTCCTCATCAGGATGACCGCCCTGATAATGATATTTCCCTGCTGGTGGTGCATTGCATCAGCCTGCCACCGGGGCGTTTTGGTGATCATTACATAGATGACCTTTTTATGGGCCGTCTTGATGCAAATATGCATCCTTATTTTGAGGCTGTTCATCAGCTGCGGGTGTCAGCCCATTGCCTTATTCGCCGCGACGGTGAGTTGGTGCAGTATGTGCCGTTTCATAAACGGGCCTGGCATGCGGGACTGTCGAGTTTTGACGGCCGTGACAAGTGTAATGATTTTTCCATTGGCATTGAGCTGGAAGGCACCGATACCGGTGACTATACCGAGGCCCAGTATCAGCAACTGGCCGCGGTTACCCAAATACTGATGCAACATTACCCCGCCATCACGCCCGGCCGCATTACCGGCCACAGCGACATTGCCCCCGGCCGCAAAACCGACCCCGGCCCCGGCTTTGACTGGAAACGCTTCAAAGCGGAGCTGAAAGCGGGAAGCTAGAAGCGGGAAGCAAAAGCGACTCGGGCAGCATCCGGCTTCCAGCTTACAACTTCCAGCTTTCTTTTCGGTTGGTCTGACCATTACCAATATTCTTGTGTTTTCCCGGGGCTGGTCTAGTTTTATGAGCCGGCCCAAAAAATTACCGCGCGCAAATGGTCTTTTGTATGCAATGATCACAAAAACCATGGACAATTCTTGCCTGCTCTGATACCTTTTTTTAACAGTGTTAATTGGTATTACCAATTTTTAAAGCAGAGTGAATGGCCTACCAGCGAATCAAACAACCCAAACTTGCCGAAACTATCGCCACCAAACTGGAGCAGATGATAGTGGAAGGCAGCCTGAAGCCGGGTCAGCGGTTGCCGCCCGAGCGTGAGCTGGCCGAGCAGTTTGCGGTGTCGCGCCCGTCTGTGCGCGAAGCGATTCAGCACCTTGAAGTGCGCGGTCTGGTATCCCGCCGGCAGGGCGGGGGCACCTACGTACAAAATGCCCTCACCAAAGGCCTGGCGGATCCCTTGTTTCAGCTGCTGGCGGAGCATCCGGAATCTCAGTATGACCTGCTGGAGTTTCGTCACACCATGGAAGGCATCTCTGCCTTCTACGCCGCCATGCGCGGCACTGAAACCGATTTTGATGCCATTCGTGCGGCCCAGCAGGCCATTATTACCGCTCAGGAGCAGGGCGACCTGGCTGGTGAAGCCAAGCATGCCGCTGAATTCTATCTGGCGGTGGCGGCCGCGGCCCACAACGTGGTGCTGCTGCACCTGCTGAGAGCCATTCAGCCCATGCTGGAGTCCAGCATTCTGCGCAACATTCAGATTCTTAACCGGCGAGCCGGCATGGTGGAGCAGATCCGCAAACATCGCGCCAATCTGATCCAGACCATACTGTCTCGCGAGCCGGAAAAGGCCAGGGACGCTTGTCATGAGCACCTGGCCTTTATTGAAGAAACCCTGTTCGAGATCCAGCGTGAAGAAAGCCGCATTCAGCGTTCTCTGCGCCGGACCCGGCAACAGGAATAATAATGCCTTCGGCAGCGACGAAACCCATGGGCATCAGCCCCAAACGAGATAGGAAACAGCCATGTCTGATATCCTGAAAAATGATGTGGATTCAATAGAGACTCAAGAGTGGCTTGACGCCCTGGAGTCTTTGATCCGTCAAGAAGGACCTGAGCGCGCTCAGTACATTTACGAGCGCCTGACCACCAAAGCCATCAAGCATGGTGTAGCCGTGGCCCGCAACGCTCACTCAGATTACGTCAACAGCATCAGCACCGACGAAGAGCCTGAGTACCCGGGCAACTGGGATCTGGAACGGCGGATCCGCGCCATCATCCGCTGGAACTCAGTCATGATTGTACTGCGTGGCTCCAAGAAAGATCTGGACCTGGGTGGTCACATGTCTTCTTTCGCTTCCAGTGCCACCATGTACGAAGTGGCGTTCAACCACTTCTACCGTGGTCGTAACGAGAAAGACGGCGGCGATCTGGTGTTCTTCCAGGGTCACATCTCTCCCGGTATCTACGCCCGCGCCTTTGCCGAAGGCCGTCTGACCGAAGCCCAGCTCGACATGTTCCGTCAGGAAGTGGACGGCAAGGGTATTCCGTCTTACCCGCATCCCAAGCTGATGCCGGACTTCTGGCAGTTCCCGACCGTGTCCATGGGTCTGGGTCCGATCAACGCCATCTATCAGGCCCGCTTCCTCAAGTACCTGACCGACCGTGGCCTGAAAGACTGCTCCGAGCAGCGCGTATACGCCTACCTGGGCGACGGCGAGATGGACGAGCCGGAATCCAAGGGTGCCATTACCATTGCCGCCCGTGAGAAGCTGGACAACCTGTGCTTCGTTATCAACTGTAACCTTCAGCGCCTCGACGGCCCTGTGGTGGGTAACGGCAAAATCATCAACGAACTGGACGGCCTGTTCACCGGTGCCGGCTGGAACGTGGTCAAGGTTATCTGGGGCCGTCGCTGGGACGACCTGCTGGCCAAAGACACCTCCGGCAAACTGGTTCAGCTGATGAACGAGACTCTGGACGGTGACTACCAGACCTTCAAGTCCAAAGACGGTGCCTATGTGCGTGAGCACTTCTTCGGTAAATATCCCGAAACCGCCGCCCTGGTAAAAGACTGGACCGACGAAGAAATCTTTGCCCTGAACCGTGGCGGTCACGATCCTGCCAAGATGTTCGCTGCGTACAAGAACGCCGCCGACACCAAAGGCAAGCCGACCGTTATTCTGGCCAAAACCATCAAGGGTTATGGCATGGGCGATTCTGCCGAAGGCAAGAACATCGCGCACCAGGTCAAGAAAATGGACATGTCTTCCCTCAAGCACATGCGTGACCGCTTCAACATTGAAGTGAGCGATGAAGACCTGCCCAACCTGCCTTACCTGAAAATTGAAGAAGGCAGCCGCGAATACGAATACCTGCACGCCCGTCGTCAGAGCCTGAAAGGCTATGTACCGACCCGCCTGCCCGAGACCACCGTCAAGCTGGATATTCCGGCGCTGGAAGACTTCAGCCCGCTGCTGGAAGAGCAGAAGCGTGAAATCTCCACCACCATGGCGTTTGTGCGTTCTCTGAACATCATGCTGAAGGACAAGTCCATCGGCAAACGCATTGTGCCCATTCTGGCCGACGAAGCCCGTACCTTTGGTATGGAAGGTCTGTTCCGTCAGATTGGCATCTATAACACTCATGGTCAGAACTACACGCCGCAGGACCGTGAGCAGGTTGCCTACTACAAGGAAGACAAGCAGGGTCAGGTACTGCAGGAAGGTATCAACGAGCTGGGTGCCATGTCTTCATGGCTGGCCGCTGCCACCTCCTACAGCACCAACGACTGCCCCATGATTCCGTTCTACATCTACTACTCGATGTTCGGTTTCCAGCGGGTGGGTGACCTGTGCTGGGCGGCTGGCGACCAGCAGGCGCGCGGCTTCCTGATTGGCGGTACCTCCGGTCGTACCACCCTGAACGGTGAAGGTCTGCAGCACGAAGACGGCCACAGCCACATTCAGGCTGGCGTGATCCCCAACTGTATCACCTACGATCCGACCTACGCTTATGAAGTAGCGGTAATCGTGCAGGACGGTCTGCGTCGCATGTACGGCGACAACCCCGAGAACGTGTACTACTACCTGACCACGCTGAACGAGAACTACCATCAGCCGGCCATGCCTGAAGGTGCCGAGGAAGGCATCCGCAAGGGTATCTACAAGCTCGACACCGTGGAAGGCAAGAACGGCAAGGTTCAGCTGATGGGCTCCGGCTCCATCCTGGTTGGCGTGCGTGAAGCCGCTCAAATCCTGGCCGACGAGTACGGCATCGGCTCCGATGTATACAGTGTGACCTCCTTCAACGAACTGACCCGTGAAGGTCAGGACGTGGAGCGCTGGAACATGCTGCACCCGACCGAAGAGGCCCGCGTGCCTTACATCGCTCAGGTGATGGGTTCCGAGCCGGCCATTGCTGCCACCGACTACATGAAGAACTACGCCGAACAGGTGCGTGCCTTTATGCCGTCCGTGAGCTACAAGGTGCTGGGCACCGATGGTTTCGGTCGTTCCGACAGCCGTGACAACCTGCGTCGTCACTTTGAAGTGAACAAGCACTATGTTGTGATTGCCGCGCTGACCGAGCTGGCCAAGCAGGGCACCATCGACAAGAAAGTGGTTGCCGACGCCATCGCCAAGTACGGCATCGACGCCGACAAGATCAACCCGCTGTACGCATAAGGGGTAACACATGTCTAAAGATATTCTGGTGCCGGATATCGGTGCCGATGAGGTTGAAGTCACCGAGATCCTGGTTGCCGTGGGCGACAAGGTTGAGGAAGAACAATCTCTGATCACCGTGGAAGGCGACAAGGCCTCCATGGAAGTTCCTGCCCCCGCCGCCGGCGTGGTCAAGGAAATCAAGATTGCCGTTGGCGACAAGGTCAACACCGGCTCACTGATTATGGTTTTTGAAGCAGAGGGCGGCGCTGCCGCCCCGGCTGCTGCAGAAGAAGCCCCCAAGGCTGACGCTGCTGCACCGGCCGCTGCCAGCGCGCAGAAAGACGTAAACGTACCGGACATCGGCGGTGATGAAGTAGAAGTCACCGAAATTGCCGTGGCCGTGGGCGACACCGTTGAGGAAGAGCAGACCCTGATCACCGTGGAAGGCGACAAGGCTTCCATGGAAGTACCTGCGCCCTTTGCCGGCAAGGTTGTTGAGATCAAGACTGCCGTGGGCGACAAGGTTAACACCGGCTCTCTGATCATGGTCTTTGAAGTGGCTGGTGCCGCACCGGCGGGTGAAGCTGCGCCGGCTGCTGCTGCGCCAGCTGAAGCTGCCCCTGCTGCGGCCCCGGCCGCTGCTGCTGCCAAAGACGTGAACGTGCCGGACATCGGCGGTGACGAAGTAGAAGTGACCGAAGTGATGGTGGCCGTGGGCGACAAGGTAGAAGCCGATCAGTCCATTCTGACCGTGGAAGGCGACAAGGCCTCCATGGAAGTGCCCGCGCCGTTCGCCGGTGTGGTCAAGGAAATCAAGGTAGCCACCGGTGACAAGGTGAACACCGGCTCGCTGGTAATGGTATTCGAGGTGGAAGGTGCCGCCCCGGCTGCTGCTGCTCCGGCCGCAGCGCCGAAAGCACAAGCACCTAAAGCCGAAGCACCGAAGGCGGCTGCTCCGGCCGCTGCTGCCGCACCTGCCAAGGGCGAGTTCGTTGAGAACAACGCCTACGTGCACGCCACCCCGGTAGTACGCCGTCTGGCCCGCGAGTTTGGTGTGGATCTGTCCAAGGTATCCGCCACCGGCCCGAAACAGCGTATTCTGAAAGAAGACGTACAAAACTACGTTAAATCCATTATCAAGCAGGTTTCCGGTCAGCCCGCGGGCGTGGCCGTGGCCGGCAGTGGTATGGAAGTGCTGGCCTGGCCCAAGGTCGACTTTGCCAAGTTCGGTGAAGTGGAAGAAGTGGCCCTGACCCGCATTCAGAAGATCTCCGGCCCCAACCTGCACCGTAACTGGGTGAAAATTCCCCACGTTACTCAGTTTGACGAGACCGATATCACCGAGCTGGAAGAATTCCGCAAGAGCGAAAACGCCATTGCCGAGAAACAGAAGCTGGGTTACAAGATCTCTCCGCTGATCTTCATCATGAAGGCCGCCGCCAAGGCGCTGGAAGCCTATCCCAAGTTCTGCTCTTCTCTCTCCGAAGACGGCCAGAGCCTGGTGATGAAAAAATACGTGCACATTGGTGTGGCAGTAGACACTCCCAATGGTCTGGTGGTGCCGGTTGTTCGCGACGTCAACAAGAAAGGCATTCGCGAGCTGGCCATCGAGCTGGGCGAAATCTCCAAGAAAGCCCGTGCCGGCAAGCTGACCGCGGCCGACATGCAGGGCGGTTGCTTCACCATTTCGTCGCTGGGCGGCATTGGTGGCACCCAGTTCACGCCTATCGTGAACGCCCCTGAAGTGGCCATTCTGGGTGTGTCCAAGTCCGGCATCAAGCCGGTATGGAACGGCAAGGAGTTTGAACCCCGCCTGATCCAGCCGCTGGCGCTGTCTTACGACCACAGAGTGATTGACGGTGCCGACGGTGCCCGTTTCATCACCATGCTGAGTGGTGTGCTGAGCGACCTTCGCCGCCTGGCCCTTTAATGTGACAAGGCAGGCATAAGCCTGCCTTTTTACTTTCTTTTTGATAACAGAACAGTAAACTTTTCCCCGTTTGTAATGTAGTGGCCGTCTTGAGTCTGGTTCTCCTGTCGCCACTGCCTGAACAGGGCTAAAAATCATAATAGAGGTCACCATGAGTCAAGAAGTCAAAGCTCAGGTTGTGGTTCTGGGCGCGGGCCCTGCCGGCTATTCCGCCGCTTTCCGTGCCGCCGATCTGGGCCTGGAAACCGTAATCGTTGAGCGTTACTCCACTCTGGGCGGTGTTTGCCTGAACGTGGGCTGTATTCCCTCCAAGGCACTGCTGCACATCGCCAAAGTGATTGAAGAATCCAAGATCATGGCCAGCCACGGTGTGACCTTTGGTGAGCCGCAGATCGATCTGGACAAGGTGCGCGCGCACAAGGAAAAAGTCATCGGTCAGCTCACTCAGGGTCTGGGCGGCATGGCCAAGATGCGCAAGGTCAAGGTGGTGAACGGCGTGGCCAAGTTCACCGGTGCCAACACCCTGGTGGTGGAAGGCGAGGGTGGCAACACCACGGTTAACTTCGACAACGCCATCATTGCTGCCGGCTCCCGTCCGATCAAACTGCCGTTTATTCCTCACGACGATCCGCGCGTGTGGGACTCTACCGATGCCCTCGAGCTGAAAGAAGTGCCCGAGAAGCTGCTGGTGATGGGTGGCGGTATTATCGGCCTGGAAATGGGTACCGTGTACCATGCTCTGGGCTCCAAGATCGACGTGGTTGAAATGTTCGACCAGGTGATCCCGGCTGCCGACAAAGACATCATCAAGATCTTCACCAAGCAGGTGAAGAGCAAGTTCAACCTGATGCTGGAAACCAAGGTGACCGCCGTTGAAGCCAAAGATGATGGTATTCACGTCACCATGGAAGACAAGAAAGGCGAAAGCACCACCAACGTCTACGACGCCGTGCTGGTGGCCATTGGCCGCGCGCCCAACGGCAAGTCGCTGGACGCTGAAAAAGCCGGTGTTAACGTGGATGAGCGTGGCTTCATTAACGTCGACAAGCAGCTGCGCACCAATGTGCCGCACATTTACGCCATTGGCGACATAGTGGGTCAGCCCATGCTGGCGCACAAGGGTGTGCACGAAGGCCACGTGGCTGCCGAAGTGATTGCCGGCATGAAGCACTACTTCGATCCGAAAGTGATCCCGTCCATTGCCTACACCGAGCCGGAAGTGGCATGGGTGGGTGTGACCGAGAAGGAAGCCAAGGAGCAGGGCCTGAACGTAGAAGTGGCCAGCTTCCCCTGGGCGGCTTCCGGTCGCGCCATCGCCTCCGACTCTGCCTACGGCATGACCAAGCTGATCTTCGACAAGGACACTCACCGTGTTCTGGGTGGTGCCACCATTGGTACCAACGCTGGCGAACTGCTGGGCGAAATCGGCCTGGCCATTGAAATGGGTGCCGACGCCGAAGACATAGCGCTGACCATTCATGCTCACCCCACTCTGCACGAGTCTGTGGGCATGGCTGCTGAAGTGTTTGAAGGCTCCATCACCGACATGCCGAACCCCAAGGCCAAGAAGAAGTAAATCGTCTTCTCGCTGTCTGTAATATTTACGCCCGGCTCGCTAGCTGGGCGTTGTTATTTCAGGGATTAGGGACTTGGGATTAGGGACTACCATTCCCCATTCCCCATTCCCCATTCCCCATTCCCCATTCCCCGGCATACAATGCACGCATTGTTTGTACTGCCGTGAGCTGTCATGCGTCTCTTTATTTTGCTGTTAACTCTGATGTTGTCCTTGCCGGCGCTGGCGGAGCGTCCGCGTGTGGCGCTGGTGCTGAGCGGCGGCGGGGCCAAGGGAGCGGCCCACGTGGGAGTGCTGCAGGTACTGGAAGCGCACCGCATTCCGGTAGATATTGTTACCGGCACCAGCATGGGAGCTTATATCGCGGGCATGTATGCCCTGGGGCTGGACGCCGATGAGCTGGAGCAGCAGCTGCTGAGCCTGGACTGGAATCAGGGCTATCAGGACAAGGTCGGTCGCGACGAACTTTCGCTCAGGCGCAAGCGCCAGAATGATGAATTTCTGCTGCGCACTGATATCGGTCTGAACGAACAATGGCAGCTCAGCCTGCCCGGCGGCTTTTTTCAGGGCCAGGCGCTGGGGGCCCTGCTCAGGCGCAGCACCCTCACCATTCCCCGGCTGAAGAACTTTGATCAGCTGCCCATTCCTTACCGGGCCGTGGCCACCGATATGGAAACCATGACGCCTGTGGTGCTGAACAAGGGCCACCTGGCCACCGCCATGCAGGCCTCCATGTCGGTGCCGGGTGTGCTGCAGCCGGTTGATCTGAACGGCAAGCTGCTGGCCGACGGCGGCGTGGTCAACAATCTGCCGGTGGATGTGGCTAAAGACATGGGGGCCGGGGTAGTGATTGCCGTGGACATCGGTGATGCCATGCTGCCCAGAGAAAGCCTCGACAGCGCCCTGGCCATGGTCACCCAGCTTACCAACTACCTTACCCGGGCTGGCACAGAGCGGCAAAAGGCACTGCTTACCGAGGACGATGTGCTGCTGACTCCCGATATCACCGGCATTGGCGTGGGAGATTTCAGGCTGATGCCTGCAGCCATTGCCAGAGGCAGGGCGGCCGCTACCGCCCTGTTGCCCGAGCTGTTGCCGCTGGCGCTGAGTGAGCAGGATTATATTGATTACCGTAACCGCAAGCTGGACAGACGCGCCCGGCTGCAGCGCAGTGATGTGGTGTTTCTCGACCGGGTTGAAGTGGAAGGCAATGCCAGCCTGAGCGAGGCCGTGATCCGTGATGCGCTGGGGCTTCAGCCCGGTGACTTTCACCAGACCGAAGAGCTGGAGCAGGGGGTGCGCCGGCTCTATGCGCTGGATGCCTTTGAGCAGGTCAGTTACCGCATTGAAGAGCGGGACGGCGAGCAGGTGCTGACGGTGCAGACCACGGAAAAAGGCTGGGGCCCGGGCTTTGTGGATCTCAAGTTTGCACTGGAAGATGACTTCTCCAGCCGCACCAGTTATGAGATTGGTGCTCAGTTTCGCCGCACCAATATCAATATGCTGGGGGGCGAGTGGCTGGCTGAAGTCACCCTGGGCAGCAACAAGCTGCTGGCCACCGAGTTCTACACGCCGCTGGATACCGACTACGACTTTTTCTGGAAGGCCAGGGGGGAATATGAGAAGCGCCGGCGCACTTTTTTTATTGAGCCCGGTGACGAAACCTATGAGCAGTTCGGCCGGCTCACTACCCTGGACTTTGATTATTCCACCTGGAGCCTGCTGAGCGAGCTGGGCTATAACCTCAACCCCTGGAGTGAGCTGGCCCTGGGTTTTCAGGGGCTGACCGGCAGCATAGAGGCGCGGAATCTGGACGGCGGGCTGGATGTGTTCTCTGCCGGACCTTATCTGAGAGTGACCCATGACACGCTGGATAATGTATTTTTCCCCACCCGCGGGGAAAGTGCCGGGCTGACCCTGGGCTATTACCGCAACCGGCTGGAAGGGCAGGGTAATAATGAAAACGTCACCGGCCTTGACTATGAACTGGACTGGCTGCGCCCCTGGAATGCCGGCCGTCATACTCTGATCACCAAGCTGACGCTGGGAGGCTCTACCGCCGAGCAGCCGCTGCCGGTGTTTGCCCGCAGCCTGGGAGGATTATTCAATTTGTCCGGTTATCAGAGCGAGCAGCTCAGCGGCCGCTACAGCGGTCTGGCCGGACTGCTCTATCACTACCGCTGGCTGGATAATGACTTTGGTGCTTTTCGCTCACCTGTCTATCTGGGTACTTCACTGGAGCGGGGGGGCGTATGGAACTCGGGTGCCGATGTGGGCTGGGATGAATCACTGACAGCCGGTAGCATATTCGTTGGTGTAGACACCAACTGGGGGCCGCTCTATCTGGCATTTGGTCAGGCTGACGGGAATAAAAGCAGCATCTACCTCTATTTTGGCAATCTGTTCAGCTTTTAATGTTAATGGCTTGTTGATGCTTGAAATTGTGGCTTATGCACGGAAATGCTATTCAAAACATGGCGTTAGTCAAACATTCGACCAAAGGTAGGGCAGGCCGGATTTTAATTCACGGTTAAAACTAATATACTTTCGCGGCGTCTCACCGACGCCCAAGGCCCCCTATAAAGGATACTTACGCCCGTGGTGGCGAATGATAATAAGAGGATACAGTCGTGCTTGAAGCCTATCGTAAACACGTCGAAGAACGTGCCGCTGAGGGAGTGGTTGCCAAACCGCTCGACGCAGAGCAAGTTGCTGCCCTGGTTGAATTACTCAAAAACCCGCCCGCTGGCGAAGAATCTTTCCTCTACGAACTCCTTTCCACTCGCATTCCCCCCGGTGTTGATGAAGCTGCCTATGTAAAGGCCGGTTTTCTTGCTGCTGTGGCCAAGGGCGAAGTGAGCTCGCCGGTCGTGTCTGCCGAGCAGGCCACACAACTGCTGGGCACCATGCAGGGTGGTTACAACATTGCTCCGCTGGTTGAGCTGCTGGACGTGGACGCCCTGGCGCCCATCGCCGCCAAGGCCCTGAGCCACACTCTGCTGATGTTTGACGCTTTCCACGATGTGGACGAAAAAGCCAAGGCCGGCAATGCCTTTGCCAAGCAGGTAATGCAGTCCTGGGCCGAGGCCGAGTGGTTCCTGGAGCGCGCGCCTCTGGCTGACAAGATCACCATGACCGTATTCAAGGTGCCCGGTGAAACCAACACCGATGACCTGTCTCCGGCCCAGGACGCCTGGTCCCGCCCCGACATTCCGCTGCACGCCCAGGCCATGCTGAAAAACGCCCGTCCCGGCATTGAGCCCGATGAAGACGGTGTGATCGGCCCCATCACCGCCATTGAAGCCCTGAAGCAAAAAGGTCATCCGCTGGCTTATGTGGGCGACGTGGTCGGCACCGGCTCCAGCCGCAAGTCCGCCACCAACTCCGTGCTGTGGCACATGGGCGACGACATTCCGTTTGTGCCCAACAAGCGCGCCGGCGGCATCTGCATTGGCAGCAAAATCGCCCCCATCTTCTTCAACACCATGGAAGATGCCGGTGCCCTGCCCATTGAATGTGATGTGACCAAGCTGAACACCGGCGATGTGATCGACATTTACCCCTATGAGGGCAAAATCTGTCGCCATGGCAGTGACGAGGTACTGAGCACCTTCAAACTGAAAACCGACGTGCTGCTCGACGAAGTGCGCGCCGGCGGCCGTATTCCGCTGATCATCGGTCGTGGTCTGACCGACAAGGCCCGTGAAGCGCTGGGCCTGGCCCCGTCCGAGGTATTCAAGCGTCCGGCACCGGTGGCCGACTCCGGCAAGGGCTTTACGCTGGCCCAGAAAATGGTGGGCAAGGCCTGCGGCGTTAAGGGCGTACGCCCCGGTCAGTACTGCGAGCCCAAGATGACCACAGTGGGTTCTCAGGACACCACCGGCCCCATGACCCGGGACGAGCTGAAAGATCTGGCCTGTCTGGGCTTCTCCGCCGACCTGACCATGCAGTCGTTCTGTCATACCGCGGCTTATCCCAAGCCGGTGGACGTTAATACGCATCACACTCTGCCCGACTTCATCATGAACCGGGGCGGCGTGTCACTGCGTCCGGGTGACGGTGTTATTCACTCCTGGCTGAACCGCATGCTGCTGCCCGACACCGTCGGCACCGGCGGTGACTCCCACACCCGTTTCCCCATCGGTATCTCGTTCCCGGCGGGCTCCGGCCTGGTGGCCTTTGCCGCCGCCACTGGCGTGATGCCCCTGGACATGCCGGAATCCGTGCTGGTGCGCTTCAAGGGCGAAATGCAGCCCGGCATCACCCTGCGCGACCTGGTTCACGCCATTCCTTACTACGGCATTCAGCACGGTCTGCTGACCGTAGCCAAGGAAGGCAAGATCAACGAATTCTCCGGCCGGGTGCTGGAAATTGAAGGTCTGCCCCAGCTGAAGGTGGAACAAGCCTTTGAACTGGCCGATGCCACCGCCGAGCGCTCCGCCGCCGGTTGTACCATCAAGCTGGATAAAGAGCCGATCATCGAGTACCTGAACTCCAACATAGTGATGCTGAAGTGGATGATCGCCGAAGGTTACGGTGACAAGCGTACTCTGGAACGCCGCATCAAGGGCATGGAAGAGTGGCTGGCCAACCCCGAGCTGATGGAAGCCGATGCCGATGCCGAGTACGCCCACGTGCTGGAAATCGACATGAGCGAGATCAAGGAGCCGATCCTGTGTGCCCCGAATGATCCCGACGATGCCCGTCTGCTGTCTGACGTGACCGGCGAGAGCATCGATGAAATCTTCATCGGCTCCTGCATGACCAACATCGGTCACTTCCGGGCCGCCGGCAAGCTGCTCGACAAGTTCAAGGGCCAGCTGCCGACCCGCCTGTGGGTGGCACCGCCCACCAAGATGGACAAGGATCAGCTCACCGCCGAAGGCTACTACGGTATCTTTGGCCGGGTGGGTGCCCGCATCGAGATTCCGGGCTGCTCTCTGTGTATGGGTAACCAGGCGCGGGTAGGGGACAACACTACCGTGGTGTCCACCTCTACCCGTAACTTCCCCAACCGTCTGGGCAAGGGTGCCAACGTGTACCTGGCGTCTGCCGAGCTGGCTGCCGTGGCTGCCATTCACGGTAAGCTGCCCACCGTGGCCGAATACCTGGAATACGCCCAGGAGCTGAACGCCACCGCTGCCGACACTTATCGTTATCTGAACTTCGATGAGCTGGACAGCTACGTGGAAAAAGCCAATACGGTGATAGTGCAGCAGGCCGTTTAAACGCCGAATATATTCACTCTGATATCAAAACCAGCCTTCGGGCTGGTTTTTTTATGCCTGAAATAAATAGCGGAAACAGACATTTCAGAACTTGATCTAAATCAAATAATAAATGAGAATTAGTATCCTTTACAAAAGTATCTTTAAGTCTAAATACTAACAAGGAGTTGTCAGTGCGCACCTTTATTCGCTCAACCGCCGGTTCCCCCAAAACCATGCTCAGTTCCGCCGTGGGGCTGGCCGTGGCCAGCATGGCGGTTCCTGCCTATGCCCAGCAGGATGTCACTCGTTTTGATACGGTCACCGTCAAGGATCAGCGGGAGCAGGCCTATAAGACGGAAGCGTCGGCCTCGAGCAAATATGTAAAGCCCCTGCTGGACACGCCCCAGACGGTCACAGTGGTACCGAAAGAAGTGATGGAAGAGCAGCAGGCGCTGAGCCTGCGCCAAGTGCTGTCCAATGTGTCCGGCATCACCTTTGATGCAGGCGAGGGCGGCGGCGGCTCCGGTGACAAAATCAATATTCGTGGTTTCAGCGCCAACGCCAACATGCAGATTGACGGCCTGCGTGACAGCAGCCAGAACAACCGCACCGACACCTTTAACATCGAGCAGGTGGAAGTGCTGAAAGGCCCCAATTCGGTGTTTGGCGGTGCCGGCACCACGGGCGGCGCCATCAACCAGGTAAGCAAGGCTCCCAAACAGCGTGACTTTGCCGAGCTGGGTGCCAGCCTGGGCACTGACAACTATCGCCGTGTGACCCTGGATGCCAACACTACCCTGGATGTGGGCGTGAACAGCGCCGCCCGCATCAACCTGATGGCTCACGAGAACGACGTGCCCGGGCGCAATAACATTGATCGTCAGCGTTTTGGTATTGCGCCCTCGGTAACCATAGGGCTGAGCGAGCAGACTCAGGCCACCCTCAGCTACTTCCATCAGCAGGATGACAATCTGCCCGACTACGGCCTGCCGGCGCAAAACGGCAAGGTGCTGCCCGGTGTAGACAGAGAGAGCTACTTTGGCTGGCGCAACCTGGACGAAGAAAAAATTCAGTCCGATGCCATTACTCTCAAGCTTGAGCACCAGCTGAGCGATACCGCCCGCATCGAAAACCAGACCCGCTACAGCCGGGTAGACAGAGACACCACTATTTCTGCATCTCATGTCAGTCTGGGTGAAAACCTGGGCGACAGGAATAATCCCAACTGGGTAGCTTTGCCGGATGGGCAATATCTGCCTGCCGGGCCGCAGGGCTACCGTCGCGATGCCAAAACCGAGCTGTGGATCAACCAGACCGGTGTGGCCTTTGAGTTTGACACCGGCGCTTTCAGGCATGACATGCTGGTAGGCGGCGAGATTTCGCGCGAGACCTATGATCTGACCTCCGGCAGCGATAACCTGAGTGGTAATTATCCGGCCAATGGCTTTGATCTCTACCATCCGCCGGGGCACTGGAGCGGGCCCGTCAATTATAAAAACAGCGGCGGTACCGAGGCGGCGCTGAACACGCGGGCACTGTATGTGTTTGATACCATTACGCTGCACCCGCAGTGGGATCTGAGTCTGGGCGCGCGCCAAGACTGGATCTCGGGTGATACCTCCAATAAGGTCAGCGGTGATACCATCTCTACCAGTGATCGAATGTTCAGTGGTCGTGCCGGTATTGTTTATAAGCCTGCCGATAATGGCCGTATTTACCTGGCTTACGGTACTTCCTTTAATCCGTCTGCCGAAGCGCTGGCCACCTCAGGCAGTTTGCCGCTGCGGGGGGCTGCCGGTGCCGAAAGCCTGGAGCCTGAGAAGAATGAAACCTGGGAGCTGGGTACCAAGTGGGAGCTGATGAACGGTCGTCTGGGGGTGGATGCGGCACTGTTCCGGGTTAACAAGAATAACGTCAATGAAAAAGACGCCAACGATAACCTGTATAACGCGGGTGAACAGCGAGTACAGGGTGCCGAGCTGGGGCTGACCGGTGTGCTGACCGACGAATGGAAAGTGTTTGCCAACTATACTCTGCTCGACAGCGAAACCCTGAGCTCGGTGACCAACCCCGATGCAGTGGGCCGGGAGCTGCAGAACACCCCGCGCAACAGCGCCAACCTGTGGACCACCTATGAGGTGATTCCGGGCGTGGAGCTGGGCTATGGCGCCCGCTATGTGGGCTCCCGTGCCGTGACCAGCAGCTCTGATACTCAAATCGACAGCTACTGGGTGCACAATGCCATGGCGTCTTATCGGGTTAATGAGGCTTTCAGCCTGCAGCTGAACGTGAACAACCTGTTTGATGAAGAATATGTAGAACGGGTTCGCGGCAGCAACGGCTCGGTTGATCCGGCCACCGGCATTCTGACCCGCAGCTCCGCCGTGGAGCTGGGTGATGGCCGCTCTGCCGTGCTCTCCGCCAACTACCGGTTCTGATAACAACATCGTCTGTCATATCGGGTAACGTCGGACCAAGGAATAACTTCACGACACGCTTCAAGCACTTCCCTGTGTCGCTCGGCAAATGCCATCCATGGCATTTGATCGGTCGTGAAGCCATTTCCTTGGTCCTCCTTATCGACAAACAGAGCCGTCTGAAATGAGCCTCTGGATAACCCACATAAATTTAAGCCAAGCCCCTGCCGGGGCTTTATTTGTTTAGCAAGAAAGCGAGAATTTCATCATGATGCTGCATATACCCGGCGTGCTCAGCGCCGAACAGGTGGCCGAATGCCGCAAGCTTTTGCTGGCGGCCGACTGGATAGACGGCAATGCCACCGCCGGTTTTCAGTCGGCTCAGGCCAAAAACAACCTGCAACTGCCTGAAAACAGCGACACCGCTGCTGTGATTGGCAAAATGATCACAGAGGCGCTGGCCCGTCATCCGCTGTTTGTGGCGGCGGCGCTGCCGGAGAAAATCTTTCCGCCGCTGTTCAATTGCTATCAGGGCGGCCAGGCTTTCGGCATTCACGTAGACAATTCCATTCGTATGCACCCGGTTACGGGAGAGCGCATTCGTACCGATTTGTCGGCGACCTTGTTTTTCTGTGAACCGGAAGAATATGAAGGGGGCGAGCTGGTAGTGGAAGACACCTATGGCGCTCACAGCGTTAAACTACCGGCAGGAGATCTGATTCTGTATCCGTCTTCCAGCCTGCACAAGGTGCTGCCGGTGACGCAAGGGGCGCGTATCAGCTCGTTTTTCTGGATTCAGAGCATGGTGCGGGACGATGGCCAGCGCAGTCTGTTGTTTGATCTGGACACCAGCATTCAGAACATTAACCAGCAGCTGGGAGCCGACAACGAGACCAGCATTCAGCTTACCGGTGTCTATCACAACCTGCTGCGCCGCTGGGCGCTTTGAGTGGGGAACAGGGAGCAGGAAAAGAAAAAGGGACCGGGAACCGCTTTTCACCAGTCCCCCAGTCCCTAATCCCGATTCCCTGATAGATTACGCCTGCTGAGTTTCGGCGTCAGCGGCGTCGTCGGTCTCGGGCTTGCCCATCGGCATAATGATGTTCATTACAATGGCGGTAATGCCGCCGGCGGAGATGCCGGAAGCAAACACGTTCTTAATGATGTCGGGCATAAACTGCAGAATGTCCGGCTTCTGGGAAATACCCAGGCCCATGCCAAAGGAAATGGCAATAATGAACAGGGCGCGGCGATCCAGTTTTTCACGGGACAGAATACGTACACCAGCGGCGGCAATAGAGCCGAACATTACCAGAGTGGCACCACCCAGTACCGGCTCGGGAATGCGCTGCACCAGGGTACTGATGGCCGGGAACAGGCCCATTACCACTAGAATGCCGGCTACATAAAAGCCCACGTGGCGGCTGGCCACGCCGGTCATCTGAATCACGCCGTTATTCTGGCTGAAGGTGGATACCGGAAAGGTATTGAAGATGGAGGCCAGTGAGGAGTTAACACCATCACCCAGCACACAGCCCTTGAGACGGCTCATGTATACAGGGCCGGATACGGGTTCGCCGGAGACTTCCGACGTGGCGGTGGTATCGCCAATGGCTTCCAGTGAGGTGATCACATATACCAGCACCAGCGGAATAAACAGGGATGCATCAAAACCCAGACCATATTGCATGGGAATGGGGAGGGCAATGGTCGGCAGGCTGCCGGACAGCGGTGCCAGCTTGCCCATATACCAGGCCAGCAGGGTACCTGCGACCATGGCTACCAGAATGGAAGACAGCCGGATATAAGGATTACGGCTGCGATTCATCAGAATAATAATGCCGAGCACAGTACCTGCCAGAGCCAGATTTTCCAGCGAACCGAATTCACCGGCTTCCATGGCACCAAAGCCACCACCGATTGAGGTAAGGCCCAGCTGGATCAGGGTCAGGCCGATCAGGGTCACGATAATGCCGCTGACCAGCGGGGAAATAATGCGCCGGGCCAGGTGCAGAAAACGGGAAATAATCATCTCGGTAGGTGCGGCCAGCAGCGCAGTACCAAAAATCGCCGCCAGCATGGCTTCGGTGGTCACGCCGCCGTCTTTCATGGCCAGACCACTGGCAATGATAGGACCAAGAAAGTTAAAGCTGGTGCCCTGAATGGACAGCAAACCCGTGCCCACAGGACCAAACCGTTTCATCTGAATAAAGGAGGCAACACCGGTAATGAACAACGACATGCTGATGATATGGGCGGTGTCGGTAGCAGGAATGCCCAGCGCCTGGCAGATGATCAGTGGCGGAGTGATAACCGCCACGAACAAGGCCAGCAGGTGCTGAATGGCGGCGAACAGAGACTGCATAAACGGCGGCTTGTCGTGAAGCCGGTACACCAGATCACTCTGGTGCGAAGATTGCTGCGTGTTGGACATATTTTTTCCGGTATGTATCTACGGGTGTTGGTTTTGTTATGGTTATTTCTGGCCTGTGGTTGAAAACGCACTCGGCTGAAGGGCGCATAGGATACTGGATAAGCAGGCTGACGACCAGTAACCGGATGCAAAACGAGCATAAAATGTATGCATTTTTTGTTCGCTTTATCATCACCTGACCGAAAAGTTGGTTTACCGGGACAAAATTCGTCACTTTGCTTTTTTACTCGAATGCTACTTGTGAGCGAATGAACCACCTCGTTAAAATAGCGCTCTTTTGTGCCGGAAAGCTGCACCATGGAATTTGAATTTTTACGTGATCTGGACGGCCGCTGCCGTGCCCGGTGCGAGATGGGCCATGAGGCCTTTGGGCAATGGCTGACCGACGAGGTAACTGCGGCTGAAGCAGGATGGTTGCTGAATACCATCACTCGACTCGACGCTCAGCCCCAGGAGGAGTTTCGTAAGGTATATGCCGAATTCACGCTGGCACTGAGTGACGGCGAAGCTGAGCTGACCGGCCACGGTCTGGCTTTTGACAGCGAGGCGCTGGAAGAGGGCATGAGCTATTACGATGACGCCCACTACGCCGGCTGCGGCCTGGACGATCTCGCCCGCCTGCTAACCCAATGGCGGGAGTTCATTCAAGGCCGGTGAGGAGTGAGGGGACGGAAGTGAGGAGTAGACGCCGCTTCAGCTGGCGCAAGCAGGCGGCTCCTGCATTACAGGCCTGCTGCGCAGCCCCTGCCAGCTAAAGCGGCAGCTACTAATCCCCATTCCCTATTCCCCGCTCACAGCTTTACTTTTCCTCGAGTGCTTTTGATCTTGCCCCTGTGGGTTTTGCTGTCGGTACGTCTGGCTTTGGCGGCCTTGCTGGGTTTGGTGGGGCGGCGTACTTTTACCGGTCTGCCGGCTTTCTGTAACAGGGCCACCAGCGCTTCTTTGGCGGCTTCCTTATTCATCAGCTGACTGCGCTCGCTTTCCACTCTGATCAGTATCAGGCCGCTTGGCAATATCCGGTGATCCTTCATTCTGGACAGGGCTTCTTTATAGATGCCGGGCAGGCTGGGGCTGTTGGCGTAATCAAAGCGCAGCTGCACTGCAGAGTCGGTCTTGTTAACGTGCTGGCCGCCGGGGCCACCGGCCCGCATGGTAATAAACTCCAGTTCATTATCCGGGATGCTTACCCGGGCTGATATCTCCAGCATTCTCTCTTTCCTCTGCACCGTTTTGGTGCTGATTGCTTTGCTATTGCACCAGCATAACATTGTGCCTTTGCGAACATCCATGCTGATTATTGTAAGTATTTGAATTTAAATAAATAAAAAGCTGGCATAAAGCTTGTAAGTATCATCCTGACTCTTTTAACAGCGCGAGGAACACAGGATGAAAATGATTTGCGCCATTATCAAACCCTTCAAGCTTGACGATGTGCGTGCCGCTCTGGCCGCCATGGGCATAGACGGCATGACGGTAACGGAAGTGAAAGGTTTCGGCCGTCAGAAGGGCCATACCGAGTTGTATCGTGGTGCCGAGTATCAGGTGGATTTTTTGCCCAAGATCAAGCTGGAAATTGCCACTCACAGTGAAGAGGTTGAGCGGGTGATTGAAACCATTCTGGAAGCTGCCGGCACCGGCAAAATCGGCGACGGCAAAATTTTTGTGTATGACCTGCTGCAAACGGTACGTATTCGCACCGGCGAGCGGGACATGGATGCCATTTAAGGGGATTTGTCATGGATGCATTAACCGAAGTGAAGTTTGCCCTCGATACTTTTTACTTTCTGATGTCGGGTGTGCTGGTGATGTGGATGGCAGCGGGGTTTGCCATGCTGGAAGCCGGTCTGGTACGGGCCAAAAACACCACCGAAATACTGACCAAAAACATACTGCTGTTTGCCATTGCCTGCACCATGTATCTGCTGGTGGGCTATTACATCATGTATGTCAATAACGCTGAAGGCGGTGTCATGCCAAGCTTAGGCGGCCTGATTGGCAATGTGGCTGAAGGCGCGGATCATGCCCTTGAGTCTGATTTTTTCTTTCAGGTGGTATTTGTCGCAACCGCCATGTCCATTGTTTCCGGTGCCGTGGCCGAGCGCATGAAATTATGGGCCTTTCTTGCCTTCAGCGTCGTTATGACCGGCTTTATCTATCCGGTAGAAGGCTACTGGACCTGGGGCGGCGGTTTTCTTTCAGAGTGGGGGTTCACTGACTTCGCCGGCAGCGGTATTGTGCACCTGGCCGGTGCGGCCGCCGCTCTGGCAGGTGTGCTGCTGCTGGGTGCACGTAAAGGCAAATATGGCAAGCATGGCGAAGTGCACCCCATTCCCGGCTCCAACATGCCGCTGGCGACCCTGGGGACTTTTATCTTATGGATGGGCTGGTTTGGTTTTAACGGTGGATCTCAGCTGCTGGTGTCTGATGTCGAGAACGCCACCGCCGTAGCCAAAATCTTTGTGAACACCAACGCCGCTGCCGCTACCGGTGCCATTGGTGCGCTGCTGGTCACCAAGCTGACCTGGGGCAAGGCCGATCTTACCATGATCCTCAACGGTGCCCTGGCGGGCCTGGTTGCAATTACCGCCGATCCCTTATCGCCCGGACACTTGTGGGCAGCCTGCATCGGTTTGCTGGCCGGCGTGCTGGTGGTGTATGCCATTGTCGGGCTGGACCGGTTGCGTATTGACGACCCCGTGGGTGCCATATCTGTTCATGGTGTATGCGGTATGCTGGGCCTGATGCTGGTGCCGGTGGCCAATGGTGAGGCCAGTTTCCTTGTTCAGCTGGCAGGCATACTGGTGATTGGCGGCTGGTCTTTTGTAATGAGTTTGCTGGTCTGGTTCGGGCTCAAGCGCACCATGGGCATTCGTGTTGGAGAGGAAGAAGAGCTGTCGGGCATGGATCAAATTGACTGTGGCATTGATGCCTATCCTGAGTTTGTGACGCTCAAGCCCCGTTAATGCCTTTACGTCACGAGGCAGTTTGTCTTGTTTTTGAGGAGCTTCGGCTCCTCTTTTTTGATCCGCTGCAAAAGATCGTATTGCAGATGAAAATTTTTCTTATTTCAATACGCTTTGGTAGTTGATTCCCGTTATGCTCTCTGTATACTTCTAAACGTTAATTATTCTCAGTCAACCAAATGGAACTGTGTATGACCAAAAAGTTTGTTCTCTCTGCCGCCGCTTTACTGGCATCCAGCTTTACTGCTCAGGCCTTTGCTGAAGAAGTGAACGTTTACTCCAACCGTCAGGAATTCCTGATCAAGCCCATTCTGGACACCTTTACCGAGGAAACCGGTATTGATGTGAATGTGGTGTTTATGAAAGATGGCCTGGGTGAGCGACTGGAGCGGGAAGGACGACTGTCTCCGGCAGATCTGGTACTGACGGTGGATGTCAGCCGCCTGATGGAAGTAGTGAATGCCGATCTTACACAGCCGGTACAAAGCGATGTGCTGGAAGAGAGTATTCCGGCCCAGTATCGTGATGCCGGTGGCAGCTGGTATGCCCTTACTACGCGTGCCCGCGCCATTTACAGTTCGGTTGACCGGGTAGGCAAGCGTGATGACATCACCTACGAAGAGCTGGCGGATCCCAAGTATAAAGGGAAAATCTGTACCCGCAGCGGCAAGCATCCCTACAATGTGGCGCTGACTGCCTCCATGATTGCCGAGCACGGTACCGAATACACCAAAAACTGGCTGCAGGGCCTGAAAGACAACCTGGCACGCAAGCCTCAGGGTGGTGACCGCGATCAGATCAAGGCCATTCATGATGGTGTGTGCGATTATGCCCTGGGCAACAGCTATTACTATGGCGTCATGCTGACCAACGACGATCAGCGTGAGGCAGCCGAGTCCGTTTATATCAACTTCCCCAATCAGGATGGTCGCGGCACGCATGTGAACATCTCTGCGGTAGCCATGGCCAAGCATGCCAAGAACAAGGACGCCGCTCTTAAATTGATGGAATTCCTGGCCGGTGATGAAGCCCAGCACCTGTATGCTTCTGCCAACCATGAATATCCGGTTAAGCCGGGTGTGGAACCGTCCGAGCTGGTAAAAGGCTGGGGTGACTTCAAATCCGATACTCTGCCGCTGGCCGATGTGGCCAAACATGCCAAAGACGCGATCAAGCTGGTAGACGAAGTGAAATACGATCTGTAAAAAGACGGGGGTAGATTCCCCCGCTTTGAGTAGTAAATGAAAAGACATGGTTGGACGGTCAGTAGCTGGGTCATTGCCCTGATACTGACCTTGCCGGTTCTGGCATTGGTTATTGAAGCCCTGTTGCCCGCAGAAGACATCTTCCGTCATCTGTGGGCTTCTGTGCTTCCTGCTTATATTGGCAATACTTTCTGGCTGGTGCTGCTGGTGATGGGGCTCAGTCTGTTATTTGGTCTGCCTGCGGCCTGGCTGATGGCCATGTGCGAGCTGCCCGGCAAGCGCATACTGCAATGGGCACTGATATTGCCTCTGGCCATGCCTTCCTACATTGTCGCCTTTGTTTACACCGATTTGTTCGATTATTCAGGGCCGGTACAGCAGGCCCTGCGGACCTGGTTTGGCTGGCAGTCGGCCACTGACTATTTCTTTCCTCCCATTCGCACCCTGGGGGGCGCTGCCCTGGTGATGGGGCTGGTGCTTTATCCTTATGTTTATCTGCTGGGGCGCACCGCCTTTCTGGAGCAGTCTACCAGTCTTATTCAGTCCAGCCGGCTGCTGGGGTGCACGCCCTGGCAAAGTTTTCGACGGGTCAGTCTGCCGCTGGCGCGCCCTGCGCTGGCGGTAGGGTTGTCGCTGGTGGCAATGGAAACCCTGGCTGAATTTGGTACCGTGAATTTCTTTGCGGTCAATACTCTGACCACAGCGGTATACGACACCTGGCTGGGCTACGGCAGTCTGCAGGCGGCAGCCAAGATCTCCGCCATTATGCTGCTGGTGGTGGTGCTGTTGCTGAGCATGGAGCGCATGAGCCGCAAGCGTCAGCAGGTATTTCAGAAAAGCATGGGCCACGAGCAGGACAGCGGCTACCGGCTTGCCGGAGGTCGCAAGTGGGCAGCGCTGGCGTTTTGCTGGAGCCTGGTGGGGCTGGGCTTTTTACTGCCCTTTGGTATTTTGTGTTATCACGCCGTGCGTTATTTTGATCAGGCCTGGAACAGCCGTTTCTTTGAATACAGCCTGAACAGTCTGGTGCTGTCTGTGGTGGTGGCTGTGCTGGCGCTGATGGTAGCGCTGCTGCTGGGCATGACTCACCGTTTAAAAGGTAAACGCTACACTGTGCTGCCCATGCGGCTGGCGTCCATGGGCTACGCGCTGCCGGGCACAGTGCTGGCCATTGGTGTGCTGGTACCACTGACCATGCTGGACTTTGCCATTAACGATATGGCGCTGTGGTTTCATCTGCCTGAGCCGGGCCTGCTGCTCACCGGCACCATGACGGCCATCGCCTTTGGTTATCTGGTGCGTTTCGGCGCCATGGCCATCGGTGCGGTAGAAAGCAGCCTGAACAAGGTGTCGCCGTCTCTGGACATGGTAACCCAGACCATGGGCTACGGCCCGGCAGCCATGATCAAGCGTGTGCATCTGCCACTCATTCGTAAGGGCATGCTGGCCGGCGCCCTGCTGGTCTTTATTGAATGCATGAAAGAGCTGCCGGCAGCCCTGCTGCTGCGCCCCTTTAACTTTCAGACACTGGCCACTTATGTCTATCAGTTTGTGTCCGACGAGCAGCTGGAGCTGGGGGCGCTGCCCGCTATCGTGATTGTGCTGGTAGGCCTGATACCGCTGATTTTTCTCAACCGTTCACTGGAGCAACATCACTGATGGCGGCACTGACAATTCACGACATTTGTTGCAGTTATAACGGCAAGCCGGTGCTTGATGGCCTGTCGCTTAATGTGGAACGTAATGAGATCATGTGTCTGCTGGGTGCCAGCGGCTGCGGCAAGACCACACTATTGAAAGCCGTAGCCGGCTTGCTGCCGGTCACCCAGGGTGAAATTACCATTAATGATCAGCAGGTCAATGGTGGCGGTCAGGCGACGGTGCCGGAGCAGCGCAATATCGGCATGATTTTTCAGGATTATGCGCTGTTTCCTCATCTTGATGTGGCGCAAAACGTTGCTTTTGGTCTGCAAAGCAAAGAAAGCAACAAGGCGCTCATTCAGCGCCGGGTCAAGGAAGTGCTGGAGCTGGTTAATCTGGCCGGACTTGGTGATCGTTATCCGCACCAGCTTTCCGGCGGTCAGCAGCAGCGGGTGGCCATTGCCCGGGCATTAATCTGCCAGCCCCAGCTGATGCTGCTGGATGAGCCATTTTCCAATATCGACACTCAGGTGCGTATGCGTCTGATTGGAGAAATACGCACCCTGCTGAAAGAGCAGGGCATCAGTGCCATCTTTGTGACTCACAGCAAGGAAGAAGCCTTTGCTTTCTCCGACAAGCTGGCGCTGTTCCGGGAAGGGCAAATTGAGCAGGTGGGCCGGCCGCAAACCCTGTATCAGCATCCGCAAACGCCCTTTGTGGCCGACTTTCTCGGCCAGAGTAACTATGTTCCGGCCACGGTGCATAACCGCCATACCCTGGTTACTCCCATCGGTCCCATTGAAAGCCAGGTGGAGCTTGATGCCGAGCCGGGCAGTGAAGGCCGTTTGCTGCTGCGTCCGCGCCAGATACAACTGACCGAGCATGAACAGGGCAATGGCCGCGTGCTGGAGCAGCAGTTTCTTGGTGCCCATACCCGCTGCCTGGTGGAATGCCATGGGCTGACCCTTGAAGTAAGTATTAACGAGCCGCTGCCTGCTGTCAGCCGGGTACAGGTAAGTGTAACCCCACATGCTCTGACCTTTTTTTCTGAACAAGCCCAGCGCCGGCAGGCAGTCGCTTAACAGCGGGACTGGGGGCTGAAACCCAGTCCCTAATCCCTGTTTTTGTTGTTATATTAGGCTCTTTCGAAGTAACGGATAAGCCATCATGAAAGCACAAGCCGGCATTTGTGCCGAACCCAATCTGCATGCCCATTACCTGTTCCTGAATATAGTGCCGGGCAGTCACGCTGCCGTAACAGCCGCGCTGGCCCGGCTGCCCGCCTTGTGGCGTGAGCTGGAAAGCAGCTATGCCGACGCCGCTTTTTCCGGCCTGGTAGCCATTGGTAACCGGGTCTGGGATAACCTCTATCCTGATGACCGCCCGCCCGAACTGACCGCCTTTCCCGCGCAGGGAGACGCTGCACCGGAAACTCCGGCCGATCTCTTTGTACAATTGCGAGCCGACCGGCTGGATGTGGCCTATATCGGCGTTCAGCGGGTAATGGCGCTGCTGGCCGGGCTGGTGAACGTGCAGGACGAGCGCCAGGGCTTCCGTTATCTCGACTGTCGCGATATGACCGGCTTTGTGGACGGCACCGAAAACCCGCAAGGCGAAGACAGAGCCAGCGTGGCACTGCTGGCTGATGGCCCCTTTGCCGGCGGCAGCTATGTGCATGTGCAGCGTTTTCATCACCGTATGAACCGCTGGCAAAAGCTGAGCCTGTCGTCGCAGGAAGCCATTTATGGCCGCACCAAGGCCGACAATATTGAATTTGCTTCCTCCGACAAGGCACCCACCGCCCACACCAGGCGCACCAGCCTGAAAGACGAAACGGGCCGCAGCATGGAAATTCTGCGCCAGAGCATGCCCTGGGGCAGCGCCACCGAGCAGGGGCTGGTATTTATTTCCTGTTGCAATACGCCGCGCCACTTTACCGCCATGCTGGAAAGCATGTACCGCAAAGACAACAACGGCCATTTTGATCATTTAACGTTGTTTACTGAGGCCAAAACCGGCGCGGCGTTTTTCGCGCCGTCGGAAGACTGGCTGGAACGGGCAGGGGACTGAACTGCAGCTGAAAGCTGTCAGCCCGAAGCTGGAAGCAACCCGTCTGGCAATTAAGTTAGTAACCAGAACTTATGGTGTGGCTTGAGATGAATAAAAACGGCGCTATACAAAAGCAACCGCTTATTCTTTCTGGCTTCCAGCTTCCAGCTTCCGGCTCGCCGCAGGCGTCAGACGTATTGCTCGAACAGCTCCAGCACACTCTGGTGCAGCTCTTCGATGGGGGTTTCCATGGTGGGCGTGATGAAGATGGTGTCATCGCCGGCAATGGTGCCGAGAATGCCTTCGGCCCGGCCCAGAGAGTCGAGCATGCGGGCAATCAGCTGGGCTGCGCCCGGGCTGGTGTGGATCACGATCAGCGCACTGTTATGGCCCACGTCCAGCACCAGGTTCTTCAGCTGGCTGCTGGAAGTAGGCACGCCCAGCTCCACCGGCAGGCAATAGACCATTTCCATCTTGGCATTGCGGGTGCGCACAGCGCCGAACTTGCTCAGCATGCGCGACACCTTGGACTGGTTAATGTTTTCAAACCCCAGCTCCTGCAGGGCATTAACGATTTCCGCCTGAGAGCCGAAACGCTCCTCTTTCAGCAGCGCCTTGAACGCCTTGACCAGCTGTTCCTGTTTTTCGTTCATTTTTTGCAGTCGACCAAGCGTGAGTGAATGGGGCATATTGTCTATCCGTTATAGGGTTTTATCAAGGAATAGTCATTTATCTTGCATAAAGATGCAAAATTAGCTTGCATTAACAATATTGCAAAATAAAATCAGCCAAAGACTCTGACGAATGAAGTGAATATAGCGCATGGGCATAGAATTCAGCGGCATAAACAAGTCCTGGTCTGGTCAGGAAATTTTAAGCCAGGTTTCGCTGCAATGCGATGCCGGAGAGACATTAGTGCTGCTTGGCCCTAGTGGAGCAGGAAAAAGCTCTTTGCTTCGGTTGATGAACCTGCTGGATATTCCGGACTCCGGCACTTTGGCGATTGCCGGCGAGCAGTTCAGCTTTCCTGCCGATAACAATGGCCGGCTGTCAAAGCGGGCGCAGCTGCTGCGAAGCAAGGTGGGCATGGTGTTTCAGCAATATCACCTCTGGCCACACCTCACTGTTGAGCAAAACCTGCTGGAAGCGCCCTGCAAGGTATTGGGCATGAGCAAGGCAGAGGCTCAGCAAAAAGCGGTGCAACTGCTGACGCAGTTAAAGCTGGCCGACAAGCGCCATGCCTGGCCCGGTGCGCTTTCCGGCGGGCAGCAGCAACGGGTGGCGATTGCCCGGGCGCTGATGATGAACCCCGATGTCTTGTTGTTTGACGAGCCTACGGCTGCGCTGGATCCGGAAATTACCAAAGAAGTGGCCGAGATCATTTTACAGCTGCGTAAAACCGGCATTACTCAGGTTATAGTGACCCACGAAGTGAATTTTGCCCGCCGGGTAGCCACCAGGGTGGCCTATCTCGAGCAGGGTAAGCTGGTGGAATACGGCGATGCCGGCTTGCTTGACCATCCTCAGACCCAGCGTCTGGCGGAATTTCTGACTCATTAATAAGGACATACTCATGAAAAAGACCCTGTTGTCTGTTGCCCTGCTGGCCACCTTTGGCAGTACTGCTGCTCTGGCCGATGAAGTAAAGTTTGTGACCAACGCCGCTTACCCTCCCTTTGAGTTTGTTGATGACAACAACGAAATGCAGGGCTTTGACATTGAGCTGGCCAAGGCCCTGTGTGAGGTGGCGGAGCTGGAGTGCAGCTTTCACAATCAGGCCTTTGACAGCCTGATCCCCAGCCTCAAGTTCAAGCGTTATCATGCTGCCATTGCCGCCATGGACATCACCCCCGAGCGTGCCGAGCAGGTAGACTTCAGTGATATTTATTACGAAAACTCTGCGGTATTTGTGGCCCCGAATGACAAGTTCAGCAGCATTGATGAGCTGAAAGGCCTGACCGTGGGGGTGCAGAACGGCACTTCCCACCAGAAATACATTCAGGACAAGCTGGAAGGTGAAGGCCTGAAGCCGCGCCCTTACCAGAGTGTGCAGGACGGTCTGCTGGACATGACCAACGGCCGCATTGAAGCCGTGTTTGCCGATACTGCCGTGGTAGGCGACTGGCTGGGCAAAAACACCGGCTATGAAGTGGTAGGCGAGGCGGTGACCGACGACAACTACTTCGGCACTGGTTTTGGTATTGCCGTGACCAAGGGCAACCAGGAACTGCTGAACAAGCTGAACCAGGGCCTGGCCGAGCTGAAGGAAAACGGCACCTACGACCGCCTCTACAGCAAGTACTTCCCCAAATAAGATGATGAATCATTTATTGAATGCCGGCCTGATGACCCTCGGGCTGGCATTGGTATCGCTGGCGGTGGGCATGGTGCTCGCCGTTTTGCTGTGCGGTGCCGAGATGAGTCGCTGGCGGCTGCTTCGGCTGCCGGCCTTTGCTCTGACAACCGTGCTCAGAGGCCTGCCGGAAATTCTGGTGGTGTTCTTTATTTACTTCGGCTCGACTCAGGTATTGTTCCTGTTAACCGGTGAATATATTGAATTCAGCCCCTTCTGGTGCGGTGTCACCGCGCTGTCGTTGCTGTTTGCGGCTTATGCCGCGCAAACCCTGCGAGGGGCGCTCAATGCGGTTTCCCGGGGCCAGCGTCAGGCGGCGCAGGCACTGGGGTTACCCGCGCTTTACAGTTTTTTTTATATCGTGCTGCCGCAAACCTGGCGGCATGCACTGCCCGGCCTCAGCAACCAGTGGCTGGTGCTGCTGAAAGACACGGCGCTGGTATCCCTGATTGGCGTGCATGATCTCATGCATCAGGCCAAATCGGCGGCGGCCAGCACCTACGAGCCTTTTACCTGGTATGCGCTGGCGGCCCTGATTTATCTGGCCATTACTTTGGTCAGCCAGCAGGGGCTGAAACGGCTGCAGGCGAGGGTAACCCGCTATGACTAAATTACTGGATTACGGACTGACCCTGCTGGAAGGTCTGCAGATCACCCTGCTGATCACCGGTGCCGGTTTATTGCTGGGGCTGGTCATTGCCCTGGTGCTGACCTGGGTGCTGGACAAGCGGGTGCCGCTTGCCCACTGGCTGGCAGAAGGCTACTTGCTGCTGATCACCGGCACACCGCTGCTGGTGCAGATTTTTCTGATCTATTACGGGCCGGCCCAGTTTGACTGGATCAAGCAAAGCTGGGCCTGGACCTATTTGCGTGAGCCCATGTTCTGCGCCATTCTGGCCCTGGGCATGAATGCCGGCGCCTATACCTGCCGGCTGTTCAAAGGCGCGCTGGATGCGGTGCCGAAAGGGGAAACCCTGGCCTGCCGGGCGCTGGGCATGAATGAATGGCAGACCTTAAGCGTCAAGCTGCGTCATGCCATGCGCCGGGTGATCCCGGCCTATTCCAATGAGGTGGTGCTGGTACTGAAGGGCAGCTCGCTGGCCAGTACCATCTCCATTATGGACATAATGGGTCTGGCCCAGCGCATCAATGGTCAGACCTACGACACCCTGGCGGTGTTCGGCGTGGCCGGTGCCATCTATCTGCTGATGAACAGCCTGCTGACCTGGTTGTTCCGCCTGCTGGAACAGCGCGCGCTGGCGTTTCAGCAGCAGGGGTAACGCGTGTCGGCGTAGCACAACCGCGCTGCTGTTGCGTGCTGCGTTGGCTCACAGAACCATAACATTTGATTGGCCTGGGCATTGTGTTTGAACGGCTGTTTCGCTATTTTGCTAAAGCCCAGGAAACGTATAACTATTCAATTATAAACGGAGTTCAGTTATGAAAGTTGCCGTACTAGGAGCTGCCGGTGGTATCGGTCAGGCTCTCGCCCTGCTGTTGAAGAACAACCTGCCTGCCGGCTCTGAACTGAGCCTGTACGATATTGCTCCCGTGACTCCCGGTGTAGCCGCCGATCTGAGCCACATCCCTACCGCTGTTAACGTGGTTGGTTTTGGTGGTGAAGATCCCACTCCGGCCCTGACCGGTGCCGACATTGTGCTGATCTCTGCCGGTGTAGCCCGTAAGCCGGGCATGGATCGTGCCGACCTGTTCAACGTGAACGCCGGCATTGTGAAAAACCTGATTGAAAAAGCCGCGGCTGCCTGCCCCAAAGCCTGCATCGGCATCATCACCAACCCGGTGAACACCACGGTTCCCATCGCTGCCGAAGTACTGAAAAAAGCCGGCATCTACGACAAGAACAAGTTGTTCGGTATCACTACTCTGGACGTGATCCGTGCCGAGACCTTTGTGGCGGAAGCCAAGGGCCTGAATGTGGCCGACGTCAAGGTTCCCGTAATCGGTGGCCACAGCGGCGTGACCATACTGCCGCTGCTGTCTCAGGTGGAAGGCGCTTCCTTCTCCGACGAAGAAATCGAGAAACTGACCTACCGCATTCAGAACGCCGGTACCGAAGTGGTAGAAGCCAAGGCCGGCGGCGGCTCCGCTACTCTGTCCATGGGTCAGGCAGCCTGCCGTTTCGCGCTGTCTCTGGTGAAAGCCATGCAGGGTGAAGCCAACGTGGTTGAGTGCACCTATGTAGACGGCGGCAGCGAACACGCCCAGTTCTTCGCCCAGCCAGTACTGCTCGGCAAGAACGGCGTAGAAAAAGTTCTGCCTTACGGCGAACTCAGCGCGTTTGAAAAGTCTGCAATGGACGGCATGCTGGAAACCCTGCGTGGCGACATTGAGAAAGGTGTGGAGTTCGTTAACCAGTAAGGTTTACGGGTTAAACACTCAAAAAGGGAGCTTCGGCTCCCTTTTTTTGTTTTGGGAGTGGGGACTGGGGATTAGGGAATGGGGGGGACAACCTCCCGCTTTTCTACAAGCATGGCTCAGTATCAACCAGGCTACACCACTGACAGCTGACAGCTTATGGCTTATAGCTGTGGTTATCCCAGGCCCTGCCTACCTTGGAGCCGTTTTCCCGGCCCAGCTGTCGGCTTATCCAGCGGCCGGTGTTTACCAGCCGGTCTAGATCCACTCCCGTGTTCAGGCCCAGGCCCTGCAGCAGATAAACCACATCTTCGCTGGCCACGTTGCCGCTGGCCCCTCTCGCATAGGGGCAACCGCCCAGACCCGCCACCGAGCTGTCGATAATGCGCAGGCCCTGCTCCAGCACGGCATACAAGTTGGCCAGCGCCTGGCCGTAGGTATCGTGAAAGTGAGCTGCCAGCCGCAGCAGAGGTACTTCCTGACGTACCGCCGACAGCATCGCAATGGCCTTGTTCGGGGTGCCGGTACCTATGGTATCGCCGAGAGAGATTTCATCACAGCCCAGGCGGTACAGCTCACCAGCCACCCGGGCCACGGCGGCGGGGGCAATGTCGCCTTCGTAAGGGCAGCCCAGCACAGTGGAAACATAGCCCCGCACCCGCACGCCGCGCTCACGGGCCAGCTGCAGTACCGGCTCAAAACGCGCCAGACTCTCCGCCACCGAGCAGTTGATATTTTTCTGGCAGAAGCGTTCGGACGCGGCGGTAAACACCGCCACTTCATCGGCACCGGCGGCCAGGGCCGCTTCAAGACCTTTCAGGTTGGGCGTCAGCGCCGAATAGACCACGCCTTGCTTGCGGCGAAGGCCGGTTAACACCTCACTGCCATCGGCCATTTGCGGCACCCATTTGGGGGAGACAAAGCTGGCCGCCTCGATATGGGTGAGGCCGCACTCCGCCAGCTGCTGCACCAGCTCGATTTTTACCGCAGTGGGCACTTGCGCCGGCTCGTTCTGCAGGCCGTCCCGTGGGCCCATTTCCACCAGCCTGACCTTATCCATTGTCAGGCTCCAGCCGTAACAGCTCGTCGCCTTCGCTCACCTGCTCGCCGGCGCGAAAGTGAATGGCCGCCACTGTGCCCGCCATGGGCGCGCGAATGGGATGCTCCATTTTCATGGCTTCCAGCACCAGCAGGGTCTGCCCCTCGGCGACCCGGTCGCCTTCGGCTACCTTCAGCTCAGCCACCAGCCCGGGCATGGGCGCGGTCAGGCTGCCGCCGGCGCTGTGCTGAGTGGCTCCGGCTTCGTCGGCTACTTTGCGTAAATCAAAGCGTTGCCCCTGATAAAACAGCCAGAGGTGAGCATCGATACTGGCTATATGCAGGCTGATCCGGCGATCATTCACCATGGCTCTCAGCTGCTCACCAGCCAGCTCGCCCTGCAGATCAAAGGTTTGCTCATTTACTCCTGCCCGCCAGCCGGCTTCGGTGGCGGTCAGTGTGATTGCATAACACTCGCCGCCATAGTCCAGCCGCAGTGAGTAAGCCGCAGGCTGGTTCAGCCGCCAGCCGGTGGCGGCGGCAAAGGGCGAGGAGCTGTTTTGTGGCAGGCCAAGCACATGTGCCAGCGCCCCCAATGCCAGTACCTCGCCGTTGGCAAGAGCCGGGGCGCTAAACAGGCTGTGCTCGTGTTGTTCAATAAAGCGGGTATGCAGCGCTTCGTTAATAAAAGCGGAATGTCGGCACAGACGATGCAAAAAGCCGATATTGGTTTTCACCCCGCCAATACGATATTGCGCCAGTGCCTGTGCCAACCGGTTTAATGCGATTTCCCGGCTTTGATCGTGGACGATCAGCTTGGCGATCAGCGGATCATAATAAATGCCTACTTCATCGCCCTCACGCACGCCGGTGTCGAGGCGTATCCGGCTTGAGGTGGCGGGCTCGCGCAGCACATGCAGGGTGCCGGCGGCGGGCAGAAAACCGTGCTCGGCGTCTTCGGCGTAGATGCGGGCTTCCACCGCATGGCCGCGCAGCGTGATTTGGTCCTGAGTGAGCGGCAGGGGTTCCCCCGAGGCTACTCGCAGCTGCCATTCCACCAAATCCAGCCCGGTAATCAGTTCCGTTACCGGGTGCTCCACCTGCAGTCGGGTGTTCATTTCCATAAAGTAAAAGTGGCCGTCATCGGTATAGAGAAACTCTACGGTGCCGGCCCCGCGATAGCCGATGGCCTGGGCGGCCCGTACCGCGGCTTCGCCCATGGCGGTGCGGGTGGCCTGGCTCAGGCCGGGAGCGGGGGCTTCTTCCAGAATTTTCTGATGGCGACGCTGTACCGAGCAGTCCCGCTCCGAGAGATAAAGCCCGTTGCCGTGGGCATCGCAAAATACCTGCACTTCCACATGGCGGGCCTCGGGCAGGTAGCGCTCCAGCAGCATGGCGTCGTTGCCAAAGGCGGCCCTGGCCTCGCGCCGGGCGGCGGCCAGCGCTTCCTCGAACCCGGCGGGGTTGTGCACAATGCGCATGCCCTTGCCGCCGCCGCCGGCCACGGCTTTCAGCAGCAGCGGGTAGCCGCAGGCATCGGCCTCGGCTTTCAGCCGTTCATTACTTTGCTCATCGCCATGATAGCCGGGCACCAGGGGCACACCAGCCGCCGCCATCAGCGCCTTGGCGGCGGCCTTGTCGCCCATGGCGGCAATGGCGGATGGAGACGGACCCACAAATATCAGGCCGGTGTCGGCACAGGCCTGGGCAAAACCGGCGTTTTCCGACAGAAAACCATAACCCGGGTGCACGGCATCGGCCCCGCAGGCGCTGGCGATTTCCAGCAGCGCCGCCTGATTAAGGTAACTCTTTACCGCCGGTGCCGGGCCTATGCACCAGGCCTCGTCGGCCATGGCCACATGCAGGGCATGGCGGTCGGCATCGGAATACACGGCTATGGTGTGCAGCCCCAGCCGGCGCGCGGTGCGCAGCACCCGGCAGGCAATTTCGCCCCGGTTGGCCACCAGCAGTCTGGTCAGCATACGTCGTCCTCCCAGCTTGGCTTGCGTTTTTCCAGAAAGGCGGCCAGCCCTTCTTTAGCCTCATCGGTCACGCGCAGGACGGCCAGGCGCGCAGCGCTGTCAGTGACCAAAGTCCGGCTTACCGGTTGGCCGGCATAGTCCCGGATCAGATCTTTGGTGGCGATTTGTGCCTGCGGGCCGCCCCGCAGCAGCGCTTCAATGACGGGAGTGGCGGCCTGTTGCAAAGGCTGTGCGGTCACTTGATGTACCAGCCCCAGCCGCTCGGCGGTGGCCGCGTCAATCACCTCGGCACTCAGCATATAGCGCCGTGCCTGACGGGCACCGAGCACCCGCAGCACATAGGGGGAGATGGTGGCGGGGATCAGCCCGAGCCGGGTTTCGCTCAGGCTGAAGCGGGCGTCATCGGCGGCCATTACCATATCGCAGGCGCACACCAGCCCCAGGGCACCGCCGTAGGCCGCTCCCTGCACCAGTGCCAGAGTGGGTTGGGCAAAGCGGTCCAGCCGCCACAGCAGCTCGGCGAGCCGGGCGGCATCGGCACGGTTTTGTGCTGAGCTTAACGCGGCCGCCCGCTGAATCCAGCCCAGATCAGCACCGGCGCAAAAGTGCCTGCCCTCGGCTTTCAGCACCAGCAGGCGCAGCGCTGGCTTGGCCTCGGCTTCGCTCAGGCGGTCATGAAAGGCGTCAATGGTGGCGTCGTTCAGCACATTGCAGCGTTCGGGGTTGTTCAGCACCAGCTGCCAAACGCCCTGGCCGGCGGCTTGCAGCAACACGGGTTCGGACATGACGCCTCCTTACATGCGAAACACGCCAAAGCGGGTGGGGGCTTGTGTGCGATTGCTTGCCAGCGCCAGGCTCATGGCCAGCACGGTGCGGCTGTCTTTGGGGGCAATCACACCGTCGTCCCATAGTCGGGCGCTGGCATACCAGGGATGCCCCTGCTGCTCATAGCGTTCGATAATGGGGGCCTTGAAGGCGGCTTCGTCTTCGGCGGACCAGTCTTTACCGGCCTTGGCCAGTGCATCCCGGCGCACAGTAGCCAGCACGCCGGCGGCCTGCTCACCGCCCATGACCGAAATGCGGGCATTGGGCCAGCACCACAAAAAGTCGGGATCATAGGCCCGGCCGCACATGCCGTAGTTACCGGCACCAAAGCTGCCGCCGATGATCAGCGTGATTTTGGGTACGCTGGCGCAGGCCACGGCGGTCACCAGCTTGGCACCGTGTTTGGCAATGCCTTCTGCCTCGTATTTTTTGCCCACCATAAAGCCGGTGATGTTCTGCAGAAACAGCAGCGGAATATGGCGCTGACAGCACAACTCGATAAAGTGCGCGCCCTTCTGGGCCGATTCGCTGAACAGAATGCCGTTGTTGGCAATAATGCCCACCGGATAGCCGTGCAGGCGGGCAAAGCCGGTCACCAGAGTGGAGCCATAGTCGTGCTTGAACTCGTCCAGCACAGAGTCATCCACCAGCCGGGCAATCACTTCCCGCACGTCAAAGGGTTTGCGCAAATCGGTGCCGACAATGCCGTAAAGCTCATCCATTGAGTAGCGTGGCAGAGCTGGCTCGTGAGGCGGTGCGGGAACGGCGCAGTGATTGAGATTGGCCACCAGCCGGCGGGCCCGGGCCAGCGCCTGGTGGTCGTTATCGGCAGCATGATCTGCCACGCCTGACTGCTTTGTGTGTACACCGGCACCGCCCAGCTCTTCGGCGCTGACCACTTCGCCGGTGGCGGCTTTTACCAGAGGCGGACCGCCCAGAAAAATGGTGGCCTGATTGCGCACCATAATGGACTCGTCCGCCATGGCCGGTACATAGGCTCCGCCGGCGGTGCACAGACCCATGACCACCGCCAGCTGAGGAATGCCGGCGGCAGACATGCGCGCCTGATTAAAAAAGATGCGGCCAAAGTGCTCTCTGTCCGGAAACACCTCATCCTGGCTGGGCAGATGCGCGCCGCCGGAGTCCACCAGATACAGGCAGGGCAGGCGGCAGCGTTCGGCAATGGTCTGTGCCCGCAGGTGTTTTTTTACCGTGAGCGGGTAATAGGTGCCGCCCTTGACGGTGGCATCGTTGGCCACAATCATGCACTCCACACCGCTGACCCGGCCAATGCCGGTGATAATGCCCGCCGCCGGCACCGGCTCGTCATATACGTTGAGCGCCGCCAGTTGCGACAGCTCAAGAAAGGGCGCGCCCTCATCCAGCAGGGCGGCAATGCGCTCCCGTGCCAGCAGCTTGCCTCTGGCATGGTGGCGCTGCCGGCTTTCGGCATCGCCCCCTTCGGCAATGACGGCTACCTGTTCCCGCAGGGCGGCCACCTCGGCGGCCATGGCGGCCTGGTTGGCAATAAACTCTGCTGACGCCGGCTGTACCCGGCTGACAAACTGGGTCATAACGGCTCCTTAAGGTTCGCGCACCAGCTCCCGGCCAATCAGCATGCGCCGAATCTCCGAGGTGCCGGCACCGATTTCGTAGAGCTTGGCGTCCCGCAGCAGGCGGCCGGCGGAGTACTCATTGATATAGCCGTTGCCGCCCAGCAGCTGAATGGCATCCAGGGCTACCTGAGTAGCCGTTTCGGCTGCCAGCAGAATCACGCCGGCGGCGTCCTGGCGGCTGAGCCTGCCTTTGTCGGCGGCCATGGCGGTCATGTAGGTGTAACAGCGGGCGGCGTTCATGCGGGTGTACATATCAGCCAGCTTGCCCTGCACCAGCTGAAACTCGCCAATGGCCCGGCCAAACTGCTTGCGCTCGCGCACATAGGGCACCACCAGATCCATAGCCGCCGCCATAATGCCCAGCGGTCCGCCGGCCAGCACCAGCCGCTCTGTGTCCAGGCCGCTCATCAGCACTTTTACGCCCTCGTTCAGCGGCCCCAGCAGATTGGCGGCGGGCACCCGGCAGTCCTGAAATACCAGTTCACAGGTGTTGGAGCCGCGCATGCCCAGCTTGTCGAGCTTTTGCGCGGTGGAAAATCCGGGGGTACCAGCGTCCACAATAAAGGCACTGATGCCCTTTGCTCCTGCCTGCGGGGCGGTTTTGGCATACACCACAAACACATGAGCATCGGGGCCATTGGTGATCCACATTTTGTTGCCGTTCAGCACAAAGTGATCGCCGTCGCGGCGGGCGGTGAGCTTCATGGCTACCACATCGGAGCCGGCCCCGGGCTCGGACATGGCCAGGGCACCGACATGCTCACCGCTGAGCAGGGCGGGCAGGTATTTGTGTTGTTGCTCCTTACTGCCATGGCGGTGAATTTGATTGACACACAGATTGGAGTGAGCGCCGTAAGACAGCCCCACCGAGGCCGAGGCCCGGCTGATCTCCTCCATGGCCAGCACATGAGCCAGATAACCCATGTTCACCCCATCAAACTCTTCTGCCACCGTAATGCCGAACAGCCCCATTTTGCCCAGCTTTGGCCAGAGCTCGGCAGGAAAGCGGTTGTATCTGTCAATGGCCTCGGCCAGAGGGGCGATTTCTTTGTGGGCAAAGGCGGCCACCTGCTCACGCAACAGGATATGCATATCGCCGAGATCAAGCTCAAGCGTGGAATATGACGCCATCATGCCTCCCGTTAATGAAATAAATCGGGTTCGTTTGAATGCATTAACTATAGTCAGGAGAAGCCGGCTAAGCTTTATCAAGTGACGTAATTTTCAGCAATGAGGCCAGCATGAGCACAAACCATACCATTGTGATTACCGCCAGCGCCCGCACTCCCATGGGCGGCCTGATGGGCACCCTGAGCAGTGAGCCGGCCCATGGTCTGGGAGCTGTGGCCATTGAGGCGGTACTGGTAAAAAGCGGCGTGAAGGCCGGTCAAGTAGACGAGGTGATCATGGGCTGCGTGCTGCCTGCCGGTCAGGGTCAGGCACCGGCCCGGCAGGCAGCGCTGAGGGCGGGCTTGCCGGTGTCGGTGCCTTGTACCACGGTGAACAAAATGTGCGGCTCGGGCATGAAGGCACTGATGCTGGCGCATGATCAGTTAATGGCGGGCTCGGCCTCGGTAATAGTGGCCGGCGGCATGGAAAGCATGAGTCAGGCCCCTTATCTGATACCCAAAGCCAGAGCCGGTTTGCGGCTGGGCCACGGCCAGTTGCTGGATCACATGTTCTGCGACGGCCTGGAAGACGCCTATGAAGGGGGCCTGATGGGCTGCTTTGCTCAAGACACAGCGGATCGTTTTGGCGTGACCCGGGCCGAGATGGACGATTTTGCCATTACTTCACTGCACAGAGCGCAGCGGGCCATGATGGAAGAGGACTTTCGCGAGGAAATTGCCCCGGTCACAGTGTCTGACCGGCGCGGAGAAACCAGCGTCGATACCGATGAACAGCCGGGCAAGGCAAACCCGGAAAAAATACCCACCCTTAAACCGGCCTTTGCCCAAAACGGCACCGTGACTGCCGCCAACTCCAGCTCCATTTCCGACGGTGCCGCCGCTCTGCTGCTGACCACCGCACAGCGGGCGGCTGAGCTGGAGTTAACACCGCTGGCGCGCATTGTGGGCTACGCCACTCATGCACAAGCGCCTGCCGAATTTACTCTGGCTCCTATTGGAGCCATTCAGAAATTGCTTTCACAGCTGGGCTGGCAGGCAAGTGAGGTGAATTTGTTTGAGATCAACGAGGCCTTTGCGGTGGTGACTCTGCTGGCCATTCAAGAGCTGGGGTTGGATCCGGACAAGGTGAATGTGAATGGCGGTGCCTGTGCGCTGGGGCACCCTATCGGTGCCAGTGGTGCTCGCATTGTGGTGACCCTGCTTCATGCCCTGCGCAAGCGTGGGCTCAAGCGCGGCGTGGCGGCTCTGTGCATTGGCGGCGGCGAGGCCACGGCGCTGGCCGTTGAATTGTGTGAATGAGGTGAACCCATGGCCTATCAGGTTCCGCTGCTGATCAACGGCAGCATGGTGCAAAGCAAAACACAGCAGTGGCTGGAAGTGACCAACCCGGCCAGCCAAAAGGTGATTGCTCATTTGCCTTGTGCCACCGCTGATGAAGTAAAGGCGGCGATAGCGGCGGCAAAAAACACCTTTGAACAGTGGCAACGGGTGCCGGTGCCGGAGCGGGCGCGATTAATGCTGCGCTACCAGGCCCTGCTCAAGGAGCACCATGACGAGCTGGCGCAACTGCTCAGCCGGGATACCGGCAAAACCCTGGAAGATGCCAGAGGTGATGTGTGGCGGGGCATAGAGGTGGTGGAGCAGGCCGCCAATATCAGCTCACTGACCCTGGGAGAAATCCAGACCGAGGTGGCCACCGGCGTGGACTGTTACAGCTTCAGTCAGCCTATTGGTGTGTGTCTGGGCATCACTCCCTTTAACTTTCCGGCCATGATCCCCCTGTGGATGTTTCCGCTGGCTATCGCCTGCGGCAATGCCTTTGTACTGAAGCCGTCCGAGCAGGACCCGCTGGTGCCCATGGAGCTGGCGAGATTATTTAAAGAGGCCGGTGCACCCGATGGCCTGCTGAATATTGTGCATGGCGGGCCTGAGGTGGTGGATCAGCTGCTCACACACGACGACATTGCTGCCGTGTCTTTTGTGGGTTCGGTGGCCGTGGGCAGGCATGTGTATCGCGCCGCCACCGACCGGTTAAAACGAGTGCAGGTGTTTGCCGGGGCAAAAAACCATATGGTGGTGATGCCGGATGCCAACAAGCTGCAGGCCATCAATAATCTGGTGGGTGCTTCTGTGGGGGCTGCCGGCCAGCGCTGCATGGCCATTTCGGTAGGCGTGCTGGTGGGCGAGGCCCAGGCGTGGATTCCCGATATTAAAGCAGCACTGGCGAAGGTGCAGCCCGGAGTCTGGAATGATCCACAAGCCGGTTACGGTCCGTTAATCAGTAAAGCCGCTAAAAAACGGGTGCTGGCGCTGATTGAGGCGGGCAAGCAGGAAGGGGCCGACTGTCTTCTGGATGGCAGTGACTGCACCGTGAGCGAGCATCCGGACGGCAACTGGGTAGGCCCCACTCTGTTTGCCGGCGTCACCCCTGCCATGCGCATTTATACCGAAGAAATTTTTGGCCCCGTGCTGTTGTTAATGGCAGCCGACAGCCTTGAGCAGGCCATTGCCCTAGTGAACGTCAACCCTTATGGCAACGGTACCGCCATTTTTACCGCCTCGGGGGCGGCGGCGCGTAAATACCAGCAAGAGATACAGGTGGGGCAGGTGGGCATTAATGTGCCTATACCGGTGCCGCTGCCGTTTTTTTCCTTTACCGGCTGGCGCGGCTCTTTTTATGGCGACTTGCATGCCTACGGTAAACAGGCGGTGCGCTTTTATACCGAAACCAAAACCGTCACCGCCCGCTGGTTCGACGATGATGTGGCAGCCGGCCCCAATATGTCGATTCATTTGAAATGATGAGCACAGCGGGAAGGGTGTCTGCTGTTTGGGTGCTCCTGCCAAGCGAAGAATCAGCAGGGTTACCTGCGCCGACACGCTGCGAGTACATCCATGTAGCGCTCGGCAAATGCCATCCCTGGCATTTGACGGTCGGCTCCGGCAATCCCTGCTGCTTCTTCGCTTCACGCCGGTGTCGCCTTATAAATGTCGTCAGGCAACTCGGCATTTTCCCGAAGAGCAAAGGGTGTCTGCTTCGCCGTACCCTCTGCGCCATGGATGGCGCAGCGGAGCCCCCATGGAGGGGTTTACGGCGTGTCGGCGAAGTAGTGCCCTTTGCTCGAAGGCAGGCAGGAATTTGCAGTCAACGTTTGGTTGTCAGTCAGGAGGAGCCATGAACTTTGAACTGAATGAGGATCAGCGGGCCTTTGTGGCGCTGGCGGGAGAGTTTGCCGACAAGGCGCTGGCCCCTTTTGCCGCAGAGTGGGACAAAGAACATCACTTTCCGGTGGAAACCCTGCAGCAGGCGGGTGAACTGGGCTTTTGTGCGCTTTATACGCCGGCAGACGCGGGCGGGCTGGGCTTATCAAGACTCGATGCCAGCCTGATTTTTGAACGGCTGGCCATGGGCTGTACCTCCACGACCGCCTTTCTCACCATTCATAATATGGTCACCTGGATGATTGCCAGTACCGCAGAAAAAGCGGTCTGGGAGCAATGGCGGGAAGGCATGATCAGTGGCCGTTTGCTCGGTTCCTATTGCCTTACCGAGCCCAATGCCGGCTCCGATGCCGCATCCCTGAAAACCCGGGCGAAAAAAGTGGGTGACCACTATGAACTGACCGGTAGCAAGATGTTTATCTCGGGGGCAGGCAGCACCCAGGTGCTGGTGGTCATGGCCCGCACCGGCGGTGATGGCCCCGGCGGCATTTCCGCCTTTGCTTTGAATGCCAACAGCCCCGGCATTGAGTACGGCCGGCCTGAAGACAAGATGGGCTGGCACAGTCAGCCCACCCGCAGTGTCACCTTTGACGGCGTGCGGGTGCCCGCCAGCCAGTTGCTGGGGCGGGAAGGCGAAGGCTTCAAGCTCGCCATGAAGGGGCTGGATGGTGGCCGTATCAATATCGCCAGCTGCTCATTGGGCACGGCGCAACAGGCGCTGAACCTGGCGCGCAATTACCTGCAGGAGCGCAGCCAGTTTGGCCGCAAACTGGCGGATTTTCAGGCGCTGCAGTTCACCCTGGCCGATATGGCCACCGAGCTGGTAGCGGCCCGCCAGCTGGTACGGCTGGCCGCCAGCTGGCTGGATGCCAGTCACCCGGATGCCACTACTTATTGCGCCATGGCCAAACGCTTCGCCACCGACGTGGGTTTTAACGTCTGCGATCAGGCGCTGCAGCTTTATGGCGGCTATGGCTATATTCGGGAATATCCATTGGAGCGCCATGTGCGCGATACCCGGGTGCACCGCATTCTGGAAGGCACCAATGAAATCATGAAACTGCTGATCGCCCGCCGGCTGCTGAGCGAAGGCGATGACCTGCAATAAAAAATGTAACTATCAGGAGGTGCCATGAGTGTCACAGTAAGCCGGCAGCCTGCTGCCGACGGCCGCGATATCGGCCGGCTGGTGCTGGATCGGGAAGCGCAGCTGAATGCCCTTAATCAGGACATGATTGAAACCATGCTGACCACACTGCAGCAATGGCAGCAAGACGATGACATTGTCGCTGTGGTGCTGGAAGGAGCAGGTAGCAAGGCCTTTTGTGCCGGTGGTGATGTGGTGGGGCTGAGCAAGGCGATTGCTGCTGCCCGGGCCGGCTGCGGCAGGCACGAACTGGGTGCCGTGCCCGGAGCGGCGGCGCGCTTTTTTGAGCGCGAATACCGGCTCGATTATCTGTTGCATACCTTTGCTAAACCAGTGGTCTGCGTGGGCTCCGGCATAGTGATGGGCGGCGGCATGGGATTGTTTACCGCGGCTGGTCAGCGCATTGTGACCGAGCGCAGCCGGCTGGCCATGCCCGAAGTCACCATTGCCCTTTATCCGGATGTGGGCGGCAGCTGGTTTCTGAACCGCCTGCCGCCCGGGCTGGGCGAATTTATTGCCCTGACCGGCTGCTCGCTCAATGCCCAAGACAGCCTCTGGCTGGGGCTGGCCAACCGTTTTATAGCCGAAGACAAGCTGAGTGAACTCTGGCCCAGACTGCAGCAAGAAAAGAGCAGTCCGGCCAGTGTGCTCAGACAACTGGAAGCCGAATCAGCTGAAGCTCTGGCTCAGCTCGACTCACCTTTACGCCGGCATCAGGACTTAATTCAGCAACTGATGGACAAAGACACCCTGGCCGACAAGGTCAACGCCATACTGGAAGTGAGCACCGAAGACGACTGGTTCTGGCGAGCCAAGCAAACCCTGGCCGCAGGCAGCCCCCTGGCCATGGCGGTGATCCACCGGCAACTGGCGCGCTGCCGGCATTTCTCGCTGGCGCGGGTATTTCAGGCCGAGCTGGATTTGTCGGTGCAGCTATGCCGCTTTCGTGAGTTTGCCGAAGGCGTACGCGCTCACCTGATTGACAAGGACAAAACCCCCGACTGGACTTACACCAGCCTGAGCGAAGTGGACACAGCACTGCTCGACACCCTGTTCACGTCCCCCTGGGGCCTGAGTCCACTGGCGGATCTCAGGTAAGCAACAAAATATTCAGTTTGCGCCCAAGCAGGCCATGCTGATGTTGAGACGGAGATCCGGAGGAACAGCTTCACGACCGATCAAATGCCATGGATGGCATTTGCCGAGCGTTACATGGAGGTACTTGAAGCGTGTCGTGAAGTTGGCCCTCGGGGCGACGTAAGCTGAAGGAGGCACACTATGGCGACGATTGCATTTATCGGCCTGGGTAATATGGGGCTGCCCATGGCAGCAAACCTTATCAGGGCCGGGCATCAAGTGCAGGTCTACGATCTGCAACCAGAAGCAGTCAGCCGGGCCGCAGCCCTGGGCGCCATTCCCCACACCACGGCAGTGGCAGCGGTCAGCCATGCCAACGTGGTGATCTCCATGTTGCAGAGCGGGCAGCAGATCGAGGCGCTGTACAGCAGTAACAAGGGGCTCTTTGGTCATCTGGCTCCGGGCTGCTTGGTCATTGACTGCTCCACCATAGAAGCGGACACCGCCAGAAAAATGGCCGATATGGCCACAAAACACGGGCTCGACTTTGTGGATGCGCCTGTCTCCGGCGGCGTGGCCGGAGCCGAGGCGGGTACACTCACCTTTATTGTTGGTGCCAGCGAAGAGCAGTTCGCCCGGGCTCAGCCGGTGTTGGCGCATATGGGAAAAAAGGTGCTGCATGCCGGCCCTCATGGGGCCGGCCAGGTAGCCAAGGCCTGTAACAACCTGCTGCTGGCCGCACAAATGGCCGCCAGTTGCGAGGCGCTTAATCTGGGAATGGCCCACGGCCTGGACGCCGCCGTATTATCGGAGATCATTCAGCAGAGCTCGGGTAATAACTGGGTGATGGAGCACTACAATCCGGTACCCGGTGTCATGGAAAGTACCCCCGCCAGCCATGGCTATCACGGCGGCTTTCAGGTCAGTCTGATGTGCAAGGATCTGGGGCTGGCCATGAGCCTCAGCCAGGCCAGTGGTTCGCCGGTGCCCATGGGCTCGGCGGCGCGGGCCCTGTTCAGCTTTCATCACAGCGCAGGTCATGGCGGGCTCGACTTCTCCAGCCTGTTCCGGTTTTATCATCAGGGAGAGGACTAAATGGATATTAAAGGCAAGGTAGTGGTGATTACCGGTGCCGGCCGCGGCCTTGGAAAAGCAATGGCTTATCATCTGGCCCGGCAGGGGGCGACGCTGGCACTGCTCGATACCAACGAGCAGGATCTGGCCAAAAGCGGTGAAATGGTCGCCGCTGCCGGTGCCCGGGTGGCGGTATACCTGTGCGATGTGGCCGATGAAGCTCAGGTAACCGACTGTTTTGGCCATATAGTACGGGAGCTGGGCGGCCTGAATGTGCTGGTCAATAATGCCGGTGTGATGCGTGATGCGCTGCTGGTAAAGCTGGAACAGGGTAATATCAGCCGCACAATGAGCCTGCAAGACTGGCAGCAAGTGATTGATGTTAATCTTACCGGCAGCTTTCTCTGTGGCCGGGAAGCCGCCGCCATTATGGCCGAGCGGGGAGAGGGCGGTCTGATTATCAATATTTCTTCCGTTGCCAGAGCCGGTAATCCGGGGCAAAGTAACTATGCTGCCAGCAAAGCAGGGGTAGCGTCTCTGGTGGTGGGCTGGGCCGGGGAGCTGGCCCGCTTTGGCATTCGGGTGGCGGGAATCGCGCCGGGCGTGATCAGTACTGACATGACAGCACAAATGAAACCTGAAGCCATGGCACGCATTACTCAGCGCATTCCTGCTGGCCGGCTGGCGAAGGTGGATGAGTTGCTGCACAGCCTGCAATATATTATTGAAAACGACTATTTCAACGGGCGCATAGTGGAAATGGATGGCGGTTTGCGGTTGTAAACCAGGGTTTTGTGATCCTCGTCGGCAAGGTTAACACTAAAGTCTATCTTGTTAACAGACAGTGGTAAGCGTATTGTTTTTTGCAACGCACAGCAACGGAACGTGCCCTTGCGTTAACAGAGCTAAACAAAAAAATAACCATAACCACTGCCATACCCCTGAACGCATTGATTCCTTACGAGGGAACATTGCCTTCAGGGTTTTTTTATATTACATGCCGGAATAATTAGGTCCGCTGCCGCCTTCCGGTGGCACCCAGGTGATATTTTGTGCCGGATCCTTGATATCACAGGTTTTGCAGTGCACACAGTTGGCGGCATTAATCTGAAATACCGGCTTGCCATTCGTCTTTATCACTTCGTAAACGCCCGCAGGGCAATAGCGCTGCGCCGGCTCATTAAAGCGGGGCAGGTTATCCCGCACCGGCAGCCGTGGGTCTGCAAGGCGCAAATGGCAGGGCTGATTTTCATCGTGGCCGGTATTGGCCAAATGTACCGACGACATGCGATCAAAGGTCAGCACGCCGTCGGCCTTGGGATAAATAATGGGTGTGCAGTCTGCTGCCGGCTTGAGGGCAGCATGATCCTGTATGCGATCCTTCAGCGCAAACGGCAACCAGCCACCCGGCAGGCTTTGGCTCAGCCAGTTTACGGCCCCGCCGGCCCAGGGGCCAAGCTGATGCAATGCAGGAACAAAGTGCCGGGCCTGTTTCAGCTCGGTATGCAGCCAGCTGTTTTTCATATGAGTGTCAAACACTGTCAGCTTGTCGCCGCGCCGGCCTTCGGCTAATGCCGGCACCAGGGCGTCGGCGGCCAGCAGGCCCGACTTCATGGCAGTATGAATCCCCTTGATGCGCGCGCCGTTGAGTGTGCCCGCATCACAACCCAGCAGCAGGGCACCGGGCAGCACCATTTGCGGCAGTGAATTCAGCCCGCCCTTGGTGAGCGCTCTGGCCCCCCAGGACAGCCGCTCGCCGCCCCACAAGTGACGGGCCAGCAGCGGATGCTGTTTCAGCCGCTGAAACTCCTGAAAGGGATCCAGATGCGGATTCTGATAATTAAGATCCACAATCAGACCGACCGAAGCCAGGCCGTCGTCGCCGTGATAGAGAAAAAAACCGCCGCCATTATTGCCCAGTGGCCAGCCGCCGCCGTGCACCACCAGACCTGGCTGATAACGCTTTGAATCCAGCCGCCACAGCTCCTTAAAGCCAATGGCGTAATGCTGAGGATCCCGCCCTCTGTCCAGCGCAAAACGGTCGATCAGGCTCTTGCCGATATGTCCCCGGCTGCCTTCGGCAAACAGTGTGTATTTGGCATGCAGCTCCATGCCCGGCATATGGCCGGCCCTGGCCGAGCCATCGGCGGCCACCCCCATATCGCCGGTGAGTACACCGCATACGGCCCCTTGTTTGTCGAACAGCGCCCCGGCTGCGGCAAATCCCGGGAATATGGCCACGCCCAGCTCTTCGGCCTGTCGGGCCAGCCAGCGGCACAGCTTACCCAGGCTGACGATATAACTACCCTTGTTATGCAAGGAGCGGGGCACCAGCAAGGGCGGCAGCTCCAGGCCACCCTGTTCACTGCTCAGCATATAAAAATGCTCATTGCCAACCTGAGTGTTCACCGGCGCGCCACGCTCATGCCAGTCGGGAAACAGCTCACTCAGGGAGCGCGGGTCAAGCAGAGCACCCGACAATATATGGGCACCTACTTCAGCGCCTTTTTCGACTACGCATACACTCGGCTTCAGGCCCGCTTTGTTGGCTTTCTGCATCAGGCGGCAGGCCGCCGTCAGCCCTGCCGGGCCGGCCCCCACTATCACGACATCAAACTCCATCGACTCCCGTTCCATTGCGCTCTCCTGCCAGACTGCTCTGGCTAAAGTATTGTATTGGCGGCGATATTTAACAAATCGCCGATGCGGCAGAATCGACTAGTATTAAGTCGGACTGATTGATCCCGGGAGCGAGCATGAAAGTACTGGTAACCGTCAAGCGGGTGATTGACTACCATGTTCGGGTGCGTGTGCGTGCCGATGGCAGCGACGTGGATCTGAGCAACGTTAAAATGGCCGCCAACCCCTTTTGCGAAATTGCCGTGGAAGAAGCGGTGCGCATGAAGGAAAAGGGCTGGGTGTCCGAGATAGTGGCCGTCAGCATAGGTCCGGCCGACGCCGGGGAGCAGTTGCGGGCCGCGCTAGCGCTGGGAGCCGACAGCGCCATTCTGATAGAAACTGATAAGCCCGCCGAGCCCCTGGCAGTGGCCCGGTTGCTGGCAGCATTGTGTGAGCGCGAACAGCCCGATCTGGTGATCATGGGCAAACAGTCTATCGACACTGACCATAATCAGGCCGGACAAATGCTGGCGGCGCTGAACGGCTGGCCTCAGGCCACCTTTGCCTCGGCCATTGAACGTGAAGGCGACGAGCTGCTGGTCACCCGGGAAATGGACGGTGGTCTGCGCACCCTGCGCCTTGCGCCACCGGCGGTCATCACCACGGATCTTCGGCTGAACGAGCCCCGCTTTGCATCCTTGCCCAACATAATGAAAGCCAGACAAAAGCCACTGGCCAGCCTGACTCCCGACGCGCTTGGGGTAGCCATTGAGCCCCATGTGCGCCTGCTGAGTGTCAGCGAGCCGCCGCTGCGCAAGGCGGGCATCAAGGTGGCCGATGTGGCCGAGCTGGTAACCAGACTGAAAACCGACGCCAAGGTGATCCCATGAGCATACTGGTGATAGCCGAACACGATAATCAGACCCTGAACTTCAATACACACAAGGTAATAAGTGCGGCCAAACAGCTGCAGGGCGAGATACACCTGCTGGTAATGGGCCATGACTGTGCCGCCGTGGGGGAGCAGGGCAGCCGCCTTGCTGGTGTAACCAGGGTGCTGCTGGCAAATGATGCCCTCTATCAGCATCAGCTGGCGGAGCCCTGTGCCGCCCTGGTGTCGCGGCTGGCCACCGAATATCGTCATGTGCTGGCACCGGCCTCCACCTTTGGCAAGGATATGCTGCCCAGAGCTGCCGCCCTGCTGGGGGTGGGCATGGTGGCCGATGTGGTGGCCATTGAAAGCGAAGACATTTTTGTGCGCCCCGTTTATGCCGGCAACGCCCTGGCCAGAGTGCAGTCACTGGATGCGGTCAGCCTGCTGACCATTCGCCCTGCCGCCTTTGACGCGGCGGCTGAAAGCGGTGAACCCGTGCCGGTGGAAAAGCTGGCGGCGGTGCCGGTGGAAAACAGCAGCCGTTTTGAGCGGGATGAGTTGAGTGTCAGCGAGCGTCCGGAACTGACTTCGGCCCGGGTGGTGGTCTCCGGCGGGCGGGGCCTGGGAACCAAAGAGCAGTTTGCCCTGTTGGAGCAACTGGCAGACAAGCTGAATGCCGCCATTGGTGCCAGCCGGGCGGCGGTGGATGCAGGCCTGGCCGACAACGCTCAGCAGGTAGGGCAAACCGGCAAAATAGTGGCACCCGAGCTGTATATTGCCGTGGGCATCTCCGGTGCCATTCAGCATCTGGCCGGGATCAAGGATGCCAGGGTGATAGTGGCCATCAACAAGGATGAAGACGCCCCCATCTTTGAGGTGGCCGACTACGGCCTGGTGGCAGACTTGTTCGACGTTTTGCCCGAGCTGATCGACAAACTTTGAAGGGCAGGGAATAGGGAGCAGGGATTAGGGAATGGGAGTCCCCATTCCCTCAGAAATCACATTCTCTGCTCGAGGCCCATGTCCCAGAAGTCGATTTCAAGTCTTGTGGCGTCATTAAAAATACGGCACAGCTGCTTAAAGCGGGACGCCGGCACTTCCGCCAGACGCTCGTTCAGCCAGGCAATTTCAGCCTGCGCGGCAGCCTGAAATTCGGCGCTTTCATACATGGCAATCCAGGCTTCATAAGGGTTGGCGTCGCCGCGCACCGTGGCAGGCTGCTTCGTCAGCCAGCTTGCAATCTCGGCGTAGCCCACCAGGCAGGGGGCCAGCGCCACATGCAGATCCAGCAGATCACCCCGGTTGCCGGTGTCCAGCACATAACGGGTGTAGGCCAGTGTAGCGCGGGCTTCCGGCAGCGCCGCCAGCTCCTGTTCGCTGATACCCCACTGGTTGCAGTAGTCGATATGCAGCCCCAGCTCCAGATCAATAATGGCATCCAGCCCGGCCTTGGCATGACGCAAATCACTCAGGGTAGGGCTTTTATAGGCTGCCAGAGCAAAGGCGCGGCCAAACTGAATAAGAAAAAGGTAATCCTGTTTCAGATAATGACGAAAGGCGTCGGGGGCCAGGGTGCCATCACCCAGCTTGCACACAAAGTCATGCTGCAGGTAGTCGCGCCAGTTGTGTTCGCAGTGCTTTTTCAAATCATTGAAAGTAAAGCTCATTTCATATCCTTATTAGTGAGAAACCGCCGTGCCGGCGGTGAGTGAGCCGGCATGGCCCATTCTGACCCGGCGGCAAATAATGGCAAGGGCGTAAATGTTATCCTGTTGTAATAAAACTACGTTAACGGTTATAGTGACCGGCATTCGAACGAGAAAATGCCGTATGGCGGGACCATTGTTTCATTGTCGTAAACGGGCTTCTTGCGTATAATGTGACCCCGTCTCGAATTCCACATTTCATTCGTTCCCAAGCTTTTCAGGTTCAGCATGACGACTAAATATATATTTGTTACTGGCGGGGTGGTCTCCTCCCTGGGCAAAGGCATTGCAGCAGCCTCTCTGGCCGCTATCCTCGAAGCCCGAGGCCTTAATGTGACCATCATGAAGCTGGATCCCTACATTAACGTGGATCCGGGCACCATGAGCCCCACCCAGCACGGTGAAGTCTTCGTGACCGATGATGGTGCCGAAACCGATCTGGACCTGGGCCACTATGAGCGGTTCATTCGTACCAAAATGACCCGTCGCAACAACTTCACCTCCGGTCGTGTATACGCGGATGTGCTGCGCAAGGAACGACGCGGAGATTATCTGGGTGCCACCATTCAGGTGATTCCTCACATTACCAACTCCATCAAGGACCGCGTTATCGCCGGTGCCGAAGGCCATGAAGTGGCCATAGTGGAAGTGGGCGGCACTGTCGGTGACATAGAGTCACTGCCGTTCCTTGAAGCCCTGCGCCAGCTGGCGGTGGAAGTGGGCCGGGAAAACACCCTGTTCATGCACCTGACTCTGGTGCCCTATATGGCTGCTGCCGGTGAGGTAAAAACCAAGCCTACCCAGCACTCGGTAAAAGAACTGCTGTCTATCGGCATTCAGCCCGATGTGCTGATCTGCCGCTCCGACCGGGTTATTCCGGCAGTGGAGCGGGGCAAGATAGCCCTGTTCTGTAACGTGTCTGAAAAGGCCGTTATCTCTCTGAAAGACGTCGACTCCATCTACAAGATTCCGGCGTTGCTCAAGTCTCAGGGGCTGGACGAACTGGTGGTCAAGCGCTTTGGCCTGACATGCCCGGCGGCGGATCTGTCCGAGTGGGAGCAGGTTATTTACGAAGAAGCCAATCCGGTAGGTGAAGTGACCATCGGCATGGTGGGCAAATACATAGAGCTGCCCGATGCCTACAAGTCGGTGAACGAGGCGCTCAAGCACGGTGGCCTGAAAAATCGTCTTACCGTTAATATCAAATACATCGACTCCCAGGATCTGGAAAGCAAAGGCACCGGCCTGCTGGAAGGTCTGGATGCCATTCTGGTGCCCGGCGGCTTTGGTGCCCGTGGTGTGGAAGGCAAGATCATGGCGGCCCGCTATGCCCGGGAAAACCGGGTGCCTTATCTGGGTATCTGCCTGGGTATGCAGGTGGCACTGATTGAATATGCCCGTAACGTGGCCGGCCTGGAAGGCGCTCACTCCAGTGAGTTTGATCCCAAGAGCCCTTATCCGGTGGTGGGTTTGATCACCGAATGGGTGGACGAAGAAGGCAATGTGGAAATGCGGGACGAAGAGTCCGATCTGGGCGGCACCATGCGCCTGGGCGCTCAGCTGTGTCACCTGGCACCGGGCTCCAAGGTTCATGCTCTTTATGGCTCCGACACCATCTACGAGCGCCATCGTCACCGTTATGAAGTGAACAATCGTCTGCTGCCCAAAATTGAAGCGGCAGGCCTGAAGGTGACCGGCCTTTCCGCCGACAAGAAGCTGGTGGAAATTATCGAAAACCCGGATCATCCCTGGTTCGTGGCGGCTCAGTTCCACCCCGAATTCACCTCCACCCCCCGCGATGGTCATGGCCTGTTTGCCGGCTTTATAAAGGCGGCCGGCCAGTACCAGCAGGGAGAGCTGGAGTAACCAGTACCAACGGCTGACCCCTTGGGTCGGCCGTAATTTTTAGTGCGTTAGTTAGGTTTTACGTTTAACTCAAGAGGAAAGTGAGAATGGCTAAGATCGTTAAAGTGATCGGTCGTGAGATCATCGATTCCCGTGGTAACCCCACAGTGGAAGCCGACGTTTACCTGGAAGGTGGTGTAATGGGCCGTGCAGCAGCACCGTCCGGTGCCTCTACCGGTTCCCGCGAAGCGCTGGAACTGCGTGACGGCGACAAATCCCGCTACCTGGGCAAGGGCGTACAGACCGCCGTTGCCAACATCAACGACCGCATTGCTGCCGCTCTGACAGGCAAGGACGCCACCCAACAGGCCGAGATCGACCAGATCATGATCGATCTGGACGGTACCGATAACAAAGCCACTTTGGGTGCCAATGCCATTCTGGCCGTGTCTCTGGCCAACGCCAAAGCTGCCGCTGCCGCCAAGGGGCTGCCGCTGTACGCCTGGATTGCCGAGCTGAACGGTACTCCCGGTCAGTACTCCATGCCGCTGCCCATGATGAACATCATCAACGGTGGTGAGCATGCCGACAACAACGTCGACATTCAGGAGTTCATGATCCAGCCGGTGGGTGCCAAAAATATCAAGGAAGCCCTGCGCATTGGTGCCGAGGTATTCCACAACCTGGCCAAGGTACTGAAGGCCAAGGGCCTGAGCACCGCCGTGGGTGACGAAGGTGGTTTTGCTCCCAACCTGGAGTCCAACGCTGCCGCCCTGGCTGCCATCAAGGAAGCCGTTGAGCAGGCCGGCTACACCCTGGGTAAAGATGTGACCCTGGCCCTGGACTGTGCCTCTTCCGAGTTTTATGAAGACGGCAAGTACAACATGAAGGGCGAAGGCAAGATCTTCACCTCCGAGCAGTTCTCCGATTATCTGGCCGAGCTGTGCCAGCAGTACCCGATCGTTTCCATTGAAGACGGTCAGGACGAGTCCGACTGGGACGGTTTTGCCTACCAGACCAAGATTCTGGGTGACAAGGTACAGCTGGTGGGTGACGATCTGTTTGTAACCAATACCAAGATCCTGAAGGAAGGCATCGACAAGGGCATCGCCAACTCCATTCTGATCAAGTTCAACCAGATTGGCTCCCTGACCGAAACCCTGAACGCCATCAAAATGGCCAAGGACGCCGGCTACACCGCCGTTATTTCTCACCGCTCCGGTGAAACCGAAGACGCCACCATTGCCGACCTGGCTGTGGGCACCTGCGCCGGCCAGATCAAAACCGGCTCCATGAGCCGCTCCGACCGCGTTGCCAAGTACAACCAGCTGATCCGCATCGAGGAAGAGCTGGGTGCCAAGGCTCCGTTCAACGGTCTGTCCGAGGTTAAAGGCCAGGCCTAATGCCTGACCCTGCTGTCTGTTAAAGGCAGACTGCCGGGAAGTCGAACCGGGAGGGCAAAGGGAACTGCAGAGCCGACCGTCAAATGTCAGGGATGACATTTGCCGAGCGTCCCATGGATGGGCTTGAAGCGTGTCGGCGGCGCAGTCCCTTTGTACGACCTTGCTCCCGTGACTGCAGACCGCTTTCGTTGTTATCCTGAAACCCCGCCTTGTGCGGGGTTTCTTTTGTTCGGCCGTCGAATATGGGAAACTAGCCGCCTTGTTCCGGAGGATGAATGCGCACCCTGACGCTGATACTGCTTGCCCTGCTGGCCACCCTGCAATACCACCTGTGGCAGGGTAAAAACGGCCTGGCCGAATACCATGAAGCGGCCGCCAATGTAGAACGCCAGCTTGTTGATAATGAACGCCTGGCCGAGCGAAATGCCCTGTTATACCGCGAAATCAAGGATCTCAACCAGGGTCTGGCTGCCGTGGAAGAACTGGCCCGGAATGATCTGGGCATGATTAAACCCGACGAAACCTTCTACCGAATTCTGCTTCCGGAAGACAAACCAGCACAATGATCAAGATGACCGCCGTGGTACCGGCCGCCGGCGTAGGCAAACGCATGGGCAGCACCATTCCCAAGCAATATCTGCCCCTGGGTGATAAAACCGTACTGGAGCACACGCTGATGCGTCTGCTGTCGCACCCGGCGATTGAGCGGGTGGTGGTGGCAGTCAGCCCGGAAGATCAATGGTTCGGCACTTTGCCGCTGGCGTCCGATCCGCGCATAGCGCGGGCTGCCGGAGGCCGGGAGCGGGCCGACTCAGTGCTTAATGCGCTGACGCAGGTCACCAGTGAACAAGTCCTGGTGCACGATGCCGCCCGGCCCTGTCTGGCCATGGAGGATCTCGACGCCTTGCTGGCGGCAGCCAACCAGCCGCAGGGAGCCATACTGGCCAGCCGGGTACGAGACACCATGAAGCGCGGAGACGGCTGTGGTGCCATCGCTGAAAGTGTGTCCCGCAACGAACTCTGGCATGCGCTTACGCCCCAGTGTTTTAACACGCGGAAGCTGCAGCAGGCATTGAGCAAGGCGCTGGAACAAGGCCTGACCATTACCGACGAAGCGTCCGCCATGGAGCTGGCCGGCTTTCACCCTTTGCTGGTGCCGGGGCGCGCCGACAACATTAAAATCACGCAGCCGGAAGATCTGGCCCTGGCCGGCTTCTTTCTGCAGCAGCTTAAAGAGAACAACTCATGATGCGAATCGGGCACGGGTTTGACGTGCATAAATTTGGTGGTGACGGCCCCTGTATGCTGGCCGGTGTGGCAGTCCCTTATGAGCAGGGGCTGCTGGCCCATTCCGACGGAGACGTTATTCTGCACGCTCTGAGCGATGCCCTGCTCGGTGCCATCGGGGCCGGCGATATCGGCCGGCATTTTCCTGATACCGATGCGGAATTTGCCGGCATCGACAGCCGCATTCTGTTGCGGAATGTATACGCTCAAGTGCTGAGCGCCGGCTATGTGCTGGGTAATGCGGACGTTACCGTCATGGCCCAGGCACCCAAGCTGGCACCTTATATCGACACCATGACTGCCACCATTGCACAAGATCTGCAGGCAGCGGTATCGCAAATTAACGTCAAGGCCACCACCACCGAAAAACTGGGGTTTGTGGGCCGTAAAGAGGGCATAGCGGCAGAAGCCGTGGTGTTACTGGTAAAAGCATGAATAACTGGCATTATCTCCATGGTGAGCCCACCGTCAGCGGCCGGCTCAAGGCCGAGCCCGAACATTTTATTGTGCGTGAAGATCTGGGCTTTGTCCCGGGTGGTGAAGGCGAACATATTTTTCTGCATATTCGCAAGCGCGGACAAAACACTCAGTGGATAGCCCGGGATCTGGCAAAACTCGCCGGTGTTGCTCAGCGGGATGTCACCTGGGCCGGCCTCAAGGACCGCCATGCGGTTACCGAGCAGTGGTTTGGCGTGCATCTGCCGGGCAAGGAGATGCCCGACTTCTCGCCGCTGGAAAGCGATGATGTGCAAATTCTGGCCATTGCCCGGCACAATAAAAAGCTGAAAACCGGCGCGCTCAAGGGTAACTGGTTTGAGCTGACCCTGACCGAACTTGACGGCGAAGGTGATCTTGATGCCCGTCTGCAGGCCATTGGCAAGCGGGGCGTGCCCAACTATTTTGGCGATCAGCGCTTTGGCCACAACGGCGGCAATATCGAGCAGGCCAGAGCCATGTTTGGCGGAAAACGTATCAAGGATCGCAATAAGCGGTCGATGTACTTGTCGGCGGCCCGCAGTTATCTGTTTAACCTGGCTGCCAGCCAGCGCCTGGCTGAAGGCAGGGGGGAGCAGCTGCTGAACGGCGACTGCGTCATGCTGGCGGGCAGCCAGTCGTTTTTTACCCTGAATGACGACAATCCGCTCAACGAAGACATACAGGCCCGTTTTGCCAGTGGAGATATTCGCCTGAGTGCCCCTCTCTGGGGGCGTGGCCGGCTGCCGGCAGAAGATGAGGCCGGCACTCTTGAGCAAACAGCGCTGGAAGGTCAGCAGGCGCTGATGGCCGGACTGGAAGCCAACGGCCTTAAGCAGGAGCGCCGCGCTCTGCTGCTTAAACCTGAGCAACTGAGCTGGCAGCGTGATGGCGACCGGCTGACACTGTCGTTCTGGTTACCGGCAGGCACCTATGCCACCAGCCTGGTGCGGGAACTTATCAAAGAAAAGGAACTTCATGAAAATACTGGTGAGTAATGATGACGGTGTAAACGCCAGGGGCATTCGCGAGCTCAGCCGGGCACTGTCGGAATTTGCCGAAGTAGTGACAGTGGCACCGGATCGCAACCGCAGCGGTGCCAGTCACTCCCTGACGCTGGAAGTGCCTCTGCGGGCCGACAAGCTGGATGAATCCGGCTTTTATTCCGTCAAGGGCACGCCCACCGACTGCGTACACTGGGCGGTCAATCACCTGCTGGATCCGGACCCGGATCTGGTGGTAGCAGGCATTAACCATGGTGCCAACCTGGGGGACGACGTGCTCTACTCGGGCACGGTAGCGGCGGCCACCGAGGGCCGTCATCTGGGGCTGCCGTCCCTGGCCATCTCTCTGTGTGGTGACAAACACTTTGAAACTGCAGCCCATTTTGCCGGTGTCATGGTGCAGGGGTTGCTGCGTGCGCCGCTTTACTCCAATCAGATTTTAAACGTCAATGTTCCCGACTTGCCCCTGGCAGAAATTCGGGGTATCAAGGTGACTCGTCTGGGTAACCGCCATCGTTCCGATGCGGTGCTCAGGGAGTTTGACCCCAGGGGCCGGCCCATTTACTGGATAGGTCCTCCCGGGGCTATTCAGGATGCCGGTGAGGGCACCGACTTCGACGCGGTAGAGCGGGGCTTTGTGTCCATTACGCCGCTCACCATAGATCTGACCGCTTACGACCAGATGGCGGCACTGTCCCGCTGGATTGAGGATGTGGAGTAAAGAGGGTGCGTACAGAGCAGCTTTATCACCTGCTGAAACAGCAGGGCATTGATAATGAACAAGTGCTGAAGGCCATTACCGCTCTGCCCCGGCACGAGTTTGTGGATGAAGCCATGAGCCATAAGGCCTGGGACAACAGCGCCCTGCCCATTGGCTTTGGCCAGACCATCTCGCAGCCTTATATAGTAGCGCGCATGACTCAGACGCTGCTGCAGGACGGCCTGCCGCAAAGAGTACTGGAAATTGGCACCGGCTCAGGTTTTCAGACCGCCGTGCTGGCTCAGCTGGTAGACGAGGTTTTTACCATAGAGCGCATCAAGCCGCTGCAATATCAGGCACGGCGTCGGCTGCAGCGCCTTGATTTATATAATGTACGCACCAAACACGGCGATGGCTGGGAAGGCTGGGCCAGCAAGGCGCCCTTTGATGCCATTATTGTGACGGCGGCGGCCAGCTCGGTGCCCTCGGCGTTACTGGCGCAGCTGACGGATGGCGGTCGCATGGTCATTCCGGTAGGAGACAGCCAGCAGGCACTGTGGCTGTATCAGCGCCGGGGCAATCAATTTGATCGCACCATGCTTGAGCCGGTGCGGTTTGTTCCTTTAATTCAGGGTGATCTTGAGTGAAGCTGTTTTCCCGTTTGTACCGTTTGGTGATGATGTGGGCGGTACACCGCCATGCACCTTTTTATCTGTCCATGAACAGTTTTGTGGAGTCCATCTTCTGGCCGGTGCCGGTGGATGTCATGCTGGCCCCCATGGCGCTGGCAAAGCCGGAAAAGGCCTGGCGTTATGCTGCTCTGGCCACTGTGTTCTCGGTATTGGGGGCGGCGTTTGGCTATCTTCTGGGTTATGCCATGTGGGAGCCGCTGGTCGCGCCTTTTATTCAGACCATGGGCTATGAAGGTAAAATTGCCGTGGCCCGGCAGTGGTTTGATGACTGGGGCATCTGGGTGATCTTTATTGCCAGCTTTACTCCCATTCCCTACAAGGTGTTTACCGTGACTGCCGGTCTGCTGCAAATGGCCTTTCTGCCTTTTATTCTGGTGTCGCTGATAGGCCGTGGCCTGCGTTTTTATCTGGTCTCGGGACTGATGGTGTGGGGCGGCGTAAAAATGGAACGCAAGCTCATTGGTTATATTGATCTGCTGGGCTGGCTGTGCGTTGCTGCCGCCGTGATCGCTTACCTGCTGCTGAGAAACTGATGATGTGGCGGAGCAAGACCTTAAAAGGAGCTGTGATCAGTCTGGTACTGTTGCAGTTGCTTTCGGCCTGCTCTGCCTCACGGCCTGCACCGGTGCGCGGTGTGGGTGAACATGCTCAGGGTCAGGTAAAAGCCAACGGTCGTCATTATGTGGTGGCGAGGGGGGATACCCTTTATTCCATTGCCTGGCAGGCGGGCACGGATGTGACCACTCTGGCCCGGCATAATGGCCTGCGGGCTCCTTACCGTATTTATCCCGGACAGACGCTCAAGCTGGACGTGCCAGGCCGCAAGGCGCGCATATATCAAGTGCGCCGGGGCGATACGCTCAGCGGCATTGCCCGCCGGACTCAGCACTCAGTGGCCGACCTGGCCAGCCTGAACGGACTGCGTCCGCCTTACCGGATTTATGTGGGTCAGAAACTGGCGTTGCATGCCATCAGCCAGCCGGTGGTCGCTGCCGGGTCCCGGGCGAAACCAGCCCCGCCTGTATCCAAAAAAACAGAGGTTGCAAAATCGCCAAAGGCAGTTGCACCGGTCAAAAGAAAAGCATACGCTGGCACAGAAGTACAAAAAAAAGCGTCTGTCAATGGTCCTGTTGCCTGGCAGTGGCCCGTCAGCGGAGCAGTCATATCGGGTTTCTCACTGTCGGAAACCGGCAATAAGGGCATCGACATTCGTGGCAGCAGAGGCCAGGCGGTCAAGGCTGCTGCAGCAGGAAAAGTGGTATACGCAGGGAATGCGCTACGTGGTTATGGCAATTTAATCATTATCAAGCACAACGATGATTACTTGTCGGCCTACGCTCACAATGAAGTACTGCGTGTAAAAGAGCAGGACACGGTGAAAGCAGGTCAGCACATAGCGGATATGGGAAGCAGTGATGCGACTGATGTCCGGTTGCACTTTGAAATCCGGCATCAGGGCAACTCGGTTGACCCGAGAAAATATCTGCCTAAGCGATAAATACCGGGAATAAGGCTGTTCCCGGGTTAAGGGAGAACTGCCATGAGCCAGAAAAAGTACAACACCCAAAACGCAGAAACAGACTTTAACAAGGACGAAGAGCTGAATGTCACTGATGTTGAGCTGGCTGAAGCTGAAGAAAAAGAGGATGAGCAGGCAGAAGAAACCCTGAGTGCACCGGTTCTGCGGAGTCTGGATGTGACTCAGCTGTACCTGGGAGAGATAGGCTACTCACCGCTGCTGACCGCTGAAGAAGAAGTTCATTACGCCCGCCGGGCTTTGCGTGGCGATCTTGCCGCCCGCAAGCGGATGATTGAGTCCAATCTGCGGCTGGTGGTTAAAATTTCCCGTCGTTATAACAACCGTGGCCTGGCCCTGCTTGATTTGATTGAAGAAGGTAACCTGGGCCTGATCCGCGCGGTGGAAAAGTTTGATCCCGAGCGCGGTTTTCGTTTCTCTACCTATGCCACCTGGTGGATCCGTCAGACCATAGAGCGGGCTATTATGAACCAGACCCGCACCATACGCCTGCCCATTCATGTGGTAAAAGAGCTGAACGTTTATCTGCGCACCGCCCGTGAGCTGGCCCACCGGCTGGATCACGAGCCCACCGCTGATGAAATTGCCGAGGCCCTCGACAAACCGGTGGAAGACGTATCCCGCATGCTCAAGCTGAATGAAAAGATCAGCTCGGTCGATACGCCCATTGGCGGTGACGGTGACAAGGCGCTGCTCGATGTGCTGGCCGATGAGAACGACAAGGATCCGGAAGCCGAAACCCAGGACAACGACATGAATGTAAGCCTGGTGCGTTGGCTGGAAGAGCTTAACCCCAAGCAACGGGAAGTGCTGGCCAGGCGTTTTGGTCTGCTGGGCTATGAGCCGTCCACCCTGGAAGACGTGGGCCGGGAAATTGGCCTGACCCGCGAGCGGGTTCGCCAAATTCAGGTAGAAGCCCTGCGCCGGCTGAAAGAAATTCTCACTCAGCAGGGCCTGAGCATCGATACCCTGTTTCACAGCGAATAACGAAAAACAAAGCTGGAAGCCGTAAGCTGTCAGCTGTAAGTGGTGGAGCTTGAAAGCCATCGACTGTGCTTGTGACTTCGGCATACCCTGAAGGGCTGTACAAAAAACCGGCAGAGCTCGTCGTTCTGCCGGTTTTTTAATGCTGAATAGTGCCGGTATCAGACAGAGCCGGGTTCACAAACACGACTGATAACCTTCCAGGCTGCTCCTCTGGTAGCTGACAGCTTAAAGCTTACAGCTGTCTTTTCTGGCCTCTTTCAACCGGTACAGCTGCTCCAGCGCCTGGCGCGGAGTGAGCTCGTCCGGGTTCAGTTCATCCAACAAGGTCAGCGCCGGATGCTCCGGCTCATCAAACAGCGGCAGCGAGCCCTGAGGCTCGGCTGTGGCCGGCTCGGGGGCCGGACGGCCGCTTTCCAGCTCGGCCAGTTTTTGCCGCGCCAGGGTGAGCACCGGCCTGGGCACGCCTGCCAGCGCCGCCACCTGCAAACCATAAGAGCGGCTGGCGGCCCCTTCCTGTACCGCATGCATAAAGGCGATGGTATCGCCGTGCTCCACCGCATCCAGATGCACATTGGCCACTGCCGGCCACAGTGCTGCCAGGGCGGTCAGCTCAAAATAATGAGTGGCAAACAGAGTATAGGCGTGCAGCCGGTTGGCCAGTGCATCGGCACAGGCCCAGGCAAGGGCCAGACCGTCATAGGTGCTGGTGCCGCGGCCGATTTCGTCCATCAAGACCAGGCTGTGGCGGCTGGCGTTGTTAAGAATATTGGCGGTTTCGGTCATTTCCACCATAAAGGTGGAGCGGCCCGAGGCCAGATCGTCGGACGCACCGATGCGGGTAAAAATCCGATCCACCCGGCCGATGCGGGCCGATTGGGCCGGCACAAAAGAGCCCATGTAGGCCAGCAGCACAATGAGTGCGGTCTGGCGCATATAGGTGGACTTGCCGCCCATGTTGGGGCCGGTGATCACCAGCATTTTGCGTTCATCAGACAATGACAGCGGGTTGGCAATAAAGGGATCCGTCATCACCTGCTCCACTACCGGGTGGCGGCCTTCCTCTATCGTTATCACTTCATCGTCGGTCAGCTCAGGGCGGCAATAATCCAGGCTTTCGGCCCGCTCAGCCAGGTTGGCCAGCACATCCAGACAGGCCAGCGCCGCCGCACTTTGCTGCAGCGGTGCCAGATGCTCCAGCAGCCGGTCGAGCAGTTGTTCGTACAGGCGTTTTTCCAGTGCCAGCCCTTTACTCTGGGCATTGAGCACCTTGTCTTCATATTCCTTAAGCTCGGGAATAATGTAGCGCTCGTTGTTTTTCAGGGTCTGGCGGCGCACATAATGCACCGGCACCAGATGAGCGTTGGCCCGGCTCACATCAATATAAAAACCGTGCACCTTGTTATAAGCCACTTTCAGGGTGCTGATGCCGGTGGCAATGCGCTCCCGGGCTTCAAGCTCCTCCAGATAGCGATGCGCCCCGGCGGCCAGCTCACGCAGCTCATCCAGCTCGGCGTTGTAGCCATCGCGGATCACGCCACCGTCCCGAATCACCACCGGTGGCGTATCGACCACGGCGGTCTCCAGCAGCTCGGCCAGCGCGGGAAAGTCACTGATCTGTTGGGCCAGCGGTGTCAGGCATTCAGCCCCGGCCTCGGCCAGCACCGCCTGAATGTCGGGCTGGGCCTGCAGCGCGGCACGCAGCCGGCTTAAGTCCCGGGGCCGGGCCGAGCGCAGCGCCAGCCGGGCCAGTACCCGTTCCATATCGCCCACCTGACGCAGCAGCGGGTGCAGGTCTTCATGGCGGCCGTTTTCCATCAGGGTGGCGATAATATCCTGACGCTGTGTCAGCTCTTCTTTGTTGCGGCTGGGCTGGTGTATCCAGCGCTTGAGCAGCCGGCTGCCCATGGGGGTGGCGGTGCAGTCCAGTACTTCGGCCAGAGTATTTTCCATGGTACCCGAAAGGTTCAGGGTCAGCTCCAGGTTACGACGGGTGGCAGCATCCATGATCACCATGTCCTGACGCCGCTCCAGCCGCACACTGTTGATATGGGGCAGGGCGGTGCGCTGAGTATCTTTTACATACTGCAGCAGGCAGCCGGCAGCGCACAGGGCGGTGGTGGACTGCTCCACACCAAAACCCACCAGATCCCGGGTGCCGAACTGCTGGCACAGCAGATGGCGGGCGGTACCCGGATCAAATTCCCACTCCGGCCGGCGGCGCAGGCCCTTACGCTGCTCGATAAGGCCAAACCACTCAAAACCTTCCGGATACAGCAGCTCGGCGGGCTGAGTGCGCTGCAGCTCGGCGGTGAGGGTTTCGGCTTTTTCAAACTGATTGATCACAAAACGACCGGTGCTGACATCCAGAATGCCGTAACCGAAACGTTCGCCGTCGTGATACACAGCCGCCAGACAGTTGTCCTGACGCTCATTGAGCAGGGCTTCATCGGACAGGGTGCCCGGAGTGACAATGCGCACCACCTGACGCTCCACCGGCCCCTTGCTGGTAGCCGGGTCGCCAATCTGCTCACAAATGGCCACCGACTCGCCCATCTGCACCAGCCGCGCCAGATAGTTTTCTGCTGCGTGGTAGGGCACCCCGGCCATGGGAATGGCGGTGCCCGCCGACTTGCCCCGCTTGGTCAGGGAGATATCCAGCAGCCGGGACGCTTTTTTGGCATCGTCGTAAAACAGTTCGTAAAAATCCCCCATGCGATAAAACAGCAGAATGTCTGAATGCTGTGCCTTCAGGGCCAGATATTGCTGCATCATGGGCGTATGCGGGGAATTTTCCTGATTCATAATGAAATCACAGCCTTTTGTCGTTGTGTTACGAGGTAGTGCTCAATGCTGTTGGCACCCTTGAGCCTGGGCCTGCATAATACCAGCTAATTAAATCAGGCACATGAAGGTGAGCATGAGCACAGACACACTGGCACAGCAATTGGGTGAAGCGCTGCAGGCAAAAGGCATTATGATGACCACTGCCGAGTCCTGCACCGGCGGTGGCATTGCCGCCGCCATCACAGACATTGCCGGCAGCTCGGCCTGGTTTGACCGGGGCTTTGTGACTTATTCCAATGCCGCCAAGCACGAGATGCTGGGGGTGGATATGGCGCTGATAGAGCGCCACGGCGCAGTCAGCCGGGAAGTGGCCGAAGCCATGGTACGCGGTGCCTGTGCCGCCTCTGGCTGTGGCTTTGGTGTGGCGGTGACCGGTGTGGCCGGCCCCGGTGGCGGCAGCCCGGAAAAACCCGTGGGCACAGTGTGGCTGGCTTGTTACTCTGTGGCACAAAATAAGCTTGATTGCCGGCTGCTGCAGCTGGACGGCAACCGGGCCGCAGTGCGCCGGCAAACCGTGGTCAATGCGCTTGAGGCCTGCCTGACCCTGCTTGAGCAAAACCCGACTTGATACTGTACGAATAACCAGTATACTCAGCGTTAATTACTACAATTCAGCACCAGCCAATTTCAGTGGAGCATGTTATGGATCAGAACAAAGAAAAAGCCTTGGCCGCCGCCCTGGGCCAGATTGAAAAGCAATTTGGCAAAGGCTCTATCATGCGTTTGGGCGACAATAAGGCGCTGAATGTTGAAGCCATTTCTACCGGCTCCCTGTCTCTGGACATTGCTCTTGGCATTGGTGGTCTGCCTACCGGTCGTATTGTAGAAATCTATGGTCCCGAGTCTTCCGGTAAAACCACCCTCACTCTGCAGGTGATCGCTCAGGCCCAGCGCGCCGGCAAGGTGTGTGCTTTTGTGGATGCCGAACACGCACTGGATCCGGTGTATGCCGGTAAACTCGGCGTCAACGTAGACGATCTGCTGGTATCCCAGCCCGACACCGGTGAACAGGCGCTGGAAATCTGTGACATGCTGGTGCGTTCCGGCGCGGTAGATGTCATCATTGTTGACTCTGTGGCTGCACTGACGCCCCGCGCCGAAATTGAAGGCGAGATGGGTGACTCTCATGTGGGTCTGCAGGCTCGTCTGATGTCTCAGGCGCTGCGTAAGCTCACCGGTAATATCAAGAGCGCCAACTGTCTGTGCATCTTCATCAACCAGATCCGTATGAAGATTGGTGTCATGTTCGGCAGCCCCGAAACCACCACAGGCGGTAACGCCCTTAAGTTCTACTCTTCCGTGCGTCTCGACATTCGCCGTATCGGCTCTATCAAGGAAGGCGATGAAGTGGTGGGTAACGAAACCCGGGTGAAAGTGGTCAAGAACAAGGTAGCGCCGCCGTTCAAGCAGGCTGAGTTCCAGATCATGTATGGTGCCGGTATCTCCAAGGAAGGTGAGCTGATTGAGCTGGGCGTGAAGCATAAGCTGATTGAAAAAGCCGGTGCCTGGTACAGCTACAAGGGTGACAAAATTGGTCAGGGCAAGGCCAACTCCATTAAATATCTGCTGGAGCACACCAATATTGCCGAAGAAATTGAGCAGCAGCTGCGTGAAATGTTGCTGCTGGCACCGGGCTCTGCCAAGGAAGAAGGTAACGGCAAGGGTGAAGCCCTGCCGGAACTGGACGGCCCTGACGATAACGCCGAATTCTGATAACAAGGCCGGGCAATGCCCGGCCTTTGTGTTAAGAGACAGGCATGTTATTTGAATCATCCAATCCGGATCAGCCCGTGTGGGACTGTGCCCTGCGAATTCTGTCCCGGCGGGATCACAGCCGGCGGGAACTGGAGCAAAAGCTGCGCCAACGCGAGTTTGAGCAGGAGGCCATTACCCGCACCCTGAACAAGCTGGAGCAACAGCAATGGCTGCAGGACGCGCGCTTTGCCGAAGTGCAGGTGCGTCAGCACATCTACAAAAAGCATGGTCCTCAGCGTATTCGTGCCGAGCTGCAGCGCAAAGGCGTTCATCCCGACGAGATTGCCACAGCGCTTGAACAAGAAGAAACCGACTGGTTTGAGCTGGCCCGGGAGTGTCATTTCGCCCGTTTTGGTGATGCCCCCATTCCCGATTTCAAAGAGCGGGCCCGGCGCATGCGTTATCTGCAGGCGAGGGGGTTTGGCCCGGATCACATTCGTTATGCCCTTGAAGCCGGCGACCAATAACGCTTTTTCGCACCCACGCGCGCCATGACGCGTTTTACATTGCTGCCCATTCCTTTTAAATTATGGGAGTAATTGCCTACCAAGCTATCAACAGGATTTTCCATGCGAATGACCACGTCTGAGTTACGCAACGCGTTTCTCGAATATTTCCGCCAGCAAGGACACCAGGTGGTGGCGTCCAGCTCGCTGGTACCCCACAACGACCCGACCCTGCTGTTTACCAATGCCGGCATGAACCAGTTCAAGGACTTGTTCCTGGGTCTGGAGCAGCGGGCCTACAACAGAGCGGTCAGCTCCCAGCGTTGCGTGCGTGCCGGCGGCAAGCACAACGATCTGGAAAACGTGGGTTACACCGCCCGTCACCACACTTTCTTTGAAATGCTGGGTAACTTCAGCTTTGGTGACTACTTCAAACAGGACGCCATTCGCTTTGCCTGGGAATTCCTGACCGACGTGGTCAAGCTGCCCAAGGAAAAACTCTGGGTCACAGTGTATGAGACCGACGACGAAGCCTTTGGTATCTGGTCTCAGGAAATTGGTGTGCCGGTGGATCGCATTGTGCGCATCGGTGACAACAAAGGTGCCAAATACGCGTCCGACAACTTCTGGACCATGGGTGACACCGGCCCCTGCGGCCCCTGCACCGAGATCTTCTACGATCACGGCGAGCATATCTGGGGTGGCCCTCCCGGCAGCCCGGAAGAAGACGGTGACCGCTATATCGAAATCTGGAACCTGGTGTTCATGCAGTTCAACCGTCATGCCGACGGCACCATGGAGCCGCTGCCCAAGCCGTCGGTCGACACCGGCATGGGGCTGGAGCGTATCGCCACCATTTTGCAGGGCGTGCACTCCAACTATGAAATCGATCTGTTTCAGGCGCTGATCAAGGCAGCGGCCGAGGCGGTGGGCACCACTGATCTCGACAACAAGTCGCTGCGGGTGATTGCCGACCATATTCGTTCCTGCTCCTTCCTGATTGCCGATGGCGTCATGCCCTCCAACGAAGGCCGGGGCTATGTGCTGCGCCGTATTATTCGCCGTGCCGTGCGCCACGGCCGCAAGCTGGGTGCCGACAAGACCTTCTTCCATACTCTGGTGGGTTCCCTGTGCGAGCAGATGAGCGATGCCTATCCCGAGCTGAACAGTCAGCGGCCGATCATCGAGAAGGTGCTGCGGCTGGAGGAAGAGCAGTTTGCCCGTACTCTCGACCGTGGCCTGCAGCTGCTGGAAGACGCCATTAATGATTTGGGTGAAAGCACAGTGCTGCCCGGCGAGGTGGTGTTCAAGCTGTACGATACCTATGGTTTCCCGGCGGATCTTACTGCCGACGTGCTGCGCGATCGTGAGCTCAGCATTGATGAGGCCGGCTTTGAAGCCCTGATGCAGCAACAGCGCACCCGGGCCAAGGAAGCGTCCAACTTTGGTGTGGACTATACCAAGGCCATCAAGGTTGACGGTGAAACTGCCTTTACCGGCTACGAGCACCTGGCTCAGGCGGCCAGGGTGACCGCGCTGTTCAAGGGCAGTGAGCCGGTGAATGCCCTGATTGCCGGTGAAGAAGGCGCGGTAGTACTTGATACTACCCCCTTCTACGCCGAGTCGGGTGGTCAGGTGGGTGATGCGGGCGTGATCCGCATGGACGACGGCCTGTTTGTGGTGAAAGACACGCAAAAGGCGGGTAACGGCATTTTGCACCTGGGCCATCTGGAGCTGGGCACCCTGGAAACGGGTGAGTCCGTCTCTGCGGCCGTTGACGGTGCCCGCCGTCAGGCCACGGCACTGAACCATTCCGTGACTCACCTGCTGCATGCCAGCCTGCGCAAGCTGCTGGGCGAGCATGTTACCCAGAAAGGCTCGCTGGTCGAGCCCGAGCGGCTGCGTTTTGACTTCTCTCACCTGGAAGCCATGAATGCCCAGGAACTGCGGGAAGTGGAAGACATGGTTAACCGCGACATTCGTGCCAACCTGCCGGTGGCCACTCAGCTGATGGATCTGGAAGGGGCCAAACAGGCCGGTGCCATGGCGCTGTTCGGCGAGAAATATGACGAAAGCGAAGTGCGGGTCGTATCCATGGGCGAGGTATCTACCGAGCTCTGTGGTGGTACTCACGTCAGCCGGACCGGTGATATCGGTCTGTTCAAAATTCTCTCGGAAAGCGGCATTGCCGCCGGTGTGCGCCGCATTGAGGCCGTCACCGGTGAAGCGGCCCTGGCCTATCTGCATCAGCTTGATCACGAAATTGCCCAGGCTGCCAGCCTGGTCAAGGGTGATACCTTCTCGGTATCGGCCAAGGTGCGTCAGGTGCTGGAGCGCAGCCGTCAGCTGGAAAAGGAAATTGAGCAGCTCAAGGGCAAGCTGGCGGCACAGGCCGGCGCGTCCTTGCTGGATCAGGTGGTTGAGATCAACGGCAACAAGGTGCTGATCGCCAATCTGGAAGGGGTAGATGCCAAATCACTGCGCGGCACCCTGGACGATCTCAAGTCCAAGCTGCAGTCCGGTGTGGTGGTGCTGGGCACTGTTACCGGTGACAAGGTCAGCCTGATTGCAGGCGTCACCAAGGATCTCACCGGCAAGGTGAAAGCCGGCGAGCTGGTCAACATGGTGGCCCAGCAGGTGGGCGGCAAGGGTGGCGGCCGTCCCGATATGGCCCAGGCTGGTGGCAGTGAGCCGGAAGCCCTGCCGGCGGCGCTGGAGTCTGTGTCCGGCTGGCTGGGCGAGCGCCTCTGATTGCAGCTGAAACGGCCTGTTATTACCTAACAGCGTCTATAATTTGAGTCGGCAGCCGTACGCCGAACAGTAAAAGAGGCCTGTCTTTGACAGGCCTCTTGATTTTGACGATGTTTTACCCCATTTCATGCCACAGGAAGGCTGGGTTTTTCGTCGCCTTTATCGGATAATAAACAACATTTTTTACTAACAGATAGCCAAAACAGGAGCAGCCATATGCTAATTTTGACCCGTCGGGTAGGTGAAACCCTGATGATCGGTGACGAAGTCACTGTCACCGTGCTGGGTGTTAAGGGTAACCAGGTGCGCATTGGTGTAAATGCACCCAAAGAAGTGTCTGTACACCGCGAAGAAATCTACATGCGGATACAGGCAGAAAAGGGTACCGGCGACGACAGCCAGTATTAATTTTCAGTTTTACGGGGTGTTTTTCATTCTTTTTGATGGCTTTTGCGCCCAAATGGTTAAAGTCTGTTCGAACGAAAAAATCGGGTTGGAAAAGTGTTTGACTTATTTTGGCCCGGCGGTAATATACGCCCCGCAAACACGGTGAGGTGGCCGAGAGGCTGAAGGCGCTCCCCTGCTAAGGGAGTATGCGGCTTATACCCGCATCGAGGGTTCGAATCCCTCCTTCACCGCCATTTTTTGTAGTGCATCCGTAGCTCAGCTGGATAGAGTACTCGGCTACGAACCGAGCGGTCGGAGGTTCGAATCCTCCCGGATGCGCCATTGTTTAAAAGCGTTTTTCAGAAAAGCATCCGTAGCTCAGCTGGATAGAGTACTCGGCTACGAACCGAGCGGTCGGAGGTTCGAATCCTCCCGGATGCGCCATCTGAAAATAAACGCGACCTGTTATGCATCCGTAGCTCAGCTGGATAGAGTACTCGGCTACGAACCGAGCGGTCGGAGGTTCGAATCCTCCCGGATGCGCCATATTAAAAAGCCGGCCTTGTGCCGGCTTTTTGCTTTTTTAAAAGCGCCGGTTTTTTTCTGCCTGTTTGTTCATTCATCCTTAATAACTGAGCAGCCGTGGCTTTTATTCCGCAGCGCTTTGCCTTACGCTGCAACGCCCGGGTATCAGCGACGACAGGGAAGGTTATGTCTGTTTACCGGAGAAATCCACTCCCCTCACAAGACAGTGAACAAGCTGACAATGATATGGATCTGAGTCTGCTGCCACCGTTCTGTTATCTGAGCGGTGCGTTTCATAGCCTGCTGGCAGGGATAAAAAAAGTCTTTCTGAGCTATCCCCGGTCGGCTCTGACCGTACTGGGATTGAGTTATCTGCTGGGACTGCTGGCCGCCAATATACCCAGCCTGGGCTGGCCTTCCGGTACCGCTTTTCTGATCGGCTTTGCCCCGGTGTTCCTGCCTCTGGCGGCGATATTCTTATATCTTTGCATCAGTATCACTCTGCTGGCACTTTTTGCTGCTAACCACGCAACTCGCCTGCTGTTTGCTGCCGGGCTGCTGCAGATTGTAATTCTGCCGGACCTGATACTGAGTCTGGACGATACCCGCCCGCTGATGGCGCTGGGGCAGCACGGCAGCTTTATTCTGATTCTGTTACAGATGGCTTTGGTATCATTTATCGGCTGGAATTACCGGCATTGGTTGATCCGCCACGGCGTATGGTGCGCGCCTGTGCTGATAGCTCTGACCCTGTTGTCTGAGTTTGAAGGTCATTACGGTTTTGCGGTCAGCGATATTGAGATCCGCTACAGCGACATAAAACAGTGTGACTTTATCAGCGGGCAGGCGTCAGGTTACGATCGGCATTACAGCTACCGGCGCTGCGAAGTAGCCCTGTATACTCCGGCGCGTACCTATCGTTTCAGCAACCTTCCTGTACCCTATGCTGACACTATGACTCTGCAGATACGCCACGGCATCTTTGACCATTACCAGCTGTTACCGGCCCCTTAGGCCGGCACCGAAGTCAGCGAGGCGTTAACCGTTATCTAATCCTGACGGGCATGTTCAAACGCTTCCTGCAGAAGACGATGGAATACTCTGCTTCTGATCAGCTGGTTTGATAAAAAACATTGCTATATGGTGCCTCTCTTCGCCTTTGTTACAGCAGCTCGCTCAGCAAACGGCTGATCACCCGGGCCATTTCATTAAAGCAGGGGCGGCGCACTGAGTGCGACCGGTGCAGCAGAGTAATGGTCCGGCTGGGGCAGGGGTTGGTGACGCTGAGATAGCGCACGCCGCTGTCTTCTTTGTGTTCAGTCACGGCCAGTTTGGGAATAAGCGTAAGGCCTGAGCCGGCCGCCACCATATTGCGCAGGGTTTCCAGGCTGGTGCCCTTGAAGTGGCTGTCTTCGCCTATACCGGCGGCAAAACAGAAACCCATGGCCTGATCCCGCAAGCAATGGCCGTCTTCCAGCATCAGTAATTTCTCGCCCTTAAGCTCCTCAAGACCAATCTCAGTTCGCTCGGCCCACTTGTCGCCTGCGGGCAAGGCAAGCAACATGGGCTCGTCGTAGAGCGGTATGGAGCCGAAATTATCCATATCATCCAGTTGGGCCAGAATAAGGCAGTCGAGATCGCCGTCGGCCAGTTGCTTTAGCAGCACCTGGGTCTGGGCTTCGTATAAGAAGATTTGCAGCTCAGGAAAGTGTTGCCTCAGAGCGGGAATAATATGGGGCAGTAAATAAGGCCCTACGGTAGGAATCAGGCCAATGTGCAGCTCACCGGACATGGGCTCGGTAAAGGTGCGGGCAATATCACGCAGCTCCTTGGTAGCGGCCAGCACCCGGCGAGCCTGAGCGGTAATGGCGTCACCTGCCGGGGTAAACAACACCTTGCGGGAAGTGCGTTCCATCAGCAGTACACCCAGCTCATCTTCCAGCTTGCGCAGCTGGCCGCTGAGGGTGGGCTGGCTGACAAAACATTTTTCTGCCGCCTTACGAAAGTGGCGCTCTTCTGCGAGCGCCACCAGATATTCAAGATCCCGTAAATTCACCTGTTCACCATGGTTATCAACTCCGTTATGAGCATGATCCCCGATTCTGGTGAGAATGAAAAGATATGACAGAACGAAGCAACAACAGGGTTACCTCCACCGACACGCTTCAAGCCCATCCATGGGACGCTCGGCAAATGTCATCCCTGACATTTGACGGTCGGTTCCGGTAATCCCTGTCATTGCTTCTTGAGTTGCTTGATACTTAATGTTCTTCAGCCCAGAAATTCAGCCAGTTCGTCACTGCCACCAATGTGGCGGCCGTCAATAAACACCTGAGGAACCGTGCTGCGGCCGGATACTGCCTTCAGGCTGATGCTGGTGGCATCCTGACCGATAATAACCTCTTCGTAGCGCATCTTGCGGTCCAGCAGCATTTGCTTGGCACGGGCGCAGAAGGGGCAGCCCGGCTTGCTGAATACGGTAATGGCCGAGGGCTTGGCTGCTTCCGGGTTGATATAAGCCAGCATGGTGTCGGCATCGGATACTTCAAAGGGGTCGCCGGGCTTCTCTGGCTCAATAAACATTTTGTCGATCACGCCGTCTTTCACCAGCATTGAATAGCGCCAGGAGCGTTTGCCAAAGCCCAGATCCTGCTTGTCGACCAGCATGCCCATGCCATCGGTAAACTCGCCGTTGCCGTCGGGGATCACATGAATGTGCTCCGCTTCCTGATCTGCCAGCCAGGCGTTCATCACAAAAGTATCGTTGACGCTCATGCAGATAATGTCATCTACACCGTTTTCAAACAGCACAGGGGCCAGTTCGTTATAGCGGGGCAGGTGAGTAGATGAACAGGTGGGTGTAAAGGCACCGGGCAGAGAAAACACCACCACGGTTTTACCGCTGAATAACTCATCAGTGGTCACATTAACCCACTCATCATTCTGACGGGTACGGAAAACTGCCTGAGGCACGCGCTGACCGGTTTTGTCTGTAAGCATTATCTGAGTCCTTGTGTTGATGTGCTTCGATAGGACTCAGTATCACCCGTCAGGTTTAAAAGGGAAAGTCATTTGAGACTTTTCTTTTGATAGCCTGAGCCTATTGATTAATGGCTTCGCCAGTATCTTCAGGCACTCTGGCCATGGCCGCTTCCACCACTTCCGGACCGGCACCCCGCTTGTGAGCGTTTTCGCTTAAATAACGACGCCAGCCCCGGGCTCCCGGCATGCCCTGAAAAATACCCAGAGTATGGCGGGTGATATTGCCAAGATAAGTGCCCCGGCTCAGCTCCTGTTCTATGTAAGGCAGCAGGTTGCGGATCACCTGATGGCGGCTGGGTACCTCATGATGATCATCAAACAGCTCGGCATCTACCCGTGCCAGCATATAGGGGTTTTGATATGCCTCACGGCCAACCATAACGCCGTCCAGTTGCTGCAGGTGAGTGTGAGCTTCATCCAGGGTTTTAATGCCGCCGTTCACCGCCATGGTCAGGGCGGGATAATCCCGTTTGAGCTGATATACCCGCTCATAGTCCAGCGGGGGGATTTCCCGGTTTTCCTTGGGGCTCAGTCCCTGTAGCCAGGCCTTGCGGGCATGCACTATCAGCGCATCCACGCCGGCGTCCGTTATTTTATCTACCAGGGTGCACAGAAACTCGTAGCTGTCCTGCTCATCAATGCCAATACGGGTTTTTACCGTTACCGGAATGGACACGGCTGCTTTCATGGCGGCCACGCCGTCGGCCACGGTTTGCGGGTGTGCCATCAGGCAGGCACCAAAGAGGCCGTTCTGCACCCGATCCGAGGGGCAGCCCACGTTCAGGTTAATTTCATCGTAACCACGCTCTTCAGCCAGGCGTGCGCACTGGGCCAGCGCCTGCGGATCGTTACCGCCCAGCTGCAGCACCAGCGGATGCTCCTGCTCGTTATAAACCAGATAGTCGCCCTTGCCGTGAATAATGGCCCCTGTGGTCACCATTTCGGTATACAACTGGGCATGGCGGCTCATCAGCCGGTGAAAATAGCGGCAATGGCGGTCAGTCCAGTCGAGCATGGGGGCAACAGAAAACCTGCCAGAGCTGAAACCGCCAGCCCTAGCGGCTTCGCTCTGGTTTTTCCTTGTATTTGAATCTCTTACAATCTCAGTCATTTGGCATTGTTCTCAGGTGTTTTTGAGGCTACGGTATCCCTTGTGGTATCCCCTATAAATGGGATACCTGACGGAGGAAACATGGCCAGCTTTACAGTGGAGAAGCGCAAAACAGCGGCGGGCGTCATACGGTACCGCTGCATAGTGCGCGTCAAAAAAGATAAGACGATAGTGTATCAGGAGTCCCGTACCTTCGGGAAATTGGCCGATGCCCGCACCTGGGGAAATTGGCCGATGCCCGCACCTGGGGAAAGGCCATGGTGTCCCATCCGGTTGGTATTGGTGATTCAGCCCTTTGCTCCACACTCTTTGCAGTACACCCGCATGTGTAATCCCTCTCCAAATAAACATGTACCTATCATACCCTTGACTGCTCTCCCCAATCCGCCAGCTTGGGCACAGTAAACGCCCTGGCTTGCCCCGGTTCGATACAGAACAAAGGCAAAACATGGTTCTGAAATCGTGACAGGTCACAGTAAAACAGTCATGTTCATATATGGACAAATTGACTAAAATAAACCTAAGTTGACCAACACCACAGCGGCCAAGCCAGAGCCTTGGGCGCTACGCATACAGGAGGGGGTACTATGTCTCAAGTATTACCGGCTCAAGGGAATCATGGAGTTGACCACAGCAAGGCGCTCCCGGTTGTGTTTCGGATCCTGGATAAATGGGACTGTGACACTAAGGAGCAGCTGGCCTTGCTGGGTATCCACTCACGTTCAACATTGACCAAGTACAAGACAGCACATGGCGGAATCCGTCTAAGTCCGGACACCCTGGAGCGGATGAGCTATATCCTGAACATTCATAAGAGCCTGCGTATTCTTTTCAGTGCCGAAGACAGTGTGTATGGCTGGGTGCGCAAGCCCAACCAACATCCCTTCTTTGCCGGCAGAAGTGCCATGGATGTGATGGCAGGAGGCAAGGTTGCTGATTTGTATGAGGTATCCAAACGGCTGAGTGCCTGGCGTGGGGGAACAGCGTGAGCGAAGAGCTTGAGCAGACCCTGCTGCAGGGGCAAGAGTGTTATCGGCTGATCCCGAGCAAGTATCCGCCAATAGACCTTTACGAAGACGTGGCCACCGCTGACGAACTGGAAGCCGTGCATGCCGTTGAGGCCATGACTAACCCACGACTGCAGGAGCAGGCTGGTGATCTGAGCCTGGTAGCGAAAGAGGATTGGCTGGTGGGGATCCCCCATGCCAGCTACGCCATGGCTGCGTTTACCCATATCAACCCGGAAGGGGCGCGTTTTACTACCGGTGATTTTGGCGGTTACTACTGCGCTCCTTCCCTGGATACAGCGATAAAAGAGACGATTTATCACCAGGAACGGTTATACGGATATACCAAAGAGCCTGCTCAGCGTATTCAAATGCGCTCACTGTTCGCCCGCTTTAATGCTGCTCTGATAGACATTACTGCCGAGCAGCATCTTTCTTCCAACCTCTACCACCCCACCGACTACAATCACAGCCAGGCATTTGCCAGCGAACAACGTAGCAATGGGGCAGATGGCTTGAAGTATCGTTCAGTCAGACATGCGGGCCATGACTGTTTTGTACTGTTCAGGCCAAGATTGATCACTGAAATCTGTCAGGCCAAACACTTTGATTATTGCTGGAATGGAAACGCAATCACCAACGTGTTGGAGATAAACATCTACAAGTAAGCAGAAAGGGCACTGCTTTGTCCTTCCCATATCATAACAATGCTTTATTTGGCGGAAAATGGGCAGCACGAAGCACTGTACTTGCCAGTCTATGGTGGCTGACCATGGCCAAAAAGTAGTTACCGACAGACGTTAATTCGCTTCCGCTTAATTCATACACTAGGTTAGATCCACGTCCAGCAACAGCCAGCCGTCGCAGTGGTTATAGTCCTCCAGCCGTCGATAATGGCAAAGGCCCATGTCCTTAAGGCTGTCTACACTGACCCCATTGCTGACCATTTCCTTTACCACCATGGCAATGGCCTCGGTTGCCATGGACTCCACCTGTTCTTCACTGTCGGCTGCGCTGAAGCAGGCATAATCATCTCTACTGAGCGCAGGTACTACCATGCCGAGAGCATTGCCGTCATGGGACGGATACTCAATACCAACTGAAAACAGCATAAGCACCTCCACAGTCTTAAGGAATGGGTGATAACCCTGCAGTGCTCATCAGCGAGCCCATCGAATCCTTATGAAACCTTTGCATTATGGCGCTACGAGCCATCGAAGGGAAGATAAGCCCTAGAGTCCAAAAGTGAGTTTTAGCCGCTACTGAGCTTGGCTGGACTTAATGCGCTTGGAAGATTCCCTTCAGCTCGACGTAATTTATAGGCTACCAGCTCCTAGATTTAATAGGAGGTCCAGGGCTTAGCCCTGGCGGGTATGGGCGGAGCCCATGAAGAACCAGCGGAGCTGCAGGCCAGGACAAATCCGCAGCGCGCTCACTGATGCATCAGGTTATAGGGAGCCCTCTCGCGCCCTGCCAAACCGAGTTTTTGCCAACAGGCGTTAAGTCGCTTGAGCATTGGTGCAGACATATCAAAAGCCCGCTTAGCATGCCGCGGGGAGCCTGGGAACGAATGGGATACTGGGTATTAGCAGGGGGCAGAAAGAACGTTAAATCAGATCCTTGGTGATCCATTAGTATCCCAAGGAATTAACCAGTGTAGTAAAAACAACAACTTAGTTAAAAATCAGCCCCATCGAGCATGGGAGCAACGGAGAAACGGGCGCTGGAGTATTGAAATATGAGAAATGATTACTTTTTGAACAAGAGGGCGCGCATTATACCCAAGCCGGCTCACAGACCCAAGCCCGGGCGCAGGAAGGGCGGGGCGGCTGTGGTAGAATACGCCCAGTAGCCTTTTAATGAGCCTGATTTATGTCTGTGCAACAACAACTTGAGCGTGCCGAGCGGCTGTGTAACCAGCGTGGTGTGCGTTTTACGCCCACCCGCCGTCATGTGTTCACTTTAATCGCCGGTCATAAGGGAGCGGTGAGCGCTTATGAGCTGCTGGATCAGCTTAAAGAGCTGGAGCCCAATGCCAAGCCGCCCACGGTTTACCGGGCGCTGGACTTTTTGCTGGCCCAGGGTTTTGTGCATAAGGTGGAGTCGCTGAATGCCTTTTTGTTCTGCGAGCATTTTGCCGAGCATCACCCCATGCAGCTGCTTATCTGCACTCAGTGCGGCAATGTGATAGAGCTGCACGACGAGGCGATTAACCATGCCTTTGAGCATCAGGCCGAGCTGCACGGCTTTGCCATTACCAGCCAGTCCATTGAGGCCCACGGCCAGTGCCGGCACTGTGCCGGCGAAAACACCACCAGCTGATATGCTTGTATTAATGCCACCACCACATGGGCTGATCCATGGGTGCATTAATACGGTTAATCATATTCCTGCTGTTTTTATTGTTTCTGGCCAGCGAGGTTCATCAATTTTGCGCGGGAAACCCCGTCCTTTTAGGGCGGGGAGGGATAGCACGGCGGCGTCAGCCGCCCCTGTTCCCGCCTCTCCTTTTAAACTGGTTATCTATACAGTGGTTTACTAAACTAAGCGCATGACAAAACGCGCTTATAAATATCGGTTTTACCCTACACCCGAACAGACTGAGCTGTTGGCTCAGACCTTCGGTTGTGTGCGTTTTGTCTATAACGCGATACTGCGCTGGCGTACTGATGCTTTTGAGCTGCGTCAGCAAAAAATCGGCTACGTTGGCGCTAACGCCCGGCTGACCGAACTCAAGAAAGATCCTGAGCTGGCGTTTCTGTCTGAGGTGTCGTGTGTGCCCTTGCAGCAATGCCTGCGCCACCAGCAAACCGCCTTCAAAAATTTCTTTGAAGGCCGTGCCAAATATCCGGTATTTAAGCACAAGCGGCACCGCCAGTCGGCGGAGTTCACCCGTTCTGCCTTCAAATACCGGGACGGCAAGCTGTATCTGGCCAAGAGCAAAACCCCGCTGAATATTCGCTGGAGCCGTGAACTGCCCGGCGATCCCAGCACCATAACCGTTTCCAAGGACTCGGCAGGCCGTTACTTTGTGAGCTGCTTGTGTGAGTTCGCGCCCGGCAAGCTGCCGGTTACTCCCAACATGACCGGCATTGATCTGGGTCTGACAGATCTGTTTATCACCGACCAGGGTGAACGGGTCGGCAATCCCCGCCATACCGCGAAATACGCCGCCAGACTGGCCAAGGCACAGCGCCGGCTGAGCAAGAAAAAGCTCGGCTCGGCCAACCGTGCCAAGGCCCGGCAGAAGGTGGCGAAACTTCACGCCAAGATTTCCGATTGCCGACAGGACCACTTGCACAAGCTGTCCCGCAGACTGATTAACGAGAACCAAGTGATCTGCGTCGAATCCCTGAATGTGAAAAACATGATCCGCAACCCGAAACTGAGCAAAGCCATTGCCGACGCCGGCTGGGGCGAGTTCGTGCGCCAGTTGGCGTACAAGGCAGAATGGGCCGGTCGCTCACTGGTCGCCATTGACCAGTGGTTCCCCAGCTCCAAACGCTGTTCGGGTTGCGGGCATACCTTGTCGTCGCTGCCGTTGTCGGTCAGAAAATGGGACTGCCCCGAATGTGGTGCCCACCATGACCGCGACATCAACGCCGCGACAAACATTAAAGCCGCCGGGCTGGCGGTGTTAGCCCTTGGAGAGAATGTAAGCGGCATGGGGCCAGTCTCCGTGTCCGGTTCTCGGTGAATTGGGAATCCCCTTCCTTTAGGGAGGGGGCAGTCAATTAAGCACCTCGCTGTATCGCAATCAGATAAAATTGAGCTGACCTTTCCGGTCTGGCAAACCGACAACCCCTGGTATTACCTCAAGTGGCATGCCGCCGATGGTGTGTTCGAGCAGCGTTTTAACGTCAAAAAATGACCTGAGTCAGAACCTTAAAGCGCCATCATGCTAGCATGCCATTTTTGAGTGCGGAGTGCCGGCATGAATGAGCCGCTGATTAATCTGATGTTGCCCCTGCTGCTGGGGCTGATGACCCTGATCATGGGCACCACGCTGGAGCCCGGCCATTTTCGCCGTTTGCTACTCCGGCCCCGGGCTCTGTTTACCGGCCTGGCGCTGCAGTGGTTATTACTGCCGCTGCTGGCCTGGTTACTGATAGTGTTGCTGGCGTTGCCGCCACTGCTGGGTGCCGCACTCATTCTGGTGGCATCGGCCCCCGGCGGAGCCACCTCCAATATGTTCAGCTTTCTGGCAGACGGTGACACAGCACTGTCTATCAGCCTGACCGCCTTTGTAGGGCTGCTTGCTCCCTTGTGGATGCCCGTATCCGTGGTGTTGCAGCTGAGCTGGCTGGGCCAGCAACAAGCGGGGCTGTCTTTGCCGCTGGGGCCGGCCATGGCACAGCTGGCGCTTATCTGCATTGTACCTGTGGTGCTTGGCATGCTGGTGCGCCGGCGCTGGTGTATCTGGGTGCAGCAATATCAGCCCCGCCTGAAAAAGGTAGTGAGTCTGGCGTTTTTATTGCTGCTGATAGTGCTGGTGGCACGTCACCGTGACGCCTTGCCCTCTTTGTGGAGCGGCGCGGCGCTGGCCATGGTGCTGTTGTGTGCACTGGCACTGGGAGCGGGGTTCTGGATCGCGCGGCTTACAGGCTGTTCCGAGGCTGCCTGCCGCAGTCTGGCGTTTGAAACCGGCATTCAGAATGCTGCCATTGCCATTATGGTGGCCTACACTCAGCTCGGCTCCGATGAGCTGGCGCTGATGGCCCTGCTTTATGGCATTGTAATGAATATTCCGGCGTTGCTGCTGCTGGGCTGGTTTCGCCGCCGGCAACAGCCGGTACAGTGGCGAGAGGCATGAAACAAAAAAGCCCGGTTGAATACAACCGGGCTTTTTGATGAAGAAGGGTTGGAACGAGTCCCAACCTTGTCATTTAGTCGGTGTACTCCAGCCGGGGGCGGGCGGTCATGCGGGTTACCAGCTCATAGGCAATGGTGCCCACATGGCGGGCCACTTCTTCGGCAGCGAGGCCGTCGCCCCACAGAATGACTTCATCACCTACCTTATCGGTGGCATCCGGGCCCAGATCCACCGTGGCCATGTCCATGGATACCCGGCCGGCCAGCGTTACCCGGCGGCCGTTCACCAGCACGGGAGTGCCGGCCGGGGCCATGCGCGGATAACCGTCGCCGTAACCCACGGCGATCACGCCAATGCGGGTATCCCGGGGGCTGACCCAGCTGCCGGCATAACCCACCGGCTCGCCGGCCTTGTGCTCGCGCACCGCAATCAGCGTAGTGGTAAAGTTCATCGCCGGGCGCAGGCCAACGTCGGTGCCCTGTTGCTCGCCAAAGGGAGTAATGCCATAGAGCATCACGCCCGGGCGAATAAAGTCGGCATGGGCATCGGGAAAGGCCAGCACGCCGGCGGAGTTGCACAGAGCAGTGTGCTTTACCCGGCCTTCGGTTACCGCCTTGAAGCGGGCAATCTGCTCATCAGTGGCACCCCGGTTGTCGGGTTCATCGGCGCGGGCAAAATGCGTCATGGCATTTACCGGCTGCACCACCTGCGACAGCTTGCTCAGGCGGGCAAATACGGTATCGGCTTCTTCCGGCAAAAAACCCACCCTGTGCATACCGGAGTCAATTTTTACCCATACGGTGACCGGAGCTGCAAGGGGAGTGCGCTCCAGCGCGGCCAGCTGTTCATGGCTGTGCACACACAGGTGAAAGTTGTGGCGGGCTGCATAGTGCAGCTGGTCAATATTAAAAAAACCTTCCAGCAGCAGAATGGGCAACTGAATGCCGCCGGCGCGCAGGCGCTGGGCTTCTTCAAAGCGGGCCACCGCAAACATGTCGGCGTCCTGCTCCAGGGCTGTCGCCACGGCAAGATCACCGTGGCCGTAAGCATTGGCTTTTACTACGGCAATGGCGCTGGCGTCAGGGGCATGTTGTTTTGCCACCTTCAGGTTGTGCCGAATTGCCTCCAGACTGATGCGGGCCACCGCTCCCCGTGCATCCATCTTCGCTCCTTAATAATCATCATCGAAATCCGGTCCGGCGTAGTTATCAAAGCGGGAGAACTGCCCCTGAAACGTCAGCCGCACCTTGCCTATGGGTCCGTTACGTTGCTTGCCGATAATGATTTCAGCGATACCTTTGTCGGGGCTGTCTTCGTGATAGACCTCGTCCCGGTAGATAAACATGATGAGGTCGGCATCCTGCTCAATGGAGCCGGATTCCCGCAGATCCGAGTTGACCGGCCGTTTGTCGGCCCGTTGCTCCAGGCTTCGGTTCAGCTGAGACAGCGCCACCACGGGCACTTCCAGCTCCTTGGCCAGCGCCTTGAGCGAGCGTGAGATTTCCGCAATCTCCAGAGTCCGGTTATCCGCCAGGCTGGGCACCGTCATCAGCTGCAGATAGTCAATCATGATCATGCTGAGGCCTCCATGTTCGCGGGCCACGCGACGGGCGCGGGAGCGAACTTCGGTCGGCGTCAGGCCGGAAGAATCATCAATATAAAGCTGACCCTTTTCCAGCAACATGCCCATGGTGGAAGACAATCTGCCCCAGTCTTCATCATCCAGCTGCCCGGTTCGAATACGGGTTTGATCGATTCTTCCCAGGGATGCAAGCATCCGCATAATAATCTGCTCAGATGGCATTTCCAAGGAGAATATGAGTACTGGTTTGTCATTTGTCAGTGCAGCGTGCTCGCAAAGATTCATTGCAAAAGTGGTTTTACCCATAGAGGGGCGTGCTGCCACTATAATCAGATCGGAAGACTGCAGTCCGGCAGTTTTTTTATCCAGATCATTGTATCCGGTAGAGACACCGGTAATGCCCTGGTGCGGATTTTTAAATAATTCCTCTATGCGATCGATCGTCTTTTCAAGCAGGTGCCGCAGTGGTTGTGGCCCTTCATTGGCATTGGTACGGCTCTCGGCAATTTTGAACACCCGGCTTTCTGCCAAATCCAGCAGATCGGCCGAACTGCGCCCCTGAGGGTCAAAACCGGCCTCGGCAATTTCATTGGCCACCGAGATCATTTCCCGCACCACGGCCCGCTCGCGTACTATGTCGGCATAGGCACCTATGTTGGCGGCGCTGGGCGTGTTTTTGGCTACTTCCACCAGATAGGAGAAACCGCCCACGGTTTCCAGGGCTTCGTGGCGTTCCAGTTCTTCCTGCACCGTGATCAGATCAATGGGGCTGTTGTTCTGGCTCAGCCGCTGCATGGCCTGAAACACCAGCCGGTGCGGCCGGCTGTAAAAGTCGGCATCCGAGACCTTTTCCGCCACTCTGTCCCAGGCGTTGTTGTCCAGCAGCAAGCCGCCCAGCACAGATTGCTCTGCTTCAAAGGAATGAGGGGGCATTTTCAGCTGGGCCAGGGCCTGATCGGACCGGGCGGCGGTCTTGTCTGTCATCTAAATTCTCACTGATTGAGCAAAACGTCATTATCGGAATTTTTACCGGTAACTGAAAGGTTCAAAGTTGTCTGCCGAGAATATTGACATAACATGTCACTGCATTAGGATGTTACCAGCCCGTTAACCAAGGAAATAACCATGCGCAAATTGCTTGCACTTTTTACTCTGATTTTTGCGGTCGGCCTCACCGCCACCGCCTTTGATGCCGAAGCCCGTAAAATGGGCGGCGGCAGCCGCTCTGTGGGTAAGTCGTTCAAAACAGCACCGGCCCAGCCCGCTCAGCAGAATATTAACCGCAATAACACCAACCAGACTCAGCCCCAGTCCAAAAAGTCCGGCCTGATGGGCGGTTTGCTGGGTGGCCTGCTGGCCGGTGGTCTGTTTGCGGCCCTGCTGGGCTCCGGTGCTTTTGAAGGCTTTCAGTTTATGGATTTCATACTGATTGCCGGTCTGGCCTTTGGTGCCGTTATGTTGTTCCGGGCGCTGCGCCGGGGCAAGGCACAGGCACAACAGCCCGCCTATAATGGCCCTCAGCGTTTTGAGGCACCGCCTCAGGCACCGGTTGCCGGTGCAAGCGGCGGCTTTGGCCAGACTGATGTGCCTTTCAGCCTGCCTCCCGGTTTTGACCTGCAGGCGTTTTTGCAGGGCTCCCGTGAGCACTACCGTACGCTGCAAGAGGCCTGGAACCAGAACAATCTGGAAAAAATGCGTGAATATATGTCGCCTGAGCTGTTTGCCGAGCTGAGCCGTGAGCGCGCCACCCTGAGCGGCGAGCAACACACTGAAGTGATGTTTGTGGATGCCGAGCTGGTACGGGCCGATCACACTTCCTATCAGGCCCAGGTCAGCCTCAAGTTCAGCGGCCGCTACCGCGACAGTGCTGAAAATGTGGAGCAGGATATCAATGAAATCTGGCACCTGGAGCGGGACCTGACCCAGCCCGATGCGCCCTGGCTGATTGTGGGCCTGGAAGATCTGGCCTGATTAACCCGAAATCAAAAGGGCAGCCCTCGGGCTGCCCTTTTTTATGGTGGTTTAAAACAACTCGTCGGTCACACTGGTGCCGCCAAACTGCTGATGGCTGTCGGGCCGGCTGTAGCGCTGAGGCTCGGTGCCTTTCACAAAATACTCGGTGCGCCCCTGGCTGCTCAGCAAACCTGTGCTGGTATCTATGCTCGCCGACACCAGCCCGGCGGGCACACTGCGCGGTTGCTCGGGAAAATGCGACAGCGCCACTTTCATATAATCCGCCCAGATGGGCAGCGCAGTACTGCCACCAAACTCACCACCGGCCACCTGATCCCGCCCCAGATTGGGGTTATAGGCGGTGCGGCCCAGCGGGCGGCCAAAGTCATCAAAGCCTACCCAGGCAGTGGCCACCCGGTTGGGGTTAAAGCCCGAAAACCAGGCGTCCCGGGAGTCATTGGTGGTGCCGGTTTTGCCGGCAATATCGGTGCGGCCCAGTGCCCGGCCTGCCCGCCAGCCGGTACCATTCCAGCGGCGGCTGCCACTGGCTCCGCCCTGAATGGCCGAGCCCAGCGCCGAGCTGATCAAGAAGGCGTTTTCCTCACTGATGATGCGCTGTTGCTCCGGTGCTGCCTGATACAGCACCAGACCATTGGCATCTTCAATACGCTCCACCACAAAAGGCGATACCCTGTAGCCACCGTTAGCAAAGGCAGCATAGCCGGTCACCATCTGCAGCGGCGTAGCCGACGGTGAACCCAGTGCCAGGCTCTCGGTAGCAGGAATGCTGGCCGTATCAAAGCCAAAGTCATTCAGGCGCTGCATGGCATTGGCAATGCCACTGTCGCGCAGCAGGCGGATAGACACCACGTTTTTGGAACGAGCCAGCGCCTCTCGCACCCGAATGGGGCCGTCATAAACATTGGGTGAGTTGCGCGGCTTCCATGAGTTGCCGCTGCCGGCATCCCAATGGTTAATGGGCGCATCATTCACCAGGCTGGCCAGGGTAAAACCATGATCCAGCGCGGTGGAATAGATAAAGGGTTTGATATTGGACCCCATCTGGCGCTCAGCCTGATTCACCCGGTTAAACTTGTTCAGCGTAAAGTTAAAGCCGCCGCTCAGCGCCGTTACCGCACCTGTCTGTGGTTCCAGCGCCACCAGAGCACCGTTAATTTCCGGCACCTGGCCCAGCATCCAGCCCTCACCCTGAGGGCGCACCCAGATTTGCTCGCCGGCCTTTACAATCTCGCTGGCCTGTTTGGGAGCATGTCCCTGACGATTGTCGGCAATATAGGCCCGGGCCCACTTCAGGCCGTCCCATTCAAGGGTGCTGCTGCCCTTGTTCTTAATTACCACGGTCGCGCTGCGTTCGCTCACACCGGTTACCACTGCCGGCAACAGAGGCCAGTAGTCCGGCAGCGTATCAAGGTGCTCGGTGATCTGTTCTTCATTCCAGGGCGTGCCACCCTGCCACAGGGTAGCAGCAGGGCCACGGTAGCCATGGCGCAGGTCGTAACCCAGCAGGCCGTTAACCAGGGCTTCATTGGCCGCCTGCTGCTCGTCTGCATGTACTGTGGTGTAAATATTCAGGCCCCGGGTATAGGCTTCTTCGCCAAACAGGGTCAGTGCAAACTGATGGGCCATTTCTGCCAGGTAAGGCGCATTCAGGGTAATTTCGGCACCGTGATAACGGGCTTTTACCGGTGCGGCCATGGCCTCGTTATATTGAGCCTGAGTAATTTTTCCGGTTTCCAGCATACGGCCCAGCACCACGGCGCGGCGTTCTTCGGCCCGGTGCGGATGACTGATGGGGTTCAGAATGGAGGGGGCCTTGGGCAGACCGGCAATCATGGCCATTTCTGCCAGGGTCAGGTCCGCCAGGTCCTTGCCGTAATATACCTGAGCCGCGGCACCCACGCCGTGGGAGCGGTGTCCCAACGGAATTTTATTCAGATACAGCTCCAGAATTTCATTCTTGCTCAGCTGTTTTTCAATGTGCAGGGCAAGAAAAATCTCCTTTACCTTGCGCACTATGGTTTTTTCCCGGGTCAGAAAAAAGTTGCGGGCCACCTGCTGGGTAATGGTACTGGCCCCCTGACGTTTTTCTCCTGTGCTCAGCCATACCATGGCGGCCCGCACAATACCCACAGGATCGATGCCGGGGTGCTCATAAAAGCGGGCATCTTCGGTAGCCAGAAAGGCGTCAATCAGTGGCTGGGGCATTTGCTCAATAGATACGGGCGTGCGGCGCTGCTCACCATATTGCGAAATAAGTTCGTTGTCCTGGCTGTAAATTCGCATCGGTGTTTCCAGACGAACTTCCTTCAGCGCAGACACATCAGGCAATTCAGCACCAATCTGCTGATACAGCACCAACAGTGCAACTATGCCCGATAAGCCCAGAAAGAACACAAGACTGAGCAGGCGAATAAGCCATTTAAACATGCAAGTTAACCCAATAAATCATTTTTTAACCAGTAGCCACGAAGTATATCCTGTGAGCGCCGTTATGTTCGAGCGCTTTTGGCTATATTTAGCCTGATTCCAACCTTGGCCCCAAGGCCGTCTAAGCTTAAAGACATTAATAAAAACAAGGGTATGGACGCTCATGTTTAGTCTGCTCAGAATGCAGGATACAGAATGGATGGTGGGTGTGGACTTGGGCTCGGCCAATCTCAAGGCGGTGGTCCTGAAAGGCCGGCCGGAGCACATGCAGCTGGCAGCCATGGCCATGGTTCCTGCTCCTGTTCACAGTATGGTGGATCATCAAATACAGGATATTGCGGCTGTTGGTGAAGCGCTCAGGCGGTTACGCCGTGAGCTTGGCAGTCGTGCGGGGGTTGCGGCCACCGCGGTCTCCGGCAGCAATGTCACCAGCAAAATTATCGCCTTGCCCAGAGGATTGACCGATGAGGAGCTGGAGCAACAAATAAGTCTGGAAGCCGAGCAGCATATTTCCTCTTCTCTGGCAGATATCAGTCTGGACTTTGAACGTCTGGGCACCAACCCGCAGCGCCCCGACAGAGAAAACATTCTGCTCAGTGCCGCCCGCAAAGAAAGCATTGCCAGCCGGGTTTCAGCCCTTGAGCTGGCAGGCTGGCGCGTGCAGGTAATGGATATTGGCATTCACGCGCTGGCAAGGGCCGCGCATGCCCTGCTGGCCAGTGAGCGAATAGGCGTGCAGCGGCTGGCGCTGGCCGATATTGGTGCCGAGTGTCTGAGCTTTGGCGTGCTGGAGCAGGGCGAGCTGATCCACAGCCGGCTTAATCACTTTGGCGGAGCTGACCTTACCCGTGAGCTCAGTGAGCTGACCGGGCTGCCCTTTGCTCAGGCAGAAGCAGCCAAGCTGGATCACACGCTGCCTGCGGAGCTGCAGGAAAACGCCAGTCAGCAGCATATCAACAATGTGCTTCAGCATCTTCGCCGCAACATGCACCTTTTTAACAGTGGTACCGACAGCCGGCCACCACAGGCGCTATTTCTCAGCGGGGGCGCCAGCCAGCTGCCCCAGCTGGCCGCCGTGCTGGAGCAGGAGTTAGCCATTCCCGTGCTGCAGCCGCGTTTTGACCGGCTGCTGGGTGGCAGTGAGCAGGACTATCCCGGTGCCGCTGCCTGCACCATTGCCCTGGGTCTGGCGCTAAGGAGCTTTACCCCGTGTCCCGTATAAATCTGCTGCCCTGGCGACAAGCTCGTGCAACCAGGCAAAGAAAACGCTTTATGCTGCAGCTGGCGCTGGCCTCGGCGCTTACCTTGCTGGCCATGGCGCTGATTAATGTCCGTCTGACACAAGAGATCACCCGGCAGCAGGCGCGTAACCATTATCTGCAAACCGAGATCAACCAGTTGGATCAGGCGTTAGGAGAAATCAGCACCATTCGTCAGCAGCGGGAGCAATTGCTGGAGCGGGTCCGGCTGATTGATGAGCTGCAACAGCAAAGGGCCTTTTCAGTGCATCTGTTTAATCAGATGCCGGAGCTGGTTCCGCCCGGTGTGTACTTAAACTCGCTTAAGGTCAGCAGCGAGCACCTTGAGCTGGCGGGCAAAACCGAAGCCTACCCCAGGGTGGCTGCCATGCTGCGCCGCATGGAGGCCAGCCGCTGGCTTACCAGACCCAGGCTCAGTGCCATTTACGCCGCCGGTGACGGCGACATTCCCCTCAGCCAGTTTTCCATGAATGTGATGGTCACCCCGCAAGGAGAGCAGCCATGAACCTGGAAGAGCTTAACGAACTGGAGCTTGAGCATATCGGGCAGTGGCCACGGCCCCTGAGAGTTGGTGTTATTGCGGCTGTCTGTCTGCTGCTGTGCGGACTGATGTGGCAGTTTCTGTTAAGTGATAACAGAGCCGAACTCGCGCGCATGACAGAGCGGGAAGCCAGCCTTAAAAACACCTTTGAGGCCAAAGCGGCGCAGGCTGCGGCCCTGCCTGCTTATGAAAAACAGCTCAAAACTCTGCAAGCGCGGCTTGATACCGAGCTGCAAAAACTGCCCAGCCGGCTTGAAGTGGCCGGTTTGCTCGACGACATCAGCTTCATTGCCACCGACAACGGCCTGCAGATAGAGCGCATCAACTGGGAAGCCGAGCAGCCGGGGGAGTTTTCCATCGAGCTGCCCATGCGCATTATTGTCAGTGGCAGCTACCATCAGCTGGGGCACTTTGTGGCCGATATCGCCGCCCTGCCGCGCATTGTCATACTCGACAGCTTTACCCTCAGCCACACCGGCAACGAGCAGCTTAATATGAGTATGCAGGCCAAAACCTATCAATATAACCCGCAGGAGATGCCATGAAAGCGCTGATGCTGGTGCTGCTGCTGGGGCTGGCCAGCTGCGGTGATCCGGATAACCTGCAGCAATACACCCTGGATGTGCGCACCCGGCCGGGGGCGGCACCCGAGCCGGTGCCACCGGTCAGCAGCTATGTACCCGAGCCCTATCAGCCGGCCAGTCAGCGCAGCCCCTTTGCGCTGCCTGTGCCGGAAGTGGCCGCCACCGCACCACCCGCTGCTGCTCATTGCACTGCGCCCGCTATGCGCGGGCCCAAACAGCCGCTTGAGCACTATGCACTTGAGCGCTTGTCCATGCGCGGCACCCTGCAGCAGGGCGGGCTGATCACAGGTCTGGTGTCTGCGCCCGACGGCATTACCCACACAGTGACACCGGGTGACCGAATGGGGCTGCATCATGGTGAAGTCAGGGTGGTCAGCCGTGAACGTATTGTGCTGGAAGAATATCTGTCCGATGGCAGGGGGTGCTGGAATCGCCGTGAAAGCACCTTGTTGCTGGTCAGCAAAGAACAGGAGTGCGCCGTATGCAAACAATAACCATGGGCAGGCTGATGGTGTCAGTGTTACTGTCTCTGGCGCTGATGCCGGTAATGGCACAGCAGCTGAGCCAGCAGGGGAATAAGGGCATATCCATGAATTTTCAGGATATTCCGGTGCGCACCGCACTGCAGATCCTGGCTGATTTCAATCAGGTTAACCTGGTCACCACCGATTCGGTACAGGGCAATCTGACTCTGCATCTCGACAACGTGCCCTGGTCGCAGGCACTGGATACCATTTTGCAGGTGCGTGGTCTCGATAAGCGCATGAACGGCAATATTCTGCTGGTGGCCCCGGCTGCCGAGCTGGCACTGCAGGAGCAGAGCCAGCTGGAAAATCAGCAGGCGCAGCAGGTGCTGGCCCCGCTGGAGACCGAATTTTTGCAAATCAATTACGCCAAAGCGGCCAGCATGCTGGCGCTGCTCAGTAATGAAAGCACCCGACTGTTATCGGAGCGGGGGGCCATAGCGGTGGATGACAGGACCAATATGCTGGTCATTAAAGACACGCGGGAAAGCATCAGCAATGTGCGCCGCATGCTGACGCTGCTGGATATTCCCATTAAGCAGGTGGTGATTGAAGCACGCATGGTCACCATCAACGAGGGGCTGGAGCAGGAGCTGGGCATTAACTGGGAATACCGCAACGACACCGCCGGCGGCAGCAACCAAACCGAGGGTAACCTCAATGTCAATCTGCCAGTGTCGGCGGAAGGCGGCTCCATCGGCCTGCAGATTGCCAAGTTGTCCGGCGGTAATATTCTTGATCTGGAACTGACCGCGCTGGAGCGGGAAAACCGCGCCGAAATTATTGCCAGCCCCAGAGTGACCACCTCCAACCAGAAACCGGCGGTGATTCAGCAGGGGGTGCAAATTCCCTACAGCACCGTCAGTGAGCAGGGCACCAATGTGGAGTTTGCCGATGCTTTTTTAAGTCTGGAAGTCACACCGCAAATTACGCCTGATCACCGTGTGGTGCTTGATCTGCTGGTGACTCAGGACAGCGTAGGAGAGTTTGTCACTCAGGCCGATGGCTCTGAAGTGCCGTCCATCAATGCCCAGTCGGTCACCACTCAGGTGCTGGTCAACGACGGTGAAACCCTGGTGCTGGGAGGCATTTACCAGCAGGACATTTTACGCCGGGTGAGCAAGGTACCGCTGCTGGGCGACATACCGGTAATGGGGCACTTATTCAAAAGCACGCAAGACACCAACCGCAAGCGGGAATTGATTATCTTCGTCACCCCCCGTATCGTGCATGACAGCATTTAAGGAATTGCCGCCAAAATAAACAGTGGCGGCATGCTCCTTGCCAGTCGCCGGCGCAGTTGCGATAATCCGGCGTCCAGTTTCAGAAAATCAAGGTTAGGTTCATCGTCGACCCCGCGGTGTTCGTGGGGCGCATTTGTTTGTGAGAATTTCGTGCAACATGGCTGAAAAACGCAATATCTTCCTAGTGGGGCCCATGGGTGCGGGCAAGAGCACCATCGGCAAATACCTGGCGCAGCAACTGCACATGGAGTTTTATGACTCCGATCAGGAAATCGAGCGCCGTACCGGTGCCGATATCAGCTGGGTGTTTGATGTAGAGGGCGAAGAAGGCTTTCGTCTACGCGAAGAAAAGGTCATCAATGAGCTGAGCGAGCTGCAGGGCATAGTGCTGGCTACTGGTGGCGGTTCAATAAAGAGCCGCGAAAGCCGCAACCGGCTGTCGGCCCGGGGCATAGTGGTCTACCTCGAAACCACGGTAGAAAAACAGCTGGCCCGGGTGCAGAAAGACAAGCGCCGGCCCTTGCTGCAAACTAAAGAAGAGCCCCGGGATGTGCTGGAGCGTCTGGCTGAAGAGCGCAACGAGCTGTATCGGGAAGTGGCCGACTATGTGGTGCGCACCGATGAGCAAAGCGCCAAGCTGGTGGCCAATCAGATTGTTGAACTTATTGGCCTGTAAGCCCGGAGAAGCTCCATGGAAAGGTTAACCGTGAACCTGGGAGAGCGCAGCTATCCCATTCATATTGCCAGTGGCCTGCTTGCCGATGGCACCTTGCTGAAAAGTGCCATCAAGGGCAAAAAGGTGCTGGTGATCACCAATGAGGTAGTGGCACCGCTGTATCTTGCGCCCTTGCTGGCAGCACTGGCTCCGCTTGAGGCAGAAAGCCTGGTGCTGCCCGACGGCGAGCAGTTTAAAAATCTCGACACCTTTAATCAGGTGATGGGCACACTGCTGGAAAACGGTCACGGCCGCGATACTACCCTTATCGCCCTGGGGGGCGGTGTTATCGGTGATCTCACCGGTTTTGCTGCTGCCTGCTATCAGCGTGGTGTGCCCTTTATTCAGGTACCCACCACACTGCTGGCTCAGGTTGATTCCTCGGTGGGCGGCAAAACCGCGGTTAACCATGCTCTTGGCAAAAACATGATAGGGGCCTTTTATCAGCCCGAGCTGGTGCTGATAGATACCGATTGCCTCGGCACACTGGCGGCGCGCGAATTTGCCGCCGGCATGGCCGAGGTGATCAAATACGGCATTATATGGGACGCCGGCTTTTTTGCCTGGCTGGAGCAGAACATCACGCGTCTGCAACAGCTCGATACCGAGGCGTTGTCTTATGCCATTCGCCGCTGCTGCGAAATCAAGGCCGACATGGTGGCCAGTGATGAGCGTGAGCACGGCGTGCGCGCGCTGCTTAATCTGGGCCATACCTTTGGCCATGCCATTGAAGCCGAAATGGGCTACGGCAACTGGCTGCACGGCGAAGCGGTGGCGGCCGGCACCATGCAGGCCTGTCATACTGCCTGCCTGCGCGGTGATATGACCGAGGCCGAGGTGGCCCGGGTTCAGGCCTTGCTGGAGCAGGCTAACCTGCCGGTGGCCGGGCCTGAGCAAATGACTACAGCCAATTATCTGCCCCACATGATGCGGGACAAAAAAGTGCTGGCGGGTCAGTTGCGTCTGGTACTGCCCCAGGGCATAGGCCGGGCTCAAGTGGTCAGTGATGTCACAGAAGCCCAGCTGACACAGGTGCTGAGCTGAATCGTGACCGGCTCTGTGCGTGCGCTCTCATCCCAGCAGCAGCTGCTTGAACGGCTGCTGCATCTGGCCCGGCTCGACCATGAGCTGGCGCTGGTGTCCGGCCCCAAAGGGGCGGGCAAATCCACGCTGGCCACTCTGCTCACTCAGCAAAGTGAGTTGCTGACGCCGGTGGTGCTCGACGCCCGTCTAATCACCAGCCAGAAAGTATTTCGTGAAGCCTTGCTGGAGCAGTGGTTTGCCGGTGCCATCTTTGATGCCGGCGATCCCCTTTCCGACTCGGTAAACCGGCTGCTGCCCGCCGCACCCGGCAAGCGTCTGCTGGTGGTAGACAACGCCCAGTGGCTGACCGACGCTCAGTTGCAGGAGCTGGCCGAAATGAGCCTGGCACTGCCATCGGCGCAGCGGCCCTTTATGGTATTGATGGGGTTGTCATCCTGGGCCAGTGGCGTGCGCACCCTGTTGCAGGAGCTGCAAATGCCGGTGCTGGAGCTTGAAGTTCCTGAACTGAGCGAAGAAGATAAACTGCAGTTATGCAGCCTCCGGGATAGTGCGCCGGCGGCCGGGCAACTGGCCGGCATGCATTATCCGGGAGATCTTGTGGTCAGTACGGAGCCAAGCATGAAAACACCCGAATACCGCCAGTGGCTGGAGCAAAAGCCGGTTAAAATTCTGCTGACAGGGCTGATTATTGTAGGGCTTGGCGTGATTGTCAGTGCCTTGCTGGGCAAGGATGAAGCGCCGCCGGCCCAGGTTGCTCAGCCGTTTCAGGCTGAATCCCTGCCTGAGCCTCCGGCCGGTCCTGTGACTGCTGACACCCTGCCGGTGACGCCTGCTGCTGAAGAGCAGGGAGAAGCCCTGGTCAGTGACTGGCCGGTAGAGCTGTTACCCGAGTCTCCCCGTGTTACCACTCAGGTGGCCGAGTCGCCGCAAGACACCAGCAAGGAGCGGGTGGTCATAGACGATGAAGTGGTCAGTCAGCTGATGCAGCGCAAAACCGTACAAGCGGCCAGCAAGCAGGCACAAAGTGCGCCGGCGGCACAGCCGGCGGCCGGTCAGCCCGCTGCGCTTTCCCGGCAGCCAGCAGGGCACTACACCCTGCAGCTGATGGCCAGCCGGGACAAGAACGCACTTAATCAGCTGATGACCCGCCATAACTTATCACCGGCCTGGGTCTATTCCCGCAACCTGAACGGTCAGCCCTGGTATGTGCTGGTGCACGGTGATTTTGCCTCAGCCGAGCAGGCCAGAGCGGCAGTTGGCCGCCTGCCTGCCGAGCTCAGGGCTGCCAAGCCCTGGCCCAAGCCTTTTGGCCAGGTGCAAAAAGAGGCCACCCCCTAGTCATGGCCATGGTCATGACTCTTCCATGGGGTTACAATGCGCGCCCTTTATTTGCGTTCCGGGTCCGGCAAGCATGGCAACAGTAACAAAAACCCGCGCCTTTCTTAAATGGGCCGGCGGCAAATATGGTCTGGTAGACAACATCAACCGCCGGCTGCCTGAGGCAGGTACCCTGGTTGAGCCTTTTGTGGGGGCCGGCTCGGTATTTCTGAACTCGAACTTCGATGCCTACATTCTGGCCGATATCAACGCCGATCTGATCAACCTCTATCAGCTGCTGAAAACGCGCCCCGATGCCTTTGTGCGCGAGGCTGCGGGCCTGTTTGTGTCTGAGCACAACGACAAAGCCGTTTATTATGGTCTGCGCACCGAGTTTAATCAGGAGCAGGACAGCTGGCGCAGAGCCCTGCTGTTTTTATATCTGAACCGCCATGGCTATAACGGCCTGTGCCGCTACAACCGCAAGGGCGGTTTTAACGTGCCTTTTGGAGCCTATAAAAAGCCCTATTTTCCGGAAAAAGAGCTGTGGTTTTTTGCCGAAAAAGCGCAAAAAGCCACCTTTGTGTGCCAGGGCTATGATCAGGTGTTTGCCAATGCCACTCAGGATCAGGTGTTTTACTGTGATCCGCCCTATGCACCTTTGTCTACGACTGCCAGCTTTACCACCTATGCCGCCAACGGCTTTACTCTGGATGATCAGGCCATACTGGCCCGGCTGGCCCGGGAAACCGCTGCTAGGGGCGTGCCGGTGCTGATCAGCAATCACGATATTCCGCTCACCCGCGAGCTGTACCGGGAAGCCAGCCTGGATGTGGTGGCGGTCAAGCGCACCATCAGCCGTCACGGCCATAACCGGCAAAAGGTTAACGAGCTGCTGGCGCTGTTTCGCTAAGACAGCACCATTTTTACAATTCCCAGCAGAGCCAGCACAAACACCAGTATCAACACCACCCCCAGTGCTACCCAGGGCCAGGGGCTGCCGGAAAACTGCCGCCGGCGATGGTGCTCCGACTGCACCCCAAACAAGGCCGCCAGCACGCCCTGTAACCTGTGTTTCCAGTTCAATTAAACTCCTTTCCCCCTTCGGGGAGCTGTCAGCCGTAAGCTATCAGCTGTAAGTCAAACACCCTGGTCAGCAAGCACAGCGCCGTATCTTCACGCTATTGATGTTTGCTTATAGCTTAAAGCTGATGGCTTACCGCTTTCTGAGGGGGTAGAATTGGAGCGTTTTTTGCGCTCAAGGTAACCCCGATGAAAGACTTTTTAATTGCACCTTCCATTCTGTCTGCCGATTTCGCCCGTCTGGGCGAAGACGTAGATAACGTGCTGCAGGCCGGTGCCGATGTGGTCCATTTTGATGTCATGGATAACCACTATGTGCCCAACCTCACTATAGGCCCCATGGTGTGCAAGGCGCTGCGTGATTATGGCATTACCGCGCCCATCGATGTGCACCTGATGGTTAAGCCGGTAGACAGCCTGGTGCCCGACTTCGCCAAAGCCGGTGCTTCCATTATTACCTTTCATCCGGAAGCATCCGAGCACATCGACCGCACCCTCGGGCTTATTCGCGAGCAGGGCTGTCAGGCCGGCCTGGTGTTTAACCCGGCCACACCGCTCAGCTATCTTGACTATGTCATGGACAAGGTAGACGTTATTCTGCTGATGTCGGTCAACCCCGGTTTTGGCGGTCAGTCCTTTATTCCCGGCACCCTCGACAAACTGCGCGAGGCCCGTCGACGCATTGATGAAAGCGGCCGCAACATTCGCCTGGAAATAGACGGTGGCGTCAAGCCCGGTAATATTCGGGAAATAGCCGAAGCCGGTGCCGACATGTTTGTGGCCGGCTCGGCCATTTTCAGTCAGCCCGACTACAAAGCGGTGATTGACGACATGCGCCGGGAGCTGGCTGCCGCCCATGGCTGATTTTGATCTGGTTCAGTTTGATCTCGACGGCACCTTAATAGACAGCGTGCCTCAGCTGGCTGAAGCCATCAACGACATGCTGACCAGTCTCAATTATGCCACCCAGCCGCTGAGTGCGGTGCGCGGCTGGGTGGGCAACGGGGCCGATATGCTGGTACAGCGTGCGCTGACGGCGACCCTGGGGCATATTCCGGACGCCACGCTGCAGCAGCAGGCCCGTCACCGGTTTGACGAGGCCTACGCCAGCCATGCCCACGGCACCCTGGTGTTTTATCCCGGTGTGCTCGGCACCCTTGAGCAGTTGCGCGCATCGGGTAAACGGCTGGCGCTGGTGACCAACAAGCCCTACCGTTTTGTGCCGGGCATACTGGCCGCCGCCGGACTTGAAGATTATTTTGAACTGGTGCTGGGCGGCGACAGCCTGACCGAGAAAAAGCCCAGTCCTGCTCCGCTGCTGCATGTGTGCCGGCAGCTGAATGTAAGCCCGGCCCGCAGCCTGATGGTGGGCGACTCCGAAAACGACGTGCTGGCGGCCAAAGCAGCAGGCATGGCGGTGGCAGGGCTCACCTACGGCTATAACTATGGCCGCGCCATTGCCGACAGCCAGCCCGACTGGGTGCTCGACGACTTTGCCGGTCTGGTTTCAATACTTAAGCTTTAAATACACCACAAGGAATATCATGGCTAAACCCATCGTACTCAGCGGTGCCCAGCCCTCGGGCCAGCTGACCATAGGCAACTACATGGGCGCCCTGCGCCAGTGGGTAAAAATGCAGCAGGACTATGACTGCCTGTATTGCATTGTGGATATGCACGCCATTACCGTGCGCCAGGACCCGCAGGCCCTGCGCTCTGCTTGTCTGGATGCCGCTGCGCTTTATCTGGCCATTGGCCTCACCCCCGAGCAGAGCACCATTTTTATTCAGTCTCATGTGCCCGAACACGCCGAGCTGGCCTGGGTGCTGAACTGCTACACCCAGTTCGGCGAGCTGTCGCGCATGACCCAGTTTAAAGACAAGTCCAGCCGCTATGCCGAAAACATTAACGCCGGCCTGTTTACTTATCCTGCGTTAATGGCTGCCGATATCCTGCTTTATCAGGCCAATCAGGTACCGGTGGGCAATGATCAAAAGCAGCATCTTGAGCTGACCCGGGATATTGCCTATCGCTTTAATCAGCTGTACGGCGAGGTATTTACCGTACCCGAGCCCTTTATTCCGGAAGACGGTGCCCGCATTATGAGTTTGCAGGAGCCCACCAAAAAAATGTCCAAGTCGGACGATAACGCCAATAACTTTATCGGCCTGCTGGAAGATCCCAAAAAGATCGCCAAAAAGCTGAAGCGCGCCGTCACCGACTCGGACGATCCGCCCCTGGTCAAGTTCGACCCCCAAAACAAGCCCGGCGTGTCCAACCTGCTTACCCTCATGTCCGGTGCCGGCGGCCGCTCCGTGGCCGAGCTGGAGCAGCACTTTGAAGGCAAAATGTACGGCCACCTCAAAACCGAAACCGCCGAAGCCGTGCTCGACATGCTCACGCCCATTCAGCAGCGTTTTCATGAGCTGCGGGAAGACGAAACCGAGCTGCGCCGGGTGCTGACGCTGGGTGCCGGCAAGGCCCGGGAAAAAGCAGTGAAAACCCTCGACAAAGTGTATGATGTAATTGGTTTTGTGCCGCGGGCACGCTAAGCCTGATGTTCCCGTGTTAAACACGGGAACTATTTATTATTTTCAACTATCTTAACAGACAGGTTCATCCTGTTTACTTCTTCCTTTTGGAATACACTCATCAATGAATGAAACTATGAATCCAGAGCAGCAACTGCAGGATAAAATGTATTGGCTGCGCAAGTTCCGCATGGCCAAAAACGACAAAACCCTGGAGCGCATGGTCTCTCGCGCCATAGACGAATATCACAGCAAATCACAGATTGCCGCCGCCATTTATCTGGCAGAATGCCAGCGCGAGCGCGAGCTCACCCTGGGGCGCTATCTCGACAGCTGAAGCAGACACCATCACAGCCGGGTAATGCTTTCACCCCTGAGAATAATGTTTCCCTGTTCATTTTCCGGCAGGGCAGGAATGGTAATGCCAAGTAACTGAATAGGCGGAATAATGGCAAGCTCTTCACTCTTGCCTTGGGGGTTATAAAATCGCTGCAGGCACACATGCAGCAAGCGTTCGTTATTATTTTCTGCCAGATGACCAAACACAGGGTTGCCTTCGTGAGATGGCAAAGGCTGCCAGGCGTGGCCGCTGTCCGGTGCGGCACAGCCACCGGTGCGCCAGTCTTCGGGCAGCCAGCTGTTATTAATGACGTTGGTCACCTCACGGCTCAGCACAGCGGCATAGTTGCCTGCGGCAGGATCTACCCGCAATATCTGCCGGCTGGCCTCGGTGCTGATATGCCGGAAGCTGATTTCCAGCAGCACCGGCAGGCTGTAGGCCACAGTGCCAAATAACAAACTGAAAAACAGCACAAACAGGGCGGCAAACTCAATGGCCACAGCGCCTTGCTGTTTTTTTACCGGCATGAATAATGTCATCAGTTCACCAGCCTGGGTGCGCCACAGTTCAGCTCCTGCAAATGCAGAGCGGAGCGGCCAACGTCAAGACCCAGCACCTCATCCAGCACAGTAGTCAGCAGCCTTCTCACGCCATTAAGCACAGGCTTCAGCAGGTTCAGCACGGGTTTAAGGAGCACACACAGCAAGCCGCTGCCGGAACAACTGAAAGTGTCTGAGCCAAGGTTCAGCAGGCTGTTGGCATCGCTGCTGGCAGACAGATCAATGCCGCCGGGTTTGGTTTGCAGCAAGCGGGTCAGATTATGATCCACACACTGATTCCAGCTCAGTAAAGAGCTTAACAAGCCGGCACAAGACCAGTAACCATTGCCCAGAGTAGGAATACCCACTACATCGAGTAATCCGTAGGGCTTTGATGTGTAAGCATAAAAAGCTTCACTGAAACTGCCGTCCTGCCATTGGGACGGGTGCGTGGCACCCAGCCCCCAGGAGGTAGGAATGCTTTTTGCCAGAAACCAGTCTTCACCGGCCAGCGGCGGCACCAGCTGCGCTCCGGTATTCGGATCGGTTTCTGTGCTGCCATTCAAAATAAGATCGGTTGCTCTGCTTACATTATAAAAACCATTCACCTTGGTGGCATCCAGATATTGAGTGGCAAGCTGGTCAATCAGCATGTTTTTTTGTTTTTCGGAATAATCAAGGTCACTGTTATTAACGATGGAAGGTGGCCTGAATAATCCGCCCAGCAAATCCAGCAGGCCCAGCACAATATTGTCCACTGTATCACCTAAATTAAGATTGTTAGGCTCAGTGCTGGGGATGGGTCCTGTTTCAGGATCATATTCTGGAATAATCATCTCCTGAATATCTGAAAGCCCTTCAATATGGGTTTTACCGGTCAGCACAGGCAAATGTAATAGCTTAATCATTTCTGTGGGCTGCAGGCTCTCTTCACAGCGCACCGAGCCCGACCAGCGGCTGGCCTCAGGCATGCTGCCAATGCAGGTATTCAGCAGGGCTGAGTTGACTTCAAAGGTAGCGGCAGGCGGGTTTTCGGTGCATTGCGCCGACAGAAATTCGGCATGAGCCGTGGTTACATCCACGGTCAGTGGCAGCCGTACTCGCAGTCCAAGCACAGAGTCGGTAAGCCAGCTTAATACGCCGCCCAGCAGATTGTTGGAATCTATATCGGCATACAGACGAATCTGGGCGTTATAGGCTCTGGTGCCCACCGGCCCCACGGCAATGGTGGGCGGCTCCACTATACCCAGCTGCACCTTGGCCAGGCCAAGAACGTTCAGCTCAGGAATTTCCAACGCTCGCTCACTGGTGCCGAGCAATATACTGGTTCCCAGCAGATCGCCCAGATTCACCGCAGCATCCAGGGCCGGCCCGACGTTGCCTTCAAGTGTTGAGGCCAGACTGATCAGCCCCGGATTATCTGCCGTGCCAAACAGTGGCAGCTGCACATCTTGCAACAGCGGATTCTGCAGCACTGCTACTTGCAGCGCTTCAAGATCCGTTTTTAACACATTATCGGAAACAAGCTCGGCAGAAGTGCCAATCAGCCGGTCAATACCCAGCACACCGACTTCGGTGTTCACCAGCTCAACCAGCCCCTGAGGAGACAGCGCCTTCAGCTCATAAATGGAGACATCAACCCCCAGTCTTTTTAACAGGCCGGCCGGAGTAATATTAATATCTGCAAGCGCATTGGAGTTCAGTATGGCCAGCGTGCCGGCATTAACTCCCACGGCGTTCAGCACCTGACCAATCAGCCTGCTGTTATCCAGCCTCAGTAACTCGGCACCAATACTGAAGGTCGCGGTAGGCGCGCCGCCTTCACGCTCGGCCACAGCACTGGCCTGCAAATTAACTTCATTTTTATCGGTTACGCCCAGCATATTGCCGGCACGAAACAGCAGGCTGGCGGGCACGGTTTCCTTGGCAATAGTCCGCACTGCATGACCGCTGGCATCGGCAACGGGTGTTCTCAGGCTGTCACTAATATCAATTCTGACACACTGGGTGGCTATCGACTGACTGTCTTGTGCCAGAAAGCCATTGCGCGTGGCATTTTCCTGAGCATAGGTTTGTACAACATCGGGAGCATCGGCGCAGCGGCCACTGTTCAGCCGGGCAATGCTTTCCAGGGCGGCGGTATCCGCCAGCTTTTGCAGTTTGCGCTGCTCCATATATAGCCGGCCGGTATCAAGCACCAGCATGGTGCAGCCCAGAGTCAGCAGCAGAGTGCCGGCAGCAATCAGGGTAAATGCACCACCTTGTTTACATCTGCGAAGAGTCGTCATGGTGTCCTCGGCTATCGAATTCGCAGGCTGGCTTCGCCTTTAATTTCATCGGGCAGCTGAGGAACAGTCACTCCCAGCAAAGAGATAACCGGCATAATGGCTGTGGGCTCGGCATGGCGAAGGCAGGCTTTCCACTCACTGCCGTCGGCAGACACACTCAGCACCCGGTCTGCGTAGCCATGGCAGTGATATACCCATTTTTCCGGCAGCCAGGAGCTGGCGATAATTTGCTGCGACAGCGCCTCGGCGTTGAGCAGTATGTTATTAATATCGTCTTCTTCGGTGCCGGCACGATAAACATATATATCAGAAGTGCTTACTGCATTACGCAGCACTTCTGCCGACAGCTGCTGATAGGCAGCGCCAAGAATCAATGGAATGGCATAGCCGATAATGCCGTAAAACAACACAAAAACCAGAATAAAAACAAAAGCTATCTCGATGCTGGCGGCACCATCTTGCTTTTGAAATGTTTTTTTATGGAGCAAGTTTTTTTTGTTCATGTTCGTGACCTACTCTCCCGTGATTTATCAGTGTAGTTGCTGTTTTATCCTTAAGCTAATGAATTAACAGTACTTACTATATGACTAATACTAATTCGAGTATTGCCGCATATTTCTCTCCCGCCTTAAATTGAAGCAGGTTTCGAGCTGTTAAACACTGCGTTCGCATCATCAGTTGGCATGGTTCGCAGAATTGAGGGGCATAGGTAGTTTTACCGTTCCCGGGAGTCTGAATATGAAAATGTTTAATCATGGTTCCAATACTCAAAAGTGTGCTGCTGCATTGGCCTTGTTAATGCTGCTAACCGGTGTAACTGCCTGCTCCGGCAGCAGCTCTCTTGATCTGGCAAATAACAAGCCCGGCACTTCCCAGCCGGGTGCCGGCGGTGGCGACAACGGTGGCGGCGGTGATAACGGCGGTGGTGATACTGGCGGCGGTGACAACGGTGGCGGCGATAACGGCAGTGGTATCAGCGATGGCGGCGACAACGGCGGCGGCGACAGCGGCGGTGGTGATACTGGCGGCGGTAACAACGGTGGTGGAGACAACGGTGGCGGTGACAACGGCGGTGATATCATGGCCGGCGGCGGTACCATTGATGATGTACAGAGTGTTGTCGGTGATATTACCAATGGCAGCGTGCTTGAGCCCGGTTCAGATCTGGTCAATAACCTGGTAGACAGTGAAACCGGTGTGCTGTCTCCGGTAACAGGTATTGTTGATGGCCTGACCAGCTCTGATGGTTTGCTGTCACCTGTGGGGGATCTTACCAACGGCCTGCTTGGTCAGGGTGGCACCTTGTCTCCTGTTACCGGTCTGGTCAATGATACTCTCACTGCCGGCACCATTGGTACGGGCACCATTACTGATGTGCAGGGTGCTGTAACACAAATTACCGGTAACGGCGGCCTGTCTTCGGTCAATAATCTGGTCGACAATCTGGCTGGTCCGGAAAATGGCCTGCTTTCTCCTGTTACCGGCACCCTGGATCAGCTGACCGGTACTGGCGGCGTACTGGAGCCGGTGGGTGATCTGACCAACGGTCTGCTGAGTGAGAATGGCACTCTGGCACCAGTCACCGGCCTGGTAAGCGGTGTGCTCAACGAGCCGGCCCTGTCTCCGGTTACTGATCTGGCCGGTGGTCTGGTGGGAGGCGTAAATGACACGGTAAATGGCCTGACGAATGGACTGGCCGCTGGTGATATGGGCACCGGCACCATTACCGATGTGCAGGGCACTGTGTCAAACCTGACCGGAGAGACGGCGCTGAGTCCGGTGAACGACCTGGCCAATGGTCTGGTCAGCCCCTCCGACGGCTTGCTCGCACCCGTTACCTCAGTGGTGGAAGGGCTCACGGGCACTGGCGGCAGTCTTGAGGTAGTTGGCAATGTCACCGACGGCCTTATCGGAGAGCAAGGTGCGCTGCAGCCGGTGGTCAGTGGCGTTAATGATGTCGTTGGCGGAGTGCTTGGCGGTGGCGACGGTGGAGGCCTGCTGGGTAGCAGTGCAAGCGGTGGTCTGGCTGGCACAGTAACCGATACTGTTAATGGTGTTACCGGCGGAGTGCTTGGCGGTGGCGACAGTGGAGGACTGCTGGGCAGTGGTGCAAGCGGTGGTCTGGCTGGCACAGTAACCGATACTGTTAATGGTGTTACTGGCGGAGTGCTTGGCGGTGGCGACAGTGGAGGACTGCTGGGTAGCGGTGCAAGCGGTGGTCTGGCTGGCACAGTAACCGATACTGTTAATGGTGTTACCGGTGGTGTGCTTGGCGGTGAGGAAGGGGGTCTGCTGGGTGGCAGTGAAGGCGGTCTGGTTGGCACCGTCACCGGAACCGTTGACGGAATAACCGGCGGCTTACTGGGTGGCGATAAAGAAAATGGCGGCCTGGTTGGTGGACTGCTGGGTGGCAAGAAAAAGTAACTGACTTACCCGTCAATTTATTAAATGTGCTTCAGTATGCTGAAGCACATTTTTTTATTTGCGCAGCAACACATACTCATAAAATGTATTGTTGAAAAAAAAGCAAAGCAGTTCAATAATGTAGCCAATTTCTACGTTCAGGAGCCTGGCTCCGGGAGACTGGCATATGGGAGTGATTTCCCGATTTGTAATCCCTGCTGCAGGACTTTTACCTTTTATTTCAGCAACAGCTGAAACACCTGCATACTTAAACAGTAATAATGTAGACAATACGCTTCCTGCCCAGGTAAGACCAGAGCAGCAATACTCTCCGGAACGAGCTCAAACCTCTTTGCCTGCTCAGCAGCAGACCATGCAATTTCCTGCCGATACGGTTATTCAGCTGAACAATGTGCTGATAGAAGGCGGCACTGTTTATCCCTTTAACGAAGTGGCCGCTCCCTTTGCCGAGCTTATTGGCCAGCAGGTGTCACTTAAACAACTGGTGGATATTACCAACCGCATCACTCAGCGTTATCAAGACGACGGCTATGCCCTGTCTTATGCGTTTATTCCGGCTCAGAACATGAGCCTGGGCCAGGTACGGGTGGTGCTGGTAGAAGGCTATGTCGCTGCGCTGGATATGCGGGGTGATATCGGCGCTGCCTCTGAGCGCATTCGCAAGTTTGCTGACAATATCATTAACGAAAAGCCGTTGCGCAAAGCAACCTTTGAGCGCTATACAGCACTGATGGCGCGCATTCCGGGGGTCAAGGTAAAAGCGTCCGTCCCCAAACCCACCACCACGGATGGTGCTGTTACCATGGTAACCGAAGCCACCCGCCAGAACCTTGCCGTCAGCTCGGCGCTGGAGCTGAACGACGGTGACGATGCCAAACTGCTGGTGTCTGCCGAATTAAACTCCAATACGGCTGCCGGCGAAAAAATAAAAGTGACCACCATGCTGCCTCCCGGTGACGACAAAGAACGTTATGCCCGGGTAGATTACAGCCAGTTTATTGGGAATAACGGCACCCGCCTGGAAGCGTCGGCAAGTGCCTATCGCAGTGAAAAAGACGAAAAAGTAAACCTGGGTCAGGTTAACACTGCCAACGGGCCGGTAAATGTATTGTCGCAGGAAGAGCGCAGTAACGATCGCATCTCCGTGGGCTTCAGTCATCCTGTCAGGCTTTCCAACAACGAGTCAATCATGGCCACTGCCCGGGTATATGGCGTTGATGATGAACGTGATTATCGGGTAGAAGCGCCGGGAGCGCTGGCCGGCCGTGAAGCAAAAATTACCAACAAGGTAAGAGCGCTGGCCCTGGAAGGCGAGTGGAAAAAAGCAGAAAAAGACCAGCTGCGCATTATCAGTGGCGGCCTCTATCAGGGCCTGGATATGTTCGGTGCTGAAAGCAGCATCACTACGCTTGCCGGCAACCGCGTTGACCATAAAGAAGTAGACTTTTTGCGGATGCGGCTGGCCGGAGTGCAAAGCAATATTTTTGCCGACCGCTGGCAGAGCATAGTGTCCGGCGCGGCCTACTGGTCTGCCGATGCCTTGCCCGACAGCGAACGCGCCACCTTTGGCGGCCGCAGTTTTGGCCGGGGTTACGACTCGGATCAGGCCGAAGGTGACAAAGGCTGGGGCCTGGCTTATGAGCTGGGCTATCGCTTTTATCCGGAGCTTTCCTGGATGCGCCTGCTCAAGCCCTATGCAGTCATTGATACCGCCCGGGCATCTTATAACGATAACGGTGGCCCCGATGCCAGACTGGGCTCTTATGCCATTGGGGTGCAGTTCAGTGATCAGCGCCACTACAGCCTGAGTCTGGAAGCAGCCAAACCCTTTGGAGACAAGGCCACCGACAGCCAGGACCGGGATCCGCGCTTTCGGTTAAATGCCAGCTACAACCTGTAATAAAAAAGCCCTCGCAAGAGGGCTGTTTAAAGCTGATTTAACTTCAGTCAGTACTGGCAGTCGTCAGATTATCCTTGATTTGGGTAAAGAAATCGGCAAGCTGATCGCCGATATCACCCACAGAAACAATGATCCCCACTGCAATCAGGCCGGCAATAATGCCGTATTCAATGGCAGAAGCGCCTTCTTCCCGGTGAAGAAGTGCCGAGGTCTTCAGTTTGCAATAGACATAAAATTTAATAAATAAGTGGTTCATGCCCGTACTCCATACTTATTTGGCTCATGTAAAGATGGCAGTGTTACCATCTTATGACGCCCGACCTGATACAGATAAAAAGTATTAATACCTTGTTTTGTCCTTTTTTTCTTTGTGGTTTTTAATTGTCATCCGTGCTTTTTAAATAAAATCTGAGTGTAGAAGGGAAAACAGTCAGAGGCCAGTAGCTGCCCTGTTTTTTTTGTTCTAGTATTGGTTTCATTAAAGTCCTTCTTGCCAAATAACATCTAAGCTATATACCTATTTAACTGCAACTCACGGACTGGCTGTAATACGGAGATCGAATATGAACAGTCGCTTAATGCTTGGCCTGGCCGGGTTATTACTGACGGGTGCCATAGTGGCAGGCTATAAAGGAGTGCAGCTAAGCAACCAGCTTGATCAGCAGGCACCGCCGGCACCGGCTCAGGTCACGCCGCCACCGGCGGCGGTGCCGCAAGCCGGGCCGGCCCCTGCGGTGGCGGAGCAAATCAGCAGCCGGCAGAGTGAAGAGCCGCGCACTGCGGTGGTGGTGCTGGCCAGACCATTGCAGCCGTTTGAAGAGATCACAGCAGCCCACCTGAGCACAGAGCAACTGAAAATTGCCCCTCCCGGCACGTTCCGCGACACCCAGGCGCTATTGGGCCGTTATGTGTGGCAGTACCTGCCGGCGGGCACTGTGCTCAGCACGGCGGCTTTCGGTGCCGGCGGCCCGCTGGCGCGGTTAATTGGTGAAAATGAGCGGGCACTGGCGGTTGCCATTGACGACGTAAGTGGCGGCGGCGGTTTTATTCAGCCCGGTGATTATGTGGATGTGCTGCTTTATTTACGAAAAAACGATATCAACACCGATCAAACCGCTCAGGTGGTGGTGCCGGCACTCAGGGTGCTGAGTGTGGGTGACGCGCTGTCGGTGGGGGAAGATGGCCAGCCGGTGCAATACCGTGACGAAGACGCTCAGCCGGCGTCCCGCCAGCGAGCCGCGCAAACGGCGGTGCTGGCCGTACCGGCAACCCTGACCAGCCGCCTGATGCTGGCCACTCAGGCCGGCACCTTGCGGCTGGCCGTGCGCAGTGCCAGTGAAGCCCGGCTGGCTGATTACTTTAAAAACGGTTTGTCAGCCACCGCCCTGCAGGAAATAGAACGCCAGCTGTTTCAGTTTGAGCAGCTTGCGCTCAGACAGAGCAGTCCGGCAGCGCGGTCCGGTCCGGCCCGGCACAGCGTGGGTGTACCTGTTTATCGTGGCCCTGATGTGTCTCGTCAAACGCCTTAAATAAAGAGCAGACTATGAAAAAAAATATAAATATCATGGCATTATCTTCAGCAGTCATCACTGCACTATTCTCTTTGGCGATGTCTGCTCAGGCCCATGCCCGCACCTGTTCACCCATGCCGGCGCTGGATGACACCCTGCAACTGGCCCAGGGTTCGCAGCATGCACTGGTGATCGATGCCCCCGTTACCCGGCTGGCGGTGGGAGATCCGGCCGTTGCCGACGTAAAACTGACCAGTCGCAACAGTATTTTGCTGACCGGCACAGGTGCCGGCAGTACCAGTCTCAAGGTATGGACACGCTGCGCCACAGCCCCCATTGAAAGCCGTCTGCAAGTCACAGGAAGTGCCACTCAGGCCGTTACTCCGGCTGCCGGTGCCACTGTGCCGAGCCAGGTACAAACCGATATTCGGTTTGTTGAAGTTAACCGCACCAAGCTGAAAGACGTGGGTATCTCCCTGTTTGGCCAGCGCGGCAGTTTTTTGTTTGGAGCGCCGGGCAACACCATCGGCAGTGTCGGCATGGGCGGCGCCGTACCGCCAGGCAGCAATACGCCGGTGCCGCTGCAGGGTAATGGCTTTAACATTGCCTGGGGCGGCGGCACCAAAGAGGTGCTGGGCGTGCTGAATGCGCTGGAAAACAGTAATTTTGCCTACACGCTTGCTACTCCCAGCCTGGTCTCACTGAACGGAAAAAGCGCCAGTTTTCTGGCCGGCGGCGAGTTTCCGGTGCCCGTGCCCAGTGCCGATGGCAGCGCTATCTCCATCGAATACAAAGAGTTTGGTGTGCGCCTGAGCCTTACGCCCACAGTAGTGGATAACTCCCGCATTCTGCTTAAAGTGGCACCTGAGGTCAGCGAGCTTAACTTCAATACCGGCGTTTCCATTGCCGGCACCACAGTGCCGTCACTGAACGTGCGCCGCACCGACACCAGCGTGGCGTTGGCCAGTGGTGAGAGCTTTGTGATCAGCGGGCTGATGAGCGCCAATAATTATGCCGAGGTAGACAAGCTGCCGGGGCTGGGAGACATTCCGGTGTTGGGCAGCTTTTTTCGCTCTTCGCGCATTGCCCGCGAAGAAAAAGAGCTGTTAATGATAGTCACGCCGCATCTGGTGAGCCCGCTGGCTGCCAATGCCGAGCTGCCGGCACTGCCGGGAGAAAGCTACCGTAATTATGATCCCAATGCCTTTGAGCTGCTGTTTCTGGAAAATGGCGACTTTGATATGCAAAGCGGGCTGTCCCGGTAGGAGCAGAGCATGGAACAGACTTTTATTGTTTACTCCGCCAATGAGCAGGACATTGACTGGCTGCGCGCCGCGCTGATGCCACATCAGCTGCTGGCGGCCGATAAAACCACCGAGGAAATTCTATCGCTGTGTGATGCCACCGGTGCATCGGTGATATTTGTCGGCATGGATACGGAAAACATGACGCGCAAATGCAACCTGATAGAGTCATTGCTGGCAATTCGGCCTTTGCTCACCATTGTGGGCATGGGCGATGGCCTTGATAACGAGCTGATCATCAACGCCATGCGTGCCGGTGCCCGGGACTTTATTGTCTATGGCATGCGCAGCAATGAAGTGATGGGGCTGGTACACCGCATCACGCAACGGGCACCTGCCGTGCCGGTAAAGCCGGCAAAAAAACACACCACCCTTATCTATGGCGCTCAGGCCTCACCGGATGCGGCGCTGGCCAGCGTGATGCTGGCCATGGGATTGCAGCAGCAGGGCAAGCGCGTGCTGCTGATTGATCTGGGCAGTCCTGTTGCCGAAGCGCAGGAAATTCTGGGCATGGAGCCGGGGTTTACCTTTCAGGATGCGCTGCGCAACCTGAAGCGGCTGGACAGTAACCTGATTGAAAGTGCGTTTCCCCGGCATCAGAGCGGCATCTGTCTGCTGAGCAACGGCCTGGCTGATGCCGGCTTTCATGAAACCGGAGCAACCGATCATTATTTATTGCAGTCGGCGCTGAGCCAGCATTTTGATCAGGTCATCGTCAATCTTGCCGGGCAGCCAGACAGCGAGCAGCTGCGCAGCCTGGCCAGCATGTCTGCGCATATTTACTGGTATACCAATCAGTGCATGTCTTGCTGCAAGCGTAACCTGGAGGTGCTCAGGCACTGGCGGCAAATAGGAATTAACCTTGAGCATGCGCGGCTGCTGGTTGATCACTATGTTTCCCAGGTGGCACCGGATAAACAAGACATGAGTGCAACCTTTGGCCTGCCTTTGCTCACCGCCATTGCCACGGATCCGGTTAACCGCCTCAAGGTAAAAAATGCCGGCCTGCCTTACCGGGGGCGGGCCGAGGGCAGCCTGGCCCGGGCTTACCGGCCATTGGTAAAACACATTCTCAGCCATGTGTCCGGGCCTGCGCACAAACACTGGTTAAAACGGCTGACGGAGGCCTTTTCATGAGCCCTGAACCCCGCTTTGGTGAAAACAGAAAAGCCAATAACCACCAGCTGGTTAAAGGTGCGCTGCATAAATACATCATTGATGCACTGGAAGAGCACGAAGAGAATCTGTTGGAAGCCGGGCGGCAGCAACTGCGTCAGTTTGTTGATGCGCGGGTATACGAATACACCAGAAGCCGGCATCTGCCCATGTCGAAATATGAGCAGGACCAGCTCAGCGAAGAGCTGGTTGATGAGCTTACCGGTTTTGGCCCGCTGGAAATGCTGCTTAACGACGCCGAGGTAACCGAAATTCTGGTAAACGGCCCCAATCGTATCTTTGTGGAGCGCAGAGGCACCCTGCACCGCAGCGACCTGCGGTTTATCGATAATGCTCATCTGATCCGAGTGATACAGCGCATATTGGCACCGGTAGGACGCCGGCTGGATGAGTCTTCCCCCATGGTGGATGCCCGCATGCCCGACGGCAGCCGGATTAACGCTGTTATTCCTCCCGTGGCCATTGACGGCCCGGCATTATCAGTGCGCAAGTTCCGCCAGGACATGCTTAAAAGCACCGATCTGCTCGCTGCCGGCTCGCTGGATGAAGCCATAATGACCTTTCTTGATCAGGCGGTGCACTGCCGGTGCAATATTCTGGTCAGTGGCGGAACCGGGACGGGGAAAACCACCATGCTTAACCTGCTCAGCCAGCACATATCACCCTCTGAGCGCATTGTAACCATTGAAGATACAGCCGAACTGCAGCTTAAACATGACCATGTGGTACGGCTGGAAACCCGGCCGCCCAATACCGATGGCTATGGTGAGATTGCCGCCCGGGAGCTGGTCAGAAACGCACTGCGGATGCGGCCGGACCGTATACTGCTGGGGGAAATCCGGGGCGTGGAAGTCTTGGATGTGCTCACCGCCATGAATACTGGCCACGACGGCTCCATGACCACGCTGCATGCCAACAATGCCCAGGATGCGCTGCTTCGGCTGGAAAGCCTGGTGGGCATGTCGGGGGTGCAGGTAGCCGAACGCACTCTGCGGCAAACGGTATGCTCTGCCATTGATCTGGTTATTCAGCTGGTGCGGCTGGCCGACGGCCGGCGTTGCATCAGTGAAATACTGGAAGTGATCTCATTGCGTGAAGATCAATATGTCACCAATACGCTGTTCCGCCTGCAAACCAGAGGGGGGCACCGGTTCGTGCGTGAAGCCGTCACTCCCGGAGGTGAAAAACTGCAGCATCTGTATACGGGCAAATAATTCCGGAGACCCTCATGAAACTCTCTCTTGTCTGGCTGCTGGTTGCATTATTACTGTCCGGGCTCTCTGCCCGGCTGCTGTTCAGTGCCCGTAAAAAAGCCAGATCAGAGCAGCTGATGAGTGGCCTGAACCGCACTGAGCGGTTGCGGCTGAAGCCCAAAAGTGTGCTGCACACTATGCTGTTACGGGCCGGCGTGCAGGTATCTGCCGCCGGGCTGAGCATGGCGCTGCTGCTGTATATGCTGGTGGTTATGCTGGCTTACCTGCTGCAAGGCAGCCTGACGGCGCTGCTTACTGCCGGCGGTCTGCTGGTGATCATCAGGGTCATGATTGCGGTTCGTCAGCGCCGGCGCATGGCCAAAATCGTCAAACAGCTGCCTGCTTTTATTGACCACATTATTCGCAGCCTGAAGTCAGGAAGAACCCTGCCCGAAGGCATGGATCAGGCCATTGCCGCCTCTGCCAATCCGCTGAAATCAGTATTTGAACGCAGCCAGCGGTTTGTGCACCGCGGAGCCAGCATTGAAGATGCCATGGATGATCTGGCCGGCCTGTATCAGATCAGGGAGTTTCAGTTACTGGCCCTGGCGGTGCGGATAAACCAGAAATACGGTGGCAATGCGGTGGAGGTATTAAGTCAGCTGGTCAGCATGATCCACGAGCAAGACAAGGCCAGCCGTCAGCTTAAAGCCATGACCGGAGAAACCCGCGTAAGTGCCCTGGTGCTGGGGCTGTTACCGGTCTCACTGGCGGCTTATGTATTTATATCCAGCCCGGATTTTTTTCTGGAGCTATGGCATGATCCGTCCGGCAAAATACTGTTGTTATTTGCGTTTTTGTTTCAGCTGGTAGGCTCGGTCACGCTCTGGCGCATGCTGAGGAGTGTGTAATATGAATGCGCTGTTGCTCAGTGCCGTGCTGCAGCTGTTGCTGGCCATCTTGTTGTTATTACTGTTTTTTGAAGAGCGGCGTATTCGTGCGGCCATAAACCGGCGTCTGGGCAAGCCCGGCAGGGTAGATAAACACAAGCTGCTTAGCGAGTTTGCCCAAAGCCGCATGGGGCAAAAAGGCATTCAGCTGGACAGCGAATTACGCACCCTGTTAAACCAGCTGGGCTGGCGCAAACGTACTCAGCAGTCTTTGTTTATTTCTGTGCAGCTGGGGTTGCCGGTGCTGCTGGCACTGGCGGGTGTGCTGTATGGCTCTCTGTTCAGCATTAACCACAGCTCACTGCTGACGGTACTGACCCTGGCTGGCATCGGTTATCTGATACCCAAGCGCTGGCTGGTCGGCAAAGTCGCCAGGCGCAAACGGCAACTGGCTGAAGAAACCGAAATGATGCTGCCGTTACTGCGCATTTTATTTGAAGTGGGCATGACTACAGAGCAGGCGCTGCGGGTGCTGGCGCAGGAGAGCACAGGTATTTTGCCCGAGCTGTCTGCCGAAATTCGGCAGATGCTGCAGCGCGTGGATGCAGGTTTGTCGCTGCAGGAAGAGCTGGCCCGCACGGCCGGACTGCTTGATGTGGACGAGGTCACAGACTGTTTTACCGTACTTGAGCAGTTATCGCGGCAGGGCAGTGGTGCCATGGCCTCGCTGCATGCCATGAAAGAGTTGCTTACCGAGCGCCGGGTTACCGCGCTGCAGGAAAAAGTATCCAGAATGTCTGCAAAAATGTCGGTGGTAATGGTCGCATTTTTGTTTCCGGCACTCATGATTGTATTGGCTGGCCCGGGATTTATGGCCATTGTCAGGGCTTTTGGAGAAATGGGATGAAAAAAACACTCGGGCTGCTGGTGGCGGCCTGCATGACAACAGGCTGCGCGGTATTGCCGGCCGATGGTAATCGCTATAAAAATGGCAACTCGCCCTATTTGATTACTGCCAAGCGCGACACAGTGGCAGCGTGTGACCCACTCAGCCGCGAGCAGGAGCTGGCCATTAACCTGTCAAAAGAAATGGTCTCTGCCCGGCGTTTGCATGCGGCGCTCGCCAATCTGGAGCGCTTGCCCGATGAGCTGCCCGAAGCCAGGCTCGGAAAAGCGCAGATTCTGCGGTTACTGCAGCGCCCCGAGGCCAAAGGCCTGTATCAAAGTCTGCTCAACAGCTGCCTGATCGCCGATGGTTACCATGGCCTGGCACAAATGGCAGTGCTTGAGAACGATAACGATACCGCACTCAGCTATATGCAAAAGGCCGTGGCCTATGAGCCGACCAATGAGTCGATGCGTAACGATCTGGGCGTGATTTATATGAATTTACGCAAGACCGAAGAAGCACGTTTTGAATTGTTAACGGCTGCCGAGCTGAACGAGAGCAATCCCCGCGCCATATTAAACCTGCTGACGCTGACGTTATATCAGGAAAATATCACAGGCGCAGACAAGCTGGCTGCCCGTTACCAGATCAGCGCTCAGCAATATCAGAGCGCACTGAACAAAGCGCGCACCATGCGCAAGCAAGACAGCGGCGGCACGGCACAGGCAGTGGCACAAAGGCCAGCGGCACAAACAGCAGTGCGCGCCGTGCCGGCGCAGCCGGCTGTCGCACAGGCCCCGGCCGTGCGTGCTGTGCAGCCGCAGCCGGTATCACAGGTACGCGCAGTCTCACCTCAGGGCGTGCAGCAGGCCGCCGCTGCCGGTGGAGTTACTCAAGGGGTGCAGCGCATTGATGCTGTCTCCCAGCCTATTGTGCCTATTTCGCTTCGTTGAAGGAGCCCGTTATGGCAATAGTAAAAGCAAGCGTGATCCTCACAGGCTGGCTGCTGGCGGCCAGCGCTGTGGCAAACACTCCCGATGCTGCCGGCACCCATGGCCTGATCAAGCCGCTGCCGCAAACCCAGACGGAGCGCTGGCTGCAGGTGCAGCGTGAAGGCAGCAGAGCCTCTGCGCAAACTCAAGCCTCCACCGCCGCAGAGCAGGAGCTGGCCAGCCAGCGCTGGCTGGACAGCTACCAGCACCCCATTCCGGATTTGTATGAGCAGGGAGTGGAAGGGCAGGTTGGAGGCAACTAGCGAATCGCCGGTTTACAGTGCAGAAAGCGCCAGAGCAAGCTGAGTGCGGTTATGCATTCTGGTCTGGCGCAAAATCTGTGAAACGTACAGTTTCACCGTGTTTTCGCTTAAACCAAGCTCAACGGCAATCTGATAGTTGGTCATGCCCTTGCCAATCAGCCGGGCCACGGCCTGTTGCCGGGGAGACAGCTCCTGCAGCAAGGCATCGCTTTCTGCGCTGTCGGTGCCGGTTGCCACCGGCATCTCCCGGGCAGGCTGGCTGGTTCTGAGCTGAGCCACATCGTCATGCAAATCGTGCATAAACTCGGACAGCTGCTGCAGTTTATGTTCGATACTATCGATATGCAGAGGCTGGCTTGCCCGGCTCAGCGCATCGCTGAGCCCCTTCACGCCGTGCAGCAGTTCATCCATATCAAGGGGCTTGGCATAATAGTCAGACACGCCCAGCCGGAGCGCCTTGATAATATCTTCCTTTTCGGATCGCCCGGTAAACAAAATGGTTTTTACCGGGCGGGCAGACTGCCTGGCCAGCTCAAGAAAATCCCTGAGCAGCGTCAGTCCGTTTTTACCCGGCATATGAAAGTCACTAAGCACAATGGTGATGTCTTTATGCTCACAAAAAAGCTGATAAGCCGTATCGGTGTCATTACAGGAATAACAACGGTAACCATGATCAGTAAACAGCTCACACAGCTCTTCGGTGATCATGACTTCGTCATCAACAATAAGCAGGCTGTTAACCTTGTGCTCTTCCATAAAAATCACGTTATAAAAGGATTTACTGTAGTATAAGACGCCACTTATAAAAGGTAAGCTGCACAAGTGTGACCTGAGTCACTGATTGTGCTGTTGTTTGCTCAGTGGTAGCTCAATAACGAATAAAGCCCCCTTCTGCGAGTTTGAGGCGGTTAATGTTCCTTGCATTTTTTCAATAATGCCAAAGCTCACATTCAGGCCTATGCCGGTGCCTTTGCCATGAGGTTTGGTTGTAAAGAAGGAATCAAATATTGAGCTTAAATGTTGCTCCGCAATGCCGGTGCCATTATCTTCAACTGTAATGGTAACCTGCTGGTTATTATGAAATATACTAATGTAAATTTTTGGCTGAAAATCGGGTATGCTTTCTTTTTTTTCTGTCAGTGCATCTTTGGCATTAATGATCAGGTTGATCAGCACCTGCTCCAGTTGATCCTGATGCCCTGTCAGCTGAGGAGTGGGGGAAGTAGAAAGCACAATGTCAATGCCGGCATTCTCCAGACTTTCTCTGGTTAATGATAAGGCACCATCAATGGCATGCTGAGGGGTAAATAACTTTCTCTCCGGTGCCGATCGCCTGCCAAAAAACCGAAGATGCTCAATGGTTCTGGTGCTTCTTTCTATTTGTTCATCAATGCGTTCCAGCTTTTTTTGTATATAGTGAAGGTCGGGCACATCAGTGTTTATTTTTCTTTTAAGATTATTGATTGACATTTTCATCACACAAAGCGGCTGGTTTATCTCATGGGCCAGTGTGGTGGCAAGCTCACCCAGCATGGCCATTTTGGCACTCTGATACAGCTCCAGCCGTGCCTGATATACTTCCGTGTTGTCTCTGCCCACGGCCTGCACTTCCAGCAGAGCACCCTGCTCATCAAATATTCCCCGCTCGGCCCACACTACCCACATGGGAGCACGATGAGGAGCATGCAGGCAAATTTCTGCATTAATAATCGGGTTGTCAGGAGACAGCTTTGCCAGCCGGGCATAAAACCCTGCCTGTTGTTCCTCTGATAATAAATGATTCAGGTCAATCGCACTGTTATTATTCGCATTAACGTAATCAAGCAGCAGGGTGTTGGCAAACGTGATTTTCAGGTTTTTATCGTATCTGCAAATGATGGCCGGTGAATCCTCAACCAAGACTCTATAGCGCTCTTCACTGGCGTTTAATTTTTCATTGGCATGTACCGACTCGGTCACATCAATATATAAACCCACCACTTCCTTAGGCTGGCCCCATTGATCCCTGATTAACTTGGCTTCATCCAGCATCCAGTGATACTGGCCTTCCTTATCAAGCAAACGATAGTGACAACTGACAATGCCATATTTAAGCAGGGTAGTGGTGCGCTGATAAAAAACAGTTTTATCGTCCGGATGCACATGCTCCGCCAGGCTGGTCTGTTTAAACTGCTCAGCATTCCAGCCCAGCAGGCTGTTAATGCTGTCACTGAAATAGTGGCTGATCAAGGCGCCCTGTTCATATTTCTGCAGATAAATAATGGCCGGCGCATGGGCCACCAGAGTGGTGATGCGTTCCTGAGCGGCCTGTGCGGCCACTTGTGCTTGCACAATATGATCAATATCGGTAATGCTGCCGGAGAGCAAAGCGCTGTTATGTCTGTTTGTCAGCAGGTTTATTTCATACCAGCGGGGGGGGCCGTCACTATGCATCAGCCGAATATGTTGCTTCAGGCCCGACTGCTGCACCACGGCAGTGCTGAGCCTGTCTTTAAACTCCTCCTGCTCTGCCGCCGCAATTTTATTTATGAAATTATTCAGGCTGCATACCGGATCAGCGGATATTAACTCACATAATGGCCGAGCAAGTGTAAAAGTCTGCGTTTCTATATGGTAATCGAGGGAGTGAATATTTTTTTCTGCGGTAATGTGCTGATGCCTTGCTTCTTTCAGGTTGTAGTCAAGGTCCCGTTTTCTCGCAAGAATGGCACCGGTCAGTAAGCGACACCCCTGAATGACGGCGGCGGTATGTTCCGGACGGCCCGGGCCGGCGCTGAAAACAAGATAAGCAGAAGTGCGGTAGTGATAATGATAAGGGAACACAGTGAACAAATAGACAGCGCCGGAGTAACCGGCCAGCTCAACCGTAACGGTCTGATGAGCGCGCTCAAGAAGGTCGTCAAGGCTGCTGTTCACTAACTGAGCCAGCTCTGGCTGGTGATGCCGGCAATAGCTGACCTGCCACTTCTGATTATCCTGCAGAATCACAGCCAGACAGTTAAGCTGATAAGCCTGCATCATGCGGGCCATGCAGTCGTTGATAGGTTTGTCCAGCTGGCCCGGCTCGGCAGAAAGAATAAGATCAATGCCGCTGCCCGTTTGTTGTTGTCTGGCTGCCGCCTGGATACCGGTGTTAACTTGTGCTGTTAACGCCGTAATGTCAATCAGGCGTAATATCCAGCTGTCGGGCTGCTGCTCCAGGGTGCCATGAAAATATAACGGAGCACCATTTATTGCGCTCAGCTGAATATCAATCACCTTGCCCAGCAATGACGGCAGTGACTGAAACCCGGCAGCAAGGCCGCTGATGGCATGCAGTGACGTGAGTTCATCAGCAATCTGCTCAGCCAGGCTGCCACTCACTGCCAGAATATTGCCGCTGTCATCCAGGCTGAGCACCAGGCCCGGATGCCGGCTGAATTGGTCGGGCGCGGCATTCAGTGAATTATGCTGTTTAGTGCTGAGTAATTTTTTAAACATAATTCCTCATCAATAACCGGCAAGAAAATAAATAACCGCAGCAATAAACACAAAAGGAGCATAAGGACGTTGTTGATGCCGTGACGGTGCCAGCGTCCAGGCATAGCGTTGCATGGCAGCCGGCAGGTGTGGCCACACTGCAACCGCGGCTGCCTGCCAGCCAAGCAGGCCCAGCGCGGCCAGTGCCACCGCCCACAGCACCGCCATGGGGCCGGTAAGCAGCGCAAATGCCAGCATCATTTTAATGTCGCCGGCACCCATTTTTCCCAGCAGAAAACCGGGCAGGGTCAGTGCCAGTGCAATCAGTGCGGCGGTCAGTCCGTTATTGCCGCCGGTGCCGGCAAAGGTGCTGCCGTACCACAGCAGCCACAGCAGGGCAAAGCCCAGTGCCGGCAGCGTCAGCCGGTTGGCAATACGTCGTTGCTGCAAATCTTGCAGCGCGCACAATAACAGCCAGAGAAGTGTCAGCAGAGCAGCCATATTCAATAACACTGTCAGTGAAATAATAAATGATATAGCCCGACGTTAACGCTGGCTGTCAATCATGAGGATCAGGCTTTGCGATAGTGCACCAGTTGCTGATCAATGGCCCCAAAAATACTGCGTCCCTGCTCGTCCAGCATTTCCATACGCACGCTGTCTCCAAACTGCATAAATGGCGTGCTGGCCTCGCCGGTGTTCAGCAGCTCGCGGGTGCGCCGCTCGGCAATGCAGCAGGAGCCGGTGCTTTCATCCCGGTTGGATACGGTGCCCGAGCCAATCACGGTGCCGGCACTCAAGTGGCGGCTGAAGCAGGCGTGAGCAATAAGCCGGTCAAAGCCAAAGGTCATATCAACCCCGGCATTGGGGTGGCCAAACAGCTGATTGTTTAAAAAGACCCGCAACGGCAGGTGCAGCCGGGCGTTTTGCCAGTGCTGGCCCAGCTCGTCGGGAGTCACGGCCACCGGCGAGCAGCTGGTAGCGGGCTTTGACTGAAAAAAGCCAAAGCCCTTGGCCAGTTCGGCGGGAACAAGGTTGCGCAACGACACATCATTTACCAGCATCAGCAGCCGCATATGGGGCAGGGCGCTGGCCTCTGTGGTGCCCATGGGGACATCGCCGGTAATCACCGCTATTTCCCCTTCAAAGTCGATGCCCCAGGCTTCATCCGCCAGCTCAATTGGTTCACAGGGGCCGAGAAACCCGTCCGACATGCCCTGATACATCAGCGGATCGGTCCAGAAACCGGGCGGCATATCGGCACCGCGCGCCTTGCGCACCAGTTCTATATGGCTCACATAGGCACTGCCGTCGGCCCACTGATAGGCCCGGGGCAGGGGCGCGGCACAGGCCGCCGTATCAAAGGCAAAAGCATGAGCGCATTCACCACGGTTCAAACGCTGATACATGGCGTTCAGCCCCCGCTCGCACTCATCCCAGTTATCCAGTGCCGCCTGCAGGGTAGCTGCAATGCCGTCGGCGCGGCAGGCCAGCTGCAAATCCCGGGATACCACTACCAGGCTGCCATCGCGGCCTTCTTTTAAAGATGCCAGTTTCACGATTTCCTCCAGGAGTTGACATAATCGGTGTTCTCCACACCGGCAGGAAGGGTTGCCAGCTCCAGCGGATAGCGGCTGTCAATCATCACTGCTACCTCGTTGGTGGCCGTGCGGGAATTGCTCTGTGCGGAGGCCAGCGCCTTGGGGTGCGGCCCGTGAGTAAAGCCACAGGGATGCCAGGTGATCATGCCGGCATCAATGTTGTCCCGGCTGAAAAAGTCGCCTTCATGATAAAACAGCACCTCGTCGTAATCGTCATTGTTATGAAAAAACGGCACCTTGAGTGCACCGGCGTCCTGCTCCATAGGGCGGGGCACAAAGGTGCAGATCACAAAGTGGCTGGCCACCCAGGTGCTGTGCGCAGAAGGCGGCAGATGATAACGATGGCTCATCAATGGCCGAATATCCCGCCAGTTCAGCCGCAGCACGGTTAAGTCACCCTTCCAGCCCAGCGCATCAAGCGGATTAAAGGGATAAGTGATGGTATTAAACTGACCCCGGGCCTTGAGCCTGACTTGCCACTCACCGGCGCGCCCGGCCTGCTCCGCAAAGGCTTCATCTATATGAGGATGTTCCAGCACACCCGGGTCAAAAATGGCATGCTGGCCGGCTGGGCCTCGGTCGGCCAGCTGATAGCTGCCGTGGGTGGCTTCTATCATCAGCAGGGTAACCGGCTCATCCGGCTCAATTCGCCAGCTGGTGGAGCGGGGAATAATTAAATAATCCCCCTTGCTGAAGGGCAGCCGGCCATAGTCGCAAAACAGCACGCCGCTGCCCGCATGCACAAACAGGCATTCATCGCCGTCGCCGTTGCGCACCAGATGATCCATGGGGCTGTTGCAGCGCCATAACCGAACGCACAAATGCTCGTTATAAAGCAAAGGAACCGCATGCCAGGGGCAGGGGCCCATATCGGGCAGCTTGTTGGTATCCAGTGCGCGCGGACGCAATGATCCCTCCCAATGGCTCCAGCCGGTAGGCGGATGGCGGTGATACATATGAGTGGCCGGGCCAAAAAAGCCGTCTTTGCCAATCTCCCGCTCATAGCTGCCGGCGGGCAAATCGCAGTGCGCCTGGCGGGAATGCACGCCTTCACGCAGCGGAAAAGACACTCGGTATTTCAATGTTGCCTCCGGTGAAGATCAAACTCTTACTCACTATAGCTGCCTGGCCATAATGTGCGGCATGGCTTCAAACTTGTGTTCAAAAATGGTTACACTCCTGTCTTTACAGGCAAACAGGAAGCAAGTCATGGATGAGCAGAGCGCGCTGGAGCTGGAACACTTTTTACCCTACAAACTGATGCAGGTAGCGGAGCGGGTAGGGGCCGAGCTGGCCGTCTTCTATCGCAAGGAATTTGGCATCACCCGGCCCGAGTGGCGGCTGATGGCGGTGCTGGGCGACGGCCGCTCGCTGATTGCCCGGGAGCTGGCCGACATCACCTGCATGGACAAGGTAAAAGTGTCCCGGGCGCTGCAGGGGCTGGAAGATAAAAAGCTGATAAAGCGCAAGCCCAACCCCAGGGATCAGCGCGCCGCCCGCATTTTGCTCACCCCCGAGGGCAAGGCACTGCATCAGCGCATGGTGCCCAGAGTGCTGGAATGGGAAGCCCGTCTGGCCGAAGGCCTTACCGGCGGCGACACCAAGCCGCTGCTTGCCAGCCTTAACCAGCTGCTCACCCGGCTGGAAAATATGTAAGCCCCCCTTCTGGGAGCCGTAAGCCGTAAGTCGTAAGTTGAAACACGCAGGTTGGCGATGAGCGCAGCGAATCCCAACATTTATACTGGCTGGCAGCAGTATAACATGCGGCGATATTTGCCCGGTATAAAACCGGGCCTACACGGCTTCTGCAGTTGTATTCCATTGGCAAACTGTCAGAATTTACCTGCTTCTACACTTTATCGGGATTTTTGTTATGCGCTTTTACCAAACCGGACTCACAGTGCTGGCTGCACTGGTGCTTTCTGCCTGTGCCTCCAACAAAAATGAGCCCGTGCCGGCTCGTCTGGATGTGCTGCACGGCCCCACCTTTATTAAAAACGGTAACGCCACCGGCGAAAAAGACATTACCGTCAGATCTCCCTATTTTGCCTTTGCCATCAGTGCCGACACCGGCGCCGTGGTGGATCTGGCCATTGCCAGCAACGGCCAGTACGGCCCGGATCTGGTGCGCTCCCTCGACTTTGTGCCCGGTGACGGCAAGCTCACCTCGACAAAAATTGACGTGAAAGAACAGTCTGGCGAGCGTGTTGTAATAGAACTGCAGCGCGAGCTGAACGGCAAACCGGTAACCAGCCGCTATGAGGTTAACCTCAGCAATGCCGGCATTCGTTTAAGCACCACTCAAGATGGCAAACAGTTCTCCGGCTATCAGCTGGAACGCAACCAGGTTCCTGCAGCCCTGCCCAGCTATAACGACATGCCCAACATGGTGCAGGCGCACTGGACCGCCGCCAGTCTGCAAAACGAACTGGGCATTCTTTATGAAAGCGACGATCTGCGCAAAAACCGCGAAAGCGGAGAAGTCAGTGCCTGGCTCAGCGCCGGTGCCCTGGACGTGCTCAGCGCCGACAAGCCCATGTATGGCGGTCAGGGCATACCCAGGCTGGCACTGCTGGAGCTGACGCCGGTCACCTCCGGCTTTGAAGCGCGCCTGCAGGAGCTGCGACAGCGCTGGAGCCGGGGTGAAAAGGTTTATCTGGGCGGCAACAGCGGCAAGCTCTATGCCTACACCCCCAAAGGCCGGCTCAGTGCCGACTACGCCACGGCCGCAGGCAAAGGCCACAGCTTTTTAAGCTTTGGCCCGCAGGTGTATCCCATTACCACCAACTTCGGCGGCACCGCCAAACCCTTTACCGAAACTCAGGTAGAGTTTCGCTCCGAGGTGGGTCTGGCCAGGGCCGAAGTCTGGCTGGATGGTGTGCAGGTAGCCGGCTGGAAAATTAACGGTGCCAAATGGTTCAGAACCGGTGTGCCTGTGCCGCCCAACCACACCTGGATGCAATGGGTAGTGGAAGATCGCAACGGCAAGCGCGCCTACTCCAACCCCATCTGGATCGATTGAGATCAAAGCGCGAATGTGATTAGTTCTCGCTTATAGTTAAGTTCTCTTAAATCAATGACTTATCTTGTGTTTTAATTTGAAAAACGGCCATTTGGCGTCTATCCTTATGGCCATCATTGAACGGGGAGAGTGGTTATGAAAGGGGACAAAAAAGTCATTGAGCACCTGAACAAGGTGCTCAGCATAGAGCTGACCTCCATCAACCAGTATTTTCTGCATGCCCGCATGTTCAAAAACTGGGGCCTCAGCAAGCTGAACGAGCGGGAATACAAAAAATCCATCAAAGACATGAAACAGGCCGACGAGCTGATCGAGCGCATTCTGTTTCTGGAAGGCCTGCCCAACCTGCAGCACCTGAACCGGCTGCGCATTGGTGAAAACACCGAAGAAATGCTCGGCTGCGACCGCGATCAGGCAGCAGAGCAGCTGAAAGTGCTGAAAGACGCCATTGCCTACTGCGAGTCGGTGCACGACTTCGTCTCCCGCGAGCTGCTCTGTGAGCTGGAAGAATACGAAGAAGGCCACCTCGACTGGATAGACACTCAGCTGGACCTTATCAGCAAAATCGGCCTTGAAAATTACCAGCAGTCACAACTGTAAGGGAGCAGAATAATGAAAGGTAATCAGCAAATTATTGCCGCACTCAACGAGCTGCTGGCAGGCGAACTCAGCGCCATGGACCAATACTTCATTCACTCCCGCATGTATGAAGACTGGGGGCTCACCAAGCTCTACGAGCGCATTGACCACGAATTTGAAGACGAAAAAGGCCATGCCTCCAAGCTGATAGAGCGCATTCTGTTTCTGGAAGGCACGCCCGACATGGTGACCCGGGTGCCGCTGAACGTGGGCAAAGACGTGCCCTCCATGCTGCAGAGCGATCTGGATCTGGAATATAAAGTCATCAAGGATCTGCGCAAGGTGATGGCCCTGTGTGAACAAGAGCAGGACTACCAGACCCGCGACATGCTGCAGGTGCTGCTGGAAGACACCGAAAACGATCACACCCACTGGCTGGAACAGCAGCTGGGCCTCATTCAGCGCATCGGCCTGCCCAACTACCTGCAATCACAGATGTAATCCCCAAACCCCACCCTAACCCTCCCCTTGGTAAGGGGAGGGAACTGTTTTTGCTCCTCCCCCTTTTTAAGGGGGAGGTTGGGAGGGGGTTGCAACAAACCCCACCCTGACCCTCCCCTTGGTAAGGGGAGGGAATCGTTTTTGCATTTCCCTACAAACATTCAACCAGATAATCCACCAGCAGCCGCACTCTTGGCGACAGGTGTTTATTGTTCGGATACACCACCCACACGCCGTCGTCGGGTACCCTGTATTCCTCCAGCAGGCTCACCAGCAACCCCTTGTTCAGCGCTTCGGTCACGTAATAATCCGGCAGCTGCACAATTCCCAGTCCCTTGATGGCGGCATCTTTCAGTGCCAGCCCCGAGTTGCAATGCCAGCCGGACGGCAGACGAAAGCGACGGGGCTGCTTGTTCTCAATAAACCGCCAGTGATCCACTGTGCCGGCCAGGCAGCGATGTGTGCTCAAATCATTAATGTGCCGGGGCGTGCCATAACGGGCCAGATAATCCGGCGCAGCACACAAAAACTGAGTGCGCCGGGCCAGCTTGCGGCACATTAAACTGGACGAGCCCAGACTGCCCAGCCGAATGGCCAGATCAAACCCTTCCTGCACCAGGTCCACTGTGCTATTGGTCAGCACCATATCCAGCTGCAGGCCGGGATAGCGCAGCAAAAAGTTATTCACCAGCGGTGCCACAAACTGCTCGCCATAATACACCGGCGCGGTAATGCGCAGCCGTCCCGCCGGGTTGCCCTCCAGCGTCATAACCTCCTGCTCTGCCGCCTGCAGGGCGTGCTGGATCTGGCACACCTGCCGGTAATAAACACGGCCTGTGTCGGTAAGAGTGAGCTTGCGGGTAGTACGATACAGCAGCTTGGCCCCCAGCCGCTTTTCCAGCTGATCCACCCGCCGGCTTACATGGGCCACAGACACATTCAGCCGCTGTGCCGCCGCAGTAAAGCTCTCGCTCTCCACTACACTTACAAATTCGTTAATGCCTTCCCAGTCGATCATTTTTACTCACTGGTAAAAGTGTTTTGCTATATAAGTCATTATCAACGGTAGGGGCTGTAATACAATAACCGGCATTATCCCTTCGGGGAGCTGAACCCCTTCGGGGAGCTGTAAGCTATAAGCTGTCAGCTAAAACCATTGAGCTGACAGACCGGCGTAGTGCAACCGCACTGATGATTCGTGTGTTAAAGCCAACAGGAGACAATAATGGACATGATTAAAACCCGCGCCGCTGTAGCCTGGGAGCCGGGCAAGCCGCTCAGCATTGAAGAAGTAGATCTGATGCCGCCGCAAAAAGGCGAAGTGCTGGTGCGCATTGTGGCCACCGGTGTGTGCCATACCGACGCCTACACCCTGTCGGGTGACGATGCCGAAGGCGTGTTTCCGTCCATTCTGGGCCACGAAGGTGCCGGCATAGTAGAAGCCGTGGGCGAGGGCGTCACCAGCCTGCAGGTGGGTGACCACGTTATTCCGCTCTACACCGCCGAATGCGGCGAATGCAAATTCTGCAAATCCGGCAAAACCAACCTGTGCCAGGCCGTGCGCGCCACTCAGGGCAAGGGGCTGATGCCCGACGGCACCACCCGTTTCTTTAAAGACGGCAAGCCGATTTTCCACTACATGGGCTGCTCCACCTTTGCCGAGCACACCGTAGTGCCGGAAATCTCCCTGGCCAAAATCAGCAAAGAAGCGCCGCTGGAAAAAGTATGCCTGCTGGGCTGTGGCGTTACCACCGGCATGGGCGCGGTGAAAAACACCGCCAAGGTACAGGAAGGCGACACAGTAGCGGTATTCGGTCTGGGCGGCATTGGCCTGGCAGTCATTATTGGTGCCGTGCAGGCCAAGGCCAGCCGCATTATTGCCATCGACATCAACGAAGACAAATTCGAAATTGCCAAAAAACTGGGTGCCACCGACTGCATCAACCCCAACGACTACGACAAGCCCATTCAGGACGTGATTGTAGAAATGACCGACGGCGGCGTCGACTTCTCCTTTGAATGCATCGGCAACGTAAAAGTCATGCGCTCCGCGCTGGAAGCCTGCCACAAGGGCTGGGGTGAATCAGTGATCATCGGTGTGGCCCCGGCCGGTGCCGAAATCTCCACCCGTCCGTTCCAGCTGGTAACCGGCCGGGTATGGAAAGGCTCCGCCTTTGGCGGCGTAAAAGGCCGCTCTCAGCTGCCCGGCATTGTAGAGCAATACATGAACGGCGAGTTTGAGCTGGACACCTTCATCACCCACACCATGGGCCTGGACGACATCAACCACGCCTTTGACCTGATGCACGAAGGCAAGTCCATTCGTTCTGTGATTCTTTACGACAAATAAATAGCTGTAAGCTTTAAGCTATCAGCTGTAAGCAGCCCGAAGTCGCTTGTAAACCCGTGTCACTCCGGCGAAGGCCAGAGTCCATGTAACAGGCGGCTAGTGATACTGCAGGCACCATGCTGTGCCTGCAATACTCGGTGTTTGTCTTACAGCTTAAAGCTGACAGCTTACAGCTACCCGAAGGGGAAGCTATGAACATCGTTCAACAACAAAAATGCTTTGGCGGCCGTCAAATTCGCTACCAGCACGACTCCAAAACCCTTAACTGCAGCATGCAGTTTTCCGTGTTTCTGCCGCCGCAGGCAGAGCAGGGGCCGGTGCCGGCGGTGTATTGGCTGTCGGGGTTAACCTGCACCGACGAAAACTTCTCATCCAAGGCCGGTGCCCAGCGCGTGGCTGCCGAGCTTGGGCTGGCGCTGATCATTCCTGACACCAGCCCCCGGGGCAACGGCGTGGCCGACGATGCAGAAGGTGCCTACGATCTGGGCCTGGGTGCGGGTTTTTATGTAAACGCCACTCAGGCCCCCTGGAGCAGCCACTACCGCATGTATGACTATGTGCTGAGCGAGTTGCCGGCACTGGTAGAAAGCGAGCTGCCGCTCAACGGCAAGCGCGCCATCAGCGGTCATTCCATGGGTGGCCACGGCGCATTGGTGCTGGCACTGCGCAACCCCGAGCGGTTTGTGTCGGTGTCCGCCTTTGCGCCCATCTCCAACCCCACGGATTGCCCCTGGGGCCACAAGGCCCTGAGTGCCTATCTGGGTGAAGACAGAGCGGCCTGGGCCGAGTACGACGCCAGCCTGCTGCTGAAGGCAAAAGGCAGCTCACTGCCCATGCTGGTGGATCAGGGTGACGCCGACAACTTCCTGGCCGAACAACTCAAGCCGGAAGCACTGCAAGCGGCTGCCAATGAAAGCGGTGCTAAACTTGAACTGCGCCTGCAGCCGGGCTACGACCACAGCTACTACTTTATCGCCAGCTTTATAGAAGACCACCTGCGGTTTCATGCGGAGTATCTGGGAACGTGAACTTGCTCCTCCCCCTTTTTAAGGGTGAAGGCTGGGAGGGGGTTGCAACAACCCCACCCTGCCCCTTTACCTTACCAAGGGGAGGGAACTGCTCTTGCTCCTCTCCCTTTTTAAGGGAGAGGCTGGGAGAGGGTTAACTTACGGCTTACAGCTCCCTGAAGGGGCAAACGCCTCCCACAAGTACCGCATCTTGCGCCAGCGGCGATACACCCACTGCAGAGCCGGGTGTGTTGGCTCCCGGTAATTTTTCCGCTCTTCCGCCAGCTGGCGCGCCATGCGCAGCGGGGTGCTGCACAGGCCGGTTTTATAATCCACATAAGTGGGATACCAGGCATAAGTAGCGTACACCAGTGCCGCCAGGGGCAGGTTGCGGCCCCGGCGTGCTAGCGGGTGCATGTCGGTGGTCAGGCCCCAGCCGGCATAAAATGGCTGGCCCCACACGGTTACCGGTTTACTGCGGATCAAAGCCTCCAGCCCGGTTAATGACGTCAGCACATGCACGGCGTCTGCTGCATCCAGGCAGTCTACAATGCCGGCGCTGGTTTCCACCACATCCACACAGGCGTTCAGCACCTTCTCCGGCACTTGGCCCCGGCGGTTACCGCTCACCACATCCGGGTGCGGCTTAAACACAATAAAGGCATCGGGGTGGGCCGCCCGCACCGCTTCAAGCAAAGCGGCGTTGCCCGCCACAAAAGGGCTGCCCAGTTGCACAGAAGCATCATCATCCACCTGGCCGGGCACCAGAATAATACGGCGTTCTTCAGCCAGTGTCCGCCAGTTCAGCTGGCTGCGAGTGCCCACGTTATATTTGGTCAGGGCCTGCTCGTGAAAGTGTGTCAGCAGCTGTTCACCCAGTTTCAGCTCCAGCTCAGAAAAGTCATGCTGTTTTAAATGCTGTTCAATGGCGCTGGGGGTGCGCGGATCGTAATACATGCCCGCAGGGTCAATCACCAGCGAGCCGGGCCGGCGCAGATCCGAACCCAGCCCCACCGAGCGTAAAAAGCCGTCTTCCATGCGCCACACCGGTAATGAGCAGCTCGCCAGTTCAGACTCAAATTTGCGCCCCCACACCAGCACGGCTTGTGTATTACCCGGCTGAAGGCCGGAATCCACTGCATCCGGAATACGATCAACAAATGTCACTTTTCGGGCATAACGGCGTAAAAAATACGGCGCAAACCGCCGCCGCCACAGTGAAAACCCAACGGCATACAGCTCATCCACCGGCGGCACGGGCGCGCGCTGGGCCAGGATCAAATCCAGCAACGCTTCCGGCTCACAGCGCTCACCGGTTACCGGGTCCGCATAGCGGCAATAACGAAGATAAGCCGCCGCCAGCAACTGCTCCACAGTGCGTGGCTGGCCCCGGCGGGGCACGGCAACACGATCATCAGTAACGCCCCAGCCGGCATAAAAGGGCACTCCAAAACACACCACCGGCTTGCCCGCCAGCAATGCCTCAAAGCCCAGCTGAGAAGTCACCGTATATACCTTGCTTACCTCGGCCATCAATGCAAAAGGGTTTACATTGTCGGCCAGCAACAGCACATCGTTACCGGCAGCTGCCGTTAAATAGCCCTGTTTTTTACCCAGCAGCACATCGGGGTGGGTGCGCACAATAATCTGGGCATTCGGGTTCTCGGCCCTGGCCGCAGCCAGCATATCGGCAAAATGCTGCTCACCGGCAAGCCCCAGCCGTACCGACTGATCCCCCATGGTCTGATCAATCACCAGCACGCGCGGGCGGTTCGAATCCAGCTTGTTACGCACAGAAACGGGCAGGGTATTGCCGGCATAACAGTTATATTTGGTAATGCCGTGTTCAGTAAGAGTGTGGCGCAGCATTCGCGCTCGTTGCGCCCAGTCAGAACTCCACCAGCTAATATCGTCCAGCATATGCTCAAGGGCGCTTGGCCGGGTGGCGTCGTAATAGACACCCACGTCATCCACAATCAGTGACAACCGCCGGCCCCGCTCAGCCGGGTGGCCAATATAACCAATAAAGCCGTCTTCCAGCTGCCAGAAGGGCAAATCGCCCGCCTGTGCCAGCCGGCGCGCCTGCTCAGTATTAGGCTTCATACCCCAGCCCACCACAGCGGTGGCTTTTTCAGTGGTAAAAAAGCCAACACGCAAAGGTGCCAGCAAAGCATTAAGCACCCGGCGCTGACGCCAAATACCAAAAGAAGTGGTCAGGAGCATAAAAAACCGAGCTCAAAGAATGGTAGGTTGGGACGAGTCCCAACATTTTGAATGATAACGCCGCCAGCAACAAACCCCACCCTGACAGCTCAGCTCCTCTCCCTTTTAAGGGAGAGGCTGGGAGAGGGTTGTAACAAACCCCACCCTGACCCTTCACCTTGGCAAGGGGAGGGAACTGTTTTGCTCCTCCCCCTTTTCAAGGGGGAGGTTGGGAGGGGGTTAACTTACAGCTTACAGCTCCCCAAAAGGGTTCTTCCCGCCCAGCACCAGAAAGTGCGGGTTCAGCACTTCACGAGTATTAGCATAACTCAGCGGCTCGCCGTTCAGCTGCACCACAGTGCCGCCGGCCTGCTCTACCACACACTGGGCGGCGCCGGTGTCCCACAATGAGGTGGGGCCAAGGCGAGGATAAATATCGGCGGCATGTTCTGCTACCAGGCATAGTTTAAGTGAGCTGCCCATGGGCACCAGCTCATGTTCCCCCAGCTTTTCCAGCAGGGCAGGCAGCTCGCCGCCACCATGAGAGCGGCTGCCCACCACCCGCCAGGGCGTGCCGGCCTGATGTTCAGCCACGTTAATGGCCACAGGCGCACCATCGCCTTCATATTTAAAGGCACCCAGACCTTCGGCGGCCATATAACCCACATTCAGAGCAGGCGCATACACCACGCCCAGCACCGGCTTGCCGTGCTCAATAAGCGCAATATTCACGGTAAACTCGCCGTTACGCTTAATGAACTCCTTGGTGCCATCCAGCGGATCCACCAGCCAATAGCGGCCATGCTCATCGGCACCGGCAAAACCGGCGGTGTCTTCTTCCGACAAAACCGGCGCTTTCAGCGGCAGTTCAACCAGGCCTTGCACAATCATATTGTGGGCGGCGGCATCGGCTTCAGTAAGCGGTGACTTATCTTCCTTTTGCTCAACGGTAAATTCGCGGCCGTAGATTTCCATAATGGCGGCACCGGCCTTGCGGGCCAGCGCGTCTACCTGATTAAGCAATTCCTGAGTAATGAGCATTCTGTTTCCTTCTATATTTGCTCCTCCCCCTTTTCAAGGGGGAGGTTGGGAGGGGGTTAACTTACAGCTGACAGCTTAAAGCTTATAGCTGTGTTTACCCGATAAACCCTTTTTCTCTCAGCACGGCAATCACCGCATCCGCTGCCTCATCGGCACTCATGGCGGTGGTGTCGAGACGGATTTCCGGGTTCTCGGGCTGCTCATAGGCCGAGTCGATGCCGGTGAAGTTCTTCAGCTCGCCGCGGCGGGCTTTTTTATACAGTCCCTTCACGTCACGCTCTTCCGCCACGTTGAGCGGCGTATCCACGTGCACTTCAATAAACTCACCCTCTGCCAGCATTTCCCGGGCCAGACGGCGCTCGGCGCGGAACGGTGAGATAAAGGCGGTCATCACCAGCAGGCCGGCGTCTACCATCAGCTTCGACACTTCTGCCACCCGGCGAATGTTTTCTACCCGGTCGGCATCGGTAAAGCCAAGGTCTTTATTCAGGCCGTGGCGCACGTTGTCGCCGTCCAGCAGGTAGGTGTGGTTGCCCAGCGCGTGCAGCTTTTTCTCCACCAGGTTGGCAATGGTGGACTTGCCGGCACCGGACAGGCCGGTGAACCACAGCACCGCCGGCTTCTGGTTTTTGGCCAGAGCACGGGCGTCCTTGTTCACATCCACATGTTGCATGTGAATATTCTGGCTGCGGCGCAGGGAGAAGTTCAGCATGCCGGCGGCGACCGTGTTGTTGCTCAGCCGGTCAATCAGAATAAAGCCGCCGGTGTCCTTGTTGCTCTGGTAGTCATCAAAGGCAATGGCCCGGTCCAGGCTGAGGTTGCACACCGCAATGCCGTTTAAATCCAGCTTCTTGGCGGCCATGTGCTCCAGGGTGTTGACGTTCACCTGATATTTAATATCGGTAATGGTGGCGGTCACGGTTTTGGTGCCGATTTTCAGCAGATAGGGGCGGCCCGGCAGCAGGGCGTCGTCATGCATCCACACCAGGGTGGTTTCAAACTGATCGGCGGTGGCAATGGGATCCTCGGTGGTGGAGATCACATCACCGCGGGAAATATCAATTTCATCCGCCAGGGTCAGGGTCACCGACTGGCCGGCCACGGCCTGAGCCAAATCGCCGCCGTGCACCACAATGCGCGCCACCGTGCTTTCCTTGCCGGACGGCAGCACGCGAATGCGGTCACCGGGCTTGATTACGCCGCTGGCAATGGTGCCGGAGAAGCCACGAAAGTCCAGGTTGGGGCGGTTCACCCACTGCACCGGCAGACGGAACGGCGCGCGCTGCATGCGGGTGTCGTCCACTTCCACGGTTTCCAGGTAGCCCATCAGGGTGGTGCCGTGGTACCAGGGCATGTTCGGGCTGGGCTCAACAATGTTATCGCCCTTGAACGCCGACAGCGGAATATAAGTAATGCTCTCAAGGTTCAGTTGCTCAGCAAACTGCGCGTACTCTTCCTTGATGCGGTTAAAGGTCTCTTCCGCGTAGTTCACCAGATCCATCTTGTTGATGGCCACTACAATATGACGAATGCCCAGCAGTGACATCAGAAAGCTGTGACGGCGGGTCTGGGTAAGAATGCCTTTGCGCGCGTCCACCATCAGAATGGCGGCATCGGCGGTGGACGCACCAGTCACCATGTTGCGGGTGTACTGCTCGTGCCCGGGGGTGTCGGCCACAATAAACTTGCGCTTATCGGTAGAGAAAAAGCGATAGGCCACGTCGATGGTGATGCCCTGCTCGCGCTCGGCGGCCAGGCCGTCCACCAGCAGGGCAAAGTCGATATCTTCCCCCTGAGTGCCGTACTTTTTGGAGTCGGCCTCCATGGCCGCCAGCTGATCTTCAAACAGCATTTTGGACTCAAACAGCAAACGCCCAATCAGGGTGCTCTTGCCGTCATCCACGCTGCCGCAGGTAATGAAGCGCAGCAGACTCTTTTGTTCGTGCTGTTTGAGGTATTGTTCGATATTACTTTCTATCAGAGATGACTGATGCATCTTATATATCCTTCAGAGCTATATGCCGGACTAAAGCTATCAGCTTTAAGCTGTCAGCTGTCAGTCAGACACTTAATTCAGCGACGTGATCAGCCCGTTGATCATTTTGGAAATTTCTCTTGTCTCCTCCAGCCATGCTTTTCCGGGCTCAGAGGTGATGTAACCAATTTCCATGCCGATATAAATTTGTGTTCTCAGCTCGGCGCATGAGCCTCGGGCAATCACTAAAAAATGTGTTTTATCTTTAACTGTCTGTCGCGTCATTCCCTCAGCAATATTGCTGGGAATGGACAAGCCGGAGCGGGTGATCTGGTCTCTGAAGCCAAAATCCTTGAGATCCTTCAGGGCTTTATACAACTCAGCCGAAAGTCGGGCCGACCGTTTCCACACCTGCAATTTCTCAAAATTCATCACACACTCCTTGTTAGCTGTCAGCGTTTTAGCCGTCAGTTATTAGCTATCAGCTATCAGCTATCAGTAAGCGATCAGCTGCCTTCATGCTCAGCACTATGTCTTCAGCCCCGGTGTTTGTCTGACAGCTGACAGCTTAAAGCTGATGGCTCTTCTGACGCGAAGCGTCAGAAATAACCTTCCTGTTTTTTCTTCTCCATCGACGCGGCGGAGTCGTGGTCAATCATGCGGCCCTGGCGCTCGGACGTTTTGGTCAGCAGCATTTCCTGAATAATGTCGGGCAGGGTGGCGGCGGTAGACTCCACCGCGCCGGTGAGCGGGTAGCAGCCAAAGGTGCGAAAACGCACGCTTTTCATCATGGGCACTTCGCCGTCTTTCAGCGGCATGCGCTCGTCATCCACCATGATCAGGGTGCCGTCGCGCTCCACCACCGGGCGCTCGGCGGCGTAATACAGGGGCACAATGGGAATGTTCTCGAGGTGAATGTATTGCCAGATGTCCAGCTCGGTCCAGTTGGACAGGGGGAAGACGCGAATGGACTCGCCCTTGTGCTTGCGGGCGTTATACTGCTTCCACAGCTCGGGACGCTGGTTTTTCGGATCCCAGCGGTGCTGCTCGGTACGGAACGAGAAAATACGCTCCTTGGCGCGGGACTTCTCTTCATCGCGGCGGGCACCACCAAAGGCGGCATCAAAGCCGTATTTATCCAGTGCCTGCTTCAGGCCTTCGGTCTTGGTGATGTCGGTATGAATGGCCGAGCCGTGAGTAAAGGGGTTAATGTCTTTTTCAATGGCTTCCGGGTTCACATGTACCAGCAGCTCCATACCCAGCTTCTTGGCCATGTAGTCGCGAAACTCGTACATTTCACGGAACTTCCAGCGGGTATCCACATGCAGCAAGGGGAAGGGCGGCACAGAAGGATAAAACGCCTTCATCGCCAGATGCAGCATAACGGCGCTGTCTTTGCCAATGGAATAAAGCATGACCGGGTTGTCGGCCTCGGCCACCACTTCCCGCATAATGTGAATACTTTCGGCTTCCAGCCGTTGCAGGTGAGTAAGGTTCATTGAAGTCCTCGTTGTTACAGAAGTAGCCGAATTGCTGGCAGCCAAAGGCTGCACGCGACGACCATGGTGTTTTTGCACCGGCTCTGCCGGTAAAAAAGAATAAGCAGCAGGGTGAAACACACTCAGCCGGGAGTGTGCATTCAGCCACTGCTGAATGGCGTTATTACGGGATAAATCGCAACCGCGCAGCACCAGGCAAACCGACGGTTCATCTGCCAGCAGGCGCTCAAAAAACGCAATAAAGTCATTGGCTGCAGCGGGGTAGGGCACCATCATCCAGCGTTGCCGGCCTTTGGCGGTATGAACATAAAGCTGGGTATAAGCGCCAAGATTTTTTATGCCGCCCCACAGCACGCGGGCTTCTGCATGCCGGGCACGTTGCTCAATAAGGGGCAACGCATGCCTGCGCCATTGTTCGCAAGCCGGGTGAACAAACTGCTCAAACACCGTTTGCTCAGGCTCTCTCTGCAACTGGTGACGTTCCATAAAGCGCAGCAAAGAGCGTTCGCTTACCTTCACGTTCAGCTCGGTTGCCAGCCACTCAAGCACACGGCCTGCGTGCCAGAGCCCACCTGCCGGCGGTGCAGTGTGCAAGCGCTGCAGCAGCACGTGCTCCTGCTCGGCAGACAGCGCCCTGCCTTCACCTTGTTGCCGGCCTCTGGGCTTTACTTTTATGGCATCCCAGCCACCGGCGGCAAAGGCTTTGCAGGCGGCAATAATGGTGGGGTTGCTTAACCCGGTGGCAGCAGAAACCTGAGCCAAAGTAGCACCGCCAAGGCGCAGCTCCACCGCCTGTTTCCGGCGCTGGTTTAACGTTGCTGGCGATAAATCTTTAATACTTTGTTTGTTGTTCAAACCCAGTTACCACTTGGCTTTAAGCGATTTATAAAAAATGCAGGCTCAGTTTCGGATGACAGTGTATTAAACAACAAAGTAGAATAAAAGCATGCATATAAAAGAACGGGAAAAATGATGGCCTGGTGGGTATTGGCATCGGTAGGAGTGCTGCTGGTGTTGCTGGTGCGCGGAAAACTGTCGCCGGCTGTGCTGTTTGGCAGCTGGGCAACCGGCTATTTAATGCTGGGAGTAGTAACCCAGCAGCAATGGTTAAGCAGTTTTACCAATCCGGCGCTGGCCACCCTGCTGGTATTAATGCTGGTGTCACTGGCGCTGGAGCGCTCTCCACTGCTGGAACGTTTTTCCGGTGCGCTGCTTAAAGGCAACGAGCATCTGGCCACCTTCAGGCTGATGGGCGTTACCGCCACACTCTCGGCCTTTCTCAACAACACCGCCGTGGTGGGCTCTTTGCTGGGCGTCATTTCCCGCCAGCAGCACATAGCACCTTCGCGCTTGCTTATTCCGTTGTCGTTTGCCTCTGTGCTGGGGGGCATCACTACCCTGATTGGCACCTCTACCAACCTGGTGGTGAACTCCTTTGTAGTAAATGCCGGCCTGCCGGCGTTGGGCATGTTTGAATTTGCCGCTGTGGGCGTGCCGGTGGCGCTGCTGTGCCTGCTGGTGATTATGCTCAGCCGGCGCTGGCTGCCCCGGCACAAATTACAGCAACACAACGGTCAGCAGCCTTATTTTCTGGAAGCCAAAGTGCAGCCCGGTGCGCCGCTTATTGGCCGCAGCATAGAGCAAAACAAACTCAGAAACTTAAATGGTCTTTATTTGTTGGAAATAGTACGCAACGAAAGGCTGATAAGCCCGGTGGCACCCGATGAGATTCTGGAAGCAAATGACGTATTGGTGTTTACCGGAGAAATAGAAAAAGTGCAGGCACTGCAGCCATTTAACGGGCTGGAGCTGTTTGGTAACGGGGTAGACAAACTGCTGGCATCCAACCTGGTAGAAGTAGTGGTGTCCAATCAGTCGGAGCTGGCCAAAAGCACCCTGCAGGAAGTGGACTTTCGCACCATGTTCAACGCCGGCGTGGTGGGCATAAGACGGGGCAACAAGCGGTTAACCGGCCAGCTGGGCACCATACCGCTGAAAGTGGGAGACAGCCTGCTGCTGGCCGTGGGGCAAGACTTTACGCAGCACCGCAACATAGACCGCAACTTTCATATTCTGGGCAACTGGCAGCGGCCCAAGCTCAGCAACCGGCAAAGCACGCTCGCTTTTGTGGGCTTTGGTGCCGTGGTGGCACTGGCCGCCTTTGGCGCATTGCCGCTGTTAAATGGCCTGTTGCTGTTGCTGGCCGGCCTGTTGCTAAGCCGCATATTAACCCTGGGCGAGCTGCGCCGGCGCTTTCCGTTTGAGCTGGTTATTATTATCGGCTCGGCGCTGACCGTAGCCAAAGCCATGGACAGTTCGGGCGCGGCCCAGCTGGTGGCAGACGGCATGCGCAGCTTGTTTGGTGGCTATGGCGTGTTCGGGGCTTTTGTGGGCGTATATGTAATGACACTCATGCTGACAGAAACCGTCACCAACAACGCCGCCGCAGCGCTGGCATTTCCGGTGGGGCTGTCTACCGCTGAGGCCTTTGGAGCCGATCCCATGCCGTTTATTATGGCAGTGGCCTTTGGTGCCAGCGCCTGCTTTATGGTGCCCTTTGGCTATCAAACGCACTTAATGGTGTATTCACCGGGCCACTACCGCATGACCGACTTCATTAAAACCGGCCTGCCCGTAAGCCTGGTGTATTCAGCAGGAGTGATAGCACTGGTGCCGGTGGTGTTTCCGTTTTAACTCAGCCCTTAACCCCACCCTAACCCTCCCCTTGGCAAGGGGAGGGAACCGTTCCGCTCCTCCCCCTTTTCAAGGGGGAGGTCGGGAGGGGGTTAACTTACAGCTGATAGCTTACGGCTTACAGCTCCCCGTAGGGGCAGGCTTACAGCTCCCCGCAGGGGCAGGCTTACCGCTCCAAAGAGATATTTGCTTAATCAAACTCTGCGTGGCCGCATCGTGGTTTGAGGCATCCGTTTCACCGGCAAGGGCACCTACCAGGCCGCTGGCCAGTTTTTTGCCCAGCTCCACACCCCACTGGTCAAAGCTGTTTACGCTCCACAGCACGCCCTGTACAAAGGTTTTGTGCTCATACAGGGCAATTAAGCTGCCAAGGGTATGAGGGGTCAGCTCTTTGCACAAAATCACCGTGCTGGGGCGGTTGCCGGGCATCACCTTGCTGGGCAGCAGCTCGGCAATGCGCTGCTCGCTCAAGCCTTCCGCTCTCAGCTCGCTTTCAACTTCAGCGGCCGGTTTGCCAAAGGCCAGTGCTTCGGCCTGAGCCAGCATATTGGCCAGCAACTTGTGGCGATGTGCGGGAAAGTCGTAAGGCGAGTTTACAAAACCAATAAACTCCGCCGGCACCACAGTGGTGCCCTGATGCAGCAGCTGAAAAAACGCATGCTGGCTGTTGGAGCCCACATCACCAAACACAATGGGGCCGGTGGCACAGCTGACCGGCTCGCCACTCAAGGTAACCGACTTGCCGTTCGACTCCATATTCAGCTGCTGCAAAAACGCCGGAAAACGGTGCATCAGCTGGCTGTAGGGGAACACCCCTTCGCTGGCATGGCCCAGCACGTTATGGTTCCACACGGTTAACAAGGCCAGCAGCACCGGAATGTTCTGCTCAAGGGGCGTGGTGCGCAGATGCTCATCCATGGCATGGGCACCGGCCAGCAGCTCTTCAAAGCGCTCAAATCCCACGGCCAGCGCAATGGGCAGGCCAATGGCAGACCACAAAGAAAAGCGTCCGCCTACCCAGTCCCAAAACTCAAACATGTTTTCGGCCGCAATGCCAAACTCCACCACCTTACGATGGTTGGTAGACACCGCCACAAAATGCTGCTGAATAAGGCTGTCGTCACCACAAGCACTCAGCAACCACTGGCGGGCAGCCACCGCGTTAGACATGGTCTCATCCGTGCCAAAGCTTTTGGACGACACCACAAACAAAGTGGTGGCCGGGTTAAGCGGCTCAAGAGTGGTGGCCAAATGAGCAGGGTCAATATTCGACACAAAATGCGCGCGAATGCCGGTGGTGCAATAGGGCTTAAGCGCCTCGCACACCATGGCCGGGCCCAGGTCAGAGCCACCAATGCCAATGTTGACCACATCCGTCACGGGCAGTCCGGTGTAACCCCGCCATTCGCCATTGTGTATGCGCTGGCAAAACCGGCGCATCTTGGCCAGCTCTGCATGCACAACGGGGATGATATTTTCCCCGTTACGCATCAGCACGGCACCGGCCGGCATACGCAGTGCTGTGTGCAGCACGGCGCGTTGCTCGGTGGGGTTAAACTGGTTATCTGCAAACAGGCCGGCAATGGCTGCGGGCAGGTTTATGTGCCGGGCCAGCTCGCACAGCTGCTGCAGCACAGCAGGGCACACCTGCTGGCGAGAAAGGTCCACCAGCAACTCGTCACCAACATGAAAAGTAAGCTGCTGCACGCGCTGGCTGTTTTCAGCAAAGCGTTCTGCCAGCGTGGGCATGGATTCAGCGCTGCGTTGCAGCGCCTTAAACAAAGGAAGTGTAGATAACGGCACAATCAATCCAGTTCGGTTATTCACCAGCAGCAAACGGTACTACCTTATTGCCGGTATAAGTTGCAAGCATGCTGGCAAACTCCTCACCCAGCTCGGGGTGGCGCAGAGCATATTCTACATTAGCTTTCATATAGCCCAGCTTGCTGCCACAGTCGTGGCTTTTGCCCACCATGCGGTAAGCATCTACCCGCTCTTGTTGCATAAGCTCGGCAATGGCGTCAGTAAGCTGAATTTCATCCCCGGCACCGGGAGGTGTTTTGGCCAGCAACGGCCAAATGGCTTTGCTCAGTACGTAGCGTCCAACCACAGCCAGGTTGGACGGCGCCTGCTCGGCAGCAGGTTTTTCCACAATGCCGGTCATGGGTTTGCTCTGATCAACCTCCACTTCGTGGCCCATGCAATCCACCACACCATACTGGCTTACCAGTTGCTCTGGCACCGGCTCCACCATAATCTGGCTGTTGCCTGCTTCCTCAAAGCGCTCACGCATACGGGCCAGGTTATCTTGCGCCAGGTTGCAGGCAGCATCGTCAATTAATACGTCTGGCAAAATAACCGCAAAGGGCCCATTACCCACCATGGGCTGAGCACAAAGCACAGCATGGCCCAGCCCTTTGGCGGCACCCTGGCGCACATGCATAATGGTTACATTGGCCGGGCAAATGGAACGCACCTCATCCAGCAGCTGACGTTTTACCCGTTTTTCCAGCGTGGCTTCCAGCTCAAAGCTGGTGTCAAAGTGGTTTTCAATAGAGTTTTTACTGGAATGAGTAACCAGCACAATTTCTTTAAAGCCGGCAGCCACTGCCTCGGTTACCACATATTGAATAAGCGGTTTATCCACAATGGGCAGCATTTCCTTTGGGATTGCCTTGGTGGCAGGCAGCATACGAGTGCCAAGGCCTGCTACGGGGATGATAGCTTTCATTAGTTTTTGATCCTGCATCGCGCTCTGCTTTTTAACGTGTTCAGGTTTTCTTTATTTGGTAAACAACAAAAATTGGCGAAGGTCGCTTATTGCACTGTGAGAAAAAATACCGTTTATCCCCAACAGGTGAGCAAGCTCAAGCACCCGTAAATGGTGTGTGACAGTGTTTTGAACATAAACAAACTCTATTGACCATTGCATAAGCCAGCTGGCTATTACCGCATCATATTCTTCATGCTGGTGTGATAATGACTTGAGAGGTTGGGTCAGGGTATGAATGGCGAGCTGAGTATACACGCCCTTTGCATAGTGCCCCAGTGTCATTTTTTGAGCATTGCAGCTAAGAACCATGGTTTCTGTCTTGGCTGATAGTTCCTGCATCAGGTGCATTTTATTAACTGTAGTAACACACAGTACTCTTGGCAGGATCCGGCTGTTTATGTTGGTGCACTGCGTTAGTGCGGCATCAACTCTGTTACGTGCCTGTTGCAGTATAGGGGCAGAAAATGCCTGGCGTACCTGATGGGTGTAGTGTGGGTAACGAGAGTTCACAACAGCACCGCCTGCCCGCAACAAAGCCTCTTTATTAGAGCCGAAACTAGCCGAGCGTTGATGCTCGATATAGGTACTGTCATCAATTAAATGCAGCCAGCCTTGAGCACCGGCACGCATGCAAAAGTCGTTTTCTTCTCCATAACCCCGAGGAAAGGCCTGTTCATCAAAGCAGCCAATATCGTCAAGGCAGGCGCGGCGAATATACATGCAAAAGCCGTTTCCGGTAGGCACTTGTGGCAAATAACGACCGGATGCCTGTGCAATGGCTCGGGCACACTCGGCAAGGCTTGTGCCCTGCGGTAGCGGATTAACACCGGGAGCCGGGGCCGAAAATGCCCCCGCGTTATTGGAAAAAGGGGTCACCGTTGCCACTTTGGGATGGGAGCAGGCAGCCCAGCGCAGCCGTTGCACCCAGCCGGCGGAGACGCAGGTGTCGGAATTTAACAAAATAACATCGGCCTGACCGGCCAGTGCTATGCCCTCGTTTACCGTAGGGGTGTAGCCTTTGTTGTGAGCATGTGTGAACACCTCAAAGCCGGGCACCGCTTCATACTGTTTCAGTAAAGGGATTATGGCAGGGTCTGTGCTGGCATCGTTTATTATTAACACCCTGCAGCCAGAATGAGTAAAGGCCTGTACCGAGTCCAGGCACTTTTTAACCGCTAAAGCAGCGTTATAAACCGGTATAATCACAGTTGGCCAAGCGGTAAGGCGTGCTAGCCTGGCTGTGCATGAGGGGGGCTCAGCTGATGTTGGTGTTATGCTCCACCACCAGGGAGTATTGCACCAATGCGGTTTGGCTATGGCACCCTGTGCTTTGCCATACAACAAATAATGCAGCAGTGGAGCCATATTAACGGCCGGTTGCTGTACTAAATAATATCGGGTGTCAAACTCAGGGCCTGGCTCCCGACCCTCGTGCCATCCGTAATGCAAGTAGTGATGTATCGGCTCCATGCCTGCCGCCGCAACATCAGGATTTTGTAGTAAATACCAGTGGGTATTGAACAGACTACTTTCCTGAAGCAGCCGTTCTTCTGCGCTCTGTCTGGAATCTTTAGTCACTGCCAAATAGATCCCGGGTATATACCTTGCTGGCCACATCCTGCAATTGCTCGGTCATACGATTGGCCAGGATCACATCCGCCGTTTGTTTAAACTCGTCAAGATGGGTGATCACACGAGAGTGGAAAAACTCGGGTTGGTGCAGCTCGGGCTCATACACCACCACTTCTATGCCTTTGCCTTTAAGGCGCTTCATAATGCCCTGAATGGCTGATGCGCGAAAGTTGTCTGATCCGGACTTCATCACCAAACGATACACACCCACAACCTGAGGATTGCGTTTGATTACCGATTCGGCAATAAAATCCTTGCGGGTGCGGTTGGCATCCACAATGGCCTGGATAATGTTGTTGGGCACATCCTTGTAATTGGCCAGCAGTTGTTTGGTGTCTTTGGGCAGGCAATAACCACCGTAGCCAAAACTGGGGTTGTTGTAGTGGCTGCCAATGCGAGGATCAAGCCCGACCCCTTCAATAATCTGGCGGCTGTTCAACCCATGGCTTTCGGCATAGCTGTCCAGCTCATTGAAGTAGGCTACACGCATGGCCAGGTAGGTATTGGAGAACAGCTTGATGGCTTCGGCCTCGGTACTGTCGGTAAACAGCACTGGCACATCTTTCTTTATCGCACCTTGCTGTAATAACGCGGCAAACTGCTCGGCGCGCGTACTGCGCTCACCCACAATAATCCGGCTGGGGTAAAGGTTATCGTAAAGCGCCTTGCCTTCACGCAAAAACTCGGGGGAAAAAATAATATTATCCGAGCCAAACTTCTCTTTTACCGATGAGGTATAGCCCACAGGCACCGTGGATTTAATGACCATCACGGCGTTGGGGTTTATTGATATAACCTGTTCAATTACTGCCTCCACACTGTTGGTGTTGAAGTAATTGGTCTCGGGATCATAATCTGTTGGAGTGGCAATAATCACAAAATCGGCATCGCGATATGCCTGCACTGCATCCAGAGTTGCAGTGAAGTCAAGCTCTTTATTAGCAAGAAAGTCACTGATCTCATTGTCTTCTATTGGAGAAGTTCTGCTATTCAGCAACTGTACTTTTTCTGACACTATGTCGACGGCAATAACTTTATTGTGTTGTGCCAGTAACATGGCATTGGATAGGCCAACATAGCCGGTGCCGGCAATAGCAATGTTTTTTTTCATTTGATTGCTCATGGGTATTGATTAAAAAAGAGAATATTTTTGTGAAGTAGATAAAATTAAACGTACGTACAGTCTAGACTGGCTTGAAAAAGCCAGCCGATCTTGCAAATTATCAGTTTTGCTACGTTTAATGTCAGTCTTAGAACTGACTTTATCACCCTGTGCTCTGAACCCATGTAATGAGCAAGTTGCCATGTCTTCACTGGCGTGCTCAGGGTAAATTCGGCAATCACTTTTTCATATATTTCACCCAGCTACTGAGTTTCTTAACCTTCCTAGCTAGACAGATGAACAGTGCAAAAGTCGGCACTCAGTACTCTTTCCCCCGAGGGAATAGCGGTTATTAACGCAGGGATAGGATGATTTGACAAATGCGTTCAACATCATCCAACTGTAAGTCGCCATAAAAGGGTAGGCATAACACCTGTTTTTCTGCCACTTCAGCAACCGGCAATTTGTCCGGGCTGGCTGAAGGAAGATTAGTATAACATGGATATTTACTAATCAATGGGTAAAAGTATTTTCGTGAATAAACATTGAATTCTTTTAATTTATGATAAATAGCATCCCGAGACAGACCGAACTGGCGCTCATCGACCCTGATGCAAAAATACTGTTCACTTTGTGATGCATTGGCCCCCACACCAAGCACAGTAATACCAGGAGCATTACCCAAATACGTCGTATACACAGATCTAATCTTGCTTCGTTTGGCTTTTTCGTCAGAAATTAAAGGTAAAACCTGCAACCCCATCGCAGCTTGCAGCTCACTCATTTTTCCATTTATGCCAGGTAAAATAACTTCGTCTTCGTTCTTAATGCCAAAGTTTTTTAAGTATTCGATCCGTTCTTTTAAAGTGCTGTCATTATAAACCAGTGCGCCTCCTTCTCCGGTATGGAACAGTTTAGTAGGATGGAAACTAAACATGGAGATATCACCATAGTGTGCGATCTCTTTTTCGTTAACCTGAGTGGTAAAGGCATGTGCTGCGTCGTATATTACACGCAAACCATGGCGTGCTGCTATCTGATCAATTTCTTCAACGTGGCAGGGGATTCCATAAACATGTACGCCTAAAATAGCTGTTGTTCTGGCTGTTATTAAACTTTCAATTTTTTCAGGATCAATGGTTAAGGTTTCTGGATGAATGTCACAAAATACTGGTGTAATACCATTCCAAGCAAGAACATGTGTAGTGGCAGGGAAGCTAAATGGTGTAGTTATAACCTCGCCTTGTAGCCTAAGACTTTGTACTGCTGTTTGTAGTGCTACAGTGCCGTTATTGAAAAGTGAAATGTTAGGTGCACTGATATAATTTTTAATTTTAGACTCTAACTCTTTATGCTTAGGCCCATTGTTAGATAACCATTTACTCTCCCATATATCGTGCAATTGATCTTTATAGCCGTCAATATCTGGGAATATAGGTCTGGTTACTAATATTGGCTTTTCAAAAGGTTGCATGAGTTTTACTTTCCAGAAGATGAGTTGGTTTTAAAGGAAGTGTTGTAAGTTGTTTTCTTTTAACGATGCTACAATACTGTTGTAGATAGAATCACTAACAACATGCTTCCACTTGTCATCATCTTGATTTTTTCTGTATACGGAGTAAGTATCATATACTTGTTTTATTTTGCTCTCAGAGATAAAGTCTAACACTTTTTTTTCATAATCAAGTTCAACAAAATCAAATAGATCTTTTACAGTGTCATCTGTATTGCTCGTTAATTCAGAATACTTGACAAGTTTAAATTGTTCTGGGTGTTTGTCTTGGAGTTTGGTGAAAAGCTTAGCTGCAGCTAACCAACGTTCAAACCCGAAAAATTCTTCTTTTCGGCCCTGGTTTTTAAGCTCAGCACTAAACCACTGATCTTCTATACTCCATTCTGGATTAAATTCTTTAGGGGCCTTAAACCAAGAAGCCATAACAGATAGCGGGTTTCTGACCAAGCCAATAATCTTTATTTCTTTATCGGAATTTAACAGGTTTTCAATAATGTTTATGTATCTCACTTCCTTAAACACAATTGCTGATAACTCTGATTTCTTACTGAATTGTGGCAAAATACCATCGATTCTTTTTTGTGTTTGGCAGATGAATTCATCGTCTGAATCTACTAGTTTTTTATAAAATTCGTCAATTTCCTCAGCTGTTGAATCTTCACTTAAATAGCTTTTTAGGCTATATGAAAATAACGGCTGAAAGCAGTACTTGGTATTTGTGCTGCTATTGAATATTTCTCCAAGCCATGTAGAGCCTGAACGTGGCACGCTGAATATTGCTATTTTCTTCATAGTTAAACTAGCTCATATCTATTAATGAGGTTTTTTATTTCATCAATGTTGTTGTTCATAACTACATCGATAATTGAAAGTCCTGGAATAAAATCACACTGTCCTGGCTGTTGATATGGCCATAAAGATGGTTTTAAAAACTTCAGGTTGATATTTCCTGATTGTTTGAAGTGCTCTTTGCTGTATAGTTCCTGCCCACCAATAGCATTAACGTAGGTGTTTGCACTGACATATTTACACATGTCAATTAGACGCTCTGCTCTTTCTAAACCTTTGCTTTCACAAAAACTTATCGACGAAAATCTAAATTCTTTTTTCTGGTCTATATGGTTATAAAAATCGGTTACGGATTTTGCAGCCAACTCTGAAATACTATCGCCATCATACGCCAGCACTTTTTCTACATATGCCATACCAAAATCTAAATTTCTAGATTTAGCATAAGCTTGTTTAAGCTGTTTAAGAAATTTATCTCTAAAGCGTGTGAAGCCGCTACATTTTACATTTATGATAAGTTCGTTCGAACTGCCATTAGCAAGAGGAATAGTAAAGGTATGTGCAGCACCATTAATTAATATGCGATTTCGATTAATCCACCCCTGTTTTATATAGTTAACATCATCATAAAAGACAAAAATATCGGATGATTGAACTAATGAGAAATAACCGATATAAGGAAAAAGGTAAGGCTGCATTACTGCTAGTGACTTATTTTGATTAATATCAATCAATTTTAAACTCTCATCAACCTTGATTTGCCAAAAGATGATGCCTTTAACAGGGAAAGAAACCACGCATCTCCGACTGACTCAAAGGAATTATTTTTCTTTTTATTTTCAATGTCACTTTTCAAAGTTGCGTAGAAATCCATACTATTTATGGACAATTCCAGCTTTAAGACACACTCTTCAACCGTGCTATAAACTCCTGATTCAGGAACAGTACTAGTTGCATCGCTAATGATAGGTATAATAGCGGGTACACCCTCTGTTATAAGAGCTTGAACACCTCCGGCTCCACCAGCAACATTGGGTGGCATAAAAGTGATCTTCACTTGGTCCTTTAGACCTCGTAGTGAATCAATGTAGCCAAGAAATCGCAGTCTTTTTAGATTCTCTAACTCTTTGAGCTCTGGCCATATATTAAATAAATTATCTCGATTAACTTCACCAGCGAATGCCCAAGCAATATTATTCTGGATGATTGTTTTTAAAATAAAATTACGCTCAGTATTAGAGAGATTAGAAAAGGACACCTCTAATCTATTTGATTGAAGAGGGGTGAAAATCCAGAAAAAATCATCATCAAGTGGTTGGCCAACATATTCTTTAAATGGCAGGGGTGTTTGCATAAACGCTGGAACCACATCAACCAAACAACGTGCTTTATAATCCGCTTGAACTCGCTCCAAAAATGAAACACTACCTCTAGAAATGATTGAATCAACAAACCCTTTCGGGTCATTAGTTGATGTACCATAAGTATAGGCAACTGGAAAGTAATCGTAAGTTAAGCGTCTAAATAATTTACTTTCAAAAATGTCACCTAAAAAAAGCATGACATCCGTTTCAACTCTTTCAGCGAAATCTATAAAGCTATCAAATTTATTGTCATACAGTTCAGAACAGCCGATATATAATTCACCATTTCCACCTTCGTTTTTCCATTTTATTTTATGACTCGTAATCTTTTTGTTGTCTAGGAAAGATATATTGCCAAAAGATGTTTTAACCGTTCCTTCTCCAGTTAACGCAAGGTTAACAATAACATCCTTTTGATGACTAGATATCAACCCTTTTATTATATTGTAAACTACACCTAAATGAGCCCCCGTTCGATGCGGTGAAAGTATTGATGCAACGATCGTAATGGATAAGTGTTTTTTATTGGAAAGATTGAACTGCCTAACTAATGGTTTATTTTTTATTGTTGAGTTAAGGTGTTTTTGTATATAAATTAGAACTTCGGAGATATAAGATGATTTTATTTTTTTGTGTAAAATAGTTCCCTTAATTAGAGATTTTGTAATGGAGTATATTCTTCGTGAACTTTCAAAGTCAGGGTTGATAATATTGCAATCTTTAATAAAGTTCCAATATCGTGCTGTGTCGCCACCGAATGCTTCATCAATTAAAAAAAGCGAAAGTATATATTTATCCTCAGCTGTGATTTTTATTTTTGAGAATAACTCTACAGGGTTAATAGCAGCTTGGGAGAAGCTAATGCTATAACTTATAGCTTTTTTTACACTCTCAGGAATACACTCGTTCTCTTTAATCTCACTGATTAATTTAATAAAGTCATTCATGGAGAACCTTCAGTTCTGAAATGCAAGCTTTATGGATAGAATATTCAGCAGCAGTAGAAATAGCGTTTACTCTAAGAGTGTTATATTGTGATGTTTCCACTATGTCAATAATGCTCTTCAATACACAGCTCTCGTTAAATGGATCAACAAGATAAGAATTAATTTTATCTATAACATATTCATAAACACCACCGAACTTTGTAGACAGTAGTGTAGCACCGCACGCCATTGCCTCAAGTCCAGTACGACCAAATGCTTGATAATCTGAAATGTCGATAAAAAAATCAGATTTTTTCAACACCGCTGCTACATCTAATCGTGTTAGCTCACCGTTGTTATTGTATTTAAAGCCACGCTCTAATTGCTGAAATAACGGGTCATCTTCTGTACAACCGAATAACTCAATATGTACCTTATCACCAAAGTGATCAGACACCCGCTTTAACACACGCATGGTCCGCTCAGCCCCCCGACGTGGTGTTTTAGGTCTAATCATTGCCGAGATAACTATTTTATCTTCAAGACCTGCACGTTTCTTTGCCAGTGGATCAGGTTTATATACATCATGGTCAATACTCGGTGATACCTTGCGTACATGTACACCATGTTCTTCATACACCTTCTGGCAGATCCAGTCTGTTTTGGCAAACAGTATCGCATTTGGTACTAAGGTATAAGAGTCACGTGCCTCTTGCCACTCAGGAGTGCCAGGCTCAGAAAATAACGGTTCGTAATCCTGTACATAGTAAGCAGGTTGAATTTCTGGGTTGGCATCTACGACTTCTTTAACCAGTTTCATTGAGGTATAAATAGTGCCCACAATAACATCAAACTTTTTCGAAAGCTCACCCAGCTCATGAGGTTCAAATCCTACGAACAAGTCTTCTACAACATCAATGTCTTCGTATCTCTTAATAAATTTAGGACGATGCTTTTTCGGTACTGCAATTTTAGCCAGTAAACCAATACGGCGCATGCCCATGGTTTCTTGGACGATGGAATGCACGCCACCACCACCGCCAGACACTGGTAACAAAAATAAAATTCTGTTTAGTAAAAGATCTTTAACTGGTTTGTTAAATGACTTTGTTAAAGTCTGTTGAACCTGCTCGCGTATGTCATTAAATATTGGCATGTCACGAATTTTGCCAGCCAGTTTATTTACTTTATCTTTGCCATGTTTTGTTTTCAGCGCATTCGAACCTATTTTTGATAGCTTTTTTCTTTTTTCATGACCGAAACTTTTGGACTTGGCATGAAAAACATAAGTGTCGTCACAGATTGCTAATTTGAAGCCTGCTTGCGCAACCCTTATGCAGTAGTCGTTTTCTTCACCATAACCCGTTGGAAAGGTCGCTTCATCTAATAGGCCAACTTTGTCAAATGCAGCTTTGGCAATCATAAAGCAAAAGCCATTTACAAAAGGTACTTGTGGGTAATAACGTTTGCTGGCATTACGTACCAGTAAGGCCATATCATCTGCACTCCAGCCTTGTGGTAATTCATTTACAGCAAACTGATTGTGTTCATCCAGCAATATCGGAACATTTTGCCAGCTGGCAGCATTTGATAACGGGCCGGCAACACCTAAGTCAGGATTAGCTTTGAAGCAGCGTACCAAGCCACTTAACCATCCTTTGGTGACAATAGTGTCGCTGTTTAACGTAACAATATAGTCACTTTTGCACTGGCGAAGCCCTACGTTTACTGTTGGCGTATAACCTTTGTTTTTCTCGTTTTCCGTTAAAACAAACATCGGCTTATTCTTACAAAACGCTCTTAGCCATTTAGTTGTAGGTGCTTCAGAGCCATCGTTAACAATATATACATTAACCTTAAAGCCATCAGTGTTGCGCTCTATTGCTTCTAAACAGCGCTGCACATCTTCATAGGCGTTATATACAGGCACAACAATGTCTACCGTACAGCTTTCGCTATTAATGCCATACAACTGTGCAGGTGATGAGCTAACACTTTTGGTCGATGGCTTTCCAAGTTTGGCAGGAGTAGTTTTACCAAGTTTTTGCTGCGCCAGCTGTATATTAAATTCAATTACCTTCGCCAATGCTGGTGACTGTTTTAATGCCTGTTCAAACAGCGCCAGTGCCTGGCTGTAATGGCCAGCTCGCATGGCCGAATTACCTTGTGCCAGATACGTTTGTGTTATGCTTCTGGTGGCCGGGGCTTGTGTATTCACTGCCATTTTTACTCTCTGAAATTTGCTGAAAATAATAATTATGCGTTAAATTCTACGTCTAGAATACAAATAGGCTTTACGACGTTAGCATGGCCAATGTCGTGGTTGGGCTGGTCGTTATGTTGCAGCAACAGGCTTAATACTTGCTGTTGCTGCCAGCGAAGCCGGTCTATTACCGGTTCGGTCAGGCCTAATGGCTCGGGGTGCAGTATTTTTTGATTTGCCGGATAATAAGTGTAATTTGGTGCCTTTAAACACAGCGCAGCCATGCAGTCGCCGGTTAAATCCCCACGGTAAATAACAAATACATTATCCTGCTTGTCTATTATAATATCCGGGCGTGAAATAGGTATACGTAAGGTACCACCACCACATAAATCAAAGCCTGATATACGGTTTGAAATAGTCTGGTGTTGCCATTTACTACCGTCAAACCATAGATGTTGATATTGCACTATGTCGTTTTCATCGTTGGCGTAAAACACAATATGCGGCCGGTTACGGCTGTCTACTGCCATGCTGCACTGGTTAATCAGGTTGCTGGCCGGAGATATTGGCCAAACCACTTCGGCATTCACTTGAGTAATGGGTAACTGAAAGGGCTTAAGATTTGATGAATGCCAGCTTTGGCCATTATCAAAAGATTGGGCGTAGCAGACATTTAGATTATTAATCTGCTGTTCTTCACCAATGCTATGTGTACGCCAGACAAAGCTTAAATGTAAGGTTCCATTATCATCCCGCACAGGATGGTTCCAGTAAGCATTACTGGTCCAGGGGCTATTGGTTGATCCTGATAAAATGGCTGTATCAGAGTCTTGCCAGCATTGCTCTGCTTCAGAGTATTGTTTGATAAAGGCTGAGCCTTTTTGATGATTTCCATCACGATACAGTAATTGTAGCGGCGCATTTTCGGACGGCATTAAAAAGGCCGGATAGGTGACCTTTGTTTCTCGCTGGCCGGTCATGGCCAGCTCATCACTCCAGTTTGCTATGCACTCCGGTGCCAGGCTGCGACGATATTTTAACTGGGTGCCATGGTGATCGTAGCTGATATGGAGATAGCCGTCTCTGTCCATGCCCAGGCTGATGCTGTTGTGGGCGTCCTTAATGTTGTAATCGCCCTTTATATCACTCTGCAGCATTTCGCCGTTGTTCAGGTTTCGCTGTACTACGCGCAGGGTATGCTGGTCTACATAAAAGGTGGTATATTGCCAGCCGTTACGAGTAAAAATGCCATGGTGGCGAAAGATTACCGTGTTCACGGTGTTACCGGCCCAAGCATCACCCAGTGCTATTTTATTAATGGTTTTTACACTGAATGTGGTTTCTTCAGTGCTTATGCCAAGCTGAGAAAGTTGTTGAATCCAACGGGCCTGGGTTAGTATCTGGTTTTGAGTAAATGAAGCAGTTATTGCTGCCTGCTCAAAGTGTTTTTTAGCGTTCTGCATATGATCCAAGGTCACTCTTGATCTTGCAAGACTGTTAAAAACACCGGATATTAGAATGCATATGGCATTTTTATTTTTATGAGGCAAGGTTTTTAATAACTTGCTTGCCTCATTCATATTTCCTAACTGACAATTGGCAACAACCTTAATGCTTGTTAACTCAATAAATTGAGGGTGTTTTTTAAGATTTACTATATTCAGCTCTGCCAGTGCCTGCCACTCACCGGCATGCCATAGCATCATTGCTTCAAGATAAACCTGCTGCTCACTATTTGGCTGGAGACGTTCTGCACGGTTATCACACAGGCTATGAGGCGTTTGGTTTTCATCTGAACTGCGTATGGTTTTTTTGTTTTGTTTGACGTTTTTTTTAACTTCAGTCATTCACAACTCCAGCCATTAATAAGGCAAGATGCCACTTCAGATTGAGAATATTATTGCTCTAGCTGTGTATAAGAAATGGCATCAATATATGAATGAAAACTTACGCGCCCGCTCCCAAGCGTCCACCCTGATAACTGCCATTTTGCACTCGTTGCCACCAGTCTTTGTTATTAAGATACCATTCCATGGTTTTACGCAATCCGGTTTCAAATGTTTCAACTGGTTTCCAGCCGAGCTCACGTTCTATTTTTGAGGCATCAATGGCATAGCGCACATCGTGGCCCGGGCGATCTTTTACATAAGTTATCAACTCACGGTAACTGCGTTCTTGCGGTACCAGCTCCTGCAGAATGTCACAAAGGGTGTGCACCACCTCTATGTTCTGCTTTTCGTTATGGCCGCCAATGTTGTAGGTGTCACCAATGACACCTTGCTGGGCCACCAGGATCAGGGCGCGGGCATGGTCTTCCACAAACAGCCAGTCGCGAATTTGTTTGCCGTCGCCATACACCGGCAGGGGTTTACCGGCCAGGGCGTTAAGTATCATCAGCGGGATCAGCTTTTCCGGGAAGTGGTAAGGGCCGTAGTTGTTGGAGCAGTTGGTTACCAGAGTAGGCAGGCTAAAGGTGCGCTGCCAGGCCCGCACCATGTGATCGGAGCTGGCCTTGCTGGCGGAGTAGGGCGAGCTGGGCGCGTAAGAGGTGGTTTCGGTAAACAGATCATCAGTGCCGTGCAGGTCACCGTATACTTCGTCGGTAGAGATATGATGAAAACGGAATCCGGCGGCTTTTTCCGGCGCGGAAGTTTTAAGCGCGCTCCAGTAACTGCGAGCAGCTTCCAGCAGGGTGTAGGTGCCTACAATGTTGGTTTGAATAAACTCGGCGGGGCCGTCTATAGAGCGGTCTACGTGGCTTTCTGCAGCCAGGTGCATCACTATGTCGGGCTGGTGCTGTGAAAACACTGTCTGCATGGCGGCTGCATCGCAAATATCCGCCTGAACAAAGGTATAGCGCGGGTTGTTTTCTACACTGGCCAGCGACTCCAGGTTGCCGGCGTAGGTAAGTTTGTCCAGATTTACTACTTTATGTTTGGTGTTGTTGATTAGCTCACGTACCACGGCCGAGCCGATAAAGCCGGCGCCGCCAGTGATCAAAAAAGTTTTAGTCATGTTTTTTCCGTTAAATAGTGTTGCCGCTGAACATAAGTTCTTTAATTAGTTCTATTTGTGACTCTGCTTTAAGTAGCTCATTTTCCAGTAATTTTTGGCGAGATTGCACTCTCTGATGATCACTTTGTAGTTTCTGGTGCTTTTCACACAGAGCAATATGTTTTTTCTGTAGGTCTGAAAGTGTTGTTTCTTTGTTCTTCAGCTGCTTGTTTTGTTGCTGCTGCTCGGTGAGTTGAGCGTTGCTTTGCTCTAGTTTGGTGGCTAGCTGCTTGGTGTGTTGCTGCTGCTCGGTGAGTTGAGCGTTGCTTTGCTCGAGCTTAGTTTGCAGCTGTTTGGTGTGTTGCTGCTGCTCGGTGAGTTGAGCGTTGCTTTGCTCTAGCTTGGTTTGCAGTTGCTTGTTTTGTTGCTGCTGTTCGGCAAGCTGGGTGTTGCTTTGCTCGAGTTTGGTTTGCAGCTGCGTTAACTCTTGCTGAAGTAAGTTGCTGGTTATTTTATGCTGGTTTTTCTGCCAGTGCTGAACAGTCACTTCAGGATCATTTTGAGTGCTTTTTACCAGATCATACTCTTGCTCAAGCAGTGTGCTGAGTTCAGCTGCTGTTATTTCTTGATGATAAAGCTCGCTGGCAAGGTTTATTTCCAGCTCGGCAAACAGTGTTAGCTGGCCTTGTGCCGCCAGAGCATGGGCTATGGCGGCTGTTTCTCCGTTGGCGTGAATAATCAGCTTGTTATGTTCTTGTGCCACCAGTTGCAGCTTGTCTAACAGCGCAGCAGGAGTGAGTGTGGTTACGGTGTGCTGCTGCATAACCTTAATGCCCGGATAAAGCTCACTCAGGTTATTGTCTGCTTGCAGGCCGCTATAATCAGCAAGGTTATATTCGGTAAATGGTGCTGGCTGGTTGTTGCCATGGCAGCTTATGGCCAACTCCCATACTTCAGTGTTTGGCTCAGTCTTGGTAGCGGTGCGTAGTGCTTCTGCGGCAGAGGGCAGTGGCTCTATTAATATTTGTTTTTGCCAGGCGGTGTTTTCTGTATTGTCGCTGCCGTTACCTGCGCCAATATGCACTAACGTATGGGGTTGCATTTGCGTCATATCGTTCTCTTAAAGCTCGTTTAACATGGCGTTAAGTTGCTCCCGCCAGTGTATTTGGCCTATGCCCAGTGCCTGGCACAGCTGTTTGCTGCTTAACACGCTGTAACTGGGGCGTTTAGCCGGAGTGGGGTAGTCTGCGGTGGCTATGGCATTAACCGGAATCTGCTTGTTAAGCAGCCCCTTGCATCGTGCCAAAGACTGAATAGCCACCGCAAAGTCATACCAGCTGGCTACACCGGCATCGCTCCAGTGAAAAATGCCTGCCGGTTTTTGCTGTGCGGCCTGCCAGCAAACTCGTGCCAGGCCGGCAGCCCAGGTGGGGGCACCAATTTGATCGGCCACTACGCCCAGCTGTTCTTTTTCTTTCATTAACCGCAGCATGGTTTTTACAAAGTTATTGCCGTGGCTGCTATATACCCAGCTGGTGCGAATAATGGTGGCAGAGGGCAGAGCTTGTTGCACGCCTCGTTCACCGGCCAGCTTGCTGCTGCCATATACGCTTACCGGGTTGGTGGTGCTGTTCGGCAAATAAGGGGTGTTGGCGGTGCCGTCAAATACAAAGTCGGTAGACACCTGCACCAGGTGAGCGCCCACTGCCCGGCAGGCTTCAGCCAGATATTGCGGCCCTTTGGCGTTTACCGCAAAAGCCTGCTCTTGTTCGGTTTCGGCTTTGTCTACGGCAGTGTAGGCGGCGGCGTTGATTACAGCGTCTGGCTGCTCGGTAGCAATAAGGGTATGCACTGCAGCCTGGTTGCTTATGTCCAGATCGTGGCTGGATAAAAACTTTGCGGTTATGCCGGCAGGAATGCTGTTGGCCAGTTCATGGGCAAGCTGGCCGTTTTTGCCGATGATTAGAATGTACATCAAAATGCCCCTTCGGGGGTGTTAGCTGTCAGCCTTAAGCTATCAGCTGTAAGTAAAAAATAAGCTTTAAAATGTATCAGCTTCGGCCAGCAGGGGGGCCTTGGTGTCTTTTTCGGAGAGGGTGGGTTGTTCTCCGTTTACCAGGGGCCAGTTTATGTTCAGCTCCGGGTCGTTCCAGCGCAGGCTGCGGTCGTGCTCGGGAGCGTAGTAGTTGGTGCACTTGTAAACAAAGTCTGCACTGTCGCTCATTACATAAAAGCCATGAGCAAAGCCTTCGGGCACCCAGAACTGGCGTTTATTCTCTGCAGAAAGCACCACACCCACATGCTGGCCAAAGGTGGGGGAGTTTTTGCGCATGTCTACGGCCACGTCATAGACTTCGCCGCTTACCACCCGCACCAGTTTGCCCTGAGGCTGCTGAATTTGATAATGCAAACCACGTAAAATGCCCTGCACTGAGCGCGAGTGGTTGTCTTGCACAAAGGGTTTGCCACCGGTCAGCTCATCAAAAAAGTTCTGGCGAAAGGTTTCCATAAAAAAGCCACGCTCATCACCAAATACGGTGGCTTCAATGATTTTTACCTCAGGAATGGCGGTGTCGATCATCTTCATGATTAAGCCTTATAACTTCTTTTAAAACCGGTTTCTTTAAGCAGGTTAAGCAAGTACTGGCCATAACCGTTTTTCTTCATGGGGTCGGCCAGGGCTTTTAGCTGAGCATCGTCGATATAACCAAAACGCCAGGCAATTTCTTCCGGGCAGCACACTTTAAGACCCTGGCGTTTTTCTATGGTGGAAATAAAGTGGCCGGCTTCCAGCAGATCGTCGTGGGTGCCGGTGTCCAGCCAGGCGCTGCCGCGGCCCAGCGGCTCTACGTTCAGCAGTCCGTCTTGTAAATAGGCTTTGTTTACGTCGGTAATTTCCAGCTCGCCCCGGGCAGAGGGTTTAATAGATTTGGCAATGTTCACTACGTTGTTGTCGTAGAAATAAAGGCCGGGCACCGCAAAGTTGGACTTGGGCTGAGCAGGTTTTTCTTCCAGAGACAGTACTTTGCCGTTTTCGTCGAATTCGGCCACACCGTAAGCGGTGGGGTTTTGCACATGGTAGCCAAAAATGGTAGCACCTTGCTGTTGCTGGTTAGCTCTGTTCAGCGAGTCGGTGAGGTTATGGCCAAAGAAGAGGTTGTCTCCCAGGATCAAACACACAGGCGAGTCGCCAATAAACTCTTCGCCCAGAATAAAGGCCTGAGCCAGGCCATCTGGCGTGGGTTGCACTTTATAGCTGAGGTTAATACCCCATTCGCTGCCGTCTCCTAACAGATCCTGAAAGCGGGGCAAGTCGGTAGGCGTGGAGATAATTAAAATATCTTTAATGCCGGCCAGCATCAGGGTGCTGAGCGGGTAGTAGATCATGGGTTTGTCATATACCGGCATCAGCTGTTTGCTGACCGCTTTAGTCAGCGGGTAGAGCCGGGTGCCCGAGCCACCGGCCAGAATAATGCCTTTGCGCTGAACGGAAGATGAAGTCTTTTTAATGTTTAGCATTTGGGGTACCTGTGTACTTAGTCGCGGTGGTCACGAATGATCAGCATCATCATGTTGGCAATAAAGGCCAGAAACAGGGTGATGAGTGCAAAAATGGTGGTGTTGTAAAGCCGCTCGGGCTGAGTGGCATACTCCGGCTGCAGCGGGCTTTGCAGCACGCTCACCTGCTTGAGCTTGCGGGCGGCTTCTATGCGGGTGCTTTCCAGTGCGGCCAGGGCGCTGGAGTAGGTTTGCTGAGCAAACTGGGCTTTCAGCTCCAAGGCCTGATAGCCGGCAGAAATCTGGTTAAGGGCACTGCCGGTTTCTTTGGCCAGGCGGTTTTGCTCTTTGCCAATTTGCTGTTGCAGGGCGTTTATTTCGGCTTTTATTTGCACCAGCTCGGCAGAGCGCACGCTCTGGTAGCTTTGTGCAGCTGTGTAGCGGGCCTGCAGGCGGGCCAGTTCGCCTTCCAGCGTGCCCACTACCTGGTTAAGGCTTTCTACGGTATGAATGGGTGAGATAAGACCATGTTCGTTCTGGAAGGCCAGCAGGTTGGCACGGGCTTCATCCAGCCGGTCACCCAGGCGGTCGGTTTGTTTTTCCAGGAATTTAACCTGCTCTTCTGCCAGGCGCTGGCCCATGTCGTTCATGTGGTTTTCGCCGGCGCTGAGCAGCAATTGAGCCAGATCGTGAGCAAACTGAGGGGTAAAGGCCTGTACTTCTATGTTCAGCACGCCGGCGTATTCGTCCAGCTCTACGCTTACGCGCTTTTTATAGTATTTGTGCAGCTCTTCTATGGGGGCGTCTTTGTTCCACAGGCTGGCAAACAGGTCGCCATTTTCGCTGTAGTGCTCGCGAAAGGGCAGTTGCTTGAGCACTGTGTTAAGCATGTCGGTAGAGAGCAGGTGTTCGCGCAGCAGTAACAAATCGCCGTGGCCGCCATTGCCAGTTATTAAGCTGTCAAAACTGAACTCGGGAGCGGCTATTTGCGGGCTTTCCAGCACTACGGTGGCGCGGGATACATATCTGTCTGATGCCCAGGCAAACCAGTAGAAGGCAACGGCGATGATGGCCGCAAGGGCGAGTGCCCAGTGGGGATTTCGTTTAACAAAGTGCTTCATGGGATCTCAGTTCTAAATTTGAGTAAGAAGATGTTCTATAGCCGCGGTGACATAGCTGTAAGCTTTAAGCTGTCAGCTTTAAGTTGCGCGGCGTTGTTTGTGGCTTCTGCGTTGTGCTTGTTTGTTCTGTGTTGTTTGTTTTAACCCCACCCCAACCCTCCCCTTAAAAAGGGGAGGGAGCAAAGCGTTTGGCCCCCCTTAAAAAGGGGAGGGAGTTTTTGCTCCTCCCCCTTATCAAGGGGGAGGGTGGGAGGGGGTTTTACCCCGCCGGAGGCGGGGACGTTTCTTCGTGATAAGCCGCTATGGCGTCATTTATGTCGTCATACCAATGGGCCTGGCCGTTTTTAAGGTATATGCCGGCCTGGCAGAGCTCTTTTAGAATGCCTTCTGCGTGCGAGACAATAATCAGGCTGGACTGGCCTACTTTATCTTTAAAGGCTTTACTGGCTTTTGCTTTAAAAGCCCGGTCACCTACGGCGGTGGCTTCGTCCGAGAGGTACACATCAAAGTCAAACGCCAGAGACAAGCCAAAGTTCAGCCGCGAGCGCATGCCGGAAGAATACGTCTTGATGGGCCGGTCGAACGCTGCCCCCAGCTCAGAGAATTCTTCTACATAGCGAATAATACGCTGCACTTCTTCATGGCGGGCACCGTGCACTCTGGCCACAAATTTTACGTTTTGCCGCCCGGTCATGGTGCCCTGAAAACCACCCGCAAGGCCAATGGGCCAGGATACTTTGCAGTGGCGCTGTACTGTGCCTTTTTCCGGGTTGTCCATGCCGGCAATTAAGCGCAGCAGGGTACTTTTGCCAGCACCATTGCGGCCCAGCAGGCCGACGCTTACGTTGGTGGGAATGGTGAGGTTAATGTCTTGCAATACCCAGGGGGCCTCACGACCGTCACGGCTGTTGTAGCGTTTATAAAGATTGCTGATTTCGATCATTGTGCTTTCAGCCTTTCTTTATAGCGAACATGCAAAAGCAGGCCCAGCGAGTTTAAAGATAACGCCCATAGCCATAAGTAAGTTTCACTGGTGCCATATACTACTCTGTAGTTTTCAAAAAAGCCGGCACGAATAAACTCCAGCCCGTGAGCGATGGGGTTGAGCATTAAGTATTCAAGCAGATAATGAGGTAGCATGTTCAGCGGTAAAATTACACCAGAAACAAAAAGCAGTGGCATGGTCAGCATGCTGATTATTTTTGCTGTTTCCGGAATAAGTGGGCCTGTAACGGATAAAACTAAACCAAACCCTAGCCCTAAAATCCACAGCGAGAGCCAGCCAAACAGTGCTTTTATGGCGTTATCCGGAAAAAGGTCTAACCCCAGCAGCAGGCCACCCAATATAAACAGCAGGAATACAACGGTTCTGAGCATGCCGTCCAGGTATACCCTTACAAACACAGCATCACTGGGGTGAACCTGGCGATAGGCAAACAGCGCTTTGCTGGCGTTTATTGCGCCTTGGCTGCGTGTCATACTCTCTCGAACCATATAGAAGCCCATCATGCCTACTATCATCCAGGGGGTAAAATCAGCTCCAATAATGAAGTTGTTGCCTCCTTTTAGAAAAGAACGTACGAAAGACATGATAGTGATCATGGCCAGTGGCTCTGCAATCATCCAGAACCAGCCCATGCGATTGGCCATGGTGCGCGAAACGGCTTCGCGCACAAACATGGCAAACCACACGCTGCGGGTTACCTGCCAGGGGGTGCGGCTTTGCATGGTGCTCATTAAATATCTACCGCTACTTTGGCAGCAATGGCAATCTGGTAAAGAATTTGGGTAATGGTGCCGGCCAGTTGCAGGTTTTTGGTGGGGGCCTTGGGCAGCACCAGAATTTCATCACCCGGGCGCAGGGTTACGTCGTCTGCTTCGCGCACTTCGCCGTTCTGGCGCACTACCAGAATGCGGCTTTCGTTAGCATGGTCAGTAAAGCCGCCGGCTCCTTCTATATAGTCTCTGGCACTGCGGTTGGCGTTAAACACCACAGACTGGGGCACCAGTACTTCACCGCTTATCAGCACCGAATCGGAGGTTTCGGGAATGGTGATTACGTCACCGTCTTGCAGGCGAATGTCACTGATGGTGCCGTTGTTGGCCAGCACCAGCCGGCCGCTGGGCTCTACTTGCCGGGCGCGTTCAATAAACTGGCTGATAAGCTCTGCCTCGCGCACTCGAATTTCGGCTTCTTCTGCGGTAGAAGATGAGGCACCCATATAGGTGGTTTCCAGCCGGGCCAGGCTTTCATCCAGGGCCTGTTTCTGGCGCTCGGCCACGCTTACCCGCTTCAGCGAGATGCTGTTGGTGTCGGTCATGTTTTGTGGCACGGCCACGGCGTTCAGCAGCTCGTGCAGGCGGGCATCACGGGGCAGGGCAAAGCGGGACGGGCCGTAATAGCTGCCTTCCAGCTGCACTACTATAGTGTTGTCGCGCATGTCGCTGCTGAAAATAACCTGATCACCGCTTTTAAGTTGCTGCTGGCTGAGTTCGTCCAGTTTTACGTAGCGCGAAATGGGGCCCTGCGTGCGGGCACCGCGCAGAAGCACGTGAGTGACGTTAGATTTGAGCCGGGCCAGATTAAGCAGCTCTTGCCCGGTCATTTGGTTGGGCTGCAGCTCATAGCGGTAGGGGCGGGCTACGTCACCGTCTACGATAACGGTAGGGCCGCGCTCTTCTACTACTATGGTGTCGCCGTCTTTCAGCTGCACATTGGGCAGGGTGCCGTTCAGCAAAAAGGCGTAGAGATCGGCGGTGGCAATGGTTTTGCCGTGGCGCTTGAGGTGCACTTTACGATAGCTGCCGGTGGCGCTGTCTATGCCGCCGGCCTGATCAATAAAATAAAGCAGCGAGTCGCTGGGAGTGCCGGCAAAACGGCCGGGGTTTTGCACATATCCGGTGACAAACACGGAGACCGGCTGCACGCCCTGCAGGTTGGTGTATACCTGCACGTTATTGGAATAAATGGAGTTAACGGCGTTGCGCACTTTGGCATCCAGCTGGCCGTGCTTTATGCCCTGCACTTTAATGGGGCCCACGCCGGGAATGAAAATATTGCCCTGTGCATCAACCGGCAGCACTCTGTCTATTTCTACTGCGCCCCACACCCGCAGGGTGACCTGATCACCGGGAGTAATAATGTAGTCGGGGTTCAGGCCATCGGCACGCACACCGCTGAAACCACCGGTAAACAGGTGGCTGCCAAAGCTCGGATAGTCTTGTTGTGCCATGGTGGCACCTGGCACGCCGTAGCGGGCATTGTGCCATTGGGTGTTGCTGTTTTGTGCGGCCTTGTCCGACTCGGACGGTGCGTTAAAGCGGCTTTGTTGTTCAGCAGGCAGTTCGCCGGCGTTTATACCAATGAGTTGGGCGTGGGACTGACCCGCCAGCATGAGTAACCCCAGGGGCATGATGAGTTTTTTTAGTGACATGTGGTGTTCTCGGAATTTTGTAGGCCCGAATTTATTCGGGCGATGTTTAGCGCGTGTGGTGGTGTTGCCCCAATAAATTGGGGCCTACAGGGCTCAAAGCAGCTATAAGCCGTAAGCTATCAGCTGTAAGTTAACCCCCTCCCAGCCTCCCCCTTAAAAAGGGGGAGGAGCAAAACGTGTGCTGCCTACCTTAAAAGGGGGAGGAGCAAAACGTGTGCTGCCTACCTTAAAAAGGGGGAGGAGCAATACTCTCCCTCCCCTTGTTAAGGGGAGGGCCGGGGTGGGGTTTGGTGTTTTAACTTACAGCTGACAGCTTATAGCTTACAGCTCCCGAAGGGGTTAGCTTACAGCTCCCGAAGGGATCGGGTGAGTTGCCATTCCCCGTTTTTAGCCTGGCAGGCTATTTGTTCTTGCTGGCTGCCGGCTGGCAGCGTTATCTGCAGCGGACGGCAGGTTTTGCCGCTGGCCGCGAAGTAAGTGGCACCGGCGGTTATCTGCACATTGGGGCCCCAGGGGCTGGTGGCCAGCTGGGTGGCGCTGTGGCTGGCGGCGTTGCTTAAAAATTCATTAAGCGGCGTGCTGTTTACGGTGTTTGCGCTGGTGGTGGCAGCAGGCTGGCTGGCGCAGCCGGCCAGAGCAAGGCTCAGAGCCACCAGAGTTGTGCGTATCAAAGACATGGTGCTACTCGCTTTAACTGAAGATTTCTGTAAAAAAGGCACGCTACCGCCCTTGGGGTGCGGCTCCCAATTCGCCGATTGAGTGTTATTTAAACGCTTTCGCATTTTGCATGGTCAGCGTTATTTTTTGCGGGCTGAATACTACCATTTTGTTTGTGGCGTTGCGATCAGCCCTTGGTTCAGGCCACCTCTTGCTTGGTTTTGGTGGCTAAAACTTGTTCTTTTTCTATAACCAGTTTGGGCCGCTGGCGTATGGGCGGTTGTGCCTGCTGCTGCAGCCGTTGCCAAATTTGCCGGCAGGTGCTGTGGGGCCGGCAATAAAAGCTGCCGTTCAGCTGAGTGTGTTTTAATAAAAACGCGCGCAGGCGTTTAAACAGGTCATCACTTACCGGCTGCGGTGCTTGCCAAAATTCATCTAGCGTGCACTGGCTGGTGAGGCCGGGCACGTCATACAGGGCTTTGCCCAGGGTAATGGTGGGCACATGGTGCAACAGGGCCGACATGCCCACTGTGCTGTTTACTGTTACCACGCCCTTGCAGTGCCGATATACCTCGGGCAGAGGCAGCTCATAGCCGTAGAACACGCGGCCGGTTAATCCGTGCTCTGCAGCCAGGTTATGAATGAGCCTGGTATAGTTGGTGTAGCCCCTGTCCATGGGGTGGTGCTTGAACAAGAGCACGTCATTGGGTGACGCATTTGCTGCAAATGAGTCCATTATGTGAATAATGGATTCTGCCACATCGTTAAAGTGCGAGTGTTCACGGATCTGAAAGTCGTCTGCCACCTGCAGGGGCACCAGAAATATGTGCTTTGAGTGATGGTCTGCCAGGGTTTGCAGCAGCCCCTTGTCGTGGGCGGTGTGGGTATATTTGGTATACCAGCCTTTAAGCCAGGCTATGCCTTCTTTCCAGTAGGGGCGGTGACGATGGTGTACATAATGCCGAAAGCGCCAGCGCCGGCAGTGCATGCTGGCGTAGTAGCGCATGGCAAAATAAATGCGGCGCTTGAAGTTGGCTTTTATATCAAACTCATGGTGCACCCGCTCGGGGCTTTGTTTGGGCAGCTCTTGTGCCAGTTTGCCATACCAGGGGCTGTGGGCGTTTACACCGTGCTGCTCCAGCGTGATGTAGTGCGGGCGCAGGTAGCCTTCTTCAAATACAAAAAAGCGTATGTTGTGGCTTTGGCAATAAATGCGGGCTATTGCGTGATATTCGCGGCAGTCGCTGTAGCAGAAAACGGTGTCAATTTCGTTTTTGCTAATGTAGTTGTGCAGAAAATGCCGCCATTCGGGCAGGCTGCCGGTGTAGTGAATATTTTCACCGCGGCAGGGCCAGCAGCCGTCGCCACCATTGAAGTGAATTTTGTGTACAGCTACGCCTTGCTCGCTGAGGAAGCGAGAGAAATGCTGGAAGAAAGGTCCTAGTGGTCCCTGGAGTAGCAAGGCTGATTTCATTCAAATCCTGTGAAATTTTTTTGATGATGCTCACTTTCTTGGCGGCGGGATAATAGCACAACTGAAATTTGGTATTAATGAAAAAGTGATCCCGTCCTTCGGACGGGAGCTGTAAGCCGTAAGCTGTAAGTTAACCCCCTCTCGGCCTTCACCCTTAGAAAGGGGGAGGGGCAGAAACGATTCCCTCCCCTTTTTAAGGGGAGGGTCAGGGTGGGGTCTGTTGCAACCCCCTCCCAGCCTCCCCCTTGAAAATGGGGAGGAGCAAAGATGGCTTACCTTAAAAAGGGGGAGTGGCAGAAACGATTCCCTCCCCTTTTTAAGGGGAGGGTCAGGGTGGGGTCTGTTGCAGCCCCCTCCCGGCCTTCACCCTTAGAAAGGGGGAGGAGCAAATGCTGTTACTTGATCGTTTGTTTGTGCAGTCCCTTCTGCAGCATTAAATCTACCAGGGGCTGTTCGCGTTTGTTGGCGCGCCGGCAGTGGTCTTGCTGAAATTTATTTGTGACCCAAATCACGAACATGGCCCATTTTTTATTGTCGCGCTCGCGCCAGGCGTGGGATGAAATGGATTCCCATGCGTAGCCGTTAAAAACGGAGGCGTTTACAAAGTGATCCAGCGCGCGCACGCCGCTGCGGGCGCGTTCGGTTTTACCTAAAAAGCCTACATAACAAATGATGAGATAGCCTAATACGGCCAGAGGCACTACGGCGCACATTAAAATAAAGCCGGCTATGCGTTCTTTCATGGTTCTTGCTTGTTCCTTGGTGTGAGAATTAGCTGCAGCCCGTTTTCGGATCGAATGGTGAGCCGGCCCACGGGCTGTGGCTCAAAGCCTTGTGGCATGGATATGTGGTAGTGCTGCAAAATGCTGGCCAGTATCAGGCTGGATTCCTGCTGGGCAAAGGCGGCACCAATGCACACCCGCGGGCCGGCACCAAAGGGCAGGTAAGATTTGCTGAGCGGCGTTTTCAGCTCTTTGCTGGTAAAGCGATAGGGGTCAAAGCTGTGCGGGTTGTGCCAGTAGTCTTTATGGCGGTGAATAAGCCAGGGCGAGACCATAACGGTGCTGCCGGCTTTCATTTTTTTGTCTCGCATTTCGGTGGCGTGAGCGCACTCGCGTGATAAAAACCCGACCGGCGGATAGAGCCGCAGGGCTTCCCGGAAGACGTCCCGCACCAGCACCATTTTGCGAATGGCTGCCACGCTCATGGGCTGCTCTGCCAGCACTCTGGCTACTTCTTCATAGGCGTCTTGCTGCACCTGCGGGTGCAGGGCCAGTAAATAGAGTGACCAGGTGAGTGAACTGGCGGTGGTTTCGTGGCCGGCCAGAAACAGCATGGATATTTGATCCACTATTTCGTTGAAGTTAAAGGGCTGGCCAGTGCTCTGGTCTGTGGTGAGCAGCAGGGAAGAGAGAATATCCTGCTGGTTTTCCAGCTCTGCCCTGGCGTTGGGGCAGCCGGCGCGGGCGGCCTCGGCCTGCTGATAGCGCGGGCGGATAATGTCTTCTATGGTGCCGCGAATTTCTTTGGCAGCGGCCATGCGCTGGCGCTCACTGGCGCCACGCTGCATAAAGCCGGGCAGACGGAACATTTTTTTTAAGGCCAGTTTGGGCGACTCGGCCTGAAAGCGCACAAACGCCTCAAGAATGCGGTTGGCCTGCGCTTCGTTCAGTTTGGCCGACATAATGGTGCGAAAAATAATGTCGGCAGTCACAAAGGTCATTTCCGGATCTATATCTTGCCCGGGCTGGTGGTTTTTAAGCCGTGCCAGCATGTCTTGAGCGGCGTTTTGCATCAGCCCGAACACTTGCTGCACCCGGGCGTGTTTAAAGGCCGGATCGAGCATGTCTCGCTGTTTTTGCCATTGCTCACCGTTGGTGGTGAAAATACTTTCGCCCAGCAGCGGCTCTAAAATATCGCCCAGCATCTGGTTTTTAGGAAAGTTGGCCATGTTTTGCACCATGACGTTTCTTACCAGTTCGGGCTGGTTCACCATATACAGGGTAAGGCCGGGCAGTTTGTATTCGCCCATTTTCATGCCGTAGCTGCGCTCATAGAGTGCATCCAGCCAGGAGTGACGCTTGGTGAAAAACACTTTCCACAGCGAGGCTTTGCTTTTGGCGGGTTTGGGAAATACCGGGCAGCTCATGTTCGCTCCTTCAGTTGGCTGGCAATGGCGAGAGGCCCTGCAGTAAAGGCAAAAAAGTCGTAAGGGCCGGGCTTGTCGGTGGCCATTAAGTATAAAAAGTGCATGGTATACCAGGCGCGCCGCAGTTTTTTATAACGCGGCGGATGAAATAGCGTAAAAAAGCGCGGAGAGAGCATGCGCGGCCCAGCGTTGGGGGCGCAGGTTTCGCCGCAGGACGTTACCGGGTTCAGCAGCGGAAAGCAGGCTCCGTCGGTGGGGGCTGTGTAGTCGAGCCACAGCAGCTCGGGCGTGTGCCCCAGTGCGCGCATGTCGGCACGAAAGGTGCTGGCCTTGCGATGAAAGCTTACCAGCGGAATGCAGTGCCCAAGCGTGATCAGCACCACGCGTTGGTTGGCCAGCCTGGCTTTGTTGCTAATCAGCTCCAGCGCCCGTGCCATGGCGGGCATGGCCACCATGGTGCCCACGCTGTGGGCGATGACCACCACTTCCTGGTTACGCTCATCGTTAATGGCATTGGCAATCTGGCCGGCAAAGTGATTAATGCGGGGTTCCAGTTCTGGCACCCTGCCGTTGGCCCAGCGCGCCGAGAATGCATAAATGCGCAACAGCCAGAACACCGCCATTTTGTTGCCCAGCCATTTGCTGCCGTGCATGAGGGCTGCAAACAACACCAGCCCGGCGGGCCATTGCGCCATTTGCCAGGGTAGCTGGCCGGCGGCCATGCCCGACAGCCATAAAGACGCAAACACACTCAGCAGTAAAAAAATAAGCGGATAAAGCCCTGCCATCAGCTGCTTGGGAGAGGCTTTGGCAAAGCGGAATATTTTTCCGGAAAGTAAATAAGCGCTAACAAAACACAGGGCATCACTTACTATTTGCCGCCAGCCTTTGGCCCAGTGCCGGCGCACTATGTCGTCCCAGCTTAAAAAGCAGTAGTTGCTTTGCGTGCCGCTGGCATTCAGCTGCCACTGGTGGCTGTGGCTGCTGTGGCGTTTGCGGTCAGCCACGTTAATATTCAGGCCGGTTACCTTGCCTTGCTGCGCTGCCTGCTCGCGATAGAGCCGGTGATAGTGGGCGGCTCCGCGAGGGTCAAAGCCGTGAAGATAAAATACCTGGCGTTGTTTAATGGCGGTCAATCCGTTGTTCCTGAGCTGGATGGGGCGCGCATAGGGTACTTAAAAACCATGCCCGAGTCATTTTAACCGCTGGTTTTTATGCCATGGGGCATGTGGTAGTATTCGCCCGCCTGTTTGAGCTGGCCTTGTGTTGGTATTTTTGGCCAGTAACTGGTTGTTGTTATTGCTGTTTTACATGGCGTGTTGCAAAAAGTCAGCGCTCTGGGGGCTGCAACCCAGGGGCGGTAGCGTGCCCGACGCATTTCGGGTTTAGCAGAGTGTAGCAGGAGCGCAGTTAATGGGGTTTGGCGGAGTAAAACAAAAGGTGTCTGTGCTGCAGTCGTTGGTGGTGCGTGAGCTGCATTCGCGTTTTAAAGGCACCAGCCTGGGCTTTTTGTGGACCATTCTTAATCCGCTGATGATGCTGGCTATTTATTCTACTGTGTTTGTGTTGGTGTTTAAGGCCAAGTGGTTGCTGCCCGACGGCAACACGGCCAATTATGGCTTAATGCTGTTTGTGGGCATTTTGTGTCACATTTGTCTGACCGATGTGATTTCTGCATCCAGCATGATTATTCGCTCCAATACCAACCTGGTCAAAAAAGTCATTTTTCCGGTGGAGCTGTTGCCCTTGTCTTGCGTGCTGGTAGCGTGCGTTAACTTGTTAATTGGCCTGGCGCTGGTGTGTGCATATGCTCTGTTAAGCGGAGCTGAGCTGTCTTGGCTGAGCCTGGGCTATATGGCGCTGGCAGTGTTTGTGTATTTTTTTACGCTGGCGGCGTTTGCATTTTTGCTGGCTACCCTGGGCGTGTTTTTTAAAGATGTGGCACAAATTACTCCTGTGCTGGGTATGATACTGCTGTTTACCAGCACGGTATTTTTCTCAGTGGAAACGGCCCCGGATGAGCTGGCCACGTTTTTGTATCTTAACCCTATCAGTAGCGTGGCCGACACCATAAGAGCCGGCTTTACCGGCCAGCATATTATGATGGAACACTTGGCTGTGCAGTTTGGTTGCTCGTTGCTGGCATTGTTGCTTGCTTACGTTTTCTTTAAAAAAATGAAAGTGGTTTTTGCAGATTTGCTGTAAGGCTGCCTGAAGGTGACTTTTGAATGACTTTGTTTCTTGGTGAAATTTTGTGTGAGCAGGGTTTGCTCACGCAAAGCGATGTAGACAATGTGTTAAGCATTCAGCAGCAGGCAACTTCTGTGAAGCGCCCCTATTTTGGGGAAATTTGTGTTTCTCAGGGGTATTGCACAGAGGCCGATATTTTGCAGGCGCTGTCGGTGCAGCTGGAGCTGCCGCTGTTACAGCCGTTTTTGGATGAACACTGCGGTGGCGAGGCACCTGCCGATGAGTTGCTGGGCCAGTTCTTTAATGAAGAATGGTGGAGCCAGCAGCAGGCGTTTCCGGTACTGCTGAACAAGCAGCAGAACATCCTTTATATTGCTCAGCTGGATATCTGGGATGAGTTTGTTGCCAGCTCGGTAGAGCAGAATTATGGCCTGCAGGCACATCCGCTGTTGTGCTCCAACTATGAGTTGCGCCAGTTGTTTTCTAATGTGGAAGAACACGGCAGCATGCACGGTGGCAGTGTGCTGGAGCAGGAGAGCTCTACCGCCCCCGTGGTAAAGTTTGTGAATGAGTGTGTGCAGCGGGCCATTAAGGAAAAAGCCTCAGACATTCACTTTGAGATTAACCGTAACAAGTTCAGTGTGCGTTATCGGGTGGATGGTGTGTTGCGCACCGTGGATCAGCCCAGTGTGTCTCAGCATGCGGCTGTGCTGTCGCGCATTAAGCTGATGGCCGGGTTGGATATTTCTGAGAAGCGTCTGCCTCAGGATGGCCGCATTCGAGTGCGTTTGTCGGGCATGCAGGTGGATATTCGGGTGGCTACCACGCCCACCGTTTATGGTGAGAACGCCGTGCTGCGTTTGCTTAGCAACGAGCAGCAAGAGCCTGCTGCTGCGGTGAAAAAGCTGGATATGTTTCCGGATCACCTGGTTGCCATCGACAAGATTATTTCGCTTAAAAACGGCATTTTTTTGATCACCGGCCCCACCGGCAGTGGTAAAACTACCTCGCTTTACACCATTTTGCACAGCCTTAACGACGACAATAACAAGATTATTACCGTTGAAGATCCGGTTGAATATCAGATGAAGGGGCTGACGCAAATTCAGGTGAACAGCGACATTGGCCTGGACTTTGCCACCGTGCTGCGCTCGGCGCTGCGGCAAGATCCCGACATTATGCTGATTGGTGAAATGCGGGATAAAGAAACCGCACAAATTGCCATTCAGTCGGCTCTTACCGGCCACTTTGTATTGTCTACTTTGCATACCAATGACGCCCCCAGCAGCTTTGTGCGTCTTAAAGATATTGGCATTCCCGATTATTTGATTAAATCCACCCTGGTGGGCGTAATGGCGCAGCGGCTGGTAAGAAAACTGTGCCCGGTGTGCAGCACGGCCGAGCATCACCAGGCAGCGCGGGCGGCCGAGCTTGGCTGGCAAGAGGTAAGCGAGTGCTGGCCACAGATTGCGCCGGCCAACCCCGAGTGGCGGGTGCCGGTGGGGTGCGATCATTGTAACGGCACCGGTTATAAAGGGCGGTTGGCCATTTTTGAGCTGATGGAGTGGTCACCCGATTACGACGTGAACATAGACATGCAGGCACTGCAGAGCATTGCCAACCAGCAGAATATGCGTAATTTGCGCCAGGATGCATTGCTCAGAGCTGCCTTTGGTGAAACCTCCATTGATGAAGTGCTGCGGGTAGTGGGATGAAGCAATTTCGGTATATTGCCAGAAAAAAGGACGGCAGCCTGCTGGATGGCTGGCTGAACGAGGCATCTGAGCAAGAGGCGCGTAAGGTGCTGGGCCGCCGGCAGCTGAATATTGTGCTGCTGAAGCAGGAAGACCGCAGCGCTACGTTTAAAATCAGCCGCGAGTCGTTAATGACCACGCTGCGGGAGCTGGCTACGCTGCGCGCCAGTGGCATGGCCATTGATGCCTGTTTGTTTTTGCTTACCGATACGGCGGAAGATAAAAACGTATATAGAGTATTCAAGCGGCTTTATGATGACGTATCTTCCGGCATGAGCTTTTCTGATGCGGTGGCCGCTCAGCCTGATGCCTTTCCGTTTTATGTGAGCTCCATGCTGCGCCTGGGTGAGGCCAACGGTAATATGTCGGAGGCGCTGCTGAGTGTGGCCGAGCGTATTGAGCGGGAAGAGAATCTGGTGTCTGAGGTTAAATCGGCGCTGACTTATCCGGCTTTTCTTATTTTTATTTGTGTGGCGGTAGTATTTTTTCTGTTCTCTTATGTGATCCCCAACTTCGAGAGCATGGTATCAAACGACTCACAGCAGGGCGCGCTGGTGCGTCTGTTGAGCTGGGCCCGGTTCTTTAATGAGAATGCCACTGTGATTTATGGCCTGCTGATGGTGCTGGTGGGCGTGTTGTTTCATCTTTACCGCCAGGGCGTGTTGCAGAGCAAGCTGATGGTAGTGATTGGCCGGCTGCCGTTTTTAAGAGATTTGGTGTCGGCCTGGCAGATTGTTAACTTTTCCAGCAGCATGCAGAAGCTGCTGGAATCGAGAGTGGAAATTACCGAAGCGGTAGAAATTACGCTTAGCAACGTTTCCGACGCCAACATGGCAAGAAAACTGCACCGGGTGGTGGGTATGATCAAAGAAGGCCAGACCCTGGGCAGTGCGCTGGAGCAGCAGAATATTTTTCCACCCATGGTGATCCGTCTGGTTAAATCGGGTGAGGCCGGGGCCTCGCTGCCCAAGAGTTTTAAAGAGATCAATAACCTGTATGAGCGCCGCTTGACCAGAGGCATTAAGCGGGCGTTGTCTATTCTGGAGCCGGCCATCATCATGATAATGGGGCTGCTGGTGGGCTCTATTATGGTGGTACTTATTTCCGGCATTATTTCTGTTAACGATATTGGATGGTAAATAGATGAAAGTGGCAAAGCAGATGAAGAAAAATAGCGGCTTTACCTTGATTGAGCTGCTGGTGGTACTGGTACTGATTTCTTTGCTGGCGGGCCTGGTGGGTCCCAGCCTGTTTAACAAGGTGGGCTCTTCCAAAAGCAAGGTGGCCGAAGCCCAGATTGAGCTGCTGACCTCTGCCATTAATACTTATCGCCTTGATAATGGTGATTTTCCTACCACTCAGCAGGGCTTGCAGGCGCTGATGACAGAGCCTCAGGATGCCCCTTCCTGGGATGGCCCTTACCTGAGCAAGGATGTGCCGCTCGACCCCTGGGACAAGCCTTATGTCTATGAGCTGAAAGACAATGGCCAGTTTGCATTGTATACCCTTGGCAAAGACGGCCAGAAAGGCGGTGAAGACGAAAACCAGGATATTGGTAAATTCTGATCTCGATGATTCGGCATAAGGGATTTACCCTCATTGAGCTGCTGGTGGTGATGGCCCTTCTGGCCATCACGGCCGCTGTAGTAGTGCCCGGTTTGTGGGGGCAATATACCCGCTTTCAGGAGCAGCAGCAGGTAGAGCAGTTTTGGCAGCAAGTGTCTGCTCACATACGCCATGAGCGCAGGCAGGGGCATAATGTGACCCTGCGTCAGAATACTGATGTGCTTGAACAGGCCGCGGCAAGGCATGAGCTGGTGGCCAGTATTAAGGTGCCGGTGATGTTTCGCAGTGACGGCATGGTGTCGGGCGGAGAAATTAACCTGACCACGGCTGCTGGCCGGCATTGGGTGATTTTTGTGTTAATGCCCGACGGAGAGGTGTTGATTGAAAAGCGCTAAGCACAGCTCCGGCTTTACCCTTATTGAAGTGCTGGTGGCCATTACCATTATGGTGACGGTCATTTCGGTGGTGTTTCCTATGTTCAATCAGGCACAACTGCAGCATGCCAAGGCCGATGCTGTCCGTGAAAAAGCCATGATTGAGGAAAATATGCGCAATCAGATTGCGTTAATTAATCCGGGTGAGCAACAAGAAGGTGCCGGTGATCTGGGTGAAGCGCTGCAGTTTGAGTGGAAAGCTGAGCCGGTGAGTGCAGCCATGCTGATCCGGGGCGAGCTGACTGCCGACTCTGATCAATTTTTGCAGTTGTATAAAATTGCGGTGGCTTACCGCAGCGGTAGTAATAGTGGTGCCTTTGAGTTTGAGCAGCTTGGCTGGTATGACAAATAAACATAAGGGTTTTACGCTTATTGAGCTGCTGGTGGCCCTGGCGGTGTTTTCCATGGCCATTTCTTTGATTATGCTGGGCTTTGAGCAGGGCAGGCTTAACTGGAGCAAGAGCATAGATAACACCAGTGAAGTCAGAAAAATGTATAACCGCTATCAGTGGATTCAAAACACCTTTGCCCAGGCCAATACCTCCAATTTTGTGACTGCCATTGCCGAGGCCATGCCTTACTTTGAAGGCGATCAATATGTGCTTGCCTTTTTGTCTAATGCGCCTGCTATTAGTGGGCCGGGCACTTATGCCAAAGTGGAGTTTGAGTTTCAAAGTGAAGGCAGTGCCTATGCATTGGTATATCGTGAAAGCGTAAATCAGGATCCTTACCTTGGCTTTTATGGCGACACCGAGCCCAAAGAGCTGGTGTTGTTTGACAAGATAAAAAGCTACCGCATTGACTATTTGGCTCCGCCCAATTTTGAAGATGCGCTGTCGCGCTTCAGAGATGCCTCTGACATTCGTTATGAGCCCACTTGGTTGAAAGCCTACCAGGCTGATGAAGAAGGCTTGCTGCCACTGAGTGTTCATTTTGAGCTGCATTTTACCAGCGGAGAGGTAAAAGACTGGTTTTTCCCCATTCCGGTTTATCAGATGAGTGCCGACATTAATGCAGACACGGTGGTGATGTGAATAAGCAGCAAGGCGTGGTGCTGCCGCTGGCACTGATTGTGATCACCATTATGGTGACCATGGCGAGCATTTTGCTGGTGCGCTCCAATGCCGAGATTGATGAAGCGGCCCTGGTGCAGGAGCAGTGGCAGGCCAGGCTGAAAATTAACGATGCCGAGCAAGAACTGCTGCTGTCTATGTTTGCCGGCGAGCAGTTACCCGGTGGTTATAATGTGGGCGATTTGTTTATTCCTACCGATGGTACCTTCATCAAACTGAAAAACGGCGTAGAGGTAGCGGTGCAGGATCTGGCCGGTTTGCTGAGTTTGCACTATTTACGCAGGGCCGAGCTGGTAAGGTTGTTTACCGGCTATACCGATGAACAGCAGGCAACCGACATTGTTAACCATATTATTCGCTGGCAGCGTCAGAATGCCGACGGAGAAGCGCTGGCACTGGAGCGCAATGCGCCATTCAGAAGCCTGGATGAATTAATGCTTATTCCTGGCATTACTCCCGACATGTTCAACGACAACGACGAGCGCCCGGGCCTGCGCTCTGTGCTGGCGCTTTCTGGCTCCAGTTTTGTTAACTTTGCTGCTGTGCCCGATTTTTTGCTGGTGCATGCCTTTGGCCTCACCGATAACGATGTGTCGCGGGTAACCAGCCTGAAAGAGCGCAGAAAGTGGGACGATATTTCTGCCATGATTTTTGATTTGGGTATTGCTGTGGATCAGTCTTTGATCCCCAGCTCCCGCTATCGGGTTTTGTATAAATATAACGGCGTTAGCGCCCGTGCTGAGTATCAGGTAAGAACCACTATTCCGCTGCCACCCAGAAAGCGTCTCTGGTACTTTCCGGATCATGAGCGGCATTTTTTAATGAGCACGGCACAGTAGGCTAAGAGGTAGTTGTGTTAAATAAAATTCAGAAAGAGCACTTGCTGTGGCCCTTGTCCTGCTCTGGCAAGCCAACCACGCCGGCTGGCAAGGTGGGGCGTTTTGATCGGGTAATTGGCCTGGTGCCCCAGAGTGTGTGCCTGTTCAAGCAGTTTCAGTATGAAACCGACATTATTGCCAAAGACGACATTGCCGGCTGTGTAGAAAATGAGCTGAAAACCCTGGTGGAGTGGCCGGATTATGATTTTTATTATCTGGTTAACGAAATAAGCCACCACTGGCAGGTGTCGGTATGGATTTGGCAAAAGCAGCAGGCAGAGTTTGCCGATGGCATTACGCATATTGTTCCGGCCATGGCTTATTACCTGGGCATGATGAATGCAACAGGCCAGAAAAGTGTGCTGTTTTACAAAGAAGATAACGCCACCTTTACCTGCACTGTGTCTGCGCTGGATGTGATTGAACGCATTGGATCGTTGCGCATGGCGCACCAGCGTCATTTGGTGCTATCTTGCCAGCGCGACAAGGTGGTGTGCTTTACCAATGACGCTGAGCACATTGGTATTGATCTGGAATGGAGTGAGTTAAAGCCAAACACCAGCTGGCGTGTGCTGCAAGCCGGCAAGCGTGCCGACAAGCTCGACCTCACCAACCCTGTGCCGCTTTATCGTGCTGTTGGGGTGTTGTCTGTGCTATGGCTGGGTTATATGGGGCTGGATTATGCCTGGCTGAACAGCAAGCATAGTGCCATTAAAGACGAGGTAAATGTGCTGCAGGCCGAGGTGCAGGATGTGCTGGATGCGCGCAGCCATTTTCAGGATGTGTCTAAAAATATGGACCAGATTAATGCTGCACTGAACCAGCAGCAGCAGCTGGTGGGCTATTTGGATGAGCTGCTGAAAGCGCTGTCTCCAGAGGTGGTAATTGAGCGTATTTCTTATAAAGACCGCGTGGTAACACTGAGAGGAGCGGCCACCGACAGTAATCAGTTTCTTGAAAGCCTGACCTCCATGAACACGGTAGATACTGCCCGCCTGCTGGGGGAAATTACCTTTAACAATGAGGGCATGCAGGTGTTTCGTGCAGAAGTAAGGCTGAAAAACTCATGAATATCATTGACCGTTTACCCCTTAAGAACAAGGAAGAACTGAAACGTGAGCTGTCTAGCCCTCTGGTGCAATGGGCGGGCTTGGCCATTTTGCTGATTGTGGTGTTTATGTTTTTGGTACTGCCTTATATGCAGTGGCGTGGCCAGTTTATTGACACCATTAAAGTAGACTCGGCGCAGCTGATTAAACTTGAGTCGTTAAACGCCAAGCGCGACAGCGTGAACACTATTCGTGAAAAAGTGGATGCCATTCACCAAAAGGCTCAGAGCCATTTGCTGCAGGCGCGCACCTATAATGGTGCTATTTCTGAGCAATTAAGCACCCTTGAGGGCATTTTTAACCCCTTGAACATTACTTTTGAGTCACGCCGTTTTGGCGATGGTGCTTATGAAAGCTGGCTGGGCGAGCGCATTCATACCGAGTGGGGATTTGTAGGCAGCAGCCAGAGTCTGATGGACTTCCTGTATCGTATTGCCGATGCAGACATCATTATTATTCCCGATGAGATAGAGATGATCCCTTATCAGGTGAGAGGCGAGGCTAAATACAAGCTCTCGGGCAAGTTCATTTCATACCGAAAGCTGGCTCTTGATCAGATTAAGCAGCAGGAGCGTTTAAGATGAGCCTGTTAACGCCGTTTGATATAAGGCTGATTGCCGGCTTTGCAGCCTGTGCCGTGCTGGCTACTGTGGTGACTGCCTGGTCTATTAGCAGTGATGCGGAAGACGATGCGGCCAGTGGCAATAATTTTCGGTTTGCGCTGAACGAGTATGAGCCCTGGCCAGATTTGGCACCGGGCAACCTGTTTGTGAGCGGACGCAGCCGAAATGATGCAGATAAAAAAGCAGAAAAGCAGGAAGTTGCAGAAGAAGTGGTCTCTTCCGAGCCGGTGCTGACCACCATTATTACCCGTGGCAGCGAGAAATTTGCTGTTTTTCTGATCGGCAAGACCAAGAAAATGGTGCAGGTGGGCGACAACCTGAATGAGGTTGCTAAAGTGACGGCAATTAATGACTATACCGTCACCATTTCCACTGCTGATGGCACCAGCGATTTTGTTATTTTCCCATCCTCCAGTGACAAGCTGAACCAGGTTTCTACAGATGCGTAAATTTAGTAAAAAGGAATATACCCCCGCATACAGCAAGTTGGCGCTCTGTGTGCTCTCCGGTCTGGTGTTGTCTGGCTGTGTTACTCAGCCAGATATGACAGTAAAACCCGTGCAGGCCACCAAAATGAGTGATGCCTCCAGCCAGGTGATTGTAAACGAGACTGAAGGTGCCTTGTCTGGCCAGGGCGGGCGCTTTATTAATCCGCGCAGCAATGTGCCGGCAGCACCCTTGTTGCGACAGGCTGAGTCTGGCACTGCTGAGCGTAACAACATTGCCCTGCCTGAAGAAAAAGTAAGCATTAATGCCGATGGCATGCCGCTTAACTATTTTATTAACCTGGCGCTGGGGGACGTGCTGGGGCTGGATTATATTGTTGACGAGTCTTTGGCAAACAATGAACAGCTGGTAACCCTGCGGGTAACCCAGCCGGTGAGCAGTGATCGTATGCTGGGCTTGATTGAAGAAGCCCTGCAGGTAAATGGCGTGATGCTGACGGTTTCTGATGGTCTGGTTACGGTGATTCCTTCTTCCAAGGGCGAAAAAGGGAATATTTCTCTGCTGGCTGAAACAGTGGGTCCCAAGCTGAAGTATGGCAACGTGGTAGAGATTATTCCTATTTACTATTTGCCCATGATTGAAGCCAGCAGCATGGCCGAGCGTATTGTGCGCGAGAGCCAGGGAACTGTGCTTATTCAGAACAACCTGAATGCCCTTATGGTGATCTCTCGACGGGATGATATTGAGAAAATCCATCAGCTGCTGACAAAACTTGACGTACCCAAACGGGTATCTAGCCATATGACGGTGGTGCAGCCTTCTTATCTTACTCAGCAAGAGCTGATGGAAGATTTGCAGCGTGCACTGAAAGCTGCCGGCGTGCCGGTGTATGAAGAAGAAGGCAATAACGGTGTGGTGCTGGTGCCCATGTCCAATAATATTCTGCTGATCTCATCATCTACCCGGGCCTGGCTGGATTATACCCAAGATTGGGTAACGCGGCTGGATCGGCCTAAACCAGTGGGCAGCGGCGATGGCGTATATGCCTATTATATGAAGAACACCAAAGCAGCAGACGCCTGGGAGGTGGTGTCGGCTATTTTTGGTGCCCAGAAAGAAATGGGCGAGGGCGAGCAGCCCGGTGTTGACCTGCTGGCCAATGCAAACAAAGAGATTGAGCGCAACAACACCAATATGGTGACGCCCACCTATCCATTGCCCGGCAACCGTGGCGGCATGCGTGATAATAACAATAATGCCCGCGCCCAGAGCATGAGCGTGGTAACTGATGAATATAGAGTAGTGGTGGATGCCAAGCGTAACGCACTGATCTTTACCGGTCGCTACAGCGACTATCAGCGTCTGGTGGAACTGCTCAAGTTTGTGGATCAGCGCCCGCGGCAGGTGCTGCTGCAGGCTGTTATTGCCGAGGTGTCTTTGCAAGACAGCACCAGTTTGGGTGTGTCCTGGGATATTACTGACGGTGACATAACCGGCGGCACCAGTGCGCTGGCAAGCTCTGGCTTTCTTAACCTGACGGGTGTGTTCTCTGATGTAACCGCCCGGCTGAACGCCGCTCTGACTAATAGCCAGGCGCGTATTTTGTCTACGCCGCGCATTATTGCGCTGGATCAGGAGTCGGCCAGCATTAACGTGGGTGACCAGATAGCGGTGAAAACCGGCCAGATTGGCGGCTCTGATAACAACCAGGAAGTGGCCACATTTCAGTATATTTCTGTAGGCCTGACGTTGGATATTACGCCTTCCATTAACCAGAATGGCCTGGTGGAGCTGACTATCAGTCAGGAAGTAAGTGTTCCCGGCACCGGTGGCGGTGGTGACACACCGCCCATACAAACCCGCTCCCTTAACACCAAGCTGCTGGCCGACAGCGGCGACACTGTATATATGGGGGGGTTGATCCGGCGTAACACCACCACCACAGAGCGCAAGGTGCCTTTCTTTGGTGATATTCCCGGACTGGGCTATTTGTTCAAGTCTCAGGAAGACGACGTTAACATTACCGAGCTGGTACTGCTGATCACGCCTTATGTGATTAACTCCCGGGAAGACGCCGGCTTCTATACCAATGAGTTCCGTACCATTACAGGTTGGAACCCGTTTGAGCCGCAAGGGCAAAGCTGATGAAGCTGATTTCTCTTCATTTGCCTAAAACTGCAGGGTCCAGCTTCAGAACTACGCTGGAAGAGGTGTTTGGTGAGCGCCTGCTGTGTGATTATGGTGACAGAAGCATCAGCAAGCCACCTGTGCAGCGACACAGAGAAGTGCTGTCATCAGCGCTTGCTGTGGCTGAGCAGGGAGTAGAAGCCCATGATTGTATTCATGGCCACTTTTTGCCGGTGAAATATTTGCCACTGGCCGATAGTGAGCCTTGTACCTTTATTACCTGGATGCGCCATCCTGTTGAACGGTTGATATCTCATTATCATTATTGGCAGCAGACCTATGATCCCATGCTTTCAGCGCCGCACCATAAGCGAGTGATAGAAGAAAAATGGTCATTGGAGCAGTTTTGCCTTAGTAAGCAGTTTCGTAACATTTACACTCAGTATTTGTGGGGGTTTCCCCAGAGTAACTTCAGTTTTGTGGGCATAACAGAGCATTACAGTGAAGATATGGATTACTTCTCTCAGTATGTATTAAAACACCCTGTTAACAAGCACACAGTGAATGTGACCAGCGGCGGTCAAGCCCGTGAGCAGCTGCCTCCAAGCATACAAGAAGCTGTGGAGCGCTTTCATGCCGCAGATATGCAGCTTTATGAGCAGGCACTACGAAGGCGGGCAAAAAGACATCACATTAACTAAAAAAGCGGACCTCAGGGTCCGCTTTTTTGTTTCCGTGTTGTTAATAAATGGATAAAGCCTGAGGGGCTCGATTGGGGCTTTTTTTACATTTTAGTAGTGCGGGATTTTGTCGCAAAAATCCTCCTATATTCCTTATTTTTAGCATAAAAGCTAATTGAAATTTCTTCTGGATCTAGATATGGCGTCATTTTTTTTGCGTTTTGCAATAAATGTGATCTGAGTGAGTCTTTCAGGTGATGCAAGACGAAATTTTTCAGCGCTTAGCTTGTTGACACTCGCGCCAGATTTCTACTATCCTCACTGCGCGCACTTCGGGGTGCTGTGTTACATATGCTTATCATTGTGACCTTCACAGTGCGCCGAAGGTTGATGAGGAACAGGGAGCGCTTGCAGTGGTGTAAGTGACTCATTTCCAAAAAGCAAAATGGATCCAAAAGGAAACAATAATGTTTAAAAAGACTCTGATCGCTGCAGCGGTCTCTATGGTTGCAACTGCTCCTGCTTTTGCTGATGTTGATATCGTTAATGAAAACTCCTGGCAGATCACCAAGATTGCCAACGTGTCCAAGCAGTCTGCACTGGACTTCTCTACTGCTGTTGAGGACGTAGAACTGCGTTTTGACAACGGTACTGTGCCTGCTGACCGCGAGCTGCGTAACAATGGTTTCCTGGTAATTGAAATCAACGAAGAGTCTGGTGCTACCTTTAACGCACCTGAAGTTCGTCAGTGGCTGACTACCGATGCTCCCAACGCTGCTTCTCTGGACGGTCTGGCTGTTTCTACCGACCTGGGTGGTTCTGAGTCTGTTGTGACTTCTAACGCTCTTGCTGAACTTGAGCGTTTCTTCCAGACTACTCTGGACAATGGTTATACCACTATCGTTCATAACCTGGACAAAGATGGCCGCCGCCTGCGTATTGCTCTGAAAAACGACGTTGAAACTGCCGTTTTCTCCGACGCCCGTGTAGATGTGAACCTGTCTGAAGGTAATAACATTTTCCGTCTGATTGAAGCCTACAACACCGACGTTGAAGATGTGCTGCTGACTGTTGGTGCCCAGCAAAACGGCTCTTACACTCACGACATTCTGGAAACTCCGGTTGTATTTGATCAGTCTGCTGAGCTGTATTCTCTGACCCGCACCAAACAGGGCCAGGCCACTGCGCTGGTTGATACCTTCTTTGAAAACTACAAGCTGGGTCTGAACAACGCAGCCTCTAACCACGATGGCTATGATTCAATCCGCCCTTCTTATGAAGGTGAAGACACTGACATCGTTGGTCGTTTCGTAATTGCTAACGAAACCAGCAACCAGAACATTCAGAAAGGTCAGGTTCGTCTGACCATGACTGGTGATTTCTCTGGTTTCCAGCGTAATGCTCAAAACTTCCTGCTGAAAGCTGATGGTACTGCCACTGAATGGAAAATCACCTCTGCCGGCACCGCTCGTCGTCTGGTTGATACTGTAGGTACTCTGCAGAGCCCGACTCAGCCTTCTCAGGTTATTGAGTCTATTCTGTATAACTTCACTCCGAATGATGGTACCGGCACTACTGGCTCTACCAATGGTGATAACACTGGTAACAACAACGACATTCGCCCGGGTTATGGTGACGTTCAGAACAACGGTGCCATCAACGGTGGTAACTACAACATTACTGCTGATATCGGTCAGTTCAACCGTGAAACTCTGGAAGCAGAAGCTAACGAAACTGACTCTTACTACCCGTTCGATGCTAACCTGGCCAACATCATCATTGTTGACCGTGACGGCATGAAGTTTGACACCATCACCACCGGTAGCTCTTCCGCTAACAAGATCTTCATCCGTGATGTGTCCAACCGTCTGGGTACCAGCGGTGGCAAGATCCTGGTAACTCTGGTTGAGTACGACAAGCACGGTGCCCACCAGGGTGGTAAAGGTACTGTTCGCGCTGACCGTCAGTTGCTGAAAAACGTAACCCTGCCCAGCGGCGGTGCTGTTACCCTGACCCCCGCTTCTGTTGCTGCAGACCTGGGCATTCAGATCGCTCCTTCTCACCAGGCCCGCTTCATCTTTGAAGTGCAGACCAACCAGGGTGAAGTGGCTATCAAGAAGTCCAACTCTGAAGGCGTAGACATCAAGAACGGTACCCGTAACGTTAACCAGCGTGACGGTGACAACGGCAATCTGGTTGACTTTACTCTGTAAAGATAATTGGTTTGTTGCAAAGGGAGCTTCGGCTCCCTTTTTTTATGCCTGCCAAATTTTGGCAGGCACTATTTTTGCCGGCTCAACATGGCTGTTGTGCTCTGGTATACTGCTTCCTTTTGTGGGGCTAAGAGCGGTTTATATGGCGGTTATCAGGGTAGAGCAGGTATGCAAGTCGTTTGTGACTACCCAGTCACCCTGGGCGCTGATTAAAAAGCACCTGTTTAACTCTGTAAATGTTCCTTATTTTCAGGCGCTTAAAGGTATCAGCTTTCATGCTGAAGCAGGGGAAACCATCGGCATTGTGGGCCATAATGGCTCGGGTAAGTCGACCCTGCTGCAAATTATTTGCGGAGTAATGCAGCCAGACAGCGGCAAGGTAACCGTAGAAGGCCGGGTAGCGGCGCTGCTTGAGCTGGGCTCTGGCTTTAATCCCGAGTTTACCGGCCGTGAAAATGTCTATTTTAATGCCATGCTGTTGGGCCTGAGCCGGCAGGAAGTGGATGCTTCTTTTGATCAGGTTGTTGCGTTTTCCGGCATTGGCGACTTTCTGGAGCAGCCGGTAAAGACCTATTCCAGTGGCATGATGTTACGTTTGGCTTTTTCGGTCATTATTCACAGCAACCCACAGATATTAATTGTGGATGAAGCGTTAGCCGTGGGTGATGAAGCATTTCAAAGAAAGTGTTATGCCAGGCTTAAACAGTTACAGGCCGCAGGTGTTACTTTGCTGTTTGTCTCTCACTCTGCCGGCCAGGTTATTGAGCTGTGTGATCGTGCTGTGTTGCTGGACCATGGTGAGATGTTAATGATAGGTGAGCCCAAGCAGGTGGTGCATCATTATCATAAGCTGTTGCATATGGAGCAGGGGGAGCGAGAGCGTTTTCGTCTGCATTTGCAGCAATTTGGCCATACTGACAGCTATGTTCCTACAGATGAAGAGTCTGAAAATTCACCTGCTCCTGTTATCTCTGAAGCGGTTTTTAATGCAGAACTGCAACCCGAAACCACTGTCTGGTATTCCTCTCGCGGTGCTGTGCTTAGTGCACCTCATTTACAGAATTTAAACGGCGAAAAGGTTAATTTGCTGGAGTCGGGCCAGCGCTACCGTTATTGTTATCATGTCACCTTTGAACAGGATGCGTTTGAAGTTGGTTTTGGCATGATGATTAAAACGCTGAGTGGCATACCCATTAGCGGTGCTACAACCACCCGAAATCATCAGCATCGCATTCCGTTTGTGGCGGCTGGCAGTTGTTTTACCATTAAGTTTGAGTTTGTATGTGCATTGCGAAATGGCACTTATTTTCTTAATTGTGGCTGCTCTGCACTGATTAATGGTGAGCGTGAGTTTTTACACAGAGGGGTTGATGTAGCCATGTTTCAGGTGATTGCCGAATCTGAAGATGCTACCGGAATGATTGATTTGTGTGCTGGCTTTATGGCCGAAGAAGTTTGAGATTATAAATATGCCAAAGGTTAACCTTTTTATTGTCGGCACTCAGAAAGGGGGAACTACCGCCTTAGCCGAATTTATGTCTTTGCACCCTGATGTTTGCGTGGCTAAGAATAAAGAGGTGCATATTTTTGATCATGAAGCAGCTCCAGGCATGAGTGCTGAAGAGATTGACGAAGCGTATTCTCAGCACTTTTCTCATTATGGTGGAGAGCGTTACCGCTGTGATGCAACGCCGGTTTATATGTTTTTTTCCGACGTTGCTCGCCAGCTGTTGCAATATAACAAAGACGCTAAAGTAATAGTGTTGCTTCGTGACCCCGCAGAGCGGGCTTTGTCACATTTTCACATGCAAAAGCGACAGGGTAGTGAGCGTTTTTCTTTTCTTTCAGCCTTGTTAATAGAAAACCATCGTTTAAAAAAAGACAGTAAGCCTCGCTGTTTCAGCTCTGCCTGGCGCGCTTTTAGCTATAGAAGCAGAGGTTATTATAGCCGTCAGTTAGATGCTATATTTGACAATTTTAAAAAAGAACAGGTTCTTATATTGAGAAATAATGATCTTGTTTATGATCATTATGGCTCATTGAATAAAGTTGCTGAATTCTTGGGTGTGGAGCGTTTTTGTTGCGAGCCGCGTAAGGTTTTTTCTGGCGAGTACAAGAAAAGCGTTTTTCAACGACTTTTACTTACTTTTTTAAGGTTGAGTTACTTTCCTGAACGTGTTCGTTTATATCGGCGTTACGGAATAAAGCTTTAATGAAAGCAACTCTTTATAAAACCAACTAAAGCATAACAGGAAACCAGATGACCAAGCAGTTAGTGGTGGTGTTGGGAATGCACCGTAGCGGAACCAGCGCCTTGACCAGAAGCTTGCAAGTGCTGGGTGTAGATTTAGGCGATAACCTTTTACCAGCAAATGCACAAGTTAATGCCAAAGGCTTTTGGGAAGACAGAGAAATTCTGCAATTTAATGTTGAGCTGATGAGCGTGCTGGGCCTGGATTGGGACAATCTGGCCATTATTAGCCCTGAGCTTTGCAATAGTGAACAGGTGCGTGTTTATGTGCCTGGGGCGGTGGCTTTGCTTAAAAAGAAAATGCAGCATACCGCGTGTTTTGGGCTTAAAGATCCGCGCATGTCTGTGTTATTGCCTTTCTGGAAGCAGGTGTTTGATCTGCTTGGTCTTGATGTTTTCTATATTATTGCTGCTCGCCATCCGTTAAGCATAGTGCAGTCTCTTGCCAAAAGAGACAATATGCTGCCAGAGCAGACTCTGCCTTTGTGGCAAAATTATATGCTGTCTTGCCTGTGGTATACCAGAGGGGAGCGCTGCCTGGTGGTTGAGTATGAAAATATTCTCAAGGCTCCTGAGCAGCAGTTGTTGAGGCTGTCGGCACTTACTGGCTTAACGTTTGACGCCAAAAGTGATGCTTTCAAATTATATGCTTCTGATTTTATTAGCCCTGAATTAAGCCATAGTCACTTTGCTGCTGAGCAGTTTGAAGCAGCAGGCGCTGTGACTGCAGAGCACGTAAAATTATATCACTTACTTGTTGCATTGGCGCATGATGAGTTTGACATTAATAATGAAGGCTGTCAGAAGAAAATAAAAAGACTTGTTGATGCAAGGAACAAAAAGTCTGATCTTTTATATCTTGCTGGCTTGCAGTCACGCTGGTTAAATGAAAAGAAGATTGAGCTTTCTTCTGCTTTGCAAGAGAAAGAAATATTAAGTGACCATATCTCTGCTCTTGATAAGCAGATTGTGGAATTAAAAGATTATGTAAATGAGCTTGAGCCCTTAAAATTAAAAGTTGAGCAAGTTGTTTCTCATCATAAACTTGCGGAGCAAGAGCTTAATGAACGCTTTGTTACTATTAACGATCTTGAGTCTGAAGTTGAAAATTTGAGTCTTCAGTTGACATATTTAACTGATCGTGAAGTGTGTTTAAATAATCAGCTAAATAGTAAAGATGAACTCATTATTGAATTATCTTATGAGTTACAGGAAGCAAGGCGAGAAGTTGAACGGCTTGTTGTCGAGAAGAGTTGGCTGGCTGATTTTTCTGATAGTATTTTGAACAGCCGTTCCTGGAAGTTGACCAGACCCCTGAGAAAAATGGGAGAATTGGCTCGTAATGATAAAAGCGCCTTTGTTAAGCGGAACCTTAGCAGAGCCTTGGCGCTGCTTGATGCCTCACTCAGAAACCCCAGACTAATTACCAAAGCTTTTCATTACTATAAAGCGCATGGTGTTAAAGGCACTGTTGAGAGATTAAAACATTTCTCTCATTGCTCTCAGTCGGTCATGAGCCACGCCACCTGTGGTGAAAGCGAGCAAAAGTACATTATTTTAACTACGCCCCATTGCCATTACCTGGCCTTGTTAATCAGTGATGCACTTAGCAAGGCCGGAAAAGACAGCGAAATAATCTTTGAAGAGCCTGCAGGTGGCTTTAATGAACAACTGCATTTTGTGATCTGTGCACAGATGTTTGAGCGTTTACCTCCGCTTTATGTTGCCTGGCAGATGGAGCAGTCGGTCAGCTCCCGTTGGTTTACCGATGCTTATCTGAGTGCACTTGAAAATGCCTGGTGTGTATTTGACTACTCATTAAAAAATATTGAGTTTTTACAGGCTGAAAAAGGGATAGGATACAAACAGCTCTATTATCTTCCCGTTGGCTACCGTAAGCAACATCAGCTTGTTAAAAAAAATGAACAGGTAGATGTTCTTTTTTATGGTGATGTTAATAATGAACGCCGTCGTTGTTATATAGAAAAACTTAAAGAGCACTTCACGGTTGAAGTTGTCAGTAATGTTTTTGGTGATGCGCTTTATGAGAAAATGGCTAAAGCCAAGGTCATTGTTAATATTCACTATTATGAAGGTGCCTTGCTCGAAACCACTCGAATTTATGAATGCCTGAGTCAGCAACAGATAGTGGTATCTGAAGAAGGTTCAGATATGGACGAGCATGCTGATTTGCTTAGCCGGGTTGATTTTGTACCCGTGAATGATATTGATGCCATGATCAGCCGCGTTGCATTCTGGGTTAACAATAGCAGTGCTGAGCGGGCGCTGCGTCGCAAAGAGATTGTCGCTGACTGCGAGTTAAAGCCGGACTGGTTTGAGTTTTACTTTATGCGCATGCTGCTTGCGGCAGAAATTATTGATTTTGAAGAGTTTTATGAGGTCGCTTCAAAGCACATTCATTTTCAAGGTGACTTTGTTTGTCTTGGTTTGCCTGAGACAGTATCAAGAAAGAAAGATTTTGATAAAGATAATATTTTCAACATAGAGTACTTCCCGGGTTTGCGTCACCGGCTGGGTTGGGTGGGTTGTGGCCTGAGCTACAAGTTCTTGATGCGTAAAGCCAGAGATGCGGGTTTACCTCATATCACTGTTTGTGAAGACGATGTTCAGTTTGAACCCGACTTTTGGAACCGCTATCAGCAGGTGATGGAGCATCTTGATACAAGAAAGGACTGGGATTTATTTGCTGGTCTTATTGCTCAGTTGCATAAAGAACTGCAGATTCTTGATGTGACCGATGAAAGGGGTGAACGCTTTATCACCATTGACAGCATGGTGAGTATGGTGATGAACGTTTACTCTTCCCGCTTTTATGAAAAGCTACAAAACTGGGATCACCACAATCATAATGCTGACGAAAATACAATTGACAGGTTTATTGAGCAGCATGATGGAGTAAGAGCGGTGACTACAGCACGCTTTCTGGCCGGACATAAAGAAGAACTTGACTCTACTCTGTGGGGATTCAACAACAAAACCTATTCTCAGATGATTGCTGAAAGCGAGGCACAGCTTGGTGAATTGGTCGCTGATTTTGAACAAACCACTACTCCAGCCAGGGCCGTGTAGGTGACTGTGCGTTTGACTGTGGTGGTTCCGCTGTTTAATGCCGCGCCTTATTTGCCGGCATTACTGCCTGTTCTGAAAGAGTGGGTTACGCGCGCCGAAGTTCGGGAGCTGTTGTTTGTAGATTCTTGCTCTGAGGACGATACCGCAGAGCAGCTGGCCGCATTTGGCCTTGGCCGTATACTCACGGTAAGTAGCAGTGAATTTGATCATGGTGGCACTCGCAGCTGGGCGGCGCAGCAGGTTAAGGCTGAAGTAGTGATATTTTTGACTCAGGATGCCTTACCAGCATCGGCCGACGATATTGAACGGTTAACCGCTGTGTTTGCAGATCCGCAAGTGGCAGCTGCTTATGGACGTCAGCTGCCTTATAAATGCTGCCATGTATTTGGCCGCCATTTGCGCATGTTTAACTATGGCGAATACTCTTATGTGCGTGGATTAGATAACAGAAAGCAATTTGGTATTAAAACGGCATTTTTGTCTAATTCCTTTGCTGCTTACCGACGCTCTGCTCTGGAGCAGATTGGCTGGTTTAAAAATGATTTAATTCTGGGCGAAGACAGCTATGCCGGTGGCAAGCTGCTGCTGGCGGGCTGTAAGCTGGCTTATGTGGCAGAGGCGCAGGTTTATCATTCCCACAGTTATACGGTGTGGCAGGAGTTTACACGCTATTTTGATATTGGTGTGTTCCATGCTGCCGAGGCCTGGTTGCTGAGAGAATTTGGTGCACCTGAAGGCGAGGGCCTGCGCTATATGCGCTCGGAATTTGACTTTTTATGTCGCGAGCAAGCCCTTGTTCTGCTGCCCGCTTTTTTGCTGCGCAATGCCATGAAGTGGCTGGGTTACCGGCTGGGCAGGGGCTATCGTTGCCTGCCGTTGTGGTTGATATGCAAACTGAGTATGCATCGGCGCTGGTGGCAGCGCAGCCGTCCGCTTTGCTAGAATGGCGTTCGCCTTTTCTGCGGATACGCTTTAATGAACACATCCCGTAGCCTTACTGAACGTTACCCTGCCAGTGTGGTGGTGCCGCTGCTGGATGCACTGGCCCTGCTGGCGGGGGCGGTGGCAGCTCACACATGGCGCTTTGGCCACATTGACTTGCCTGATCGCTATTGGCTTGCCTCGGTAATGATGATTTTGCTGGTTACTCTGTGTAATACGGCAACCGGCGCTTATGAGCGTTGGCGCATTACCCGCTTGTCGTCACTACTGGCTCGCCAGTTTATGGTGTGGCTGGCCGTGGTGGTGGTGTTCACTTTTATTCTTTATATAACACACGCAGCAGACCGCTACTCCCGTTTATGGATGGGTGGCACTGTGTTGTTTTCATTTGGGTTGGCTGCTACCGGGCGGATTATTATTCAGCTGCTGCTGCGGCAGGCCCGGCGCATGGGGCGCTCGGTGCGCTCTGTTTTTTTGGTTGGCCCGGCCAGTAATGTGCTGAAGGCTGGCCATGGCATGCGTAGTGCCCCGGAAGAGGGCTATTGCATTGCCGGCATACAAAGGCTGAAAGAGAGAGTTAACGAAGAAGACCTGATTAATCTTGCCCGGCGTGTGGCAGCCTCTGGCGCGCAGGAAGTGTGGATTTGTGTGCCGTTGGAAATGGGAGCGGCGGTGCGATCCATTTTTCAGGCGTTGCGCAACCATATGGTGGAGGTGCGTTTCATTCCTGAATTCAGGGATATGCAGCTGCTTAATCATCGCACCAGTGAAGTGGCAGGGCAGTTTGCCTTTGATTTGAGTGTGACCCCCATGAAGGGGCTTGCCCACTTTCTAAAGCGTATGGAAGACATCGTGCTGGGCAGTGTTATCAGCATTTTGGTGTTGCCGGTGTGCCTTGTTATTGCTGTGTGCATAAAGCTGAGCTCTCCTGGGCCTGTGCTGTTCAAACAGTATCGCACTGGAGTAAATGGCAAGGTGTTTAAGGTGTATAAGTTTCGCTCTATGGTGGTGCATCAGGAGCAGACCGGTGGAGTAACACAGGCTTGCCGCCACGACAGCCGTTTTACGCCTGTAGGTGCCTTTTTGCGTCGCACCTCGCTGGATGAGTTGCCTCAATTCTACAACGTGCTGCAGGGGCGTATGTCGATTGTGGGGCCCCGGCCTCATGCGCTGGCGCACAATGAGTATTATAAAGAGCTGGTTGAATCGTATATGCGCCGTCATAAGGTTAAACCCGGCATTACCGGCTGGGCTCAGGTGCACGGCTACCGGGGCGAAACAGATACCATAGAAAAGATGGAAGGCCGGGTTGAGCACGATCTCTGGTATATAGACAATTGGAGCCTGTGGCTGGATTTGCGCATTATCTTTTGGACGATTTTTAAAGGGTTTATTAATAAAAATGCCTATTGAGCGCACTTGGTTCAGCAGTTTTGCAGTGTTCTTGATGGGCGCACTGGCTCTGGTGGTGGACAGTGGTTATTCCTATGGTGCAGCTTTGTTATTGCTGGCCAGTGTGACTCTGTTGTGGCGTAGACCGGCATTGAACCTGACTCGCGAAGATAAATTGCTGATGGCGGTGCTGGCCGGTTACTCCCTGCTGTTTATGCTGCAGCTGGCGCTGGAAGGGGCGGGCGCATCGGCCTTTGACAGACCCAGCCGGTTTTTGTTTGCGGTGCCTGTGCTGCTGTTGGTGCTGGCCTTTCCGCCCCGCCTGAGCTGGCTGTGGAGCGGCCTGGTGGCGGGCAGTGTGGCCACTGCCGGCTGGGCGCTCTGGCAAAAGTGGTTGATGGGCATAGAAAGGGCCACCGGCCACACTTATGTGATTCAGTTTGGCAACATCAGCATGCTGTTTGGCCTGTTTTGCCTGGCCGGTCTGGGCTGGGCAGCGGTGCAGCCTAATGCCCGCCGCTGGGTGGCTGTGTTGTTGCTGGGGGCGCTTTGTGGGGCGCTGTGCTCTTTATTATCTGGCAGCCGGGGCGGCTGGATTGGCCTGCCCTTTGTGTTTTTAGTGCTGTTTCGCGCCTATGGTGCTGTGCTGGGAAGACGGCTGGTGTTGCTGGCGCTGGCAGCGCTGCTGGGGCTGGGCGGGATTGTGTATGCGCTGCCCCAAACCGGGGTGCAGCAGCGGGTGCAGCAGGCCTTTGTGGATATTGAGCAATATCAGCAGGGCAATCGTAATACCTCTTTGGGTGCCCGTTTTGATATGTGGCAGGGGGCGTTAACCCTGATTGCCGAAAAGCCGTTAACCGGCTGGGGCTGGCAGGGATATAATGAAGGCATGCAGCAGCTGGCGGATGCGGGCCGGGTGATGCAGTTTGCCGCCGATAACCATGCTCATAATGAATATCTTGATAATTTTGCACGGCGCGGCGTGTTGGGCATTTTGTCGTTGCTGGCGTTGTATCTGGTGCCGCTGAAGCTGTTTGCCCGTCGCTTGAGCTGCACTAACCTGGAGCTGCGGGCGGTAGCCACCGCTGGTGCTATTCTGCCCGTGGCCTTTATGGATTTTGGCCTGTCGCAGGTGTTTTTTGGCCACAACAGCGGCGTAATGGTTTATGCCTTTTGGCTGGCGGTGCTGTGGGGCACCCTGCGGGCGATGGAACGAGCCCCTTTGGGGACGTAGGCCCCAATTTATTGGGGCAACGGCATTGGATGTAGCACGGTTTGCCGAAGCCGGACCGATTAAATTAACGCATGTAAAGGAAAGTGAATGACAGTGCTGGTAACCGGTGGCACCGGGTATATTGGCTCTCATGCCATTGTGGAGCTGCAGAACGCCGGCCATCAGGTGCTGGCGCTGGATAATCTTTGTAACTCGTCTCGTGAGTCTTTACTGCGTGTGGAGCAAATAACCGGCAAGCCGGTGCCCTTTGTTCAGGGTGATATTCGTGACGCAAGCCTGCTGAGCCGGGTGTTTCGTGATTATTCCATTACCGCCGTGATGCACTTTGCCGGTTTGAAGGCGGTGGGCGAGAGCGTGGCCAGGCCGCTTGAATATTATGATGTGAATGTGAACGGCACCCTGATGCTGGCAAAAGCCATGAACGAAGCGGGTGTGTTTAATCTGGTGTTCAGCTCGTCGGCCACTGTGTATGGCAGCCCCGAGAGCATGCCCATTAATGAGCAGTGTGCGGTGGGCGGCACCACTAACCCTTATGGCACGTCCAAGCTGATGGTGGAGAAGATGCTGCAGGATGTGGCGGCTTCCGATGAGCGTTGGTCCATTGCCTTGCTGCGCTATTTTAATCCTGTTGGTGCTCATGAGTCGGGCCTGATTGGTGAAGATCCCAGTGGCGTGCCCAATAATCTTTTACCTTATGTGACCCAGGTGGCCGTTGGCCAGAGAGAGCGGCTGTCTGTTTTTGGTGGTGATTATCCGACTGAAGATGGCACCGGGGTGCGTGATTATATTCATGTTGTTGATCTGGCTGCCGGCCATTTGCGCGCCATTGAATATATTGCTGCCCGCAAGGGGGTGAGCATTTTTAATCTGGGAACCGGCAGGGGCTATTCTGTGCTGGAAATAGTGGCTGCGTTTGAGCGGGTAACCGGACGTAAGGTGCCTTATGCCATAATGCCGCGGCGCGCCGGTGATATTGCCGAGTGCTGGTCTGATCCTGCCAGAGCAAAGCAGGAGCTGGGCTGGGTGGCCAGGCGCAGCCTGGAGCAAATGCTGGCCGATGCCTGGCGCTGGCAATCGCAAAATCCAAATGGGTTTGTTTAACCCTCTCCCAGCCTCTCCCTTGAAAGGGAGAGGGGCACAGAGCATTTATTCCCTCCCCTTTCTAAGGGGAGGGTTGGGGGGGGGTTAGCCTTCAACCCCCTCCCGACCTCCCCCTTAAAAAGGGGGAGGAGCGGATTGATTCCCTCCCCTTTGTAAGGGGAGGGTTAGGGTGGGGTTTATTTGGCTGGGGGAGGAGCAGTTACGCCAGGTTGGGGTTGCCGAACCCGCCGCAGCAGCACAAAGCCTGCGCCCATGGCCAGGGCGTAGCCGGCTTCCAGCCCCAGATAAATAAATACGCCGGCGCACAGCAGGGTGGCCACCACGGCCAGGGCGCGCCAGAAACCCTGCAGCAGTTTTACCCCGGCCACCATGGCCAGCAGATACACCAGCACGAAGTTGCCGTTGGCGTAGCGCATTAAGGTTTCCAGCGGCAGCCTGAACAGCCAGGCGGCGAGCACACAAATGACGCTGGCTGCCACCACCCAGCACAGGGCGGCAAAGGGTGCGCCGTGGCGGTTAAGTTTGCTTAAGGTTGCCGGCAACTTGCCTTCGTCGGCCATGCTCCACAGCAGGCGGCCAAAGCCCTGCACATAGAGGTTGAGGCTGGCAAAGCAGGCGGCGTAGCCCACCAGGGCGGCGGCCCAGCGGCCTTTTTCACCAAACAGCATGGCCAGCAGCACCGGGAATGAGGTGGTGTTGGTGCGCTCGTCGCCAAACAGGCCAAATTTTACTACCGCCATGGCGTAGGCAAAATAGATAAAGCCTGCCAGCAGCACGCCGAACAGCAGTGCCAGCGGAAAGTCCCGCTCCGGCCGGCGAAATTCCTCGCCCATGTGGGTAAAGGCTTCCAGACCCACAAAGCACCAGAACATCACCGCCAGCACGGCGGGCAGGGCGCTCCAGCTGACTGTGGACGGGGCCGGCAGGGTGGCGGCGGCACTGGCCGACAGATCGCCTGCCAGCCACACTGCCACCAGCAGGCTGACAATGGTCACGGCAATTAATAACTGCACCAGGCCCGAGGCTCCGCTGGGGCGGCTGCCCAGCACCAGCACCAGACCAAGGGTGCCCAGCTGAATAAGCAGATCACCCGTGCTGTTCAGCGGAAACAGAGCATGCCAGAAGCCGGTGGTGAGGGTGAGCATGGCGGGCAGGCCCACGGGCAGCACCGCCAGAAACAAAAAGGCGGCGAGCTTTTCCATGGGCAGACCCAGCGCCCGGCCAATAAGGTGCGGTGCGCCACCGGCATGAGGAAAGGCGCGGCCCAGGCGGGCAAAGGTAAAGGCCACCGGCAGCACCAGCACCATGAGTAACAGCCAGGCCCAGAGTGAGTCGGCCCCGGCCAGGCTGGCCGCCACTGCCGGCACCACAAAAATGCCGCTGCCCAGCAGCGAGGTGGCCATCATGCCGGTGCCGTAGCCCAGGCCCAGCTCTTTATGTAATCGTCCCATCGAGTTTTAAATCCGTATTCAGTAATTCTGATATATTACCGCCACATTCTTTCAACCCCACTTGGCACTATGCTGCTTTCAGCCGGCAAAACGTCGCTTTTACCCGGCGTTTGTCCGGCAGCGTGAAAATGAGGTAACAGTGGACAAGTTCGACCAGAAAATTCTGTCTTTGCTCACGGAAAACGCCCGCATGGCGGTGGCCAGCATTGCCCGTGAGGTAAACCTGTCGCGTTCGGCGGTGTCGGAGCGCATCAAGAGCCTGGAAGAGCGGGGCATTATCAAGGGGTATCATGCCCGGGTGGGGCAGCCCAAGGGCGTGGTGCGGGCTTATTTTGCCCTTTGTTATCATGTGCGCCAGTGCGAGCAATATGCCGAGCCGCTGCGGGCCGTGCCGGAAATTAAGCTGTGCTACACCATCAGCGGCGAAACCGACATGCTGGTGTATGTGGAAGCCGAGTCAATGGAGCGGCTGGATGCCATTCGCCATATTATTGAGCACACACCTCATATTAAAACGGTGCGCACTCACATGATTTTGGGCGAAGTGATTAATACCCTGTCTTAAGGCCGTTTTATGTTTATTTGCAAAGCGCATTGGCTGGGCCGGTTATTTAACCATCCGTTTGTGGCGGTAACTGCTTCGGCGCACGGTCCGGTGTTACATCTTAAGGATGAGCAGCATGCACTGGGCTGGCATGAGCTGCTGGCCCCGCCGCAGCTGGAGCAGGGGCGGTTGTTTCGCCAGCTGGTGCTGGACTGCCACGACGGCCAGCTGGTGTGCGCCTGGCTGCCTGCTGCCCGGGCCGGTGCGCTGGCACAACAGCTGGCGCTGGGCTGGTTTGAGTTTCACGGGGCGCGGGTGCTGCCGCTGGCGGAGCGCTGCCTGGCGCTGCTGGAAATGGGTTATTTGCGCTATTCCCGCTGGCAGCAGCTGAAGCTGTGGCTTGAAGACGAGCCGGTGCAGTGGCATGCCTTTACCCTGCCCGAGGGCCTGAGTGACCGTGTGTATGCGGCCTTTGAGCTGGTGGCCACCCTGCAGCAGGCAAATGACGACTGGCGTGAGCAGTGCACAGAGGAATATTGCCAGCAGGCGCTGAGAGAGCATAAAACGCTGTTTGATACTCTGGAGGCCCATCCGCTGACGGCTGCCCAGCGTCTGGCCTGCGTGACCGATGAAGATCATAACCTGGTGCTGGCCGGCGCCGGCTGCGGCAAAACCAGCGTGATGGCGGCGCGCACCGCGTTTTTGCTGGCATCCCATCAGGCCGATGCTCATGAGGTGCTGCTGCTGGCCTTTGGCAATGAGGCGGCGGCAGAAATGCGCCAGCGCCTGCCCGAACATGCCCGTGGTGTGCAGGTAAGCACCTTTCATGCCCTTGGGCTGAATATTATTACGCAGGCCACGGGGCGGGCTCCGGCACTGAGCGAGCTGGCCGGTAATGAGCAGCACAAACAGCGTGTGTTTGCCCGCTGGCTGGAGCAACTGGCCGGGGATGAAAGCTATGGCGTGCGCCTGCTGGCCTGGCTGCGCCAGCATCGTTTTCAGACGGTGCCAACCCCCGATTTTGCCCGCCTGGCCCGGGAGTGGGCCCCCCTGGTGGCGGCGCTTAAACTGTATGGCGCGCCCGAGCAGTTAACCCCGGAACAGGCTGAGCAGCTGGCACTGGTGCGGCCCTTGCTGGCGCGCTATCAGCAGCATTTATGCGAGCATAACGAAATTGACTTTGATGACATGATAGAGCAGGCCGCCGAGCTGGTGTACAGCGGCCGTTTTGTGGTGCCCTGGCGGCATGTGCTGGTGGATGAGTTTCAGGATATTTCTGAGCACAGGGCCGGCCTGCTGCTGGCACTGCGCAAGGCTGCCCCCGGGCTGGCACTGTTTTGCGTGGGCGACGACTGGCAGGCCATTTATCGCTTCACCGGGGCGGATGTGTCTGTGACCACCGGCTTTGCCGACTTTTTTGGAGCCAGTGCAGTAACGGCCCTTGATACTACCTTTCGTTTTAATAACGTGATTGAAAAGGTGGCCAGCCGCTTTGTTACCCGCAATCCGCAGCAGTTGCCCAAAACCCTGAGCACCCTTACCCGCACTGAAGGCCCCTGTGTGCATGTGCTGCCGGTTACGGCCGATAACACCATGGATGCCGTGGCCCGCCTGCTGGGGCAAATTGCGGCGCAGCGGCCCGAGGCGAGTGTGTATGTGCTGTCTCGCTTTCGCTTTAGCCTGCCCGATGATGATCTGCTGGCCGGCTGGCGCAAACGCTTTGCCGGCCTGACCCTGAACGCCCAGACCCTGCACGGTGCCAAGGGCAAAGAGGCTGACTGTGTGATTGTGCTGGGCCTTGCCCGCGGCCACTACGGCTTTCCGCCTGAGAAAAAGCAGGCATCTTTGCTGGATGCACTGCTGCCCGCCGAAGAAGATTTTCCTCACGCCGAAGAGCGCCGGCTGTTTTATGTGGGCCTGACCCGCGCCCGCGAGCAGGTATTTCTGCTGGCCGACAGCCAACTGCCGTCACCTTTTGTAAAGGAGCTGCTGGAAGGCGGATATTCGGGAGTAAGCCGGTGGAAGTAATTAGCCCCTCTCCCTTTCAAGGGGGAGGTTGGGAGGGGGTTTTCTCTCTTAGGGGGTTGTTGAAGAACGCACATATTCCATAATCACGGCCATCACGCCATCCAGATTCTGCATGACTTCCAGATTGGTAAACCGAAGCACATCAATACTCAAGCGGGATAAGTACAACGTTCTTTGCTGATCGTAGGCCAGCGCTGCTTCATTCAAAAAGTGGCTGTCACCATCAATTTCCAGTACCAGTTTTAAGCTTGGGCAGTAAAAATCAACGATATAGGGGCCAATGCCGTGCTGCCGCCGGAATTTGACGCCGGTTTGCCCGGCTCTGAGTTGCTGCCAGAGTATTCGTTCCGGTGCTGTCATTTCTTGCCGCAGTGCCCTGCGAAAGGGCAGCTGGGATTTGCGGTTGAAGGTGGTGCTCATGGGAATAGTGTAGTGGAACCTGAAGCAAACCCCTCCCTAGCCCTCCCCTTGAAAAGGGGAGGGAACAGTATGTGCTTCTCTCTCTTTTAAGGGGAGGCCGCTGTTTTGCTCCTCCCCCTTTTCAAGGGGGAGGGTGGGAGGGGGTTGAAGGCAAACCCCACCCTGACCCTTCACCTTGGAAAGGGGAGGGAACAGTATGTGCTCCTCTCCCCCTTGTTAAGGGTGAAGGCAGGGAGGGGGTGTCTGTAATCATTTCTTTACACCTTCATTTCCTCCCCGGCTTCATTCTTCATCCCCGCCTCTATACTTAATCCGCCATGTTCGGGTGAGGAGGGCGTTATGGCGGCGAGTAACAATAATCTGTGGGAAAACCCGCTGGGCACTGACGGCTTTGAGTTTGTGGAATATGCCTCCACCGAGCCCGAGCGGCTGGCGCAGTTGTTTGAGCGGCTCGGGTTTGTGGCGGTATCGCGCCATCGCAGCAAAAATGTGACCCTGTATCGTCAGGGCGATATCAACTTTATTCTGAATGCCGAGCCCGACAGCCAGGCGGCGCGCTTTGCGCGGGAGCATGGCCCTTGTGCCAATGCCATGGCCTTTCGTGTGAAAGACGCAGCGGCGGCCATTCGCCGGCTGCAGGCCGACGGAGCCAAAGTTGTGCCGTCTGGTGCCGGCCCCATGGAGTTGCAGATCCCGGCCATTGAAGGCATAGGCGGCTCGCTTATTTATCTGGTAGACAGATACGGTGATCACAGCATTTATGATGTGGATTTTCGCCCCATTGAGGGCGTGGAGCGCCACCCGAAGGGCGTGGGGCTGACCTGCATTGATCACCTTACTCATAATGTGGCCCGCGGCCATATGGACACCTGGTCCGGGTTTTATCAGCGGCTGTTTAATTTTCGCGAAATTCGCTATTTCGATATTGAAGGCAAGCTTACCGGGCTGCGCTCCCGGGCCATGACCAGCCCCTGCGGCAAAATTCGTATTCCCATTAATGAGTCTTCCGACGAGCACAGCCAGATTGAGGAGTTTTTGCGCCAGTATAAAGGCGAGGGCATTCAGCATATTGCTCTGGGCACCGGGGATATTTACCGCACGGTAGAGCAGCTGCGCGCCGGCGGCATGAGCTTTATGAGCACGCCCGACACTTACTATGAGCGTCTGAATGATCGCCTGCCCGGCCATGGTGAGGATGTGGCGCGCTTGCAACGCAATCGCATTTTAATGGACGGTGCGCCTACTCAGGGGCAGGGGCTCTTGCTGCAGATTTTTACCGATACCGTGATTGGCCCCATTTTCTTTGAAATTATTCAGCGCAAGGGCAACGAGGGCTTTGGTGAAGGTAATTTTCAGGCGCTTTTTGAGTCTATTGAGGAGGATCAGATACGCAGAGGGGTGCTGAAGGCGGATTAGTCTTCATTTTTTAATCCGATCCGTTTTTTATTTGAACGTAAGGTGGCAAAATAGCAGGACATGCTGTCAGCCATTCTTTACACCTTTAGCCGGGGTGGCTGATGATGCCAACAGGCTAAAACGAAAAACGGAGTGGGTGTGGTTAACAGTGTAAAGGGAGCCGGTGCCAGTCCGGCTCAGTGGTCCAGCCGGTTCGCTTTTATTATGGCGGCGGTGGGCTCGGCCGTGGGGCTTGGCAATATCTGGAAGTTTCCTTACATCACCGGCGAAAACGGCGGCGGTGCCTTTGTGCTGGTATATCTGGCCTGCATTGCCGTTATCGGCATTCCCATCATGATGGCAGAGGTAATGCTGGGCCGGCGCGGCGGCAAAAGCCCTATTGGCACCATGCAGGTGCTGGCTCAGGCCGAGGGCAAGTCTCGTGGCTGGGTGGGCATTGGCATTCTGGCCACTGTGGCCTCGTTTTTGATCCTGTCGTTTTACAGCGTGATTGCCGGCTGGACCATGCCCTATATCGTGTCGGCGGCCAGCGGTGAGCTGAGCAACATCAGTGCTGAACGCTCGGGTACCTTGTTTGATAACCTGCTGGCGTCGCCGGGGCAGCTGTTGCTGTGGCACTCGGTATTTATGGGGTTAACCGTGCTGGTGTCGGCGGGCGGTGTGCGCCATGGTCTGGAGCGGGCGGTAACCAAGCTGATGCCGGCGCTGTTTGTGCTGCTGCTGATCCTGGTGGGTTATGCCACCACCACCGGGCATTTTGGTGAGGCGGTGGGCTTTTTGTTCCGGCCCGATTTTTCCAGCCTGACCGCCGAGGCGGTGCTGGTGGCGCTGGGCCATGCCTTTTTTACCCTGAGTCTGGCCAGCGGTGCCATGATGGCTTACGGCGCTTATCTCAACAAAAATGTGTCGATTGTGCGCACTTCCTTTACCGTGGCCATTCTTGATACCTGTGTGGCTCTGCTGGCGGGCCTGGCCATTTTTCCGGTGGTGTTTGCTAACGGTCTTGAAGCGGGTGCGGGGCCCGGTTTGATTTTTGTGACCCTGCCGGTGGCCTTTGGCCAGATGCCCGGCGGCAGCTTTTTTGCCCTGCTGTTTTTTGTGCTGCTGTTGTTTGCGGCCTGGAGTTCGTCTATTTCCATGCTGGAGTCGATGGTCAGCCACCTGCATGAGCGGGGCATCAGCCGGGTGAAAGCAGCCATTGGCGGCGGTGTTGTGGCCTGGCTGATTGGTATTACTACGCTGCTGTCGTTGAATATGTGGTCTGACTTTGCGCCGCTCAGCATGTTTGAGCGCTTTGAAGGCAAGACACTGTTTGATTTGTACGACTATTTTACCGCCAACATCATGATGCCGCTGTGTGCGTTTCTTACCGCCATTTTCGCCGGCTGGGTAATGAAGCCGGCACACTCCGCCGCCGAGCTTGGCCAGCGCTGGCACGGCATTTGGTATGGCGTGATGCGCTATCTTACTCCCATTGCAGTGCTGATCGTGTTTTATACCAATTTGGGGTAAAGCTGGGGAGGTGTGAAGAGGGAGTAGTGACGAGTAGGTGAGGTGTGAAGAGGGAATAGTGAAGGGGCAGGGTAGTGAGCAGGGATGTGTGAAGATCTCCTCCCCCTTTTTTAAGGGGGAGGCAGGGAGGGGGTGAAGCAAACCCCACCCTGGCCCTCCCCTTAAAAAGGGGAGGGAATCTATGTGCCCCACTCCCTATCTCTTTAAACCTGAAACTTTTTCACCAGTTGGTTGAGTTGTTCGGCCAGGCGGGCCAGATCATTGCTGGAGGCGTTGGTCTGGTTGGCTCCGGCTGCTGTTTGCACCGACAGATCCCGAATATTGACCAGGTTGCGGTCTACTTCCCGCGAGACCGAGGCCTGCTCTTCGGCGGCGCTGGCAATGGTCTGGTTTTGTTCGTTTATCTGCATAATGGCTTCGGCAATCAGCTCCAGGGCTTCGCCGGCTTCCAGTGCAATTTGCCGGGTCTGGGCGCTGCGCTCGGTGCTGACCTGAATGGCGTTTACCGTGTCGTTGGTTTCGCCCTGAATGGCGTGCATCATGGCCTCAATTTCTTTGGTGGAGTCCTGAGTGCGGTGCGCCAGTGCGCGTACTTCGTCGGCCACCACGGCAAAGCCGCGGCCCGACTCACCGGCCCGGGCGGCTTCAATGGCGGCGTTCAGCGCCAGCAGGTTGGTTTGCTCGGCAATGCCGCGGATCACATCCAGCACGGTGCCAATGTCGCGCACCCGGGTTGCCAGGCTTTCTACCCCATGGCGGGTATTGGTAATTTCCTGCTCCAGCTCTGCCACCGTATTAATGGTGTGAGAAACCTTGTCGCGGCCAATGCGGGCCTTGTCGTCGGCGGTGTCTGAGTTCTGTGAGGTAGCGGCGGCATTGCGGGCCACTTCTTCCACGGCAGAGGTCATTTCGTTAACGGCGGTGGCGGCCTGCTCCAGTTCATCGCTTTGTTGCTGCAGGGTGCGGGTAGACTGATCCGTGACCACATTGAGCTCTTCGGCGGTGGAGGCCAGCTGGTTGGATGAGTCATTAATTTCCACTATGGTCTGCTTGAGCCGTTGCTGCATGTCCCGCAGGGCACGAATCATGTCGCCGGCTTCGTCGTTGGCATCGTCATTAAACTGGCTGGTGAGGTTGCCGGATGCGATGGTGCGGCTGACCTCTACCGCCTTGCGAATGGGCAGCAGCAGGCTGCGGCTGAACAACAGGGCCAGCACTATCACCAGGGCAATGGCCACCAGAATGGCGACCACCATAATGGTGCTGGATGAAGAAATCATGTTATTGGTGACGGCGGCGGCGGTGTTGGCCCGGGTTCTCTGATCTGCGCCCAGCTCATTCAGATAATTGGTAACCTGCAGTCCGGTGCCGTCAAAGTCCTGATAACGGAACTGCTCTGCCAGCTCCAGCTGGCCGGCGTTGATCATGCCAATAAGCCGTTGTTGCAGCTGATCATATTTTTCTTTGCTGGCGCTGATATCGGCCATCAGCCGGCTGCCTGTTTCCGACTCGATATAACTGCTCATTTCCTGCATATTGCTTTGAAAACTGGACTCCAGCTCCTGCAGCCGGGAAAGGGCATTCTGGCGGCGCTGGGGCGTGTCGGCATAGAGGGCGTTAAGGGTGTAAAGCCGGATTAACAGAAAATCCCGGCGTATTTCACCCACCTTGATGGCGGCGGGAATGCGCCGGTCGGCCATGATGTTGACTTCATCGCCTACACGGCTGAATTGCAGTATGGCGGTTAACCCGAGCAGCAGGGTAACAAGACCCAGGGCGCTGAACGACAGAACCGAACGGGGGCCAATTTTCAGTTTTCTCAGCATGGTGTTGCCTCTTTATTTGATAATGGCGCGCATCATGACAGTGCTGTTGCACTGTCTTTTTGCGAAGGATCAATAAAGGCAGTATAGGCACCAAAATGGTTTCATAGGGAACTTGAATACAGCTCTGAGTAAACCTTAACCCGGCGTCTGCAGGCCGTATCTTTCTATTTTCTTCAGCAGCCCCTGGCGGGACAGGCCCAGCGCCTGGGCGGCGTGAGTGCGGTTGTTGTCGTGGCTGGCCAGGGCGTTGGTGATCAGGGTGATTTCCAGTGCCCGCACCTGGGCATCAAGAGTGTCGCCGGCGGGAAGCACCGAAAACGGGCTGCTGTTTCTGGCATCCGGATACAAGAGGGCAATGTCGTCCAGGGTGATAACCCCGCCCTGCGCAATGGCCGCCACGCTGTCCAGGGTGCTTTTCAGCTCGCGCACATTGCCCGGCCAGCGCCGCTGAATAAACCAGTTAAAGGCGGCGGTGTCGGGGTGCAGCGGTGGCCGGCCGCTGCCCTGGGCCTGTAGTTCCAGAAAGTGGCTGATCAGCAGCGGAATGTCTTCCGGGCGCTGATCCAGTGCCTGGGTTTCTATGGTCACGCCCTTGATGCGGTAGAACAAGTCTTCCCGGAATTCGCCGCTGGCCACTTTATCGGGCAGGCTGGCGTTAGTGGCGGAAATAAGCCGGACGTTAATGGTTTCAAGCTCACGCCCGCCCACCGGATAAAAGCTGCCTTCCTGCAGTACTCTCAGCAGTTTTACCTGCATAGCCAGGGGCATATCGCCAATTTCATCCAGAAACAAGGTGCCGCCGTCGGCCAGCTTGAGCAGGCCGGCCTTGTTGCGATCGGCCCCGGTAAAGGCCCCTTTGGTATGGCCGAACAGCTCGCTTTCCAGCAGCTCGGCAGGAATGGCCCCGCAGTGCACGGAAATAAAAGGGCCATGAGCCCGGCTGCTGAGATCATGAATGGCGCGGGAGATCACTTCCTTGCCGGTGCCGGACGGGCCGGTGACCAGCACCCGTACATCGGTGGGAGCAATGCGGCTGACCAGCGCCCGTGTGTTGTTCATGGCCGGTGAAGCCCCAATCAGGGTGGTAATGGGGTGCTGTTTGCTGATGCGGGTTTTCAGGCTGTTGAGTTCGCGCACCAGCTGATGCTTGGTAATGGCCCGGCGGATCACCACTGCCAGCAGATCCGGATCCATGGGTTTGGCCAGCAGATCCCAGGCTCCCTGGCGCAGGGCTTCCAGTGCCAGTTCGCGCTCGCCGTGACCGGTCAGAATGATCACCGGTCTGTCGGTAAATTCCGGCAGCGCGGCCAGCGTCTGGCGCGGATCAAAGGCTGGCGGCATAGAAAGATCCAGCAGGATCAAGTCGGCATCCACCCTGGTGAGCAGCTCACGCAGATCATCCAGGCTGGCCCCTGTGTGCACTTCATAGCCCTCAGCCTGCAGCCATTGGCTGCTCAGGGTGCGAAAGGCGGGTTCGTCGTCAATTACCACAATGCGGGCGTTGCTCATGATGCGGGCTCCTCGGGAAAATAAAGCATAAAGCTCACCGGCCAGCCGGCGTTGTTATCAAACTGAATATGACCGCCGTGGGCCTCCATAATGCGCTGCACTATGGCCAGCCCCAGACCGCTGCCGCCGGGACGGTGGCTGACAAAAGGCCGGAACAGTCTGGCCTGCATATCGGGGGGAATGGCCGGGCCGTTGTTATGCAGCCACAGCTCGCCCGCCGACGTGCCGGCCGCCAGCACAATGCGGCCATCCGGCTGGTTGCGCACAAACGACAGGGCGTTATCCAGCAGGTTGGTCAGCACTTGCTGCAGGCGGTAAGGATCGGCAAACACCTGATAGTCATCGGGCAGCGTCAGCTCAAGCTGCACGTCTTGCCAGTCGAACTGGGGCCTGAGGCTGTGCAGCAGCGGCAGCAGCGGCACGGCTCTGGGCTGAATATGCAGCTGACCGGAATAGGCCAGCATGTCTACTATCAGCCGGTCGGCGCGTTTGAGCTGATCCTGAATCATGGCTTTGCGCTCGGCTTCCAGGCCGGCAGTGGCCATGGAAATAATATTAAGCGGGTTGCGCAGCTCATGGGCCATGGCCGCTGACAGACCGCCCAGCTCTACCAGATGCTGCTCTGATACCCGCTTGCGCTCGGCTTCGGCCAGCTGCAGCGAGCGTTCCAGCAGGCCACAGCGGGTGGCCAGCAAGGAGCCGAACACTTCGGCGGTAAGACGCATGCCCGGTGTGACATCATCAAAGCCCTTAAGCCGGAACTGCCAGTCTTGCTTATGATGCAGGCACCACAGCTCCAGCCCCGGGCCGGGCTCAAAGCGGGGAGCTGTGGTGAGCAGCCGCACGGTCACCGGCTGACCCATTTGCCGGGCCAGCAGCTGCTCGGCTTCCCGGGCCAGCGAGTGCCAGCTGTCGGTGTCTCTTAACTGTGCCAGCCAGGTGTCGAGCAGCTGCTCGTCAAGCCGGCTGCCCGGATAAATTAACCGCTCCACCAGGGCACTGACCGGGCGGTACAGGGCCAGCGCCAGCATCAGCAGCAGCAACGAATACAGCCACAGCTGCCACTGCGGCACCGCCGCCAGCGCCTGCATGCCCAGCTGGCCGGCCATGGCGCTGAACAGCGCCATCAGCCCCAGCAGCAGAGCCGTCATTAAAATCCACAGCAGGGCGCGGTTGGCCCAGGCATTGACCTCCAGCATCTGATAGCGCACCACCCCGTAGACCAGCAGCAGCACATAGCTTGGCAACAGCAGCATGGGCCAGGGATACCAGTAGAGCCCCAGTGACGGAAAGATAAAACTGGTGGCCAGCAGCAGGCCCCAGGCACCAGCGGCAAACATGGCGGCAATGGAGCGGCGGCGGTTGCCCTGCTGGCGTATAAACCCCCACAGCAGCAGCGCATGGGCCAGCATGCCGATAAAAATGGTATAGCCAATGTTGAACCAGCCACTGCCGCGAAACACAAAATAATGCTCAAAGGGGCCAAAGGCGATAATGCTGCCGCCCCCCAGCCACAGGGTGCCGAGGCTGACCAGCACGGCGGTGACATAAAGCAGACCGCGAAAGCGCGCCAGCCGGCTCAGCCAGACGCGCCGGGCCGGCCCCTGGTTAACAAAGCCAATGGCAAAGTCGAGAAAAAAGGTGGGCATGAGCGGGTTGGCCAGGATCAGCGCCATGCCGGTGGTGTACCAGCCATAAAACACCGCCACATGGCCGGCACACCAGAGCGCCATCATAACGCCAAAGCCGGCCAGGGCCTTCATGCTGCGCTGGCGGCGGGCCCGCCAGAACAGCCAGGCCGACACCAGCAGGGCACAGCCACTGGTGAGCATCATCATGAGTTCAAAGGCAAATTCCAGTGGCATAACAGCAAGTCCGGTGTAAATAAGGTTGACACTTGGGGCGCGAAAAACTGTAAACCTTGTTGTCGGTTAATACAAATTTTGCGCGCTTTTTTGACTCAGAACAAGGAGAGGCTGAGTTGCTGAGGGAGTGGCATGGTTTGTGCTAGTTAAGGGTAACCAGACTAACGAGTGAGCAATATAACCATGAACCTGATCACCCTGATAATGGAATTTTCCGCTATTGTTATCGTTCTTCTTATGGCGGGCCTGCCTGCACTGGTTCGCCGCCAGCTGGTCCGATAAGGAGGATCCATGGAGCTTGATGCCGCCATACTGTCGCGAATACAGTTCGCGTTTACTGTCAGTTTTCACATTATTTTTCCTGCCATTACCATTGGTCTGGCCACGGCCATTGCCATCTGGGAAGGGCTCTGGCTGAAAACCCGCAATCCGGTTTACTTTCAATTAGCCAAGTTCTGGATTAAACCCTTTGCCATCACCTTTGGCATGGGGGTGGTAAGCGGCATAGTGCTGTCTTATGAATTCGGGACCAACTTTTCCCGCTTCTCCGAAATTACCGGTGCCGTGCTGGGGCCGTTAATGGCTTATGAAGTGCTGACCGCCTTCTTTCTGGAAGCGGGGTTTCTCGGTATTATGCTGTTTGGCTGGCAGCGGGTAGGGGAAAAACTGCACTTTTTTGCCACCTGTGTGGTAGCGGTGGGCACCTGGATCTCGGCCTTCTGGATTATTGTGGCCAACTCCTGGATGCAGACGCCGGCCGGCTATGAGCTGGTAGATGGTCGTTTTGAGGTGGCCAGCTGGATGGAGGTGATTTTTAACCCGTCCATGCCTTACCGGCTGTCTCATATGCTGCTGGCATCCATGCTGACCGCCACTTTTGTGATTGGTGGTGTCAGTGCCTGGTATCTGTTTAAAAAGCGGGATCTGGCCTTTGGCCGCAAGGGCCTGTCCATGGCGCTGTGGGCGGCGCTGCTGCTGGCTCCGGTGCAGGCGGTGGTGGGTGATTTTCACGGTTTGAATGTAAAAGAGCATCAGCCCATTAAACTGGCGGCCATGGAGGGCATCTGGCCCGAGACCGAAACCGGCGCGCCCTTGCTGCTGTTTGCCTGGCCCGATATGGAAGCCGAGACCAACCACTTTGAGATTAAAATTCCCAAGCTGGCGTCCTTGATCCTCACTCATGATGCCGACGGCGAGCTGCAGGGGCTCAAGTCGGTGGCCGCCGAAGACAGACCCCATGTGCCGCTGGTGTTCTTTTCGTTCCGCATTATGGTGGGGCTGGGTGTGCTGATGATAGTGGCCGCCTTGTGGGGCCTGTGGCTGCGCCGCAGCAATGGCAACTTTCAGAGCCGGCCCTTTCAGTGGCTGATGATGCTGATGATTCCCTCTGGCGTGATTTCTACCCTGGCCGGCTGGTATGTGGCCGAGGTGGGCCGTCAGCCCTGGCTGGTGCATGGTCTGGTGCGCACCATGGATGTGGTGTCGCCGTTGCCGCCGGAGCGTATTCTGTTCTCGCTGACCCTGTTTGTATTGACCTACAGCCTGCTGTTTTGCGTGTATCTCTATTTTATGGCCAAGCTGATACGCAAGGGGCCGCCGGATATGGCGCGCCTGGAGCAGCACATGATAGGCGTAAATGCCCCCGGCTTTGCCCTGGAGTGGGTGAAGAAACTGCAACGTGACGTGGTGGAGAACTGATATGGATCTGGCGCTGTTTTATTATTTGCTGCTGGGCTTTGCCGTACTCATGTATGTGGTGCTGGACGGCTTTGATCTGGGCCTGGGCATTGTGTATCCCTGGTTTCGCAGCGAAAACGAGCGGGATCATATGATGCGCTCTATTTCCCATGTGTGGGACGGTAACGAAACCTGGCTGGTATTTGGCGGTGTGGTGCTGTTTGCGGCTTTTCCCGCCGCTTATGCGGGGGTGCTGTCTACCTTGTATACCCCCATTATTATTATGCTGATTGGCCTGATATTTCGTGGGGTGGCCTTTGAGTACCGCTTTAAATCCAACCGCTCCAAGCCCTGGTGGGACAAGTCGTTCTGGCTGGGCTCTACGGTAGCCACCTTTTGTCAGGGGGCCATTCTGGGCTCTGTGGTGCAGGGCGTAGACGCCGCACCCGCCGAGCTGAGCGCCCTGGCCTGGCTCAGCCCGTTCAGCATTTTTACCGGTTTTGCACTGATGGTGGCTTATGCGCTGCTGGCCTGTTGTTATCTGGTGCTGAAAAGCCGCGGGCAAATGCTGGCCCGGGCGGCGCATCTGGGACGCAGGCTGGTGATCATGATTATGGCCATACTGCTGGTGCTGAGCCTGTGGATGGTGCTGGCCAACGAGGAAGTGAGCGCTCGCTGGTTTGACGGCCTTAACCTGTTGTGGCTGTCTCCGCTGCCGCTGCTGAGTGCGCTGCTGGGTGTGCTGCTGTACCGGGATCTTGACGGTAAACCCCATGAAACCCGGCCGTTCTGGCTGGCCTGCGGCCTGTTTGTGATGGGCTTTGCGGGGCTGGTGGTGAGCCTGTTCCCTTATCTTATTCCCCATCAGCTGACCTTTGCCCAGGCCAGTGCGCCTGATACCAGCCTTAAGTTCCTGCTGCCGGGGGTGCTTATTTTTCTGCCGCTGATCTGTGCCTATACCCTGTGGGGTTACCGCATCTTCTCGGGCAAGGTAGAAGACTTTGAGGAAGGTTACTGATGGCCGGCAAGAAAAGCTGGCTGTGGTTTGCCGGCCTTTATCTTGCCGGGGTGGCAGTGCTTACTGTGGTGGGCATGGCCCTGAGGTGGCTGCTGGGAATCTAGCCGGCACTGAGCATAACAAACGACCCGTACGGGTCGTTTTTGTTTGGGGCGCAGGTTAAGATGCACTCACTATTATGTGCCTGCAAGAAGTCAGCCCGGGATATCAAACATGAACCATAAAGCCCCCCTGCCCGCGAATGAACTGCACCGGCTCGACAGTCTGCATCAGTTGCATTTGCTTGATACGCCGCCGGATCCTGAATTTGAACAGCTGGTAGAGCTGGCCTGTCTGTGCCTTGACACCCCCATGGCGGTGGTGTCGCTGCTGGATGAAAAACGCCAGTGGTTTCGTGCTCGCCGCGGGCTGGCGCTGCAGGAAACTCCCCGTGATATTGCTTTTTGCAACTGGGTGGTGTCTGGCGGCACCGCCCTGACCGTGACCGATGCTACCCGGGATGTACGTTTTGCCGGTAACCCTCTGGTAACCGGTGAGCCCGGACTGCGTTTTTATGCGGGCGTGCCGCTCTATCTTGAAGAGGGGCTGGTGGTGGGGGTGCTGGCGGTGCTGGATACCCGGCCCCGTGAGCTGAGCGTGAATGAGCAGCATCAGCTGGAATTGCTTGCCGGCCAGGCCCGGGCTTTGCTGCGCCTGAGCTGGAAGCGGCAACGGCTGCAGCAGCAAGGGCAGCTCAGTGCCAGCCGGCTGGCCCGTTATCAGGCGGTTATTCAGGGAGCGGCGGCAGGCATAGTGCGCATCGACGGCAGCGGCCGGATTCAGGAAATTAATGACTATGCCCTGAGTATGCTTGGTTATCAGCGCCATGAGCTGCTGGGGCAGAATGTCAGCCGGCTGATGCCGGCACAGTGGGCGGAACATCACGGGCAATATCTGCGTCACTACATTGACGGCGGAGAGGCAAGGGTGATTGGCAAGGGCCGTAAGGTAGCAGCGCTGCACCGGAACGGCCATCAGGTGCCGGTGCATCTGGCGGTGGGCGAGTCGCGCCCCGATGAACATAATGAGCCTGAATTTATCGGCATTCTGACCGATCTCAGTGAGATGCAGCAGGCCGAGCTGCGTGAGCAGCAGTCAGCCTTGCTGCTGGAGCGACAGCAGCGTTTGCTGAGTGTGCTGCACAAGGGGCTGACCGATTATCATGCGCTGATGTCGGGCAACCGTCTGTGGGCCTTTTTACAGGAAGCGCTGCGGGATCTTACCGGCAGTGAATATTCTCTTATCGGTGAGGTGCTGACGGCGGAAAACGCGCCGGCGCTGAAGGTGCACGCCATTACTGACTTATCCTGGAGTGAGGAGTCCCGCCAGCTGATGCTCAAGCTGCAGGCCGGAGAAATACTGCTGACCAATCCTCACAGTATGCTCGGCCAGGTGTTTGCCGGCGGCAAAACCGTGCTCAGCAACCGCATGAATGACGATGAGCGCCGGGGCGGTTTTCCGCCCGGGCATCCGCCTCTGCACAACTATCTGGGCGTGCCCATTTTTAATGAGGGTGAAGTGATTGGCATGTTTGCCATTGCCAATGGCCGCGCCGATTACAGCCGGGAGCTGGTGGCCTGGCTGGAGCCCTTTACCTCGACCTGTGCACTGCTGATCAACCTTTACCGTCAGCTTAACGAGCGGGAAGCCGTCACCGAGCAGTTGCGGCAGGCCCGGGATGAAGCCGAGCGTGCCAGCCGGGCCAAGACCGAATTTTTGTCGTCCATGAGTCATGAGCTGCGCACACCGCTAAATGCCATTATGGGCTTTGCCCAGCTGCTGCAGAATAACCGGCGGGCACCACTGGCAGAACGTCAGCTGCGTCAGGTGGAGCAGATTTATAAAAGCGGCAACCACTTGCTGAAGCTGATTAATGAGGTGCTTGATCTGGCGCGTATTGAAGCCGGCCGCATTGATATGTCGTTTGAGCCCATCGACATGGCGGATGTGGTGCGGGAGGTGTGCGACATTCTCTCTCCGGTGGCCCGGCAGCATCATGTTCAGCTGCTGGCGCAGACCGCCCGCTGCTGCACTGTGACCGCCGATTACACCCGGCTCAAACAGGTACTGATTAACCTTATTTCCAACGCCATTAAATATAACCGCCCGCAGGGGCAGGTGCATATCGGCTGTCATGCAGAGCAGCAACAGCTGCGTATTTCGGTACGGGATACCGGCCCGGGCATTGCTGCAGACAAGCTGGATCAGCTGTTTCAGCCTTTTAACCGGCTGGGGGCCGAGAATGGCGTGATTGAAGGAACCGGTGTCGGCCTGGCCCTGACCAAAAGCATTATTGAACAGATGCAGGGAAAGATAGGAGTGAACAGTGTGCCGGGGCAGGGATGCGAGTTCTGGTTCTGCCTGCCGCTGGCCGGGCCGGCGCAGCCAAAGCCGGCTGCCGCTGTGCTGCCCGGTGGTGAAGCGGCGGCCACCACGCTTAGACGGGTGCTGTATGTGGAAGATAATCCGGCTAATCAGCGGCTGCTGTGCGATTTTTTTGAGGATCTCGACGGCTTTGAGCTGGTCTGTGTGCATTCAGCCGAGCTGGCGTTTGAAATGGCCTGTGCCAGCCCGCCGGATCTGATCCTGATGGATATTCATTTGCCGGGCATGAACGGCATTGATGCCACCCGGTTGCTGGGGCGTCATCCGCGTACCCGTGCTGTGCCGGTGGTGGCGTTGTCTGCCAACGCCATGCCGGCACAAGTGCGTCAGGCAAATCAGGCCGGTTTCAGGGAGTATCTTACCAAGCCGGTGGACATGGCCCGGTTGCTGACCCTGCTGACTGAACTGACCGGAGAGCATTCATGACTGCTGCTGCTCCCGAGCATGGCGATGCTCATATTCTGGTGCTTGATGACAACCCGGTAAACGTTGAGCTGCTGCTGTGTCTGCTGGAAGATGAAGGCTACCGTCAGGTGCGTGGTGAAACGGATCCGCGCCGGCTGGCCCAGCTCATGAAGCAGCAGACGGTAGATCTGCTGTTGCTGGATATTCGTATGCCACACCTGAACGGCTATCAGATACTGGAATGGCTGCACAGTGAATGGGGCGAGCGGGCACCGCCGGTGATTGTGCTCAGTGCCCAGACCGATGCTCAGACCCGGCTGCAGGCGCTGGGCCTGGGCGCGCGGGATTTTCTGAACAAGCCGTTTGATCATCCTGAGGTGATGCAGCGCATTCGTAATACCCTGGAGTCTCATTTTTTGTTGCGTGAGCGCAGCGTCAGAGCGGCCTGTCTGGAAGACGAGGTGCGTCAGCGCACCAGTGAGCTGCACCGGCAGGCGATCAGCGATCCGGTTACCGGCCGGCTGAACCGGCGTGGTTTGCTGGAGCAGCTGCAGCGACGGGACGGGCATGATGTGGTGCTGTATTTTGTGGCCCTTGACGGCCTGGATGATATTGCCCGGCTGCACGGTTTGCGTGTGGCAGAAACTCTGAGCCGGGCACTGAGTGCCCGTTTGCAGGCATTGCTGAGCGGGCCGGAGTGGGTGTTTGGCCCCTGGAGCAGCAGCGAGTGGCTGGTGCTTGGCTTTGATGCGCCTGACAGCGCCGCTATTGCTCATCATGCCGGTGCCCTGCTGCACAGCCTTGCTCAGGGGGTGGAAGTAGAGCAGTTGCTGCTGCATCTGGATTGCCGGCTTGGCGTCAGTCACAGCGCCATGGTTTACGACAGTGCCGAGCATTTGATCCGGCAGGCAGCCATTGCGCTGCCGCAAAAGGCCGGTGAGTGGCAGTGTTTTGAGCCTGCGCTGGAGCAGCGGCTGCTGATCCTGAGCCGTTATCGTCAGGCCATGCGCACGGCTGCTGAGCAGGGTGAGCTGTTTTTGTTATATCAGCCCAAGGTCGCGCTGCATGATGAGCGTGTGGTCGGGGCCGAGGCCCTGTTACGCTGGATCAGCCCCGAATTTGGTTTTGTTTCGCCGGCCGATTTTATTCCCATTGCCGAGAGCAGCGGTGATATTTTGCGGCTGGGCGACTGGGTGATTGATACTGCCATCACACAGCTTGAGCAGTGGCTGGATCAGGGGGTGGTGCCGCCGGACTTTCGCGTGGCGGTCAACGTGGCTGCGCTGCAACTGATGCAGCCGGGCTTTGCCGACAGCCTGATCTCTCGCCTTGCCAAAAGCCGGCTGCCCCCGGCCGCAATAGAAATTGAAGTGACCGAGTCGGGGCTGATGCAGAATATGGAGCTGGCGCTGATACAGCTTAATCAGCTGGCGGCGGCAGGCATAGGCATTGCCATTGATGATTTTGGTACCGGTTATTCGTCTCTGGCTTACCTTAAGACCATGCCGGTGTCGGTACTGAAAATAGACCGGGCCTTTGTGGATGGTATGGACCGCGATTCACAGGTTCGCGGCCTGGCTCAGGCAGTGATCCAGATGGCCCGTATTCTGGGCTGCCAGACAGTGGCAGAAGGGGCGGAGCGCCCCGAGCATATCGCGTTGCTGAAAGCCATGGGGTGTACCCTGGTGCAGGGCTACTGGTATTCACCCCCGCTTAAACCCGACGCCTTTATTGAGTATTGCCAGAGCCAGAACGGGTAAAAAGGCGACAGGCTTTCAGCTCAGCGTTACATCATCCAGAAGCCGGCGGCCAGCAGGGCAGCGAGCGTGATGGCACCGCCAATCAGGGCGTAGGGCAGCTGGGTCATGGCGTGATCCATGGTGTCGCAACCGGCCCCCTGAGCCGAGAGCACGGTGGAGTCACTGAAAAAGCAGGCGTGGCTGCCAAAGGCCGAGGCCGACAGCAGGGCGCCCACCACCAGCGGCATGGGCACGTTCATGGCCTGGCCCAGAGGCACGACGATGGGCAGCGAAATCACAAACACGCCCCAGCTTGATGCCGTGCTGAATACCACCGCTGCCATCACCAGAAACACGATGGCAGGCAGCAGCGCCGGTGTGATCAGCGGTGTGACCGTATCGATGATGTAGCGGGTCATGCCCAGCTGATCATTCACTTCTTTCAGAATAAAACCGGCACAGACGGTGGCCAGCGGATACAGCATGACCTTGAAGCCGTCCAGGGTGGCATCCACCTGCTGCTGAAACGACAGCAGCCGCTGTACCGAATACAGCACCATGGTAACGCCCAGTGCCACCAGTACGCCTTTGAGCAGATCAATGTCGTAATACACGCTCGCCAGCACCAGCACCACCATGGGCAGCAGAAAGTTGGTCAGTCCCAGCCAGCCGGGCACGGCGTTGGCGGGCTCGGCGGTGACTTCATCGTGCCAGCCTTCCGGCACCGGCTGGCCGGCTCTGGCCCGGGCTTCGGCCTTTTTCATGGCACCCAGATCCGGCAGTTTGCGTGCTGCCACCAGCGCCACTACCGCCAGCGCGGCCCAGCCGTACAGCATGTAAGGAATGCTGGCGACATAGAGCGACATGCCCTTGCCGCCTTCTGCTGCGCCCGAGTCTTCCAGCAGCGAGGCAAAAAACACCGCCCAGGTAGAGACCGGCACCAGAATGCAGATGGGCGCGGCGGTGGAGTCGACTATGTAGGCCAGTTTTTCCCGGGAGATATTAAAGCTGTCGGTAATGCGCTTCATGGAGGACGACACCGCCAGCGAGTTGAGGTAGTCGTCAATAAACACCACCAGCCCCAGGCCCACTGTGCCGGCCATGGCGCTTTTCGGGGTTTTGATAATGCGGGTCATGACAGCACCAAAGCTGTGCACGCCGCCGCCCCGGGCCAGCAGGTTAATCAGGCCGCCCATCATGCCGCAGACCAGAATAAGCCAGGCGATGGTTTCATCCATCATCACCGCCAGGGTCACGTCTGCCAGCGGACTGATCAAATCGCCCGGGTTGATCAGCAAGAGCCCCAGCAGGCTGCCTGCCAGCAAAGACTCCACGGTTTTACGGGTGATGACCGCCATGGTGATCACCAGGGCGGCAGGCAACAAGCTGAGCGCGCCATAGTCACTGCCTTGTTCATGGGTAAAGCCCAGCCAGGCAAAGACCATGGCAGCAAGGCTGGCCACCGCCAGGCCACGCCAGAGTGGTGGCCATTTTACACTGGGGGTCATTGCAAGGGTGTCGGGATGTTCCATCATCATTTTCCTTCTGGTCGTGAGGTCGGCACCTTGGGGCGCTCTTCAGATATGTTCCGGCATCAGGCGTTTTTCAGCATCCATTCCAGCTCTATGTCGGTGATGCGCTTTTCAAATTCCAGCTGCTCGTCGTTTTTGCAGATACGGTATACCTCGATAAAGTCTTTCCCCAGGTAGTGCTTGAGCGGGGTCTTGCCTTCCAGCCTGGCCAGGGCACTGCTCTGGCGGGTGGGAAGAGGCAGGCCTTGCTGCTCCAGACCGTTACCCACCACAGGGGCCGGCAGCGGCAGCTCCGGGTTATCCAGCCCGTGCAGCAGACCGGCCAGTATGGTGGCCACCACCAGATAAGGGTTGGCATCGGCACCGGGCACCCGGTATTCAATGCGGCGGGCCTCGTCGTCGCCGGCGGGAATACGCAGGGCCACGGTGCGGTTGTTGTGACCCCATGAGGCCTGCACCGGCACATACATACCCGGCTGAAAACGACGGAAGGCGTTCACGTTGGGGGCCAGCAGCGCCATGCTGTCGGGCATTAAATCGAGCATGCCTGCCAGTGAGCGCTTGAGCAGCGTAGTGTCTTCGCCCTGATCATCGGAAAACAGGTTCACCCCCTGCTCATCGGTCACGCTGATGTGCACATGCAGGCCGCTGCCGGCGTGCTCTTCATAGGGCTTGGCCATAAAGGTGGCGTCCATTTCATATTGCTCCGCCACCAGCTTAATCAGCCGTTTTAATGCCAGTGCCTGATCGCAGGCGGCCAGCACATCACTGCCGTGATGCATATTGATCTCGAACTGGCCCGGCGCGGCCTCGGCCACGGCCCCGTCGGCAGGCAGCTTCTGCCGCTCGGCAATGGTGTCTATGTCGGCAAGAATGTCGGCAAAGTTATTAAGGTTATCGACCGAATATACCTGGCTGTAGGTGTCGCGCTTTTGGGTGAGGGGGGAGCGGGGAGGCTGCAGCCGGCCCTGTTCGTCTCTGTCTCTGTCTACCAGATAAAACTCCAGCTCCAGCGCAATGACCGGCGTCAGGCCCCGGGCTTTGACTTCCTGCCAGACCCGGTTAAGCACATTGCGCGGCTCCAGCGCAAAAGGCTGCTCGTCTTCATCCACCATGGTCAGCAGCAGCTGGGCTACGCTGTCGGAGTCGGCGGCTGAGGGCACCAGGGTGCCGGCAATGGGGTAGCAGGGCAGATCCGGCTCGCCGATGTCCTGCCCGACGCCGGTTTCTTCCACTACGTTGCCGCGAAAGTCCATGGCAAACATGGACGCGGGGAAAAAACAGCCGTTTTCCAGCTTGTCGAGGGCAGTTACCGGCAGCCGCTTGCCGCGAAAGATACCGTTAAGATCGGTGAGTAATACGTCCACATACTGAGTGTCGGGATAGCGGGCAAGATAAGCGGCTACCTCCTGTTCAAAGGGGGTTAAGGCCGGCTCGCCGGCAGAAGGAAGGGCTGTAACCGTTGTGTTTGCTTGCATGATTTCACCACCATGTGACCGTTAAATATAATTTACGATGATAACTTAGGATTGTTTAATTTGTTTTGCAAGTGTTAAAAATTATTGTGGTTTCAAAACGGTGATGCTAGGGTTTTGACTATATTTTTTACGGTTTCCTCGTCTAAGAGGCGAAGTGTTCAAAATTTAGAGCGGGTGGATGCTTATGTCGACGGTTTATATATTTAACAAGCCTTGGGTGGGCGTGATCCTTTGCCAGCAGCAGCTGGGGCCTCATCCGGGGTTAACGGTGCAGCAGAAATACCTGGATGCCATTGTGGCTGCCGGTGCTGTGCCTGTGCCTCTGGTGCACCAGCTGGGTGCAGACGAGCAAAGCCTTGATGCCATGCTGGCGCGCCTTGACGGCATTTTGCTGACCGGCAGCTACAGCAATATGGAGCCGCATCATTACGGTGAAACCGGCGAAGAAGCGCACACCGACAAAGGCCGTGACAGGCTCAGCCTGCAGCTGATTGCCGCGGCACAGACCATGAAAATGCCACTGTTTGGCATTTGTCGCGGTTTTCAGGAAATGGTGGTGGCCAGTGGCGGCAGCCTGCACCGTCGGTTGCATGAAACCGGTCTGTTTGCCGAGCACCGTGAGAACAAGGAATTACCGCTGGAGCAACAATATGCGCCGGCCCACAGCATTACTCCGGTGGCGGGTGGTGTGCTGGCCCGGCTGGCCGGTGACGCTGAGCTTAACGTGAACTCGCTGCACATGCAGGGTGCCAAAAGCACAGGGCCCGGTGTGCAGGTGGAAGCCACCGCACCCGACGGTCTGGTAGAAGCCATCAGCCTTGTGAATCATCCTTTTGCGCTGGGGGTGCAGTGGCACCCCGAGTGGCAAAGCCGGGAAAACCCGCTGTCTCGCGCGCTGTTTGACGGCTTTGTGGCGGCCTGCCATGACTATGCCGGGCAAAGGAGCCGGGGGTGAGCCGCGGACAGGAGCTGGCGCCGGGCAGCCGGCTGGCCAGCATTCGCCGGCAGCTGGGGCTGAGCCAGCGCCGGGTGGCGGAGTTATCGGGCCTGACGCATGGTGCCATTTGCACCATAGAGCAGGATAAGGTGAGTCCGGCGGTGAGCAGCCTGCAAAAACTGCTCAAGGTATATGACATGTCGCTGTCAGCGTTTTTTGCCGAGCAGCAACCCGCTGTCCGCAACAAGGTAGTGATTAACGAAAGCGAGCTGGTGGAGATTGGCAGCCGCGGCGTGTCGTTCAAACTGGTGCACAACGGCAACCCCAGGCGCACATTAGGGTTTTTAATTGAATGCTATGCCCCGGGCACCAGTACCGGCGGCCATATTAAACACACGGGAGAAGAAGTGGGCACTGTGCTGGAAGGCGACATTGAGCTGACGGTGGACGGTGAGTGCTACCAGCTGAGCGCCGGTCAGAGTTATGTAATAGACACTGGCCTGCCCCATACCTTTACCAATTCATCGAGCCGGGAATGCCGCATTATCAGTGCGCATACGCCGGCCAACCTGTAATGCAAAGCGGAGACACATGATGGAATTCAGAACTCAGGCCCACTGGCAGGCCGAAGCACACCAGCTGAAACCTGAAACCCGGCTGTTTATTGAAGGTGACTATCGCGAGGCCGTGGCCGGCGAGCGCTTTGCGAGCATTAATCCCGCCACCAATGCCACCCTGGCAGAGGTGAGCCGTGCCAGAGACGCCGATGTGAACATGGCGGTAGTGGCCGCCAGGGCCAGCTTTGAGGCGGGGGTGTGGTCACAACAACCGCCTGCTGCACGCAAGGCGGTGCTGCTGAAGCTGGCGAGCCTGATGGAGCAACACAGTGAAGAGCTGGCACTGCTGGAAACCCTGGACACCGGCAAGCCCATTCGCCACAGCCTGCGGGATGATATTCCCGGTGCGGTGCGCTGCATACGCTGGTATGCGGAAGCGGTGGACAAGATCTACGGCGAAATTGCGCCCACCGGCCCCGATGCGCTGGCGCTGGTCAGCCGTGAGCCCATTGGCGTGGTGGCGGCCATCGTGCCCTGGAACTTTCCGCTGCTGCTGGCCTGCTGGAAGCTGGGGCCGGCGCTGGCAGCGGGCAACTCGGTGATTTTAAAACCTTCCGAGAAGTCACCGCTGTCGGCCATTCGCCTGGCGGCACTGGCTAAAGAAGCAGGCCTGCCCGATGGCGTGCTTAATGTGCTGCCCGGTTTTGGCCATGAGGCGGGCAAGGCGCTGGCGCTGCACGAGGACGTGGACTGCCTGACCTTTACCGGCTCCACCGGCGTGGGGCGGTTGCTGCTGGAATATGCCGGCCGCTCCAACATGAAACGGGTGTGGCTGGAAGCCGGCGGCAAGAGTGCCAACATTGTGTTTGCCGACTGCCCGGATCTGGCCAAAGCGGCCCGGGCTTCTGCCGCCGGCATTTTCTACAACCAGGGGCAGGTGTGCATTGCCGGCACCCGGCTGCTGGTAGAAAGCAGCATCAAGGACGCCTTTATGGCGGAGCTGAAAAAAGCCGCCGAAGCGTTCAAGCCCAAGGATCCGCTGGATCCGTCTTCCACCATGGGCACCCTGATCGACAGCGATCATCACGGCAGCGTGTGCCGCTATATTGCCGAAGGCCTGAAAGACGGCGCTGTGCTGGGCCTGGATGGCCGGGATCAGGCGGGCAATTTTATCGGGCCGACTGTGCTGGAGCAGGTGAACCCTCATATGACGGTGTCGCGGGAAGAAATTTTCGGCCCCGTGCTGGCCGTTACTGCCTTTGAGCATGAAAGCGAAGCCGTGCGTCTGGCCAATGACAGCCAGTATGGTCTGGGCGCCGGGCTGTGGACCTCGGATTTGCGCCGGGCGCACCGGCTGGCACGGCAGCTGAAAGCCGGCTCCGTGTTTATTAATAACTATAACGACGGTGACATGACGGTGCCCTTTGGCGGCGTGAAGCAAAGCGGCAACGGCCGCGACAAGTCGCTGCATGCCTTTGATAAGTTTACCGAACTCAAAACCACCTGGCTGGCACTGGATTAAGGGAGAACAGAACCATGGAGCACGTTAACAGCTATTACGCGGCCACTGCCAACGAGCATGCGCCCTGGCCGCAACTGACCGAGAACATTCAGTGCGATGTATGTGTGGTGGGCGGCGGCTATACCGGCCTGTCTACTGCCTTGTTTCTGTGTGAAGCCGGCTTTGATGTGGTGCTGCTGGAAGCCGGTCGTATCGGCTTTGGTGCCAGTGGCCGCAACGGCGGTCAGCTGGTGAACTCCTACAGCCGGGACATAGACGTGATTGAATCCCGCTATGGCCACGATACCGCGCGCATGCTGGGCAGCATGATGTTTGAAGGCGGCGATATTATTCGCGAACGCATTCAGCAGTACGATATTCAGTGCGACTTTAAACCCGGCGGTATTTTTGCGGCGCTGAACAGCCGCCAGTTGCATGAACTGGAAAGCCAGAAGGGCAACTGGGAGCGATATGGCCATGACGGCCTGGAGCTGCTGGATGCTGAGCGTATTACTCAGGAAATTGACAGCAAGAACTATGTGGGCGGTTTGCTGGATCACAGAGGCGGGCATATTCATCCGCTGAATCTGGCGCTGGGCGAGGCAGAAGCCATTCGCAAACTGGGCGGACGCATTTTTGAGCAGTCGGCGGTCACCGGGCTCAAATACGGTGATCCGGCCCTGGCCACAACCGATAAGGGCAGCGTCAGTGCAAAATTTATGGTGCTGGCGGGCAATGCCTATCTTGGCAACCTGGAGCCAAAGCTCTCGGCCAAAGCCATGCCCTGCGGCACTCAGATTGTAACCACTGAGCCGCTGAGCGACGAGCAGGCGCACAGCCTGATTGCCAATCAGTATTGCGTGGAAGACTGTAACTATCTGCTGGATTATTACCGGGTAACCGGCGACAACCGGCTGCTGTATGGCGGTGGTGTGGTCTACGGTGCCCGGGATCCGGACGACATTGACCGGCTGGTGCTGCCCAAACTGCTGAAGACCTTTCCGCAGCTGGAAGGCATTAAGGTGGATTATCGCTGGACCGGCAACTTTTTGCTGACCCTGTCGCGTCTGCCCCAATTTGGCCGGCTGGAGCCCAATGTGTATTACATGCAGGGTTACAGCGGCCACGGGGTAACCTGCACTCACCTGGCGGGGCGGTTATTGTCGGAAGTGCTGAAAGGCCAGGCTGAGCGTTTTGACGCCTTTGCCGGCCTGCCGCATCTGCCATTTTTTGGCGGCCGCCGTTTTCAGGTGCCGTTCAGCGCCATGGGCGCGGTTTACTACAGCCTGCGGGACAAGCTCGGGGTTTGACCCCTGCGGGGAGCTGGAAGCCGAAAGCCGAAAGCTGGAAGTTGTTCAAAAAAAGCGGTGATTGCAGGCGCGGGGTTGTGTCTGCAATCGTTTTGTTTTTCTTACCGCTTCAAGCTGATCGCTTACAGCTCTCCCGAAGGGAGCAGCTGATCCGTCCGTGCCGCCATAATAAAGTCGTTGCGGTGCAGCCCATGAATGGCATGAGTCCACCAGGTCACGGTGACCTTGCCCCATTCCAGCAAAATGGCCGGGTGATGAAACTCGCTCTCGGCCAGTTCTGCCACTTTATCCGCAAAGGCCCAGGCCTGTTTGAAGTTCTTGAAGGTAAACTCCCGCTCCAGCTGCAGCACACCGTTTCGGGACTGAGGTGTCCAGTCGGGGATCTGCGTCATCAGTCCGGCCAGCTCGGCATCGCTGACTCTGGGCGCATCGGCGCGGCAGGCCTCGCATTCTTGTTGGGCCAGTTGGCTCATGGTGTCTCCTTAAATGGCGGTTTTCTTGGGTGGAAAAGCAGGTGCAAACAGCCCCAGCTGCTGTGCCTTGTGCACTTCGGCCATAATGTCCATATCGGCAATGGCAAACAGCTGATCCAGATTGTCCAGCACATAATAAATGGGCTGCATAATGTCGATGCGATAGGGGGTGCGCAGCACATCCAGCAGGTTAAAGGGGCGAAACTCCGGCTTGCCCGACTCAAAAGCGTATTGAGTCTCACCGGGTGATGACAGTATGCCTCCGCCGTAAATGCGCCGGCCCCGGGGTGTGTTCAGCAGGCCAAACTCCACGGTAAACCAGTACAGCCGCGCCAGAAACCCCCGCTCTTTGGGGCTGGCTTTTTCGCCAAGCCTGCCATAGGTATGAGTAAAGCGGGCAAAGGCCGGATGGGTGAGCATGGCGCAGTGGCCAAACAGCTCATGAAAAATATCCGGCTCCTGTAAATAATCCAGATGTTCCCGCCGGCGAATAAAGGTGGCCACCGGAAACTGCCGGCCGGCCAGCAGCTCAAAAAAGCGATCAAAGGAAATAAGCGCCGGCACCCGGGCCACTTGCCAGCCGGTGGCAGGCTGCAGCACCCGGTTAATGTCTGCCAATTGTGGAATGTGGTCTTTTGGCAAATCTAACCGTTCAAGCCCTGTCAGATATTCGTTACAGGCCGTTTGCTGCACACAATCCAGCTGGCGGGTGATAAGCGTGCGCCAGATGGCGTTTTCTTCCTCCGGATAATGAATATGGCCGTCAGGCCCGGGTGTGCGGGCCACGTAGGTGGAGGCGTTCATTCAGCCTTGCCCTTTGTCAGTGATAATGCCTTTACTGTAGAGACAGCGGCCATGAGTGAAAAGGGCAGGGCGGCACTGTGACGTTACAGGGGTGTCAGTTTTTGTTTACGGAGGGCGGCTGCACGCCAAATACCTGAGACAGATAAGCCAGATAACCGGCGTCTTCACACATGGCCTTGCCAGGGCTGTCGGACAGTTTGGCTACTGCCTGGCCGTTACAGCGGGTCATTTTAATCACCATGCTGAGCGGCGGCGTGCTGGTCACGTCATTGGTCAGGTGGGTGCCAATACCAAAGGCCGGCCGGCACTGTCCGGCAAAGCGCTGATACAGCTCCAGTGCCTTGCTGACCGTGAGTGAGTCACTGTAGACCAGCCGCTTGCCGTTGGGGTCGATTTTCAGCTTGCGGTAGTGGGCCAGGGCTTTTTCGGTCCAGATAACCGGATCGCCCGAGTCGTGGCGCAGGCCGTCGAACAGCTTGGCGTAGTAGAGATCAAAGTCCTGCAAAAACGCATCCATGCCCACCACATCGGTCAGGGCAATGCCCAGCCGGCCGCGATATTCACTCACCCAGGCGTCGAGTGCTGCTTTCTGGCTGTCTATCAGGCGCGGGCCCAGCGCCTGAAAGGCCTGCAAAAATTCATGGGCCATGGTGCCCATGGGCGGGCGGTCAATCAGCCGTGACAGCGCCAGGTTGCTGGTGCCGGAAAACTGTGTGGGCAGACCGGCGGCCAGGGTTTGCACCACTTCTTGTTGCCATCTGGCAGAAAAGCGCCGGCGGGTGCCAAAGTCGGAAAAGCGAAAGCCCTCTGCCGGTGCCAGCAGGTCCATTTTTTGTTGCGTGCGCGCCCGTGCCTGCTCCCAGTCGGGCTGAGGATAATGATGGCGGCAATACACCTCGCTGATAATGGCCAGCAGCGGCACTTCAAACAGAATGGTGTGCAGCCAGGGGCCGCGAATGCTGAGTTCCAGCCGGCCGTTAACGCATTCAAGGTGCACAAAGCGCCGGTCGAGCCGGAACAGCCGTAAAAAGTGAATAAAGTCGGGTTTGATATAATCGAGACCGGCCAGATAATTCAGCTCGTCATCGCTGAGCTGCAGTGTGCATAAGTGGTCAATTTCCCGGCTGATGTCGTTAAAGCAGGCTGAAAAGTCCACATTTGGGGTGCGGCAGCGAAACCGGTATTCCACTTCGGCGGCCGGATGCTGATGCAGCACCGCCTGCATCATGGTGTATTTATAGAGGTCGGTGTCGAGCAGTGTGGTGATCACGGGCTCAGTCATGGGCCTGCTCCAGCTCGCCGGCATGCTGCACAAAGTGCGCGCCCAGCTGAATCATCTCGGCAATGGCCCTCTCCGTTGTGTCATCGGCCACGCCCCGGGTGGCGGCACGGTTTATAATGACAGTAAAGCCGGCGGCCAGCAGCTGCCTGACAGTGTGAAACACACAATAATCGGTGGCCAGGCCGCCAATGATGACGGTGCTGATGCGGTTGCCGTGCAAGTATTCAATCAGGCCGGTGCTTTGGCGCTCTGCCATGTCGTGATAGCAGGCACCGTAGGGGTGCATGTCGGGCTCCACGCCTTTCCATACAAAAAAGTCATAATCGGCCGGGTGGGGCAGGCCGTCGAGCAGCTCAAAGCCTCGGGTGCCGGGCACGGCGTGCAGGGGCCAGCGAATATCGACGTTGTCACCTTCCACCGGACTGAACGCGGGCTTGTCATCACTGGCTACCCAGACGGCTTGCGGTGAGTGAGCGTCTTTGGAGCCCAGGCGCAGGCCGGCAAAGGCGGCCTGGCGGTTAAGCTCTTCGGCAATGGTATCGCCACCGGCTACCGGCAGCTCTTCGGGGCAGGCGGGAGTGAAAGTATACTGGGCATCTACGTCCAGACTGGCTACCCTGTGTTTGGCGGGCAATTTCATCAAGGCCGTCTCCTGTTTGTTATGTGTGGCAAAGGGCACTGCATAGCACTGTTTTTTAATATTGTTTTGATTGAGTCTAATGTTAATTTGGTTCAGTATCGCCCCCATTCGGGGTGTTCTCCCCTCATTAAGCCAAAGGTGACCGTAATGAGCCAGCTCCACCAGACAGAATATCAGCGTTTTATCGATCAGGTTAAAGCCGACAATGTGATGTGGGGGCTTCGCTTCGGAGACGAGTGGGTGGTGTGTGACTCCACCGAGTTTGAGGATACCGAAGTGATGCCGGTGTGGTCTACCAAAGCTGAGGCTCAGGCCCAGTGCGTGGATGAGTGGGCCCAGTATGAGCCGTTTGAGATCACGCTGGCCGAGTTTCTGGAAATTTGGGTGGAAGACCTGTCGGAAGACGGCGTGCGCATTGGCCCCAACTGGAACGAAGAGCTTGATGGTATCGAGCTGGATGTGCTGGAAATGGTGAAAGAATTCGCCTGACGGCTGCTAAGTCGGGAAAAGAATCGATTTCACGACACGCTTCAAGCACTTCCATGTGACGCTCGGCAAATGCCATCCATGGCATTTGATCGGTCGTGAAACCGGCTCCTTTCCCCTCCTTGTTCAGGCATCGGCGTTGTCTGTTTATGCTTTTATAGCTGGTCGCTTACGGCTGTTTTTTCAGCGTCCAGTTCAGCTGCTGCCAGCCTCGCTCGGCGGCGATGGCGTTCAGCGCCTCGTTACCGTTGACTACAGCGGCTTCATCTACGTGCTCCAGCAGCGGTAAATCGTTGCTGGAGTCGCTGTAGCCGTAGCAAAAGTCCGGCTCAACATTGTGATCCCGCAGCCAGTGACCCAGGCGCACTACCTTTCCTTGCTGAAAACTGAAAACACCTTCCGGCCGGCCGCTGTAGCGGCCGTTCACGACTTCCACCTGCACACCAATGGCGTCTTCCACTCCCAGATAATGCGCGATGGGCCTGACCAGGTGCTCGCCGGTGGCGGAAATGATCAGGCAGCGGTGCCCCTGAGCCTTGTGCCACGCCAGCCGCTGCCGCGCCTCGGGGTAGACAATGGGGGCAATATGGTGAGTGATAAATTCCGCTGCCAGCCGGCTGATCTCTGCCGTAGTACGGCCTTCCAGCGGTGCCAGGGTTAATGCCACATAGGCCGGCATATCCAGGGTGCCGGCATAGTAGTCCTGCATCATGCGGCGGTCTTGCGCCAGCAGGGCGTTGCTTACCAGGCCGCGCCCGGCCAGAAAATTTAGCCACAAAGTGGCAGAATCACCGGCAATCAGGGTTTCATCCAGATCAAAAATGGCCAGGTTCATCAGGCAACCTCTTTCAGTTCATTCCTTGGTAACAGCAGCTCCACGGGCGTGCCGGCGGCCAGCAGCGAGGCCGGGCCCCGGTTAAGGGTATCCACCTCCAGGGTGGCGTGGGCCAGCCGCATGCGGTAGCGGATCACGTTGCCCAGCAGCTGGTGGTGCTCCACTTGGGCCGGCAACGGAGCGGTCATGGCCGGACCATAGTCGCGGCCCGGCTCGCGAATGTAAATGGTCTCGGGGCGAATGGCCAGCCGGCCGCGAATGCGCAGGCCGAACAGGGCGGCGGCCTGCTCCGGTTCGAGCAGGTTGTAGCTGCCCATAAAGCTCGCCACAAAGTCATTGGCGGGGCGCGTGTAAACGCCCTCGGCGGTGCCGGCCTGCACTATGCTGCCCTGGTTCATCACAAAGATGCGATCCGACAGGGTCAGGGCTTCTTCCTGATCGTGGGTCACGAATACCGTGGTCAGTTCAAGCTGTTGCTGAATGCGCCGGATCTGCTCGCGCAGCCGCTTGCGAATGGGGGCGTCCAGCGCCGACAGCGGCTCGTCCAGCAGCAGAATACGCGGCTGCACCACCAATGCCCGGGCCAGGGCCACCCGCTGGCGCTGGCCACCGGACAGCTGGCTGGGATAGTGCTTTTCCCGGCCTTGCAGGCCCACCAGCTCCACGGCTTCCGCCACCCGGCGGTTCAGCTCGGCCCTGTTCAGCTTTTGCATACTCAGGCCAAAGGCGATGTTGCCGGCCACCGTCAGATTGGGAAACAGGGCATAGCTCTGAAACACCATGCCGATGCCCCGCTTCTGGGGCTTGAGATGGGTGATGTCTTCACCGGCCACCCGAATATGGCCGTGGTCCGGGCTGACCAGACCGGCCAGGCTGCGCAGCAGGGTCGACTTGCCACAGCCCGAGGGACCGAGCAGGGTGACCAGCTCGCCCCGGCGAATATCGAAGTGAATGTCGCTGAACACGCGAGTGTCGCCAAAGGATTTGGCGAGATGGGCAACTTCCAGATAGAACATCAGGCGCTCCGGGATTGCAGGCGCAGCGCCACCCAGGTGGCGAGGCCGATAAACAGGAAATAGGACATCACCATGGCACTGGTGAAGTGGCCGCTGGTGGTGCGCTGGCTGTACAGGTAGACCTGCAGGGTTTCAAAGCGGGTGCCCACCAGCAGGTTGGCAAACACGAACTCCCCGAACAGAAAGGAAAACGCCAGAAACAGGGCGCTGAGCAGGCCGTTGCGCAGGTTGGGCAGCACCACGCGCAAAAAGGCGCGGGTGGTGCCGGCACCCAGCAGGTGGGCGGCGTCCATCAGGTCGGGCAGGTTAACCGCCTCCAGGTTGTTGGCCAGGGCCCGGTACATAAAGGGCAGGCTCAGGGTGAAGTAGCACAGCACCAGGATCCAGGGCGTGCCCACCAGGGGCAGCGGGCCGCCGGCATACAGTTGCAGCAGGCCCACCGACGACACCACCGGCGGCACCGCAAAGGGCAGCAGCACCAGCAGGTTCATCAGCCCTTTGAGTTTGGGAAAGTAGTAAAACACCACAAATAGCGCCGGCAATATCAGCACCAGGCTGAGCGCAAGCGCCGCCAGGCACACCAGCAGCGAGCGGCCAAAGGCGGCCAGAAAGCGCTGGTCGGTCCACAGTTTGGCATACCACTCGGTGCTGAACCCCTGCGGCAGAATGTGGGCGCCCCAGCTCTCGGCCAGGGAATAGGCCAGGGTAATGACGATGGGGGCGGCCAGAAGAGTGACCAGGGTCCAGACCGTGAGGCGCGCGGACAGCGGGGGCTTAGACATGACGACTCCGGGCAACAAGCCACTGGTTAACGGCGGTGACCAGCACCAGCAGGGCCATCAGCAGCAGCGACAGCGCCGCCGCCAGCTGGGGCTCGAGGAAGATGTCTCCCGCCACCAGGCCGGCAATTTGAATGGTCACCAGGTTGTAGTTGCTGGTCATCAGCGCATAGGTGCTGGCGTAGGCGCCGAGGGCATTGGCCAGCAGTATGATAAAGGTGCCGAGCAGGGCCGGACTCAGCACCGGCAGCACCACCCGCAGCCAGTAGCGTATCGGGCCGGCCCCCAGCAGAGCGGCGGCGTCGCGCCAGTCGTCGCGCACGGCGTCAAAGGCCGGGTACAGCAACAGCACCGCCAGCGGCACCTGAAAGTAGGTGTAGAGCACCAGCAGGCCGCCACGGGAATAGAGATTGAACTGCTCGGCCAGCCCCAGCTGCTGCAGTAACAGGGTCAGGGCGCCGTTCATGCCCAGTAGCACGATAAAGGCAAAGGCCAGGGGCACGCCGGAAAAGTTGCTGGCCATGGTGGTAAAGGCCACCACGGCGTTTTGCAGCCGGCCCGGCACCCGCCGCAGTGCCGCCGTTCCCAGAGTGGCAATGGCCAGGCCCGCCAGGCTGGACCAGAACGCCAGATCCAGGCTGTTGGTAAAGGACTGGTGATACCAGGGAGAGCCGAGGATCTCGCGAAAGTGGGCCAGGCTCCAGTCGCCGCCCGCCTGAAAGGCGTTAATGGCGACCCAGGCAATGGGCGCCAGCTGAAACAGGGTAAACACCAGGCCAAAGGGCAGCAGCAACAGCAGCGGCAGCCGGCGCCGCCAGGCCGAAGGGCGGGCGGCCGAGAAGCTGCCGGTGTTCACGGGAGCCGCGGTGTGTGAGGGCCGGTCGGTGGTCAGGGCAAGATCGGTCATATCAGCAGCTCCCGGCACTGGGGTTTGTGGTGATCCAGGCCGAGCAGGCTGGCCAGGGTGCCGCACAGCTCGGTCTGGCGCGGGTGGGCGTGGCGGTCGTGACTGAATGCCGAGCCCAGCACAAACAGCGGCACTTCCCGCTCTTCCGGCAGGGCACCGCTGTGGCTGCGATCCCGGTTCATGCCGTGATCACTGGTGATCATCAGCTGATAGCCTTGCTGCAGCCAGCGCGGCACATAATCGGCCAGCAACAGATCGAAGTGGCGGGCGCTGTTGCGGTACTGGGAGGAGTCCAGGCCGAACTGGTGGCCGGCATGGTCCACGTTCATCGGGTGGATCAGCAGCAGATCCGGATCCGCGCCTTGGCGCAGCCACTCGGCGTCGAGCAGCAGGTGGCTGTCGGGGTAGTCGTCCTGGTGGTAGAAAATGCCGTGCTGAATGGGCAGCTGTGGGTCCTGGGTAAAGCGATCCCGCAGCGGATCGTAGGGCGCGCGGTTGTACAGCTCGCTCATCCAGTGGTAGGCCGCCGCCGCCGTGGTGAGGCCGGCGCGCTGAGCCAGGTGAAACAGGCTGGTTTCGTTGCTCAAACGCACCACGCCGTTGTGCACCACGTCGTGATCCACCGGCCGGGTGCCGGTGAGAATGGTTTCATACAAGGGGCGTGACAGCGCCGGCAGCTCGCACTGCAGCTTGTAGCCGGTGGCGCGCCCCGCTTCGGTCATGGCCAGCAGGTAGCCCAGGCTGTGCCGGGCTACCTCGTGGGCCAAACCGTCAATGATGATCAGTATGACCTTGTGCATGCTTACCTCTGCTGGTGCACCAGCACTTCGGTCTGCCACTGGCGCGGCAGGCGCTTGGTGCTTTGCTCCCAGGTGCCGAAGTCGGCAATGGGGCGGGCATTGGCGTACATCTCGTTGGGCAGCAGCCTGGCCTGCACGTCGTCGGGCAGGGTGACGTTACTGCGAATGGGGCGGGCATAGCCCCGGGCCAGGTTGATCTGGCCCGCGTCGCTCAGAATGTACTCCCGCGCCAGCTTGGCGGCGTTGGGGTGCTTGGCGTACTTGTTGATGATGGTGGCATAGCCGGAGATCAGGGAGCCGTCCGACGGGATCACCACGGTAAAGCGATCCCGGTCGATTTGATCCCGGTAGTTGAGGGCGTTGAAGTCCCACAGCACCGCCATTTCAATTTCACCTTTTTCCAGGTTGGCGATATTGGTGTCCACCGGCGACAGCCGGCCCTGGCGGGCCAGATCCGCAAACAGATCCAGCGCCGGGCTCAGGTCGGACTCGTCTCCGCCCAGGGCAAAGGCGGCGGCCAGAATGGCGCTGTTGGCCTGAGCGGCCACGCCCACATCCCCCACTGTGACCTGATAGTCGCCGTCGCGCAGATCTGCCCAGGAGGTAGGCACCTTTTTTACCAGCTCGTTGTTGACGATAAAGGCGATGGTGCCGGTATAGCCCAGCATCCAGTGGCCGTCTGCATCCTTGGCCCAGTCGGGGATCTCGTTCCAGGTGGACGGCTTGTAGGGCTGAGTGACGCCCTGCTGCACGGCGATGGGGGCAAAGGCGGCGCCCACGTCACCGATGTCGGCGGTGGCATCCTCTTTTTCGGCGGCGAACTTGGCGATTTCCTGGGCCGAGCTCATGTCGGTGTCCTGATGTTTCAGGCCGTACTGGCTACCCAGATCCCGCCAGGTATCCTTCCAGTTGGCCCAGCTGTCGGGCATGCCGACGCTGTTGACCTGGCCTTCGGCCCGGGCCCTGGCTTCCAGCTCGCTGAGATCGGCGGCCTGGGCGGTGGTGCCCAAGGCCAGGGTAAGCAGACTTGCGGTGAACAGCTGTTTCATGAGCGTGATGTCCTTGTGTTTAAAACAAAATGCGCGCCCATGGTAGGGGGGCTTTATGACATTCAGGCGGCAGTTTTAAGATGATTTTGTGGCGAGGAATGCTCAGAAACTGCCCAGAGTGAGTCCGCTATGTTAGGATGATTCATCATCTCCTTCAGGGCTCACGGAATGCGTAAAGTAACCATAAGCATGACCTTGCTATTGCTTTTGGGATGGCTTTTCCGTGATCTGCCGCTTTCTTACGGTGCCGGCACCATTCATGTTGATTTTCCCCGTGTGCATCAGTTGATGGAAGCACGCTACGGGCGTGCAGATATTTCCCGCGAATGGGAGAGCATGCTGAATGACATCAGCGCTTTACCCGAGCAGGAGCGGTTAAGCCGGGTAAACCGCTTTTTTCACCGTCATCTGCGCTATCAGCTGGATCAGGACTTATGGGGGCAGGAAGATTATTGGGCCACGCCGGTAGAAACCCTGGGTCGTGGCCTGGGTGATTGTGAAGATTACGCCATTGCGCAGTATCTGAGTTTACGTATGGCGGGGATCAGCGACGATCGCCTGCGCCTTATTTATGTCCGGGCAAAAATTGGCGGGCCTCGCAGCTCTATTTCGCAAGCGCATATGGTGCTGGGTTATTATGCGACTCCTTCTTCCGATCCGCTGCTGCTGGACAGTTTAACTTCCAATATTCTGGCCGGCTCTCAGCGTACCGATTTAACGCCGGTTTTTAGTTTTAACAGTGAAGGCTTGTGGACACCGGGCGCAGCTTCATCAGCCGCCAATCCGGTGGCGCGGTTATCGCGCTGGCGACAAGTGCTGGAAAAAATTCGACAAGAAGGAGTGAGCTGGTGAAGTACACAGTATTTGTTTATGGCCGCAGGGAGAAAGTGCTATGTCGCTGAATAAACAATTGTGGTTGGCGATCCTGGTACTGATGTTATTGGCTTTTATCAGCAGCTTTACTATCAGCACCATGAGTGCCCGTAATTATTATCAGGAACAGCTGCAGCAGAAGAATATTGATAATGCCAATTCACTGGCACTGACATTATCTCAGGTGGAAAAAGATGATGTTACCGTGGAATTATTGGTATCGGCCCAGTTTGATACCGGCCACTATCGTCGTATTGAGCTGATAGCGCCATCCGGTGAGGTGCGGCAGCAGAAGGTGTCGGCATCAGCGGCACAGCAGCATACTGTGCCGGCCTGGTTTGAGAAGATGGCAGCCTTGTCTGTGCCGGCCGGCGTTGCTCAGGTACAGGATGGCTGGCATCAATACGGCACCTTGTATGTTGAAAGCCAGACTCAGGTGGCTTATGCCGCCTTGTGGCAGACCACGCTGCGGCTGACCGCATGGCTGATGCTGGTTGCGGTGTTATGTGGTGTGCTGGGCAGCTGGTTGTTAAAACGAATAACCCGGCCGCTGGAAGATGTTGTGAAACAGGCAGAAGCCATTGGCGGACGCCGCTTTATTACCTCCAACGAGCCCAGAACCCTGGAGTTTGGCCGTTTGGTGCGAGCCATGAACCTGTTGTCGGGCCGGGTGCGTGACATGCTGGAAAATGAGTCTCGCCGGCTTGAGGCATTACGTTATCAACACCAGCATGATGCGGTAACCGGGCTGGCCAACCGGGAAACCATTAACAGCCAGCTTGATGCGCTGCTGAGTGAAGATGACGGCCATCATGGCATGATTCTGGTGCGTATTGCTGATCTCGCCGGTATTAACCGCATGCTGGGGCACGGGCAGACAAATGCGCTGCTGGCTGAGCTGGCAGGCATATTACAGCGCTGGCCGGAGCAGGAGCGCGCCTTGTTTGCCGGCATGAATGCTGGCAGGCTGAATGGCAGTGATTTTTTGTTATTACTGACAGACACTGACGCCTTGCCGGCGTTGAGTGCCGCGCTTGATCAGCGTTTGCGGGAATGGAGCCAGGGGGTGGCTGACGTGCAGCCTGTGTTGCCTCAGGGAGCCTGTTATTTCACCGCCGGTGAAAGCCGGGGAGACGTCATGAGCCGGATAGACAGTATGCTGGCCGTGGCGGAGCAAGGAGGCGCGACAGGCACAGCCGTAATGGAAACGGTATCGTCGCGTCATCACTGGAGTGAAGGTGAGTGGCGTGAGCTGCTGAATAACGTGACCACGGCCCATGCGGTTGTTTCCGCACGCTTTCCGGTATTAACGCTGGCTGATAATGACTGTTTGCATGAAGAGGCCATGATGCGTGTGCACTGGCAGGGCAGCACCTGGCGGGCCGGTGATATTACGCCCTGGGCCCGTCGCCTGGGCCGGCTTGCAGAGCTTGATCTGGCCATGGTGGAGCACGTTATTGACGGGCTGAAACATAATGAGCAAAAACCAGTGGCAGTGAATGTATCTGTAGATACATTACGCGATGCGGCAGGCCGGCAGCGTCTGGTTAGCTTGCTGAGCAATGCCGGTGGCTTTGCGCCTTTGCTCTGGCTGGAGTTTGCTGAGCGACATGTGATTGCCGAGCTGGAATTATTTCGTGCGTTTTGTACTGAAGTGAAAGCAACAGGGTGTCATCTTGGTATAGAACGAGCCGGGCGGGATTTTGCAAAAATTGCGCATCTGGAAGAGCTTGGGCTGGATTATCTTAAGGTTGATGGCTCTTTGCTGGCCGGGCTTGAAGAGAATGAAGGCAACCAGGGGTTCTTGCGTGGTTTTTGCAGTCTGGGGCACAGCATTGGGTTGTGCATGATTGCAGACGGTGTGCAGGATGCACAGCAGCGTGATTTGCTGCGGGCTCTTGGGTTTGATGCTGCCGGCGGGCCTGGGATCCGGCCGCTGTGATATAAATAATCAGATCATGGGGATTTGTTCGTCGTCATCATTATCATGGTCACTGAATAAATCCAGCCGGTATTGCTTGCGCAGGCTTTGTCTGGTGAGCAGTTTTTGCTGAGCCATGGACGGCAGCTCGGTGAACTGAATCAGTTGCTTGTCTATCAGTAAGTCTATCAAGTCTTCCAGCACCCGCGACATGGCCAGATCAGACGCTTTGAGCGGATCTGATCCGGGCTCTGCCGCTGCGTTAATAAACCGGGCAAGCTCCGGTGACTGGTCTTCTACAGGCTCACTGATATCCGCGATTTGTTCACGGCTGACCGCACAAATACGCCCGTCTTTGTCTCTTTTTACAAACATCAGCATAGTCCCTGTTCACGTGCCAGTAATACCAGGTGCATGCGATCTCTGGCTCCCAGTTTCTCAAATACAGAGCTTAAATGTGCTTTGACGGTACGCTCGGTAATATTCAGTGTGATGGCAATGCGTTTATTACTGCTGCCTTTTATGACCTCAGCGGCAACCTGACGTTCGCGTGTGGTTAATTTGCTGAGCAGCGATTCTTTATCACCTGCTGCGCTGCCAGTGTTTTCAAGCATGGGGGAGAGCATGCCTATCATATGAGTGACCAGCTCGGCAGGTAACCACATGCCCCCGGCACAGACAGTTTGGGCTGCCTGAGTCAGGATCTGCTGACTGGACAAGGCCTCAAGATAGCCTCGGGCTCCTGCGGTCAGTGCCTGGCGCAGCTCATTTATCTGAGGGTTGCGGGTAATGGCAACAACGGTATTTCCTTGTGCTGTCTGATGCCTGATTTGTGCTTCCCAGCCCGCAACGCCGGTAAGAACCCATATCAGTCCGGCAGGAACAGATAACGCTGCCTGATCACTGGCCTCGACCAGGTTTGCATTCGGAAAAGCCTGATGCCAGCGCGGACTGTAAAATCCTTTTTCGGTAATAAATACTGAATTTATCATCTTTCTGTCATCGCTTTTGAAGTGGCTCTGAGGACGGGTTTCAGCAGGTATTCCAGTACGGTTTTTTTGCCTGTAAGAATATCAACTTCAGTGACCATGCCGGGAATAATGGTAAGATCGGCAGCAAGGTTGGTTCGTTCAGTGGCCAGGCGCACCAGATAGTAACTGCTGCCCTGATCATCCTTGATGGTATCGGCACTGATATGTCTGACTTCCGCATTTAAACCGCCATAAATGGCAAAATCGTAAGCAGTGAATTTAATCATGGCGTCTTGCCCCGGGCGAATAAAGGCGATGTCTTTGGGCTGAATTCTGGCTTCAATGATGAGCTCATCATCCAGCGGGATCAGTTCAATCACTTCCCGGCCCGGTGACACCACGCCGCCCACGGTATTGGCAAACAGCCGTTGCACCGTGCCTCTTACCGGCGCGCGAATCTCGGTTTGCTGTACTCTGTCTTCCAGTGCAGATTCTGCCTCACCCAGTGCATCCAGCCTGGCTTTTGCTGCCAGATAGTCACGCCGCCATTGATTGGTCACATTAAGTTCTACTTCTCTGAGTTTGTTCTGAGCTTCTTCTATGGCGGCTTCGCTTCGGCTGATGGCGGCTCTTGCCCGCTCGGCTTCACCACGTGAACGACTGATCTCGCGCTGGATGCGCAGTATATCTACATCGGAAACGGCCCCCAGCTGCAGCAGCGGACGGGTCACTTTCAGCTCTTGCTGACTGAGCGCCAAAGACTGAGTGTGTTGCCTGAGTTCAGCCTGCGCTTCAACCAGATCCTGCTGGCGCTGGCTGAGCTGATGATTATAAATGGCAATTTGCTCTTGCAGCTCTTCCTGGCTGGCGCGATACAAGCGCAGTTCCCGGCTGATAAGATCGGGAGCCTGTTCATGCAGCTCATCGGCAAACACCGGCTCGGTTTGATCAATCAGCGCCTGCAGGCGTGTCACTTCAGCACTGGCCGACAGATATTGAACCTGGCTCTCACGCAGGTTGGACATGGAGCGGGTTGGATCGATACGCAGCAGTACTTCACCGGCCTCTACGGTTTGGCCTTCTTTCACCAGGATCTGCTGCACAATACCGCCATCCAGCGATTGTATTATCTGCAGCTGCCGTGAGGGGATCACCCGGCCCTCTCCCCGTGTTACTTCATCAAGAGAAGCAAAAGCAGACCAGACCAGCAAAGCAATCAGTACCAGACCCATGGAATAGAGCAAGGCTCTGGCGCGAACGGGTTCCTGCTGCAGGCGGGCCCATTGGGCATCAAGATCCCAGTTTTTGTTGGTGTGAGGCTGTTTGCTGTTTGGGGTCATGCCGCACTCCCGATTTTGCCTTGCCTTAATGCCTCGAGCACTTCTTCTTTTGGCCCGTTGGCAACAATCTGGCCATTATCAACCACAATGATCCTGTCTACCAAAGACAGCAGTGAACTCCGGTGAGTCACCAGCACCATGGTTTTGCCGTGAGCACATTGTTGCAGACTTTGTTTTATCTGTTGCTCGTTGCGTTGATCAAGTGATCCTGTGGGCTCATCAAGAAGTAAAATGGGCGCGTCTTTTATCAGTGCTCTGGCAATGGCGATAGACTGACGTTGTCCGCCAGATAACAGCTCGCCCCGCTCACCCACCTGCATATCAAAGCCAGAGGGATGGGTGTCGACGAAGTCGGCCAGGCCACTCTGGTTGGTGGCATGAACAATACGGGCATCATCAACCTGCGACATGCCCATCACCAGGTTATCGCGCAGGGTGCCGTAGAACAGTGATACATCCTGTGGCACATAGCCCATGGCTCTGCGCAATTCGGCCGGATCCAGCTGGCGAATATCAACGCCGTCTATCAGGATAGTGCCGGCACTGGGCTCATAAAGCCCCATGATCATACGCTCTATGGTGCTTTTTCCTGAGCCGTTACGCCCGAGAATAGCCACATGCTCTCCTGACTGGATTTTGAAACTGATATTTTGCAGTGCCTGCTTTTCGGCATTGGGATAACTGAAGCTGACCTGACGGAACTCGATATCTCCTGCTACCACAGGACGGCTGACTTTATGCTGCCCCTCTGCACGCTCGGTGGGCGTGTCCATAATCCGGTTCAGCGTATTCATGGCGGCTACCGCATGATGATATTGAGACAGCAAGGACGCCGCATGGCCTACCGGCCCCATGGCCCGAGAAGACAGCAGGTAGCAGGCGATAAGTCCGCCTTGCGTAAGCTGACCGTCACGAATGAGATAAACGCCCAGAATAATCAGGCTGACGGCAACCACTTGTTGCGTCCAGTTTGCACCATTGCTGACCGACGAAGCCAGCAGTCTCATGCGAGCGGTCAGCTTGGAGAGAAATAAAATAGTGCTTTCCCAGGTGCCCTGCATTTTGCTGGCTGCACCGGTAATTTTAATGGTTTCAAGATTACTCAGGCACTCTACCAGGGTGGCGTTGCGCATGGCGCTTGCCTGCATCATTTTTTCAGAAAGGCGCTGCATACGGCGCTGGGCAATAATGGCATACAGTAAGACGATTAATGCGCCTATTATAATGGGAATAACCATCAGCCAGTTAATAATGGCAATAATGGAGCAGAATAATAAAATAAAAGGAAGATCGACCAATGTAACCAGGGTGACTGAGCCAATAAAGCTGCGCACAGATTCAAAAGACTGCACATTACTGGCAAAAGAACCAGCAGACGCCGGGCGCTGTGACAGCTTCATGTTGAGAATGTGCTCCATAATGGACGCAGAGAGCGTTATATCGGCACGATTTGCTCCCATATCAACAAACCAGCCTCGCATCAGACGCAGACCCAAGTCGGCACATAGCACAATAAACACGCCGGCAGCCAGCACCCAGAGCGTATGCGTTGCGTGATTGGGTACCACCCTGTCATATACATTCATCACAAACAGCGGCATGGTGACCGCCAGCAGATTGATCAGAATGGCGGCAATAATAATGTCACGGTAAAGAGGGCGGTTTTGCTTTATAACGCTCCAGAACCAGTGTCCTTCGGTACGGAAATTTCCGCTGGTTCCGCGCTCATCAAAATGAAACAGAGGATGAGCATAAATAAGGTTTCCGGAATACTGTGGTTCAAGTGTATCAAGAGAGACGGTCACTTCAGCATCCGGCAGGTCGGGCCAGATAACGCTTGCAGTTTTTTGCTGCTGATCAATGCCTGTAATAACACAGGCATTGTTATTATTCAGTAAAAGCGTAGCGGGAAGTAATGATGTATTTATGTCGGACAGTGCGTGAACAGAAACTTGGCTGGCAAGCCCGGCCCGGCGTGCGGCCCGGTGAAAAACTGACGGTGTTAACATGCCATCTGCCAGTGGCAAACCTGCCAGTGCGATGTCGCTGGTAAGCTTTCGCTGGTGCAAACGGCATAAAATGAGCAAACACCCGAGCAAGGGATCAGCTTGTTGGGTATGGTGTTTTGTTTGTGGCATTCAAGCTTCCGTATATTCCCCGGCAAGATGCCGGGGCTGTGATGAATTACCTGCTTTTAGCGTAATATTCTGACCTGGCTGATGGCGGAACGGATTTCTTCGGCAGGGCAGGCTGAGTCTGCATCTACGGTAACCGGCTCTGCTCCCAGATCACTGAGCGAGGGTAACTTATCATTAACTACGCTCAGCGCTGGCAGCAGCTGGCCCATGGCCGCCAGGGTGCGTGCAATGGCGGTGCCCCTGTCGTAAAGCGCATTGGTATAAGCCCGGCTCGCCTGAAAATATTCGTTCTGGGCGTCGAGCACGTCAAGCAGCGTTCTTTCACTGATGTTAAATTGCCCTTGATAGGCAGCTCTTACCCTGTCTGAGGACAGCCGGTGCTGATTAAGAATGGGCAGCTGCTGATCAAGCTTTTGTACATCGTTGTATGCAATTTGCAGGGTCTGGCGCATATCAACACAGGCTTTGTTGCGCTGATCCTTGGCTCTGTCTACTTCTTCATAGGCTTTATCAACATTTGCCTGATCACGGCCTCCGCGATACAGGTTGTAGCGAACATCCAGACCAACACGCCCTTCGGTGCGCCGTTCATCGATAGTGCCATCTACATAATCCTGAGTGCCGTATCTGGCATTAAGGTTAAGTTCCGGATGAAACGCCGCCTGCTGGCTTTCTACAGCAGCTTCCTGGGCGCTGATATTTCGAAGTGCGGCGTGAAATGAAGGGCTGTGTTGATAGGCCAGTTGCATGGCGTCGCGCAAGGTCAGCGGTAACTGGCTGTTATTGAGCTCCAGCTCCGGCATGTTTTCCGGTGGCAGCTCTCCGACAATGCGCAGGTAGCGAGCGGTGACATCATGCAGGTTGGTGGTTTCTGTTAACAGGTTGGACTCTGCAAGCGAAACACGGCCACTTATCTGCTCCAGATCTGCTCTGCGTGCTACCCCGGCACGGGCACTGGTTTCAATTTGTTCAAAAACATCTACATGGCTGGTTAAGTTGTCTTCCGCCAGGCGCACCAGATCGCGATAGCGCATGACATCCTGATAGGCTCTCAGGGTTTCCAATGCAGTGCCATCAATGGTTTCCAGCAATTCAAAGTAACGAACCAGCTGCGCATTCTCAAAACGAGTGACATCGTTTGAGGTTTTAAAGCCATCATAGAGCATTTGTACCAGGGAGATTTCTGCGGCACTGCCGGTAAAATCTTCCGGATTGGTGTAGTTGCGCCATTCCTTACCATACCCAGCGGTTACATCCACCGTTGGCTTGTATCCGCCTTTGGCAAAGTCGATGTCATATGCCGAGGCATTGAATATTCTCCAGCTGGCCTGAACATCAGGATTGGTTGCAATTGCTTTTTCTACAATGCCGGCCGGGCTGGCAGCTGATTCCTGCGCATTCGCAGCTGAAGCCAGTAAGTACGCCCCTGCAAGAAGAAACAGTGCTCGTGGTTTTGATGGTTGCATGCTGTATGACCTGATCCATTTAATTAGTAGAAGCAACAGTGACTCATTGAAGCTCTGTTTGCTCATATCCCTGTGCTTCACTTGAAGCTTTAACCCTAGCCTATCTTAAACATCTTTACGTGGATACATACTGTACCAGAGGACAATATTTTCCTGTTTTCTTTACGATAAGATGTGGCAATTATCAGAGTTTTATAAGGTTGGCAAGGTATGAGCGTAGCGATAGCAGTGATCACCGAGGCTTCAGGCCAGGTAACCGCGAAATCTGCTGACGGTTCTGTTCGTCAGCTTTCTGTTGGCGATACTGTGTTCGCCGGCGAAACGTTAATTACCGGAGAGGGCGCTGAAGTGGCGCTGGATTTTGGTGATAACGTGCCCATGTTGTTTGGTGAAAACCAGACCCTTCAGATGACGCCAAGCATGCAGTCAGCCGCAGAGCCTGCTACGCAAGAAAGTGCCTTGCTTGATCCCAGTGTTGAAGCAGTATTGGCTGCCCTGGAAAACGGCGATGATATTTTAGAAGAGCTTGAAGCACCTGCCGCAGGTATTGCCGGTGCGCCTTCTGGTGGCGGTGGTTCTTTTGTGTCGCTAACCCGAGTAGCCGAGCAGGTTGATCCTCAGTCATTTGAGTTTGGTATAGCCCCTGTAGATCCGTTTGAAGTTGAAGCCGGCGCAGCGGCCCCGGATGCAGAGCCTGATACCCTCGCAGTTGATGATCCGGAAGTGCCAGTGGATCCGGATGAGCCAGACGATACTGACGCCGATGCCGATGCCGACGCAGATGCCGATGCTGACGCCGACGCTGACGCCGACGCTGATGCCGATGCAGACGCAGATGCAGATGCTGACGCGGATGCTGACGCTGATGCCGACGCGGACGCTGATGCCGATGCTGACGCTGACGCTGATGCGGATGCCGATGCTGACGCAGATGCGGACGCAGATGCTGATGCCGACGCCGACGCCGACGCCGATGCTGACGCGGACGCCGACGCCGATGCTGATGCAGATGCAGACGCCGATGCGGATGCGGACGCCGATGCCGATGCTGATGCTGACGCCGATGCGGATGCTGATGCCGATGCTGACGCCGATGCGGATGCGGATGCGGATGCGGATGCGGACGCCGATGCGGATGCCGACGCTGACGCAGATGCAGATGCTGATGCTGACGCAGATGCTGATGCCGACGCAGATGCGGACGCAGATGCTGATGCCGACGCAGATGCAGACGCCGACGCTGACGCGGATGCTGATGCCGATGCGGATGCCGACGCTGATGCGGATGCTGACGCCGACGCGGATGCCGATGCTGACGCAGATGCTGACGCGGATGCAGATGCAGATGGGGATGCCGATGCAGACGCAGATGCCGATGCTGACGCGGATGCCGATGCGGATGCTGACGCTGATGCAGACGCCGACGCCGACGCAGATGCCGATGCGGATGCTGATGCGGACGCTGACGCTGATGCGGATGCCGACGCCGACGCGGATGCTGATGCAGACGCCGACGCAGATGCCGACGCGGATGCCGACGCGGATGCCGACGCGGATGCCGACGCCGACGCCGATGCAGACGCCGATGCAGACGCCGATGCGGATGCTGACGCCGATGCTGACGCCGATGCTGACGCGGACGCTGACGCTGACGCGGACGCAGATGCTGACGCGGATGCGGATGCTGATGCGGACGCAGATGCAGATGCTGACGCGGATGCGGATGCGGATGCTGATGCGGACGCCGACGCCGATGCTGACGCGGATGCTGACGCTGACGCTGACGCTGACGCTGATGCGGATGCCGATGCTGATGCGGACGCTGATGCCGACGCCGACGCCGATGCTGACGCGGATGCGGATGCTGATGCGGACGCAGATGCTGATGCCGACGCTGATGCTGATGCTGACGCCGACGCAGATGCCGACGCAGATGCCGACGCGGACGCTGATGCGGATGCCGATGCTGACGCCGACGCGGATGCTGATGCTGACGCCGATGCGGATGCTGATGCCGATGCTGACGCCGATGCGGATGCGGACGCCGATGCGGATGCGGACGCCGATGCGGATGCCGATGCTGACGCCGATGCGGACGCTGATGCGGACGCCGATGCGGATGCTGATGCCGATGCCGACGCGGATGCTGACGCCGACGCCGATGCGGATGCCGACGCTGACGCAGATGCAGATGCAGATGCTGATGCTGACGCAGACGCCGATGCTGACGCCGATGCTGACGCCGATGCGGATGCTGACGCTGATGCGGATGCTGACGCTGATGCGGATGCCGATGCGGATGCCGATGCAGACGCGGATGCCGATGCCGACGCAGATGCCGATGCGGATGCGGATGCGGACGCCGATGCCGATGCTGATGCAGATGCTGATGCCGATGCTGATGCCGATGCTGACGCCGATGCGGATGCCGACGCAGATGCTGACGCGGATGCTGACGCCGATGCGGATGCCGACGCTGATGCCGACGCAGACGCCGATGCGGATGCCGATGCGGATGCCGATGCAGACGCGGATGCCGATGCCGATGCCGACGCAGATGCTGATGCGGACGCGGATGCCGATGCCGACGCCGATGCGGACGCCGACGCAGATACCGACGCGGATGCGGATGCCGACGCGGATGCTGACGCGGATGCCGATGCGGATGCTGACGCGGATGCCGATGCCGACGCGGATGCTGACGCCGATGCCGACGCGGATGCTGACGCCGATGCCGATGCCGATGCGGATGCCGATGCCGACGCGGATGCTGATGCCGATGCTGACGCCGACGCAGACGCGGATGCTGACGCCGACGCAGATGCAGATGCGGATGCGGATGCTGATAGTGATACCGATGATGAAGGTGATACAGATCCTTCCACCGACGGTGAGTCAGACGGCGGCGAGTCGGATGATGACAAGTCGGACGGCGGCGAGTCGGACGATGACAAGTCAGACGGTGGTAAATCGGACGGTGACAAGTCGGACGATGACAAGTCGGACGGCGGCGAGTCGGACGATGACAAGTCAGACGGTGGTAAATCGGATGATGACAAGTCAGACGGT
>NZ_KB908454.1:286323-591939 GCF_000381965.1 Oceanimonas smirnovii ATCC BAA-899
TCGGACGATGACAAGTCAGATGGCGTTAAGTCGGATGATGACAAGTCGGACGGCGGTAAATCAGACGATGACAAATCGGACGGCGGTAAGTCGGATGATGACAAGTCGGACGGCGGTAAATCGGATCATGACAAGTCGGACGGTGGTAAATCGGACGATGACAAGTCAGACGGTGATAAGTCGGACAGTCACTCTGATCATTCCGATGGCGAACCGGACCATGAGTCAGGCAGTGAGGCTGGTGAAGACGATGCTGATAATGGCAAAGGGCCTCAGGGCAACAATGGCCATGGTAATGGTGACCAGGATGCCCCCGGTAATTCCGGTGGTAACAACAACGCTGAAAACAGCAGTAATTCAGGCAAAGGGAACAGCGGTAACGGTGCCGGCAAGGCTAAGGCACTGAGTCTTTTCTCCGATGGTGAAGATGAACTTGTACCAATGCCGGCTGCAGATGACACTAAACAACCGGTTTCCGGACAAGCCGAAGAGCAGAAAGGTCAAGCGCTGGATATAGACAGTGTGCTTTCTGTAGAGAAAGATGAGATTGATCTGGGAGAGAGTGATGATAACAACAGCTCAGCATCCTGGTCCGGCAGTGGCAGTTCACCGCAAGGGGATGCAGGAGGTGATGCCTTTGGGGGGCAGCAAGAAGATCCCTTTGATCTTGCCAATAAACCAGGAGGGCTTGATCACTAACATGCCTTTGCGCTGTGGTAGCATTTAAAGCCTTAACCAAAGCCCTCTTTACATAGGGGGCTTTGTGTTTTGTATGGTATTGGAGATAAACACATGCTGGATGTGTTACTTAAAAAAGCTTATCAGGAGCTTGTTCATCTTTTAAGTGATGAGCATGTATTAGCTCAAGAAGGTAATATTAAAAAAAATGAACTGCCTGGTTTTATCCTGTACTTGTCTTTAAGTAATGCCAGGGAGAAAGCTAAAGTTGTTACAGTTTCAGGTAACGATTTTCAGAGTGCCTGGAGTAAAGCGGTTGGTGAATGTATCAGCATAACACCTGATAATACACATTCCGTTAAATGGCTTAGGGTTGACTGGGCCACTAAAGTTCAGGCTATAAGCTTTAAAAAATTTAATGACCTGCTGAGCAGAACAAAGCGTAATTATTTCAGGTATGGTATTTCATTCTCTAACAATTTTGAATGCTCCTTGCTCGAGCAAGAGCTGAATGCCAATGCTATTCTATACTCTGGCAGCCACATTCCACATGCCAGCCTTAATATTAAAAATCTTAATGCATACTTTAAAAAGCGCTTTGACCAGCCGTTTACACTAGATATTAAAGAGAATGATTTAATATATGTGCTCTCTACGGCAGGACGCTTTTACTCAATGGACGAGAGCATTAATGATCTTCCAGGTAGCAGTGATAAAGGTATCCCTTTAGCTGGCCCTGGTCGTAATGGTGGCCGGCGTCAGCCCGGGCCGCTGAATGCTGCTCAGGTCTTTAGCCTGGTGGATTATGGTGCTGCTTTTTTGTCTCGTCAGGTGATGCCAGATGGAAAATTTATATATGGTTACTTTCCCTGTTTTGGCCGAAAAATTGCCAATTACAATGCGCTGCGCCATGCCAGTACTACCTATGCCATGCTTGAAGCCTGGGAGCTGACCCAGAGTGCTGAACTGAAAAACGCCATTGATCGAGCCCTTGCATACCTTGTCAATGAACTGATCCATACTTACTCGCTGAATAGTGAACAGCAAGTAGCTTATCTGGTAGACACCGGAAACGAAATTAAGCTTGGTGGTAATGCCGTCTGCTTGTTGGCGATGGTGAAATATACCGAGTTGACCAATGATGAACGTTATCTGTCACTAATGGAATCATTGGCGGCGGGTATTGAATTGATGCAACAGCCTGACACAGGTCAGTTTGCGCATGTATTAAACTCAGATGATCTCTCCATTAAGGAGCAATTTCGAATCATTTATTATGATGGTGAAGCAGCATTTGGTTTAATGAGATTGTATGGGTTAACAAAAAATGAGCGTTGGCTTAAGCTTGTTGAGCGTGCTTTTGACTATTTTATAGATAATGGTCATTGGCAAGCCCATGATCACTGGCTTTCCTACTGTGTGAATGAACTGACTCGTTACCGGCCTGAAGAGAAATACTTTCGCTTTGCTGTTAACAATATTGCCGGTTATCTCGACTTTATAAAAAACCGAAGAACCACTTACCCAACACTACTTGAACTCAGTATGGCTTTTCATCATACGCTGGGGCGCATCAAGCAGCTGCCTGAAATGCAGCACCTTCTTCAAGACTTTGATGAAAACGAGTTTTATACGGCCTTGCATGCCCGGGCAAACTATCTGATGAACGGTTTTTTCTGGCCTGAGTTCGCGATGTATTTTGCCGAACCTCAGACTATATTGGGTAGTTTTTTTATACGCCACCATTCCTTTCGGGTAAGAATTGACGATGTTGAGCATTACCTTTCAGGTTACGTTGCCTATCATAATTTTTTAAAAAAGAGCTATGATTTTATTTTAAAAGATATAGGTTCTGAGGGTGGTGATATATATTGGACAAAAGATCATCTGAGGAAGGCAACCAATGGACGTTGGTTACGTGAACCATCTTCAGATAACTGGCGTGCAACTGGGTTATGCATTACTGAGAATACTATGAGGCCAGGATGTATAGCTGCAGTAAAAGGAGTGAACGATAAAACATTTATTAAAGCAGAGAGAATTGAGTATCTCCCGTTTTTACCTCAGGCTCTACTGGTTTCTGATGAAAGTGTAGTTGATAAAAGTGATATCCCTACTATTCTGGTTAATAATGTAAGGAAAGCGATTATTGATGCAGGAAAGTACGCTCGCTTAAAGACAAAGGCAAAAGTTATCGGAGTCACTGGTAGCGCAGGGAAGACCACCATGGTTGCTATGCTTCAACATATATTGAAGCCATGGGGTAAAGTAAATAAAACAGAGCATAATGCAAATCTTCCCGTCGGTATAGCATGGAACTTAGCATCTATGTCTTGGGACTCTGACTACATAGTAGTAGAAATGGCAATTGGACAAATGCAGACTAATGCAAGTTTGGCTCTTCCCCAAGTTGCCGTTTTAACTAATATTCATCCTGCTCACCTTGAATATCACAAATCAACTGAAGATATAGCAAGAAAAAAATCCTTAATTTTTTCTAAAATGGCTCCTGGTGGAGTTGCTGTAATTAACCGGGACTTGCTAGAGTGGGAATTGGTTTCTTCGATTGCGCTTCATTATGGGGCTAAAATAATTAGTTTTGGAACTCATGTTGATAGTGATATAAGACTTGTTGACTTTAATGCTGAAAGCAAAGAGGTTATTGTTAGTTGTCGTAATAGAGAGCATTTTAGGTTTGCTATGGGTTATCCTGGTGAACATATGGTAATGAATGCTCTTGCATGTTTTTCTGTGGTTGAGAGTTTAGGGCTTGATGTTACAGTTGCTGCAGCAATGATGCCATTATTTAGTGCAGTCAAAGGTAGGGGGGAGGTGCTATGCTGTAAGTTAAGAAATACCATATTCTATCTGATTGATGATGCCTATAATGCGAACCCTGCTTCAATGAAAGCAGCTATTAATATGTGTGGGTTAAGTAGCTTTTCTTTTAAACCTGTAAGAAATTTGTTTTTGTTGGGAGATATGCTCGAATTAGGTGGGCATGCTCTTGATTATCATATGGGTTTAGTGCCGGAAATAGTAAAAAGCTCACCTGATAAGGTATACCTTGTTGGTGAATACATGAAAGAACTTGTACCTGTTCTATTAGATAGAGATATACCTTGTGTCTGGTTTGAAAACGTTGATGTTGTAATAAATTCTCTTGAAAAAGACTTGCAAGATGGAGATCTGCTTTTGATTAAGTCATCCAATGGTACTGGTCTGCATAAAGTGGTAGATTCACTTAAACGTTTGTCATTAAGTTACTCATCAATAAAGTAATTTTCATTATGTATAAAAAAGGTTCGGGTAAAAAGTCAATATCCAGAAACTACCAAAACATTAACTGTGAAAGTAATAATAGTGAATGGGACTATAAACATAAAGAAATAAAATGGGGCTCTATTGAAGATTACGTTATTGGTAAGAAGCTGGGAGAAGGAACCTTTTCTCAGGCCTATAAAGGAACTTGTAAAAAGACAGGCATTAATGTAACCATAAGAAAGTTAATAAAAGACAGGTCTGAAAAGATAAAAAGAGAGATCTCTGTGCTCAGGCGCATTAAAGGTAGTGTGAATAATGCTCATATCTTTGATGCAGTTAAGGAAGATGATGATCAAAAATATATCATTATGCATTACTATATTAACGATGGTGTAATTAAAAAGGATACACCTCTTTCTGAAGTGGAGCTTAAAGTTTATATGCTTCAGTTGCTTAATGGTCTGGATGAGGCTCACAGCAGGGGAGTAATGCACAGAGATATTAAACCTTCTAATATTGTTGTTAACAGGAAAAGAGAGCGACTTAAGATTATAGATTGGGGTATGGCTGACTTTTATCACCCTTATAAGGAATATCACCTTCGTGTAGGTTCTTATTATTACAAGGCTCCTGAGCTGTTGTTGGGTATGAAACAGTATGACTACTCTCTTGATATGTGGTCGTTTGCCTGTTTATTTGCTGGCTTTGTTTTTGGTGATTTTCCTTTTGTTAAAGGCAAAGATAAATCTGAAGTGCAGTTAATTAGAAGTATTTCAGGGTTGTTTGGAGAGGGAGAACTGTGGGATTATATTGAAAAGTATAATCTGAACGGTATTTCTGAAGAAAAGCTGAAGGCCATTGTAACCCCCAGCAACAAGAGTAACAGGATCATGAGCAAGGCAGAAACGCCTTTTAAAACGGCACTGGCGCTCGATTTGTTGCAAAAAACACTCAAAGTAGACCATCAGGAAAGGCTGACAGCCAAAGAGGCGATGGAACATCCTTACTTTGATGAGGTACGCAAAGCCTAATTAACGCAACGTGCTGTTACCGGAGTCTGTTATGACTATTTTATCCCCTTATGCTGCCTGGCTTGCTGCGCTGGAGTCCGGCTTTGTTGACGATGCGGCTCAGCGTTATGCAGTGGAGTGGCTTGAAAGTTGTTATCGCGGCGTTTTGGCTGAGCAGCCGGCCACGCCCGGAGTGTACCTCTGGGGGCCGGTGGGCCGGGGTAAAACTTGGCTGATGGACCGTTTTTTCTCTAGTCTGCAGAGCGCTGATGTGCCTGCCAGGCGATTGCATTTTCATCATTTTATGCAGCAGCTGCACAGGCGGTTGTTTCAGCTGACCGGTATTGAAGAGCCGTTACAGGTGCTGGCTCAGGAATTGAGCGCAGAGGTGCAGGTATTATGCCTGGATGAGTTGTTTGTCAGTGATATTGGTGATGCCATGCTGCTGGGGCGGCTGCTGCGCCATTTGTTTGAACAGGGCCTGGTGCTGGTCACTACCTCCAACCAGCCGCCGGAAGGTCTGTATGAAGACGGCTTTAATCGGGAGCAGTTTTTGCCGGCGGTGGCAGCCATGACTGAATGTATGCAGGTAGTAGCGGTGCATGGTGAGCAGGATCATCGCCTGCATCCGGGGCGGCAACAGCAGCGTTACTGGGTGAACGAGCCTGCTGCTCTTGCCGCCGTGTTTGAACAACTGGCCGGCACGAAGAAGAATACTGAGCCTTTAATGTTGGGTAATCGTTCCATTCCTGTGCTGGGATGCAGCAAGGGGATGCTCTGGTGTCGTTATGCTGACTTGTGCGAGCAACCGCTGGCGGCCCAGGATTTTATCGCCCTGTGCGATCAGTTTGAGCAAATACTGCTGAGCGAGGTGCCTCGACTCAGTTGCAACAGCCGGCAAAATCCCATTGCCCGGGGGACGGAAGACGGCACCGCACAAGTAGCTGCTGGCGATCGCGTGTTGCCGGCGCTGTCTCGCCAGGACGACGGCGTGCGCCGTTTTATTGCGCTGGTGGATGAATGCTATGACCGCGGTATTCCGGTTTATATCAATGCCGCCGTGGCCATGGATGCGCTCTATACCGATGGTGCGCTGGCGTTTCCGTTTCGCCGCACCCTGAGCCGGCTGAAGGAAATGCAATTGGCACGGTTTGGAGAAAAATAACGAGCATTTTCAGTCTTTATAATGTTTTCGCATTTCTGCCATATAGCGCAGGCTGGCTTCCGTTGCCGGTGCCAGCGCGCTGGTGGCTTGTGGCGTTACCAGCAGGTTGCCACTGGCTTCACGGGTCACAAAGCCCATACTTTCCAGCTTGTTCACTTTTCTGCGTACTGTTTCCCGGGCAATGCCGCTGCATGCTGCTACTGACTGAATATTAATGGGTCTGCCAGCAGGCGTGGGTTTGTTTATTGCCATAAACTCACTGTAGGTCATGGCTTTGGCATGGCGCGCCGGCTGTGCCCGGGTGCCAAGAATTGCCAGCACCAGCATCAGGTCGAGATCGCCGTCAAATTGCTGCCGTAACTGAATTAATAACTCGGTCAGTGCCTCTACATGGGCCGGCCAGATGCGCCCGAAATGGGTGGTAAGGTGATCGTCTTCTATTGCCATGGTTTTTATATCTTTATGAAAAAGAAGAAAAAAGTAATAACCCATTTTGGGCGACACCAGTGTTGTTAGCAAGCGGGCTTTGGCTGACACTAGACCATAGATAACACCATTTAAAACAAGAGTGACAAACTTATGGGATTGAAAAATGTCGTATTTGGCCTGTTGAGTGCCGCTGGCCTGCTCACCAGTCTGAGTGCCTGCGATCAGGACTCTCCGCCAGCCAGCAGTGAAGAAACCGTACGCCCTGCCCAAATTATGCAGGTGGGGGCCGGCAGTAATGACAGCAGCCTGCGTTTTCCTGGCCGGGTTCGGGCGGTGCAGCGGGCTGAGCTTGCCTTTAATGTGCCCGGGCGCATTGTGGAGCTGCCGGTACAGGAAGGGCAGAGAGTTATGCAGGGCGAACTGGTGGCCCGGCTGGACGGCGAAAACTATCAGATACGGCTGAATTCCGCTGAAGCGGAATACAACAAGGCCCGCACTGACTATAACCGGGTTAATCGCATCTGGCAGCAAAGCCAGGCCGTGGCGCGGGCGGAAGTGGATCAGAAGCGTACTGTCATGGAAGTAGCCCGGGCGGGCTACCTGGCTGCCAAAAAAGACATGGACGACACGCGCCTGCTGGCTCCTTTTGACGGCGTGGTGACCCGTCGCCAGGTGGAAAACTTCAGTAATGTGCAGGCCAAGCAAACGGTGGTCAGCCTGCAGGACACCCAAAATCTGGAAATTGTGATCAGCGTGCCCGAGCGGGTAGTGCGCACCGCCCCCAAACAGCTTAAAGGCCAGGCAGTGTTTGCCGACAGACCCGGCCAGCCACTGCCGGTGGAGCTGAAGTCGTTCTCTGCCGAGGCAGACCCGCAAACCCAAAGCTATGAGGCGGTGCTGGCACTCAGTGGTGAACCCGGTTTTACCCTGCTGCCGGGCATGTCGGTAGAGATTATGCCTGATGCCATGGAGCAGGGAGCTGAAACGATCGTGACCATTCCCTTGCAGGCGGTAGTAGCAGGCCCGGACGGCAATACCAGTGTGTGGAAGGTTAACCCCGAGAGCCAGCAAGTAGAGCGCCAGCCGATCACGCTGGGACCTGTTCAGGGCGAAAACGTGGTGGTAAGCACCGGCCTTGAAAGCGGTGAGCGCATCGTGACTGCCGGCGTTAGTCAGCTGCGGGAAGGCATGAAAGTGCGCCCCATGTCATCCACTCCCTGAACAAGGATTTTTCCGTGAATATTGCTGAACATACCCTTGCCAGGCGCACCATTGCCTGGATGACCTGTCTGCTGTTGCTGGTGGGCGGCTATATCAGTTATCAGAGCCTGGGCCGGTTTGAAGATCCGGAGTTTGTGATTCGCCAGGCGGTGATCTCCACGCCTTATCCCGGTGCCTTGCCGGAGCAGGTGGCAGAAGAGGTGACCGAAGTCATTGAGGAAGCCGTGCAGCAACTGCAGGAGCTGAAAGAAGTGACGTCGGTATCGCGCATGGGCGACTCCCTGGTAAAAGTGGAAATTGATATGCGCTTTGCCCACAGCGCCCGCGAGCTGGAGCAGGTGTGGGACAAGCTCAGACGCAAGGTGAACGATGCGCAGCGCCAGCTGCCGCCGGGGGCGGGGCCGTCGGTGGTGAATGACGACTTTGGTGATGTGTATGCGTTATTTTTTGCGGTCACCGGTGAAGGTTTTACCCTGCAGCAAATTAAAGACTACTTACGCGGGCTGGAGCGGGAGCTGCTGCAGGTGCCCGGCGTGGCCAGAATTGCGACTCTTGGTGCGCCTCAGGAAGCCATTTATCTGGAAATTTCTGCCGCCCAGGCAGCTCGCCTGGGAGTGCCCCTGAGCAATATCTATCAGACATTGCGTCAGCAGAATGTGATCAGCGATGCCGGCAATCTGCAGATTGGCCCCCAGCGGATTTATTTCAGCCCTGAAGGACAGGCCGATTCGGTTGAAGCGCTGGGGAGCCTTGCCATCACCTCGCAGGATGGCGACAGCGTGGTATTTCTGAAAGACCTGGCCACCATTACCCGCGCCGAGAGTGAGCCGCCCCGGGCGCTGATGAAATATGACGGTAAGCCCGCCATTGGGCTGGGCATTTCCCAGGTGGCCGGCGGCAACGTGGTGGACATGGGTGATGCAGTGCGCGCCCGGCTGGCGGAGCTGGACAGCGAGCGCCCCATTGGCATGGTGCTGAACGAAGTGTCCTATCAGTCCGACTCGGTGCGTGAGGCAGTAAACGGTTTTGTCTCCAATCTGGTGGCTGCTGTGGCCATAGTGGTACTGGTGCTGGTGCTGTTTATGGGGCTACGCAGCGGCATTATTGTGGGAGCCGTATTACTGCTTACCGTGGCCGGAACCCTGATTGTAATGCGGCTGGATGATATTGCCATGCAGCGGGTGTCACTCGGGGCGCTTATCATTGCCCTGGGTATGCTGGTGGATAATGCCATTGTAGTGACCGACGGCATTCTGGTGCGCATGCAAAAGGGCGAGCGGGCCGAGAGCGCCGCCGCGGCTGTGGTGCAGTCCACTCAGTGGCCGCTGCTGGGTGGCACCGCGGTGGGCATTCTGGCGTTCAGTGCCATTGGGCTGTCACCAACGGATATGGGGGAATATGCCGGCTCACTGTTCTGGGTCATTCTTTACTCCATGCTGTTCAGCTGGTTGTTTGCCGTTACCCTTACGCCCTTGTTTTGTGTGGCGCTGCTGAAAGTAAAGCCGGTTGCACAAGACAAGCCTGAATCGGGTATTATGGTGCGTTATCGCGGTATCTTGCGCACAGCTCTGCAGCACAGGGCCATTACCGGTGGCCTGCTGCTGGCGCTGCTGGCCGGTGCCATGTTTGGCTTTAAATGGGTTCAGCCGGGTTTTATGCCCGAGTCGGCCCGGCCGCAATTTGTGGTGGATATGTACCTGCCTCAGGGCACAGATATTCGGCAAACCGAAGCCGAGCTTGCCCGCATTGGTGACTTTGTACAGCAGCAGGATGGCGTGACCCATGTCACCAGCTTTATCGGGCAGGGTGGTTTGCGTTTTATGCTGACTTACGGCCCGGAAGATCCCAACACCAGTTACGGTCAGCTGCTGGTGGATGTGGATGATCCCACGCAAATTGCCGGCATGGTTGCCAGCCTGCAGCAGCAGCTGTCCGAGCGCCATCCGCTGGCGGATATAAAAGTATGGAAGTTCATGCTGGGCCGGGGCGGCGGCAAAAAAATAGAAGCCGCCTTTATGGGGCCGGAGCCGGCGGTGTTGCGTAAGCTGGCAGAAGAGGCCAAGGCCATTATGGCGCAGGATGCCGGCGCCATTGCCATTCAGGACGACTGGCGTGAAAAAGTGCCTGTATTACGCCCTGTGGTAGATGAAGTGGCCGCTCGCCGTGCCGGCCTGACCCTGGCCGATATCAGCCAGGCCATTAACCGTGCCTTTAGTGGCGAACGTGTCGGCGTTTATCGTGAAGGTGACCAGCTGATCCCCATTATTTCCCGGGCACCGGCAGCCGAACGGGCTACCGCTGACATGGTGGAAAACGTGCAGGTATACAGCCCCACCGCCAAACAGTATGTGCCGGTCAGTCAGCTGGTCACCTCCGTTAAGCTGGAATGGGTGGATGCCATCATTCGCCGGGTGGACCGGTTCCCTACCATTAAGGCGCAGGCCGATCCGTTGCCCGGTGAGTTGTCCGGACCGCTGCTGGAACGGCTGCGGCCCGAGATTGAAGCCATGGCGCTGCCTCCCGGTTACCGGCTGGAGTGGCACGGGGAAGATAAGGCCTCAAAAGAAGCTAATGAAGGGCTGGCACTGTCGGCACCCTATGGTTTCAGTGCCATGATTCTGGCAGTGGTGGTCATGTTTAACGCCCTGCGTCAGCCGCTGGTGATCTGGCTGACCGCACCTCTGGCTATTATTGGCGTGACGCTTGGGCTGGTGTTGTTTCAGGTGCCGTTCGAGTTTATGGCGATACTGGGCCTGCTCAGCCTGATTGGCATGCTGGTGAAAAATGCCATTGTGCTGGTAGATCAGGCCGATGCCGAAATAGCCGAGGGTAAGCCGGGCTTTGCCGCCGTGATGGATGCGGCTGTGAGCCGGGCACGGCCGGTCTTTCTGGGGGCCTTTACCACCATTTTGGGGGTAGCTCCGCTGCTGATGGATCCTTTCTTCAAAAGCATGGCGGTCACCATTATGTTTGGTCTGGCCTTTGCTACCGTGCTGACCCTGATAGTGGTGCCGCTGCTTTATGTGGTGATCTTTCGCATTCAGCCGAATAACGACGGTGAATGATGCATTAATTAAACTGAAAAACGGTATGTCACCCGCATGGCTAAACGTCAGCGGGTGACAGTGCGGTTTCTGCCCTGATCCTTGGCCTGATAGAGCAATTCATCAGCCAGGCGCAGGGCTTCTTCCAGCGGGCAATCCTTACTCAGGCTGCAAAGGCCAATACTGACGGTAATGGACAAGGCGGTATTACCATCGTATTCAATCTGACTTTGTGCCAGTAACTGGTGCAGACGCTGTGCTGCCTGGCAGGCATCGGTCTCAGTGGTGCCGGGCAGTAATACAACAAATTCTTCACCTCCCCAGCGGCCAATTACGTCTGCCTGGCGAAACACCTTTTTACAGACACTGGCAAAGTGCTCAATGACCTTGTCTCCGGCTTCATGGCCAAAGTCGTCATTGATTACTTTGAAATTATCCAGATCCATCAGCATCAGTGCCGCCGGTGCCCGGCCTCGCTGGATCAGAGACTGCTCCTGACTGAGGCGCTCCTCAAACGCGCGGCGATTATACAAACCGGTAAGCGGATCGGTGGCTGCCAGATGAATCAGCTCCTGCTGGGCAAATTGCAGCTGCTGGATCAGTGAGGCCTGCTCTTGCTGAATACGCATCAGCTCCAGGTTTTTCATTATTTGATTAGCCAGGGTTGTCAGGGCCACCTGCTGTTTTTCCGTCAGTTCCCGCGGGCGGTGATCCAGTACGCACAGTGTACCCAGCGGCAGACCGTCCGGACTGTTGAGCAGAGCCCCGGCATAAAAGCGCAGCGGCGGATCTTGTGTGACCAGCGGATTACAGACAAAGCGTGGATCCTGATGCGTGTCGGGAACGATAAATAACTCCGACTGCAGAATTACATGGGCGCAAATGGAAATATCTCTGGGAGTTTCCTTGATTCCCAGCCCCTTTTCGGACTTGAACCATTGCCGGTCCCGGTCTACAAAGTTAATCACGGCAATCGGAGTATCGCAGAGCAGCGCTGCCAGCTCGGTTATTTCATCAAAGGCACTGTCCGGTGGCGTGTCAAGAATATCGTAAGAGGCCAGAACAGAAAGGCGAGCTTCTTCGCTGTAAGCCCTGGCATCACCGGGCTGAGAGGAGTAAGAGGTCATGGTGTATTACCGGTTAGTGGTTGATCGACAACAAGCACGGGCACTCGATCACCTGTACGAGCCTCCCTGATATTGAGGGAGGGCGCTGCATCTGTCGCCCTTGTGTATCACTGCTGGTGCAGGGCGGCAGATAAACCCGCTCTGGGCCATATCACCGCACATATTGTGGGGCAAAAAACGGTAAAATATCTGGCGCCCATGAGTATACCAATGCTTTGGACCATGTCGATACTGCCGATCGAGATAGTGCTCAGCTTTCATGCTGCTTTGATAAAGCAGCATCTTGTTTCGGTTGACTCGTTAACACCCTGCTTGAACAGATGATTATTCTGTCTGTTCCAGTTTTTGCAGGGAGTCGGCCAGCCCTTCAATACGTATTTTGCTGTCGCTGAGCAGCCGGCTTATCTCGTCCGCCGATGCTCTGGAGCGGGAAGCCAGCGTTCGCACTTCATCTGCTACCACGGCAAACCCGCGTCCCTGTTCTCCCGCCCGTGCGGCTTCAATGGCTGCGTTCAGCGCAAGCAAATTGGTTTGTTCGGCAATATCATTGATGGTGCGGGCAATATGCTGAATTTGCTCACTTGAGTGCAGCACTTCATTCATGGCGCTGTTAGTTTCATCAATGGTGAGTTTGCGTAAACTGATATTGGAGCCATACATTACCACTTTGGACAGGCGGCCGTTTACATCCATGATGGGGGTAAAGGTGACATCCAGCCACACAGGGTGTGCTGTCATACCGGATAAATCCAGGTCCTGCTTCAGGCTTTCTCCCTGATGCAACTTGCGCCAATCTGCTTCTCCCAGCAGTGTTAACAGTTGTGCCAGCGGGTTTTGGGCCTGGGCCGGGTTTGATAGTTGCATTACCTTGTTGAGCAAGTCGTTGGTGTAGTTCAGTTTGCCATTCTGATCCCACTCTGCGACCACGAAGGAAGCTCCGATGGCATCAAGTCTGGTATTAAATTCCAGCGCCTTTGATTTGGTTTCGGTGATATTGGCCTGAATGGAGATAAAGTGTTCCAGCTTGCCTTGCTCACTGAACACCGGATTGATTGCAAGAGATATCCAGTAGGGAGTGCCGTGTTTGTCGTAGTTCAGAATTTCGTCGTAGAAGGCTTCCCTGCGAGCAATATACTCACTGATGCGGGCCACGGTTTGCGGATCTGTCTGTTCGCCCTGAAGAAAACGGCCCGGTATTTTCCCCTGTACTTCCTCCGCAGTGTAACCGGTAAGTTCACAAAATCCGGGGTTAACGTATTCTATGCGTCCTTCTGTATTGGTAATAATCACTGCATTGTTAGTGCGGTTGGCCACCAGCGATAACAACCGGAATTCTTCCCGCCGGGCGACCTCAGCGGTGACGTCTTTAAGAAAGGCAGTGTAAATGATACGTCCGCTGAGCTGGACTTTGGATAACGCCAGTGTGGCCCATAATTTGCTGCCGTCCTTGCGAAAGACCGGCACTTCACGGCTGGTGCCGACAATTTTATCTTTTCCGGTATCGCGATTGGCGTTGATATAGCCGTCATGACTGGCCTGAAGCTGGTGAGGAACCAGCATTTTGACGTTCTGGCCAAGCACTTCGGATCTGTCATAGCCCCACAGCCGCTCCGCGGCCTGATTGAAAAAGGTGACAATATTGTCTTCATCAATGGTGACGACAGCATCAATGGCCTGCTCCAAGGTCTGGTTAATCGTCTCACGCATATTGTGCTCGGCGGTGATGTCCCGCACAAAAGCGGTATAGCCGATGTGACGACCCAGCTGATAGCGGGAGAGTGACAGACTGGCCCACACCATTTGGCCGTCTTTACGCTGCAGCTGAACCTCACGGCTGGTGCCAACAATCACATTTTTCCCTGTTTCCCTGTTGCGGTTGATATAACCGTCATGAGCTGCACGGATGGTGCCGGGGACCAGCATATTCACGTTATTGCCGAGTACTTCGTCCTTGCTGTATCCCCACAGTCGTTCCGCGGCGGGGTTGAAGTAGATCACTTTGTTGTGCTGATCGATGCTGACAACGGCGTCGATAGCATTATCCAGTGCTTCTCTGAGCCGGTCATTACTGCTATGCCCGAGCCGAAGAAAACCAAAACTTTTGCTCCACCCCATAGTGTCAATTCCTTATGATTCACAAACGACCAACCCAGACCAAGACCGGCCATGCTCACCCTTCTTTACATAATATTTTAAGCTTGGCCTAAAAAGTGAAAGTTAGCTGTGCCTGAGTTTGACGCCAACAGGATAGATGCGAAAATACCGCTTCCTCATGGGTGCTGTTGAGGTCTCGGACAAGCGGGTATCAAAGCAGTGTCAGGCTATCTAGTGTTAATTAAATCAAAGAGATAAGTGCAATATGCTGCTGATGATCGATAATCGACATTCAGGTCTACCGGTGTCCATTAAGGTCTCTTTGTAAATCGTTAAATCATTTAATATCAGTATTTTAGCTCTTATTCGAGCTTTTTGTGTCTATTGCCATCCATGAAAATTGCGGGTATCGTTGCGGGTATCGAAATCAGGATACCCGCATTATGCCGCTGACCGATGCCAAAGTTCGTAACACCAAGCCTGCCAACAAGCCCCAGAAGCTAGCCGATGGCCAGGGCCTTTACCTGGAGGTTAGACCTTCGGGATCCAAGCTGTGGCGGTATCGTTACCGCATTGCCGGTAAAGAGAATGTCTTTGCCATTGGCGAGTACCCAACCCTGAGCCTGGCTGGCGCACGTACCGAGCATGACAAGGCGAGAGCCCTGGTCAAGCAAGGGCTCCACCCGTCACACCAACGACAAGCCGAACGCCTGGCGAACCAGGCAGCGAATGCCAGCACCTTTGAGTCGTTGGCGCGAGAGTGGATAGACAAGAAGTCTCCCGGCTGGACGCCTTACTACCAACGGCAGGTTGAGCGCTTTATGGCGGCAGATGTGTTTCCCTATATCGGAAAGCTTCCCATTCGCAATGTGGCGGCAGCCCACCTGCTGGAAATTATTCGTCGAGTAGAGGAGCGGGGAGCGGAAACCGTGGCCCTGCTGATCCGGCAGTGGTCGTCTGCCATCTTCCGTTACGCTGTTGCCACCCTGCGTGCCGACCATGATCCTGCCGCCGCTCTGAAGGGCGCAATTCACCGGCCTAAGGTGGAGCACCGTAAACCCCTTACCCGAGAGCAGATTGTTCAGTTCATCAAGGCACTGGACGAGTATGGTGGCTACAGAACCACAGTAATAGCGCTGCGGCTGATGCTGCTGACTTTTGTGCGCACCGTAGAGCTGCGTAAAGCCGAATGGCACGAGTTTGACCTGGAGCGGGCCGAATGGCGGATCCCGGCAGAAAAAATGAAGATGCGTCAGCCTCACATAGTGCCGCTTTCCCGCCAGGCGGTTGAGCTGCTGCAAGAGCTGCATACCTTCACCGGTGGCCGACCGTTGCTGTTTCCTAACTTGCGCAACCCTGATACTTACATGACTGCAACCACGCTGAACCGGGCCCTGGAGCGTATGGGATTCAGCGGTAAGGGCAGCATTGGCTTTTCGGCTCACGGCTTTCGGGCCACCGCCTCCACCTTGCTGAACGAAATGGGCTACCGCTCGGATTTGATAGAGCGCCAGCTGGCACATACCGAGCGCAACAAGGTACGAGCCAGCTACAACCAGGCCCAGTATCTGGACGAACGCAAAGCCATGATGCAGGAATGGGCGGATCTAATAGATAAGCTGGTATCTCGTGAGGCACTGGCCGAGAAGAAGGTGGAGTAATGCACTTTAAATACAGTCGAGGTTGATATCTGTGTTTGTGACTGAAAATAAATAGGATTATCCCTAAATCATTTTAGGAACATAACAAGGTTGACAGAAAGCAACTGATTTTGATTTTTATTTGACTTAAAATCCCTCGCTATCCTACCCATAGAGATGTTTCGAATGAGATTTATCTACATGGCACTGCTGCTGAGTACCTTGGCTTTTCAGGCAAGGGCCGAAGTGAGAGTGATCGATGATAGGGGAGAATCGATTACCCTAGCACAGCCAGCGAACCGGCCGGCGGCGATCTCGGCCTTTGCCGCCGACGCCCTGGTGGAGCTGGGAATTACGCCGGTGGCGGTGACCCAGTTTGATGACGAGGACAAGCCCGGCTATCTGGGTGAGACGCTGGCGTCGGCGATCAGCCTGGGCGCCAGAGGCCAGCCCAACCTGGAGCTGCTGTCCGGCCAGTCGCCGGATCTGGTGCTGGCGGTGCGCCGTTACACCGAGGCCAATGCCGGCCGGTTGCAAGCGATCGCTCCCTATGCGGCCTTTGATGATCTGACCCTGGCGGACAGCCTGAAGGCGGTCACCGACATCGGCACCCTGGTGGGCAAGCCGCAGCGGGCCGAGCAAATCAATCAGGAGTTCGAGCAGACCCTGACCCGCATGGCGCAACAGGTGGGCGACCGAGGCGGGCAGAGCATCGCCATGCTGGTCACCGCCAGCGAGCAACCCTTTGTCTATTACGATCATTTTCTGCCGGTGGAGCTGGCCTCGGCCCTGGGTCTGAAAAACGTGGCCGGTCCCAGCCCCGCCTGGCCGGGCAAGCTGCCCTTTGGCTTTCGCATGCCGCTCGAGCAGTTGCTTGCCGCCGACCCGGACATTCTGGTGCTGTTTCCCAGCGCTCAGCCCCGCGCCTTCGTCAAGAACCCGCTGTGGAAGTACCTGAAGGCGGTGCGCAATCACAGGGTGTATGAAGTGGGTTACCACTGGAAGGAAGGGGGCGGCCCCATCGCCCGCGCCGTGATCCTGAAGCAGCTCGGGCATCTGGCCTATCCGGACTTGTTTGACGCGCCGGCGGCTTTGCCGGCGGATCTGACTCTCAAGCCGTTCTCATGACGCCCTCGCTGTTACTGGTACTGATGGTGCCGCTGCTGTTGTGGAGCGGCCTGACGGTGGGCCATCTGGCGCTGCCTGCCGACCAGTTATGGTCGGCGTTGCTGGGGCAGGGGGATGGTCTGGCCCGGACCGTGGTGTGGGAGCTGCGCCTGCCCCGGGCCCTGCTGGCCCTGCTGGTGGGCGCCAGCCTGGCGGTGTCCGGCCAGGTGATGCAGCGGGTCAGCCGTAATCCGCTGGCGTCCCCCGGGCTCACCGGAGTGTCCGCCGGCGCGGCGCTGGCGGTGGTCGCCGGCATATTGCTGTGGCAGGCGGGCGTCGCCCTGACTCCTTGGCTGGCGGTGGCCGGCGGTTTGCTCGCCGGCCTGCTGACCCTACTGCTGGCCGGCGGCCGGCAACTGCAACCGACCCGCATCGTGCTGGCCGGGGTGGCGGTCACCGCCCTTTGCGGTGGCATTACCACCACCCTGCTGTTGCGGGCGGAGGCGGACGCCGGTGAGTTCCTGTTCTGGATGGCCGGCGGCGTGGCCGGGCGCAGCTGGCCTCAGGTGCAGATGCTGTTGTGGTGCATGGCGCCGGCCCTGCTGGCGCTGTGGCTGACCCGGCGCAACCTGGCCCTGCTGGAAAACGGCGATGACATGGCGCTCAGCCTCGGCCTTCGGCCGGCGCGCTGGCGCGTCTGGTTTTTGCTGCTGGCCACCCTGCTGGCCACTTCCACGGTGGCGGTAGCCGGTCCCATCGGTTTTGTCGGCCTGCTGGCCCCGCACATGACCCGCTTTCTCTGGCCGGGCACGCGTCAGCCCTTTGGCCTGTGCCTGCTGCTGGGCGGCGTGCTGCTGATGGGCGCCGACGTACTGGCCCGGCTGCCGGGCACGGCTCAGGAGATCCCCCTTGGGGTCATGACCGCCCTGCTGGGCGGGCCCCTGTTGTTGTGGCTGATGGTGAAGGAGAAAGTCTGATGCGCCTGCTGTCCACCCTGGGCCTGCCGCTGTTGCTGTTGCTGGCGGGCCTGACCGCCCTGGTGCAGGGCGCTGCTCAGGTGCACCTGAGCAACCTTGCCGAGCTGCTTGCCGGCGAGGGCGGTGAACACCTGCACCGGGTGGTGCTGGACTACCGGTTGCCCCGAGTGTTGCTGGGCGCCCTGGTCGGAGCCCATTTTGCGCTGGCCGGCTACCTGTTGCAGCTGATCACCCGTAACCCCCTGGCCGACGCCGGCGTGCTCGGCATCTCTTCCGGCAGCGGCCTGGCGGCGGTCACCGTGTTTGTGCTGCTGAGCCGGCTGATGGGCCAGGACGCCGGCTACCAGCTGGTGCCGGTAACCCTGGCCTGGCTGCCCTGGCTTACGTTGGCCGGCGGCCTGCTGTCGGGGGCCCTGCTGTGGTGGCTGTGGCGGCGGACCGGTTTAAGCCCGGTACGGCTGGCGGTGGTCGGGGCCACCTGCGCCGCCATCTTCTCGGCGCTGCTGATGGGGGCCCTGGTACTGTGGGGCCAGGCCACCAGCGAGGTGATCATTCTCTGGCTGGCCGGCACCCTGTACGGCGCCGGCTGGGATCGGCTGTGGGCCCTGTTGCCCTGGAGCCTGGTACTGCTGCCGCTGGTGACCCTGTTGTCCCGGCCCATGCTGATGCTGAGCCTGGACTCGCAAAAGGCGCACACCCTGGGCTTTGACGTGACCCGCTGGAGCGGCCTCATGCTGGCGCTGGCGGTGGCCCTGGCGGCGAGCGCCGTGGCCATGAGCGGCCCGGTCGGCTTCGTCGGCATTCTGGTGCCTTATCTGGCCCGTCGCCTGTATCCCAATCGCATTTCGGCCCAGCTGTGGGGCTGCATGCTGCTGGGGGCATTGCTGGTGGTGGCCGGCGACACCCTGGGGCGGGTGGTGATGAGCCCGTTTGAGTTGCCGGTGGGGGTGGTGACCGCCCTAGTTGGCTGCCCCTTCTTTCTGTATCTGCTCAATCGCAAGGTATGAACATGCTGGAAATCGACAATCTCAGCCTGGGTTACGGTCAGAGGCGCATCGTCAACGGCGTCAGCCTGACCCTGTCTCCCGGGGTGTGCGCCCTGCTGGGCCCCAACGGTTGCGGCAAGAGCACCCTGCTGAAGGGGCTGGCCGGGTTGCTCAAGCCCCAGACCGGTGCCATTCGGTTGGACGGGCGCGAGCTGAGTGCCTGGTCGCGCTCGGATCTGGCGCGACGACTGGCCTTCATGCCCCAGCAACCGACGGCGCCGGACGAGATCCAGGTGCGCCAGCTGGTGATGCTGGGGCGCTATCCGCACCTCGGCCTGTGGCGCCGTCCGGGACAGGAGGATCACGACCGGGTTGAATGGGCGATGCGCCAGACCGGCGTGGCCCAGCTGGCCGAGCAGGCCCTGCGCAGCCTGTCCGGCGGTCAGCAGCAGCGGGTGTGGATCGCCATGGCCCTGGCCCAGCAGGCGGACTTGTTGCTGCTGGACGAGCCGACCACCTACCTGGACTGGGGCTACCAGCTCGAGACCCTGGAGCTGCTCGGCCAGCTGAACCGGGAGCAGGGGCTGTCGGTGCTGATGTCATTGCACGAGCTGAACCAGGCGGCCCGCTACGCAGATCGGCTGGTGGTGATGCGGGCCGGCGGCCTGGTGCGTGAGGGGACCCCGGCCGAGGTGCTGACCCCGGCTCTGATCGCCGACGTGTTCGGCGTCGACGCTCACATAGTGCAGGACGATGACGGCTTCCATCACGCCCTGGCCCGGGGCACGGCCCGATAGACGACACCAAACTATTAAAAAAGTTCAAAATTTAATTGAAATGGGAATCCAGATCAAAAATAATACCCAAAAGCTAATCATTATCATTTGGGTTGTTTTTATGTCAGTAACAAGGAAAGTGAAGCCTTCCGCCGCCGGCTTCAGCCGTCGTCCGCTCAGCATTCTGGTCAGCCTGGCGCTGATGCCCGCGCTGCCCCTGGCCGCCGAAGAGGTTGCTACCAGCCAGCTGGATCAGGTGGTGGTGGAAGGGGACTGGCTGGGTACCCCCAGCAAGGAAACCGTTAAGACCTACACCGGCGCCCGCAACGTGGTGGACAGCGAAGAGCTGCACGAGCGCGGCGCCCTGAACCTGGAAGACGCCCTGCGCCAGGTACCGGGCATTCAGGTGCTGGATGAAACCGGCACCGGCATTCTGCCCAACATCGGCGTGCGCGGCCTGAACCCGCTGCGCAGCGAGCGGGTGCAGATGATGGTGGACGGCTACCCGATTGCCATCGGTCCTTACACCAACGTGGGTGTGTCCCTGTTTCCGGTGACCCTGCCGAGCCTGGAAGCGGTGGACGTGGTACGGGGCGGTGCCGCCGTGCATTACGGTCCCAACAACGTGGGCGGCGTGCTCAACCTGATCACCAAGCCGATTCCCAACGAGATGGAACAGACCCTGCGTGAGCGCCTGCTGATCGCCGAAGACACCGGCCATGTGCTGACCGACACCTACTACCGGGTGGGCGGCTTCGTCACCGACGACCTGGGCCTGCAGTTCCAGGCCAACCTGCTGAAGGGCAATGGTTTCCGTGACCATTCCGACACCGAAGTACAGAACTACATTCTGGACGTCGACTACTTCGCCGACGAGATCAACGAGTTCAAGGCCCAGCTGCAGTACTACGACGTGACCGCCGATCTGCCCGGCGCCCTGAGTCCCACAGCCTATGAGGCCAACCGCAACCAGTCCCAGCGCCCCTTCGATGCCTACGACGCCGACATGTGGCGCGCCACCCTGACCTGGATCCACACCCCGAGCGATGACGTGGAATTCCAGTGGCGCAACTTCGCCCACCGGGCGGATCGCACTTTCTTCTACGGCCAGAACCTGGCCGGCGGCAACTGGGCCGACCCGGATGCCACCGCCACCAACGTCAACGACACGCCGCGTATCTTCCATGTGTACGGCACCGAGCCGCGCATCTCCAAGCAGCTGGGCAACCACACCGTTATGCTGGGCGGCCGCTATGTGCGGGAAGAGGTAGAATTCGATATCAACCGCCTGACCCTGACGACGGGCGATTACAACGATAAGTTGCGGGACTGGGACTTCGCCACCAACGCCTACGCCGCCTACGTCAGCGATACCATCAGCCTGCTGGACGATCGCCTGACCCTGACCCCGGGTGTGCGCTATGAAGAGGTGCGCACCGATTACCGCGATGAGAACTCCGGTGCCCTCAGCGACAACCACACTTCCGCCTGGCTGCCCGGCCTGACCGTGGGCCTGCAGGCCACCGACGAGGTGTTCCTGTTTGCCAACGCCCAGCGCTCCCTGGTGCCGGTGCAGACCGCCCAGGTGATCCGCGAAGGGGAAGTGGCGAATGAAACCGCCTGGAACTACGAGCTGGGCGCCCGCTGGCAGCCCTATGACAACCTGCAGACCACCGCCACCCTGTTCCGCATCGACTACCAGGATCAAATCCAGTTCAATAAGGCGCAGAACCTGTACGAGAACCTGGGCGAAACCCGTCAGCAGGGGATCGAGCTGGAAAGTCGCTGGTCGCCGATCGTCGACGTGGATCTGGGCCTGGGCTACACCTACTTGCAAAGCGAGCAGCTGAGCGGCGAGTTCAACGGCAGGGATCTGCCCAACGCGCCTAGTCACCACGTGAGCGCCGACGCCGTGTATCGCACCGGCCTGTGGACCGCCAGCGCCACCGCCCTGTACGCCTCCAGCAGCTTCAGCGACGCCGCCAACACTGTCGATGAAGACAGCATGGGCAGCGTCGGTGAGCTGCCGTCCTACACCCTGGTCAACACTCGCCTGGGCCGGGACATTTCTCTGGGCAACGACATGACCCTGAACGTGGGCATGGGCGTGAACAACCTGTTGGATGACGACGCCTACTTCCGCGGCGCCGACGTCAGCCCGGTGGGCCGTGTGCCCATGCCCGGCCGCACCTATGTGCTGGAAGGTGAGCTCAGTTTCTAAGGTGAAGCACTCGAAGATGATACAGGGGCTGCATAAGCAGCCCCTTTTTTTCAGGAAACGTAAATGTTAAAGGTACTCTCAAGCATGCTAGCCATATCATCATGGATAAAAGATTGGGGAGGACGTAACGGTAATGAGCAAGCTAAAGTTATCGAACTTCTGGTGATTCTCAGACTGCAAGTAATTACAACGATATGACGGGTTAGATTAAGCCGGCAACATGCCTGCGTTGAAAGCAGAATGACAAGCGCAAAACCTACGCCAGAGAAAGCTGTTACCTGCCCGTGTCGAGGGTGTAGCCCATACCCCTGATGGTATGGATAAGCCTTGGCTCAAAGCCATCGTCAATCTTGGCACGCAGCCGGCGAATGGAGACATCAATCACATTGGTGTCGCTGTCAAAATTCATGTCCCATACTAGGGACGCAATCAGTGAGCGCGGCAGCACTTCTCCCTGCCGGCGTACCAGCAGTTCCAGCAGCGCAAATTCCTTGTTGGTCAGGTGAATGGGAGTGTCGGCACGGCTTACCTGACGGCGGGGCAAGTCCAGCACCAGATCGGCCACCTGCAGTCGGTGCTCCTCCCGGCGGGGCGTACCCCGGCGCAACAGGCTGCGCACCCGGGCCAGCAGCTCGGCAAAGGCAAAGGGCTTAACCAGATAGTCATCAGCGCCCAGTTCCAGGCCGCGTACTCTGTCTTCCACACTGTCCCGCGCGGTCAAAAACAGTACTGGCATCTGCCGGCCCTGCTCCCGCAGACTCGCCACGATGTGCCAGCCGTCCAAATCCGGCAGCATGACGTCCACTACCACTAGATCGTAAGGTTCGGCGCAGGCCTGGTGCAGGCCATCGAGGCCGTTGCGCACCAGATCTACCACCAGGCCCGCCTCGCGCAGGCCCTTTTGCAGGTAATTGCCGGTGCTTTCTTCGTCCTCGATGAGCAGCAGTTTCATGGTTAGCTCCGTGGGGTTGGTTACCCCGATGATGGCGCACTTTACGCTCTGTTCTCAAGCCCGGTATAGCGGGCTGCTGATTGTCTCGCCAGAAGATGACAATTTTGTCATCTTCTCGTCATGTTGGCTTCAGGTGCGCCTATCTATGCTGTCTCTATGACAGTAGGCAATTTAGGGAATGTGATGACACAGCCAAAAAACACGCTCAATCTGCCTCGGCGGCGCTTTGTGCAGGGACTGGCCGCAGGCGGCGTGGTGCTGGGGTTGGCGCCGATGCTGGCCTCAGCTCGCTCACCCGTGCCGGCTACCGTGACCGGCCATGTGCCCACGCTTACCGGAACCGAATTCGATCTGGTGATCGATGAAACCCCGGTCAATTTCACCGGCAAAGCGCGCATGGCCACCACCATTAACGGCTCTATTCCGGGCCCCACCTTGCGCATGCGCGAGGGCGATACCGTTACCATTCGCGTCACCAACCGGCTCAAGGAGCCTACCTCCATTCACTGGCACGGCATCATTCTGCCCTTCGAAATGGACGGCGTACCCGGTATCAGCTTTGCTGGCATTCCGCCCGGCGAAACCTTTACCTACCGTTACACTCTGGAACAGAGCGGCAGCTACTGGTATCACTCCCACTCGGGCATGCAGGAGCTGACCGGCATGTACGGTGCGCTGATTGTGGATCCGGCCGATGCCGATTCAATCAAGGCCGATCGGGAGCATGTGGTGGTGCTGTCGGACTGGACCGACGAAAATCCCATGCGGGTATTCGGCAAGCTGAAAAACCAGGGCGATTACTACAACTTCAATCAGCCGACGGTGGCGGACTTTTTTCAGGACATGAGCCAGGCTGGCCTGGGCGCGGCGCTGGAAAAGCGGCAAATGTGGAACCAAATGCGCATGAGCCCGAGCGATCTGGCGGACTTGTCTGCCGAGACCCTGACCTACCTGATGAACGGCACCACGCCCGCCGGCAACTGGACCGGCCTGTTCAACCCCGGTGAACGGGTGCGGTTGCGCTTTATCAACGGTGCCGGCAATACCTTTTACGATGTGCGTATTCCCGGGCTGAAACTCACCGTGGTGCAGGCCGATGGCCTGAATGTCGCGCCGGTGGAAGTAGACGAGTTTCGTTTTGGCCCTGGTGAAACCTACGACGTGCTGGTGGAGCCCAGCGCCGAGGCCTACACCCTGTTTGCCCAGGCCATGGACCGTACCGGTTACGCCCGGGGCACCCTGGCTACCCGCAAGGGGCTGAGTGCGGCGGTGCCACCACTGGATGAACCTCAATCCCTGACCATGACCGACATGATGGGCAGTATGGATCACGGCACGATGAGTGGCATGGACCATGGCGCCATGAATGGCACCTCGAACATGCACCAAGGTGCCATGAACGGCATGGCGGGCATGGATCATTCAGCCATGGGGCACGGTGCCATGACGGGCGCCCTGGCAGCGGCCAGCACAGAAGTGCGCCATGCCCGCACCGAATACGGGCCCAGTGTGGATATGCGGGTAGATATGCCACGCACCAATCTGGACGATCCCGGCGTGGGCCTGCGTAACAACGGTCGGCGGGTGCTGACCCTGGCGGATCTGCGCACTCCCGGCGGCCCCATGGATCCCCGTCCGCCCGAGCGGGAAATTGAGCTGCACCTGACCGGCAACATGGAGCGCTACACCTGGTCGTTTGACGGCGTGGAGTTTGGCGGCTCCACGCCCATTCACCTGAACTACGGTGAGCGGGTACGCGTTATTTTGCACAACGACACCATGATGACCCATCCCATGCACCTGCACGGCATGTGGAGCGAGCTGGAAAGCCCGGACGGCGAGTTTCTGTGCCGCCGCCACACCATACCGGTGCAGCCGGCCCAACGCATCAGCTTTCTGGTGACCGCCGATGCCCTTGGCCGCTGGGCCTGGCATTGTCATCTGATGTTCCATATGGACGCGGGCATGTTCCGCATGGTGGTGGTGTCATGAGCAAACAGACAGCAATAATGAAACATGTCTTTGGTGCCCTGGCCCTGGCCGCCCTTCCGGCCCTGGCCCAGATGGACCACGGCGATATGCAAATGCAGGGCGGACAGCCGCCGGCTGATGCCCGGGATCCTCATGCTTACTCCGGCGGCTTCAGCCTGGACGAAGGCCCTTATGCGCTGCCGGGGCCCCGCCAGCTGAAACTGGCCGACGAGCACTGGTTTTACGGTGTGCTGGCCGACCGGCTGGAGCGGGTGGATAACGGCGATGATCACTCTCTGGCCTACGAGGTCAACGCCTGGGCCGGGCGAGATTACGACCGGGCTGTGGTGAGGGCGGAAGGCGACATTGAACACGGCAGGCTGGCGGAAGCCAGCACCGAGCTGCTGTGGCGCCATGCCTTGACCGGGTTCTGGAACAGCGATCTGGGGGTACGTTACGACACTGGTCACGGCCCGGACCAGGGCTGGCTGGCCGCCGGTGTGTCGGGGCTGGCGCCCTACTGGCTGGAGCTGGATGCCACCGCTTACCTGGGTGACGACGGCCAGACCGCCTTGGCACTGGAAGCGGAATACGAGCTGTTATTGACCCAACGGCTGGTGCTGCAGCCGGCCATTGAGCTCACCGCCTATGGCAGCAACGACGCCGAGCGCGGCCAGGGCCGGGGATTGTCCGAGCTGGTGGCCGGTGCCCGCTTGCGCTACGAGCTAAGTCGGCAGTTCGCGCCCTATGCGGGCTGGGAATGGCAGGTCGCTCTTGGGGACCGCGCGGATCAACTCAGAGAAGAAGACGAGGCCACTCAGGAGAATCGTTGGGTAGTCGGGGTGAGGTTCTGGTTTTAAGCCGCCGACATTATTTTTTAGTTAGCAGGAGCACAATCCATGAAAACCACAGTATCCGTTTTAATGCTGGCGCTGTTGCCCGGCCTGGCTTTGGCCGCCGGTGAGCATGGCGGCCATGAGGGCCATAATGCCGCGACCATGCAACAGAATATGCACGGTGTGGGCCGTCCCGGCAAGCCGGCCGAGGTCAGCCGTACCGTTGCGGTAGAGATGAGCGACGACATGCGTTTTACTCCGGCCGCCATTGAGGTGAAGGCGGGGGAAACGGTGCGCTTTTTTGTTAAAAATGCTGGCAAGCTTAATCACGAGCTGGTGCTGGGCAACCTGGCTATTTTGAAGGAGCATGCCGACATGATGCGTGAAATGCCGAATATGCAGCACGCCGAACCCAATATGCTGAGCCTCAAGCCTGGTCAGAAAGGGGGGCTTGTCTGGCATTTTGACCAGGCCGGCACCGTGGACTTTGCCTGCTTGATCCCGGGGCACATGGAAGCCGGCATGACCGGGCAAGTTAAGGTTACGCAATAACACAAACAGGCCCGCCTTCAGGCGGGCCTGTCTGCTTTGGCGACGCTGGGCTAAAGACTGCTGGAACAAAAGGGGGAAAAAGTGAGTAAGTCATCGGATTCATCCCGCTGGGTGCTCTGGCTGGCCGGGGCCGTGGCCCTCGTGTTACTGACCATGATCGTCGGCCATTTTCTGATGGGCGGTAGCCAAATGTGGGGTGACATGCCCCATAGTCGGGCACTTTCGGCGCAGGGAAAAGCCGCTTACGGTGAATATTGTGCCAGCTGCCATGGTGCTGACCTCAGGGGCACACACCAGGGGCCGCCTTTTATTCACAAGGTTTACGAGCCGTCACACCACGGTGACGAAGCCTTTTACCGGGCCGCCACTCACGGTGTGCGCGCCCATCATTGGCGCTTTGGCGACATGCCGCCGGTGGAGGGCATCCGTCGTGACGAGCTGAGCGACATTATCGGCTATGTGCGTGAGCAGCAACGGCAGAATGGCATTAGATGATCGGGAAACGGGCCCGATGGTGGCTGTGTGATGGCGGCCTGAGTCGCTGATTTCAGGCCGAACACTCAGCAAAGTCCATGTGCCGTCAGTCCTTGCATGTTGAACACAGGAGCAGTCTGAACATCTAAAGAAACGGACCCTTGGTTTTACCTTTTCATTTTCAAGGAAACCAGAACATGGCGAAAGCGGCACGACACCAGAACGAACACGGCAAGACAGATGCCGAAAAGAAACGTTGCCATGATGGCATGGAGCAGCAGCAACAGGAGTTGTTGATTCAAGGAGCCAGCTGTGCCGGCTGTGTCAAAAAAATTGAAGCGGCCTTGCAAAGTGTGCCTGGTGTCACTCATGCCGAAATGAATTTTGCTCAGCGTACTGTCAGTGTTGAAGGGGCGGTTGACGCCAGCACCTTGATCAAGGCGATAGAGCAGGCCGGCTACGGTGCACAAACTCAGTCCGCAGACAGCGGCGATGATGCCCTGGAGGAAAAAGAAAAAGCCGACCGTGTCTACTACAAACGCCTGATGCTGGAGATGACCATTGCCCTTGGCCTGGGTATACCCTTGATGATTTATGGTCTGCTGATCGGTGAAATGACCGTCACCACGACAGCCGAACGCATTGCCTGGCTGCTGGTTGGCCTGCTGACACTGGGAGTGATGATCTTTTCCGGAAAGCATTTTTATGTAGGAGCTTGGCAGTCCTGTAAAAATCATTCTGCCAACATGGATACCCTGATTGCCCTGGGCACGGGCACGGCCTGGCTGTATTCGATGGTGGTGGTGTTTTTTCCCCAGGTTGTACCCGACATGGCCCGCCATGTTTATTTTGAAGCGACCGCCATGATTATTGGCCTGATCGATCTGGGGCTGGCACTGGAGCTGAAAGCGCGAGGTCGAACTTCGGAAGCCATCAAACGGCTGATTGGCCTTCAGCCCAAAACGGCACGTGTTATTCGCGATGGCAATGACATGGATATTCCCATCGAGCAAGTCAGGTTGCATGACCTGGTTCGAGTGCGCCCCGGAGAGAAGGTGCCGGTGGACGGTGAAGTCATTGAAGGTCATACCGCCATTGATGAATCCATGCTGACCGGGGAGCCCATGCCGGTGGAGAAAAAGGAACAGGATGAGGTGGTAGCGGGCACCATCAATAAAACGGGGGCGATAGTGTTCAAGGCGACCCGGGTCGGTAAGGACACGGCGCTGGCGCAAATTATCGGTATGGTAAAACGGGCTCAGAACTCCAAGCCGCCTATTGGCCGGCTGGCAGATATGATTTCGGCGTATTTTGTCCCTGTGATCATGATTATTGCCATCGTCAGTGCGTTGGCCTGGCTTAATTGGGGGCCTGAACCAGCGGTGGCCTTGGCGGTGGTATCGGCGACCACGGTATTGATCATTGCCTGCCCGTGTGCCCTTGGTCTGGCCACGCCCATGTCGGTGATGGTGGGCGTTGGCAAGGCCGCAGAAGCGGGGGTATTGATCCGCAACGGCGAAGCCCTGCAAAGCTCCTCCACAATCACCGCCATGATCCTGGATAAAACCGGTACCATTACCTTGGGTAGCCCCAAAGTGACGGACATTATTACCGTTGACGGGCTGGATGAAAAACGTGTATTGCAGCTGGCTGCCAGTTTAGAGTCTGGATCGGAGCACCCGTTGGCGCTGGCGGTGGTCGAGTCTGCCAAGGAGAGGAACATTGAACCGTTGTCTGTTACCGGATTTAACGCCATAGCAGGGCATGGCGTCGAAGCGGTTGTCGGTGGTAAAAAACTGCTGTTTGGCAACGAAAAGTTAATGAAGGATCAGGGCGTTGCCTTTGATGACTTCGTTGACAAGGCACAACAGCTGGCGGCAGAGGCAAAAACCCCCATGTATTTTGCCGTGGATGGCAGGCTGGCGGCACTCATTGCCGTGGCCGATCCCATCAAGGAAGACTCCATTGCGGCTATTAAGCGTCTGCAACAGAACGGTATTCGTGTGGTGATGCTGACCGGGGACAACCGGGCCACAGCCAAGGCCGTGGCAGAAAAGGCCGGTATCAACGAGTTTTTTGCCGAGGTACTGCCGGAAGAGAAGTCCAAAAAAGTACAGGAACTGCAAATGCAAGGGGAGGTGGTCGGTATGACCGGTGATGGCATCAACGATGCGCCGGCATTGGCGATGGCCAATGTGGGCTTCGCCATCGGTACCGGAACCGATGTGGCGATTGAGAGTGCCGACATTACCCTGATGCGTGGCTCACTGCATGGATTGGCCGATGCCATTGCCGTGAGCAAGGCGACATTGCGTAATATCAAACAAAACCTGTTTGGTGCTTTTATTTACAATATTGCGGGGGTGCCCGTTGCCGCCGGTTTGTTATACCCATTCTTCGGGCTTCTTCTAAGCCCTGTCATTGCGGGGGCCGCCATGGCGTTTTCTTCGTTGACGGTGGTCACCAATGCCAACCGCCTGAGACTGTTCAAAACCCGGGAGCACTAAGGAGGCGGGGAATGATGTTAGTTAACGTACTTGGCGTTTTGCTCATTGCCTTGATTGTCTGGTGGTTTTGGTTATATCAACCCCAGGCAACCGACCTGGGTGACAGTGAACTGATCATTGTAGTGGAAAATGGCACCTATCAGCCGTCACGCATAAGGCTGCTCGCTGACCAGCCAGCTAGCCTTCATTTTTTGAGAAAAGATTCGTCCCCCTGCTCTGAAACCATTTTGATACCCGACTTGAAGCTTAGCGATACATTGCCATTAAATAAGGTCAAAAAAATAGCACTGCCGGCGATGAAGAAAGGTGAATATGAGTTTCATTGTCAGATGCAAATGTACCGAGGTCGACTTGTTGTTGAGTGAAGGCGGGAGCAATGAAGATTAAAGTGAGGCTTCCGGTTTTAAGCGGGTACATTGATTGGACCGAGGTGTGAAATGAATAAAAAGCTATCATTTTTATCGACGCCCAGAGGGTGGCTAATTTTAGGTGTGGTTGCTTCTCTCACTTACTTCTTATTGGTTGAGCATAAACAGCACCTATTTATATTTTTACCCTATCTTATTTTTTTGTTGTGTCCATTAATGCACCTGTTTATGCACAGAGGGCATAAGCATGGCGAACATCACCATCACGACCCTGGTGCCGATGAGAGCAAGGAAGAAGCTTATCGTCGGGGGTTGGAGCAGGGGCGTCGAGAAGCTAAAGACAAACCAGAGGATTAACATGCAGTTGGAGTGGTAACAGTAATTACACTGCTACAGAGTTTCGATGTTATTTGTACTGAAACACAGTTACTCATATCAGGAGAAATATCATGAAAAAGTTAATTTTCGCTTTAACCCTGTCCTCCCTGTTCGCAATGCCTGCAATGGCTGAACAGGATAATCATCATCAGCAAGGCCAAAATATACCCTTTCAGGGGGATATGATGATGAACCATGAGCAGATGATGACGATGCGTGAACATATGCGATCGGCTGCTGACACCATGATGCAATTGCAGGGAGAAACCGATCCCGAAAAACGTCAGGCTCTGATGCAGGAACACCTGGAACAGATGCAGGAAGGCATGCAGATGATGGACATGATGCATGAGGGTAATGATGGTCAGCTCTCAATGCCTAATATGATGGATATGTTGCAGCAGCGCATGAACATGATGAACGAAAATATGGATATGACGAAGATGATGATGGACCAGATGCAAATGCATGAAAGTGAACAGCGGCGTGAGAAAATACACAGGGATGAATGATCTAAGGGGGCAGGGACTCTAGCCATGTTTCAATGAAAGGAGGGTTAGGTATGGCGAATCATAGAGCAGGGATTAACCCGGGGTTTTTGACAACCCATACCCTGAGTCTGACTGAAATGAGTCGGGCCAATATGGATGCCATGCTGGCGGAGATTGAAGCGCAGCACTGGGTTGACACGCTGGCGCTGGATAGTAAAACGAAAAAGCTGAAGGTTGCTTATGAGGCATCATCTCATAAAATCGATGATATTATCGACATCATTGAGCAGCATGGTGCAGCGTTAAAAGATAGCTGGTGGAGTCGTACAAAACTTGGCTGGCAGCGGCAAACCGACGAGAACATTAAAAATAATGCAAAGCATGAGCCGCATTGTTGTAATAAAGCTCCACCTGGCCATTGAAATAATGTATCAGCCCATGCTGTCGGTTATATGCTTGCATGGGCTCATTTGCTTACCGTTCATTCCGTGCCGGAAAGAGGAAAGCGGGCGGTAAAGCAGGTTTCCTGTTCGTCGGAGTGTACCGACAGGGTGCCTCCGTGGCTGGTCACAATGGCCTTGGCGATGGCCAAGCCCAGTCCAGAGCCTTCGGTCACCTGCTGGCGGGCGTGATCCGCCCGGTAAAACCGGTCAAACAGCCGAGGCCATTCCTCGGGAGGAATGGGGGAGCCCGGGTTGGCCACCTCCACAGTCACGGCGCTGTCATTGCCGTTTATACGAATACTCACTTCTTGGTGTGCCGGGGTGTAACGAATGGCATTGGTCAGCAGGTTGCTGATGGCCCGTTGCAGCATGGCCCTGTCTCCCCACAACCGGGCATGGCCCAGGCGTTGCAACCGCACCTGTCGTTCACTGGCCAGCGGCTCGAAAAACTCGATCAACTCGTCCACTTCTTCCGCCAGATCCAGCGATTGGCACTGTATGGCTAATTGTCCCTGCTCCGATTTGGCCAAAAACAGCATCTCATTGATCATTCTGTTCAATCTTTCGGCGGCTTCCAGGTTGGCATAGAGGGCTTCCCGGTAGTCATGGTCCGAGCGGATCTGGCTCAGGGCAACCTGGGTTTGCAGTAGCAGGCCGTTCACCGGGGTGCGCAATTCGTGGGCAATGTCGGAGGAAAAGGTGGTGAGCCGCTGAAAGGACTCTTCCAGCCGATCCAGCATGTTGTTAAAGGCGTGAATGGGCCCATGCAGCTCGACCGGAGCACCGCTTACCGGCAGCCGGTGATCCAGCTTGTTGGCGGTGACTTGCGTGGACAGCCTGGCCATGGAACGTAGGGGCTTGAGTCCGGCGCGCGAGGCCATCCAGCCCAGCAAAATTGAGATCAAGGCAATGCCGCCGGTCAGCCAAAGCAGGCCGTTTTTGATGTCATTGATAAAATGCTGGTGGTAGCGGGTGTCGAATATCACGCGGATCATCACTGTATCCGGCATCTCCGACACGGATGTCCGGGGCGGCAGAGCAAAAGGAGCTGATATGCTGCGGTAGTGAATGCCGTTTTCTTCCCAGCTTTCAATCACAGGCCCAGCATTGACGTCTGTGGCCGGAGGTCGGAATAGCTGACTGCCCGCCAGCAGTCGCCCCTGGGGAGTGGTGATCTGCAACCTATGGTCGCCATAGCCGGCCAGAGCGCTATGCAACCTGGATTCCAGCCTGGCCCAGTCCGGCTGGCCATTGTCCAACTGTGTAGCCAGCAGGTTTTTCACCAGTACCATTTTGCCCCTGAGATCGGCCTCGTCCTGGCGGGCGAAGTGCTGCTCCAACGACTGTATCAACACCATGCTGACCAAGCCCCAGATAGCCAGCATGGTCAGGCTGAACATCAAGCTCAGGCGTGCGGTAAGGGAAAGATGATTGCGCATGGTATGCCGCCCGGTTGAATGATCCCGATCGTGATCTATAAAGGGAATGCGATGTTAGCAAATACAGGAAGCTGAGCAACAGAAGGTGGGCTAGCTATGACTGGCTTTTCGCAACAGAAATAGCGCGAATATAACCCTGATGCTGTGCACCGATGACAAGTACGGCCAGATGATGTACGTATTGTCATGTGAACCACTGGGGCGGGAGGAATGCGGTAAATCACTTTTCCTTCCGCCCCTTTTTCGTCTGTTCCGCCCGGGTCGACGGAATAACTATTTCATATAAGAATCAATAACCTTCATAACCACATCCATATCCGCCTCGCGCTTGCTGAGGTCTTCTTCAAGCACCAGATGCTCGGCGAGATGGCCCTTTATCACCTCCCGCATCAATCCGTTCACGGCACCACGAATGGCGGCAATTTGCTGTAATACCTGCTGACATTCATGATCTTCCTGCAGCATTTTCTGCAGGCCGTTTACCTGGCCCTGGATTTTGCTGACCCGTGCATTGAGCTTCTTTTGTTCTCGCATGGTATGAGACATGGCATACCTCTTCAGTCATAACAACCACTGTATCCGATTGCGAATGTACCATCCGGCTGATACTGGGGGGTAGCATCCAATACTAGGGGGGAGTATAGTTCAGCTCGATTAAAACGGTATTCAAGAGGTTGAGCATGGACTTTGCGGCGTTACTGCAACAGGGCAATGGCTGGTTCTTTATTCCTAGTGCGATTTTGCTGGGGGCTTTGCACGGCCTGGAGCCCGGCCACTCCAAGACCATGATGGCGGCGTTCATCGTGGCAGTAAAAGGCACTGTCAGACAGGCGGTCATGCTGGGGCTGGCGGCCACTTTGTCACACACCGCCATCGTCTGGCTTATCGCTGTGGGCGGCATGTACATCAGTCAGAAGTTCACCGCAGAAGCCGCAGAGCCCTGGATGCAACTGGTGTCGGGGATGATCATACTGTCGACAGGGCTCTGGATGTTCTGGCGAACCTGGCGCGATGAGCAAAGGTGGCAGCGGGCCCAGAGCCATGCGCAGGACTGGAAAAACCAAGTGGTGGATACGGGGCATGGGCATGTCGCCCTGTCGATTGCGGACAGAGACGGATATCAGCGCTTTCAGCTGAAAACTCTCAGCGGAAGCCCCTTGAGCGCAGACCATGTGCACCTGCGGGTGGCCCCCGTTGATGCCTCATCCCCCGAGGTATATCATTTCATTGAGAAAGAAGGTTACCTGGAGTCGGCTTCGTGTGTAGAGAAAGCAGAAGATCTGGCGCTGACCCTGAGCATAGGGCACCACGATCATACCCATGACTTCGATGTGCATTTTCACCCCCATGCGCATGGCAGCGAAGGCGGTCAGGAATATCAGGATGCACACGAGCGGGCTCATGCCCTGGAGATTCAGAAACGTTTCGCCAACCGGGAGGTCAGCAACCGACAAATTCTGCTGTTTGGCCTGACCGGTGGACTCATTCCCTGCCCGGCAGCCGTGACTGTGTTGCTGATCTGTATTCAGCTGAAAGCTCTGACTCTGGGGGCGACCCTGGTGGTGTCATTCAGCATCGGGTTGGCGCTTATCCTGGTTACGGTGGGTGTTGTGGCGGCGGTCGGTGTGCAAAAGGCCAGCAGTAAATGGAGTGGCCTGAACGAACTCGCGCGCAAGGCTCCCTACTTGTCGGGCCTGCTGATCAGTGCCGTGGGGCTGTATATGGGTACTCATGGCTATATGGCACTGATGAGTTAAATATGTACTTTCACTACAGTTGAACGAGTATATCTTTAACACTCTCAAATGAATGTTCATCTACATCTAATGTAAAGGCCCACCTTCTGGTGGGCCTTTACATTTTAATTATCAGTTGGTTACAACCTTACCACCCACCACGTCCATCAGTTCGCTGTAGCTGGTGACTACATCGTACTTCACGTTTTCGCCTTGAGTCTGGCCGCTGATTTTTTCAAAGAAACGACGAGCGCAGTCGATCTTGCGTTCTTCTATGCCGCGTAGCTCCAGGGTAGACAGAGTGCCCTTGGTCTCGGCGATGAAGTACACATGCTTCACGCTGCCTTCTTTAAAAGCGATGGCCCAGTCCGGGTTGTAGTCGCCCACCGGGGTAGGGATGAGAAAACCACGGGGCAGCTTGGCGTACACCACAACGTCAGGATTGGTATCCAGCTCGGCTACAAAGTCACGCTCAATATTGGAGTCGGTGATCACGTAGTCGTAGATATGGTTTTTCAGCTGGCTACCGGCCAGCGAGAAGTCTTGCCGGCTTTGGGCGGCGGTGAAAATGTCCGTGTCGTAGCGGTCGTCGGTTTCATCGTAAGAGAGCTTCTCGATAATCACCGAGGCCTTCTGCTCCTTGATTAGACGGGTAGCTTCCGCCAGAAAATGCTCCGGGTTCTGTTTGAACTGACTAAATACCGCAGGCTGAATTTTACTCAGAATGGCGGCAATGGTTCTGCGGGTCAGGTTGGTATCCGTGGCCAGCTTGCCTACCAGATCGTATTTAACGCCAGAATAAGCGCTGGCACTGTGGTACTCCCCCTGAGTGTTGGAAAGCTCAAACCCCTGGCCCGACTTGAGCTGCTCGTCGGTCAGGTTATCTCTCTGCACGCCGGCCTGAATGATGTACTGCAGGGGAGTGACTTTCAGCTCCTTGTCGAGCACGCGAATACAGTTAGTAATCAACTCGCTGGAGTCGAAGTCCACCTTGTAAACGGCCTTTTTGTTGATTCGTGCCCACAGCGCCTGGAATTCCTTTTTGTGGAAGTTGTCATTGAGCGGGTTGGTTTTGGGCTTACGGCCGTCACCTATATCCGGCATGGCGGCAGTGCTGAACACGCCGTCGATAAGGTAAGGATCTGCTCTCGATAGGGCTCAAGTTCTGCCGGCAGCGGTGCCAGGCTGCCTTCGGCCTTGGCCGAATGATAGGCGGGGGTGATGGCATCGTTATCGTCGGTATAGTCGTTTTTCACCAGGTATCGATAAATCTGCCGGGCCATGTCGGCAGTCACTTCAACCTTGCCCTGGTCGGTGGTCATAACCTTGCCGGTGAAGTAATCCACGTCTGCCTTGCTCGGGCGTGCCGACAGCGAGTTGCTGATTTCTTGTTGCAGGTTACCAACAAAGTCCTTGTAGCTTTCGCTGGCAATGACCGACAGTACATTGATGTTGTGAACCGTGGCGGGGTTATCCTGGCGGTCACCGTGCTGGTTTACGCACAACCGCAGGCCCCGGCCCACTTCCTGGCGGCGGGATATGGTGTTGTCGCTGTGCTTGAGCATGCACATCACGAACACGTTGGGGTTGTCCCAGCCTTCGCGCAGCGCCGAGTGAGAGAAGATAAAACGAGTGTCTTCCTCGAACGACAGCAGTTTTTCCTTGTCTTTCAGGATCAGATCGTAGGCATCCACATCGTCAGACTGTCCGGCTTCTTCACCACGGGTTTTAACGCTAGGATCTGTCAGCCGCTTGGTCTTCTTGTCGATGGAGAAGTAGCCATTATGGGTGCGGTCCGGGGTGATTTTCTCCAGATAGGCCCGGTAGGCATGGTTATCCAGTGCCAGCTCGGACAGGTATTCGTCTTTTATCTGCTGGTATTCCTGCTCGAAGATACGGGCATATTCGCCTTTATCGTCTTCCGCTTCGTAATCCCTGTACTTGGCTACTTCGTCAATAAAGAACAGAGATAGCACCTTGATGCCCTGGGCATGGAGCACCTGCTCTTTCTCGAAGTGCGCCCGAATGGTTTCGCGGATCTGAATGCGCCGAATGGTGCCTTCGGTCTCGTCGCCGGTGGCTTCACCTGCTTGGAGTTCATGGCCGTTGGTAAACTCGACGGTGTCGGTGTTGGCGTCTATCTGGCTGACTACAAAACCACGGTATTGCTCCAGCTCGTTACTCAAGTCAAACAGATTATCGCCAAGCTTCAGCCGCTTGATCACTCGCTTTGGACCGGAGGTCTGACGAACTTCCATTTCCACCCGGGCCACCGGTGCCTTTTTGGAAATCTCAATGGACTCCAGATACAGATAGGCGGTGGTGCCGGCCAGGCCCCTGACGGAAATGCCGCGCACAGCAATTTTCTTGACCAGTTTCTGGTTGTAGGCGTCCAGCGCATCCAGCCGGTGCACCTTGTGGTGCGTGGTTTTATGGGTGGCGGAATAGCGCAGCACCATCAGCGGATTGAACTTGGCCAGCGCATCGAGGGTTTTATTGCCTTCCATTTTCTGCGGTTCATCGAGGATCAGAATAGGGCGATTGGCGCTGATCACATCGATGGGGCGGCGGGACTGAAAATCATCCAGTTCTTCGTAAATGCGGCGGTTGTCCTTGCCGGCGGCGTTAAAGGCCTGAATGTTGATCACCATGACATTGATACCGCTGTCGGAGGAAAAGCTCTCCAGCTGGTGCAACTGCCGGGAGTTGTAGATAAAAAAACGTGCCTTTTTGTTGTAGCTTTCGGCAAAGTGTTCGGCAGTGCCTTTCAGCGACTGGTTCACCCCTTCGCGAATGGCGATGCTGGGCACTACTATGATGAACTTGCTCCAGCCATATTTCTGGTTCAGTTCAAAAATGGTCTTGATATAGCAATAGGTCTTACCGGTGCCGGTTTCCATCTCGATATCCAGGTTGATATCGGAGCCGGGATGATAGCTGGCGGGCTTTGTCTTGCCCTTATCGTCGTGATAGACGGTAAGAGCGGCAGGTTCTGGCTGCTCTGTACCTTATGAATGTTTTCCAGCAACTGCTGTTCGGTCAGCACCAGCTCGGCGTTTTTGAAGCCATCCTGATCGGACATGTTCCAGCCGGCCTGGCCGTGCTTGTTGGTGGATACTCCGGGGTCGATGCGATAGTTCACGTTTGAACTGAGCGGCTGGCCAACAAAGCAGTCCACCACCGAATCCACCGCCTGGGTCTGATAGGGTTGAACCTTGAATTTCAGTTTCATGCCTGACCTCCGACCAGGGTTTCAAAATGGTTTATCCAGCGATGGAACAGAGGGCACTGCTCCCGCATGCGGGCAATGCCAATCTGTTGGGCAATGCTGATGTCCTGGGTGGTTTTGGCAAACTTGCCGGTGGCAGACCAGTTATTCAGGCGCTTGGACGGGGCGGTTTGCGGGCTGTTGTTAATGGCCTCTGGCTCGCCGCAACCCTTGACCACGGCGGATACCTCCGGCTCGGCCACTCCCAGTGCCCGGGCCAGAATGGCCGGGTCGCTGAACAGCAGGGCCTCAAACTCGTGCAGGGCCACAAAGGGCACAAAGCGGCGTTCGGCCTGCTGGGCGGAAAACAACTCTGACACCAGCTTGGCAGTGGCTTTGTTCAGGCACTCGGCAATATCCGCCGGGCTGGCCTGGGGGGTGACAGCATCCAGCCCCGGCCATTCTCGCAAGCCGTAATAATCCACAAAGGTGGTGACATAGGTATCTGGGCGTTGCTTGAGGTGGGCTTCCAGATCACGGCGCACCCGCTCAAAGCGTACATCCCCGCCTTTTTGGCCGGGCTTGGACACCTGGGTGGCACGCATAAAAATCATTTTATTGGCGAGATAGGGGGCCAGCACCGACTCAATAAAGATCTGCTCGGTTTTGCCCTCAACAATGACGACTACCTCGATGTAATCACTCATAAACCGGGCCTCCAGCGATCACGTTCTTGATCCAGAGTTCGCCCAGCGAGTAGCTTTCCAGCCAGCTGGCGTAGTCCTGTTCGTTCAGGCGCTCAAAGGTGGAAGCGCCGTCCTGGCGTTTGACCACCACTATGTCTTCCACTGCAAACTGATCGAGCAGGGCCGGCGACTGGGTGGCCACAATCACCTGAGTACGGGTGGCGGCTTGCTGAATAAGCTCCGCCAGGATCACAATGGCCGCCGGATGCAGGCCCAGCTCGGGCTCGTCGATAATAATGGTGGCAGGCGGATCCGGTTGCAGTAGGGCGGTGGCCAGGCAAATAAAACGAATGGAGCCATCGGAAAGGTGATAGGGCTGCATCGGGTAGTCGGAGCCCTTTTGCCGCCAGCTGATGTTGACCTCTTCCTTGGCTCCACTGGTTCTGGGTTGCAGAATAAAGTCGTCGAAAAAGGGCGTGACCAGGCGCACGGCATCCACAATGGCCTGATAGTCGCTGGTGTGGTTGGCCTTCAAATTAAGCAAAAAAGGAGCGATATTGGCGGCATCGGTACGCAACACCCGGTTATCCTGCACGATCTCGTATTTGCGCATGGCGGCGGTGCCGCTGGTATCGTGAAAGTGATAAATCTGCCAGGAGGCAATGGCTTCAAAGACCGGGCGAGAATATTTGGCATCGGCGGTGTTTTGCTCAACTTCCGCCACCATTCTGGACTTGCCATCGTCACTGTCGCCCAGCAGCCACCAGCCGCTTTGGCCGTTTTTATCATGACTGCTGTAGTAGCGGGCTTCGTCTTCAATGGCGCAGCCATCACTGGGAGTGGGCACCAGGGTAAAGCGAAAGCCCCGGCTGCCAAAGCGGGTTTCAAAGGTCATTTTCTGGGTGACCTTGTTGCCGTTGAACAGCAGGTCGGTGGCACCGCCGTTATCGCGCACATAGCGGTTAAGGGTGCCGTCCATCAGGGCGCGCAGCATTTTAAAAAACGACAGCAGGTTGCTTTTGCCGGCCCCGTTGGCCCCCACAATCACGTTAAGTGGACGCAGTTCAAAGTCGTTCAGCTCGCGAATGGACTTGAAGCCGCTGATGCTCAGCTTGTCTAAGGCACTTTTCATCACGACTCCTTAAATAGCCCGCACGTCGGTGCCGGGAGCCAGTTGCTTGAACATTTGCTCGGCGTTGATTTTAAGGCTGTCGGTGGCAAAGCCGTCGTCCCGGAACACCACCCGCAGCGGGGCCTGCTCGGCCAGGGCCTTGAGCAGATCTTCAGTGATATTGCGGTCAAAGCAGGCAACAAGAGCGCCATCGTCCACGTTGTAGACGGTTTTGCCGCACAGGGTGTCTTTGCGAATTGGCAGGGTCAGGTCGATGCCCCAGTCCAGCAATACCTGGAACAGCAGGTCCTCCTCAGTGCGGTCCGGCTTGATATTGTCCACCAGCAGATCCAGGCTGCCCTGGCTGAGCGCATCGGGGGAGTAGTAGGTATCTGCCATATTGCTGGTATCGATCTTTAGTGCCCTGAAACCGATATCCTGGTTCCAAGCTGGGTCACAAGGTTCATTGATAACTGCTGCTCCAGCTCTTCTAATACGCTCTTTTGAAACTTCAGAAAGCACTAAGGGCTTGCCATGCTTCTTCATCATTTTGATCGCCGCTTGAACAGTCTTTTTAGCGGTTCCAGTGGTTGATGCTTCAGCTTCTTCCAGGCTTTCTGGCAACTGAACCATGATGAACTTGTGATTTGTCCCGTAGGTTGCATTGGCTTTCATTACAGCTTGAGCTGTACTTGCAGAGCCGGCAAAAAAGTCCATTATCAAAGCGGAACGGTCATTGGGGGTAACGTACTCAATGAGCTTTGCCAACTCATCGTGGTCTTTGGGATTGGTGAATACCTTTGCGTCCATAAGGTTGCGAAGATATTTTACGGAAACTTGGGATTGTTTATAGAAGTAGGAGCCACGTACCTGAGTAGCAAATTCAGCGTCCTCTTCACTGCTATCACCGTTGTCACTATCAATATCAGAGCCAAACTGGTTTTCTTCTGTTTCACCAGGAATGGGGCGGATATGAGCCTTTCTGAAGGGGGGCTCAGAGTGATCTTCACGAAATTCCACCAACCCTAACTTGATCTGTCGTTGCATTTCTTCAGGTGAAGCATAAATCCAACCACGCTCAGGTACTGCACAAGGCTTGCCTGTGACAGGATGGATAACATCATAGCGAGGGCCGTCACCACCTGGCCAGGAGATATCACGATCTCTCCACGGACCATACTTGTCCACCCGCTTGTAACGGGCCCACTTTTTGGCTGGATGACTTTTCGGTAAGTCGGAGTACCATTTAGATATTGCATTTTCTATGGATTTGAAGTCACTTCCGTGAATTTTTTGAAGCCTGAGAAACTCTTCCCATATGTCTCGAGCTCCCGGCTTTTCTTCTCTCCAAGACTCATTTTTTTCACGAAGTTGAGCTGTGTTTTTTGCGAACACAAGCAAGTACTCGTGACCTACGGAAAAAAACTTAGCGTCATTCTTTCGGCCTTTTTCCCAAACCAGCTGTGCAATGAAGTTTTTTTCTCCAAAAACTTGGTCCATCAGCTTTCGCAAAGCAGCTTGCTCATAATCATCAATACTGATCATGATGATGCCATCATCCTTAAGCAGCCGTTTGGCTACGTTCAAGCGTGTGTACATCATCGACATCCAGTCAGAGTGATATCTACCACGAGTTTCTGGGTTTGCGATAAGCCGGTTTCCTTCATCACTTCTCTCACCAGTCATTTTCTCAAAGCTTTCTTTTGATGAAGAGAAGTCATCTTTATATATAAAATCTTTGCCCGTGTTGTAGGGGGGATCTATGTAGATAAGTTTGACCTTGTCCAGATAGGTTTCCTGCAGCAGCTTCAAGGCATCCAGATTGTCCCCTTCAATAAAGAGGTTTTGGGTGGTATCGAAATTGACGCTGTCTTCCTGGCAGGGGCGCAGGGTCTTGGCAATGGGGGCATTGGCGGTCAGCAACGCCTGACGCTTGCCGGGCCAGTTGAGGTGGTAGCGTTCCTGGGGGCCTTCCACGATGGAGTCGGACAGCTCTTGTTTGAGCAGATCAAAGTCTACCGCCAGACGCAGGCTGCCGTCCGGGGTACGGGACTCGGTGACGCAGTTGGGAAACAGCGCCCGAATTTTTTCAATGTTCTGCTGAGACATATCGGGGCTGTGCATCTTCAGTTTGTCCATTTCTCATCCACTTTTTATAGGCTGTAGTTATCTTGCATCAAGGCTCGGGGGGCTTCAGGACGCGCCGGCTCCCTCGGTCTGGCTCAGGGTGCTCTGTTCGTGTTGCAGGGCCTTAAGCTCTCGGTGAAGCTCGACCTTCCGTTTGAATTGTTTTTCAGTGCCGATTTTTTTACGCAGCGCGGCCATCTGCTTGTCCAGCTTGCGCAGGCGGCCCAGCCGGACAATGGCCTCGTCCATGCTCTCGCCAGTCCTGGCCGGAATGGGCAGCAGGCTAACCAGCAGGGCCTGATAAAGCCGCTCGATGTTAATGGCGGCGGGCAGGGCGCTGCGGGGCGCGGTTGCCGGAATCCAGCCTGAATCCAGGTATTCCGAACGTACCCAGCTGGCGGCATCGGCGGCGCTTTTGCGCTTGTAGGCCGCCAGATAACGCAGCTGCTGCCGGTCTTCCCCCAGAGTACGCTGCAACTCAAAAATAATGGGGAAGGGAATGGCCTTGTCAATGGCGGCCACCACCTCTTCGGACAGGGTTTCCCCTTTGAGCTTGAGGGTGAACACCTGGATTTCCGTTACCGCTTCGGTCGCGGGCAAGTTTACCGTGTCGGGCGCGAGTTTGCAGGCCCAGATGATCTGCTCCAGCTCTTCCACAAACCGGGCCTGCAGAGCACTGTTCACGGCAGCCTGTTGATAGAATTTGGTTTTGGGGATCACCTTGTCAAAGCGCGTTTGTGGCGGAAACTGCCAGCTACAAGACGACAGAGCCTGGGTCATGAGCGGGCCTCCTGTGCCTGCACCACGATAAAGGCCAGCAGCTCAAAGTCATCCAGGCCCTGAATCCGGTTAACCAGGGCTGAGGTGCTGCCGCCGCCAAACAGACTGTCTATGTCTTTTTCTTCCTTCACGGCCATCATGCTGCCAATGGCCTGACTGAGCAGCTCGGAATAATGCGCCATGTTTTGGCCGTCTTGGGTTGTTTCGTTAAAGCGCCGGCACAGGACATCGATGGGCTCTTGCTGGCCCTTGCAGCAGGTGCGCAGCAGATCGAGCAGGCGCTTTACGTCTATGTGGCTGGCCAGGGTATGACCCTGCTCATCAACGTACACCAGGTAAAAGGGATGCAGCCGGTTTTGCTGATCTGTGGTCACGCTGTTGTTGAGGTTGCGCAGCGCAAAGATCACGCCGGGCTCCAGCCCCAGTGACGGGTTGGCCGGCACCAGGGCGTGCATGCCGCTGGGCTGGTTAATGGGCTCGCCGTAGTGTTTGACCATGGCGAGCAGGTCCATGCGAAACTCGTTCAGGCCCAGATCGGTGATGGACACGCCGGTTTTCAGATCTTCCAGCTCAATCACTTCTTCCTGCAGGCGCTTGAGTTGCTCCTTGCGGTAGGCCACGTCGTTGGCCTGGCTGCTGAGCACGTTGTCATCGCCGGTGGCGGTCACGTCCACTATGGTCATGCGGCTTTCAACCCGCTCCTTGAGGTTGATGTATTCATCCAGAGAAATATCGGGCCAGTAGTTCACCAGCTGAATGCACTGATTGGGGGAGCCGATGCGATCCACCCGGCCAAAGCGCTGCACAATGCGCACCGGGTTCCAGTGAATGTCGTAGTTGATAAGGTAGTCGCAGTCCTGCAGGTTTTGCCCTTCGGAAATACAGTCGGTGGCAATCAGCAAGTCTATTTCGGCCGGCTCATCGGGCAGCACGCTGGCCTTTGATTTGGACAGAGGCGAAAACAGGGTCAGCACTTCCTGAATATCGTAGCCTTTGCGGCGGGTTTTATCGTAGCCTTTGCGGCGGGTTTTAAGGGTGGTTTTGGGCAGTCCGGTGCCACCGGTGACCATGGCGGCATGAATGCCGTGGCTGCTGTACAGCTCTGGTGCCAGCTGGTCATAGAGGTAGCTGGCGGTATCGGCAAAGGCGGTAAAGATAATGACCTTGCGGTTGCCCGGGTTGATGGGGGTGGCTATTTTCTGTGTCAGATGCTCTTTGAGGTGCTGCAGCTTGGCATCTTCAGCAGGGGTGACCTTTTGCATAACAGCAAGCAGGTCGGCAATGAGCTCCAGATCACCCTGCATGTCCTGCTGCCAGGAGGTGAGATCCATGTCGGCGAGCTTGATTTTGATTTTGTTGCCAATTTCCATGTCGTGATAGGACGGCAGTTCGTCTTCGTCTGCTTCTATGGCATCCAGGGCATCCGCCAGGCTGCTGACCTCGGTTACGCCGTCCCGCCGGTAGAACTCGTCGATTATTCCCAGTAGTCGCTGGTGGTTGTCTTGCAGGGATTGCAGGGTACGGCGAAAGGCCTCTACCGAGCTTTCCAGTCGCTTGAGCAGGTTGGTGGTCATCAGCGCCACCAGGCTTTTTTCCCGGTCGGCTTGCTTTAGCTTGGCACCGCCGCCGGAAACCTCGGTGTCGTACAGCTCTTCGTATTTTTTCAGCCGGCTGGGCAGTATGTAGCTGACCGGGGCATAGATGGACAGCTTGAGTTGCCTGAGCTGTTCAAAGATCTGATTGAAGCCAAGCACGTCGTCACGGGTGGTGAGCGGGCAATGGTAAGACAGTGGTTTGAGCCGCTCGGGAAAATGACCGATATCGGTGGTGTCGTAAAAGCTCTGAATGTGCTTGCGGGAACGGGCGATGGTGACGCTGTCGAGTAGTTCAAAAAAGTCGAAGTCCAGCGCATCCAGTATGGCCTTGGCGGTTCTTTGCTCCGGCTCCATTTTTGACCAGTTGTTAAACGCGGCCTGGGCCTGGTTGAAGATCTGTTCAACGCTTTTGGTGGTGTTCAGATGCTTGGTCAGCTGGCTGGAGTCGCCTTCGTAGGCCAGCGCCAGCTGATTGCGCAAGTCGGTGAAGCGGTTGTTGACCGGGGTGGCGGAGAGCATCAGTACCTTGGTTTTAACCCCTTCCCGAATGACCTTGTTCATCAGTTTCTGGTAGCGGGTTTCCCGGTCTTTAACGGCGTCGTTGTTGCGAAAGTTGTGGGATTCGTCGATCACCACCAGATCGTAGTTGCCCCAGTTGATGCGATTGAGCGGAGTACCGAAAGACTCGCCGCTGGTGCGGCTGAGATCGGTATGGCAGAGCACATCGTAGCTGAACCTGTCTTTGGCAAAGATGTTGGTTTTAAGGTTGCGGTTGTAGTTCAGCCAGTTGTCGGCGAGCTTTTTTGGGGCACAGCAGCAGCACCGACTTGTTGCGCAGCTCGTAGTATTTCATTACCGCCAGGGCGGTGAAGGTTTTGCCCAGGCCCACGCTGTCGGCCAGTATGCAGCCGTTGTAGCTTTCCAGCTTGTTGATGATGCCTGTGGCGGCGTCTTTCTGGTAGTTGAACAGCTTGTTCCAGATCAGGGTGTCCTGATAACCGGTTCTGTCGTTGGGCAGTACATCTTCACTGAGGTCGTCCAAAAACTCTTTGAAGATGTTGTACAGCATGATGAAGTAGATTGTTTCGGGCGAGTTTTCCTTGTACACCGACTCAATGTGCTGGCAGATGGTATTGGTCACGTCCTGCAGTTTGTCCGGGTCGCTCCAGATTTGATCAAACAGCGTCAGGTACTGGGCGGTGAACTCGGGTTGCTCCATTTTGTGGACAAAGTTGGAAACCGCGTTACCTTGCTGGTAGCCCAGATCCACGGCGGTAAAGCCGTTGATGGGAGCAAACAGCGTGCTCTCGGAGCCCCCGGAAACCACGGCGAACGGCTGCATGGGGGCATGGGTGCTGTTCGATTTGAAGGTGGCTTTTTGCCGCATCCAGTTGGCGCATTCCCGGGCAATGGCCTTTTGGGTCAGCTTGTTTTTAAGGTGAATTTCAAAGTCGGTGCCATACAGGCTTTTTTCACGGCCAGCCTTGGGAATGAAAAACTCCCGTTGCTCTTTTCTCAGCTTGTCGGTGACGCTATCGGTCACAAAGGTAGGGGAGGTGAACACAAACTGCAGCGACTCAATGGCCGACAGCTCTTTTTTGAGCGCTTCATAGGCGTAGATGGAGAAGCAGGACGCCGCTATTTTCAGCCTGGAGCCCGGTGTGAGCGTGCCCTTCAGCTCATCACCCAGCAGCTGATTGATGTTGTCGATGATGTTCATGGTCTGGCTGCCCTGCCCGCGCTGGTTTTTGTTATTTGTGTAACTGGTTATCGTAACCAAGAAATGGCGAAAAGGAAAAGTAAGAGGGGGAGTATTCGCGGGTTTCCGGTAATAACTTTGAATGAATATTTAATACGTTTTTCGTGGCAAAAAAAAGCAGCGCTTACGCTGCTTTGTATCGTACTTTTTCATTTTTAGAAAAAGGCTATTTCGCGCTTGGGTATTAAATCTGGCCTCGTTCAGCCAGAGACACACAGCCTTCCAGGCCGACAATCACATGATCCAGAGTGCGGATATCTACCAGGCTAAGTGCATCGCGCAGGCGCTGGGTAATGGCCACGTCTGCTCGGCTAGGCTCGGGATCGCCGGATGGATGATTATGCACAAAGATGGCGGCGGCTGCGTTACAGGTCAAAGCCAGCTTGACCACTTCTCGGGGGTAGACGCTGGCGGCGTCGATGGTGCCGCGAAACAGCTGTTCAAAGCGCAGAATGCGGTGCTGATTGTCGAGCAGTACCACCGCAAAGATTTCGTGCTCGCATTCCTGCAGCAGGGTTTGCAGCGCCTCAAAGGTTTTGCTCGGGGCGTCGAGTACCCGGCCCTTGGCCAGTCGCCGGCGGGCCAGCTTGTGGGCCATGTGCAGAATGTCGGCCTCGGTCACCGGACCGGGAGCCAGGTAGGTGCCGGACTGCTCGCCGGCCACAAAGGTTTTATTGCTCATGGTATCCTCCAGGCATAAAAAAGCGCCGCTCAGGGGCGGCGCGTAAAAGGGATATGTGTAAGCAGGGCGTGAGGGCTAGAAGCGTTTCACTTCCAGATAAACAGAAACGCCAGCAATGATGATTAACAGCCCCCAGGCAAGCCATTCAATCCAGGGTTTGTTCATTCTGAGTCTCGTTTCTACTTGGTTGATGGAGCGACATTGCCAAGTTTGTTGGTCAGGCGAGTGGCCTTGACCAGTGTGGCAGGTTTTGCGTCTTGGGTGGGTTCTGGCTGTTCGATTTGTTCCGGGTAGAACTCGTCCAGCAACAGCGGGACTTCATCTTCACCGTCTTCAAACTGGCCGTTGTGTAGCAGTTGCCTGGCGGTGTGTTCCAGGCTGGCCATGTCCACACCTGCCTGGCGGTAGTGCTCGGCTTCCTGCAAGGCCGTGCTGACCGCTTCCGCCAGAGTATCTTCGTCGCGCAGGGTCAAGTCTACATAGTACACAGGAGTGCGGTAAGACTGGGTGGTGCTCTTGGCCCTGAGCTTGAGTTGCAACGCCAAGTGCCGGGTATGGCCACCGGTCACTGCCTCAAAGTAACGTAGCCGTGCCGCCAGGGTTCGCACCGAGTTGTAACCCGTGGTGCGAAAGATAAAGCTGCCCAGTTCGTCGTTCTGTCCTTCTACCTGCAGATTCAGGCGACCATAGAGTTTGCAGCCCTGCTCATGGGCAAAGCGGCAATACTCCGGCCCCGGACAACTGACTTCTTCTATTCCTCCTTCGTTGACTCGTTTGGCTGCTTCGCCATTACCCACGCACAGTGGCCGTCCGGTACTGCGATCAAAGGCGCTGTATTCAGCCCGCAGGTTCAGATCACTGTCGTTGAACAACACCCGCACCGGAATCGCCCGGATCTTGCCGTTGGCCGCCGTTTCGGCGTATTGCTGGTGCAGCGGATGCAGCATCCAGCCGTTGCGGTTTTGAACCTGGGTAGTAAGGGTAAAGCTGTCGTCCTTTTCCGGCAGCCACTTGTCGTTTTTGTTGACCAGCTTGCCAATGCTGATCCGCCCAATGATGGGCGGAGTGATGGCCAGTCCCTTGATCATGACTTGCTCCTTTGCAGTTGCACGGTAAAACGGCGAGAGCCAGGTACGATTTTGCTGCAATGCTGCAGCCATTCCGGATGGGAGTTACTGAGCTTTTCCATGTCGGGCACTACCCGATCACGGCTGCGTTTCCAGCTGATCTTTCCTTCCTGAAATACCGCGCCGCCGGCATCGCCCAGGGCTGCCTGCAGTTGCTGCTTGAGTCTGGCCTCGCAAGCTTCGGCTTCTTCTTTCTTCTCCTTGGCACTGAGAAAGTGGCTGAACAGGGTGTTCATTTCCTCCGATTCGGTGAGATCCAGCACTGGTGTTTTGTCTTCGGGATAGAGCGATTGCAGGGCCTTGCCGGCATCTTCCGAGCCATCCGGCTCCGGCTGGGTGTCGTTGAGCACATGTTGCCAGAAGGCATTTTCCCGCCTTATGAGCTCGGCAATTTTGTCGTCGTCCCGATTGATGCGGTAAATACGAAAATCCTGCCCGGCGATCAGTACCGCCACATCGGCCCAGGCGTGACCGGTGACGGCCAACTGATGCAGCACCTGGCACTGATAGGCGAGGGGAATGCCCTGCTCCCATTGTGGTGCAGAGTGATAGCCGGCGGTCTTGATCTCCAGCGTGCCCACGCCATCGGGATGGCCCAGCACTTCTCGATCCAGGTTGGCGAGCATGAAGGGATGATCCGGGTGCTGCAGCACCGCATTCACCCGGCGCACCTTGAGCTTGGTGCGTTGGGCATAAACGTAAGCCAGCACCGGCTCCAGGATAGTGCCCCAGAACACCGCTTCGTTGTTGCTCAGGTCCGGGGCCGGACGACGATTGGTTTTTTCCAGCCAGAGTGACAAGGGGCTCTTGTAGGGAGAGAGACCAATGGCCACGGCGGCATCGGATGAGCCAATACCGGACTGGCGTACTTCCAGCCATTGTTGGTGAGTGAGCGCCTTGGTGTCTGCCAGACGCAGGGCTTGGGAATAACGAGTTTTCATGGTGAATCTCCTTAAACGCATAAAAAACATACCCCCCGTTGGCATGAGCCAACGGGGGGTATAAAGAAGTAATACTGGTAAGAATTAGTCGAGTAATGCCATGGCCTGGCCGTAGGCTTTTTGCTTGAGTTGAGCGCCGAGTCCGAACCAGGCAGAGTCGAGCCGGTTATCCTGGTTGCGGGCACGGCGGTGATGATCTACAAACTCGGTCATGGCGTTTACCAGGCCCCATGCAGTGTTTTTGCTGGAAGCCAGATCTGCACCCATACCTGCACCGTCGTACAGGCTCAGCAGTTGTTGCATGGGTTTGGAAGGGGATAAATCGGTTTCACTTAAACATGGGTCTTCCAGTACTTCTGCAAAGAAGCGGTGCGCTTCTTCTGGCGAAACCGGACGTTGGCTCATGGCCTTCAGGTCGTGCATAAAGGTATCCCAGCTCGACAGGCCCAGCCCCAGAGCCTCTTTTACCTGCTTGGGGTCAAACACGGTGGAGTGGGGCACCTTGATGGCTCCGGCTTTCTGGTTAACGGCTACCTGCAGGGTGTTGTTGCACACCACCCGCACCGAGGTGAATTGTGCTGTGGTACACAGGGTGCCATCGCAACTGGTGGCCAGCAGCAGATAACCCTTGATGTGATCGTTCCCCTTGAGCTTGTCCGCCTGGCCGGTTTTGGCCAGCGCCCACAGCTTGCGCCCCCCCTTGAGCACACCGGCGGTTTCCAGCTCAAAGCCACCGGCATGCACCAGATCTTTATAGAAATGCAGTACCTCCTTGGGCTGCACTACCTTGTAGCGATTGGACACTACCGACAGGGGGGCCAGGGTATCGGAGCGATACAGTACCTGAGCGCCATCGTGACTGCGCAGGAACAGTCCGTCATCGGCGGCGTTGAACATGACATCGCTTTGTTTGATGGACCAGTCCATGCCGGCCTCCTTGAGCCAGACCGACAGTGGCTGCTGGCGACTGAGCTGATTGCCCAGTCCATGCCAGGGCGTTTGGCCCACGTAGGCCATGGATTCGACGAGGTGAGCCATGATGAATTCCTTACTTAAAGAGATGATGTTTAATTGAATAAGGCTCCGGGAGGGATTCCGGAGCACATGACGTGACAGGCCGCTGGATACGGAAGGGGGGATTAAATTCGGAAGCAGTGGCCACAGTGCTTGCATTCGTAGTTGATCAGGACTTTGCTATCCAGCTTTTCTCCCAGTTTGGCACCAGCAATGCCTCCGGTTGTTCCACCAACCAGACCACCCCAAACTGCGCCAGCAATTGAACCGATGGATGCACCAACAGGTCCACCAATAGAGCCAAGCAATGCTCCTGCTTTGGCTCCTCTCAGTGCGCCTGCTGTTCCTGTTACCGCCCCGGTTATTACACCCGTAGTACCGCCAACCTTTCTTCCTAAGTCTCGTGTAACAATGTGGGTTGATTTACATGATGGGCAATATATAGACATACACATATCTCCTGTGCTGTGACTGGATTATTCGAGTAGGTGTTACTCAAGTTATGATATATGTCTGAATGTTTTTTGAATGTGGTCTGATGATTTTCTATTGAAAGTGAAGTTTGTCTCTCTGCGCGATTTTATCCATGATCCAGTCTTGAATCTCACTTTCAACCCAAGCTACGGCGCGTTCGCCTAACGGTACTGGTTTGGGGAATGACTCTTCTGAAATGAATTTGTAGATTGTTGATCTGGCGAGGCCGGTGTAGTCCATTACTTCTTTAATCTTGATAAGCTTCATGGAATGCTCCTGTTAATGTCCAGATAATGAGGTGTTGTTGTTAATTTGCAGAGTGACCAATGTTTCTGTAGTCATCAGAAGGTTTCCCTTTGGCCTTGCACATGTAACTGGTGCGGTATATCAGCGCATCATACATTTGCTGAAAGTTCTCGTTGTTTTTGTTTAGGGGGTAGAATGGGTTTTGAGGGATGTAAACCAAACTTTCAAAAGTATCTTGCATGATGCCAAGAGCGCTACACCAAGCCTCTCTTATCATTCTGACGAGTCTATTTTGATTGATGGCGTTATGTCCAAACGTGTAAGTGTCGTTGTTGATTAAAAGCAAGGTGTGATAGTGGTGTTTATTTCCTTCCCCATGCTCCCGCACCCAAACATATCTCACACTTGATGGATGAACTCTATATCCTGTTTTTCCTCTGCTTTTAATGTCATGTCTTATCTTTGCTTTTAACGACTCTATAAATCGGGTGATTGCTCTGTGATCATTGTTGATGAAGTAGGTGGGTGCATCTTCAGCAATGTAATCGCTAGTGTGTGAACCAGGAAAACGCAAATCAAACCTGATAGCCAGTGTTCTGGGGTGTTGAGCTAATGACTGGTAGATGCACCTTTCGATTATATTTAGATAGCCAGGGATTAGTGGGCCATGGTTGTAGTTGTATCTGTTGTTCATGAATGTACTCCTTGTTGATTCCATAGGAGTAGGTGCTCATGTAAAAAATATATATCTGATTGTTTGTTGGTTGCACCTAGAGTGCATGGAACTTTTATATATTAATCAATCAGACAGGGTTTTATCGTGCCGGTATGGTTTAAGCGCCTGTGTATAGTGCTTTAGCTAAGAGAGAGGGCGGTTATTTGCTCTGATGTTAGAGAGTTGGTCTCATACTTGGGTTTTATCTTTATTGGCATTGTTGACTGTACCTCTAGAAAGCCAGTAAGAAAGGTGGTGGGGCATGTATGTAAAGTGTGCATGAGAACAACTAGTACCAAGCAAGAGGAGAAGTTTTAGACCCCCTAGATATGAAGAAAATCAATGTAAAATGTCTTTGTTGGCTTCACGGAGCGTATGATGACAAGGTTTTACCTTGTTTCTTTTATCCAAAAGTAACGTGCAAATCACGTTGTAAAGATTGACTAACTATTTTGAAATGGTACTGTCAAACTATTGAAGTATCACTAAAGGATATCGCTGTGGCTAGAGTAGTTAGAAACGTTCCTTTTTATAACCTCCTTGATCTAAACTTAGACGTTTTGAGGTTTATATACTTGAGTTTTAAGTTGGAAAGTGATGAGGATTTCGAAACGCTTCCTTTCTTAATTGATCCAGCAGAGCTTAAAGAAAAGATATGTGGGAGCATTGAAAAAGCTTTTGGTTTGGAATTGCCTATGAATGATCTAGGTAGAGGTGAGGTGGTTCGCGATTATATGGTGGAAAAGTCGAGAGACTTCAGTTATAGGTTTTCTCAAAGTTTGAAACTATTAGAAGATACTTGCAAGGATGTTCATGTATGTTTCTTTTTTTGGTATAGGATAAGGTGTGAAATTGAAGGGTTTAATGGTTATTCTTCTTTTTCTTTAGGGGGAGTTTTTAGTCATAAAGAAAGGGTTGAGCAGTTAAAGTATATTTTTGTTTATCTCAGTTGTCTTAGGTTGAGTGGAAAGTTTGAGGTAAATGACTTTTTTGAAATGGCTCGTTGTGATTGGCTTAATAGTAGAAGGGAGAGTGTATCTATTGGTTTCTTAAACGACGAGGATGATGAACAATGTAATTGGGTGTGGGAGTATATTTCAGCTGCAATAAATGCTGAGTCTGTTCTCGGAGGTTTTTTTTCACCCAATCCTAGTAATGGTAAAGAAGCGTACATTTTTTCGGTAGGAATATTGGATTCAATAACACCTAAATTGCATGTTGATACTAAGAGAAAGATTATAGCTAAGTGCGGAAAGGCTTGGGCTCAAAAGAAGTATAGAGATGGAAAGAAAAAAAAGAATAAAGTTCCTATAAATATTTATGTTAGTGAGGAGGCAAAGCAGATTTTAGATGAAATGGCCAGATCAAGATCTGTATCAAAAGAAGTGGTAGTTGAGATGCTGATTATGAACGCTAGGGAAAATTGATTTTTTTTCTTCTTGTGCTTTGTGAAGTGTATCGCTTTCTTGGTGTGCTAATCTAAGAAAAAAGAGATTGCACTAATGATTTTTGATAAGTATGCGCTATTGGGGGGCTAAGTTCATGGCTTTCATGAATGGATAGGAGGTGAATGGCAAGAACTATAATTTACATTGGGTACTCCGCTTCTATATTTGTATTTTTTATTTGCATTGCGGGTGATGGAGTGAGTTGCCCTTAAAAAATATAATGTTGAAATTGGTTTTTTGGTTGCTTTGTCAATATTATCCACATTAAAAAGCTGAATATTTTTGGTATGTCATTAACATTTCTTAAGGAGCAAATATCTTTTCCTAACGATGCTATGTTGGCCAGATTCGTATTGAGTTGCACTGGCAATGTTTTGCTTGATGCTAAGTCAGCCTTCATCTTTCGTTGTGTTACTGAACCACCAGCCCAGGCAGAAGGTCACTGAGGTTTGACGCCATCCCTCAGCATGCGAAAATACCGCTTCCTCATGTGTGCTGTTGAGGTCTCGGTCCTGGGTATCAAATGAAATTGCGGGTATCAGAGCGGGTATCAAAGCAGTGTAAGGCTTTACTGTTTCAATAAAATCAAAGAGATAAGTTTAATATGCTGCTGATGATCGATAACTACGATTCCTTTACCTGGAACCTGGTGCAGTATTTTGGTGAGCTGGGGCAGGAAGTGGTGGTGCGCCGTAATGACGACATCAGCCTGAATGAGATTGCCGCACTGCGGCCGGCTGGGCTGGTGATCTCTCCCGGCCCCTGCACGCCGAATGAGGCGGGCGTGTCACTGGCGGCCATCAAGCGCTTTGCCGGTGAACTGCCAGTTCTGGGCGTGTGTCTGGGGCATCAGGCCATTGCCCAGGCCTTTGGCGGCGAAGTGGTGCGGGCCCGGCAAGTGATGCACGGCAAGACTTCGGCCATTCGCCATACCGGCGGCGGATTGTTTGCGAGCCTGCCCGATCCGCTTACCGTGACCCGTTATCATTCGCTGGTGGTCAGAGCCGACAGTCTGCCGGCCTGCTTTGAGGTGACTGCCTGGAGCGAAAACGCTCAGGGTGAGCGCGACGAGATCATGGGCATGCAGCACAAGACGCTGCCGGTGCACAGTGTGCAGTTTCACCCCGAGAGCATTCTTACCCAGGGTGGCCATCAGCTGCTGGGAAATTTTTTAAACATTCTGTAGTGATACTGCAAACAGCTGCTTGCTTGTTCCAGACTCCGGGTCAGGCCCGGCGTGACCAGATCTGTAAGACCCGCTTTTTTGCCCATCCATACTATAAGTTTTTCTTATTCTGCTTATCAGGCTTTCTCGCTCGCAAGTGCTGGCGGCGAAAGGAATAATAGTGATGCGTGTTTATGCAGCTGTGCAGTGCTTGCTGCCGGTTTAAACATGCCTCGTTGCGAGCTTATGCAAGATAAATGACTACAGTTATTTTACTGGCAAAATAAACCACCAGAATTGTGACTTATCATAGAGACAAGTTATGGTTACTTTGCAATAATGCTTGCGTGTTTACATGGATTTAACTTTTATCGCAGAGCATGCTGCGGTAAATGGAGGAAGAGAAGATGTCTGATATGGCCGTTACCCGAGAACTCTTTGATGAAGTCATGGTGCCCAACTATGCACCGGCTCAGAGCATTCCTGTCCGTGGCCTGGGGGCCCGGGTGTGGGATCAGCAGGGCAAGGAGTTTATCGACTTTGCCGGCGGCATAGCGGTGAATTGCCTGGGCCACTGCCATCCGGCGCTGGTCAGTGCACTCAAGGAGCAGGGCGAGAAGCTGTGGCATCTGAGTAACGTCTGGACCAACGAGCCGGCGCTGCGCCTGGGTAAAAAACTGGTGGATGCCACCTTTGCCGAGCGGGTGTATTTCTGCAACTCCGGTGCCGAGGCCAACGAGGCCGCGCTCAAGTTGGCCCGCCGTTATGCCATTGAGCACTTTAATGCCGAAAAAACCCAGATCATTGCCTTTAATCAGGGGTTTCACGGCCGTACCTTCTTTACCGTCACCGTAGGCGGCCAGGCGGCCTATTCCGACGGTTTTGGCCCCAAACCCGCCGATGTTGACCATGTTCCCTACAATGATCTTGAGGCGCTCAAGGCGATGATGTCGGAACGTACCTGTGCCGTGGTCATGGAGCCGCTGCAGGGTGAAGGCGGCATTATCAGCCCGGATCCCGAGTTTGTGAAAGCGGTGCGGGCGCTGTGTAATGAACACAAGGCGCTGCTGGTGTTTGACGAAGTGCAGACCGGCGTGGGCCGCACCGGTGCCCTTTATGCTTATATGGATACCGGCGTTACCCCCGATATTCTTACCAGTGCCAAGGCGCTGGGCGGTGGCTTCCCCATTGGTGCCATGCTTACCCGCGCCGATATTGCCGCATCACTCAAGCCCGGCACTCATGGCTCCACCTATGGCGGCAACCCGCTGGCCTGTGCCGTGGCCGAGGCCGCCTTTGACACCGTTAACACACCCGACGTGCTGGCTGGTGTGAAAGAGCGCGAAGGCTGGTACCGAGAAGAACTGGAGAAGATCAATGCCAAATATGGCTGTTTCTCGGAAGTTCGTGGCAAAGGCCTGCTGCTGGGCTGCGTGATGAACGAGCAGTTTGCCGGCCGTGCCAAGGACTTTTTGCAGGCGTCTTCCGAGGAAGGCCTGATGGTACTGATTGCCGGAGCCAATGTGGTGCGCTTTGCGCCTTCGCTGGTGATTACCAAAGAAGAAGTGCTGGAAGGTCTGGCCCGCTTTGAGCGTGCCGTAGCAAGAGTAGTGAACGGCTGATACACCGCTGCCGTTAACGGCGGGGCAGGGTGCCCCGCTTATTTCGTCATAAGGAGTGCTGCATGCTGGTAATAAGACCCATAGAGCAGCGTGATTTTGCCATTCTCAAGCAGATTTCTATTGAGTCGGGGCATGGCTTTACCTCGCTGCCGGTAAACGACGAGCTGCTGCAGAAGAAAATTGACCATTCATTAACCTCTTTTGCCAGCCGCGCCGGTGGCAAGGGGGATTGCCTGTATTTCTTTGTGGCCGAAGACAGTGACACCGGTGAAGTGTTGGGCACCACGGCGCTGGAATCGGCAGTGGGGCTGACTTCTCCCTTCTACACCTACCTGCTAGGCAAGCAGGTGCACTGCTCCCGCAAGCTGGGCATTCACAATGTGGTGGAAACCCTGACGCTCACCAACGATTACACCGGCGTCAGTGAGCTGTGTACCCTGTTTCTGCGCGAGCCCGCCCGTTACGGCATGAACGGCCGGTTGTTATCCAAGTGCCGGTTTTTGTTTCTGGCGGAATTTCCCGAGTTGTTTGACCGGCGCATTCTGGCAGAAATGCGCGGCGTGTCTGATGAGGGCGGCAACAGCCCCTTCTGGAGCTGGCTGCAGGAGCACTTTTTCTCCATGGACTTTCCCACCGTGGATTACCTCACTGGCATCGGCCAGAAGGGCTTTATTGCCGATTTAATGCCCAAATACCCCATTTATGTCAGCCTGTTATCAAAAGAAGCCCGGGCGGTGATTGGCAAAACCCACGATAAAACCCGGCCGGCGCTGCATCTGCTGGAGGAAGAGGGTTTTTCCTGGCGCGGCTATGTCGATATTTTTGATGCCGGCCCCACAGTGGAGTGCGAGGTGCACAACATTCGCACTCTGCGCAACAGCCGTCGGTTAACGGTACAAATTGGTCATCCGGTCAGGGCGCAGACACACCTTGTCAGTAACACCCGTTTTGAAGGGTTCCGGGCGCTGCTGGGAGAGATGGCCATTAATGAACAAAAGGGGCAGGCGGTGATGACCAGAGCGGTGGCCAGCCTGCTGAAGGTGGAAGACGGAGATACCGTCAGGGTAGCGGAGATGAAACGCAATGACTGAAGCCGTGCAATATATTAATGGTGAGTGGCTGACCGGAGCGGGCGCTGTGTTTGAGTCCCTCGACCCGGCCAAAAATGAGGTAGTCTGGCAGGGCGCCGCCGCCGACGAGGCGCAGGTGAATGCTGCCGTGGCCGCCGCCCGTGCCGCCAGTACCGACTGGGGCTTTCGACCGGTGGCAGAGCGGCTGGCCATTATCAAGGCCTTTGCCGGGCTGCTGGAGCAGCACAAGTCGCAGCTGGCCAGGCTGATTGCCCGGGAAACCGGCAAGCCCGAATGGGAGGCGCTGACCGAGGTGGCCGCCATGATTGGCAAGGCTGGCCTGTCCGAAAAAGCCTACTTTGAGCGCACCGGCACAGTAGAAAATCCCATGGCCGGTGCTCAGGCCTTTGTACGCCACAAGCCTCACGGTGTGGTGGCAGTGTTCGGCCCCTACAACTTTCCCGGCCATTTGCCTAACGGCCATATTATTCCGGCGCTGATTGCCGGCAATACGGTGGTGTTCAAGCCCTCTGAGCTTACGCCCATGGTGGCCCAGGAAACCGTACGTCTGTGGCATGAAGCAGGTTTGCCCGCCGGTGTGCTCAATCTGGTGCAGGGCGAAGTGAGCACCGGCAAGGCGCTGGCAGCCCACGACGGCATAGACGGCCTGTTTTTTACCGGCTCGTCCAACACCGGCAAGTTGCTGCATCAGCAATACGCCGGTCGGCCGGGAAAAATTCTGGCGCTGGAAATGGGCGGCAATAATCCGCTGGTGGTCACAGAGGTGGCCGATGTGGATGCCGCCGTGCATGCCATTATTCAGTCGGCCTTTATTACCAGCGGTCAGCGCTGCACCTGTGCCCGCCGCTTGCTGGTGCCAGTGGGCGAGGCCGGTGACCGGCTGCTGGCACGGCTGGTAGCGGTAAGCAAGGCCATTCGGGTGGGCCATTACGACGCCGACCCTCAGCCTTTTATGGGGGCCATGATCTCCGAGCGTGCCGCCCGGGGCATGGTGGCGGCTCAGGCGCATTTGCTGGCTTTTGGCGGTGAGTCGCTGCTGATGCTGAAACATCTGCAGCCGGGCACCGGCCTGGTGTCGCCGGGCATAGTGGACGTGACCGGTATTGATCAGCTGCCCGATGAAGAATATTTCGGTCCGCTGCTGCAGGTGATTCGCTTTAATGATTTGCCCGAGGCACTGAGCCTGGCCAACCGCACCCGCTATGGCCTGTCGGCGGGCTTGCTGTCCGACAGCGAAGCCGACTGGGACTACTTCTATCGCCATATTCGCGCCGGCATTGTAAACCGCAACCGGCCCATTACCGGTGCTTCCGGTGCCGCCCCCTTCGGTGGTGTGGGCGACAGCGGCAACCACAGGGCCAGTGCGTATTATGCCGCAGATTATTGCGCCTATCCGGTGGCCTCGGTGGAAGGCGACAGCCTTGAAATGCCGGGCACATTGTCACCCGGGCTCAGCTTTTAACTCACAGGAGTCGGTTATGCATACCTCTGTTGATGAACTGTTTGAGGCACTCTGGCAACACTATTTAACCGTGACCCCCAGCGCGCTGAAAATTCATGATTTGCTGGGCGGCGGTAAGGCCATTGTGAACGATCATGTAGCCTTTCGTACCTTTAACCATCCCAAACTGGGCCTGGACAAGCTGGCGGCGCATTTTCTGGCGCTGGGCTACGAGCAAAAGGGTGAATACCACTTCGAGGCCAAAAAGCTCTATGCCCGCCATTACGAACATCCAGACCCGGCTGCGCCCAAGGTGTTTATCAGTGAATTGCTGCTGGAGCAGTGCTCGCCTACGCTTCAGCGCATAGTGGCTAGGCTGATTGATCAGGTGGACGACACCCTGCCGGAGCAAAAAGATTTTCTCTATTCCGGTGCGCCCTGGCAAATCTCCCATGCCGATTACAAAACCCTGGCGGCAGAAAGTGAATACGCCGGCTGGATGGCGGTATACGGTTACCGGGCCAATCATTTTACCGTGAGTGTGAACCACCTTGAGGATTATGACAGTCTGGACGCGGTCAACAGCACCCTCAAGCAGGCGGGGTTCCGCCTCAATGACGCCGGCGGCGAAATCAAGGGCTCCCCCGAGGTGCTGCTGGAGCAATCCTCCACCATGGCCGACACTGCCCTGGTGCAGTTCACCGACGGTGAAGCCTCACTGCCCAGCTGCTTTTACGAGTTTGCCCTGCGTTACCCCAAGCCCGACGGTGAGCTCTACACCGGCTTTGTGGCCGCTTCGGCAGACAAGATCTTTGAGAGCACCAATACAGCTAGTGGCTGAAGGTGTTTACCATAGCCAGCAGTGTGAGAGACAGCAGTGGGGTTGCAGTCCGCGGAAAATAATTCCCTCCCCTTTGTAAGGGGAGGGGCAGGGTGGGGTTAGCTTACAAACTAATCTGCACTTCTGCCCACCACTGGCGGCCGGGCTCGCTGATGCGGCCGGTTACCGGATTATCGCCAAGCGGGTAGCTTTCCTGTTTATTGATAAACTCGCTGTAGTCTTTATCCAGCAGGTTATCGACGCCGGTGGCCAGTTTTACCGTGGGTGTTACCTGCCAGCCGGCATTGAGTGAGAACACGGTAAAGCCGGCAGAGGGGCCCGTGTCCTGGCCAATAATATTGCCCTGACCTTCGGCAAAGCGGTTTTGCCCGGCCACATTGCGCATCAGCAGTGCCACTTCCTGAACGCCGTTGTCGTAGCCGAGCGTGGTGTTCAGCTCCAGCGGCGGGGTCTGGCCCAGCGCAATATCATCGCTCAGGTTCTGGCCATGGGTATAAGACACATTGGAGCCCAGGGTCCAGTTATCGGCAAAGCGCCAGTTCAGCTCGGCCTCGCCGCCCATACGGCGGGCATTAACATTGCGGGCTTTGTCGGCGGAATAATTGTCTACCAGAATAAAGTCGTCCACATAACCGGCAAACACAGACACAGAGCCGCTCAGTGTCCCATGGCGGTAAAGCACGCCGGCATCTATTTGGTGGTTGGTTTCGGTTTCAAGTGCGCCGTTGCGGTTGCGCTCCCAAAAATCCGGTGCCCGCTCGGCCTGACCGTAGCCGGCATACCAGGTCCAGTCCTGCAGGCTGTGCTCCAGACGCACAAACCCCGCATGCAGGTAGTAATCCTGCTCTTTCAGTGACGAACTGGCAGGCAGCTTTTCAAAACGGGCCTCGGTTTTGTCGAGGCGAACACCGCTTATCAGTTGCTGCTTGTCAGTCAGCAGCCAGTTGTTTTCTACAAACACCCCTATATTTTCAAAAGACTGATTGTCCTGGCGGGGCAGCTGGCGGTAAGCATCGGCGTCGGCCTGAGTCATGCCGCTGGCCATGCGGCCCCGGTGCGCGTCCTGCATCCAGTCTATGCCCACCTGAGTCTGGTGTGCGCCCAGGTTCAGCTCGGCCAGCAACTGGGCGGTGTCGGTGGTGCGATCCGGATTCATGGCCATATACATGGGCTTGCCCATCATCACCGGCACCGGTCGCAGGCTGTAGTTATCCATGACATGATCCACTTCGCTGTGGCCATATTGCAGCTGCAGCTTGCCCAGCCAGGGAGTAATAGCCTGGCGCTCCAGCTTGATGCTCCAGGCGTCCCGGTCGAACTTGCTGCCGTCCATGCTGCGGTCGGCGTAGGCGGCTTCGCCCCGGCTGCGATCATAAGACAGCTCAATAAGACTGAGATCGTCCGGCGTCAGACCCAGCTGCAGGCTCTGGCTGTTTTTATCGTACGCGGAGTTCACCCGGTTGCCGCTGCCGTCTTTGTAGTTGCCGGCTTCGTTGTGATTGGCATTCAGGCGCAGATAACCAAGTGCGTTACCCGCCTCCAGAGCGGCAAAGGCATCAAACCGATCGCCGCTGCCGGTGGTCATGCCGGCATCCAGCATAAAATCGGGCTCGCTGTAATAGCGCGGGTGGCGCTTGAACTGCACCGAGCCCGCCACCAGCCCCGGCCCCTGAGTCACGGTTTGTGGCCCTTTGGTGACAATCACTTCATCAAAGGAGCGGGGGAACAGATAGGCGGTGGGGGGATCCATTCGGCTGGGGCAGCCGCCTAGCACATAATTATTGTCACTGGTAATGGACAGCCGTGAGCCGCCCAGGCCGCGCAACAGCGGATCGCCGGCCATACCGCCCTTGCGGGTAATGCTGATGCCGGGCACGGTTTTCAGCAGGCCGGCCCCGTCGGCAGCAGGAATGGGCTGCACCGGATTGGTGGGATCCAGCCGTACTTCGCCGGGCGCGCTGAGCGCCGAAGCGGTAATGGTAATGGGAGTGGCAACGGTAGTGGCCGGATAAACCGGTTCGTTGTTACTGGCATACGTGGTGCCAGCACCCAGCAGCGGCAGGCTGAGCGAAACAAGGTACTGATATTTCATGATAATGTGCGCTTGCGAAACGAGGCCATGAGAGTAAAACTCGCCCTGAATCAGCACAATGCGGCATATTGTCGCAGCGCGGGCACCTTGTTACTCCCGGTGGAGCATGGGATCATGCCGCCGGTATTACTCATTTATTAAAAGGAGCCAAACCATGAAACTGGCATTTATCGGACTGGGCGTGATGGGCTTTCCCATGGCCGGACACCTGCAGCAGGCGGGCCACCAAGTGTGTGTATATAACCGCAGTTCAGCTAAGGCGGCGGACTGGGCGGCCCGTTTTGGCGGCACCAGCGGGGCGACTCCGGCGCAAGCCGCTCAGGGGGCCGACATGGTGATGGTGTGCGTGGGCAACGACGACGATGTGCGCTCGGTTATCTATGGCGACGAGGGCGTGCTGGCGGGCATTAAGGAAGGGGCACTGCTGATTGACCATACCACCACCTCGGCCAGACTGGCGGAAGAGCTGGCGGATGCGGCCGGCAAACAGGGAGTGCGCTTTATTGACGCGCCCGTGTCCGGCGGTCAGCTGGGCGCAGAAAACGGCGCGCTCACCATTATGATTGGCGGCCATGAAGCCGATGTGGCCGAGGCGGCACCCGTGCTGGCGGCCTACGGCAAAAAGGTGACCCGGCTGGGCCCCGTGGGTGCCGGTCAGCGCTGCAAAATGGTCAACCAGATCTGCGTGATCGGGGCCGTGCAGGGCATTGCCGAAGGCCTGATGATCGCCCAGAAGGCGGGACTGGATATTCCGACATTGATTGACGTGCTGGCCGGTGGTGCCGCCCAGAGCTGGCAGCTGGAAAACCGTGCTCAGACTATGGCCGACGACAAGTTCGATTTTGGCTTTGCCGCCCAGTGGATGCATAAGGATCTGGGCATTTGTCTCGACGAAGCCGCGCAGCAAGGCCTCAAACTGCCGCTGACCGAGCATGTGCATCAGGTTTATGAGCGTTTGCTGGAGCAGGGCATGGGCCGCTGTGACTCCACTGTGGTGATTCGGGATCTCAAGTCCTGAGTGGTGACGGGCCTTGGCAGAGGCCCATGGGCTCGGCTATGCTGAGCACAGCTCAAGGCTCACCTTGAGTGTATCACCTGTGGAATGTGATATTTTCCGCAATTTCCGCACAAAACAACGGCACTTGATAACAGGCACCAGGCCAAAGGCTTTGCTTGGGCCGCTAATTTGAATAGAGTGGGCAACCGCTTAATGCCAAGTGAGAAAGGATACCTTATGAACAAGACTCAGCTTGTCGATGCAATCGCCGCCAAGGCCGACCTGAACAAAACGCAGGCCAAGGCTGCCCTGGAAGAAGTACTGAACGGTATCACTCAAAGCCTGAAAGAAGGCGATCCGGTACAACTGGTAGGCTTTGGTACCTTCAAGGTAAACCATCGTGCTGCCCGTACCGGTCGTAACCCGCAAACCGGCCAGGAAATTCAGATTGCTGCAGCAAACGTTCCTGCTTTTGTTGCCGGCAAAGCGCTGAAAGACGCGGTCAACTAAGACGCGCTCTGCCCATTCCAAACCCGGCTTCAGGCCGGGTTTTTTTATCACGTCACTTGCCCCCGCGATCAATAGATTGTTATAACTGAGGTCAGGTCCTGCCCCTAACCTGGGAGGCTGTAATGGAAGTGAACGCAATTCGTCAGGTTGCCGTGCCCTGGGCCGGTGCTCACGGTCTGGCTACCGGTTTAATGTTAACCGAGCTGCATCAGGACGTATGGAGCGGTTGTTTAGAGCTGGCCATGGGGGTGCCGTCTGATATGGACACGCCGCCGCACATTGTATACTGGCTCAGCTTTGGCCATCTGTATGGTTATCGCGTGCTGGAAGGGGCCGATGTGCCCGAGCTGCTGGAAGAAGATAACGATATCGACAGCCAGGTGCAGCTGATCACCCCGTCCCGCTTTTTAACCTGGTTTCATCAGGAGACTCAGGGTTCCCATCTCGACGAAGATATTCAGCACTACCGTATTGCCTGCTGGGACTTTTGTGTGGATGTGCTGGCGGCTCAGCCGCCGGACGTGTGTATGAACAAGGAGTAACATGAAAGGCTTTATTCTGGTCGCTCACGGCAGCCGGCGGGCGGCTGCCAATGAGGAAATTGCCGGGTTCGCCCAGCGCATGACAGCCGCCATGAAAGGCGGCTTTGATTTGGTGGGTCATGGCTTCTGGGAGCTGGCCGAACCGTCTTTGGGCCAGGTAATTGATGCTCAGGTGGCCGCCGGTGCCAGAGACATTACTCTGTTCCCTTATTTTCTGGCGGAAGGCAAACACGTGGTGAACGACCTGCCATCTGTGCTGACAGAAAAGAAAGAGCAATACCCCGGAGTAAAACTGACGCTGTTACCCCATCTGGGGGCCGTGCCCGGTTTTGATCAGTGGCTGGCAGGGCAGTTGCAGGGCGATGACGAAATCCCACCCCAACCCTCCCCTTAAAAAGGGGAGGGAGTTTTTACTCCTCCCCCTGACAAGGGGGAGGCCGGGAGGGGGTAAAAAAACGGGGCCAGTCGGCCCCGTTTCACTTTCAGCTTTTATTTCGCCTGTTCCCGCGCTATCGCCCGCCAGGCGATGTCGTTGCGGAAGAAGACACCATCCCACTTTATTTGATGAGTCAGCCCATAGGCATTGGCCTGAGCCTGGCTCACGCTCTCGCCCAGGGCGGTGGCGCACAGTACCCGGCCGCCGGCGGTGACCACGTCCTCGCCCTTGAACTGAGTGCCGGCATGGAACACCTTGGCACCTTCAGCTTCGGCGGGAATGCCGGTGATTACATCGCCCTGGCGGTAAGCTCCGGGGTAACCGCCGGCGGCCAGCACCACGCCTACGGCGGCGCGCTGGTCGAACTCGGCGGTGGCTTTATCCAGCTCGCCTTTGCAGCCGGCCAGGCACAGCTCCACCAGGTCGGACTTGAGCCGCAGCATAATGGGCTGGGTTTCCGGATCGCCAAAGCGGCAGTTGAACTCAATCACCTTGGGCTGACCAGCCTGGTCGATCATCAGACCGGCATAGAGGAAGCCCTTGTAGACATGGCCTTCGTCCGCCATGCCGCGCACCGTGGGCATAATGACCTGCTCCATAATGCGATCGTGGATTTCCTGAGTCACCACAGGTGCCGGGCTGTAGGCACCCATGCCGCCGGTGTTGGGGCCGGTGTCCTTGTCGCCCACGCGCTTGTGATCCTGGCTGGTGGCCATGGGCAGCACATGCTCGCCGTCCACCATCACGATGAAAGAAGCTTCTTCACCTTCCAGAAACTCTTCAATCACCACCCGGCTGCCGGCATCACCAAAGGCGTTGCCCGCCAGCATGTCGCGCACCGCGGCTTCGGCTTCTTCCAGCGTCATGGCCACAATCACGCCCTTACCCGCGGCCAGGCCATCGGCCTTGATCACTATGGGGGCACCCTGCTGACGCAGATAGGCCAGCGCCGGCTCCACCTCGGTAAAGTTCTGGTAGGCGGCGGTAGGAATTTGCTGGCGGGCCAGAAAATCCTTGGTAAAGGCCTTGGAGCCTTCCAGCTGGGCGGCACCGGCAGTGGGGCCGAAAATGGCCAGACCTTCCGCTTCAAAGGCATCCACCACGCCCGCCACCAGGGGCGCTTCCGGGCCGACGATGGTCAGCTCCACTCGCTCCTGCCTGGCAAAGGCCAGCAGGGCGGGAATATCGGTGGCGGAGATGGCCACGTTGGTCAGCTGAGGCTCAAGCTCGGTGCCGGCATTGCCCGGAGCTACAAACACCTTGCTCACCTTGGGCGACTGGGCGGCTTTCCAGGCCAGAGCGTGTTCACGACCGCCACCGCCAATTACCAATACGTTCATGCTGTGTCCTCGCTATCAGTGGCGGAAGTGGCGCATGCCGGTAAATACCATGGCCATGCCGTGCTCGTCGGCGGCCTGGATCACTTCCTCGTCGCGCATGGAGCCACCGGGCTGAATAACACAGCTGATGCCGGCGGCAGCGGCGGCGTCGATGCCGTCACGGAAGGGGAAGAAGGCGTCGGATGCCATCACTGAACCTTCTACTTGCAGGCCTTCGTCGGCGGCCTTGATGCCGGCGATTTTGGCGGAGTATACCCGGCTCATCTGACCGGCACCCACCCCTATGGTCTGGCTGCCCTTGGCATAGACAATGGCGTTGGATTTAACGAACTTGGCGACTTTCCAGCAGAACAGCAGGTCTTTCAGCTCTTCCTCGGTGGGCTGGCGCTTGGACACCACCTTGAGATCGCTCATGTCCACCATGCCCTGATCCCGGTCCTGCACCAGAATGCCGCCGTTCACCCGTTTGATGTCGAGGCTGCCGGTCCGGCTGTTCCACTGGCCGCATTCCAGCAGGCGCACGTTTTTCTTGTCGGCCACGGCGGCCTTGGCCTCGGCGCTGATGGACGGGGCGATGATCACTTCCACAAACTGGCGCTCGATAATGGCGCGGGCAGTGGCTTCATCCAGCTCGCGGTTAAAGGCGATGATGCCGCCAAAGGCAGAAGTGGGATCGGTCTGGTAGGCGCGGTTGTAGGCTTCCAGCAGGTTCTTGCCCAGGGCCACACCGCAGGGGTTGGCGTGCTTGACGATAACACAGGCCGGCTCATCGAATTCCTTCACGCACTCAAGTGCTGCATCGGTGTCGGCGATGTTGTTGTAGGACAGCTCCTTGCCCTGCAGCTGAGTGGCGGTGGCCACGGAGGCTTCGTCGACGTTGTTTTCCACGTAGAAGGCAGCGCTCTGGTGGCTGTTTTCGCCGTAGCGCAGATCCTGCTTCTTGGTGAACTGGTAGTTGACGGTGCGCGGGAAGGTCGAACCTTCGGCGGCCTGGTGATAGGCCGGTACCATGGTGCCGAAGTAGTTGGCGATCATGCCGTCGTACTGAGCGGTGTGCTCAAAGGCGGCAATGGCGAGATCAAAGCGGGTAGCCTGAGTCAGGCTGTTATTGTTGCCATCCAGCTCTGCCAGCAGGCGGTCGTAGTCACTGGCGTTTACTACGATGGCCACATCGTTGTGGTTTTTGGCCGCGGCACGCACCATGGTGGGGCCACCGATGTCGATGTTTTCAATCGCATCTTCCAGGCTGCAGTCTGCCTTGGCTACTGTGTTGGCGAAAGGATAGAGATTGACCACGACCATGTCGATGGGCGCAATGCCGTGCTCGTTCATGATGGCGTCGTCCTGGCCACGACGGCCAAGAATGCCGCCATGCACCTTGGGGTGCAGGGTTTTTACGCGGCCGTCCATCATTTCCGGAAAACCGGTATAGTCGGATACTTCGGTCACGGGCAGGCCTTGTTCCGCCAGCAGACGGGCGGTACCGCCGGTAGACAGCAGCTCCACGCCACGGGCGTGCAGCCCCTGGGCAAATTCCACAATACCTTGCTTGTCGGACACACTCAGCAGAGCACGGCGAATGGGTCGGGCAGTTTCCATTATGTTCTCGTTCCTTTAACGATTCATCGGGGGGTTTGGTAAAATCGGCGAAACACGGCCACCGGCTTTACCAAACCGCCTGGTACGCCAGAACGGAAGGCGGCATATTCTACCCGTTTTTGCCGTCCCTTGCCGGACTATTTGGTTTGGAGTCAAGAGGCTTTATGTGTAATTAAACCGGTGCAGAAAGGAGACATGAATGTATCGCATTGGCGAACTGGCCAGGGCCTTTGGCATTAAGCCCGACACCCTGCGTTTTTATGAAAAAGAAGGCCTGCTGGTGCCCAGCCTGCGCACCCCCACCGGTTACCGGCAATACAGTGAAGACGATAAAAAGCGGCTGCATTTTATTCTGCGCAGCAAGAAGGTCGGCTTTTCCCTGAAAGACATTGAAGAGCTGCTGGCCCTGCGCATCAGCAGCTGCCGGGTGACCTGCCGGGAAGTAAAAGCCGTGGCCGACACCAAGCTGGCAGAGGTGGAAGAGCGCATTCGAGAGCTGGAGCAGTTTCGCCGCTCTTTGCGGCAATTGTCGGACGCCTGCTGCGGCGGGCAGGAAAGCGCCGAGCATTGCTCCATTCTGGAAGCGCTGGACGGCAAGCTTGAGAATACCGACAATAACGCCCGTTAAGCCCCCTGAAAGGGCCGCCACCGGCGGCCTGTCTTTGCTTTGCCTGCAGAAATGGTAGGTGCCGCTTTAGCCGGCGCAATTATGTAGACATCTGAGTTATAAGGCGTGCGTTGCACGCCCTGCCGGCTGAAGCGGCAGCTACGGCGTTTTCTTCATTTTTCATTACAGGAGATTTTTCATGCGACACCACCTGGGGTGGGGGCTGAGCGTGACTCAGTGGTTTGTGTTTTTGCTGGCCAATGCGCTGGCGCTGCCCATTGTGCTGGGCCAGGCCTTTGGGCTGGACAGTGCCGGGGTGGCCGGTCTGGTGCAGCGCACTCTGCTGGTGGTGGGATTAAGCTCAGGATTACAGGCCTGGCTGGGGCACCGTTATCCCATTGCCGACGGCCCCGCCGGATCCTGGGCTATTGTGTTTGTGGTGATGGCTTATATCGGCCGTGAGCAGGGTCTTGACAGCCTCGACACCCTGCGGCTGCTCTCCGGCGGCGTGCTGGTGGCCGGGCTTATTATGCTGGTGCTGGGCGTGGCAAGGCAGGTGCACCGTCTGCTGTTTTTGTTTACGCCCCTGGTCACCGGCTGTTTTATCCTGCTGCTGGTGGTGCAGCTGGCCGGGGTGTTTGTGCGTGGCATGGTCACGGATCCGCGCACCGGTACCATGAGCTTGCCGGTGCTGCTGATTGGTCTGCTGGTTTTTCTGGGAGTACTGTTGTGCTCTTTCAGCCGCAATACGGTGTTGCGCACCTATGCGGTGCTGGTGGGCATAGTGCTGGGCTGGCTGGCATTCTGGTTGTTTGGTTTGTCTGGCGGGACGGCTGCCAATAACGCCGGGCTGGGTTTGCCCGAGCTGTTTGCCTGGGGCCTGCCAAGGCTGGATGCAGGCATGCTGGTGGTGGCGGTGCTGTTTTCCCTGCTGTTGTTTTCCAACCAGATAGCGGCGGTTACCGCTGTATCGGCGGTGGTCACCGAGCGCCAGCGTGATGATAACGCTGTGATTAACCGTAGCAGCTGGGCATCCGGTATCAGTCATGGCCTGGCAGGCAGCTTTGCCACCATCGCCGTGGTGCCGCTGCCGGTAACTGCCGGTTTTATTCAGCTGAGCGGCGAAGACAGACGCGCGCCCTTTATTCTGGCCTGTGCCTTGCTGGCGCTGGTGGCGCTGTTTCCGGATGCGGTAGGGGTGCTGTCGCTGCTGCCGGCACCGGTGGCCAACGCCGCCCTGCTGGCCACCTTTATCAAGCTGGTGAGTCTGGCGTTTCAGCTGATTACCAAAGAAGGCATGGACAACCGCACCAGCACCATAGTGGGCGTGGCCCTGTTGCTGGGCGTGGGCTGCATGTTCCTGCCCGCCGGCCTGTACCGCCATTTTCCCAGCATGGCGCAATACCTGCTGGGCAACGGCCTGCTTACCGGCACCCTGCTGGCGCTGGCCATGGAGCAGCTCTGGCCGAGAGGCCGGAGTAATTAACCCCCTCCCAATCTCCCCCTTGAACAAGGGGGAGGGGAAACGTCTGTAGCTCCCTCCCCTTGGATAAGGGGAGGGCAGGGGTGGGGTTGGAGCTCTTACCGCACCACCAGCACGGCGCAGTCGGCGTGGCGCACCACCTTGGAGGAATTGGAGCCCAGCAGGTAGGTTTCGGCCCCGGGACGGGATGCGGGCATAATAATCATGTCGATTGCCAGCTTCTTTGCCCGGGCCAGAATGGTGTCATATACCACACCGTGGCGTACCTCCATACGGCCCTGATGTTCGGCAGGAATATAAGTCTGCATAAAGCCGGATAACTGATCTCTTATCGCCTCATCCTGCTTTTCCAGCAGCTCTTTTGAGTAAAAAGGCGCGGCGGCATGATGTACCCGGGACGGGTTCACATATAACAGATGAATACGTCCTTGCGGGTGGCACAAGCGCAGTGCCGACTCCACCACCCGGGCGGTAAGATATTCGTGCTCAAAATCGAGCGGCAGTAAAATTTCCTTGAACATATTCGTTACCCCATCAGTTTATTGGGCAGCCAGGTCACAATTTCCGGCACCAGCATACACAGGATCAACACGCCCAGTTTGAGCGCCACAAAGGGCAGAATGGACTTGTAAATATCCATCATGGTCACCCCGGGAGGCGCTATGCCCTTGAGGTAAAACAGCGCAAAGCCATAGGGTGGAGTCTGCACCGCTATCTCAATGTTCAGAATCATCAGAATGCCGAACCAGATAGGGTCATAGCCCAGGCTGACGGCAATAGGGGTAAACAGTGGCGCACAGATCAGTACGATGATCATTTCATCAATAATGAAGCCAAGCAGCAGCATGACCACCTGCATCATGATGATGATGGCAATGGGGGGCAGATCCAGGCCGGCGGCAAAGTCAGCCACCATGCCCTGCACGCCCATCAGCAGGTGAAAATTACTGAATACCGAGGCACCCAGTACAATCCAGATGGCCACGCTCACCAGCAATGCGGTTTCGGCACCGGAGCGTTGCATCATTTTCAGTTTGAAGCGTTTATAGAGCATGGCCAGCAGCAGGGCACCCACTACACCAATGGCACCGGACTCGGTCGGTGTGGCCACACCGCTGATAATGCTGCCCAGCACCAGGGCAATCAGGCCCAGAGCCATAAAGCCGTCACGCAGTGTGATTAACTTTTCCCGCTTGTTTTTGGGCACGTCCAGCGCATGGCCCATGGGCGCGCGGCCGGGGTTGAGTTTGCAGGAGATGATCACATACAGCACCATCACGGTGATCGACAGCAGGGCCGGGATCAGGGCGGCAATAAACATTTTGCCTACTGAATTCTGGGTGGTGGAGCTGAACAGTATCATGGGAATGCTGGGCGGAATAAGAATGCCCAGGCCACCGCCGGCCATAATCACCCCAAGAGCCAGCTTTTTGTCGTAGCCGCGCTCCAGCATGGGGCGCAGGGCAATGCTGCCCGAGGTCATGATGCCGGCCCCGATAATGCCCACCATGGCACCGATCATGGAGCAAACGCCAATCACGCTGATGGCCAGCGACCCGCGAATACGGCCAATCACCAGCTGGCTGGCCTTGAACATGGCATCGCCAATGCCGGAGCGGGTCAGCAGCTGGCCCATGTAGATATAAAGCGGAATGGCCAGCAGCACAAAGCTGAACAGGGTGCTTTCTATGGTGGTGGGCACAATATTAAAAATGCCTTCACCCCAGGTGGCATAGCCCAGCAACATGGCCACGCCGCCCAGTGCCAGGCCTACCTGAGCACCCATAATAAAGGACACCAGCACGCCCAGCAGCAGCAGGCCGGTGATCAGTTCAATACTCATGGTTGTTCTTCCTCGTTCATCAGGGTATCACCGGTCACCAGCTGCCAGGCGTCCTTGATCATGTCTGCAGACAACTGCATTAAAAACAGCACGGCAGCTGCCGTGACCATAATCCAGAAATGACTGATGGACGGGGCCCATTCAGACTGACGGGTATAACCGAACTCCATGGCCTCTACCGCCTTTTCCCAGCCCTTGCTGGCAATGACCAGCAAAAAGAAGCCGCCCAGGGTATTGGCCAGCAGATCAAAAATGTTTTTCCAGCGCTGGGAGACCGCCAGATAGGCAATATCCACATTGATATGAGACTTTTTCAGCTGAGCATGAGCGCCGCACAGGGCACCGATATAGCCGAATAAAAACAGCGACACGTCATAGGCCCAGAGGGTAGGGCGGTCGAGTACATAACGGGAGAACACCTCAAAGGCAACCGTGCCTGCCAGCAGGGGAAGCGCCAGAGAAATGGTATGGCTGGTGGCCGCCACCAGCCAGCCGGTGCCTCTGCACCAGAAGCGAAGCAGTGTTTTCATGATACATCCGGATGAGGGTTGTGCAGGCTGCCCCGCAGCCGCGGGGCAGTGGTCAGGCTTACTTCATCAGCTCAACAAGGCGAGAGCTGTATTTATCGGTTTTACCATAGTGGGCCCAGACTGCTTCAGCAGCTTGCTGCCACTGTTGTTTGTCGGCATCGGACGCTGCGGGGCTCCAGGTAAGGCCTTGTTTTTCCATATCGGCTACCGCTTCCTGCTCCCACAGGGCCGATTTTTCGGCCTGTTGCTCTGCATGCCATTTGGCAGCGTTGCGGACCACGTCTTTCAGGTCGTCCGGCAGCTTGTTCCAGGCATTTTTGTTGACCAGCACCGGCAGCGCCTGAGCACTCGACACCGGCACCGGATACATAAACTTGGCCACCTCGGCAAAGTTGCCGTCGCGGTGGTCGATCAGGTTGGAGCCGATGGTGCCGTCAATCACGCCGGTGGCCAGGCTGGTGTAGGTTTCACCCCAGGTCAGGTTAACCGGAGAGGCACCCAGCTCGCGGAAGAAGCGGCCATAAGCACCGGGCGCGCGAATTTTCAGGCCCTTAAAGTCGGCAATGGATTCAATTTTTTCTTTGGTGATGACATAAACACCAGGCTGAAAGTAAGGAGCCAGCCACACCAGGTTGTGACGGTCATAGGCTTCGGTCAGCACTTCATTCCAGCCTTTTTCATGAAACAGCTGGTTCAGCTCTTCCAGGCTGCCGTTGGAGCCGGGCAGACCGACTTCTACCACGCCAAAGGGAATTTCACCGGCATGCATGGGCTGAAATGGAGCGGCCATGTCGAGCAGGCCGGATTTGGTGGCGCTGACAATACCTTTGGTGTCTACGCCTTCGCCGGCATAGAGCATGTTGATTTTCATGCGGCCGTTGGAGTCGGCTTCAATTTTGTCGGCAAAAGACTGATATACATCGCCAAAGGCGGTGCCACGGGAGTAAAGGTTGGTAAAGCGCCAGGTTACGTCGGCGGCCATGGCTTCCATGGTGACGCCCATGCCGGCAACGGCAATCAGAGAGGCGGCAATCTTGGTGCGGGCAGTGCTCCAGAGTCTGTTCATGTTGTAAGTCCCTTGTGTTATCACGTTCCGTTGATGTCGGGCCTGGCCCGAAGCGGGTTAGGTTTGACGGAAAGAAGTCTGCGTCAGGTTAACGTCCGGTTAAATTCACTCAAGCGAAACTTGAGTTTGACGACAGTCAAACAAAAATCGGAAAGTCCTTGTGTATACAGCAGTTAGCACTGTTTCTGACTGTTTTGTCAGCAGCAGCAAAGGCGCGAACTGTGAGTGTGATCATATTGTTATAGCGATACCTGGACGCCTTTATTGTTGGGATTCGCTGCGTTCCCCCCGACCTGCAGCTTTTCAAGGGGAAGGGAAATCAAGTGCTCCTCACTCTTTTCAAGGAGGCTCCTCACTCTTTTCAAGGAGAAGGGAAACCAAGTGCTCCTCCCCCTTTTCAAGGAGAAGGGAAATTAAATACTCCTCCCCCTTTTTAAGGGGGAGGTCGGGAGGGGGTTAACTGTTCAGCTGCGCTTTCAGCAGCTGCAAAAACAACTGCCGAATGCGGCTCTGGCGGCCGTGGCTGCGGGTAATGGCAGAAATGCCCAGCAGGTGGGTTTTCTGGCGGGGCAGCAGCGGACGCAGGCGGCCTGTGTCTACCCAGCGGCGGGCGTAGCTTTCGGGCAAAAAGCCGATGTACTGACCGGAAAGAATAAGGGCCGCGCGGGGCTCGTAGTGGTAGGCCCTGCCGGCCAGTTGCATGCCCGCCAGCTGGGCGCTGGTTTCCGGGTTGGTATGAATGCCCGGGTGGATCAGCTTGAATTCGGGCAGGCGTCCGGCAATCTCGGTATCATTCTGCTCGGTAAACAGCGGGTGACGATCGCTGCAGTAAAGAAAACAGCGCACCTGATAGAGATGATGATAATCCAGCCCTTCCAGATCCCTGTGGTAGTGAATAAAGCCAATATCGGCTTCTTCGCTCAGCACCCGGCGTTCAATTTCGCCCATGTAAGCCACATCCACGCTCACGTTTACATCCGGTGCCTGTTCACCCAGGGATGCAAATACCTCCACCATGGAAAATTCATCTTCCAGCCAGATACTGTCACTGGACACAATTCTCAGCTCGCCGCTGAGCTGCTCATGCAGTTCGTTTACTGTGTAGCGAAACTCTTCCAGCCGGCTGAACAGCCGCTTGGTGGAGTCGTAGATCACTTCTCCGTCATCGGTCAGTGAAAAACCCGAGCGGCCCCGGCGGCACAGCTTGAGCTTGAGCCGGCTTTCCAGGTTGGCCATGTGCACACTGATGGTGGAACGACTGATATTGAGCTCGGTTTCCGCTGCGGAAAAACCGCCGCATTCCACCACGGTTTTAAACAGTTTCAGCAGGCGAATTTCATAGTCGCCAATCTGGCTGAGAACGGGTCTGTTGGTCTGGCTCATAGTTTGAACTGCTTCAATGTGTATGTTGAGAGGGGGTGATTTACCGGACTTTGCGCCGGGGGCTAGCATGTTGTCAAACAGTGGCCCGTGCCGTTGTGGCGCTGCTCACGGCAATTGGACTTGCGGGCGAGGATGGACTCAAGATGAGGCAGCTTAAATGAGCATTTCTGCAGTAAACAGCACCCTGGTAAGAGAAAGCGGTTATATCGACGGCCGCTGGTGTCAGGCCGGCAGTGGCAACACCATTGCTGTCTATAACCCCGCCAACGGCGATCATCTGGGCCAGGTGCCCGACATGGGCGAAACCGAAACCCGCGCTGCCATTGATGCCGCCAGCCGGGCACTGCCGGCCTGGAGTGCGCTTAACCCCAAAGAGCGGGCCCGCCTGCTGCGCAACTGGTTTGATCTTATTATTGAGCACAAAGAAGATCTGGCCCGGCTGATGACCCAGGAGCAGGGTAAGCCCCTGTTTGAAACCCGTGGCGAGGTGCTGTACGGTGCCTCCTACATTGAGTGGTATGCTGAAGAAGCCAAACGTGCCTACGGCAAGGTGTTCTCTGCCCCCACCGGCGACAAGCGGGCGCTGAGCATTCAGCAGCCCATTGGTGTGGTGGCGGCCATTACTCCCTGGAACTTTCCCAACGCCATGATTACCCGCAAGCTGGCCCCGGCGCTGGCGGCGGGCTGCACCGTGGTGGTCAAGCCATCTGAAGAAACCCCGTTTTCTGCCCTGGCGCTGATGGCGCTGGCCGAGCAGGCAGGCATTCCGGCCGGCGTGATCAACATGATCACCTCCAGCCAGGCGGCAACAGTAGGGAATGTGCTGACCAGCGATTCTCGCGTGCGCAAGCTGTCGTTCACCGGCTCTACCCGGGTGGGCAAGCTGCTTTATGGCCAGAGCGCCGACACCATGAAAAAGCTCAGCCTGGAGCTGGGTGGCAACGCGCCTTTTATTGTGTTCAACGACGCCGATCTCGACGCCGCCGTCACTGGTGCCATTATCTCCAAATACCGTAACGCCGGTCAGACCTGTGTCTGCGCCAACCGCATTCTGGTGCAGGATGGCATTTACGATGAATTTATGGCCCGCTTCAAGGCGGAAGTGGAAAAGTTTGTTATTGGTAACGGTCTTGATGCGGCCACCACTCTTGGCCCTGTGATCAACAAGGCTGCCGTCGACAAGATTGCCGGCATGGTAGACGCTGCCCTGAGCGAAGGTGCCACCCTGGTCACCGGTGGCCGCCGTCATTCAGCCGGCGAGCTGTTCTATGCGCCTACTATTCTCGGTAATGTGACCCAGCAAATGGCCATTGCCAATCAGGAAATTTTTGGCCCGGTGGCACCGGTGATCCGCTTTAAGGATGATGCCGAGGCCGTGGCCATTGCCAACGACACCCCCTATGGTCTTGCCGCCTATTTCTATACTGAAAGTCACAGCCGCATCTGGCGCATTGCCGAGCAGCTGGAATACGGCATGATCGGCATTAATGAGGGCATTCTGTCCAACGAAATTGCCCCCTTTGGCGGCGTGAAGGAGTCCGGTCTGGGCCGGGAAGGCTCCGCCGAAGGGCTGGCGGACTATATGGAAACCAAATATCTGTGCATGGGCGGCATTCGCTGAGCGTGAATAAAAGGAGCATTATCATGAGCAAGAATCAGCAACTTCAGCAACGCAAAGACGCCGTCTTTGCCCGTGGCATGGGCAACATGGCCCCGGTTTATGTCGATCGTGTCAAAAATAATGAAATCTGGGATGTGGAAGGCAACCGCTTTATCGACTTTGCCGCCGGCATTGCCGTGGTCAACACCGGCCACAGCCACCCGCGCATTGTGGCTGCCGTTAACGAACAGCTGCAGCGCTTCAGTCACACCTGCGCCATGGTGACTCCCTACGAGAGTGTGGTGGCGCTGGCCGAGCGTCTGGTAACACTGGCTCCGGGCCCCACTGCCAAAAAAGCCATTTTTGTCACCACAGGTGCCGAGGCAGTGGAAAACGCGGTGAAAATTGCCCGTGCTCATACCAAACGCAGCGGCATTATTGCCTTTAACGGCGGCTTTCATGGCCGTACCAATATGGCCATGGGCCTGACCGGCAAGGTTGCCCCTTACAAGGCAGGTTTCGGACCTTTCCCGAATGAGATTTATCACCTGCCGTACCCGAATGCCTATCACGGCGTTACCGAAGAGCAGTCGCTCAAGGCCCTGGATGAGCTGTTTCATTGTGATATCGAGCCAGGCCGGGTAGCAGCGCTGATCATAGAGCCGGTGCAGGGAGAAGGTGGTTTTTATCAGGCACCGGCGTCGTTCCTGCAGAAACTGCGTGCCATCTGTGATCAGCATGGCATTGTGCTGATTTGTGATGAAATTCAGACCGGTTTCGCCCGTACCGGCAAGCTGTTTGCTACCGAATATGCCGGTATTGAACCGGATCTGATGACCATGGCCAAGGGCATTGCCGGCGGTTTTCCGCTGTCTGCCGTGGTCGGCAAGGCCGACATCATGGACGCTGCCAACCCGGGCGGTCTGGGAGGCACCTACGCCGCCTTTCCGCTGGCCTGTGCCGCCGGTCTGGAAGTGCTGAACATTATTGAAGAAGAGCAGTTGTGCGACAGAGCCCTGGCCATTGGCGAGCTGATGAACAAGCGTCTGAGCGAGCTGCAGAGCAAATATCCTCACCACATCGGCCAGGTGCGTAACCTGGGTGCCATGGTGGCGATGGAGCTGGTACACAACGGGGATGTGGATCAGCCCAATCCGGAGCTGACCAAAGCCGTGGTGGCGAAGGGAATCGAGAAAGGTGTGATTTTGTTGTCTTGTGGTGTACGCGGCAACGTTATTCGCTTTTTGCCGGCCCTGACTTCACCGCTGGAGGTGGTCAGCGAAGGTCTGGACTTGCTTGAACAGGTACTTTGCGAACTCGTTTAAGCCGGTTGATACGTCGATGTCAAAGTAGCTTTGGCGGGCCCTGTGCCCGCCTTTTTTGTGCGCGTGAGTATTAGCCATCACGCTGGAGTGCTAAAGTGAATGATATATTCCTTTGTATAAAGGCTTAAGCTGTGGCCGCATTTCACTCTTCAAAAATTGCACTGTTACTTTTTTTGTTGCCAGTGTTGTTGTTTGTGCTGGCAATGCCCGCACTCATTTCGCCGCTAAGCACATATTTGTTAGAGCAGAAAATGAGAGAGGTGACAGCGTACCTGGATACTCGCTCACAGGCTGTTGATAATATTATTACCAGGCAGCTTGCAGGCCTTCGTTTTGACTGTGGGCTGGGAGACATGGCCCTGTTGCGGGAGCCTAAATACTACAGTCGTTATATACGCATGACAGGTGTAAGCAATGCTGAAAATATCAGTTGCTCAAGTGTGGGCATGCCGTTTGACAGCGAGTATCTTCAGGCACCGGCTGCTGACGGATTCACCTTGAAAAATACTCCCCGTTATGAAGGAACCGACAGTGAACTGATGGTACGTTACCAGATGCAGGGCAATATCGCATTCTGGGTATTGGACAGCAGTTGGGTGTGGGAGCTGATCGAGAGAGATTGTACCGGTTGTTTTCTGCTTTCCTTTCACTATCCGGGTTCCGGTATCGACAGCCTTGAACGGGGTAATACAGCCATACCGCGAGAGCAGGGTGCCATGTTGATAGAGCAGGAAAAAATTCAACAGCACATTGGTCAACCTCCTGTTGTTAATCAGCAACAATTATGGGGAGGACAAATACTGCAAGAGCATGCTCAGGCATTGTTATGGCGATGGGGGGGAGGTGGCAGTGTTGTTTTCTCGTTAATACTGGCAGCAGGCTACCATCACTCCCGTCGCTACCGTAATACTATTGGTGGCCTGATCAGGCAAAGTGTGAAGGATGAGGACTTTATTCCTTATTATCAGCCGGTAGTCGATAGCCGAAGCCAGAAAGTCGTTGGCTATGAAGTGCTGGTTCGCTGGAAAAAGGGAGGAGAGTTAATCACACCGGATCAGTTTATTCCTGCTGCAGAAACAGAAGGACTGGTGGGTGAGATAACCATGCAGTTATTGAACCATGTACTGCATGATCTGGAGCAGCTTGATAAGACACACTGGGTAAGCATTAATCTGGTTGCCGAGCATGTTGAGACTGACTGCCTCTTTCGCTGGCTTCAGGAGCGGCAATGGCCATGGTCTGACCGCATTAAATTTGAATTAACAGAGCGGGTTCCCATTAAAAACCTGCATCATGCAGATAAACATATTACTGCGCTGATTGAGCGGGGATATCAATTCAAGATAGACGATTTTGGAGTGGGTTACGGAGGTTTTGTTTATCTTCAGAAGTTAAATGTAGAAGGAATAAAAATAGATAAAATCTTTATTGATACTATTGGCACCAGTGATGCCAAACGCAGGGTGCTGGACTCCATCATTATATCTGCGCATCAGGTTAATATGTCGGTTATTGCTGAGGGGGTTGAAACGTTTTCTCAGGTTGATTATCTGGCACAACGTCATGTTTATCTGATTCAGGGATATGTATATTACCGCCCTATGGCTATCTCTTCTGTTCTCGGTTTACCAGAGCGTGCTCAGGGCGCAACCAGATCGCAGCCGGCTGAATAGCTAATTTAATCAGTCCGGGTACGCGCTTCTGCAGATGACAGTAATGTCATGATGATGTCAGTTTTTCGTCAGTATCTCCTTGTTATGCTTTTGCCATTAACAAAGCACACTCACTCTGCGAGGAAATACATATGCGTAAGCTCAGCACCCTGATGATTGCCCTGACCACCGTGGTCATGCTGCCCCAGGCGGCGCTGGCATCAGCCGCTCAAACTCCGGCTCACGTTTGCCTGAGTAACGTTAACATGTTCACTGATGGTGTCGATCTGTTTCATGCCAAGCTGGCCCAGCGTCGTGCCGGCAGTGCCGGGCTGGAATGTACGCCTGCTCATGTCTTTCTGAACGGTGGCAGTAACGGCACTGATGGTGTGGATCATTTTCAGGATCGCATGGATCCTGATGCTGCCGCCAATCCTGGCTCAAAGGCAAGGGTGTACCTTTCCAAAGGAAACGATGGCACCGATGGGGTTGATCTGTTTCAGCGTCGCCGGACCGGTGATTCCTGAAGGTGTCAGGAGCGCTGACACTGGTACACAATAAAGTGGTTGACCTTACCGTGGCGGTAACCCTGATACTGGGTTACCGCCATGTTTATTAAAGAAGGAAACCACCATGATAACTCTGATTATTCCTGATATGACCTGTGGCCACTGTGTGGGTGTTATTTCGGGCATTCTTACCGGGCTGGACCCGGATTGTGAGCTGAACTTTGAACTGGCTTCCCGCAAAGTGAGCATCAGCTCCGGCCTGCCCCGGGAAGAGATTATCGAGGCGCTGAGCGACGCCGGTTACGACTGCGAGTAACAGCGGAGGCAACCATGAGCACTAAATCAGCAGAGCTGCGTTTGCTCATAGAGGGCATGAGCTGCGCGTCTTGCGTCTCCCGGGTTGAAAAGGCCCTGGGCGGTGTGCCGGGAGTGCGTTCGGTCAGTGTCAACCTGGCGTCGAACCGTGCCGAGCTGGTGCTGGACAAGGGCACCGCCGCCGGTGAGCTGGCAGCAGCAGTGAACAAGGCCGGCTACCAGTGCCCGACCGAGCAGGCGGAGCTGGTGATTGGCGGCATGAGCTGTGCGTCCTGCACTGGCCGGATAGAAAAAGTACTCAGCCGGCTGCCCGGTGTGCTGTCGGCCAGAGTCAATCTGGCCGCCGAGCGGGCGTATGTGGAGTGGCTTGCCGGCAGTCAGGATATCAGTGCTCTGACGGCGGCGGTGGAAAAAGCCGGCTTTAGTGCCGAGGCCGCCGATGATGCGCCTGCGGCCGACGAGGGTCATGGCCGCGAGCGGGAGCGGCAATCGCTGAAACGCTCGCTGATCATGGCTGCTGTGCTTACCCTGCCGGTGTTTGTGCTGGAAATGGGCGCGCACTTTGTGCCCGGCATGCATGAATGGATTAACAACACCCTGGGGCAAGCCCTGAACTGGCGCATTCAGTTTGTGCTGGCCAGTCTGGTGCTGTTTGGCCCGGGCTTGCTGTTTTTGAAAAAAGGGCTGCCGGCGCTGCTGCGCGGGGCCCCCGAAATGAATTCGCTGGTGGCGCTGGGGGGCCTGGCCGCCTGGGGCTATTCCACCGTGGCTACCTTTGCCGGACACTGGCTGCCCGCCGGCAGCCGGCAGGTATATTTCGAGGCGGCGGCGGTGATCGTCACCCTTATTTTGCTGGGGCGTTTTCTTGAGGCGCGGGCCAAAGGCCGCACCGGCGAGGCCATTGAAAAGCTGCTCGGCCTGCAGGCACCCAGCGCCAGAGTAGAGCGGAATGGCAGCACCGAAGAGGTGCCTCTTGAACAGGTGAGAGTAAAAGACAAAGTGCGGGTACGCCCGGGTGAGCGCATTCCGGTAGACGGCACCGTCGTGGACGGCGCTTCCTGGGTAGATGAGTCCATGCTGACCGGTGAACCCGATCCGGTAGAAAAGCAGAAGGGCAGTGAGGTCACCGGCGGCACGGTTAACAACAAGGGCTCGCTGCTGGTGGAAGTCACGCAAGTGGGCAAAGAGACCCGGCTTTCGCAAATTATTCGCATGGTGGAGCAGGCTCAGGGGGCCAAACTGCCTATTCAGGCGCTGGTGGACAAGGTGACCGGTGTGTTTGTGCCCGTGGTGATGAGCCTTTCCTTGCTCACCTTTGTGCTCTGGTGGTGGCTGGGGCCGGCACCGGCGCTCAGTTTTGCCCTGGTTAACGCCGTGGCGGTGCTGATCATTGCCTGCCCCTGTGCCATGGGGCTGGCCACGCCCACCTCCATTATGGTGGGCACCGGCCGGGCCGCCGAGCTGGGCGTGTTGTTTCGCAAGGGCGAGGCACTGCAGGCCCTGCGCGGCGTCAAGGTGATCGCCTTTGACAAAACCGGTACCCTCACCGAAGGCAAGCCTGAGCTCACCGATCTGCAGGTGAGTGACGGCCTGGATAAAGACACTGTGCTGGCGCAGATTGCCGCCGTGGAGCAGCGCTCCGAGCATCCCATTGCCGATGCCCTGCTGGCGGCGGCACGAGAACGGGACCTTAATCTGCCTGAAGTAAGCGAGTTCGACACCGTTACCGGCATGGGCGTAAAGGCAAAGATCGACGGCGTGCGAGTGGAGGTGGGGGCGGATCGTTACCTGAAATCCCTTGATATGGACTTGTCGGTATTTGCCGACACCGCTCACAAGCTGGCTGATGAAGGTAAAACGCCGCTTTATGCCGCCATCGACGGCAAACCGGCCGCCATTCTGGCGGTGGCGGATCGCATCAAGGAAGGCACCGCCGATGCCATTACCGCCCTGCATGAGCAGGGGCTGAAAGTGGCCATGATCACCGGTGACAACAAGGGCACGGCCGAGGCCATTGCCTCACAGCTGGGCATTGATGCCGTTGAGGCGGAAGTCATGCCCGATGGCAAGGTGGAAGCCCTGGAGCACCTGCGCCAGCAGCACGGCACAGTGGCGTTTGTGGGCGACGGCATTAACGATGCCCCGGCACTGGCGGCGGCGGATGTGGGGCTGGCCATTGGCACCGGCACCGACATTGCCATTGAGGCGGCCGACGTTGTGCTGATGCGCGGCGATCTGCGGGCCGTGCCTCAGGCGCTGGCCATCAGCCATGCCACCCTGCGCAATATTCGCCAGAACCTGTTCTGGGCCTTTGCCTACAATGTGTGTCTTATTCCGGTGGCGGCGGGTGTGCTGTATCCGGCTTTTGGTCTGCTGCTCTCGCCCATGCTGGCCGCCGGTGCCATGGCGCTGTCGAGCGTGTTTGTGGTGAGCAATGCCCTGCGGCTGAAACGGTTCAGGGGCGCATAACAGACCCGAGTTGTTATAATGCGCGCTTTCTCACAAAACAGGACTTCTGTTATGACAACTCTGGGTACCCCCCTCTCGGCAACTGCCACCCGGGTTTTAATGTGCGGCGGCGGTGAGCTGGGCAAGGAAGTAGTCATTGAGCTGCAGCGACTGGGCGTTGAAGTGATAGTGGTGGATCGCTATGCCAACTCGCCGGCCATGCAGGTGGCTCATCGTTCCCATGTGATTTCCATGCTCGACGGTGCCGCCCTGCGTGCCGTGATAGAACAAGAGCAGCCGCATTTTATCGTGCCGGAAATTGAGGCCATTGCCACCGATACGCTGGCCGAGCTTGAACGGGAAGGCTTTAACGTGGTGCCCACTGCCCGGGCCACTCAGCTCACCATGAACCGGGAAGGCATTCGCCGGCTGGCAGCGGAAGAGCTGGGGCTTGCCACCTCGCCTTATCGCTTTGCCGGCACGCAAGACGAGTTTCGCGCCGCCGTGGCCGAGATTGGCCTGCCCTGTGTGGTCAAGCCCATTATGAGCTCGTCGGGCAAGGGCCAGAGCACGGTGAAAACCGAGGCCGATATCGACGCCGCCTGGCATTATGCGCAGGAAGGCGGCCGCGCCGGCGGTGGCCGGGTGATAGTAGAAGGTTTTGTGGAATTCGATTACGAAATTACCCTGCTCACCGTGCGCCATGCCGGTGGTACTCGCTTCTGTGCGCCTATTGGTCATGTGCAGGTAGACGGCGATTATCGCGAGTCCTGGCAGCCTCAGGCCATGAGTCCGGCGGCGCTTTCGGCGGCCGAAGCCATGGCGGAAAAAGTCACCAGCGCCCTGGGCGGCCTGGGTCTGTTTGGCGTGGAGCTGTTTATTCGCGGTGATGAGGTGTTGTTCAGCGAAGTCTCGCCCCGGCCTCACGACACCGGCATGGTGACCCTGATTTCCCAGAACCTGTCGGAGTTTGCCCTGCACGCCCGGGCCATTCTCGGCCTGCCTATTCCCGCGATTCGCCAGTACGACCCGGCGGCCTCGGCGGTGATACTGCCACAAGGGGAGTCCAGCCAAACCACCTTTGGCAACCTGAGTGAAGCCCTGGCCCAGCCCGATACGGATTTGCGCCTGTTCGGCAAGCCGGAAATCAACGGCCGCCGCCGTATGGGCGTGGCCCTGAGTCTGGCCGACAGCATTGACGCCGCCCGGGAAAAGGCCCGCCGCGCCGCCGCCGCAGTTAAAGTAGAGTTTTAAGTTCTTAATCGTCTGTAGGTACGGGAAAACGTAGGCCAAAGGAACCACTTCGCGACACGCTTCAGGCCCCTCCCTGGGGCGCTCGACAAATGCCATCCATGGCATTTGATCGGTCGCGAAGCGGCCACCTTTGGCCTCCTTTATAGAGGCCGGCACCACCCTAATCCCTAATCCCCTTGCACTTACAACCACACCCCCAGCAGCATAAAGGCCGGGATCAGTACCAGCAGCGGGCAACGGAACACGCGCAGTGCCAGCAAACCCAGCGCCGCCGCGGCGAGCGCCGGCGCACCGGTCACACTGGCCACAAACACCGGCTGATACAGGGCCGCCAGCAATAATCCCACCACAGCCGCATTCACTCCGGCAATGGCACCGGCCATGCGCGGACTGGACGCCAGCGCCTGCCAGCCATTAATAAACGCCAGCACCAGTAAAAAGCCCGGCAAAAAGAGGCCAAAGGTGGCTACCAGTGCGCCCAGCAGCGGGCTGGCGGGTAATAACTCTGCGCCCAGAAAGGTGGCAAGGGTAAACATGGGGCCGGGCATGGCCTGGGCTGCGCCGTAACCGGTCAGAAACACTTCACTGGAAAGATCGTTTGCCAGCAGGTTCTGCAGCAGGGGCAGCACCACATGGCCGCCGCCAAACACCAGGCTGCCGGCCTGATAAAAGTCGGCAAACAGCCCCGCCGAGCCACCATGGGCCAGCAGCGGCAGACCCACAAACAAGGCGGCGAACAACAATAAAAACGGCCAGTTAATAAAGGCCTTGCGCACTGGCTCGCCGCTGTCGCGGGTAAGCAATATGGCTCCGACCACGGCGGCGGCCAGCAGGGCAATAAACTGGGCCAGCAGCCCGGGCCAGAGCCAAAGCCCCGCGGAGGTTCCCACCGCCAGAGCCAGAGTCAGGCGCCGGCGACAGAACTGGCCGGCCATGGTCAGCACCGCATCGGCCACCACTACCAGGGCAAACAGCTTAAGGCCGTTTACCACTGCTGAGGTAACGGGTGAGTCGGCAAAGTGCCTGCCCAGCATGGCCAGTGCCAGCATCAGCACAAACGAGGGCAGGGTAAAACCGATAAAAGCAGCAATGGCCCCGCCCAGGCCGGCGCGCTGGTAGCCGATGGCAAAGCCCAGCTGGCTGGAGGCAGGCCCTGGCAGGAACTGGCACAAGGCCATCGTCGAGGCAAAGCGATCCTGAGGAATCCATCCCAATTTTTGTACAAAGTGGCGCTGAAAGTAGCCGATATGGGCAGCAGGACCACCAAAACTGACACAACCCAGCAGTAAAAATTGCCAAAATACGGACAGCATAAATGGCTCCGGTTAATCACGATGGGGTCATCATACTATCCCCATGATGACAGTTCATGTGCCGATTATTTATCTGTCTGAATGTGTTGGAACAGTTATTGCTTAACCCTGCTCGCAAACGTCGCTAAACGTATTGGTTCCCACCATCTGCTTTGGTAGTTATTCAGGTGAGGCAGCCGCCCCGGAGGTAAAGGCAGTGAGTAATAAGCAGCGAACCACACAAACGCAGTTCGCGCCATTGAGCGGAAAAATTCACCTGACAGGGGAAGAGGTATTTCCCCCCTATGATTTTTTTCAGCAAGAGTCTCCGCGCGAGCAGCAGCGTGAGCGCCTGCATAAGGCCATAGAGAGCTGCCGGGATGGCTGGCGACGCCGGCTTGAAGCCATGCTCTGCCGCAGTGAACTGAGCCTGAGCTGCCGTTTGCTGACGCAGGCCGAAGACGATGCCGAGATGCTTTATTTTGTGATGGAGCATCAATGGGATGGCCGGCTGCAGCGCTCTGCAGCCCTCTATATAGAGCACGCCACCCTGTATCAGCTGGCAGAAATGACCTTTGGCGGCATGCCCACAGACAGAGCAATGACATTGCGGGGGGTCTCTGAAACCGAGCGCCGGCTGGGCAACAGTTTATTGTCCATGTTGACCGATAACCTGGTGGCACGAATATTGCCAGAAGCGGTACCGGCAAGCCCCCGTATGTTGGGATTCAAACCTGACATAGCGGCAGTGAGTTACCTGAAGTTCGAGATTCATTTTGCCGGCCGTCAGCTGAGTTGGGTGCTGGCACTGCCAGCACTGGAGGTTGCCCCTCAGGCACAGAACGAGCCGGTTATTACAGGGCTGGCGGTTGAGCTGAATGCCGGTTTGCCCGGGCTTAATACCCGTTTGTCAGTGCCCCTGGCCAGCTTTGAACTGCCTCTTGGCAGGCTGGCAGAACTGCGCGAAGGGGATGTGCTGCCCATTCATCTGCTGCAGGAGGTGGTGGCCCGGGCCGGCGATTTGCCGGTGCTGAAAGGGCGGGTGGCCGAGCGCGATGGCATGCTGGTGTTTGCCAGTCACGGATTCATAGATTGAGCTGTAACGGAGCAGTAAACAGATGAGCGAAATACAACATCAGGACATGGGACTGTTGCCGGGAGACGATCTGGACAGCCTGTTCAATGAAGCCGCCATGGAGGCAGAAGAAGCGGCTGCACCGGCTGCAGAGCAGCGGGGGCTGGATTATTTTCAGCAGTTGCCGGTCAGGGTATCGCTGGAAGTGGCCAGCGCCGAAGTGAGCCTGGGGGAGCTGATGCAGGCGGGTGAAGGTGCCGTGATTGAGCTGAATAAGGCCGTGGGTGAGCCGCTGGATCTTAAGGTGAACGGTACTCTGCTGGCGCAAGGGGAAGTGGTGGTGGCCAATGGCCGTTATGGCGTACGCCTGACCCGTATTGTAAACCGGCCCGCACATCAGGCTGGAGCCAATGAAGCATAAGCCCTGGCTGGTTCTGCTTCTGGTCACTGTGCTGGTACTTCTGCCGGGGCAGGCTTTGGCCGATATGCCCTTGTTATCGGTTACCGGCCCTGACGGCGAAACGGAATACAGCCTGAAAATTCAGATTTTACTGCTGATGACGGCGCTGGGGCTGCTGCCGGCGTTTTTGCTGATGCTCACCAGCTTTACCCGCATTATCGTGGTGCTGGCAGTGCTGCGTCAGGCCCTGGGCCTGCAGCAAAGCCCGCCCAACCGAGTGCTGATCGGCATTGCCCTGTCGCTGACGTTGCTGATTATGCGGCCGGTATGGCAGGACATTTATCACAACGCCTTTGTGCCCTATGACAATGGTGATATCGGCTTTGAGCAGGCGCTGGTGACGGCAAAAGCGCCGCTGCAGACCTTTATGCTGGCCCAGACCCGGGAAACGGATCTGGAGCAGATCCTCAATATCGCTCAGGAGCCCACCGACCTGGCCCCCGAGGAGGTGCCTTTTGAGGTGCTGATCCCGGCTTTTGTGCTGAGCGAGCTGAAAACCGCCTTTCAGATTGGCTTTATGCTGTTTATTCCCTTTCTGGTGATCGATCTGGTGGTGGCCAGCGTACTCATGGCCATGGGTATGATGATGCTGTCGCCCCTGGTGATCTCGCTGCCGTTCAAGCTGATGCTGTTTGTGCTGGTGGACGGCTGGGCCATGACGGTGGGCACCCTGGCCCGCAGTTTCGGAGGCTGAATGACGCCCGAGCAGACGGTGGACATTATCAGTCAGGCGGTGCTGACCATTATCGCCATGGTCAGCGTGCTGATCATTCCCGGTATGGTGGTGGGGCTGGTGGTGAGTATTATTCAGTCGGCCACGCAAATTCAGGAGCAGACCCTGAGCTTTTTTCCGCGGCTGCTGGTCACCCTGCTGATGCTGATCTTTGCCGGCCACTGGCTGCTGCGGGAGCTGATGGAGCTGTTCGATATGCTCTACACCATTATTCCCGGAAGTCTGTGAATGACGCCTTTGCTCAGCCTGACCACTCCCGAGCTGATGGCCTGGATAGGCAAGGGCTGGTGGCCCTTTTGCCGGCTGGCGGCATTTTTCTGGGTGCTGCCGCTGTTTGGTGACGGCCACCTGAGTCCGCAAATCAGGCTGCTGTTTGCTTTTTCTCTGGCCATGGTGCTGATGCCGCTGCTGCCACTGGGACCGGCAATAGATCCGTTTTCTTTTGCTACTCTGGTGATCACTCTGGAGCAGCTGTTGTTCGGTGCCCTGCTGGCGCTGATGCTGCAGCTGCTGTTTACCGTGGTGACCATGGCCGGACAAATCCTGTCGATGCAGATGGGACTGGCCATGGCGGTGATGAACGATCCGGTGAACGGCGGCTCGGCACCGCTGATCGGCCAGTTGTTGTGGATCTTTGTGGCCTTGCTGTTTCTGGCCTGGAACGGTCATTTGCTGGCGCTGGATGTGATTGTAGAGAGCTTTCGCAGCTGGCCTGTGGGCCATAGTCTGACCGAGCTGGATTTGTCAGTGCTGGTGAATCTCGCCGGCTGGATGTTTGGTGCCGCCCTGCTGCTGGCGCTGCCGGCGGTGATTGCCATGCTGCTGGTCAATATCACCTTTGGCGTGATGAACCGCAGCGCGCCTTCGCTCAATATCTTCGCCCTCGGCTTTCCCATGACCATGATGCTGGGGTTGGTGTCGCTGCTGCTGATGCTGGCCAATATTCCTCAGCGTTATCTGGAATTCAGTCAGGACGTGTTTGATCTCATGCGCCAGTGGAGTTTGTAAATGGCCGGGCAGGATTCTTCTCAGGATAAAAGTGAGCAGCCTACCGAGCAGCGCAAGCGCAAGGCCCGTCGTGAAGGCCAGATAGCCCGCTCCAAGGATCTCAATACGTTGGTATTGCTGTTGCTTGGCGGTGTGGTGATCTGGTGGCAGACGGCGGCGCTGGGGGCGTTTTTCCGCCGGTTATTTACTTCGGCGATGGAGCTGCCGGCGGCGGCCACGCGGGAGCCGGCGCGTATGCTTGAGCTGCTGGAGCAGGCACTGATGGCCACCCTGTGGGCGCTGCTGCCGGTGTTTCTGACTATTTCCGTTTTGCTATTGCTGTCGGGGCTGGTGCCCGGCGGTCTGCTGTTTTCCTGGGACAGTCTGCAGCCCAAACTGAGCCGGCTTAATCCGCTCTCCGGGCTTAAGCGTATGTTTTCAAAGCAGACGCTGGTGGAGTTGTTCAAATCCATGCTCAAGGTCACTCTGCTGGGGGGCACGCTGGGTGTGCTGCTTTACAGCCAGTGGGAACGACTGGTATTTCTTGGCCGCATGCCGCTGGAAACCGGTTTTGGTCAGGGTCTGGGGCTGCTGGTGCTGGCAGTGTTGAGTCTGTGCGCGGCGCTGGCGCTGATTGCCGTTATCGATGTGCCCTTTCAGAAATGGTCGATGAACCAGAAGCTGAAGATGACCAAACAGGAAGTAAAGGAAGAGCAGAAAAACACAGATGGCCGCCCCGAGATTAAGCAACGCATTCGCCAAATTCAGTTTCAGATGGCCACCGGCCGCATCGAGCAGCGAGTGCCCGATGCCGATGTGGTGATTGTTAACCCCACCCATTACGCGGTGGCACTCAAGTATGATCCCGAACGGGCCGACGCTCCCTTTGTGATTGCAAAGGGCACCGATGCGCTGGCCGCGCGTATTCGCGAACTGGCCCGGTTGCACGATCTGGAGATCATTAGTCTGCCGCCCCTGACCCGTGCTCTGTATTACTCTACCCGGGTGGATCAGCAGGTGCCGGCGGGTCTGTACAGTGCCGTGGCCTATGTGCTGACCCATGTGCTGCAGCTCCAGGCCTGGCGGGACGGGCGAGGGCGCAAGCCCGGTGCTCTGCCTGATTTCAGTATTCCCAAGAAATATCAACATTAAGAGGTGAAGTGTGAACTGGAAAGGCCTTAGCCGTCCTTATATGGCCGTCCCCCTGCTGCTGATTGCCGTGCTCGCCATGGTGATTCTGCCGCTGCCGCCCTGGCTGCTGGACGCCCTCTTTACCTTTAATATTGTGCTGGCGATCATGGTGTTGCTGGTAGCTGTATCGGCGCGCCGGCCGCTGGATTTCTCGGTATTTCCTACCGTGCTGCTGGTCGCCACCCTGATGCGGCTGACCCTGAACGTGGCCTCGACCCGGGTGGTGCTGCTCAGCGGCCATGAAGGGGCGGGGGCCGCTGGTAAGGTGATCGAAGCCTTTGGCGAGGTGGTGATCGGCGGCAACTATGTGGTGGGCATGGTGGTGTTCGTGATTCTGATGATCATCAACTTTGTGGTGATCACCAAGGGCGGCGAACGCATCTCGGAAGTAGCGGCCCGCTTTACCCTGGACGCCCTGCCCGGCAAGCAGATGGCCATTGATGCCGATCTGAATGCCGGTGCCATCGATCAGGAGCAGGCCCGTAACCGCCGGCAGGAAGTGGCCCGGGAAGCAGACTTTTACGGCTCCATGGACGGTGCCTCCAAGTTTGTGCGCGGTGACGCCATTGCCGGCCTGTTGATCCTCTTTATCAACCTGCTGGGCGGCTTCATGATTGGCATGTTCCAGTATGAACTGAGCGCCGCCGAGGCTTTTCAGCGCTTTGCCCTGCTGACCATAGGTGATGGTCTGGTGGCCCAGATACCCTCATTGCTGCTGGCCACCGCCGCCGCCATTATCGTGACCCGGGTCAATGACGACAGCGATATGTCCACTCAGGTGGGCCAGCAGCTGCTGGCGTCGCCCCGGGTGGTATGGACCGGGGCGGCCGTTATGCTCATTCTGGGGCTGGTGCCCGGCATGCCGACCTTTGTGTTTCTGCTGTTTGCCGCGGTGCTGGGGTATGTGGCCTGGCGACTGCAGCAGGCCGATGGGGCAGCCGATGATTCGCTGGAGCAGGCGGAGCAATTACTGGCGCGGGAGCAGGATACTTATCCTGCTCTGGGCTGGCAGGATCTGCCCCAGGTTGATCTGCTGACCCTGGAGCTGGGCTACCGGCTGGTCAATCTGGTGCATGAAGAGCAGGGGGCTCCGTTGCTGGGGCGTATTCGCGGCGTACGCAAGAGCCTGTCTGAACAGGCCGGTTTTTTGTTGCCCGAAGTGCGGGTGCGCGACAACCTGCAACTGGCACCGCAGGAATACCGCATCAAGCTGGCCGGGGTGGTGATGGCCAGTGGCAGCGCCGACGGTGAGCGCATGCTGGCCATTAACAAGGGCGAGACCTATGGCGAAATAGACGGTGAACTGACCCAGGAGCCCGCCTACGGCATGCCGGCAGTATGGATTGAGCCGGGTAACAAGGCCAAGGCCCTGAACTACGGTTATGCGGTGGTCGATTCCGCCAGTGTGGTGGCCACCCATGTCAGCAAGCTGATGCGCGAGCACCTGCCGGAATTACTGGTGCTGGATGATGTGACTCACTGGCAGGAGCGGCTGCAGCAGCAGGCACCCAAGCTGGCGGGCTTGCTGACAGAAGCACTGCCGCCGGTGCTGCTGCTCAAAGTCTTCCGTGCGCTGCTGAAAGAGCAGGTCAGTCTGGCAGATGTGGTGACCATTGCCACCGCTTTGGTGGAAGGGGCTGGTATTACACAGGACCCGGTATTGCTGGCGGCGGATGTGCGCTGCGCCCTGAAGCGGGTAATAGTGCGCCAGATTATGGGCGAGCGTGACGTATTAAGCGCCTTTACCCTGGCCGACACCCTGGAGCAGACCCTGCTCAGTGCCCTGAGTCAGGCCCAGCAGCAAAATGCCAAAACCAGTATCGACAGTTTTCCGGTAGAGCCCAACCTGCTGTCTCAGCTGCAGCAAAAAATGCCGTCGGTGACAGAAACGTTACAGGAGCAGGGGGTGCCGGCAGTGCTGCTGGTGATACCTCAGCTACGTCCGTTGCTGGCCCGCTATGGAGCTGTCTTTGCCAAGGGGCTGAAAGTGCTTTCCTATAATGAAGTACCCGAGCATATTCAGATTGATGTGGTAGGTACGCTGGGATGAGTAAAAGGTGAACACAAAATGCGCAAATTGTGTTCACTCCGGTAATAGCCGCACTAAAAATGTTGTATTAGGCTTGCAACCATCCGGTTTATTTAGTCAAATGCTGACGCACTAAAATACTGTTGCTGATGACAAGGGCAAACTGCGTGAAAACGCAGGACGCAAAGCTTCCGGTCTAAGGGAAATTACTTCCTATGATAGCGGGGTCGCCAAGGCAGGTTACCTTTCTGGCGTTTCGCCACCTGTAAAACCTTTCTCAGCGTTATTCTCATCCTGGCTTCTGGCCGGGCCGGTGTTTTTTTGCCGGTTTAAATGACACAACACAAGATGAATAAGCTAGCAATACTTAAAGGCATCGCCTGCCTGAGTGTATTGCTGGGCAGCGCTGCAAGTCTGGCTAATTACGTGACCGAGCTGGATCAGGCTGTCTGGCATGCCGAGCGAAGAGCATCTCGCTGCGTACTTGAACATGTCATCCACAATGTCGCCCGTGCCCGTTTCAGTCCCGGCTCCGACAAGCATCCTTTACTGACAGTGACCTGGCATGCCCGTGGCATTCAGGGCGGGCCGGCTGTACTGACCGTTGTGCCTGCACCCTGGCAACAGCTGCCGGAGCTAAGCTTGAGTCAAAGCCAATGGCAGAACCAGACACTGATCTTCAGCCAGCAGGTGCCTGATGCACTGACTGCATTGGCCAACGGTCGCTGGCTGGCCATTACCGAGCCGGGCAATCCGCGTCGCATTGTGATTCCCAGTATTCATTTTCAGCAGGCTTACAGTGAATATCGCCGGTGCCTTGGCACCGGCAGTGCAGAGCCTGTTGCAGATGACAGTGGCCTTATCCTGAATTTTCAGTCTGGTGCCCGCGAATTGAGTGCCGGGCAGCAGCATCAGATTGCGGCACTGGCGTCGCGCATTAACACGAACGAGCCGGTTTCCCTGCTGCTGGAGTCTTATACCGACAACAGCGGCTCCGCGTCACTTAATCTTGAATTATCCCGTCAGCGGGCGGAACAGGTGGCAGCTGAATTGCGCCGTTTTCATCCTGCTCTGCCTATCACCATTCGTGCGTTTGGCGAGGCTTATCCGTTAGCCGAAAACACCACTCCTGCCGGACGTTATCAAAACCGACGTCTTGTTATTTCTCTGCTCAAGGTGGAAAAAGCATCATGAACTCAAGTTGTTACTCTTCCTCTTTGCTCTGGCTGATCTCCAACAGTGGTATGCCTGACAAGTGCTGTGATGCCTTACGCAAGGCGGGCTACCAGTCTGAGCAGGCCACAGTGCAGACACGCAGTGAACACAAGCCTGCGGTGATCCTGATGGACAGCGACCTGGGAGCCGGTTTTATCGAGCAGATCCAGTTACTGAGCAGCCGGTTTCCGCAGGCAGTGATCCTGGCCATGGTGGAGCAGGGTGAAAGTGCGCTGGCCGGAGAGGCCCTGCGCGCCGGCGCCAGTGATTATGTGCTCAAGCCGTTTCAGCCCAGTCAGCTGCTCAGAGTGCTGGGCCAGAGCCTGGCGCTGCGCAATAGTACCGGTGACATGGTGGTACGCTCGCGGGCCGGTTTGCAGGTGCTGCAACTGGCGTACCGGGCCGCACAAACTCCCGCTGCCGTGCTGATAGGCGGCGAATCGGGGACCGGCAAAGAATGTCTGGCCCGTTATATCCATCAGGTTTCCGATCGCAGTGAAGGGCCCTTTGTGGCGGTCAACTGCGCCGCCATTCCCGAAAGCATGCTGGAGGCGGTGCTGTTTGGTTACAGCAAGGGGGCTTATACCGGTGCGGCTCAGGCTCAGGCGGGCAAGTTCGAGCTGGCCAACGGCGGCACCCTGCTGCTGGATGAAATTTCCGAAATGCCTCTGGCGCTGCAAACCAAGCTGCTGAGGGTATTACAGGAAAAGGAAGTGGAGCGGCTGGGCAGTCATCAGAAAGTTAATCTGAATGTGCGCATTATTGCAGCCTGCAACAAGGATCTGCGGGAAGCGGTCAGCGCCGGCGAGTTCCGGGAAGATCTGTTCTACCGGCTGGATGTATTGCCACTGAGCTGGCCGGCACTGAGAGAGCGGGCGGAAGATATTATGCCCCTGGCACGTCACTTTCTGCACAAATACGGCCAGGGTGAGTCGTTTAGCTTCACCGTGGAAGCAGAGCGGGCGCTGCTCAGCTATCCCTGGCCCGGTAATATTCGTGAGCTGGAAAACGTGATTCAGCGGGCACTCATTCTGGCCCGCAGCGCCATTATTGATATACCGGATCTGATGCTGCCCGATGCTGGCCAGGGCCGGGCTGCCAACGTCTTGCTGCCGCTCAGTCAGCCGGTAGCGGAAAAGGTGGCTGACGGACTGCAGGCCAGCCGTCAGCGTGCCGAGTTCGACTATGTGCTGCAGATATTGCGCCAGCACAGCGGGCATCGCTCCCGCACCGCAGAAGCCCTGGGGCTGACCACCAGAGCACTACGCTACAAGCTTGCAGCCATGCGTGAGCAGGGCATTGATATTGACCGCGCCTTAGGAGCCTGACCATGACTATTTCCCCCGAAAGCGCCCAGCAGGCCATGCTGGTTCGTCTTAATCAGCTGCAGCATCAGGCTCAGGGCGGGGTCACTATTACCCCTGCCGCAGAGCAGGGCAGTTTTGGTGACATGATGAAAACCACGGTACGTGCCATTAATCATGAGCAGATGCAGGCGGCCAGTCTGATGACGGCGGTGGAAACCGGTGCCAGTGAGGATCTGGTGGGCGCCATGCTGGCCAGCCAGAAGGCGGGCCTGAGTTTTTCTACCCTGGTGCAGGTGCGTAATAAAATGATGACGGCGTTTGACGACATCATGCGCATGCCGCTGTAAGGAGTTGTGATGGCACAAGCAAGCACACTGATGGCTGCCGGCCAGCCGTTTAAAACCGGATTTGGCAAGGCCCGTTCCCGCTGGCAGAGATTGTCTGATCATCATCGGCAGGTGATTTTACTGGGTAGTCTGGCACTGATGATAGCCGTCGCTGTGGTGGTGTTTCTGTGGCAGGCGGGGCGCAGTTTTGTTCCGCTTTACGGCAAGCAGGAACTGTACGATCAGGCACGCATCGTGGAGGTGCTGGAGCAGGAGCAGATTCCGTTCCGGCTGGATGCTCACAGTGGCCAGATCCTGGTAGATGAAGCGCTGCTGGGACAGGTACGAATGCAGCTGGCCGCTCAGGGGGTTAAGGCCATGCTGCCTGCGGGCATGGACGAGCTGGCTCAGGGCACCGGGTTTGGCACCAGTCAGTTTATGGAAACCCGCCGTTATCGCCATGCCCTGGAAGGCGAGCTGGCGCGCACTATTATGGCGCTGGACTGGGTGCGGCAGGCCCGGGTGCATCTGGCCATGCCCGAACGAACCCTGTTTATTGGCCGGGCCGAGCAGACTCCCACCGCTTCCGTGATGCTGGATGTGGTACCGGGGCACGGGCCGGATCCGGCGCAGGTAGAAGGGATTGTCAATCTGGTGTCCGGCAGCGTGCCGGGCATGACGCGTGATAAGGTGTCGGTGATTGATCAGCGTGGCCGGGTGCTCAGTGATGAGCTGACCATGAACGGCCAGAGCCGCGGCCTGAGCCTGCGCCAGGTGGAATACAGCCGCCAGCTGGAGCAGCAACTGGCCCAGCGCGCGCGGGATATGTTGTATCCGGTGCTGGGTGGGAATAACTTTCGCGTGCAGGTCACTGCCGATCTCGACTTTAACGCAGTGGAAGAAACCCGGGAAAGCCTGGATAAAACACCGGTATTGCTGCGGGAAACCGGCAGTGAAAACCGCACTCAGAACAGCCTGGAACTGGGTATTCCCGGCGCGCTTTCCAACACGCCGCCGCAAACCGACGCCGAGAGTGAAAATACCGACAGCAAAGACAACCAGAGCCAGCGTGAACAGCGGGAATATCAGCGCCAGTTCGAGAGCGGTCGCTCGGTGGTGCACACCCGTTATCAGAGTGGCCGTATCAAGCAGCTGAGTATTTCCGTGTTGCTGAACCAGAGCGCGGCACCGGAAGGCGGCTGGGATCAGCAACAGCTGACTCAGCTGGGGCAAATGGTGCAGGGGGCGGTAGGGTTCAGCCAGGCGCGCGGCGACAGTTTTGCTTTGTCCAGTTTTGATTTCGCGCCGCAAGCCGTGCTTACCGAGTTTCCGGAGCAGCTGGCCTGGTGGCAGCAGCCACAAACTCAGGCTTATGCCCGTTATCTGATCGGTGCTTTTATGGTGCTGGCGATATTGCTGCTGGGCGTGCGGCCATTGATACGCCACCTGGGCACTAATCAGAAAGCGGCGGCCCTGCGTGAGCTGCAGGCAGCGCTGCCCGACGCTGGTGAGCATGGTGCCTCGGCCGCTCTGCCGGGGCAGATGGCGTCTGTTGAGCGGGCAGGACCACACACCACACTACCCTGGGAAGCGGATGAGCGGGAGTGGCAGCTGCCGCCGCCGGGCAGTGAACTGACAGTGCAGGTTACTCACCTGCAGCTGCTGGCCGAGCGTGAAACCGACAGAGTGGCGGAAGTTATCAAACACTGGATTAAAACATCATGAGCGAGCAGCAGACTGAACAGATCACCGGCCTGAATCTGGAAGATATTGAAAAAGCAGCGGTATTGCTGCTGAGCATGGGAGAGTCTGCCGCCGCCCGGGTGCTGCAGCGCCTCGACAGGGATGAAGTCAATCAGGTGACTACCGCCATGGCCCGCCTGAGCGGGGTCTCGGCAGACTCTGCCCGGGGGACGCTGCAGGAGTTTTTTGATCTTTACCGGCAGCAGAGTGGCATTAATTCGGCATCGCGGGAATACCTTGAGCGAACCCTGGATCTGGCGCTGGGTGAAAAGCTGGCCCGCGGCTTGCTGGACTCCATGTACGGTGATGTGGTGCGCCATGAGATTCAGCGCTTGCAGTGGGTACAACCCGAGCTGCTGGCACGTTTTCTGCAGCAGGAACATCCCCAGATGCAGGCGGTGATCCTGGCATTTTTGCCTGCCGACTCTGCTGCTGCCGTTCTGTCTTTGCTGCCCGGGGAGAGCCATGACGAGCTGCTGCTGCGTGTGGCCAACCTCAACGAGGTGAGTGAATTCGTGGTGGTGGAGCTGAAGGCGGCGCTGGCCCGCTGTATGGAGTTTGTGGCGCACAATGCCGGTGCCCGGGTTGACGGGGTGCGGCAGGTGGCTGACATCGTCAATCGCTATCAGGGTAACCGGGGCGAGCTGATGGAGCTTATCAAGCTGCATAATGCGGAAAAAGCCGGCGATATTGAACGCAATATGTATGACTTTACCAGCCTGGCCAGGCAAACACCGGAAACCCTGCAACGCATTGTGCAGGATCTGCCGGTGGAGGTGCTGGGGCTGGCGCTGAAAGGTGCCGAGAGCCAGGTGCGCCGGGCCATGCTGGAAGCCATGCCCAGACGCATGGCGCAGCAGATGGAGCAGGATATGCTGCGTCAGGGGGCCGTGGCGGTAAGCCGGGTAGAAAATGCCCGTCAGGACGTGATGAACCTGGTGCGTGAGCTGGCTGAACAGGGCGAGCTGGAATTCCAGCTGTATGAAGAGCAGGTGGTGAACTAGTGAAACGACACTTCCGAAACGGGAATATGCCGGTTGCCTACCGCCGTTATCGCTTTCCGCCGCTTTATGGGGAGCCTCAGCAACCGGAGGCCAGTCAGGAGGAAGAGCAGGCGGCTTACAGCGAAAGTCTGGAGCAGGGTTATCAAGATGGTCTGCAGCAGGGACATGCCGCTGGTCTGGAGCAAGGCCGGCAGGAAGGACTCAGGCTGGGAATGGAGCAGGGCATTGAGCAGGGCCGGCAGCAGAGTCTGGCTCAGCTGCGGGAGTTACAGCAAAATCTGGCTGATGAGCTGCGTCAGTGGCAAAGCAGCGCCGAGCAACAATGGCAGCAAGTGTCGTTGTCAGCACTGCACCGCCAGCGGGAGCAGTTGTGCCAGCTGGTGGAAGAAGTATCACGGCGGGTGATCCGCTCCGAGCTGACACTGAATCCGCAGCAGGTGCTGGTGATAGTGGAAGAAGCCCTGAGCGGCATCGACAGCCGCACCCAGGAGCTGCAACTTTTTGTGAACCCGGATGATCGCGCCCGGCTGAAGGAAATCGGCATCACCGAGTGTCAGGGCTGGGCGCTGCATGAAGATGCGGCATTGGCGCCGGGAGATTGTCGCATCGAAACCGAAACCCTGACCCTGGAAGCGCTTACCGAAGAGCGTCTGCAAAAGGGCATGGCGCGGGTGGCCCGAAGCCTGGAAAGCAGTGATGAGCCTGCTTGAGCACCGGCTGCAGCTGGCCCGGGCGGCACTCAATGACGAGCTGGATATCGGGCAGGTGTATGGCCGCCTGCTGCGGGTAACCGGTAATTTACTGGAGGTATCCGGCTGCCGGCTGGTGATGGGGCAACGCTGCTTTATCGATACCGACGGCGGCGGCGAGCTGGAAGCCGAAGTGGTGGCGCTGGATCGGGAACAGGCCATGCTGCTGCCGCTGGGTACCACTTCGGGTCTGTATGCCGGTGCCCGGGTGCGCCCCTGTGCCAGTGAGGCCAGCATACCGGTGTCGTCTCTGGCGTTAGGCCGGATTGTTGACGGCCTGATGCGGCCGCTGGATGGCCTGCCTGCCATCAAGGGGCAGCCGGTGCCCTGGCAGTCCGCCATTCCTAATCCGCTGTTGCGCCGGCGGGTAAGCGAGCCTCTGGATGTGGGGGTGCGTGCCATTAATGTCCTGCTGACACCGGGCAAGGGCCAGCGGCTGGGACTGTTTGCCGGCCCCGGCGTGGGCAAGAGCGTGCTGCTGGGCATGATGGCCCGTTACACTCAGGCCGATGTGGTGGTGGTGGGACTGATTGGCGAGCGGGGCCGGGAAGTGCGTGAATTTATTGATGACTGCCTGGGTGAGCAGGGCAGAGCCAAAACCCTGGTCATTGCCGCTCCGGCGGATCAAAGCCCTCTGCTGAGAGTGCGGGCAGCGGAAAGTTGCCACCGGGTAGCGGAGTATTTTCGGGATCAGGGCAAGGATGTGCTGCTGCTGATGGATTCACTGACCCGTTATGTGCAGGCCCGGCGCGAGATTGGACTGGCGGTGGGAGAGCCGCCGGTGGCCCGGGGGTATCCGCCTTCTGCCTTCAGCGCCCTGACCGGGCTGGTGGAGCGGGCCGGCAATGGCGAACAGCAAAGCGGCAGCCTGACCGCGTTTTATACGGTGCTGGCGGAAGGTGACGATCAGCAGGATCCGGTGGCTGATGCGGCACGGGCCATTCTGGACGGTCATGTGGTACTCAGCCGGCAACTGGCGGAGCAGGGGCATTATCCGGCTATTGATATCGGTGCGTCGATCAGCCGGGTAATGAGCAAAGTAGCCACTCCTGAACACCTGGCGCAGGCGGTGCTGTGCAAGCGCTGGTTTGGGCTTTATCAGCAGGTACGGGAGCTGCTGCCCCTGGGCGGCATTCAAAGTGGTAAAAGCCGGGAAACCGATGAAGCCATTGCAGCTTATCCGGCTCTGGCGGCGTTTTTGCAACAGAGCGAGCACGAGCCGGTCAGCCTGCAGCAAAGTTTGCAGCAACTGGCGGAACTGACAGGTAACCACAATGCGCAGACACCTGATTAACCAACAGAAAGAGCAGCTCACCAGCCTTATTCAGCAGCGCGATAACCTGCAGCAGCGGGCACAACAGCTGCAGCATCAGCACCAGGCGCTGTTACAGGCCAGAAGCGGACTGGCGGCAGTGCCGGCGGGCGGGGCACTGGGCTTGCTCAATCAAGGTCATATACGACAACAGCTGAATGCTGTGATTGACGGCCACCGGCATCAGCTGGCTGCAGCACAGCAGGACAGCGAGCGCCTGCAGCGGCTGAGCCGGCAGCAGGCGGGTAAAATCAAGGGGCTGGAATTACTGGAGCAAAAACGGGCGGAGCAGTATCACCGCGAACAGCAGCGGCGGGAATGGGAGGCTCAGCTGGAGTGGTGTGTCAGGCCGGCTGATAAACGGCCTCGGTAACGCCCAGGCGATGCTCCAGCCACTCTTTCTGACTGGCCAGCAGGCGGCCGTTGCTGTCGTTGAGGGCACGACACAGGCGCGCTTGCTGCTGTAACGACTGCCAGAGCCGGTCCAGTTTTTCCGCCAGCGGAGCGGGCAGGGACCGGCACAATTGCTCGGGAGAGACGACACCCAGTCCGGCCTGCAGCGTTTCCCGTCTCGCCGCCAGGGCAGCCAGCTGGCTGGTCAGGGTCATTTGTTTGGGGTTGTGGCTCAGCAGCCCCTGATGATCCTGGCCGGTAAGCAGACGGGCCTGATGTTGCAACATGCGGTGCAGGCGCTGATAGCCCTCCAGCTCCTGTTGCAGGGCCTGCCAGATTTCTTTCAGGATCTGTTTGCTCATCGGCGATGCAGCTCCAGTACCGCCTCAGACAGGGCATCCAGATCCAGCGGCAGTTCGCCGTTGGCAATGGCCTGACGTAATCGGGTGACCTTGTCCATGTCCACTTCCGGCAGTTCGTTCAGGGTTGCTTTGGCCTGCTGCAGCAGGCCCAGCTCCGGGCTGAAGGCGGTTTGCTCTGTAGAAGCGGCAGCAGCTTTGCCGGTGCTGCCCGCCGGTGCGTCACGCTGTGGTACCAGACTCAGTGGTGCAATACGGTGAGGGCTGATTTTCATACTATTTTCCATGATTAATACGGCTGTTAATAATGAACGACCGGGTCAGAGCAAAACTTTAACGCAAGCTTTGCACCCGGTTTTCGGCCACGACCCGGGCCTGAATGACCGTTTGTGAGCCGACATTGCGCACTCTGATCAGTTCTCCTTTGCTGCCATTTTCCAGCGCCAGCCCCGTGGTGGTAACAACAAATCCTTCGCCGCCGGCGGCAATGATTACCTGCTCGTTCTTCTTCACCATCCATAAAGGGGCCAGCAGTGCCGGATACAAAGGGGCACCGGCAGGCAGATCCCGCAACAGTCGTTGCCGGGGCGGTTTGCGCCCGGCCACAAAACCACGATACAGCCGCTCGAGACTCAGACTTTGCAGGCGCACTGCTGCCGGTGTCAGCTCCTGATCCCGGCGTAGACGCTCTTTGGCCACCCATACCGGCATTTGCACATTGACTTCCACCCGTGCCCGTGTGCTCCAGCCCGACTTATCGGGGCAGTGGATCAACCAGGGCACCCGCCCCCAAGGCTCATCATCTGCCCGGGCTGCTTCAAACTGCAAGGCCTGAGTACATTCCGGCAGATGTTCAGCCCCTGCAGGCAGCCAGGGGCTGAATTGAGCCTGATAAGGCAGCCAGTCCCGTTCGGCAGCATAGTCAGCCAGCCGTTGTTCGGCTGCCCTGACCAGTTCATTGGCCAGCTCAGCACGGACTGAAAAACTGAGCATGAGCATCAGCACCAGCAGGTACTTTCCGGGGGGAAAACGCCTTTCCCGAAGTAAGCCGGGAATGGCGTTGGTATGTTTATAAGTGTTTGTCATTAAAGGTTTTTTATATTTGGCATAAAAATTGAAAGACAATGGTGAAATCAATATGAGTGACGTGAAAGGTACAGCAAATGGCACTGGGATTCGACAAGGCGCTGGGTATTCATCCCCATGCATTATCGCTCAGGATGGACAGAACACAATTACTGGCCGGTAATCTGGCCAATGTGGATACCCCCGGTTACAAGGCCAGGGATATTGACTACAAAGCCGTACTGCAACAGACCGAGAGTGCCTTGCGTGAGGGCGTGAGCCAGCCGGGCCTGGCGTCCGGGCCTCTGTATCGTGTGCCCTATCAGCCGTCTCAGGACGGCAACACGGTAGAGCTTTCCGTTGAGCAGACCGCCTTTGCCGAAAATGCCATGGACTTTCAGACCAGTCTGACCTTTATGAACATCAAACTACGGGGCCTGCAGCAGGCCATAGAAGGACGGTAATTATGTCGTTTAGCGGAATATATGACATAGCCGGCAGCGCCCTGCAGGCGCAGACCAGTCGTATGAATACAGTGGCGTCCAACCTGGCTAATGCCGGCTCGGTGGCGGCCAGTGAAGAGGAAGCCTACCGTGCTATCAAACCGGTGTTTGCCACTTTGTATCAGCAGACCCAGGCCGGTGATCTGGCTGGTGCCAAAGTGAATATAGCGGGTGTCTTGCCCTCGGATCGCCAGCCCGAGCAACGTTATCAGCCGGATCATCCTCTGGCCAATGCCGACGGCCATGTGTATTACGCCGGCGTGAACGTCATGGAAGAAATGGCCGACATGATGTCTGCCTCGCGCAGTTTTGAGTCGGCGGTGGAAGTGATTGGCCGGGTGAACAGCATGCAGCAGGGTCTGCTGAATCTGGGGCAGCGTTAATCATGGCACTGGCAAGCATTAACGGCCTGGACAGCGCCGTCAGCAACCCGAAAAACGGCATAGCGCCTGCCGCCGGTGGTGGCGGTGTCAGTGATCTGCGCAGTGAATTTCTGCAGATGATGGTAGCCCAGATCAACAATCAGGATCCCCTCAACCCGCTGGATGGCACCCAGTATGTGACCCAGCTGGCGCAGTTCAGCATGGTGGAAGGCATTGAGCAGATGAAAATGCAGGCCCAGCAGCAGGCTACCCTGCTCGACACTCTGCAGGTGCTGGGCAGCACCTCCCTGATGGGGAAAAAGGTAACGGTACCGGTGCAGTCCATCAGTCTGGCGTCGGCGGAAAGCCTGAGCGGCACCATACCGGTGCCGGCGGGTACCGAGCAGCTTTCTCTGGAAGTTTATGACCAGAGCGGGCAGCGGGTTCATCAGCAGGAATGGCGCAATCCCGCCGGTGATCAGGACTTCAGCCTTGCCGAGCTGCCGGCGGGTGAGTACGAATTTAAGGTAGTGGCCAGCCGTAAGGGAGAGAGCCTGTCGTTATCACCCCATATGGCACGCACCGTTGAAAAAGTCAGCCTGCCTGCCGGTGGCGGCGACATCATGCTGGGGCTGGCGGGTGTGGGCCAGATGTCATTGTTCCAGGTGACCGAGTTCGGTCAGTCTTAATCGCTTAAGGAAATCAGTTATGTCCATGAGTATCGGCCTTAATGGTCTGCGGGCCACCAGCGAGTCGCTGGGAGTAATCAGCCACAATATTGCCAACGTATCCACCGCCGGTTTCAAGAGCGCCCGGGCGGAATTTGCTGCTGTTTATGGTGGTGGTCAGCCAAGTGGAGTAGAGGTCAGTAATGTTACTCAGAATTTTGAACGGGACGGTGATGTAGTGAACACCGGCCGCGCCCTGGATCTGGCCATTTCCGGCAATGGTTTCTTTATGACCAGTCTGAACGGCCAGACGGCCTTTACCCGGGCCGGTACCTTTAACCGGGATGCTAACAATTATATCGTCAGCGGCAACGGTATGCGCCTGCAGGGCAACATGGTCAATGAGGCAGGCCAGTTGCAGCAGGGCGTGATTGAGGATTTGCGGGTTGACGGAGCAGCTTTACCAGCCAAGGCCAGCACCCGGGTAGAATTCAGCGCTAACCTGAAGGCGGATGCGGAAATTCCGGAGGCAACTTTTGCTCCAGATGATGCTACCAGTTACAACTTTTCTCAGTCCAGTGAAGTGTTTGATTCACTTGGTTCCCGGCATGTGCTGACCCAGTACTTTGTTAAAACCGGTGCCAATGAATGGCAGCAGCACTTTTATGTGGATGGTGAGCCTCTGAATAAAGACCCGGCTTCACCACCGCCACCGGAAGCACCAATGTCGTTGCCCGGCGCAACCTTAAGTTTTGGCAGCGACGGTAAGTTCACTGGTGTTACCGGTACTAATGCTGTGATTGATGCCGATAATGCTCGGCTCAGCAAGATTGCGCTGGCCTTTACACCGGAAGGTGCCGAGCCGGTCAATATCACTCTTACTCCTGCTGACATGACCCAGTATGCGAGTGAATTCACCGTGTCCCGCAACCAGCCCGACGGTTATACCGCCGGTGAGCTGGCGGGCATTCGCTTTGAATCCAACGGTGATATGTATGCGGTATTTACCAACGGTCAGGATCAGATCAAGGGCAAGGTAGTCATGGCCAACTTTGCCAACCCCAATGGCCTGCGCCAGGGAGATAACACCAGCTGGCACCAGAGCTTTGCTTCCGGCGCGGCGGTCATGGGGGATCCGGGTACCGGTACTCTGGGCACCCTGACCGCCGGTGCCTATGAAGGCTCCAACGTCGATCTGACCGGTGAGCTGGTCAACCTGATGACCGCCCAGCGTAACTATCAGGCCAACTCCAAAAGCATCAGCGCCGCCGACAAGATGACGCAGGTGCTGTTCAACTCCTTCTGAGGCCGCTGAATGGATCGTTTGCTTTATACCGCCATGTCCGGGGCCCAGCACGCCATGATGGCTCAGGGCATTCGCGCCAATAACCTGGCCAATGCCAATACACAGGGCTTTCGGGCTGATTATGAGCAGGCCTCGGCCCGCTTTCTTGAGGGGGATGGGCTGCATACCCGGGCACTGGCCCAGAGTCTGCCCGCCGGCACCAATATGGCGGCCGGGCTCCTGCAGCAAACCGGCCGGGATCTCGATATCGCCATTCAGGGAGAAGGTTTTATCGGGGTTCAGAGCGGGGATAACAACGAAGGTTATACCCGGGCCGGCAATATGCTGATCAGCCCGGAAGGTGAGCTCACTATTAACGGCTATGCGGTCATGGGAGAAGACGGCCCTCTGGTGCTGCCCGAGTTCAGCAAACTGGAAATCGGCAATGACGGCACCGTCAGCCTGACCCCGCCCGGAGGCGGAGCTCAGATTGAAGGCGGCCGCATCAAGCTGGTACGCCCTGAAGAAGGGCAGCTGAAAAAGGGGCTGGATGGTCTCTTTTATGCCGACCAGCCCGGTCCATTGCCCGTGGATGAAAATATAGTGCTCAAGCAGGGCTATCTGGAAGGTGCCAACGTCAATGTGGTGGAAGAGATGGTACAGACCATGGCACTGGGCCGGCAGTTTGAGCTGCAGGTGCGCGCCATGAAAACCGCCGATGACCAGGCCCGGGCCGGTGCCCGCCTGATCCGCGGCAGCTGAGCTCCGGTCATTTAACGAATTGAAACAGGATACATAATCATGCATGCAGCCCTGTGGGTAAGCAAAACCGGTCTGAGCGCACAGGATGCGCGCATGACCGCCATTTCCAATAACCTGGCCAACGTCAACACGGTAGGTTTCAAGCGTGACCGCGTGGCCTTTGAAGATCTCTTTTATCAGGTGCAGCGTCAGCCCGGTGCGGCGGCGGATCAGCAAAACCAGATCCCTACCGGTATTCAGATGGGGAACGGCGTCAAGGTGGTGGGTACCCAGAAAGTATTTACTACCGGCAGTTTTCAGAATACCGGCCAGGAGCTGGATATGGCCATTGTGGGGCAGGGCTTTTTTCAGATTGAGCGCCCCAACGGTGAGCTGGCATACACCCGTAACGGCCAGTTTCACCGTAATTCTGAAGGGCTGATGGTGAATACCGACGGTCTGCCGCTGGTGCCTCAGATTGAGATTCCGGAAAACGCCATCAATGTGACAGTAGGTACCAATGGTATCGTCAGTGCCACTCTGGCTGGCCAGGCCGAGCCCCAGGAACTGGGTCTTATCACCCTGGCCAATTTTTCCAATCCGGCCGGACTTGAGGCCATGGGCGGTAACCTGTATCGCCAGACCGGCGCCTCCGGTGAGCCGATGGAAGGGCAAGCCGGTGATGAAGCACTGGGCACCCTCAAGCAAGGGACGCTGGAAGGCTCCAATGTGAACGTGGTGGAAGAAATGGTGGACATGATTACCACTCAGCGCTCCTACGAGATGAACGCCAAGGTGGTCTCGGCGGCGGATCAGATGCTGAAGTTCGTCAGTCAGGCATTGTGATGAACATATTGCGCCATTTGCCGGCGGTCGCGCTGCTGATACTAAGCGGCTGCACCACCTATGAGCTGGTTCCGCCAAAGCCGGGTGAGGATGACTGGGCGCCCACACCGCCCACAGTGCCGGCTCATCAGCAGGCCCGTCATGGCAGTGCTTTCAGCAACGGCACCATGATTGCCCTGTTTCAGGACAGACGTGCCTTTCGGGTGGGTGACATGCTGACGGTGCTGCTGCAGGAGCGTACTCAGTCCAGTAAAAAAGCCGACACCAGCCTCGATAAAAGCAGCAGCATTGATATTCCGGTGCCGCTGGTGGGGCGCAAGCTGCGCACCAACCTGACCGCCGAGGCCAGTGCCGACCGTGACTTCAGTGGCTCAGCCAGTACCAGCCAGCAGAACACTCTGTCCGGCTCCATTACCGTCACCGTCTCGGAAGTGCTGCCCAACGGCGTGTTGCGGGTAAAGGGAGAGAAGTGGATTCGGCTGAACCAGGGGGATGAATATGTACGTCTGCAGGGGCTGGTTCGCCTTGATGATATTGACAGCCAGAACCGGGTGCCGTCTCAGCGGCTGGCCGATGCCCGCATTACCTATGCCGGTCGCGGTGCGCTGGCCGACAGCAATCAGGCGGGCTGGCTGTCGCGGTTCTTTAACAGCAGCTGGTTTCCTCTGTAGGAGCTGAGAATGAAGTATTCGTTTTTGATCATACTGAGCCTGCTGCTCAGTGCCCTGACGGCGCAGGCCAGTGAGCGGCCGCTGCTGGATGTGGTGGACGTGCAGGGCATTCGTGACAATCAGCTGGTGGGTTATGGTCTGGTAGTGGGCCTGTCGGGCACGGGCGATCGCAGTCAGGTGAAATTTACCGGCCAGTCCATGACCAATATGTTGCGCCAGTTTGGTGTGCAGCTGGAAGACGGCACGGATCCCCGGCTGAAAAACGTGGCGGCGGTGTCGGTGCACGCCACTCTGCCGGCGCTGGCCGGTCGCGGCCAGACGCTGGATGTGACTGTGTCTTCCATCGGCGATGCCAAAAGCCTGCGCGGCGGCACTCTGCTGCTGACCCCGTTGCGTGGCGTGGACGGCCAGGTGTATGCCGTGGCCCAGGGCAATCTGGTGGTGGGCGGCCTGAAGGCAGAAGGTAACAGCGGCTCTTCCATTACCGTTAACGTACCCACAGCCGGGCTGATCCCCAACGGTGCCTTGATCGAGAATGAAATTCCTTCCAGCTTTGTCAGTGAGCCGGTGGTGACCCTGAATCTCAAGGATGCCAACTTTCGCAGTGCCCGTAACGTGGAGCAGGCCATTAATCAGGTGTTTGGCCCTGATGTGGCTCAGGCCACCGGCCCCCGTGCCATTGAGGTAAGAGCACCGGCAGATGCCCGCCAGCGGGTCACTTTTATGTCAATGCTGGAAGATGTGCGGGTTGATATGGGGCCAAAGCGGCCCAAGGTAGTCTTCAACAGCCGCACCGGCACAGTGGTGGTGGGACAGAATGTCAAGGTGCGGGCCGCTGCGGTCAGCCATGGCAATCTGACCGTGACCATTACCGAGCGATTTAATGTGAGCCAGCCCAATGCTTTCTCGCAAGGGCAAACTGCGGTCACGCCCGAGTCGGATCTCAAGGTGGAGCAGGAGCCGGGCGAGATGTTTGTATGGCCCGAAGGCACAGAGCTGAATGAGATAGTGCAGGCGGTGAACAGTATCGGTGCCAAGCCGGATGATCTGATGTCGATCTTGCAGGCGCTGGACGAAGCCGGTGCCCTGGAAGCTGAGCTGGTCGTGTTGTAAGGAATAAAAATAATGAAAACCGAACAGAGCCAATACCTTAACTGGCAGGGGCTGGATAGCATCAAGCGCCAGTCACCGGAGCAGGGCTTGAAGCAAGCCGCCGAACAGTTTGAAGCGATGTTTCTGCAGATGGTACTGAAAAACATGCGTTCCGCCACCGATGCCTTACGGGATCCCGACAGCCCTTTTGCCCCAGGCCCGCAGCAGACCATGATGCGCGACTGGCACGACGGCCAGATTGCCATGAACCTGGCTTCCCGTGGGCAGACCGGGCTGCGGGAGCTGATGGTGAATCAGCTGGGGGGCCTGTTAAAGACACCGGCTGCCACGGTCGCTAATAATGGAGAGACTTCCCTTGCCGCCTTCAGCCAGCCGCTGCGGGTGGCCAAAAACGGATAACCAGGAATGGCGATGATCAATAACGGCCTGTCGGGCCTGCAGGCAGCCCAGGCGGCGCTGAATACCATGAGTCAGAACGTGGCCAACGTAAATGTGCCCGGCTATACCCGCCAGGAAGTGCAGCTGGCAGCCCGGCAAAGCGGCTTTGGTGTCATGGGTGGCAGTGGTGTACAGGTCACCGGCATGCGCCGGGTGGCGGATGAGTTTCTCACGGCTCAGTTGTGGCGGGCCGAATCTGAAGCCGGCGAGCGCCGGCAGGTCAGTGATTATCTTGGCCAGATGGAAACCGTGCTGGGCAGCGAGGACAGCAGTCTGCTGCCCGGTCTTAATCAATTCTTTGCCGCCCTTAACGGTGCTGCCGAAACGCCCCAGAGCATGGCTCCCCGCCAGCAGATTATTGCATCGGCCAAAGCCCTGACTCAGCGTTTCAATCATCTTGGCAGTCAGCTGGATGCCCAGGAGCGCCGGGTGCTGGATCAACTGGATGCGACCAACAGCCAGGCCAACAGTCTGTTAACTCAGGTGGCGGAGCTGAACCAAAAAATCAAGTCGGTGGGTGCCAGGGGCGGTAACGCCGGTATTCTTCAAGACAGCCGCGATGAAGCGTTGCGTCAGCTGGCCGGACTGGTGGATATTCGTACCGCTCAGCAGGCCGATGGCACTATTAATGTGAGTCTGGAGCAGGGCCAGCCGCTGGTGCTGGGTAGCCAGGCTGCACAAATCAGCCGGGACGATACGCGCGTATCGGTCCATTTCAGCGGTCAGGATTACCCGCTTGACGGCAGCACAGGCGGCAGCCTGGGAGGCCTGATGCTGCACCGGGAGCAGCAACTGCAGCCGGCCCGCAATGAAATGAACCGCATTGCCGAAGAATTTGCCACTCAGGTCAATCAGCAGCTGGCCAAGGGAGTGGATCTCAATGGCCAGCCCGGTGCCCCCCTGTTTGAGTTTACCGCCGGTGATGCTGCCGGCAGCCTGAAGGTGCCCGATGATCTGACGCCGGAGCAGCTGGCGCTGGCCGCGGGGGCTGGCGGCCCGGGCAATAATGATAATCTGCAAACGCTGCTGGGGCTGGAAGATGCCAGTTATGAAAGTTATCGCTCGCTGGTGGGTGATCTGGCCATTACCAGTGCCCAGTGGCAGGCCGATGCCGCTGCATCCGATAATATTCGTACCGAGGCTCAGGCCCGTCGTGACGGTGTCAGTGGTGTTAACCTGGATGAAGAAGCCATGAACATGATGAACTATGTGCAGAATTATCAGGCCAATGCCAAGGTGATTGGTACTGCCGATCAGCTGTTCAATACCCTGCTCAACATGATTTAACGGGAGTATTCATGCGCGTCAGTACAGGACAAATTCAGCGGATCATGATGCAGAGCATGCAGCAGGGCGGTGCCGACTATGGCAAGCTGCTGCAGCAAATGGGCAGCGGTGATCGTCTTCTCAAGCCATCGGACGACCCGCTCGCTACTGTGCGGCTGCAGGGCATCGACAAGGAAATCAGTGCCATCGAGCAGTACGAAAAAAACGCTCTGCAGGTTACCAGCCGGCTGGGCCAGCAGGAAACCCAGATAGACGCCATGAAGGACATATTGCTGCGGCTGCGGGACATGACAGTTGAGGCGGGTAACGGCACTTATGGGCTGGAAGAGCGCCGGGCGCTGACTCAGGAAATGGAATCGCTCAAAGAGAGTCTGCTGGATCTGGTGAATGCCCGTAATGAAGAAGGCCATTACCTGTTTTCCGGCTCCCGCACCGATGTGCCGGCGGTGGCAGAAAATCCTGCCGGGGTATTCAGTTATCAGGGGGATGACTATCAGCGTCAGGTCAGCATTGCCAACGGCGTGAGCGTGTCTGCCAACGATACTGCCGAAGGGCTGATGTTTAACGGCGGCAATCTGCTGCAGGATGTACATGACTTTATTCAGCTGCTGGATACCGCTACCGGCAATATCAGCAATGATGTGGCCGATATGCTCAGCAGCATGGACAAGGGTATCGGTAATCTGACCCGCACCCTCACCGATATTGGCGGGCGTATCAATGGTCTGGAGCAGGTAGTGGCTACCCATGGCGAAATGAAGGTGTTTGGCCAGGGTCTGCATAATGAGCTGTCGGCACTGGACTATGGCGAAGCGGCAATGAATATGCAGCAGATGCTGCTGGCGCTGCAAAGCAGCCAGCAGGCCTTTGTTAATGTGAACAAGCTGTCGCTGTTTAACGCCCTGTAAGGATAAATAACATTATGCACGTTGCCAGCACACGTCCGGGCGCGGTCAACAGCTCGCTGGAGCCGGCCGGAAATATTGCTGCCGCTCCCGGTCCTGCCGACAAAAAAAATGGTGATAAGACGCTTATCACCGGCCGGACCGGACTGTCTGCACCGGGGCGTTTTCAGCAGTGGGGCAAGCTCAGTCAGGCTCAGTCCGGCGTGGCCCGGCTGCAGGCAGCGGAGCAGTCGCTGAATCAGGCCTGGCAGCAGTTGCGTGCTCTGGCCCAGCGGCTGCAGGCATCGGGTATGAATGCTGAGCAGCAGCAGCAATGGGGTGAGCAGCTGAGCCGGCTCAGTGAACAGCTGCAGCAGCAAGGCAGGCTGGATGCACGGCTGCAGCCCAAGGCGCTGGAAGGTAACGCCGCGCGCCATCGGTTTCAGCTCGACAAGGTTGATCTGCTGAGCGTAAAAGGCAGCCGCGAGCGTATTACCCTGTTGCTGGCCGGCCAGCAGCAGGCCATGGGTATTACCATTCACCCGGGGCAGCGCCCGGCGGATACCCTTGCCCAGCTGAACCGTCACCTGAAACCTGTTGGTATTACTGCTGCTGCGGCGCAGGGCAAAGTGCAGCTGGAAGCCAGCGACCGGGCCGAGGCCATATTGCGTCAGCCTATTTTAATGCAGGGGGAAGGCGTGCGGGTGCCGGCGGGTGAGCCGGTGCTGATCAAACCCACTCCCGAGCCCGATGCGCTGGCACCGTTGCTGCAGGCAGCCCGCAAGGGCGAGCTGGCCAGTGAGCGGGAACACCTGCAGCGGGTAATGAGCCGCATTCATGACTACAGCGCCCGGCTGCAGGAGCAGCGTCGTTTTATTTTGCAGCAAATGGCCGACGAATGGCCCGCAGTGCCGGCTCCGGCCAGCAAGGTTCCACTCGAACGCAGCGCCAGCCCTTTTGAGCAGCTGGTGTCGGCGCTGGTGGCCCAGGCCAATGTGACCCGCCACAATGCGGTGGCACTATTACGCAAGGAATAAGTTGCGCAAGGAATAAAAATTTTTACCTTTTCTTTTAAGTTGTCCAAATCAGCCGCCGTTTTAATTGAGTGAACCAAGCACCTCATGCTTTTTTACAAGGAAACGATTATGGGCCTGTCCATTCATACCAATTACACCTCTCTGGTTACCCAGAACACCCTGAACAGCACCAACAAGATGCTGGGCACCGCCATGGAGCGCCTGGGCACCGGTTTTCGTATTAACTCCGCCGCCGACGACGCCGCCGGCCTGCAAATTGCCGTGCGCCTGCAGGCCCAGACCAACGGTCAGGGTGTGGCCATGCGTAACTCCCAGGATGCCATCTCCATGATGCAGACTGCAGAAAGTGCGTTTGATGAAATGACCAACATCGCTCAGCGCATGAAGGATCTGGCCACTCAGGGTGCTAACGGCACCAACTCTGCTGCGGAAAACACTGCGCTGAACACGGAATATCAGCAGTTGGGTGAAGAACTGGCCAATATTATGGCCAACACCAGCTACGGCGCTGGTACCAATCTGTTTGCTGCTGCTGGTAAGTTTGAAGCAGCGGGCGGTGTTAAATTTCAGATTGGCGCTGGAACGACAGAAACCCTGACCGTTGATGTCAGCACCGAAGTGAAGGCGCTTAACACTGATATCGGAGCAGCCGGTGCTGTCACTCTGGGCGATCTGACCAATCAGGCTAATTCGACTACTGCGATTACTGACATGAACACCTTGCTGGATTCGGTCAGTGCAGTGCGTGGTAAGCTGGGTGCCAATATCAACCGTCTGGAGCATACCATTACCAACCTGGGCAATATGCGCGAGAATGGTGAAGCTGCCAAGGGCCGTATTATGGATGCCGACTTCGCCTCCGAAGCGTCCAATATGTCCAAAAACCAGATGCTGATGCAGTCCGGCATGTCGGTGCTGAGCAATGCCAACCAGATGAGCGGTCTGGTGATGTCGCTGCTGCGTTAAGCTAAGTTTGCTGTATTCAAGGCTCCTGTTACCGGAGCCTTTTTTATTGGTGTTTTTATTAAAGTCCCGCCCTGGCCCGGCCGTTTTGTCATTATGAATCACCCATTCATGCTTTTTACAAGGAAACGATTATGGGATTGTCCATTCATACCAACTACACCTCGCTGGTAACGCAGAATACGCTGAACAGCACCAACAAGATGCTGGGCACTGCCATGGAGCGTCTGGGTACCGGTTTTCGCATTAACTCCGCCGCCGACGACGCCGCCGGCCTGCAGATTGCCGTGCGCCTGCAGGCCCAGACCAACGGCCAGGGTGTTGCCATGCGTAATGCCCAGGATGCCATCTCCATGATGCAGACCGCCGAAGGTGCCTTTGATGAGATAACCAATATTACTCAGCGCATGAAGGACCTGGCCACTCAGGGTGCCAACGGCACCAATTCTGATGCCGAGCTGAAAGCCATGAATACTGAGTTTCTTCAGCTGGGCAAGGAAATTGCCAACATTATGGGTAACACCAGCTATGGTGCCGGCACTAATTTGCTGACAGATGGCGGCAAATTTGGTGCAGCTGCAGTGTCATTTCAGATTGGTGCCAGCACCAGTGAGACCTTAAGTGTGGATATCAGCGCAGCCGTACAGGACATCAATGCTAAATCTGCAATTACTGCAGGTCCTCCCGAGACTACCGCATTAGGTAATCTGGAAGCGGATGCATCCGCCGCGATTGATACGCTGAACACCTTTCTGGGGGCTGTAAGTGGAGTTCGCGGTCAGCTGGGTGCCAATATCAACCGCCTGGAGCACACCATCACCAACCTGGGCAATATGCGCGAGAATGGTGAAGCTGCCAAGGGCCGTATTATGGACGCCGACTTCGCGTCTGAAGCCTCCAACATGTCCAAAAACCAGATGCTGATGCAGTCCGGCATGTCGGTGCTGAGCAACGCCAACCAGATGAGCGGTCTGGTGATGTCGCTGCTGCGTTAATAACCAATAGCTTGTTTGAGGGGCCTGTCCCCGGATTGTGTTCTTTGCTTTTTTTAACGGCTCTTTATGAGCCGTTTTTTTATTTTATAAATCTGTTTCCTGTTTAAGTCTGTCGCGGTAAGTGCCGTTGTTTGAATAAATAAATATGCCTGTTTTTAAGACGCTGCGGAGGTGGCAATGTTTGGAATGAATGGAATGGATCCCTCTTCTATGGCGCAGATGCTGACATCGGCAGACAGAGCGCCCCTGGAAGGTCTGCTGAGAACCCAGCATAACCAGCTGAGTGCCGAAAAAGAGGCTTACAGCCAGATCAAGAACAAACTGCAGGCACTGCAGGACGCCATCAAGGGGCTGAATGAAAACGGTGGCCTGAGCAGTCAGTCTGCCACGTTCAGCAGTGAAGGCTATGCCACTGCCACGGTAAAGGCCGGCGCGGCCAATGCCGATTATCAGCTCTATGTCAAACAGTTGGCCAAGGCAGATCAGTATTCTCTTGCGCTTGATGAGAGCTGGACCGTGCCCACGCAGGGCACTCTGGATATTACGGTGGATGGCCAGACCCTGAGTCTGGATCTGTCGACCCTTGACTCGGCCAGCGGACTGACCGGTCTGCGTGATGCCATTAACAAGGCAGCCGACAATAATGGCGTGCAGGCTTCTCTGGTGCGTTCCGGTGGTCAGACTCACCTTATGCTGACCGGCAGCAAAACCGGTGCCAGCCAGGCCATGACCATCAATCTGAGCGGCGGCAACGGCGAGGCCGGCTTTACCCAGCTGCAAACGGCCATTACCAATAAAACCCAGCTGGCCTCGGCACAGGATGCCGTCATAGAGCTGGGCGGTGCCGGCGGCCTGCAGCTTGCCAGCAGCACCAACAACTTTGACGGCCAGATAGACGGTCTCAACCTGACCGTCAGCAAGGCCCATGCTCAGGATGAATTCGGTAACTATACCGATGCGCCGCTTTCGCTCAGCGTGTCTACCGACCAGACCGCCATTGAGGAGTCGCTCAAGGGAATCGTGGATGCCTACAACAGCCTGGTGGGAGAAGTGCAAAAGCATACTCAAAGCAAGGAAGGCAGTAAGGCAGTACTGGCCGGCGACAGCATGGCCCGGGGGTTGCTGGGCAGGCTGCGCGGTACTCTTTCTAACCCGCCTGCCGGTGTCAGTCTGGCGGAGCTGGGCATCAAAACAGACCGCTACGGCAAGCTGTCACTCGACACTGCCGCCATGGCCAGGTTGCAGCAAAATAAACCCGGTGCGCTGGAACAGGCTTTTACCGGTGAAAATGGTCTGCTCACCCGGCTGGAAGCCGATGTTAAGCCCTATCTGGATCGCAACGGGACTCTGGTGCAGCGCGACCGCAGCCTGCAGAGCGGACTGGATCGCATTACCGACCGTCAGGAAGCACTGGATAATCGTATGAACAAGGTTTATCAGCGCTATCTGGGGCAGTTTACCCGTATGCAAACATTGGCACAGCAAATGCAACAGACCATGACCATGTTTTAATAACGCCAGGAGCTGACCATGTTTGATGCCGATTCCGGCCTTGATATTTACCAGCATACCCACACCGATGCCCGGGCTGCTCAGGCCTCGCCCCGTGAGCTGGTGCTGATGCTGATGGACGGACTGATGGATGAAGTTGCCCGCGCCGAAGGCCATATTGTTGCCGGCCGCATGGAGCAAAAAGGTAAATCCATTGCCAAAGCCATTGATATTATTGGAGGTTTGGATAGTTCACTGGATATGGAGAACGGCGGCGAGCTGGCCTTTAATCTGCATGCGCTCTATGACTTCTGTGGCCGGCAGCTGTTCAGCGCCAGTGTGCATAATGATGCATCTCTGCTGGCACCGGTGAACAAGGTACTGGCCGATCTGCGGGACGGCTGGCAGGGCATGGGTAACGGAGTACCGGCATGACCAGGCAGCAGGACCCTTCTGTGCCGGCAGCGGAAGCCGCCATTCCTTCCGCTGCTGCCTTCAAGCCTCATGAACGGTCTGACATTGCGCCTATTTTCGCGCGTCTGCTGATATTGCAGCAACGCACCGAGCAGGCGGTAAAGGCGGGGCAATGGGGCTGGCTGAGCGAGCTTGATGGCCAGTTGAGCCTGGTGCTGAGTGATCTCAGGCCCTATCGCGCACAGCTGACCGAGCAGCAAAAAATGCTGCTGAACCGCTTTGCTGCTCAATATCGTGAACATTTCCGGCTGGTCAGTGAGCAGGCCGGCCTGCTTGAGCAGCAGCTGGGCCAGCTGCGTCAGCAGCATCAGGGCTCTCTGGCCTATGACTGGATAAGCCAGCTGGAGGAGCAGGCGTGATGTCACTGCCGGTCTCTTTGCCGGGCCGAACAGTGAGCACTGTGGTTGGCTTTGAGCAAAACATCAAAGCAGAGCCGGGCTTTTCTGCTGAAGAAATGCCGGGCTTTGCCGGGTATTTGCCTGACGCCGGGCTGCTGCCAGCTGACACCAGGCCTGGCTTGGTCAATATCTTGCCGGCCGGACATGAAGGCGAGCCGTCAGCCGAACAAGTAACTGAACCATCAGCCGAGCAACCAGCACAACAGCCGGCTGAACAGCCCGATGAGCAAACAGCCGGCTTTGGGCAGTTAGTGGGTGAGTCTCTGCCGGTGCAAGATCATTCCGTAGCGGCCCCCAATGCTGATCTGCCAGAGTACAGGCAAGCCGGCGATACGCCCGAGCTGACACCGTTCGAAACGGCGCAGTATAGCCCCCTGATAACCACGGATGATGCCGGCGCGTCATCAGAAAAAGTACCGGTGCAGCTGTGGCGGCTGCAGCAACAGTCGTTGCAACCGGCAGCCCAATATGCCCCCGGGCCGGTACAACCAGCAGTCCAGTATGTACCCGGGCCGGAGCAATCGGCGTTAAACAAAGCGGCCGTCTCTTTTAATAACGGATTGGTGCTGCAACGTCTGAACGGAGCTGATGCACTGCCGCCGGCTTCATCTCCTGCTGCCTCATTAATACCCACTCCCGGCACCGATGGTCATCCGCCGGCCCTTCCTTTTTCGGCAACGAGAGCGCCTGCTGCTGTTCACGAGTGGGCTCCGCTGCAGGTGCCGGCAGACAAGGCGATGCTGGGCCAGCAGTTGCTGCACACTCTGAAAGACAAGGTAGAGCTGCAGCTGAATCAGCAGGTACAGCAAGCACGGATCAAGCTGGATCCGCCGGAAATGGGGCGCATGGAGCTGACGGTAAGGCTGGAAGGCGACAGGCTGCAGATACAGATTAATGCCAGCCATGCCGGCATTCGTGATGCCATTACGGCTCAGGCTGATCGTTTGCGTCAGGATTTGCTGAGCCAGCATGGTGGCGGTGTGGAGGTGAATGTGGGTCAGCAGGGCAAGCATTCATCTGCGCCGCACGTCATGAATGATGAAACACACATTGGCATGGCCGGTGAACATGATGATGACGCCGCGTTACGCCCCGAAGGGCAGGGCTGGTTTAACGCTCTGGTTTAACTAAAGGAAACAAGCAAGTGGCAAAAAAATCCCGTTCTTATTTACTGATTGGCCTGCTGTTACTGATAACCCTGCTGGCGGGCATGGGAGCCGGCACCTTTGTGCTGGCCGATTACCGCCAGACGCTGGAAGAAAAGGGCTGGCTGGCCATGTTGCAGCCGGCTCCCGAACCTGAGCCGGTCAGTGAGCCACAATTTCAGCCGCTGGAGCAGTTTGTTATCGGGCTGGCCGGAGAAGGTCGCAACCACTACATGGTGCTGGAGCTGGCGCTGATGAGTCATCAGCCCCGGCAGGTGAGCTTGTGGCAGGGCATATTGCCGGCACTGAGAAATACCACACTTGGTTATTTCAGTGGTTTTGACCATGAGCAGGTACAGGCCCGGCTGCAGCAAATGGACGGATTCGAGACCGAATTGCAGCAGGCGCTGAATCAGCGGCTGCAAAGCTATGGCTATGCGCCCTCGGTAGAGGCGGTGCTGATCACCAAGCTGGTTATTCAATAGGAGGCGGGCATGTTAATGGAGCAGCACTGGCCTGAACAGGAAACCGAGCTGGGCTCCCGGGCAGAAAATGAAAGCTATTGGCTCGAACAGTACATGCCGCTGGTAAAACGGGTGCTGGGCCAGCTCAGAAATCAGGTGAACAGCGTGATGGATGCCGATGACCTGGCTCAGATTGGCATTATGGGTTTGCTGGAGGCCTTGCGCCGTTATGGTGGGCCGCCTGATGACAGCTTTGCCAGTTTTGCCTTTAAACGGGTACGCGGAGCCATTCTGGATGAGTTGCGCAGGCATGACTGGCGGCCACGGCTGTTACGCCAGCAAAGTCACCATTGTTCACAAACGGAGCGGGAGCTGATGCGTCGTCTGGGCCGTCGGCCTACAGAGCCAGAGCTGGCCGAGGCGCTGGGGGTGGATATGGATGAACTGCGCAGCATTCTGTATGCCGGCCAGCTGGCGGAAATGGAAAGCCTGCAGGAACTGCTGGAACACGGTCACGAACCTGCCAACAACGACGCACTGGGCCGGCTGGATCAGCAGCGTCATATTCGTGCCTTGCTGTCACGCCTGCCCGAACGGGAGCAGCGGCTGATGTCGTTGTATTACCAGCATGAACTGAACATGAAAGAAATTGCCCTGGTGCTCGATTTGACCGAGTCCAGAGTGTGCCAGTTGCATAAACAATGCCTGGCTTTGTTAAACCGCGAATTTGCCAGTAGTGGAGAAACCTGATGCAGAAGCTGGTAGGACTAGCCGTTATTCTGATCTGTGTGTTTGGTGGTTTTATGATGGCCAATGGCAAGCTGGCGGCACTGTGGCAGCCAGCTGAAATTGTCATTATTGTGGGAGCCGGACTGGGCGCGCTGATCCTGGGGAATTCTGCGGCTGTGTTAAAGGGGATCTGGCAGCAGCTGAAAGCCATTTGTGGCGGGCAGAAAGACGATGCCGAACTGTACCGGCAGTTATTGCCTCTGTTGCACCAGCTGCTGCAGGAAACCCGGCTGAAGGGACTTAAGGCGCTGGATGGTCATGTAGAGTCGCCTGATACCAGCCCTCTGTTCAGCCGTTACCCCCTGATTATGACCAGACCGGAGCTGCTGGGCTTTATTATTGATAATCTGCGCATGCTGGGCATGGGCAAGCTCAGTGCTCACGAGCTGGAAGCCTTGCTGGAGCAGGAGATTGATGCCCTGGAAGAAAGCATGCTCAAGCCCTCACATGCCATGGCCAAAACCGCCGATGCCATGCCCGGCTTTGGCATTCTGGCAGCGGTGATGGGTATTATTATTACCATGCAGCATCTGGACGGCCCCTTAACCTATATCGGGGTGCATGTGGCCGCTGCCCTGGTGGGCACCTTTCTGGGTATTTTTGTCTGTTATTGTTTGCTGAGCCCGGCCAGCAACGCCATGGAACAATGGGTGGGCCGGCGGATTACGGCGCTGGAGTGTGTGAAAGCCGTGCTGGTCGCCCATGTGGGTGGCAAGTCTCCTCTGCTGGCGGTAGATGCCGGCCGCAAGTCGATTGAACAGGACATCAAGCCAGGCTTTATGGATATGGAATCCTGGCTGAACGAAGCAGAAGCGGACAGCGTCTGATGCGGGATCAGGGAACCATTATCGTCCGGCGCAAATCGCGCCATAAAGGGGAGGGCAGTCATGGCGGGGCCTGGAAAGTGGCGTTTGCCGACTTTGCCCTGGCCATGATGGCCCTGTTCATGGTGTTGTGGATACTGGCGGTGTCCAGTGAGCAGGAGCGGGAAACCGTATCCAGCAAGCTGCGCGACTATTCGGTATTTGAAGGCAGCACCAGCCCTTACCTGCTGGGAGGAACGCCGTTTCCGGTAGACATGCAGGGGCAGCCGCTGGCACAGATCCCCGGCCAGGCCACCGAGCTGCAGGACATCAGTCTGGCCACAGAGCCATTGCAAAGTCCTGCCGAGCTGCGCCCGGGCAGGGTAGAAAGCGAACAGGACAAGCAGCAGCTGGCGGTATTGATTGGTCAGCTGGCCCAGCGACAGGGTATGGAGCAGAACCTGGAGCTGGACATAGTGCCCGAAGGACTACGGATACGTATTCATGATCAGGCTGACAAGCCCATGTTCAGCCGGGGCAGTGCGCGTATGGAATCGGATTTTGAGCACTTGCTGCGCAGTCTGGCACCGGTATTTGAAAAGGTGGAAAACCGCCTGGTTATTTCCGGTCATACCGACTCGGTGCGTTATGTCAGTCAGCATTATTCCAACTGGGATCTGTCCGGTGCCCGGGCACAGAATGTGCGCCAGCTGCTTGAGCTGGCCGGTGTGCCCGGATCCCGGGTGCTGCAGGTGGTGGCCATGGCTGATCAGGCTCCCTTTGATCGTGAAAACCCCACATCCGGCAATAACCGGCGTGTAGAGCTGCTGATACTCAGCCAGCAGGCAGAGCAGTTGCTGCAGGCGTTATTTGAGGCAGGATTACCCGATGGTATTTTCAATAAGCAGCAGCAAAGTGCTCAGTTGCAGCAGAGTTCATCCGGTCAGGTTCAGTAAAGCCGCCAGCCCGGCGGCGCTGCCTGGCTGAACGCGGGGCCGGATTGCTCAAACAGGCTGCCGCTGCCTGACAAATCCAGACCGGCGGCCTGAGCGGTGAACAAAGGCTGTGTTTCTATGGAAATGATCCGCTCTTTTCCCGGAGCAGCAGTATGACTGACCAGTATGGAGAACTCCCGGTCTGCCGGCAGCTGATGACTTTTGATAGCCAGATTCTGGGCTTTCAATGTTTCCGCTGACACGCCCAGCCGGGCAGCCAGACTATTCAGTGAGACAGGCCCGGTAATGTTATATTCGGTCACAGAAGACACTCCCCTGACCGGCTCACCCAACAAATACTGTACCGCCAGAAAGCGCGGCACATAGCGGCGGGTTTCTTCCGGCAGAGGAAGCTGCCAGAAGTCCCGGGTGCCGCTGCGGGCAATGGCCCTGCGCACCCGCCCTTCTCCGGCATTATAGGCGGCCAGTGCCAGCAGCCAGTCCTGATCAAAATATTGATACAGCCAGGCTAAATAGTTGATGGCGGCACGGCTGGCACTGAGCGGTGCCAGCCGGCCATCGTATTGCTCCGATACCAGAATACCAAAGCGCTCTGCCGTAGCCGGCATCAGCTGCCATAACCCGGCTGCCCCCGCGTGTGACACGGCCCCCGGCAGGTAGGCACTTTCCACCACCGGTAACCACACCAGCTGAGCAGGCAGTTGTCTGGCCCGTAACAGCGGCAACAGGTGAGGAAGCCAGGGTTCCGCTCTTTGCCGGCTGCGTTGCAGATATTTAGGATGTTGATGCAGATAATCCAGCTCTTTTTGCACCTGCGGGTGCTGGTACAGCGCCCCGTCAAAGTTAAATGCCTGAGCAATGCCGCTGTAAAGCCCGATTATCAGTAAAAGCAGTAAGGTTCTCATGAGCTGTTTTAAGGCAATTTATGTGCCTGATTTTGTTTTTACTGTGATTCTGTCGTTATATGAGGGCAGAAAAGCTCAAGGAGCAATCATGAGACGGGAACAGGTAGGCAGGCCTGAACTGGGCAGGCGTCTGCATAAATTCACGCTTTATCTGATAGTGCTGCAGCCTTTGCTGCTGCTGCTGTACGGCACCAGGGCCAAATGGCTGACATTGCCGGAGTTTGTGCTCACCGGTTGTTTGTTATTGCTGTATTCCAGAGTACTGGTCCATCTGCTCTACCGGCAGGCAAAGCGCAGTAATGACGGTTATCTGGTTTATCCGGTGGTGAGTGCGGCCATGATATTGGCATTGCTGATGATATGGGGTGCCTTAAGTGCTGTCTGACACCTGCCCGAAAATCACTATACTGGTTAAGCACTCAACTTACGGAGGCAGTCAATGAAATTACATCAATTAGTATTGTGTTTAACGGCAGCTCTGGTGCTGACTGGCTGTAATACCTTTGCCGGTGCCGGCAAAGACATAGAGCGTGGTGGTGAAGTGGTTCAGGATGCGGCAAGAGACGTACAGAAAAAACTGTAAGTTGCCGTTTTCGTGAGCGCAGGGCCGGCCATTGCCGGCCCTGCTGCTTAATGGCGATTATGCTGCAAAATACGCCGGGCCCGGGCGACCACCGGACTGTCTACCATATGTTCATTGACCGCCACCACGGCCCCGTTGGTCTGTTCATTGGCCGCCATGACCTTATCTGCCCAGTTGATTTGCGCCTGAGTAGGGGCCAGCGCCTGAGTGGCCGGAGCCACCTGACGCGGATGCACCAGCAAAACACCGCCAAAGCCCAGTTTCGCCCCTTCCCGCACATAGTTCTGCAGACCTTCGTCATCGTTAAAGGCGGTATACACCGCATCCAGCGGTGCGGCCAGCTCGTGAGCCCGGGAGGTGACCACCAGCTGGCTGCGAATGGGCAAAAAAGGGGTTTGATCCTGGGGCTCGCCGGCCGGAGGCGGATAGTCCATGGCCAGATCCAGCGCCATGTCGAGCTGGCCGAACAGCAGCCGGGCCACGCCATTGGCGGTGGCTATATCATTGAGCAGAGCCAGGGCTCTGGCGGACTCAATAAAAGGCAGCAGGGGTTTGTCGCTGGCATTGGCCAGTTCAGTCAGGGCATCGGGATCTTCTGCCTTGGGCACCACAATGGCGGCCACCGCATCGGCACGGCACAGGGCGGCATCCTGATTGAACCAGGGGGTGTCGGTGCCGTTTATGCGCACCAATACCGAGGCCGGAGGTTGCCCGGTAAGCCAGTGGGCCAGGGTGCTGCGGGCAGCATCCTTTTCTGCCGGAGGCACAGCATCTTCCAGATCGATGATAACGGCATCGGCACCGCTGCTGAGGGCCTTGGCAAACCGCTCGGGGCGGTTGGCGGGAACAAACAGCAGGGTCTGCAGCGTGTTGATGTTCATAGAAAACTCCGTTTAACCCTTCGCGATGGCGAAGCGATGTGAAGACGTCTTCTGTTTAGATCAAACAAGGCCCGGCTGCAAGCAGCCGGGCCTTGTATTAGAGAGTGCTGTGGTTACAGGCTTTGGTGCGGGCCGAACACTTCATAGTGCAGCTGGTCGTCGGCAATGCCCCAGCCGGACAGGGTTTCTTTCACCATGGCCATAAAGGGCACGGGGCCACAGAAATAGTAATGAGCACCGGGCTGACAGATGGCGTCTCTGAGCTTGCCGAGATCCATCAGGCCGCTGGCGTCGTAATCTTCTGCCGGGCGATCGGCCTCCAGCGGCTGCCGGTACCAGACATGGGCTTCCAGATTGGCATGGGCCTGACGGCGGGCCTGAATGTCTGTTTTGAAGGCGTGCTGAGCGCCGTTTTCACAGGCGTGAAGCCAGTAAACGGGAGCTGTGTGATTCTGGCTCAGCAGCTGGTCCAGCATGGCGCGCATGGGAGTCAGACCTACGCCGCCGGAAAGCAGTACCACAGGGGTTTGCGGAGTCACGTTCATAAAGAAGTCGCCGGAAGGCGGCAGCACTTGCAGGGTGTCGCCCACCTGAACCTGATCGTGCATAAAGCTGGAGGCCACGCCACCCTGCTCGCGCTTCACCGCAATGCGGTAGTTTTCACCATTGGGCGCCTGGCACAGGGAATATTGGCGATATTCATTATGTGCCAGCTGGTCGGAAACCAGGTGCAGGTTAAGGTACTGACCGGGCTTAAAGCCAACCACGGGTCCGCCGTCGGCGGGGGCCAGCAGAAAGCTGGTGATAAGCTCGCTTTCAACCTGCTTTTCTTTCACTACAAAGTTACGGGTGCCGCGCCAGCCACCGGTCCGGTTTTCGTTCTCTGCATAAATCTGCTCTTCCCGGCCAATAAAAATATCGGCCAGGGCACCGTAGGCCTGAGCCCAGGCATCAATCACTTCCGGTGTGGCGGCATCGGGAGCCAGCTCTTTAATGGTCTCCAGCAGGTGATGGCCCACAATGGCGTACTGCTCCGGCTGAATGGAAAAACCGGTGTGCTTCTGGGCGATGCGCTCTACCGCTGTGCTCAGTACGGCGGGGTTGTCGATGTTTTTGGCATAGGCCAGCACGGCGGCAAACAGGGCGGCCGGCTGGCGGCCGGTATGCTGGTGGCTGAGGTTAAACACATCTTTCAGCTCGGGATTGTCGCGAAACATCCGCTGGTAGAAGTGTTCGGTCAGGGCGGTGTTGGCCGACTCCAGCAGGGGAACGGTGCTTTTCACGATTTCAATGGTGCGGGCTTCCAGCATGAGTACCTCGTTTGCCTTTAAAGTTGCATTAAATATGTCACTTAATGGGGTTGAATGATATAGATACATTTGAAATGCATCAATTAATTTTTGCATTTTTTGTGCCTGAGGCTCGAGCAAGCGGGCTGCAGCCGGTATGATTGCGGCCATTGTGAGCAAGGAATTAGCCAAGTGACGCCATCATCGGGTTTTGAGCAAGTTATTCGTGGCATAGATCAAGTGAATGAGCAGGATCCCAACCGTCAGACGGTTGCAGGAAAAGACTGGCCCAAAGAGCGCCTTTACAGTGAACGCATGACGCAACAACTCAAGATGTTTGCGCCCGATGCCGGCGAGCTGCTGCACATTGCCGCCCGGGCTCAGCATATTCGCCGCTGGGCCATTCCCCGTTCCGATTACCCCATGGACAGAGCCGGTTATAAGCGCTGGCGCAGTGAACTGGCGCAATATCACGCCGATCTTACCGGTAATCTCATGGCTGAAGCCGGTTACGATCAAAAAGCCCAACAACGGGTAAGCGCCCTGCTGCTGAAGCAACACCTGAAGCAGGATGCAGAAGTCCAGCTGCTGGAAGATGTGATTTGTCTGGTGTTTCTGCAGTTTTATCTTGAAGACTTTGCTGCCGGCCACGACGACGCCAAGGTGGTGAGCATTATTGCCAAAACCTGGGGTAAAATGTCTGCGCAAGGGCAGACGGCAGCGCTGGCACTGCCATTGTCGCCTGCCATGCTGGCATTGATCAAACAGGCACTGGCAGGCTGAACATGGCCTTAAGGCTATGCCAACCATATAGAAACTATATTTATGCTTAATTTGTTATCAATGTTAAATAATTTTTGTGTGTCGGGGCCGATGCACCCTTAACAGGATGTGAGTAAAAGGGGAGAGGATCCGATGAATGCGATTGTGCTGGCGATTCTGGTAATGGTGGGCCTGTGTCTGGCCCGGGTGTCTGTGGTGTTTTCGCTGGTAGTGGCTGCTCTGGTAGGCGGGCTCTGGGCCGGCATGTCGGTGGATCAGGTTATTTCCGCTTTTAACGACGGGCTGGGCGGCGGTGCGACAGTAGCATTGGCTTATGCCACTTTGGGAGCCTTTGCGGTGGCGCTGTCGCGCACCGGCATTACCGCCATGGTATCCGACAAGGCGCTGGCCTGGGTGGGGGCCCGGCGTGGCGCTGGTGAGCAGACTGCCCCCGGCGGTGTAAAATGGCTGCTGTTTGTCGCGCTGATCCTGGTGGGGGCGGCGTCGGGCACTGTGGTGCCGGTGCATATTGCCTTTATTCCCATTCTGGTGCCGCCCCTGCTGGGGCTGATGAACATGCTGCAGCTGGACCGCCGTGCCGTGGCCTGTGTGATCACCTTCAGTATTACCATTATGTACATGACCACACCCGTAGGGTTTGGCACCATTTTTCTTAACGATATTCTCACCAACAGCGTGAATCAGGCCGGTGCAGAGCTGGGTATGCAGGTAACCACTGCCATGGCTCCCAAGGCCATGCTGTTGCCGGCGCTGGGCATGCTGCTGGGGCTGCTGGTGGCGGTGCTGTTCAGTTATCGCCGCCCTCGCGGCTATCAGTCGCCACTGAATGAGGTAAAGCAGGATAAAGCCAGCCGGCCGCAGCTCAGCCGCAAACAGCTGATGATGATAGGTGTAGCCATAGTGGGTGCGCTGGTGGTGCAGCTGACCACCGGCTCCATGGTGCTGGGTGGCTTGCTGGGCTTTGCCTTGCTGTCGATGAACGGCCTGTTCAAGTGGAAGGATCAGGACGATGTGTTCACTCAGGGCATGCGGCTGATGGCGCTAATCGGCTTTATTATGATTGCCGCCTCGGGCTTTGCCGGCGTGATGAAGGCATCCGGTGCTATCCCTGAGCTGGTGACCGGCTCGGGCGCGCTGATTGGCAATAATCCGGGACTGGCGGCGCTGGTCATGCTGCTGGTGGGCCTGTTTATTACCATGGGCATCGGCTCCTCGTTTTCCACCATTCCCATTATTGCCGCCATTTATGTGCCGCTGGCCATCAGTTTTGGTTTCTCGCCGCTGGCTACTCTGGCACTGGTAGGCACCGCCGGCGCGCTGGGCGATGCAGGCTCACCGGCGTCCGACTCCACTTTGGGCCCCACCGCCGGTCTGAATGCCGACGGCCAGCACGATCACATTCGTGATTCGGTGATCCCTACCTTTATTCACTACAACATACCTTTGATCCTGTTCGGCTGGATAGCGGCACAGGTGCTTTAATCCAAGCCTTGCTGGTCTGAATATCGGGCCAGCTTGCTCAGCAGCCAGTCGGGATCGTCGTGGGGCAGATCGTGGCCGGCCCGGGGATGCTGATGCAAGGAGGCGCGCAGGTGCTGTGCCAGTGTCTGGCTGCATAATGGATTAACCAGATGATCCTGCAGACCACACAGCACAAGCGGCTTTACAGGCAAGTTGCTGGCCGGCACCCGGTAGCGGGCAGCAGCAACAAGCTGGCGCACAAAGTTGCTGTGCGCGGTGGGATACTGGTTGGCGTAGTGTATCCAGCCTGGCAGTAAGGTATCGCTATCATGGCGATAATTGCAGGTAAGGCGGTAGATAAGCCTTTCTCTTTGCGCTCTGCTCATCAGCAGTGCAAGTCCCACTCCCAGCTGGGCCTTGGGCCGAAGGCGCAGCCAGAAGGGGTTAAGAGTGCTGCTTGAGTTCACCAGAGCCAGACCGGCAACCTCCCGTGGGTAGCGAGCAGCCCATTCAATGGCAATCATGCCGCCCATTGACAGCCCGAGCAGATAAACCGGCCGGCGTATAGTTACTTCGCGACGCAGCTGGTCGACCATATCCGCTATGAAAGTGGCACTTTTCTGCTGGTGATAAATGCCGTTGCCATAGAGCTCCGGACACTGCACTTGTGCGTTAAGCCGAGTGGCCAGTTGCTTTGGAAAGTCTCCCCAATAGCGGCACTCCCGGGCCAGCCCGCGCAGCAGTATCCAGCTGGGGTGAGTCATGGTGCCGTGGTCCTGCCGGTAATCTGCTTCACAAACAGCCGTGCCGGCAACGACAGCGGAAAGTCTGAAGCCCGTGCCAGCACCACCCGCTGGGGCGGCACATCGTCATGCAGCGGCACACAGGCAATGGGAGCACCGTCGTAGCTTTGATCGCCGGCGGGCCGGGTGCACGACAGCGCCACGCCATGGCCGTGGGCCACCAGACCGCGCTGCATTTCAAACGACAGTGTGTAATGAATGCGGGCCGGCTGCAGATCCCGGTGCCAGAACAGAGACAAAAAGTATTCCCGGGTCAGGGGCAGGTCCTGCAGGATCAGGGTGTCAGCGGCCAGTTGCGCCAGACGGATGCCGGGTTGCTGCGCCAGGGGGTGATTGACCGGCAGCAGGGCGTACGGCCTGAGCTCATCAAGCACATGAATGTGACACTCTGAAGGCAGACTCAGGCCATAACTGAGCACCAGCTCTGCCTTGCCCTGCTCCAGAAACTCCCGCACACCGGCCAGATCCTGCTCCTGCATGCTGACCCTCACTCTGGGGTAACAACGCTCAAATTCACTCACCAGGCGGGGCAGATAATAGGGTGCTATATCCCGAAAGCCGGCAATCACCAGCTGGCCTTCCACCTTATCGGTATCTTCATGCTTATCGTCCAGCAGGTTGTGGGACAGGGTAAGAATATGTCGTGCTTCATTAAATAGCGTTTCTCCCCTTGGGCTCAGACTTACCCCCAGACCACGATGACGCTGAAACAGCGGCTGGCCAATCAGGCTCTCCAGCTGATTAATGGCAATGGACACGGAAGGCTGAGACACATGTAATGCTCTGGCTGCCCGGCTGATGCTGCCGTGCTGAGCCACTGCCACAAAGTAGCTGAGCTGACGAAAGGTGAAAGGTATAGCCATTAACTTATAAGCTTTATATTTAATCTGTATTTTTATGCTATGCAGAAAGGCTGTTAAAGTCGAGCCGTCAACGAATACAGGGGAAGGAGAGCAACATGACCGCAGCCACTGCCGGTAACATCTGGCTGACCGACGAGCAGAAAATGGCTTATCAGCGTGACGGTGCCATTGTGATTAAAGGTGTATTTAAAGACTGGATTGAGCCGCTGCGCGCCGGTTTTGAGCGAGTGCTGCAACACCCCAGCGAACATGGCCGCGAAAACGTAACCGGCACCGATACCGGCTGTTTCTTTGAAGATTACTGCAACTGGCAGCGCATTCCTGAATTTCGCCAGTGGATAGAGCAGTCGCCCGGCGCCGCCATTGTGGGAGAAGCCACCGGATCGAGCGCCATTCAGGTATTTCACGAGCATATTCTGGTGAAGGAGCCGGGCACCTCCAAGGCCACGCCCTGGCATCAGGATAATCCCTATTACTGTGTGGACGGCGAGCAGACCGGCAGTTACTGGATTCCGCTGGACCCCATTACGCCGGAAAATGCCCTGCAGGTGGTGCTGGGCTCCCACCGCTGGCCCAAGCCGGTGCGCCCGAGCAAGTGGTCCACCAACGCCTCCTGGTATGCCGACGACAGCCCCTATATGGAAATGCCGGATATCGATAATGGTGATTTCGAGATTATGATTCCGGAAATGGAATTGGGTGACGCCCTGCTGTTTAACTTTAAAACCGTGCACGGCGCGCCGGGCAACCAGACTCAGAATCGCCGCCGGGCGTTTTCTACCCGCTTTATGGGCGACGATGTGCGCTATGTGAACCGCGGCGGCCCTACTTCACCGCCCTTTGACGGCATCAACCTGCAAACCGGCGACCGCATGCGTGAAGACTGGTTCCCGGTGGTATGGCGGCGTTAATGTCTTCCCGCTTTCGGCTTTGTTAAAGCAGTTGCCGCCATAGCGCCGCCGTCAGCACGCCGGCGGCGATGGCCGGCAGGGGCTTTTTCAGGGTTAACATCACCAGTGCGGTGGCCAGAAGGGCGGCGCGTGCGCCGCCATCGCCGTTCACCGCCTGCGGGGTGAGAATGGCGATCAGCACGGATCCCGACATGGCGCTGATAAAGTTCTGCACCCGGCGGTTGATGGGAATAAAGGACATCACCAGCACACCGCCCAGGCGGGTGAACAGGGTGACCACTGCCATAATGGCGATAATCAGCAGAGTGCCGTTGCCGGCGGTTTCCAGCATCATTTGCTTTTCTCCATCCACAGGGCACCCAGCAGACCACCGGACAACGCGCCCACTACCACATGGCTGTTTTCCGGCAGCCACCAGTACGCCGCTATCGAGCTGATGCCCGCCACCACCCAGATGGCCAGGGTGCGCAGGTCCTTACGGGCACCCAGCGCCATGGCCAGCAGAAAGCAGCCCAGTACCATGTCCAGGCCAATGCTGACGGGGTCTTCAATGGCACTGCCAAAACGAATGCCGAGCCAGGTGCCGGCCATCCAGAAGCTCCAGATCGCCATACCGCCGCCAAACAGAATACCCAGTGCCCGTTCACCCTTGTGAAAATGCTGCATGGCCAGCGCCCAGTTGGCATCGGAAGCAAACAGCATAATGCCGTAGCGTTTGGCCGGCGGCAGGTGGCGCAGCCAGGGGTACAGTGTGGCACCCATCAGCAGGTGGCGGGCGTTAATGGCAAAGGTGGTAATCGCCAGCGGCACCACGGGAACCTGCAGGCCCCAGATATCGAGAGCAGCAAACTGGGAGGTGCCGGCAAACACGGCAGCGCTCATCAGCACGATATTGCTGTCGCTGAGCCCGGTCTGGTGTGCCGCCAGGCCAAACGCCAGGCCAAAGGCGGCCACAAAAAACGAAAGGGGCAGCAGCTGTTTAAAGCCCTGCCAGATATCCTGCCGGTCCAGCTGAGCCTGGGCCGCATAGGTGTCCATAGAAATTCCGCGTGTAAAGACGTAAAACCGACAGCATACCATAGCGCGGCACAAGGGCGAGGCGAAGGATCACAACAATAAAAAGGCCCGCTTAATGCGGGCCTTTGGCATAACGAAGCAAGCCTTATTTGGCGATGCGCTTGTACTTGATGCGCTTGGGCTGAATGGACTCGGCGCCGTAGGTCTTCTTCTTCCACTCTTCGTATTCAGTGAAGTTGCCTTCAAAGAATTCCACCTTGCCCTCATCCTTGTAGTCCAGAATGTGGGTGGCGATACGGTCGAGGAACCAGCGGTCGTGCGAGATCACCATGGCACAGCCGGGGAATTCCAGCAGGGCGTTTTCCAGGGCGCGCAGGGTTTCCACGTCCAGGTCGTTGGTCGGTTCATCGAGCAGCAGCACGTTGCCGCCGGTCTGCAGCAGCTTGGCCATGTGCAGACGGCCGCGCTCACCACCGGACAGCTCGCCCACGCGCTTTTGCTGGTCGGTGCCCTTGAAGTTGAACCGGCCCAGATAAGCCCGGCTGGGGATCTCCAGGTTGCCGATGCGCATCATGTCCAGCCCGCCGGACACTTCTTCCCATACGCTCTTGCTGTTGTCCATGGCGTCGCGGAACTGCTCCACCGAGGCCAGCTGCACGGTATCCCCAAGCGTGATGCTGCCGCTGTCCGGTTGCTCGGCGTTGGTCAGCATGCGGAACAGGGTCGACTTACCGGCACCGTTGGGGCCGATGATACCGACGATGGCACCCTTGGGAATGCTGAATGACAAGTCGTCAATCAGCACGCGGTCGCCGTAGGACTTGGTCAGGTGCTCCACCTCGATGACCTTGTCACCCAGGCGCGGACCGGGCGGAATGAACAGCTCGTTGGTTTCGTTGCGCTTCTGGAAGTCCTGGTTCTGCAGCTCTTCAAAGCGGGCCATACGGGCCTTGGACTTGGCCTGACGACCTTTCGGATTCTGCCGTACCCACTCCAGTTCTTTCTGAATGGACTTCTGGCGGGCGGCTTCGGAGGATTGCTCCTGAGACAGACGCTGATCTTTCTGCTCCAGCCAAGAGGAGTAGTTGCCTTCCCAGGGAATGCCTTCGCCCCGGTCCAGCTCCAGGATCCAGCCGGCCACGTTGTCGAGGAAGTAACGGTCGTGGGTGATGGCCACTACGGTACCTTCGTAGTCGTGCAGGAAGCGCTCCAGCCAGGCCACGGACTCGGCGTCCAGGTGGTTGGTAGGTTCGTCGAGCAGCAGCATGTCCGGCTTTTCCAGCAGCAGCTTGCACATGGCCACGCGGCGGCGCTCACCACCGGACAGCTTGCCGATCACGGCATCCCAGGGCGGCAGACGCAGGGCATCAGCGGCGCGCTCGAGCTGGTTGTCCAGGTTGTGGCCGTCGTGGGCCTGAATGATGGCTTCCAGCTCGCCCTGGCGCTTGGCCAGCTTGTCGAAGTCGGCATCCGGATCGGCATAGGCGGCGTAAACGGCGTCCAGCTCTTTCAGGGCGCCGGCCACTTCGGCCACGCCTTCTTCCACTTCCTCGCGCACCGTGTGCTCGGGGTTGAGCCGGGGCTCCTGGGGCAGGTAACCGATTTTGATGCCGGGCTGGGCGCGGGCTTCACCTTCAATCTCGGTGTCGATGCCGGCCATGATGCGCAGCAGGGTGGATTTACCGGCGCCGTTCAGACCCAATACGCCGATTTTGGCGCCGGGGAAGAACGACAGGGAGATATTTTTCAGAATATGACGCTTGGGCGGAACCACCTTGCCCACGCGGTGCATGGTGTAAACAAATTGAGCCATTTCTATATTGTCCTGATAAATCAGTGAGTTGACAGGCCGTATTGACAGATAATAGGGGCAGACTGTGATCCAGCCCGCGGCCAACGCAGGGCCATGGCGCTATATGGTACTTGGCTGGACGGGGAATGCCAGTGCCTCATTCCCCTGCTGTTGTTTAATCTTCCTTCGTGGACTGTTTTAGCAGCTCCGGATCCCGGTTATTACACCAGCGGGTAAGGCAGGCCGAGGCCACTGTGTTGCCAAAAAATGCCCAGTCCATCCAGACCGGTTTTTGCGCGTGTTTGTCCATGGCGGCGGCTGAGGCCAGCAGGGGCGTCCACAAAGCAGCCAGAACAACGCAGGAGAGCAAGCCTTTTCTTATTTTGATGGTTTTCATGAGTACACTTCCGGTGATTGGACGCTTTGCTTATAGCATGGCCATAAATCGCTCGAAAGCGGGAGAACGCTGTTTGTTTGTTCTTATGGTTATATACAGTCTGTAAGGCTTTGAAAAAATTGGTTTTATCGATTTATCTACGTTTTTTGACATTTTTTATATGCAAGTAGGTTAGTTTTTGTATAGGCTTCGCGGGTTAAAATTCTGCTCGCTCATCTAACATATTGATAATGCTATGCTTTCTCGTATGAGTCTGTATTGCGTATTTGTTTTTCCGTCTCCTGTTGCGGGGCTGGAGTAGGTTTGAGAGTCGCTTCCCATCTTCATGCAGTAATGGAACTAAATAATATGATGTTACGCAATTGGACGATTAAAACACGCCTTTTGGTACTGACCGCTCTGCTGCTGCTGGGGTGTCTACTTCAGGGCATTAGTGGTCTGAGTGCGCTGCAGCGCAGTCTGGCTGATCTGAATACTGTTTATCAGGATAGGGTGGTTCCGCTGCGGGACCTCAAGGTTATCGCCGATATGTATGCGGTTAACATAGTAGACAGCAGTCAGAAGGTACGTAGTGGCGATTTATCTTTTGAAAAAGCGCTGAGTGAGCTGGAAAAGGCGCGCCAACAGATCGACAGTCACTGGAGTGTTTATAGTTCAACTAAAATGGTGCCGGAAGAGCAACAACTGGTACAGGAGCTTATTCCTCTGATGAAGGCAACTGAAGTGCCACTATCTCGGTTAGCCACGTTACTGCGTTCAAGTGATCTGTCGGGATTGAATCGTTTTGTAAGAGAGGAATTATATCAGCTGATCGATCCCTTGGGAGCCAGGTTTAGCCGATTAATTGATATTCAGCTTGAGCAGTCCCGGCAGGAGTATAACCTGGCACTCATTGACTACGAGCGAACGCGTAACGGCGTTATTATTCAGTTGTTGATAATGCTGTTACTGGGGGCTGGTCTGGCTGTGTGGCTCGTGCGCAGTATTACCCATCCGCTTGAGACGCTCAAAAAAGCAGCGGCCCAAGTGGCTGCAGGAGATCTTCGTTATACGGTAACCGGAGAGGGCAAGGACGAAATTGCACAGGTACAGCAGTCGGTGCGGCAAATGCAGCTAGCGCTCAATAATACACTGCAGGAAATTCAGGGATCATCTGCTCAGTTGGCAGCAGCGGCGGAAGAACTTCATGTGGTTACCGGTGAAACCACCAGAGGTATTCATCAGCAAAATGAAGAAGTTCAGATGGCAGCTACCGCTGTAACTGAAATGTCGGCAGCGGTAGAGGAAGTTGCGGGCAATGCTAACCGCACATCGGCGGCATCTACTGAAACCTCCCAGGTGGCAGAAGAAGGGCGGCAGCAGGTAGCGGCAACCCGTGGAGTGATTGAGCAGTTGGCCAATCAGTTGGATAGCACCTCAGGTACGGTCGGACGACTGGCTACCGAAGCGGCCAATATCGGGCAAGTGCTGGATGTGATCCAGGCTATTGCCGAGCAGACAAATTTGCTGGCGCTGAATGCGGCCATTGAGGCGGCCCGAGCCGGCGATGCCGGCCGTGGCTTTGCGGTAGTAGCTGATGAGGTGCGTAACCTGGCTCAGCGAACTCAGAGTTCCACTGCAGAAATTGAACACATCATTTCTACTATTCAGCATGCTACTGGTGAATCGGTGAACGAAATGCAACAAAGTGCCGATTACGCTAGCCGCAGCCGGACCATGGCTGGTGAGGCTGAGCAGGCTCTTAACCATATTGCAGAGCGTATCGGAGAAATTAACGATATGAACCTGGTGATTGCCAGTGCCGCAGAAGAGCAGGCCCAGGTGGCACGAGAGATAGACCGCAACCTGGTGACTATCAGCAGCATTGCCGAACAAAGTGCCACTGGTGTGACCCAAACCTCGTCGGCCAGCGATGAGCTGGCCAAGCTGGCGGGACAGATGAACCAGCTGGTAGGCCGGTTTCGTTTGTCATAAATTACACCAGCACGGCATGTCCATCGGGGCTTTGCAGCAGCTGAGCCCGGTAGCCAAAGTGTTTTTCCAGCCGCTCGGGAGTGAGTACCTGCTCAGGCTTGCCGCTGCAGTCGATGCGGCCATCGTGCATCAGCACCAATTGATCACCATAGCGGGCCGCCAGGTTGAGATCGTGCAAAATGACCAGCACGGCGGTACCTTCGGCGGCCAGTTGCCGGGCTTCCCTCAGCAGGCCGTGCTGCTGGCCCAGATCCAGCGCCGAGGTGGGCTCGTCCAGCAACAGCAGTTGCTGCCCGGGGCCGCCGGCCAGCTGAGCCAGCACACGGGCAAAGTGCACCCGCTGCTTTTCACCCCCCGACAGCCGGGGATAGGCTGCGTTCTTTAAATGCCACACATTGGCCCGCTGCATGCAAGCTTGCACTATGGGCTCGTTTTCCCGGTTCAGGGTATCGTGAGGAATGCGCCCCATGGCCACCACCTCATGGGCCGAAAACGGAAACATCAGACCGGATTGCTGGGGCAGCACCGCCAGCCGGCGGGCCAGCTCCTGCGGGTGCCATTGCGCTCGTGGGCGACCAAACAGCTGCAGCTCGCCCTCATGCTTCATTTCACCGGCAATGGCGCGAAACAGGGTGCTTTTGCCAGCTCCGTTGGGGCCGATCAGCACGGTGACCTGGCCGGCTTCAAGCTCAAGCTCAATGTCGCTCAGCAAGCGGCGGCGGTTAACCGACAACGACAAGCCGTGCATATGCAGGGGAGACCTTGTCATGCCAGACCCGTGCCTCGTTTTTGTTTCAGCAGCAGCCACAGAAAGAAGGGGGCCCCCAGCAGGGCGGTGACGATGCCCACGGGCATTTCCGCCGGGGCCGCCAGAGTGCGGGCCAGCATATCGGCCAGCAGCAGCAGCCAGGCACCCAGCAGTGCTGACAGCGGCAGCAGGCTGCGATGATCCGGACCTGAAATCAGCCGCACCAGGTGAGGCACCACCAGCCCCACAAAGCCGATAATGCCCACGGCGGCTACGCAAATGCCCACCGCCAGCGCGGTGATCAGCACCAGCTGGCGCTTAAGCCGTTGCACTTCAATGCCCAGATGGCGGGCTTCCGCTTCGCCCAGCGCCAGGGCGTTGAGCGCCGTGGCCTGACGGCTCAGCAGCAGTAACAGAATAAAAGCGGTAGCGCACACCAGCAGCAGCTGGGGCACACTGCTCTGAGCCAGAGAGCCCATTTGCCACAGGGCAAGATCCCGCAGGGTTTCGTTATCGGCCAGATAGTTCATCAGCCCCAGCACACCGCCGGCCAGGGCACCAATGGCCACCCCCGCCAGCAGCAGCACACTTACCGAAGTGCCCTGAGGCGTGCGCGACAGGCGGTAAATCACCAGTGTGGTAATAAGGCCGCCGCCAAAAGCCATAAAGGAAGTCAAACCGGCCCCCAGCCAGGCGGGCAGGGTGGCCGACAGCGGTGCCAGCAGCACCATGGACAGGGCCGCCCCCAGCGCAGCACCACTGGATACACCGATAATACCGGGATCTGCCAGCGGGTTGCGAAACAGGCCCTGCATCACGGCACCGCACATGGCCAGCGTCGCTCCTACCGCCAGACATAGCAGGGTGCGCGGCAGGCGAATATGCAGTAATACCAGTTGTTCGGTCTGGCTTAACCGAGTGAGGCTGCCCCAGTTCAGGGCCATGGGGCCGGTGGCCAGCGAGCTGATCCCGGTGGCCACCAGCAGAGCAAGCAGAGCAGGAAACAGGGCAGGGTGGCGCATCATGGTTTGGCGAACCACTCCCGGTGCAGGCGCTCGGCCTCACTCAGAGTAGACAGGCCCAGGCCGCCGATCAGCGCCCGGCCGTTAATGGCCACGATGGCATTTTGTTTGGCGGCCGGGGTTTGAGCCAGCAGCGGAAAACGGCGCAGCAGCTCGGCGGTAGTGCCTTGCTGGTCAAGGTGCCGGCGGCTTACCAGTATGACTTCGGGTTGCATGGTCACCAGGGCTTCCATGGCCACCGGTTTATAGCCTTCAAGCCCGGTGGCCGGGTTTTTTCCGCCGGCAAGGGTGATCAGGCTGTCGGCCAGGCTGTTACGCCCGGCGACCTGAATGTTATTGCCGTCGCCCAGCAGCAAAAATACCGCGCTTTTGCCATTGGCACCCTGCTTGAGTGCCTCGGCCTGTTGCTGCACCTGTTGGTGCAGGGCACCGGCGTCGGCTTGCCTGTCCAGCAGCTCACCCAGGCGAGTAATATTGTGCTGCAGCGCTTCCACTGTCAGGGCCTCTGGCAGTTTTTCCACGGTTACGCCGGCGCGCGCCACCAGCGCCAGGGCATCATCCGGGCCCATTTCCGCACTGCCCACCACCAGGTCCGGTTCGGCAGACAGCATGCCTTCGGCGCTGAGCTGACGATGATAACCCAGCCTGGGCAGGGTCAGTCCTTCGGGCAGCACGCTGGTGCTGTCGGTGGCCACCAACTGGTCTTTGGCATTGAGCGCCAGGATCAGCTCGGTCACACTGCTGCCGGCGCTGAGTACGCGTTCACTATCGGCCGCCGCCGTGCCGGCCAGCAGTAACAGAGGGGCAAGCAGCAGGGCTTTCATTATTCTTCCTCCATCAGAATTTCAGTGGCCTGAATTTCATGCTCCTGCAAAAAGGCCAGCAGCTTCATCATATTGTCCACGGTCACAGCACCGTCGGAGGCCAGTATCAGATCCGCTTTCTTCAGAGCTTCTACCTGGCTTTCCAGCACCGGCCTGAAGGTGGCCCAGTCTTCGTATTTTTCCCCCTGCAGCGCCCAGGCCGGACTGCCCGCCAGCAGATTGATGGTGATGCTCTTTTCATCCAGCACGGCAGACAGCGCCTCGCTGTCGGTTTTGGGCAAGTCCACTTCCAGAGACTGCAGCGGAATATTGGCGGTGAGCAGCAAAAACACCAGCACGATAAAAATGATATCGAGCAGGGGAGTAATGTCGGGGGTCATGGCGCGCCAGGCCGACTGGCTCGCCTCTGGGCTTTTGATCATGAACGACCTCCCAGCCCCAGTCCTTCCAGATGCAGGTTGCAGCGGTTCAGCTCGTGGGTCAGGCGGTCAAGCAGACGATCGGCCCACAGCCCGAACAGCTGGGCACCGGCAATGGCCGGCAGGGCAATCAGCAGGCCGGCGGCGGTGGTGCTCATGGCAAGGCCCAGGCCGTCGGCCAGCAGTGCCGGCGTAACGGGGCCGCCGCTCTCACCTATGCTTCTGAACATTTCAATCAGGCCAAGCACTGTGCCCAGCAGGCCCAGCAGCGGGCTGATAACCCCCACCAGGGTCAGTACTCGCAGGCCGGCATGCAGACGGCGGCGCTGTTGCTGCAGCCAGACCGCAGCCAGATCTTCCCGAATGGCTTTAGAGCATTCCTGGTGTTGTATCAGCAACCGGCAGCCCTGCAGCATGACAGAGGCAGGGGCTTTTTCATCCTTGCCGGGATAGGTGTTGCCCTGGCTGCGCAGACGGCGTTTTTCCTGCTCGCCGCGCAGGCTTATCCACAGCAGGGTCAGACCCCGCTCCAGCCAGATGGCCAGAGTAATGACAGAGCAGATGATCAGGGGCCAGCTCATCAGGCCCAGTTGTTGATGCAGTTGATTAATAAACGCCATGATTTAGTCCAGTTTGAAACGAATGGGGATCTGTACGCGGTGAGCCAGGGCCTGGCCGTTTTCTATATAAGCAGAAAACTGCCATTTGGCGATGGCTTTAATGGCCGCCTTGTCGAGCACATTCACGCCGGAAGAGCGTGCCAGAACACGTTTGGTTTGCTTGCCCTGCTCGTCCAGCCATACCTCAACCACCACTGTGCCCTCCAGGCCACGCCGGCGCGCCTGCACCGGGTAGGCAATGGGCGAGGGCCGGGTTTTAAAGCTCGGCTTTTCAATACGCTTGGGCGCACTGTTTTTGGTTTGCTGGGGCTGCTCCCTGGGGGCTTGTTTGACTGGCTCGGGGGCCGGTGCCGGCTTGGGAGCAGGCCTGGGCGCTGGCTCAGGTTTGGGCACCGGTTTGGGCTTAGGCTTGGGCTCGGGTTTTGGTTCCGGCTTTGGCTTTGGCTTTGGCTTGGCCGGCTCAGGCTTGGGTTTTGGCTCTGGTTTCGGTTCCGGCTTGGGTGGCGCGGGCTCAGGGGGAGCGGGCCTGGTCACGGTGGGCATCATTTTAACGCTGATGGGGCCCGGGTTTTCAGCCGGTGCCAGCGCAATTTCCATGGGATTGCGCTCCATTGCCTGAGCCAGCAGCCCATGAAGCAACAGAGAACAAACAACAAAGACGCCATAGCGTTTAAGGCTCACAATCCATCCTCAAAAAAACATTACAAAAATATCACAGCCACAGCATACGGATTTTTATGGCAATGTCTATTGAAATGATAATTGGTTGCATTTAGAAAACTGTTTCATTAATCTCGCTACCATCTTAAAACCCAATAGGCGGTGAGTGCCAGGTGAAGCATAACGATGTGATAAATAAGCCGTCGCTGATAGCGCTGGCTCTGGGAATGGCGTTGTCAGCACCGGCAACGGCCGTTGGCAGCAGTGAGCTGGAGGAAGTGCTGGTCCAGGCCAGCCGCGATAATTCTACCCTGAGCAGCAGCAAGTACAGCGCCGCTGTTATCACTCGTCAGCAACTGGAGCAACAGCAACCCGACAGTGTGGCTGACGCACTTAAATACCAGCCCAATATTGATATTGGCGGTGGCCCGCGGGGAAGTAATCAAAAACCGGTTATTCGTGGTCTTGAAGGTACCCGGGTGCTGCAGTTGGTAGACGGTGCCCGGCAGAACTTTGTGGCCGGACACAGAGGCACCTATCAGCTGGATCCCGAGCTGCTCAAGCAGATTGATGTTATTAAAGGTCCGGCCGGCAGCCTGTGGGGCAGTGGTGCCATTGGCGGCGTGGTGGCGCAGACCACTCAGGACGGGCGGGATTTGCTGAACGATGGCCAGAGTGTGGGTGGCTATATCAGGCAGGGTCATGGCACGGCGGCAGATCAAAACCGCACCAGTGCTGCTATTTATGGTGCCGGTGAGCAGTTTGATCTGCTGCTGAACGGCTATTACCGGGATCAGAACGATGTTCGTCTGGGCGATGATCGCAGCCTTGCCTATTCCGCCGAGCGAGGTCAGGGCGGGCTGATCAAGCTTGGCTGGCAGCCGGACGATACTCAGCGCTTTAGCCTGAGCCACCGCCAGAGTGAAACCATCGGTTCTGTGCCCGGTAATCCTGAAACCAATGTGAATACCAGCAGTCCGCTGGTGGATCGGGAATCGACCGATCAGAGTACTGTGCTGGATTATCAGCTGAACCCGGCCTCCGGGCTGGTGAATCTGGATCTGACGCTGTACCACAACCGCTCCGAAGTGGATGAGTTTCGTGTGGCACAACACCAGCGTGATCATACTGACTATCGCACTCTGGGGCTCAGTCTGGTAAACCGCTCCCGGCTGGAGTGGGGTAAACTCACCTACGGACTGGACGGCTATCAGGATAAAAGCCGTGGCTACCGGCAAGGTACTAACCGTCCTATACCGGCAGATGGCCGTTCCGAGGTGGTGGGCAGCTTTGTGCAGGCTGAGCTGCCCTTGTCCGGGGCCTGGACCCTGCTGCCGGCTTTGCGTTACGACCATTTTCAGACCGAGGCCAAGAATCTTGCCGGTTCAAAGCGCAGCGAGAGCGAGCTGTCCAAATCGCTGGCGCTGAGCTGGCAGGCCACCGGCTGGCTGGAACTGATTGCCCGTTATGACGAGGCGTTCAGAGCACCTACCAGCGAAGAGCTGTACACCACAGGAACGCATTTCTCCTTGGGTCCGATGGGAACCAATGTCTTTGTGCCCAACCCTGAGCTGCGCCCGGAAAAAGCGGCCAACAAGGAGCTGATTGTCCGGGCAAGCTTTGATGGTGTGCTGACGGGCGAGGACAGGCTCAGGCTGAACGCCAGCCTGTTCCGGAATGAGGTGAAAGACTTTATTGAACAGCAAATTATCATGGACTTTGCCAACAGGGTGTTTGAAACCCGTTATGACAATGTGCAGGATGCCGAGCTGCAGGGAGGGGAGCTGGCTATTGACTATGACTGGCGGGATCTGGAGCTGGGCCTTTCTTACGGCCGCACCCTCGGCAGAGACAAGGCTACCGGCAAGGCGCTGGAAGGCATTCCCGCAGACAAATGGGTGGCTCATGCCGGCTACTGGTTGCTGGACAGCCAGTTCAGGCTGGGTGCCCGGTTAACATATGCCGGCTCGGTACAATTTGAAGACAGAGATTACAGCAACTACACCCTGCTGGATGTGGGTGCCAGCTGGTATGCCCGGGGAGCATTCAGCGGGCTGGAGCTGGCTTTGACCGCAGACAACCTGACCGATCGTTATTACCGCCGTGCTTTCAGTGAGCTGTATGAGCCCGGACGTAATATCAAGCTGAGCGCCCTGTACCGCTTCTAATATTCAAGGAGTTATCCATGTCGGAGCTGAAAGAAAGTATCAGCGCCCTGCTGGCCGCCGAGCCGGCCCTGCGCCCGGTGGAAATGGCCCGCCGGCTGAACACCAGCGAGTGGCGAGTGATGCAATGCCTGCCGGCGAACATGGTCTGCCCGCTGGCCGGCCGGCATGCTCAAACTGTGCTGGAGCAGGTGGCGGAGTGGGGGCCGGTTACCACCATTATTGAAGTGTCCGGCTCCGTTTTTGAGGTAAAGGCTCCCCTGCCCAGAGGCCGCATCGGTCATGGTTACTACAACCTGTTTGGTGCGCCCGGTGAGCTGCATGGGCACCTCAAGCTGGATGCCATTTGTCATATTGCCCTGCAGAGCAAGCCGCACCGGGGCAAAGAGGCTCACGCCATTGTGTTTTACAATGAGGCAGGCCACTGCATTTTTAAAATTTATCTGGGCCGCGATGATAAAGGGACACTGTTCCCTGAACAGGTGGCTGCGTTTCATGTACTGAAGGAGTTGCAACATGGCTGAGCACGCTGAAAAACAGGCCCGTTTGCAGGGACGGCTGGAGCCGGAAATTCGTGAGTTTCGGGATCAAATGAAAACCTTGTTGCTGGCCACCGTGGATGCCGAAGGCCAGCCCAATGTCAGCTATGCGCCGTTTGCCCTGCGTGAAGACGGCTATTACATTCTGATCAGCGAAATGGCCCGCCATGCCCGTAACCTGCTGGCCAACCCGAAAGTGTCACTGATGATGGTGGAAGACGAGCAGAACAGCCGCACTCTGTTTGCCCGCAAGCGCCTGACCTTTGATGCCACCCCGGAGCGGGTAGCGCGCAACACCGATGCCTGGCAGCTGGGGGTTGACGCTCTCACCGAGCGTCATGGCGAGACGGTAACCGGCCTGGCAAACCTGGCAGACTTTCATCTGTTTCGTCTGGTGCCCATCAAAGGCCTGTTTGTAAAAGGTTTTGGCCAGGCCTTTGCGGTAAGCGGAGACGATCTGGTGGATGTACTGCACCTGACTGACGGCCACAAACCCATGGCGGCGAATCAGTAATATAGTTTCGCGCCGTTAACAGCCCGCATGCATTTTGCCTGCGGGCTTTTTGTTTTTGTTGCAAGCGGCGCAGCACTGTGCCAAAACAGGGCTCATACTATGAGTGATGATGATAAATATGAAAAAAGGAAGTTTCTCATGGCTTTAGAATGTGTTGGCGACATCATGACCCGGGAGCTGCTGACTCTGGATCAGACCGCGACCCTGAAAGACGCCCATGATTTAATGCGTGAAAAAAGTATCCGGCATATTCCGGTGGTGGATCCGCTCACCGGCAAGCTGCTGGGGGTGCTGACTCAAAAACGCATGATTGCTACCATTATGGGCCTGCTTTCCGACTATGGGGTCAGTGCTCTGGACAGACGGGAGCGCCAGTGCCGGGTCATGGAAATTCTGGATAATGATCTGGAAAGCGTGGATGTGCAGGCGCCGCTTACCGAAGTGGTGGACTTCTTTCTCAGCAACAAGCACGGCTGCCTGACGGTGGTGGATGAAGAAGGCCGGCTGCAGGGCATGGTCACTTCGTCTGACTTTGTGCGCTTGTGTGCCGAGCTGCTGAAAGCGCAGCAGTAATGATTATTTGTTGAACAAAGCGCAGCCTGGCTGCGCTTTTTTTGGAGTCTTTCATGTTCAGCCTGTCTCACCTTTCCGCCGGCTTTATTGCGGTGCTGGTCGGCTACAGCAGCTCGGCTGCCATTATTTTTCAGGCTGCTGCGTCCGCCGGTGCCAGCCAGGCTCAGACCAGCTCCTGGATGTGGGCGCTGGGGCTGGGCTCGGGGCTGACCACGCTGCTGCTGACCCTGCGTTACCGCCAGCCGGTGCTGACTGCCTGGTCCACCCCCGGTGCGGCCCTGCTGGTGACGGCCCTGGCCGGTTTGCCCATGAGCGAGGCGGTGGGGGTTTTTCTGTTCAGCTCGGCGCTGCTGCTGGTGTGCGGCCTGACCGGCTGGTTTGATCATATTATGCGGTTGCTGCCCGGCGGACTGGCGGCAGCCATGCTGGGCGGCGTGCTGCTTAACTTTGGCCTGGACCTGTTCGTGTTGGTGCAGACGGCACCGGTACTGGTGATTGCCATGCTGGCGGTGTACCTGGCGCTGCGCCGGCGGCTGTCCCGCTATGTGATCCCCTTGTGTTTGCTGGCCGGGCTGGCGCTGGCGGCAGGGCAGGGGCTGATGCATCCGGAGCGGCTAGACTGGCAAGCTGCCGGCCCGGTGCTGATGTGGCCCGAGTTCAGTTTGGCCAGTCTGATTGGGGTGGGCATACCGCTGTTTATGGTGACCATGGCCTCGCAAAACGTGCCCGGGGTGGCGGTGCTGCGCGCTCATGGCTATGGCGTGCCGGCTTCGCCGCTGGTGAGTGTAACCGGCCTGGCCGGTGTGCTGCTGGCTCCCTTTGGCGGCTTTGCCTTTAATCTTGCGGCGATCAGTGCGGCCATCTGCATGGGGCCGGAAGTGGACGCCAAACCCGAACATCGTTACAAAGCCACACTGTGGGCCGGCGTGTTTTATATATTGATGGGCATGTTTGCCGCCACTGTGGTGTCGTTGTTTGCGGCGTTGCCCAAGGAGCTGATTATGGCCATTGCCGGACTGGCGCTGCTTGGCACCATTGGCAACAGTTTAACGGTGGCATTGCGCGATGAACACGAACGGGACGCGGCCCTGCTCACCTTTATGGTCACGGCGTCGGGCGTGTCTTTGCTGGGAATCGGCAGTGCTTTCTGGGGGCTGGTGATTGGCGGCGGTGTGCACTGGCTGAACAGCCGTAAAAGCAAGCTGGAAGCAGAAAGCTGACAGTTAAAAGCCCGGCATTTGCCGGGCTTTTTCAAATTACTATTTTCAGTCCATTATTTAATGGCCTGTTGCCGTGTGCCGACTCAGGGCATCAGGACTGTGTCGATGACATGTATTACGCCGTTACTGGCTTTAACATCTGCCTGTACAACGGTGGCGTCGTTGATCATCACCTTGCCATCCGCCGTGCTGATAGCAAGATCTGCTCCTTGAACCGTGGTAGCGCTGTCAGCCTTCATGGCATCGGCGGCCATGATTTTTCCGGGCACCACATGGTAGGTGAGAACAGACACCAGTTGCTCTTTATTTTCCGGTTTCAGCAAATCTTCTACTGCATTTTCAGGGAGTTTGGCAAAAGCTTCATCGGTAGGGGCAAACACGGTAAAAGGGCCTTCTCCCTTCAGCGTATCGACCAGATCGGCCGCCTGCACCGCGGTTACCAAAGTGGTGAAGCTGCCTGCTGCAACAGCGGTATCAACAATATCTGCTTTATCTTCGTGATGAGCTGCCATCACAGTGCTTGCACCCAGGAGTGTCAGGGCTGCACAGCTGGCTGAAAAGCGACGTACCATTGTATTCATGTTTCCTCCGGGCAATGCTCTAATGAGAAAATACAACTACAAACTGGACTGCAGGCGCGGTTGCGCCACCACTCATCAGACCTAAGTGGCGCAAAATATCTTTCAGATAAGAAAATATTTAAGCGCGGACACGTTGTCCGCGCATTATTTATCAGTTGCTGCGCTCAGCCTGAGGACGTGAGCGGCGTTGAGAGGAGCCGGTGCGCTGACCGTTACCATTGCCGCCATTACGGTTGCCGCCGGCCCGCTGGCCATTGCGCTGGCCGCCAGAACGCTGGCCGCCACCATTACGCCCACGGTTGCCGCCGCGTGAATTTTCAAGGGGAGTCACCGGAGCATTGGGATCGGGTTCGAAACCGGCCACCTGCTCGAGATCGGCGCTTTGCTTGATCAGCTTTTCAATGGCTTTCAGCAGCGGTTTTTCCTCGGCGCTTACCAGCGACAGTGCTTCGCCGTTGCTACCGGCACGACCGGTACGGCCAATGCGGTGCACATAGTCTTCCGCCACATGGGGCAGCTCATAGTTGACCACATGGGGCAGCTCGCTGATGTCGATACCGCGGGCCGCGATGTCGGTGGCCACCAGCACGCGAATACCGCCATTTTTGAACTCACTCAGGGCCTTGGTGCGGGCACCCTGACTCTTGTTGCCGTGAATGGCCATGGCCGGCAGGCCGTCTTTGCCCAGCTGCTCGGCCAGGCGGTTGGCACCATGCTTGGTGCGGGTAAATACCAGCACCTGCCGCCAGTTGTGATGGCCGATATGGTAGCTGAGCAGGGCGCGCTTGCGGCCCTTGTCTACTTCAAAGAAGCGCTGGGCAATGGTTTCGGCGGTGGCGTTGCGGCGGGCCACTTCAATGTGCTCGGGCTGGTGCAGCAGGTCTTCCGCCAGTGCCTTGATTTCGTCGGAGAAGGTGGCGGAAAACAGCAGGTTCTGCCGCTGTTTGGGCAGCAGCGCCAGTACGCGGCGAATGTCGCGAATAAAGCCCATGTCGAGCATGCGGTCGGCTTCGTCCAGCACCAGCATTTCAACGCGGGAGAGGTCGATAGAGCGTTGGGATACATGGTCCAGCAGCCGGCCCGGAGTGGCCACCACGATATCAACCTTGCGGCCCAGGGCCTTCATTTGCGGGTTGATGCTGACACCGCCGAACATCACCAGGGTGCGCAGATCGGTGTGTTTGGCGTAGGCGCGCAGGTTTTCTTCCACCTGGGCGGCCAGTTCACGGGTAGGAGTAAGTACCAGAGCGCGCACCGGTGCCCGGCCATTGGCCAGAGGGCGGGCCTTGGTTTCACTCAGGCGCTGCAGCATGGGCAGGCCAAAGCCGGCGGTTTTGCCGGTGCCGGTCTGAGCGCCGGCGAGCAGATCACCCCCTTTTAATACCAGCGGAATAGCTTGTTGCTGAATGGGGGTTGGCTCTGTATAGCCACATTCGTTAATAGCCTGAACGAGCTTTTCGTTCAAACCGAGGGAAGCAAATGACATGAGACTCCGAACTAACAAGGTCCTGGCGGACGATTGAGGGATTGCCGGTAGGCAACGTGCTGGCATGATAACAGAAAAGCGGCAAAAGCCATAAAAAGCGCACTTGCCGGTCGGCTACGGCAATCCCCACTGCTGCTTCGGGCAACTTCGGTGGCGTTTGTCAGCTATACCCGCGCGGATCATCGGTAAAAATCATATCCATGCCCCAGTCGGCCAGGGCATGCATGCGGGCCACCTCGTTTACGGTGTAGCAGTGCAGAGAAAAACCGGCGGCTTTGATTGCTTTCGCCTGAGACTGAGTCAGGTATTTATGATTGCAGTGCAGAGCGGTGCAGCCAAGCCGCTGTAATTGAGCATGCCAGTCACGGGGCAGGCGCTCCACCAGCAGGCCGCGGGCAATGGCGGGGGCCAGTGGCTGCAGGTGGGCCAGGCAGGCCGGTTCAAAGCTGGAGAACAGCAGGGTGCCGGCAGGCGTTTGCTGCTCGTTGACCACCTCGCTCACCCGCCGGCTCAGCCGGGCGGCATCATCACCGCCATGAATTTTCAGTTCAATATTTACCTTCATGCCCAGGGTATTTGCCAGCGCCAGGTAGTCCGCCAGCCGGGGAATGGGCTCGCCGGCAAACGCAGGGCCAAACCAGCCACCGGCATCCAGCCGGGCCAGCTCCGGCCATGCCAGCTCGCGTACCTGTCCACGGCCATTGCTGCAGCGGTTAACGGTTTGATCGTGGATTACCACCACCTCGTCGTCCTGGCAGAGCTGTACGTCAATTTCCACCCATTCAAGCCCGAGCCTGTGAGCAGCACGCAGGCCGGCCAGGGTATTTTCCGGTGCCAGCGCTGCCACGCCGCGATGTCCGCATAGTTTCATATTAATGCCCGCCAGTGTCAGACCACAGTTGTATTACCGCTACGCCGGCAATAATCAGCCCCATGCCAAGCACAGCGGCCAGGTCCGGCAGCTGGCGGTAAAATAATATCGCCAGCAGGGTTACCAGTACGATACCGGCCCCGGACCAGATGGCATAGGCCACCCCCACCGGCACGGTTTTCACCACCAGCCCCAGCAACCAGAACGCCAGACCATAACCCATGACTACCAGCAGGGAGGGACCAGGCCGGGTAAAACCGGCGGCGGCCTTCAGGGCGGTGGTGGCCACCACTTCGGCCACGATGGCCAGGGTCAGCAGCAAATATGCATTCATAGGTTTTGGTTCAGTTACAAAAGAAACGGTTAATATGGCCGAGTTTATCGTAAACTGACCGCGGAGTAAGGTTCGCCTTGCTTTACTGAACCGGTTTCCTACTTTCTGCGTTGTGTTTGTTTATGATAAATCCTCTCGATTACGGCCGATCCCAGTGGCGGCAAATTCTTACAGACTATGCACCAGCGCTGCGTCATGACATATACAAATTGGTGCAGGCTCACAGCCGGGAGCTGGCGCTGAATTTTTATCAGCAAATGATGGATCTGCCCGATGCCCGCCGTTTTCTTGAGCATGAGCAGGTCAACCGGCAGCTGACGGCCTCCATGACCCGCTGGCTGGAGCAGGTGTTTGCGGTGAGCGAGCTGGCTCAGGTTGAGGACGCAGTAGAGCGTCAGTTTGAGGTAGGCCGGGTACATGCCCGTATCAATCTGCCTGTTAATTTGGTATCGGCTGGTGCCCGGCTGCATAAAAAACGTTTGCTTGAATACGTTACTCAGCAGTGGCATGAGCCAGAGCAATGGCTGCAGGCAGGCACTTATCTGATAGAAGTGATTGACCTTTCCCTGGAGTTGATGAATCTGGCATTTGCTTCCAAATCGGATATCAAGAGCCGGGCAGCAGAAGCCTACCGGCTGCACAATCTGGGCATGAACCTGTCGGTGGAGCGGGAGCGGCAACGGGCTTCCCTGCTTGACTGGAGCCAGGAGCTGATGTTCAGCCTGCACCAGCTTGGCATTCCCTTACAGCCTCTGCGCCAGTCCGAATTTGGTCTCTGGTTTTACCATCAGGCGGTGTCTGTGTTTGACGGCGCACCCGAGCTTGAAAAAATAGCGCATATTCTCAACCAGATTGACGAGCAACATTTGCCGGCGCTGCAAGAGGTGCAGGACAACAGAGTGGTGCTGGCAGAAAACATGGCCGCCTTACAGCAACAGCTGCGATCCGTGTCGTTTGTGCTGAGCACGCTGTTTGATCGTTTTATTGAACTTGAGCATGGCCGTGACACCCTGACCCGGCTGCTGGACCGGCGTTTTTTGCCGGCAGTATTGAACCGCGAAGTGCGTCTGGCCATGCGCGGTGGCGGTACCTTTTCTCTGGTGCTGTTTGATGTGGACCATTTCAAGTCCATTAACGACAATCACGGCCACAAGGGCGGCGATATGGTGCTGCAGCAGGTAGCCGGGCTGGTGGCGGGCAATATTCGCAGCAGCGATTTCTGTTTTCGCTATGGCGGTGAAGAGCTGCTGGTCGTGCTGGTGGAAGCGGATGCTGCCAGCGCGCTGAAAGTGGCTGACAAAATCCGCGAAAAGCTGATGAACAGCGAGCTGGAGCTGGAACAGCAGCAGCGGGTAACAGTCACCATCAGTGGCGGGGTCGCCACCTTTAACGGCCACCCCGATTATGCCCAGCTGATCAAGCGGGCCGATGACGCCCTCTATCGTGCCAAGGCCGAAGGCCGCAACCGTTGCATTGCCGCCGATTGATTAACGGCACTCGGGGGTAGCCATGTTAATGGCCGGCAATGGCTCGCCTGCCAGGCGGGGGGCGGGCAGGGCCTGCACTTGTAAAGACCACAAGGGTGCTGCCGGCCGGGCTTCATCGGGAAGTACAGGGTAAATCAGCGCCATCTTCACACCGGGCATACGCTGTTGCAGCCGTTGTGCCGTGCCCAGGCCATCGGCAATATGAAAGCGGCCTACGGTCAGCATGATGTTGTGCTCAGGGTGCTCGGTCAGATATAACGCCATGCTTTCGGCCATGGTGTCGTCCCAGCTGGTTTGTGCTGCAAACTGAGTTTCGCTTTGAGCATGACCGTGAAAGCGGGTGGCCATAAAGCGTATTTTGTAGTCATCTTCGTCCAGGGTCAGCTGTTTTGCTACCCAGCCTCGCTCATTCTCGGGCAAGCGGTTCAGATAATCCGGCCCCAGTTTGCCAATGCAGCGCACAATATTACGCGGCGCATTGGCGGCAATCACCTCAATGCCGGCTGCTTTTGCCAGCTCCACCAGCGGCCGGTAATCATGGCGGTAGGAAGGCCAGGCGTTGGCTTGTTCAATAAAGGCATCTTCGCCTATCTTGCCGGCAAGATAGGCATTTACCTCAGGCTGGTGATCACGGGTGAATTGCTCCATGGCCAGTGCCATCGGCCGGGGCTGGTTCAGCAGCGCCGCCAGCAGTTCTGCCTGAAAACGGTGTACACCTGTGTGACCGTGCAGCTCGCCCACCATAATCACATCGGCATCGGTCAGCCTTTGCGCCGCTTCTGCCACGCTTAACGGCTGGCCCTTATCGTCCACCAGTTGATAGTCGTACAGGGTATCGGCCGCCTGAGGCTGTGCCTGGCAGCCGGCCAGCAGCAGAGTGCAGAGCAGCATACTGATATATCGCATAAGCGGGCCTTTTATTTAATACGGATTGGTAACGGAAATTCACTGCTAAAGGCTTTATCATAGCCGTCATGTTGCCCCGACTGAAACCGATATGACGCCTGCGCTCTGGCTATCACTGTTTTTTGCCCTTTATTACTTTGGTTATGGCACTTTTTTACCCTTCTGGGCGCTGTGGCTGGGCAATGCCGGTGCCAGTGCGGGTCTGGTAGGTCTGCTGCTGGGGCTGGGTATGGCGGTGCGCTGTGTCGGCATTCTTGGCGTAATGAGCCGGGTGCGCGCCGCGCGCCATCTGTTGCCGGTAATTCAGGGGCTGGCGTTGCTCAGTTGCCTGGGATTTATGGCTTTTTACGGCTGGCAGAGCACGGTGGGGCTGCTGATACTGACGCTGGCGGTCAATCTGGTATATCCGGCACTGATTCCGCTCAGTGAAGCCATGGCCAGCCGCTATATCGTGCAAATTCAGCTGGACTACGGCAAAGCCCGGTTGTGGGGCTCGGCGGCTTTTATTGCTGCCAATCTGGTGGTGGGCATGCTCAATGAATATGGCGGCAGCCAGTGGATTTTACACAGTATGGTGGTGTCGCTGACGTTGATCAGCCTGCTGACGTTAATACCGCCCAGGCCGGCACCGGCGGAGCAGCCCGCCGGACGAAGCGGCGATAGCATTATGGTGGTGTTGCGCCGGCCCGGGGTGGGGCGCTTTTTGCTGATCACCTCGTTACTGCAGGGCAGTCACGCCTTTTATTATGGCTTCAGTGCGCTCTACTGGCAGCAAGAGGGTTACAGCACCACTGTGATTGGTTACCTGTGGGGGCTGGGTGTGCTGGCAGAAATTATGGTGTTTGCGCTGGACCGCAAATGGCTGAGCCATGTCACCGCGCGCACCCTGCTGCTGGCCGGGCTTCTGTGTGCGTTGTTGCGCTGGGGCGTACTGGGGGCGACGACAGAGCTGCTCTGGCTGGTGCTGGCGCAATTACTGCACGCGGGCAGCTTTGGCGTCAGCCACCTGGGGGCGGTCAGGTTTATCAGCCGGGAGCTGGACGATCGTGCCGTTTTTGGTGCTCAGGCGCTTTATGCCGCCATTGCCCTCGGGGTGGCCTCGGGCATCTTGCTGATGATATCGGGGCAGCTTTACTCCGTCTTTGGCGGACATACTTTCTGGTTTATGGCAGCCCTGGTGCTGCCCGTGGCCTGGCTGCTGGCCGGGCCCTTAAATAAGGAGCAAGCAGCACCATGATGCAGGGCTGGACCGTTATCAATATTGCGCTGGCTTATCTGGGCGTGCTGTTTCTGCTGGCCTGGCTGGGTGACCGGCCACGCATGGGCAACCTGGTGCGGCGCATGCGGCCCATGCTTTACAGTCTGTCGCTGGCGGTTTACTGCACGTCATGGAGCTTTTTTGGCACAGTGGGGCAGGCCAGTACCGACGGCTGGACCTTTTTTACCATCTACCTTGGTCCCATTATTATTTTCACGCTGGGCGGGCGTTTTATTGCCCGCCTGATCGAGGTGGCCAAGCGCGAGCACATTACCTCCATTGCCGACTTTATTGCTGCCCGTTACGGCAAGTCGCAACGGCTGGCGGTGTTTATTACCCTGATCGCCATCGTCGGGGTACTGCCCTATATTGCGCTGCAGCTGAAAGCCATTGTGATGGGGCTGAATCTGATGGCCCCGGACGTGGTGGCCGGGGCCGGGCGTAATGCCGGTGAAGTGGCGCTCATGGTCACCCTGCTGTTTACTCTCTTTATTCTGCTGTTCGGCACCCGTCATATTGACGCCACCGAGCATCAGCGCGGCGTGATGGTGGCCATTGCTGCCGAGTCGGTGGTCAAGCTGATTGCCTTTATCGTGGTGGGTGGTTTTGCGCTCTGGCTGATTCTGGCCTATCCGAACCAGCAGCGGGTGATGATCACCGAAGACTTTATCAGCTCTCTCAGTGTGGTCAGTGGCGGCCATCTGCTTGATATCGGCGTTTATACCCTGCTGTCGATGAGCGCCATTATCTGTCTGCCCCGTCAGTTTCATGTGGCCGTGGTGGAGCATCACAGCGAGGCCGATCTGCGCCTGGCCAGGCGTATTTTTCCGGTCTATCTGCTGCTGTTTGGCCTGCTGGTGCTGCCGTTATCGCTGGCCGGCCAGCAGTGGCTGACTGCGGGTACATCGCCCGATACTTATGTGATCAGTCTGCCCTTGAATCTGGGGCTGCCCAATCTGGCCATGCTGGCTTTTATCGGCGGAGCTTCGGCGGCCACCGGCATGATGATTATCTCCACCATAGCGCTGGCCATTATGATCAGCAACGATCTGGTGTTGCCCATGATACTGCGCCGCCGCCAGCTGCAGGGCGCGGGTTTTGAGGATGTGGCTCAGTTACTGCTGAATGTGCGCCGCACTGCCATTGTGGTGATTATGGCCACTTCCTGGCTGGTGTTTTTATGGCTGGGAGATATCAGCAGTCTGTCACGCATCGGGTATCTCAGTTTTGCCGCCATTGCTCAGTTTGCGCCGCCGCTGGTGCTGGGGCTGTTGTGGCGGGGTGGTAACCGGCGCGGTGCTTATTGGGGCCTTAGCCTGGGCATGCTGATGTGGCTGCTGAACCTGATGGCGGAAACCGGCCTGTTTGCCGGCGATGCCAGCACCAACGTGGTGCTCTGGCTGTTAACGCCGCCGGCGCTTGGCTGGCTGGCCGACATGAGTCCGGTCACCTGGGGCATTTTGCTCAGTCTGACCTGTAACCTGGCGGGATATCTGGTGGGCTCCTGGCTGTCAGTGCCGTCGGTAGGGGAACGCTTTCAGGCGGCGGCTTTTGTGGGCCGGCATCATAAGGACGACGGTGATGTCTATCGCGCCAAGGTGACAGTGCGGGATCTGGAACAACTGGCGTCTCGTTTTGTGGGTGAAGCCAGAGTCAAGCGTGCCTTTGCCCGCTATGCCGGTGAACAGGGCACACTGGAAGGCAGCATGCAGGCACCTGCCAGCCTGATCCGTCACACCGAGCGGGTGCTGGCGGGGGTGTTCGGCACTTCGTCGGCACGGCTGGTGCTGGCCTCGGCGGTACAGGGCCGTTCCATGGAGCTGGAAGAGCTGGCCACCATAGTGGACGAGGCCGGCGACGTGTTCCGTTTTAACCGGGGCTTGCTGCAGGGGGCCATTGAGCATATTGGCCTTGGCATTTCAGTGGTAGACAAGGAGCTGCGGCTGGTGGCCTGGAACCGGCGCTATCTTGAGTTGTTTCAGTATCCTGTAGGGCTGGTGCGGGTAGGCCGGCCCATTGCCGACATTATCCGTTATAACGCCGAGCAGGGGTTGTGTGGCCCCGGCGAAGTAGACCGGCAGGTAAGCCGGCGGGTGGCCTTTATGAAGGCGGGCAGCCGCCATGTGTCATCCCGCACCCGGCCTGATGGCCGGGTAATTGAAGTACAGGGCAATCCCATGCCCGGCGGCGGCTTTGTGATGACCTTCAGTGATATTACTACTTTCCGTCAGGCCGAGCAGGTGCTGAAAGACGCCAACATCATGCTGGAGCAGAGGGTGGCAGAGCGCACGCAGGAGCTGTCGGCAGTGAACGAGCAATTGCTGGAAGCCAACCGTCAGGCAGAGCTGGCCAATGCGTCAAAGAGCCGTTTTCTGGCGGCGGTCAGTCACGATCTGATGCAGCCGCTTAATGCTGCCAAGCTGTTTGCCTCTTCCTGGCTGGAAACCTCCGGCGACGAAGAAAGCCGGCGGCTGGCGGGGCATATCGACCGCTCTCTTACCGCTGCAGAAGAGCTGATTGGCGATCTGCTGGATATGTCCCGGCTGGAGTCGGGCAAGCTGGTGCCCAAATTTCAGGACTTTCCCATCAAGGAGTTGTTCGACACCCTCAAGGCGGAGCTCGGCGTACTGGCAGAGCAGCAGGGCGGCGCCTTTTCCGTGGTCAGCAGCCGGCTTGGGGTATACAGCGATCCCCGTTTATTACGGCGCATACTGCAGAACTTTTTAACCAATGCGCTGCGTTACAGTAATGGCGGTCATATTGTGCTGGGTCTGCGCCGGGCTGGCGACCAGGTTCGCATAGAAGTATGGGATAATGGTCCCGGCATTCCCGCTGACAAACTGGATGTCATTTTTGATGAGTTTATGCGCCTGGAGCCGGGCCAGCGCCATCAGCAGGGACTGGGGCTGGGGCTGGCCATTTCTCAGGGCCTGGCGGGCATTCTTGGCCACAAGCTGGGCGTGCACTCGGAAGAAGGTAAGGGATCTGTATTCAGTGTGACCCTGCCGCGCTCACGCCAGCTGCCAGATGCCCTGGCTCCGGTACCTGCGGCAGTGAGCAGTAGTAACAATCGTCTGGCCGGGTTGCGTGTGCTTTGTATTGATAATGAAGCCGATATTCTGACCGCCATGAAAAGCCTGCTGACGCGCTGGGGCTGTGAAGTGGCACTGACCAGCAGTGGCGACGGAGCACGAATGTTGTGCCATGAAGGGTTTATTCCGCAGGTGATACTGTCGGATTATCATCTGGATGACGGTGAAACCGGTGTGTCAGCCATCAATATGCTGCGGCTGGAGTTTGGTCGTATTCCCGCTGTGGTGATCAGTGCCGACCGTCAGCCCGAGCTGCAGCAACAACTGCAACAACTCGATTTCAGTTATCTGAGCAAACCGGTCAAGCCATTGAAGTTACGGGCGCTGCTGCAGCATCTGGTGAAACACGGGGACTAGGGACTGGGGAGCAGTTCAGAACTCGCCGCCTTCCAGCTGGGACAGCGCAATTACCGCCTGAGTGCGGTTTTTGACATCCAGTTTGCGGAAAATGGCAGTCACATGAGCCTTGATCGTGGCTTCTGATACATCCAGCTCATAGGCAATCTGCTTGTTCAGCTTGCCTTCCGACAACATGGTCAGCACCTTGAACTGCTGCGGCGTCAGGCTGGCCAGCCGTTCTGCCATGTCATCTTCAGGAGCGTCTGTGGCATCAATACCTTCCGGAAACCAGTTATCGCCCTCCAGCACTGTATTCAGGGCGCTGACCAGCACCGGCATGGGTGATGACTTGGGAATAAAGCCCACGGCACCCAGGCGCATGGCCTGCTGCACGACCGAGGCGTCTTCACTGGCAGACACCACCACCACCGGCAGTGCCGGATATTGGGCCCGCAACCGGGTTAAGCCGGAGAAACCACTGGCACCGGGCATTTTCAGATCCAGCAGCAGCAAGTCGGTATCATCGGTGTCCGACAACAGCGTCATCAAGCTGTCGATGCTGTCCACTTCCTGCAGGTGGGCACCCTGCACTGCCAGTTGCACTGCTTGCTGCAGTGCGTTGCGAAACAGGGGGTGATCATCGGCAATGATAATGTGATAGCCCGAGTCCATGATGCTTTCCTTGTGTCTGTAAAGTATTCAATGGAAGCTCATTCCATCTTTAGTTGTATGATAGGGCTTTGCAGCGTGGCTGAGAACTCTTTGGCCCTATTTTCGTGATCACGCAGATTGAGCCTGACTATGTTTGGAACCAAATCAAAGCAAGATAATAGCTGGCTGGCCGGGCTGACTGCCCCGGACGAAGACGCCCGCATCTGTAAAGATATTCCCGATAACGAGTGCCATCAGGTAGTGGGTAACCGCCGCTGGTTAATCCTGGCCCAGCTTGCCACTGCGCTGGCCGAGCTGATGGTGAATGCCAAAACCGTATTGCCCTGGTTGTTTCAGGCGCTGGGAGCACCCGTCTGGCTGATTGGCTGGCTGGTGCCCATACGGGAAAGCGGCTCCATGCTGCCCCAGTTGTTTCTGGGAGCATATGTACGCAAAATGCCGCTGCGCAAACGAGCCTGGCTGTGGGGGGCCGGTCTGCAGGCCGGCTGCCTGGTATTGATGGCAGTCACGGCCTGGATCTGGTCGGGCTGGCTGGCCGGGGTATTGTTATTGCTGCTGCTGGCGCTGATGAGTCTGTCCCGTGGGCTTTGCTCCATCGCTTCCAAGGACGTACTGGGCAAGACGATTCCTAAAAAAGAGCGGGGCAAGGTGACCGGCACCGGGGCCAGCCTGGCCGGCGGTGTGGGGCTGGTGTTTGGTTTGTTACTCAGTGTGGCCGGTGATCTGCCGCTGTGGGGCTATGTGGCTGTTTTGCTGGCGGCGGCCCTGGTATGGGTGCTGGGCATGCTGTGTTACACCCGCATAGCAGAGCAGCCCGGTGCCACCGATGGCGGCGTGAACGGCTGGCAGCATGCGCTTGGCAGTCTCAATCTCATCAGGCAGGATCCGGCCTTTGGCCGTTTTCTGCTGGTGCGTACCCTGCTGATGTCCACCGCTCTGGTCACGCCTTATTATGTGTTGCTGGCTCAGCAATATAACGGCGGCATTCATATTTTGGGCGGCATGGTCATTGCTCAGGGGCTGGCGCAGTTTGCCAGCAGCTGGTTCTGGGGCAAGCTGGCAGATGTGTCGTCGCAGCGGGTGATGCAGCTGGCGGGGCTGATTGCTGCGCTGCTGGGGTTGGGCGTGTGTCTTTATCTGATGCTGGGTGGTCCGGTGCCGGCGGGTTATTTCGCGTTGGTTATTTTTGTGCTCAGTGTGGCCCATGCGGGCGTGCGGGTAGGGCGCAAAACCTTTCTGGTGGATCTGGCCGGGGGAGATAAGCGCACCGATTATGTGGCCGTCAGTAACACCCTGATGGGGTTATTATTACTGCTGGCCGGTGCCCTGAGCATGTTGCTCGGTCTGTTATCGTCACTGGCGGTCGTGCTGGTGTTTTCGTTGTTAACCTTTATTGGTGTATGGTTGGCTCAAGGCCTGCCCAATGTGCAGGACAACTCATAAGAGGATAAAACATGTTGCAAAAATGCCTGCTGGCGCTGACCGGCCTGTTGCTGGCAAGCGCGGCTCATGCCAGTGACATTGACTATATGCGCGCCGAGTTTTCGGTGATGCTGAACGGTGATGCTACCCGGGGCGTCAACACCCTCACCATAGATCGCAACCGGGAGCAGTATCATGTGCATTTTTCTCTGCGCCACTGGCTGCTGGATGTGGATCAAAAAGCCAGCTTCACCTGGAATGACTGCACTGCCCGTCCCGATACCTTCAGTTACAAGGCCAAAGCGCTGGGAGTGACCCGGGAAGAGCGGCTGGTGTTTGATCAGTCTACCGGCATGGTCCTTTATCAGGACAAGGACGGCGACAAGCTGCTGGCGGCGGAAGGGGGCGTGTTCGATCCGGTCAGCTTTTTCTTTGAGGCCCGGTGCGACCTGATGGCCGGCAAAGAAGCCTTTGATTACAAGGTGGTACGTGACGGTGAGATCAAAAAAACACCTTTCAAAGTAGTGGGTACCCAGGCGCTTAAAACGGGAGTGGGCACGCTTGATACTCTGATCGTTGAACGGGACAGGGGCAACAGCAAACGTAAAACCCGCTTTTGGGTAGCACCGGAGCTGGACTATCTGCTGGTGCAGATAAGCCATGAAGAAAACAGCCAGCTGGCAGTGACTGCAACACTCAGCAAGCTGGATCACCGCATGGCGCAAGCCGACTAATCGCGGTATCTGGCAAGTTTGTCATACAGTGTTTTGCGCGGAATACCCAGCTGCTCGGCAGCCAGTGCCACCTGATTCTGTGTTTTGTGCATGGCGTCAGAAATCAGTTGTTGCTCCAGTGCCGCCAGTTGCTCCGGTAATGTCATCAGGTTGTGCGCCGGCTCAGCCGGCATCACCCCCAGTACATATTGTTCGGCGGCATGGCGCAGCTCCCGCACATTGCCGGGCCAGTCCCGGCACATCAGTTGCTGCAGCAAGGCATCGGCAGGCGCAGGCACATCACGGTTATAGTGTTGTTGTGCCTGCTCGACAAAATGCAAAAACAGCAGCGGAATATCGGCCCGACGCTGGCGCAGTGGCGGCAGTGCCAGCGTCACCACATTAAGCCGAAAGTACAGATCCGGCCGGAACAGACCGGCTCGTCCCGCTTCCTGCAAGTCAATCTTGGTGGCGGCGACCACCCTGGCGTCCACCTGAACCAACTGGTTGCCTCCCAGCCGCTCCAGTACCGACTCCTGCAACACTCTCAGCATTTTTGCCTGCAGGTGCAGGGGCATGCCTTCTATTTCGTCCAGAAACAGAGTGCCGTTATCGGCGTGCTCCACCTTGCCGATGCGCCGTTTGGTGACACCGGTAAAAGCTCCCGGCTCGGCACCGAACATTTCACTTTCAAAAATCGACTCGGGCAGCGCCGTGCAGTTAATGGCCACAAAGTTGCCTTTGCGGCCGCTGCCCTGATGCAGACTGCGGGCTACCAGCTCCTTGCCGGTGCCGGTTTCTCCCAGGATCAGCACACTGGCACTGGTATCTGCAATATTATCAATCTGCCGGCGCAGCTGTTCCATTTCCGGCGTATTGCCCAGCAGCAGCTCCGCCTGTTTGCCGGCGGCCAGACGGCGTCGCAGCTGACGGTTATCCAGTATCAGTGCCCGTTTATCGACAGCCCGGCGCAGGCTGTGCAGCAATTGCTCCGGCTGATAGGGCTTTTCAAAAAAGTCCTGGGCTCCCAGGCGCATGGCTTCCACCGCCATGGGAATATCGCCATGGCCGGTGAGCAATAACACCGGCAAATCCGGATCCTGCTGTTGCAGCTGTCTGAGCAGGGCAAGGCCGTCCATGCCCGGCATGCGTACATCGGAGAGAAACACCACGGCAGCATCGGGCTTCAGGGCTTTTAACGCCTGTTCGGCGCGGGAAAAGCCACGGGCTGGCATATCAGACAGGTGCAGTGTTTGCAGCAGGGTCTGACGAACATCGTCATCGTCTTCTACCAGCCAGACTTCAATGGGGGCTCTGTTCATTGGCGCTCCAGTCAATATGAAACAGGACTCCGCCGCCGGGCGGATGCTGAATGGTCAGCCGGCCGTCACTGGCCTCTGTCAGATCGCGCACAATAGATAACCCCAGTCCCAGACCCTGACCGGCCTGCTTGGTAGAAAAGAAAGGCTCGGTTACTTTATCCCGAATACCGGCATCCAGGCCCGGACCATTATCCTTCACCTGCAGCCAGTGCTGGCCGGCAGCAAGGGTAATCACACCATGATGATGGCCATTCAGGGCATCCAGGCTGTTGCTCAGCAGATTGGCCAGGATCTGCTCAAGGGCATGCAGCTCTATTGGCAGCAGCACAGTATCAGGCTGGCTCAGCTTGAGCTCAACACCCTGAGTGGCAAAGCGTGATGCAAGCCAGCTCATCACATTGCCAAGCGCTTCATTGAGATCACTTTGTCCTTTGGTGCTGCGCCGGGTAGCCGCAAAGAGCTTCAGTTGTGAGGTAAGTCTGGCAATGCGGTCAATCAGTCGCTCCATGGTTTGCAGGCTGGTTTTCACCTCGGCGTATCGTCCCCGTTCACTCAGCAGCAGGGTGTTGACCGACTGGTTTCTGAGTGCGGTCAGTGGCTGATTGACTTCATGGGCCACACCCGCCGCCATCTGCCCCAGTGCGGCCAGCCGGTTGGTCTGGATCAGCTCATGTTGCATGGCTCTGAGCCTGGCTTCTGCCTGAGTGCGCTCTTTTACCTGTTGCTCCAGCTGGTGGTTGCTGGCGGCCAGCGCCGCAGTGCGGGACATCACCTGTTGCTCCAGTTCACACCGTGCTTTGGCCTGCATACGGTAGTAACGACGCCGTTGCCGCCAGTAAAGCAGTAATAGCAGCAGGGCAATCAGCCCCACACCGGTGAGCGCGGTCAGCAGGGTGGCATTGACGGACAACTGGCGGCTGGGCCACCATAGTTGCATGCGCCACTGCAGGCGCGGCAGTGCCAGTTCGCTGGTGCCGTACAGTGCCTTTTGCCACCGTATTTGCGGGCCGTGCCGGGTTATTCTCACAGGAGCCAGCGACATGGGCGCATATTGCCGGTCCTGATCCAGCCGCCGCCTTGCCTCAGGGCTGAGAGGCACAAGGGTTTTAAATTTGAGCTGAGTGTCTGACGCCAGCGCAATCACCTGTTCCTTATCTACCACCAGCACTTTTTCTCCGGCCAGCTGCCAGCTTTGTTCCAGTTTTTTCAGGGTAATTTTGGCGGCCAGCACGCCTTTGGTCTGATCCTGGCCCGCCATATGCAGCCCGAAAAAATAACCGGGCGTGCGGGTCGTGGCACCCACGGCATAGAACTCGCCGACATCGCCGTTCAGCGCATCAGTAAAGTAGGGCCGAAAACGATAGCGTTGCCCGATAAAGCTGAATGGGGTATGCCAGTTGCTGGCCGCCAGGGTCAGGCCGTGGGCGTCAATCAGGTAGAGGGCTTCCACTCCGGTGTCTTCTGCCAGCTGTTGTAACAGCCGGTTGGCCCGGTTGATGGTGTCAGGGCTGCCGGGCTGCTCCAGCGCATTCAGTAGCACCGGATGAGACTGTAATGCGCGGGGTATATTTTCAAAGCGGGCTATTTCGGACTCCAGTGCCGCCCGGTAAACCTTGAGCTGTTGCTGGGCCCTGTGCTCCTGCTCTGCGGCCTGATGCTGCCAGCTTTGACGCCACACCAGTGCCAGTATCAGCATAAATACCAGCAACAGCAGCAAGCGGCTGAAATGTCTGAACAAGGCGGAGATTAGCGGGGCTCCTTATGGCAGGATGACAGTGTGACTGAATGGGCACCGGGTAGCCAGTGACTCAGTGGGTGGCAGCGGCCCGGGGCAGAGCACAGCCTATACTCACCGGTAAATTCGGAGCCGGCAAGCACCAGTTGCTCAATTTGCACGCCGGGTCTCCAGTGCCAGCGGCCATCACTGAAGCTGGCATCGGGAGGCGGCTCCATACCGGCCCCCGAACCTGCCACACTGGCGTGAGTAAGCAGTAAATACCGGCCGTCAGACTGGTACTGCTCCTCCCAGCGCACTTTTTCTACCGAATGCTGCCAGCTCAGGGTAATGCTGCCGGTCAGCAGCATTACCAGCGTCTTGGCACCTGATAAACAGATCATGAAGCTGTGTTGAGCTGTAACTGGCGACGTTGCTGCCACCAGTGCCGCGCCAGTATCAGAGCGGCAAGCAGCAGACCCAGCTCATCGGTCATGGGCAGAGAAAACACCAGCAGGGCTGCCGCTGCGATTGCCAGCAGGCGTTCGGCCAGACTAAAGGGCTTCAGCCAGTAACCAATGGCCCCCATGCCCCAGAGCGATACCGCCAGCAGCGCCTTGAAAATAACAAAGACGGTGGCGGCCAGCCCGGCATCGCCCTGCAGCATCAGTGCAGGCGAATAGACGGCCATATAGGGCACCACAAAGCCGGCAATGGCAATTTGCAGGGAGCGAACCCCGATGCGCAGCCCCGAGGCCTTGGCGATGGGAGAGGCGGCAAACGCAGCAAGGGCCACCGGTGGCGTCAGATCGGCCATAATGCCGAAATAAAACACGAACATATGGGACACAATCAGGGGCACACCCAGCTCCAGCAGGGCAGGCGCGGCAATAGAGCTGGTAATGATGTAGTTGGGAATGGTAGGAATGCCCATGCCCAGCACCAGACAGGTCAGCATGGTTAACGCCAGTGACAGCAGCAGGCTGTGCTCTCCCAGCTGAATAATAAACCCGGCCACTATGGTGGCGGCACCGGTCAGTGAAATAACCCCGATAATCACGCCCACCAGCGCACAGGCCACGCCCACCGGCAGGGCATGCAGTGCGCCCTGATAAAGGGCGTTGACCACAGTGCTCAGAATGTTTTGCTCCCGTTTGGCCAGCAGCAACACGGTCAGCACCGCCACAATCACAAAGATGGCAGTAATGCCGTAGTGATTAAAGGTGGCGCAGGCCAGGCCCAGTATAACCCAGAATCCGTAACGCAAGCCTCTGGCACTGATATGCCGTGCCAGACCATTGCCCATGATCAGCACCACAGTCAGGGCCAGTCCCATCATGCCGGCAAACAGGGGCGTAAAGCCGGAAAACAGCATGACCACCAGCGCCACCAGGGGCAGTAACAGATACCAGCGCGCCTTCAGCGCCTGCAGCGGGTTGGGACATTCGGATTTGGGCAGTCCATTCAGGCCGGCACGGCCCGCTTCCAGATGCACCATTAAAAATACGGTAAAGAAGTAGAGAATAGCCGGCACCAGTGCCGCCTTGGTGATATCAACGTAAGGGACGTTAATGGTTTCGGCCATAATAAAGGCCACAGCGCCCATAACCGGAGGCATGATCTGGCCTCCCATTGAGCTGGTGGCCTCTACCGCGCCGGCAAAGTCGGCCCGGTAGCCAAATTTTTTCATCAGCGGAATGGTAAACTGGCCGGTGCTGACCACGTTGGCCACGCCAGAGCCATTAATGGTGCCCATCATGCCCGATGACAGCACAGAGACTTTGGCCGGCCCGCCGCGGGTATGGCCTACCGAGCCGATGGCAACATCATTAAACAGCTTGAGCATGCCTGCCTGTTCCAGAAAGGCCCCAAACAGAATAAACAGAAAGATATAGCTGGAAGACACATAAGTCGGGGTGCCGTAAATGCCTTCAGTACTGAAAGCCAGCTGGGACACCACCTGATCCAGCCCGTAGCCTCGGTGCATCAGCACATCGGGCAGATATTCACCAAACAGCGCATAGCCGACAAAGGCAAGGCAGATAAGCGGCAGCGCCCAGCCCATCAGACGCCGGGCGGCATCAAAGACCATCAACAGGGTCACGGTGCCAATGACCCAGTCTGTCTGGCTCAGCTCGCCGGCCCGGTAAATCAGATCCGCTTCAAACCACCAGTGATAAAAAGCAAACAACATGGCCACAGTGCCCAGCAGAATCCCCCATACCGAAGGCCGGCTCAGGGCTTGCCCGCGGGCACCGTAAAGCTGATAAACCAAAAAGAGTAAAAAGCCTACGTGTATGGCCCGCACCACAGTGGTGGATAAAGGGCTGAACGCAGCGGTAATAATCTGAAAAACAGAAAAACACAGTGCGCCATAAAAAATAAGCGCGTGTCGGCTCTGATTACTGCTCATCATCGTCTCCCGGGCTGGCCGTGTTGGCGGCCAGCGCTTGTTATTTTGTTATTCGATCAGGCCTTGTTCGCGATAATAGCGTTCTGCACCGGGATGCAGCGGCAGGGGCAGGCCCTTCACGGCACCTTCTGGCTCAATGCCGTTGGCGGCATTGTGGGCATTGCGCAGGGCAGGCAGGTTCTCAAAGACCTGTCTGGCCATCTGGTAGGCGGTGTCATCAGAGACATCTTCATGGGTGATCAGCAGATTGCTGATGGCCACGGTAGGAATATCGCTATCCTGTCCGGTATAGGTTCCGGCCGGGATCAGTCCCGGACGATAAGCGTCATTTTCAATACCGGCGACCAGCGCTTCAGGAATGGCCACAAAGACCACGGGAGCGTGCGAAGCCAGATCGCGAAAGGCAGCCATGCCCAGACCGGCAGACTGCAGGGTGGCATCGAGCTGGCGGTTTTTCATCAGCTCCACCGATTCACCAAAGGGCAGGTACTCGGTGCGGGAAAAATCATCGTAGCTCAGCCCTGCTGCCTTGAAAATGGTACGGGCATTGAGCTCAGTGCCTGAACGCGGCGCGCCCACAGAAATACGCTTGCCTTTCAGATCTTCCAGGCTGGTGATGCCACTGTCGGCCCGGGCCACAATCTGAATGTAATTTGAATAGGTTGCGCCTACGGCACGCAGTTTTTTCAACGGAGCCGGAAAACCCGCTTCTTTTTCGCCATTCCAGGCATCTGCCACACTATCAGCAAGGGCAAAGCCAATTTCGCCACGGCCTTTTTGTAACAGGCTCAGGTTTTCAACCGAGGCGCGGGTCGCCTGCACCTGAACTTTCGAATCGGGAATATGCTCATCATAAAGCTGGGAAATGGCAACGCCCAGCGGGTAATAAACACCGCTGGTGCCACCGGTCAGTACGTTAATAAACTCAGCCGCCTGAGCAGTGGTAGCCGACAATGCCAGCGAGGCACCGAGCAAACAGTGTTTGAACATCTTCATTTTCTCTTCCTTGGTTGTGAGTTTGCGATGAAGGTGTTGCAGGTTTGGTGCCAGAAGTTAACACTCTGTTTTATTTTGTAAGTTGTTGATTTTAATTGGGTGAGTGTGAGAGTGTTTCTGCTATTCCGGAAGTTGGGTAGTATTCATTCTGAATTTTCAGAATGTCTGAGCGGCTCCGTCTGGCTATGGAGCCGGTAAACATCACCGAGCAAAGAGCAAAATCATGATGATATGGATAATGGCGGTCGGGCTGGTGCTGCTGGCGGCCTGGCGGGTGAACTGGCCGGCACTGCTGGCAGACAAGCGCCGGCAGCATTTGTGTTTTGGTGGTGCCATCGCCCTGGTGCCGTTGTGGATGTTGCAGGCTGGTATTCGGGACGGGCTGGAGATTCATTTTCTGGGCCTGACTACACTGGCGCTGATGCTGGGCTGGCGGCTGGGACTGCTGATGGCGACCCTGGCGCTGCTGCTGGTAACGGGGTTTGGTTTTGAAACCTGGTCCGAGTTTGGGGTAAACCTGCTGCTGGGCGTAATATTGCCGGTGTCATTCAGCTATTTTCTGTTTCTGGTTACTTACAGTTACCTGTACCGGCATTTGTTTGTGTATATCTTTGTGGCAGGTTTTTTTAATGCTGCTCTCACTATTTCCGTAAAAACCGCGGCACTGGCGGCATATATGACGTGGACCGGAGAATACAGCTGGCAGATAGTACAGAACGATTACCTCACCATATTACCGCTGCTGTTGTTTCCCGAGGCGCTGCTGAACGGCATGGCCATTACCCTGCTGGTGGTGTTCCGCCCTCAGTGGATGTGCACCTTTTATGACAGGGACTACCTGATCAATAAATAGCAGAGCTTCTGGTGGCCAGCCGCTCCCAATGGATGTGCCTTTTTTATGACAGGGACTACCTGATCAATAAATAGCAGGGCTTCTGGTGGCCAGCCGCTCCCAATGGATGTGCATTTTTTATGACAGAGACTATCTTATCAACAAGTAACAGGGCTTCTGCCCCGATGCCGGCTCTGGTAGGCTGTGCTGTACCTATTACGCCAAAACGAGAATAATATGAAACGTCATACACTGAAAATACTGGCCCCGCTGGTGGCCCTCAGCCTGCCCATGATGGCACAGGCAGAAATGAGTCAGGAAGACTTTCAGAAACGCGTGCGGGAAGCCCTGATGGCAGAGCCGGAAATGCTGCGTGATGCCATTATCAAGCTTGAAGAAAATGACCGGGTGGCGCAGCAGGCAGAGTTTTCCAAACAGCTGAAAGAGCAGTCGGCCCAGCTGTTTGCCAACACAACCGACGGCGTAATGGGTAACCCTGACGGCAAAATAGAAATGGTGTATTTCACCGACTACAACTGTCCTTACTGCCACCGTTTGAACCAGACGCTGCTGGAAGTACTTAAAGGTGAGCCGGAGCTGAAAATTATCGTAAAGGATCTGGGCATTCTGGGGCCGGATTCAGTAAAAGCGGCGCGTCTGGCTCTGGCAGCCGCGCAGGAAGCACCCAAGCAATATGAAGAGCTGCATCAGGCCATGATGAGCCAGAAGCGGGTACAGGCAGCTGCCCTTGCCACTATTGCAGAGAAAGCCGGCCTGGATGCTGCCAGCCTGCAAAAAGCGGCCGACAGCAAAGACATTGCCGACAAGCTGAATCAGAACCTGACCCTGTTCCGGGCGCTGGGCCTGAACGGCACGCCGGCGCTGGTGTTCCCCGATGGCACTCTGGTGCCCGGTGCCATCGACGAAGCCGGCCTGAAAGACATTCTGAAAAAGCAGAAGTCTTAAAAAACAGGGAATGGGGACTAGAGAGCGTTCCGGTTTTCCCATCTTTCGATAGCAAAAGACCCAGGCCAAGGCCCGGGTCTTTTGGTTTCATTGGCGTACAGGTTAAATGTTGGGATTCGCTGCGCTCATCGCCAACCTACCATTTCCCTGGTCCCTGGTCCCTGGTCCCTGGTCCCTAATCCCTAATCCCTAATCCCTAATCCCTCAACATCACTTCCAGCTGGCTTCGCGTTTGGCTTTCTGCAGCTTTTGGTAAGTGGCCAGCAGGGCCTGATGAGAGGCAAAATCCTTCAGGCTTTCATCGGCGCGGGTCAGGCCATGGAAGCGGGCGCTGCCATCAATCTGGGCCCAGGCCTCAGTCACGGTATTTTCACCAAACATGCGGCTAAAGGCGGCGCGGTATTGCTCGGGCTCGCGGTCGTCGGACAGATGCAGCTCCAGGGAGGCCTTCAGGCAGCGGTAATAACGGGCACGCTCTTCGCTGAACACGGACGCATTAAAGCTTAAGGTCCAGTCGGCATAGTCCAGCGCGGTTTCCAGCTCGCCGGCGGCCAGGGCCAGCATGCACTTCAGCTCACCCACCCGCAGAGTATGCCAGGCACTGCCCTTGTCGGAAGCAATGCCAATCAGCTCGCGAATGCGGGTAAAGTCGTCCAGACCGTCCTGCTCCAGCTGATCATAAAGCGTCATCAGTTGTTCGCCGTCGGCGTCGCTGCCGGGCAGGCTGAGCAGAGTGGCACGCAGATGAGCGCCCATATTGTTGTTGGCCAGCTCCAGATCTTCCACCGGATAAATATCCGACATGCCCGGGGCCAGAATGCGGCAGGCATATACGCCCAGGTGCTCGTAGTCGGCAATGTAGACCGGCTGCTCCAGCTCGTTGAAGATGGCCATCAGATGATTGAACTCTTCTTCCGAGCTGCCGCTGAAGTCCCAGTCGGCAAACTCATAATCGGCTGCTTGTTGGAACAGATCCCAGCTGATTAAACCCGAGGAGTCGATAAAGTGGGTTTCCAGATTGTGGTGGTCGGCCACTTCGTCATCGTCGAATGACGGCGGCACAAACACATCCAGATCTTTCAGGCTGCGGCCCTGCAGCAGCTCGGTCACGGTGCGCTCCAGCGCCACCGCAAAGCGGGGATGGGCACCGAAAGAGGCAAAACAGGTGCTGTTGGCAGGATTGAACAGCACCACGCAGATAACCGGATAACGGCCTCCAAGAGAGGCATCGTAGGCAAAGATGGGAAAGCCTTCCGCTTCCAGGGTGGCAATGGATTCCTGAATATGCGGATAACGGGCCATTACTTCATCGGGAATGGCCGGCAGGCTGATGCGCTCGGCAATAATGCGGTTTTTGACGGAACGCTCAAACACTTCCGACAAGCCCTGAGTGCGGGCTTCGGTTTTGGTGTTGCCGGCGCTCATGCCGTTGGACACATACAGATTGCCGACAATATTCATGGGAATATAAACGGTCTGGTTGTCGCCCTGGCGCTCAAAGGGCAGGGCGCAGATGCCGCGTTCTTCATTGCCGGATTGCAGATCGATCAGCATATCGGCAGTGAGGGCACCGTCGGGATCGTAAAAACCGCGGGTATAGTCATCCAGCAGGCCACCGGGCAGGCTGTTGTCGGCGGGAAGCGGGAACCACTTTTCATTGGGGTAATGCACGAAGTCGCCTTCGGCGATGTCGCGGCCCAGGTAGAAGTCGGCAAAGAAATAGTTGGTAGCCAGACGCTCGAAGTATTCACCCAGGGCCGAGGCCAGCGCCGCCTTTTTGGTGGCACCCTTGCCGTTGGTAAAGCACAGGCCGCATTCTTTATCGCGAATATGCACCGACCACACATGAGGTACCGGGTTCAGCCAGGAGGCTTCTTCAATATTGAAGCCCAGGGCCTGCAGCTTGTGCTGAAAGCGGCTGATGGAGTCTTCCAGCGCGGCGTCTTTGCTGGGAATAAAGGTTTTCATGAATACCTCGGGCGGGTTCGGCAAAAAAGGGGGCTGATCCTAACCCGAGGCGATAAATTGAACAAGCGGAAACAAAATGGCAGGCCGAAGCCGTGCATTCGTTGGGCACTAAGCTTGCCAGTCAGTATTCAACAGTCAACGCAGCAGCTTCACTAAGCGGCAGTGGGGATTGCCGTAGCCGACCGTCAAATGCCAAGGATGGCATTTGCCGAGCGACACAGGGAGGTGCTTGAAGCGGGTCGGCGAAGCGCAACCGCGCTGCTGCTTCGCACTGGGGTGAATTGGCACCAACAAAAACGCCCGCGCGAGGCGGGCGTTTTCAGCAACAGTGGTGGCTGCTTACGGCAGCAGGTGTAGCATGCGGCGCAGGGGCTCGGCGGCACCCCACAGCAGCTGGTCGCCCACGGTAAAGGCGGCCAGATATTCCGGACCCATGTTCAGCTTGCGCAGACGGCCTACGGGTACGCTCAGGGTGCCGGTCACGGCGGCCGGCGTCAGCTCGTCCATGGACTGCTGGCGATCGTTGGGGATCACTTTTACCCAGTCGTTGTGGCTGGCCAGCAGCTTTTCCACTTCCGGGATCGAAATGTCTTTCTTCAGCTTGATGGTGAAAGACTGGCTGTGGCAGCGCAGGGCACCCACACGCACACAGAGGCCGTCTACCGGAATGGCAGCACCGGTCTGCAGAATTTTGTTGGTCTCGGCCTGGCCTTTCCACTCTTCGCGGCTCTGGCCGTTTTCCAGCTGGGAGTCGATCCAGGGGATCAGACTGCCGGCCAGAGGCACACCGAAGTTATCGACAGGAAGGTCGCCACTGCGGGTTTTTTCGGTCACCTTGCGCTCCAGCTCCAGAATGGCGGAGGACGGATCGGCCAGCTCACCGGCCACTTCGTCACGCAGCATGCCCATCTGGGTAACCAGCTCACGCATATGACGGGCACCGCCACCGGAGGCCGCCTGATAGGTGGAAACAGACACCCACTCCACCAGATCCTGTTCAAACAGACCGCCCAGCGCCATCAGCATCAGGCTCACTGTGCAGTTACCGCCTACAAAGGTTTTGGTGCCCTTGGCCAGCGCATCCTGAATTTGCTTGCCGTTTACCGGATCCAGCACAATCAGAGCGTCGTCGTCCATACGCAGGGCAGAGGCAGCATCAATCCAGTAGCCATTCCAGCCCGCAGCACGCAGGCGGGGATAAACGTCTTTGGTGTAGTCGCCGCCCTGACAGGTGAGTATCACATCCAGTGCCTTGAGGGCGTCGATGTCGTAGGCATCCTGCAGGGTGCCGGCGTCTTTGCCAAAGTCCGGTGCAGGCTGCCCGGCCTGGGAGGTAGTGAAAAAGACGGGATCAATACGGGCAAAATCGCCTTCTTCCACCATGCGGCTCATCAGAACGGAGCCGACCATACCGCGCCAGCCGACCAGACCTACTTTCTTCATCATTCGTGTCCTTTCTTTGAGATAGAATCAAAAAACCTGTCCCACACAATACTGATTGCAGCCAAAGGTGCAAGAAAAAACCCAGGAAATTGGTTGCTTTTTGTACACTTTGGGGTGATGTATATTGCGTTTAAACGCAGTAACGGCGCGGGTCAGCCACTGGTAAAAGACAAAAAGCTCAGGATCAGCACAGGCCCTGCCAGGCTCAGCACAAAGCCCGACACAATGGCCACCGGCACTATGGTCACGCCGCCGGAACGCTGCAGCACCGGCAGGGTAAAGTCCATGGAGGTGGCACCGCCATAACCGATGGCGCAGCTCGGATGCCGGCGCATCAGTGCCGGAATGATCATAATGGCAATCAGCTCCCGGGCCAGATCGTTAAGAAAGGCGGCGCTGCCCATGACCGGGCCCAGCTTGTCGCCGATCAAAATGCCCGAGAGCGAGTACCAGCCGTTTCCCGAAGCAAAGGCCAGCCCCTGGCTCAGCGGCATATTCATCAGCCAGGCTCCCATCAGGCCGCCCACCCAGGAAGTGACCATGACCGTCAGGGCAATGGCCAGGCCCCACCGGTTCAGCAAAATCTGGCGCAGCCTCATGCCCGAGTTACGCAGCTGAATGCCAATGAGTAACAGCAGCAGCATCAGCGCCCATTCACTCAGGGTATCTACCTGAAACCAGCCTGCATCAAGAAACTGACCTATGCCCACACCGGCCAGGATCACCAGACATAACCTGGCCGAGTCAAACAACAGTGCCCACTTGCTGATCACCGGCGCGCCACGTTCGCCACTGAGCCTGCCCCTACGAACGTCCAATAACCAAAGTCCCGCCAGGTTACAGAGCGTGATGCAGGCCAGAAAAACGCCACAAAGAATAAAGATTGTGCCCAGGTGAGTACTAAGATTATCCACAAAGGCCAGACTGATCCCCATCAGAAACAGGATCAGATACACCATGCGCTCCACCGACACGTTAATGAAGTGCAGCAGGGATTGAGATCGGCAGGGAAGGCAATAGCCCAGCGCCAGGGGCAGTAATACGATAAGCATGCCGGAGTACATGGTAATTATTTTCCCGTTGGATGGTCAGGCACAATTTTTGACCATTAAACTATGTTGCAACAGCATACGTGAGCAATTCGTTAAAAAAAAGCGGCGGTCTGACGCTTTATGAATGTAAAGCGCCAAAATGACTTGTTTATTGAGGTTTTATTCCGGTTTGGTGCATAACTTTATGTGGTCAGGTGTAAACTATTGGTATAAAAAACCGACATTACTGGCTCTTGGCGGCGTATTATGTTGTTATTGAGCCATTCTGGTGATAAATTTTGCCGTAAAGGTTAACGAACTGTTAACTTGCAAGGGAAGCAACAAAAAAGGTCTAACGGATGAGCAAACCCGCCCTCGAAGTCACGGGCCTGCACAAGCACTATGGCTCGCTGGAAGTACTTAAAGGCATTGATCTTACTGCCAACAAGGGAGATGTGATCTCCATCATTGGCTCCTCCGGCTCCGGAAAATCCACTTTTTTGCGTTGTATTAACCTGCTGGAAACGCCTTCTGCCGGTGAGGTTCGCCTGCATGGTGAACTGATCGAAATGCGCACCAACCGGGCCGGCGAGCGTGAGCCGGTCAGCATGCGCCAGGTAGAGCGTATTCGTTCCCGTCTGGCCATGGTATTTCAGAGCTTTAACCTCTGGTCTCATATGACCATTCTGCAAAACATTGTTGAAGTGCCGGTGCAGGTGCTGGGCGTGCCTAAAAAAGAGGCCATTGCCAGAGGCGAGGCGCTGCTGCAACGGGTGGGTCTGTATGAGCGGCGGGACTATTATCCCGGCCACTTGTCCGGCGGCCAGCAGCAAAGGGCGGCCATTGCCCGGGCGCTGGCGGTGGAGCCGGAAGTCATGCTGTTTGATGAGCCCACCTCGGCGCTGGATCCGGAGCTGGTGGGCGAGGTGCTGGGTGTAATGCGGGCGCTGGCGGAAGAGGGCCGCACCATGCTGGTGGTTACCCATGAAATGAGCTTTGCCCGTGATGTGTCCAACAAGCTGATGTTTTTGCATCAGGGCGTGGTGGAAGAGCAGGGCAATCCCAAAGAAGTGTTTGCCAATCCGTCGTCGGAGCGGTTTCGGCAATTTATCTCTTCGGTTTATTAAACAAGTGAATGTACATAAGGAGAATGTCATGAAAAAACTGTGGATTGCAGGTGCCGTCATGGCTGCCCTTGCCACCGGTGCGGTGCAGGCAAAGGAATGGAAAACCGTGCGTTTTGGCATTGAAGGGGCTTATCCGCCATTTTCCTGGACCGATGAAAACGGCGAGCTGCAGGGCTTTGACGTCGACATGGCCAATGCCCTGTGTGAGCAGATGCAGGTGCAGTGCAAGCTGGTGGCTCAGGACTGGGACGGCATTATTCCGGCGCTGCTGGCGCGTAAATATGATGCCATTATCGCCGCCATGTCCATTACCGAAGAGCGCAAGCGCACCGTGGACTTTACCGGCAAATATGCGCTGGTGCCCAACAAGTTTGTGGCCCCCAAGGGCAGTGATTTTGAGCTGAGCACGGAAGGCCTGGCGGGCAAGAAAGTGGGCGTCCAGATTGCCACCACCCACGACAAGTATCTGACCGACAACTTTGGCAAGGATGTGGAGCTGGTACGTTACGGCAACGCCGACGATGCCTATCTGGATCTCAAGGCCGGCCGGGTGAACTATGTGTTCCTGGATGCCACCGCCATTGAAGAAGGCCTGCTCAACAAGGAAGGCGGTGATGCCTTTGAATTTGTTGGCCCCTCGGTCACCGATGAACAATGGTTTGGTGAAGGCTTTGGTATTGCCGTGCGCAAGCAGGATAAAGATCTGAAAGAGATGCTCAACAAGGCCATTCTCGAGCTGCGTGAAAACGGCAAATATCAGGAAGTGAACAACAAATACTTCGATTACGACGTCTACGGCGAGTAATTGACGCTGCACCTGAATCCCGGGCAAAAACCAGATTCAAAACGCAGGCTCGCCATAAACCCATCCATGGGGGCTCCGCTGCGCCGGCCCTGGCGCAGAGATCCTGCTGATTGAACCCTGGTTTTTGCCCTTGTGCAGAGTAGAACCGCGGGCAGAGCAAGAGAAACAGGAAGTGGTGATGTTCGATTTAAAAGGCTATGAAAGTGCCTTGCTGGACGGGGCCTGGATTACCCTGCAGGTGGCCTTGCTGTCGTTGCTGCTGGCGGTCACTCTCGGGTTGCTGGGGGCGCTGGCCAAGCTGTCTGCGGTGCGTCCGCTGCGCTGGCTGGCCACCCTCTACACCACTGTCATACGGGGCATTCCCGATCTGGTGCTGATGATGCTGATCTTCTTTGGCGGCCAGGTATTGCTGAATAACTCTTTATATTCCCTTAACGAATCACTGAATCACTGGCTGGGCGGGGGCGATCCCAACCATGAATGGACCAGCTATGTGCCGGACTATATTGAAATCAGTCCCTTTATTGCCGGCATTATTACCATCGGATTTATCTTTGGTGCCTATATGGCGGAAACCTTTCGAGGAGCCATTTTATCCGTAGACAAAGGCGAGCTGGAAGCCGCCAGAGCCTATGGCATGGGGCCACTGCTGGTGTTTCGCCGTGTGCTGTTTCCGCAAATGATGCGCCATGCCCTGCCGGGGCTGGGCAATAACTGGCTGGTGCTGCTCAAGACCACGGCGCTGGTGTCCATCATCGGCCTCGATGACATGGTGCGCAGTGCCTCGCTGGCGGCGGGGGCCACTCAGCTGCCCTTTACCTTTTATATGGCGGTGGCATTGATCTTTTTGCTGTTTACCACCTTGTCTACCTCGCTGCTGCGCTGGGCCGAGCGCCATTACGCCATTCCGGGAAGGTAAGCCATGGACTTTTCAATCATTCTTAACGAGTGGCCGGTGTACTGGCAGGGGCTCTACACCACCGTCTGGCTGGTGGCGCTGGCACTGGTGCTGGGGCTCTTGCTTGCCGTACCCATGGGCATACTGCGCAACAGTAACAACTGGCTGCTGAAAGGGCCGGCCTGGGCCTATATCTATTTTTTTCGCGGCACGCCGTTGCTGGTGCAGCTGTTTCTTATTTATTACGGTGCCGGCCAGTGGCAGTGGCTGAAAGACTCCGACGCCTGGGAGTGGTTCAGCCAGGCCTGGTTCTGTGCCGTGCTGGCCTTTACCCTCAATACCGGTGCCTATACCGCCGAAATTATTCGCGGTGCCATTAACACCATGCCCAAGGGCGAGATAGAAGCGGCCCATGCCTTTGGCATGAGCCGCCTGGCCACTCTGCGGCGTATTATTCTGCCCAACTCCTTTCGCCGGGCACTGCCGGCCTACAGCAATGAGGTGATCTTTATGCTGCACGGCTCGGCAGTGGCGGGAGTGATCACCATAGTGGATCTCACCGGCGCGGCGCGCATCGTCAACTCCCGCTACTACTCACCCTTTGAGGCCTTTCTGGCGGCGGGGCTGCTCTATATGTGCCTGACCTTTCTGCTGGTGTGGGGCTTTCGCCGGCTGGAACAGCGCTGGTTCAGACACCTGCGCCCGCGCAAGGGGTAAATGCGGGGAACAGGGACTGGGGAGCAGCATTTAATCCCTGAAGCTGGCCCAGATGGGAGCGTGATCCGAGGGCTTTTCAATGCCGCGCAGCTCATAATCAACGCCGGTGTCTTCAAGTTTGCTCAGCAGCGGCTGCGTGGCCAGCACCAGATCAATGCGCAGGCCGCGGTTATCATTAAAGCCCTTGCTGCGATAATCAAACCAGGAATAGGTCTCGGCATTGGTCGGGTTCTGCAGCCGCCAGGTGTCGGTCAGGCCCCAGCTCAGCAGCCGCTCCATCCACTCCCGCTCTTCCGGCAAAAAGGAACACTTGCCTTCCCTCAGCCAGCGTTTGCGGTTGGGCTCGCCAATGCCGATATCCAGATCGGTATGGGAAATATTCACATCCCCCATTACCACCAGATCTTCATCGGGCCGGTGATACTCATTCAGATAATGTTGCAGATCCTGATAAAACCGCTCCTTGGCCGGAAACTTGGTTTCATGCTTGCGGTTCTCACCTTGCGGAAAATAGCCATTCAGCACGGTAAACTGGCTGCCGTCGGGGCGTTCAAAACGGCCGATAATCATGCGCCGCTGGGCATCTTCCGCATCGGCAGGAAAGCCTTTCTGTATGCTTACCGCCGGCTGTTTGCTCAGCAAGGCCACTCCATAATGGGCCTTCTGACCATGAAAATAAACGTGATAACCCATGGCCTGCACCGCCTCCAGCGGAAAGGCTTCATCGTGTACCTTGGTTTCCTGCAGGCCGATAATATCCGGATTGTGTTTGTCGACAAGCGCCTGTAACTGATGCAAACGGGCGCGAAGGCCATTGATATTAAAAGAGATAACTTTCATAAAATGCGTAGATTAAAAAATTTGGCCACATGCTAACAGAAAGCGGCAAGCCGGACAGCCGGGGTGTGCTTTTTGCCGTAAAGTACCGGTCTGCTGACGTTGCCACATTTTGTAACAACTTTACGGAACATTGACATAGTCTGGTTGTGCCAAACAGGTACACTGACGGTAACTGGTGTTTGGAAAAAAATGATGCAAAAAAAATATAAAACCCTGGCGGCAGTCTGCTGCCTGGTATTGTTTTCTGCCACTGTGCCGGCTCAGCAGGGAGCCGTAGTCAGTGCCATTACCGTGACTGAGCAACAGCTGCCGTCAAGGCTGCAGCTGGTGGGTACCCTAAAGGCCAACCGGCAGGTGGCCATAGCGCCCCAGGTGAGCGCCCGGGTAACGGAGGTACACTTTGTGCCCGGGCAGGCTGTGGAAAAAGGTGATCTGCTGCTCAGTCTGGACAACAGAGCCGCCAAAGCGGCGGTCAGTGAAGCGGTGGCTGAGCTGCGCGATGCCAGGCGTATTCTGGACAACTTTCAGACCTTGTTTAAACGCAAGGCGGTGACTCAAACCGAGCTGGAAGGCCAGCAGGCCGCTGTCGCCATGGCCGAAGCCCGGCTGCAGGCAGCCCGGGTAGAGCTTGACTATCTCAGTCTGACCGCACCCTTTGCCGGTGTAATGGGGCTCAGTGATGTGGCTCCGGGCAGTCTGCTCAGCGCCAATGAACCCGTGGCTGAGCTGTATCAGCTTGAGCAGCTCAAGCTCGACCTGGCGGTGCCGGAAAAATATTTTTCCCGTCTAACAACAGGAGACCAGCTGCAGGGCACTACCGCGGCCTATGGAGAGCGCAGTTTCAGCGGCACCATCAAGGTAGTGGCACCGGCGGTGGACGCCAATACTCTGAATGCCCAGGTACGGCTGGAGTTTGATAACAGCGACGGTGCCCTGGTGCCGGGCATGCTGATGCAAGTGCAGCTGGAACTGGATAATGGCACTACCCTGGCAGTACCGGCCAGCAGCCTGCTCTATGCGGGTAATCAGCGTTTCGTTTATGTGATTGATGAGGCCGGCAAGGTGGATCGGCGCAGTGTCATCACAGGTCGCAATCTGGGAGAGTGGGTGCAGATAAGCGACGGCCTGGCCGCCGGCGAACGGGTGGTCAGTGAAGGCATTGTCAAGCTCAGAGACGGCGCTCAGGTGGAGGTGGCCGATGCGGCTCTCTGATATCGCCATTGCCCGGCCGGTGCTGGCTACCGTGCTCAGCCTGATGCTGTGCGTGTTTGGTCTGATCGCCTTTTTTGAACTGCCCCTGCGGGAAATGCCCGACACCACTTCGCCCATTGTTACAGTGCGCACTGATTATACCGGTGCCAGCGCCAGCGTGATGGAAAGCCAGGTGACCAAGCGGCTGGAAGACGAGTTGTCGGGCATCAGCGGCGTCAAGTTTATCAGCTCATCCACCAGTGACGGCAGCTCGCGCATTACGGTGGAGTTTAATCCGGAGCGGGATCTTGATAATGCCGCCAGTGATGTACGCGAAGCCGTTTCCCGGGCATCCCGGCAGCTGCCCGATGATGCCGATGCCCCTGTGGTCACCAAAGACACCGGGCGTAACGACGTGATCCTATGGGTTACCCTCAGATCTACCGGTATGTCGGCACTGGCGCTGGGGGATTATGCCGAAAATGTGCTGGCAGACAGATTCAGCCTGCTCGATGGCGTCAGCTCCGTGTGGGTGGGCGGACGCAAGGAGCGGGTAATGAATGTGCGTCTTAACACCGCCGCCATGGCGGTGCGGGGCGTGACAGTGGCCGATATTGCCGCCGCTCTGCGCAGCCAGAACGTTGAGCTTCCCGCCGGCACCCTGGAAAACGATCAGCAAAACTTTGCCGCCCGTATTGAGCGGGGTTATAACCTGGCAGCCGACTTTAATAACCTGGCCATTCGTAATCTGGCCGGGGGCGAGCGGATTTATCTGCGGGATGTGGCGGAAATATGGGAAGGAGAAAAGCCCGAAGATACGCTGTTCCGCTCCAATGGTCAGAGTGTGGTAGGACTTGGTATCGTCAAACAAACCCAGGCCAATACTCTGGAAGTGATTGATGAAGTCAAGCGGGCAGTGCGGGCACAGCAGCCTTTTTTGCCTGATAACACCGAGCTGACCTGGACTTATGACAGCTCGGTGTTTATTGAAAGCGCCATCGACGAAGTGTATCAGACCCTGTTCATTACCATGGCGCTGGTAGTGCTGGTGATTTATATCTTTTTGGGGCAGATGCGGGCGACACTGATTCCGGCGGTGACGGTGCCGGTATCCTTGATCAGTGCCTTTATTGTGGCCATGGTGATGGGCTTTTCGGTCAATCTGATTACCCTGATGGCGTTGATCATGGCCATTGGTCTGGTGGTGGATGATGCCATTGTGGTGCTGGAAAATATTTATCACCATCTGGAGCGGGGGCGCTCACCGCTGGCAGCAGCCTGGCATGGCACTCGAGAAGTGGGCTTTGCGGTGATTGCCACCACACTCACGCTGATTTCGGTGTTTTTACCCATTGTGTTTATGGGCGGCATTATCGGTCGTATCTTTACCGAGTTTGCAGTGCTGCTGGCGGCTGCCGTGGGCTTTTCTTCGCTGGTGGCGTTAACCCTGAGTCCGGTGATGGCAGGCAAGCTGCTGAAACGGGAGCAAGCGCCCGGCCGGCTGACGCAATATTTTGACCGTGCCTTTGCCCGCCTTGAAAAAGGCTATCGCCGGCTGCTGGTGCGGGAGCTGCGCCATGGCTGGTGGGCCCCTGTGGTCATGGTGGCAGCATTGGGTGTTATTGCCCTGTTGTTTCGGGAAATTCCTCAGAGTCTGACACCACAAGAGGACAGAGGCGTGGTGTTCGTCATGGTTAAAGGAGCAGAAGGGGCCAGCTTTGAACGCATGAGCAAGGCCATGGGCGAGGTGGAAAGCAGCCTGATGCCACTGCGGGAAGAAGGCATTATCAGCAGCCTGACGGTGCGCACTCCCGGCTTTGGCGGCGGTGTGAACAGCGGCATCATGTTTGCCAGCCTCAGTAACTGGAATGAGCGCAGCGTGTCGTCGGCAGAGGTGGCCGGGCGCATTCGCGCGCTTACCCGTAATGTGACCGATGTTTTGGTGATCCCCATCTTGCCGTCATCCATTCGCAGCGGCTCCAGTACACCGGTGGAGTTTGTATTGGGCGGGGCCGATTATGATCAGCTGCTGGAGTGGGCCGAGCAGCTGCGTACTCTGGCCCGGGATAATCCCGGCCTGGGCGATCTTGAACTCGACTTTGATCGCACCAAACCAGAGCTGCTGGTACAGGTAGACCAGCAGCGGGCAGCGAGTCTGGGTATATCTGTAACCGAGGTGGCCAACAGCCTGAACGTGATGCTGGGTGGCCAGGCGGTTACCACCTATTCCCGTGAAGGAGAGGAATACGATGTATTCCTCAAGGGTAACGAAGACGACTTCAGTCGCATGGACGATCTGGCATCGCTTTATTTACGCACCGACAGCGGCCAGCTGGTGTCGCTCGATAATCTGGTCAGCCTGCAGGAACAGGGGGCACCGGGCTCCTTGAATCACTACAACCGTAAAAAAGCCATTACCCTGAGCGCCAACCTGGAAGGCAGCTACAGCCAGGGTGAAGCGCTGGATTATCTGGACGGCCTGGTGCGGGATAACCTGCCCGATGCCGCTACCGTGGATTATAAGGGCGAGTCACTGGAATACCGCTCCAATCAGAGCGACATTGCCTTTGTATTCGGGCTGGCGCTGCTGGTGGTATTTTTAATTCTGGCGGCTCAGTTCGAGAGCTTTATACATCCCTTTATTGTGCTGCTGACGGTACCGCTGGGGCTGGTAGGGGGTCTGCTGGGCCTGTATCTGGCAGGCATTACCCTTAACGCCTACAGCCAGATTGCCATGGTGATGCTGATTGGCCTGGTGACTAAAAACGGTATTCTTATCGTGGAATTTGCCAACCAGCTGCGGGACAAGGGGCTGGAGTTTGACGATGCCCTGACCGAGGCGGCGGTGCGTCGGTTGCGTCCCATTCTGATGACCGCCTTTACCACGGTAGCCGGGGCTGTGCCGCTGATCCTGACCAGCGGGGCCGGAGCAGAAAGCCGGCAGGCGGTAGGTATGGTGGTATTTGGCGGTGTGGCCCTGGCCACCCTGCTGACGCTGTTTATTGTGCCGGCCATGTATCGCATGCTGGCACGTCATACCAAATCACCGGAGCACCAGCAGCGCCGGCTGGAAGCCGAGCTGAAGGAGAGCGGGGAGTAAATAAAGGAATGCCGCACATCAGTGCGGCAACCTGTATTAAGGCATAAAAAAGCCGGTGCAGTGCACCGGCTTTTTTAAATGATGGTGGAGGGAGCTGGATTCGAACCAGCGAAGGCTGAGCCGTCAGATTTACAGTCTGATCCCTTTGGCCACTCGGGAACCCCTCCACGAGTAAACTTGCACATTGTGTTGCTCATCGCTTGCGCGCTGAACTGAATAGGTGGTGGAGGGAGCTGGATTCGAACCAGCGAAGGCTGAGCCGTCAGATTTACAGTCTGATCCCTTTGGCCACTCGGGAACCCCTCCACATCAGTGGGGCGCATACTACCAAAACAAACGGCATTGTGAACCCCTGAAGGGCAATTAATTTGCTAAATATCGGGGGTTTCCGGCCGATAAAGGTTTAAACGCTCAACTTTTAAACTTTTCGGGTTTTCATGACCACACCAGTGCAGGCCAATTTGCTGATCAACGACAGCCAGCTGGGAGACAGCCTTAATCAGGCGGTTCACCAGGGGCGGCGTCGTGATTTTGGCTTGCTGCTGGCCATGCTGTCGGAAGATGCCCGGGATCTTCCCCGCATTAATGAGCCGGTCACCCAGGCCGGCGAGCCCGACTGGCGCAATTATTTCGCGCTGCCCGAGCCCACACCGCCCATGTTTGCCGAGCAACGGGATCAGGCCCGCGCCAATACCCTGAGTACGCTTGCCGGCTCACTGCAGCAAGACAGCCTGCGGCTGCTGCTGGCCATGCGCGGTGAGCCCCTTAAACCTTGCCGCGATGAACTGCCCGCCGAGGTCACTTCCAACCTGGACCCCAGAGCACTGGCGCGTATGCAGGGCAAGCTGAATGCCTATCTGCCCCAGCAGCCCGAGCGTATGCTGGAGGTATTGGAAGCGGTGCACGCCACCGCCTGATCAGCGCTGTTTATTTGCCTGTTGGCAGCCTTCAATGGCAGAAGCCAGTAATGTCAGCGCACTGTGCTCGCAGGGGGGCAGAGCGGCATCGCTTTGCCGTATTGGCGTAACCCGCTCGCCCCAGCGAATCACCCCTGCACCCCAGGTCAGGCCGGCACCAAAGGCGGCGGTCAGCAGCAGCGCGCCCGGGCGAATGCGGCCTTGCTCCAGGGCTTCGCACAGGGCAATGGGCACAGTAGCCGCCGAGGTGTTGCCATAGTCGGCAATATTGACCATGACTTTATCGGCGGGCACCGCCATTTTTTTGGCCAGGGTTTCAATAATGCGTATATTGGCCTGATGAGGCAGCATAAGATCAATATGCTCCGGGCTGACACCGGCCTCATCCAGCACAAAAGCGGCGGCCTCACCCATGCCCCGCACCGCGCGCTTGAAAATCTCCTGACCTTCAAAGTTCACATCAAACAGACCGTCCACATGAGCAAAGCGGGCGCGGCCCGTGCCTGAGTCGGGTACTGCCAGAATATCTCTGGCCTCGGCATCACAACCCAGTTTGTCGGCAATCAGGCCGCAGGGAGCGTCGCTGGCTTCCAGCACAACCGCGCCGGCACCGTCACCGAACAGCACGGCGGTATCCCGGCGGGTCCAGTCCAGATAGTGGGTCAGGCGCTCGGCACCAATTACCAGCAGCCGGTTCATGCTGCCGGCGCGGATCATGGCCGAGCCCACACTCAGGCCATAAATAAAGCCGGTGCAGGCGGCATTGAGATCAAATACGGCAGCGGCGGGAATGCCCAGATTGCGCTGCACCGCCGAGGCGGCGCTGGGCACCAGGGTGTCGGGACTGGCGGTGGCCAGAATAATGCCGTCAATCTGGTGTGGCTCAAGACCGGCGGCGGCCAGTGCCTGCCGGGCTGCTACCGTGGCCATGTCGGAGGTGTTTACATGAGCAATGCGCCGGGCGCGAATGCCGGTGCGGCTTTGAATCCAGTCGTCCGAGGTATCCAGAAAGGTGCTGAGATCCTGATTGCTCAGCACGGCCGGCGGCAGACATTTGCCCCAGCCGGTGATATTGGCATAACGCATGAGATTCCCGCTGTTCAGGTGAAAGATTCATCGATTATGCCCAAGGCCCGGGCATAACTCTAGCGCTTACAGGCGGCCGTCCTGCTCCAGCCGCCGGCGCACCCAGGTGCGATATAGCCAGGAAAGAACCGGCCGCACCACCGGCAAACTGATAAACCAGGCCAGCGGCATTAATCGTGGCACCCGTTTCATCAGCAGAATATAGGCATCCAGCTCGGAATGGATATCTCCTTCGGCAGTCTGCACATGCAGCTCCTGCAAGGCCTGCTGCGGGCTGATACCCATGCCCAGCAGCACTTCTTCCTTGTCGGTAATATCAAACCAGTAAATATCCCGGCCCCTGTCGCCGGCCCAGCGTTCGTAGCGGGCTCTGTCCTTGATGCAGCCTTCGCAGGAGCCATCGTAAAACACCACCAGCTGGTGGCGTGGTTTTTTATCATCCAAAGCAGTCCTCCATGGCTTCATCCGTGAAACCTGTTTTCAGCATAGACGGTTCAAGCCAGATAGCGCTGCTCCAGATGGCGGCGAAAGGGCGCAGACGACAGGCTTTGTCCGCTGGCCTGCTGCAATAACTCCTCAGTGGACAGCAGGCTGGCATGCTGCCAGATATGTTGCTGCAGCCAGTTGAACACGGGGGCAAGATCCCCGCTCAGCAACTGCTCAAAGCTGCCTAACTGTTGTTGCATGGCCTCTGCCAGCTGAGCGGCATAAATGGCACCCAGGGTATAGCTGGGAAAATAGCCAAAGCTGCCGTCGGTCCAGTGAATATCCTGCAGACAACCGTTTTTGTAATCGCCCTTGGTGCTGAGCCCCAGATACTGCTGCATTAGCTGATCCCAGCGCTCGGGCACATGGCGGGGCTCAAGGTTGCCTTCAATCAGATCCCGTTCAATCTGGTAACGCAGCATCACATGAGCCGGGTAGGTGACTTCATCGGCGTCCACGCGAATAAAACCGGGCTGCACCCGGGTATAGAGTCTGGCCAGGTTGTCGGGAGCAAAGGCGGCCTGCTCGCCCAGGTGCTGGTTCAGCAGCGGAGACAGCTGGGTCAGAAAGCTCGGGTGGCGGCCCAGCTGCATTTCAAAGAACAGGCTCTGGGACTCATGCACTCCCATGGATCTGGCCTGGCCCACGGGCAGTTTGCGCCATTGTGCCGGCAGCCCCTGCTCATAGCGGGCATGACCGGTTTCATGAATAATGCCCATCAGCGCCTGGGCGGCGTCGTTTTCGTCATAGCGGGTGGTCAGGCGCACATCGTCACTGACGCCGCCACAAAAAGGATGAAAACTGACATCCAGCCGGCCCCGGTTAAAGTCAAAGCCAAGCTTTGCCATCACTTCCAGCCCCAGGGCTTTTTGTTGTTCGGTGGCAAAGGGGCCAGCCGGCTGCAGCACCGACTCGCTGCGCTGTTTTTCCTGCACTTGCGTAATCAGGCCGGGCAGCCACTGATTCAGATCGTTAAATAAAGCGTCCAGGGTCTGGCTGCGCATGCCCGGCTCGTAAAGTTCCAGCAGGCTGTCGTAGCGGGACAAGCCCAGCGCATCGGCCCGGGCACCGGCAGCCTCGCGGGAGAGCGCCACCACTTCTTCAAACAAGGGTAAAAAGCCGGCCCAGTCATTGGCCGGACGCAGGCTGCGCCAGGCATGCTCGCAGCGGGAGCCGGCCAACGAGCGGGCGCGTACCAGATCCTGAGGCAGCAGGGTGGCATCACGCCAGCTGCGCTGCATTTCTGCCAGACTTTGCTGCTGCCCGGCAGACAGCGCTTCGCTTTTTGCTTCGGCAAACCAGTCACTCAGGCGCTCATCCTGTAATTGCTGATGGCACAACACTGCCAGTGTGCCCAAGGCCTCGGCTCTGGCCTCATTGCCGCCGGCGGGCATCATGGTGGCCTGATCCCAGCCACAGATGGCACCCAGGTGCTGCAGGTGATGCAGTTGTTCAAAATGCTGCTCCAGTGCGGAATAAGACATGATGTTTCCTTTGGTAAGCGGTTAACCCTGCCGGCTTTGCAGCCGCTCCCGGGTATCCTGTTTGGCCTGTTCGCTTTTGCGCAACAATACATAAAGACAGCCGCTGCCGCCATGCTGGTGCAGGGCGCTGTGGCAGGCCAGCACTTCCGGCAACTGGGGCAGCCAGCCGGAAACATAGCTTTTGAGCAGGGCCGGCGGCTGGCTGCGTTCGCCCTTGCCGTGCACTATCATCACCGCCCTCAGGTTGCGGCGCAGACAGCCCTGCAAAAAGTTCAGCAGGGCGTCCCGGGCTTTTTCCACGCTGTGATGATGCAGATCGAGACGGGCGTCACAGGGATATTTGCCAAGACGCAGCTTTTTGAACACACCTTCCTGCACGCCGGGCTTTTTGTAGCTCACCATATCATCAGGGCGCAGCAGCGCTACATGATCCAGCGACAACAGCGGCAGGGCAGCTTCGGCGCTGGTTTCTGCCGCCTTGCGGCGTGCGGCAATGGTGGCTGCATCGCGTTTGCTGGCGTGGCTGGCGGGCAGGGTGTCCTGCTTCAGGGGCGTCAGTCCGTCCATTTCATCAAGAAAAGAGGACCAGTCGTTATGGCTCATAACACGGTTCCTTGGTGTTCGGAATTAGCCGCAGTATAAGCAATTGGATTAAAAGGGGGAACGACGGGCCTCAGGGGAGGAGGAGAGTGAAGCCCGCCGTTTTTTAACGTAGTTATTTGCTGGCTTCACCATTGGGATCTGCCTTCATTACCTTGTAGATGAAGTAACCCGCATAGAAACTGATCAGCAGGGCAGTGGCAATAATTACCATCATCGACATAAAACCCACATCACTACCAAACATTAAATCGAGCCAGAATGCCATCGCTTGTCTCCTTTCTCGCGCTCCGTTAAAGGCATATTAACGAGACCGCTGTGACGGATTCTGATCCTGATCAATAAAGCGGTGTATCCTCAACTTTATTAAGGGTATAGCCATTATTTTCCAGTAGTTGTATCAGCCCCTGCTCGCCGTAAAGGTGCAGGGCACCTACTACCATCAAGGCCCTGGCGGGGGCCAGCTGCTCCAGGCGTTCCAGCCAGAGGTGATTGCGCCGGGCCAGCAGCTCTTGCTCTATAAAGCCGGTTAATGCCGGGCTTTGCTCTTCCTGCAACAGGTCCAGCAGTGCCTGTTCATCACCTTTCAGCCAGGTGTTGAGCAGATGTTCAAGATGTGGCTGCATTTGCTCCAGCTCGTCCAGGCTGTGAGTGATAAAGTCGCGCTCCAGTCCGCGCTCATGCAGCGAGGCCAGCAATTCCATCACCAGCGCCGGTGACTCCAGACCGGCCACGGGCAGATTTTGCTGCCGGGCCCGCAGCCGCAATTGCATATCTACCCCTTGCTGAGTATGAAAGCCCAGCTCCCGGGCTTTTAACTGTGTCAGCTGCAGTGCGGCAAACCAGGGCGGCAGCTGACGCAGCATGGGCTGGCCGCTGGCATTCACTGCCTGTTCAAGCTTTGCGGCAAGCTCAGGCCCCAGTCGCTCGGGCCAGTGTGTATTCGGTGTGATTACATGGGAGAAATCGCTGCTTTTAAGGGTGAGCGGATCAATTTCCAGCAACAGCAATTCACTGTTATCCAGTGCCTTCAACACAGGTGCAGGCAACTGGCTTAACCGCTCATCGGCAATATGCACAGAGCCGAACAGCCACAACTGCTGCTCGCCTTTTTGTGCCTGCCACAGCGCCGGAGCCGCCAGCACAGAGCCACACCACAGCCACAATAGCCATAATCCGGTTTTCATATTTTCTCCTCAGCCGCCGGCCTTTAACATTAGCCGGTCGAGGGCAGCTGTGCTCATAAACCGGCGCAGCCAGCCCAGCATTTTGGTGGGCCGGGTCACCGGATAACGGGCTTTGGGGCTGGCGCTGGTCAGGGCGTGCAGCACAGGAGGCAGGCAAGCTTCCGCCGGCAGGCTGTAGCGGGAGCTGGGGCCGGGCTTCTCCAGCCGGGCCAGCGTTTGTTCATAGCCGGCCCGGTGGCGGCTGTCTTTCATATTGATGTGACGGAGAAAAGCGGCGCGGGCATTGGCCCTGAACTGAGTTTCAATGGGGCCTGGCTCCAGCAGACTCACATGCACAGAAGTGCCGGCAAGCTCCAGCCGCAGTGTGTCTGTGTAGCCTTCCAGGGCAAACTTGGAGGCGTTATAGGCACCGCGATACTTCATGGCTACCAGCCCCAGTACCGAGCTGTTCTGAATAATGCGGCCTTCACCGGCCTGCAGCATCAGGGGCAACACTAGCCGAGTGAGGTGATGGGTGCCAAAAAAATTGGTATTGAACTGCTCCCGCAGCGCCTCAGTGGGCAGATCTTCAAGGGCACCGGGCTGGCCGTAGGCACCGTTATTAAACAGGCCATAAAGGGTGCCATTGGTGTAAGCCAGAGCCTGCTCCAGGCCCTGCTCTATGCTGGAATCGTCTGCCAGGTCCAGCAATACCGCCTGCAGCCCTTCCTGCTCCAGCTGCAATACATCCTGCGGCCGGCGGGCGGAAGCCACCACATTAAAGCCTTGTTGCTTAAGATAGTGAGCGGCAGCATGACCAATGCCGGAAGAGCAGCCGGTAATCAGCACGGATTTAGACATTAATGACTCCCAGTTTGAACCGAAGTCGTCAATGTAGCAGAAAGGAAAGCGTCGATGAATGGCGTCCCCGGCAGGAATCGAACCTGCATCTAACCCTTAGGAGGGGCTTGTTTTATCCATTAAACTACGGGGACACAGCGGGCTACAATATTGCAAATTTCCCTTTGCAGCGCAATATATTGCCGCCCGTTTGCCGGTTATATAAGCAGGCTTACCACAGCTGCACCAGTCGGTCTCCGGGAGTAGCCGGGGTGATGTTGGCTTCCTGGCCGGCAGGCATCAGAATGCTGTAGTCGGCGTGGCTTTGCTGCACCACAAAAGTAGCTCCTGACGTGCTTTCGCTGTAATACCCGGGCGTAAGCTGGCGTCTGTGTACCAGGGTAAACTTGTCTCCGGTCTGAATGCCCTCGCGCCGGCCCAGATCCATTAAAATGCCGTCGTCTGACTGCTGCACTATATTGCCCACTGCCTTGATACAGGCCTGGGCTTTGATCAGGTCCTGGCTGACATTCTGCAGCAGTTGCTCAACAGCCTGGCCATAGGCGGAATGCCAGAAACTTTGCTGATGCACATTTACCTTGTCGTGCTTTTTATAATCCCAGCTGGAGCGGGTCTGATAATCCCGTTGCAGCAGCACATCACCAGTGAGGCTGTCTTCCAGCACAATGCGCATGCGAAACTCCCGGGGAATGTCGGAAAAGGTCCACTTGGTCCAGTGGCCGTCTTCAATACTTATGTCCTCAATGCTGCCGCTCAGCAGCAGTCTGGCTTGCCGGCGTGATGTCAGCACATCACTGCCTTTACGCAGCCCTGCGTCTCTGGGCAGGGCGGTGTCCGTGTCCAGTGGCTGACCGGTAGATGACGTAATATTGACGGCGGGTGTCAGCATCGACGATAACCGGCTGCTGATGGCCGCACCCAGTTCATAAATTTGACCCGTGCTGCCCTGCTCGGGATGACGCAGGGTAATGGCGGTCAGTGCCAGGCCGGGACGATAGCGGCCGGCGCATTGTTCCTGCCGGCGTTCACCGGGCCAGATATCGGCCCGTACTGTCAGCCACAGCCTGCCCTGTTTTTTGCGCTCGTCAATAATCAGGTAATCCATCAGTTCGCCCTGAGCAGAAATATCCAGCTGCTGACCGCCGTAGGTACCATTGGTGGCAGACTGCATGGTATTCAGGGAAGCGCCGGACTGTAGCAGGGCATCGCTCAGGGCCTGTTCCAGTGCCTGCTGACGCGCTGTCTTTGTGCCCAGACTGAGCGGTGCCGAGCCCTCGGCCTGATACCAGTCGGCATGAGTAAAAAAGGGAGACAGCAGCAACAATGAGGCAAAGACATTTTTGAGCACGGCGGTATCCTGTGTAAAAGTAAAGAACGTCAATTAAACATCGAACACTCAGCAAGAAGATGGCAAGGTTTATGCAATATTCTTGCCGGGTAAAGTTATGCTGTTTTTGGCCGATACTCGATTAGTTTCCTGAACTCAGTTTTTAAACCACGGAGCCTGTTAATGACAAGAGCCCTTATTCTGGTCACTGTGCTGGGGTTATCGGCCTGTAGCGGTGAGCCCAGGTTTGACAGCCGGCATCATTACCTGCCTCATGATCATGCGGCCCATTATGTCAGCCATCAACCCCTGGGCTCCACGCCGGCACCGGCCCGCGCTCCGCGGCATACCCAGGACGGTATTCCCATGCGCATGAGCGCCGGTGCCCGCAGTGTATATTTGCCGGAAGCCGGTCCTTCACTGGTGGGCGGGCAAACCCAGCTGCAGCAGCATATGTCAGCACTGGCCTACCGGCTGGTATCATCGGCTCACCAGATGAACCGGCAGGCAGGCATTGCAGTGAGCGGTTTTGTCAGTCAGGAGGATTACACCACTCAGGACGAGTTTGGTCGTCTGCTGTCAGAAACCATGATGTTTCAGCTTAATCAGTACGGCCTTAAGGTTGTCGATTTTAAGGCTCTGCCGTTTATTCGCATTACTCCTGAAGGTGATATCAGCACCAGCCGGGATTATCGGCAACTTAGTGGTAAAATTGGTGCCCAGTATCTGCTGCATGGCACCATCAGCGAGACGCAGGGAGGCAGGCTGGTGAATGCCCGGCTGATCACCATGGCGGACCATTCGGTAGTAGCCAGTGCACAGCAGTTTATTCCGAGCTATCTGGTGGCCGCCATGCTCGACACCCGCGGCCCGCAGGTGCCTGACCATATACGGAGACGTTATGCGAAATAAGCTGATAACCCTGTTGACCCTGGTGTTTCTTGGCGGTTGTGTGGGGCAGGGCAGTGGTGCCACACCGGCCAGAAACCATATTTATGCCGTGGGTTATGCCCCTATCAGTTTACAGCGGCCGGCGGATTATCAGCAGAAACTGCTGCATGCCATGCGGGCGTCGCGGCTGGATGCCTATCGTGAACTGAGTGAGCAGCTGAGCGGTGTGATGATCTCCAGCTCCAGTGAAATGAACAGTAACGTATTACAGGACGGACCGGTCAACAGTGCCAGCCGGGGCGTGGTGCGCGGTGCCAGAGTGGTGAACAGCTATCCCGATGGTGATATGTACGTGACCGAGCTGGAGCTGGACCTGGCGTTGTATGAAAAACTGCGCCGGGGAGGGCGCTGAAAGGTTATACCTTGAAGCCGGAGCCTTTATTAATACCCTTGGTGTGACCTTTCTGATCATAGGTCATGCTCTGCCGCTCGTGCAGCCGGCTGAGAATATTGGCCAGCTGACGAGTGCCCGCAAGGGACTGTTCCAGCACCTGTCCGGCAACGTCGTTGCGCTCCTGACAAGTGGTCATTAATGCACGCAATGCATCAACCCTGGGTTTAAACTCAGTGCCCAGCAGAGCTACATCGGGGTGGTTGCACAGGCTGGCATCGGTGGCCTGAATATCGGCCAGCAGTTGCTGTTTCTGCTCGGTAAGAGGAGGGAGTTCCAGCGCCTTGCGCTGAACGATCAGCTCAAGCTCCTGCTCAGTGATCGCCAGCAGGCGCTCAAGTTGAGAATGTTGTTGGGTCAGCAGCGTATCAAGGCTCATTAATACAGAGACTCTATGTCGTTTTCAAGGCTGATAATATTACCGGCAAGACGCTCGGCATTCACCTGATAGCTGCCTTCGTTGACTGCTTTTTTAATGGCGTCAAGGCGGGCGCTGTTATCGGTGCCGTCCCCGGCCGACAGACTTTGCTGCATGCGGTTAAGTTGTCTGGCCTCTGCCGTGAGCGTGACTTCATCTCGCCCGGCAACAGCTTTGGGTTCGCCACTGTTGCCGGTAGTAGCGGATGCACTTTTCTGCGGATATTTGTTTCCGCTGACCGGACCGTTATGAAATCCGGGAGGAAGCTTGTCTATGGCCATGGTCTTGTGTCCTGATTTGCTGCTGTCACACCGGTTATCGGCTGGCCCTTGTGCAACTTTAGCAGAATTTACAGACCCACCTTTACTACTCCGGCCTCGCTGATGCGCCCTTGTATCTGGCGGCCCGAACGGCTGTTGCGTACGCGAATGGTCTCATTAAAGGTGCCGTCTTCATCGGCCACGCCCTGAGTCCGGATAGACAGGCCGCCGTTTTCTGCCACTATGGTAACTTTGTCTCCTTTGCATATCACACACAGCTGGCTGGCCAGAATCGGCCTGCCCGGGCGCAGATCCCGCTTGCTGCGGGTGCCCACCAGAGCCTGAATATTATCAAATACGTCCCCTCTTACCAGCACTTCATCCTGGTAGCTTATCTGCAGCTGAGCCGGCTGCAGCAGAGTATTACGAGAGATAGGATCAGCAGCCGTCACCACGGGTTTAAGTACTTTTACCCGCACCGGCACAAACAGTTGCCAGCCGGGTTGCTCATGGCACTGTACAAACACATGAGTATTACGCCGCACTTCACCACTGCCGCGGATCTCTGCGGTAAGCATGCCGGGGCATTCACTCAGCTGCAGCCGGGTATCTATGCTTGAAGCCTCAATGATTACCTTGTCATCAGGGCCTGCCTGGACAAAATCGCTCACATAGTTTTCTGCGTAATGACGGATACTGTCGTGTATGCTGGTCTGAGCTGTTACCAGGGCCGGTAATAACGTGAATACAAGGCTTAAAAAAACAGGTATGCATGGCTTGTTGTGGTAGTTAGGCAAAAAACCGTTAAGCATCGTTACTCCGTTGCCGATAGTACATAAATCATGACTGGTCCCATCTTTGCCGCTATGAAGTGGCACTGGCACATGGCCGGTGTTAAGCTAGAACCATCGTATTTTGCTGCATAAAGCATGCCATTGAACTGGCGGGCAGACAGCTAAATCTCATATCCGGAGGCTGAATAATGGCGGGTGTACTCGACTCGGTAAACCAGAGAACACAACTGGTGGGGCAAAACCGGCTGGAACTATTATTGTTCAGGCTTAACGGTCGCCAACGATTTGGCATCAACGTATTTAAGGTCAAGGAAGTGTTGCAATGCCCACGGCTCAGTGGCTTGCCTCAGCGTCATCCGGTTATTCGGGGTGTATCCAATGTTCGTGGCCAGACCATTTCCATTATTGACCTGAGCAAGGCCATGGGGGGCCGGCCGATAGAGCAAACCGAAGACAGCTTTGTCATTATCTCCGAGTACAACCGTTCGGTGCAGGGGTTTCTTGTCAGCTCGGTAGAGCGCATCATCAACGTCAACTGGGAGTCGATCTTGCCACCACCCAAAGGGGCCGGTCGCTTCAACTACATGACGGCCGTCACCGAAATAGACGGTGAGCTGGTGGAAATTCTCGATGTGGAAAAAATTCTTGATGAAATTTCTCCCGCCAGCACAGATGTTGACGCAGCGATTATTGAACGCTCAAAAGAAAATGCTGCCGAGCACAAGCCTGTTCTTATTGCAGATGATTCTTCTGTGGCCCGCCGTCAGGTAGTAAAGGCGGTTGAATCTCTGGGGCTTAAGTGTATTGTGACGGAAAATGGCCGGCAGGCGCTGAACAAGCTCAAAGAACTGGCTGCCAACGGTCCGATTCATGAGCAGTTATCATTGGTGATTTCCGATGTGGAAATGCCAGAAATGGATGGCTACACGCTTACCGCCGAGATTCGAAGTAATACTGCTCTTAAGGATCTGCATGTTATTCTGCATACCTCACTCAGTGGCGTATTCAACAAGGCGCTGGTTGAAAAGGTCGGAGCCGATAATTTTATCGCCAAGTTTCAGCCTGATGAGCTGGCCAGTGCAGTCAATGATGCACTCTAATTTTTGAAGGTGTAATAGCACGGATGAAAAATTTCACCGACGAGCAGTATTTGGCGTTTTGCCGGTTTCTTGAAAGCAACACCGGTATCGTCCTTGGAGCCAGCAAGCAATATCTTGTTAAAAGCCGGCTTTCACCGCTGATGTCTCGTTTTGGTATTGAATCCATGGGAGTGCTGATAGAGCGCTCCATGCAGCCTCGGGAGCGTGAACTGAAAACGGCCGTGGTCGATGCCATGACCACCAACGAAACACTTTGGTTCCGTGACAGCTACCCCTTTACTCAGCTGAGTGACCGTTTATTTCCGGAGTTGGCGAAACCCGGTAAATCACTGCGTGTCTGGTCTGCGGCCTGCTCATCAGGGCAGGAGCCTTATTCCATTGCCATGACGGCACAGGAGTACATGAGCCGGCGGCCGGGTGCCTTGCCGGGGCTGCAAATTATTGCCACTGATATTTCAGCCACCATGCTGGAACAGTGCAAACTGGGCATTTATGACAGCCTGTCTCTGGCCAGGGGCCTGTCTCCGGAGCGACGCAGCCGGTTCTTTACCGCGCTTGATAATGGCCGTATGCAGCTGCAGCCTGCCATTCGCAATATGGTCAGCTTTCGGCCCTACAACCTGCTCGACAGCTACAGTTCGCTGGGCAAGTTCGACATTATATTTTGCCGTAACGTACTGATTTACTTCTCTCCCGAGAATAAATCCAAGATCCTTAACCAGTTTGCCGGCTCTCTTAATCCGGGGGGCTATCTGCTGCTGGGTGCGTCTGAGTCACTTACCGGACTTTCCGACAAGTTTGAAATGATCCGCTGCAGCCCCGGCATTATCTATCGCCTTAAATAATTTCACCTTGCCGTCCTTAAAGCACCTCAGTGTTAACTGAAGGTGCTTTTTATTTATGGCACGACTCTTGCTTTACTTTTTCCTGTGTGAGTACTTCAGATTCCGGTCACTATGACGCAGGAGGGTGGCGGTGACGATTTCTTTCGACAAGGCATTTGGTGTGCATCAGCATGCACTGGTGGCCCGCTCCGACAGAGCCGAGCTGCTGGCCAGCAACCTGGCCAATGCCGACACGCCCGGTTATAAGGCGAAAGACATGGACTTTCAGGCGGCACTGAGCAAGGCACAGGGTTCTCAGAATTTCTCCCTCAGCCGCACCAATAACCGCCACTTTGCCGTGGATCTGGCACCGCCGGGCACAGTGCAATACCGGGTGCCCAATCAGCCCGATACCGGCGACGGCAATACGGTGGATGTACAAACCGAGCGTACCAGTTATATGGAAAATGCCCTGCAATATCAGGCCTCGCTGGAGTTTCTTAACAGCAAGATATCCGGCCTGCTGAAAGCCATAAAAGGAGACTCAATGTGAGCCTTTTTAAAGTCTTTGATATTTCCGGCAGCGCCATGAGCGCCCAGTCGGTTCGTCTTAATACGACCGCCAGTAACCTGGCCAACGCCGACAGTGTCAGCTCCAGCATTGATGAAACCTACCGTGCCCGCAAGCCGGTGTTTGCCGCTGATCTCGACCAGGCCCTGTCGGACCGTCAGGAAAGCGTCGGCGTCAAAATTATGGGCATCGTCGAAACCGACAAACCCCTGCAAAAAGAATTCAACCCGGATCATCCCATGGCTGATGCCGAAGGTTTCATTTTCAAGCCCAATGTGAACGTGGTGGAAGAAATGACCGATATGCTCAGCGCCTCACGCAACTACCAGACCAATGTGCAGGTGGCCGACGCTGCCAAGCAGATGCTGCAGCAGACCCTGCGGCTGGGCAAGGGGTAATCATTTATGCAGATCAATAATGACTACTATAACGGATTAAAGGGGCCCGGAGAGTTAAGTCCGGCCGAAAAAGCAGCTGAAAACAGTAAGGCTCAGCTGGAACAGGAAGATTTTTTTGCCCTGCTCAGTCAGCAGCTGGCTTATCAGGATCCGTTCAAGCCGGCGGATAACTCCCAGATGATTTCACAGATGACGTCTTTCACCACGGCAGATGGAATCAGCAAAATGAGCGAACAGCTTGCTGGTTTAAGTGAAGTGATGACGTCCAGCCAGGCACTGCAGGCTTCCAGCCTAGTAGGGCAAAAAGTACTTGTGCCAAGTGAGGTAGCTTATTGGGATAGCCAAGAGCCAGTTGAAGGTGTTGCTGTTACCGGAGAGGGAGCAACTAACGTTCTTGTGCGCATAGAGAATGAAAAAGGTGAATTAATACGTACTATCCCTCTTGAAGGTAAGCAGCGAGGAAACGTTAAATTTACCTGGGATGGTATGAACGAAAGCGGAGAGGCTGCCCCGACAGGTAAATACACAATTAAAGTCAGTGGCCTGGTTAACGATCAGCGAGAAGATCTGAGTGCGTTAGCCTTTGCAAAGGTAGACAGTGTCACACTGGGTAGTGCTAACAGCCCGTCCCTGGTAAACCTGACCGGCCTGGGTGGCCTGCCGCTTAATCAAATTCTGGAAATAGCCAGCCGCAAGGCGGCGTAAGGAGTACTTATGTCTTTTAATATTGCACTCAGCGGCGTTAATGCGGCTCAGAAAGATCTGGACGTGACTGCCAATAACATTGCCAACGTCAATACCATTGGCTTTAAAGAATCTCGTGCCGAATTTGCCGATGTGTATGCCAACTCCATTTTTGCCAATGCTAAAACCCAGTCTGGCAGCGGCGTACAGACCGCTGCAGTTGCACAGCAGTTTCACCAGGGGGCATTACAGTTCACCAATAACTCCCTGGATATGGCCATTAACGGTAGCGGCTTTTTTGTTATGTCCAATGAAATAGGTTCCCTGGATCGCACCTTTACCCGTGCCGGTGCCTTTAAACTGAATGATGAAGGCTTTGTAGTGAATGCTCAGGGGCATTATCTGCAGACCTACACGGCTAATAAGGATGGCTCACCTGCAGGATTAGGTATAAACAGTACTAAGCCTCTGCGTATTCCGGATAAAGCAGGTGAGCCTAAAATGACTGAAAACGTTTCTACTGGTGTCAATCTTCCGGCAAAAGCTGATGCCATGGATCCTGCAGGCTTCGATCCGGAAAACTCCGCTACCTACACATCATCTACCTCCATGACCATTTATGATTCGCTGGGGGATACTCATACGTTGACGCAGTATTTTGTAAAGACAGGGCCTAATCCAGATGCCACTCCTCCTGTTACAGATAATACATGGGAGATGCATATTTATGTCGATGGCAGCGATGTCGGTAGCGGTGCTCAGCAACTGACATTTGATAATAGTGGTCAGCTGACTGCACCGGACCCAGCGGAATTTACAACGGGTGCACTGGGGTTCACCAATGGTTCTGATCCCGCTCAGACTATCGAATTGTCTCTAAGCTCCGCTTCGCTGAACTCCGGTCCTTTTGAAGTAACTGCGAATGATCAGGATGGTAACACCGTAGGCCGGTTGACCAAGGTGGACGTAGGCCCGGACGGCCTGGTGCGGGCGACCTATAGTAACGGCAGCACCGAAAACTTAGGAATCGTGGCCATGGCGCGCTTCCCGAATGATCAGGGCCTGACCCAGATTGGTGATACGCAGTGGCGGGAATCCCTGTTGTCTGGTGAAGCTGTGACTGGTCAGCCCAATACCGGTATTTTTGGCAAGGTCAGCGTGGCTTCACTGGAGCAGTCTAATACCAACCTGACTACTGAACTGGTAGATCTGATTACCGCTCAGCGCAACTTCCAGGCCAACTCCCGGGCGCTGGAAATTAACAGCACTCTGCAGCAGACCATACTGCAAATCCGTTAATACAAGCCGGAAGCTAGAAGCTTGAAGAAAAGCCCGGGATCGAAAACCCGGGTTTTTTATGTTTTTACTTCAAGCTGATAGCTTCTTACTTCTAGCTATAGTGGCATTTTTTTTGCATGTATTTTATACATTACTCAGTCGGCCAACCACGGAGCTGAAATGGATCACCTGCTGTATATCGCCATGTCGGGTGCCAAAGAGAACATGCACAGCGTCTCTTTGCGCGCCAATAACCTGGCCAACGCCAATACCACCGGCTTTCGTGCCGATCTGGAGCAGGCCCGGGCCATGCAGGCCTTTGGCGAGGGGCTGCCCAGCCGGGTATTTGCCATGACGGAAAGCCCGGGGCAAAACTTTGCCGCCGGCCCCATTCAAACCACGGGGCGGGAGCTTGACGTGGCCGTGGCCGGTGACGGTTGGCTGGCGGTAGAAGCCGCAGACGGCACCGAAGCCTACACTCGCTTTGGTAACCTGCAGGTCTCGGTAGAAGGCCTGTTGCAAACCAGCACCGGCCTTAATGTGCTGGATGACGGCGGCAATCCCATCGTATTGCCGTTGCCGCTGGAAAAAATGGAAATCAATAAAGACGGTACCATCTTTGCGCGGCTGGAAGGTGAAGCCCCCAACGGCGGTGCCGAGCTGCAGCGCATAAAAACCGTGCTGCCCGCCAATGATGAAATAGAAAAAGGCAATGACGGCCTGTTTCGCCGCAAAGACGGTGAAGCCGAGCCTGCCTCGGCCCAGGTGCAGCTGATTGCCGGCGCGCTGGAAGGCAGCAACGTCAACCCTATTGCCGAAATGACCCATATGATCGATTTGCAACGGCGCTTTGAGACTCAGCTAAAAATGATGAGTCACGCCGAAGAGAACGACAAAGCCCACGCCCAGCTGCTGCGTATTGGTTAAAGGAGAGCAGAATGAACCCCGCCTTGTGGATTAGCAAAACCGGGCTTGATGCCCAGCAGACCAATATCTCGGTGACCTCCAACAACCTGGCCAACGCCAGTACCGTTGGGTTTAAAAAGGGCCGGGCCATCTTTGAAGATCTGCTCTATCAGAATGTGCATCAGCCCGGCGGTCGCGCCACCGCCGACAGCAACCTGCCTTCGGGCCTGATGGTAGGGGCGGGCAGCAAGGTGGTTGCCACGCAAAAAACCTTTACTCAAGGGAGCGTTCAGACCACAGATAATGCCCTGGATGTGATGATCGACGGCCGCGGCTTTTTTGAAGTGTTGCTGCCCGACGGCACCACAGGATACACCCGCAACGGTCAGTTTGCCCTGAACGATGAAGGCATTATCGTGACACCCGGTAATGGCTATCCGCTGCTGCCGGAAATGCAGATCCCGGAAAATGCCCAGAGCATCAGTGTGGGCACCAACGGTGAAGTCTCGGTACAGCTGGCGGGTCAGGCCGAGGGACAAGTCATCGGTCAGATTATTGTCACCGATTTTGCCAACCCCGCCGGTCTGCAGCCCAAGGGGGAAAACCTCTATCTGGAAACCCAGTCCAGCGGTGCGCCGCTGCAGGGCATTGCCGGGGCTGACGGATTTGGCACCCTTAAGCAGGGCATGCTGGAAACCTCCAACGTGAACGTGACCGAAGAGCTGGTCAACCTGATCCAGGCTCAGCGGGTGTATGAAATGAACTCCAAGGTTATTTCTGCCGTGGACGACATGCTGGCCTACGTTAACCAGCAGCTGTAATGCGAGGTGGGTGATGAAGCTTGTTCTGATATTAACTGCCGGCCTGCTGCTGAGTGCCTGTACTTCGACGCCCTATACTCCCAAGCCCGATGATCCGGCCTACGCGCCGGTGATGCCCGGGCCTGGCCATGAGCAGTTGGAGCCCAACGGTGCCATTTTTCAGGACAACTATGCCAACAGCCTTTATTCCGACATAAAAGCTCACCGGATCGGGGATATCATCACGGTTGATCTGTCCGAATCGACCCGTGCCCAGAAGCGGGCCACGACTCAGCAGGCCAAAGACAGTGGTCTTAATATCAATCCGCTCAACATTGGTGGCCAGCCGATTAATATTGGCGGCTATCCGGTGACTGCCAGCATGTCGAGCAGTAATGAATTCGACGGCCAGGCCAATACCAATCAGAGTAACAGCCTGCAGGGCAGCATTACCGTGAGCGTGGCGCAGGTACTGCCCAACGGTAACCTGATGGTGCAGGGTGAAAAATGGCTGATGCTCAATACCGGTGAAGAATATGTGCGCATCAGCGGCATGATACGGCCGCAGGACATCAGCTCCGACAACAGAGTGGAATCCACCCGCGTGGCCAATGCCCGCATTTATTATGGCGGTACCGGCGACTTTGCCAACACCCAAAACCGCGGCTGGCTGGCCAAATTCTTTAACAGCCCCTGGTTTCCGTTTTAATGAGGCTTAATGCATGAAAGGGCTTACCGCAATTTTACTGGGCATGGCACTGCTGGCATTACCGGCACAGGCTGCCCGTATCAAGGACATCAGCTCGGTGGCCGGCGTACGGGCCAACCAGTTGGTGGGCTATGGTCTGGTGGTAGGTCTGCCTGGCACGGGCGAGCGCAACAACGCCTTTGCCCAGCAAACCTTTCGCACCATGCTCACCAACTTCGGCATTACCGTGCCGGATAATATGCGGCCTAAAATGAATGATGTGGCACCAGTGGCGGTGCATGCAGAGCTGCCACCTTTTGCCAAGCCCGGGCAGACCATAGATGTCACCGTCTCGGCCATTGGTGAAGCCAAAAGCCTGCGCGGCGGCAGCCTGCTGCAGACCTTTCTGAAAGGGGTGGACGGCCGGGTCTATGCCCTGGCCCAGGGCAGCCTGGTGGTGGGCGGTCTGGGTGCCGAAGGGGCCGACGGCTCTTCCATTATGATCAACACGCCCACGGTAGGCCGCATTCCCGCCGGCGGCATGGTGGAGCGGGAAGTGCCCAGCTCCTTTGCCCGTGGCGACACCATCACCTTTAATCTGCACAGATCCGACTTTACCACCGCCAAACGCATGGCGCAGGTGATCAACGATCTGGTGGGCCCGGCCACGGCTCAGGCGCTGGATGCCACTTCCGTGACCGTTTATGCGCCTCGCGATCCCGGTCAGCGCGTCAGTTTTTTGTCAACGCTGGAAAACCTGACGGTGGATGTGGCCGATGAAGCCGCCAAAATTATTGTGAACTCCCGTACCGGTACTGTGGTGATTGGTCAGCAGGTGCAGCTGAAACCGGCGGCCATTACGCACGGCGGCCTGATCATCACCATCAATGAAAACCCGCAGGTATCCCAGCCCAATGCGCTGGCCGGCGGTGATACGGTAGTGGTGCCCAACTCCGGCATTAATGTGGAGCAGCAGGACGGCCGTATGTTCAAGCTGGACACCGGTACCACCCTGGACGATCTGGTGCAGGCAGTGAATCAGGTAGGGGTGGCTCCGGGCGATCTGGTGGCCATTCTCGAAGCTCTGCGGCAGGCCGGGGCCATTCAGGGTGAACTGGTGATTATCTGACGGCATTAACCGGAGGCAGCATGAAAAACCTCGACACAGTGCAAAACAGCCTGCTGGCCAATGACATTCAGGGCCTGGACCGGCTGCGTCAGCAGGGCTTTGAGCAGGACAGAGGCAAGGCGCTGGATGAAGCTGCCCGCCAGTTTGAAAGCCTGTTTACCCAGCAGTTGTTCAAGTCGATGCGCGATGCCAACAAGGTATTTGAATCAGACAGCCCCATGAACAGCCGTTATACCCAGTTCTATCAGGATATGCACGATCAGCAGATGAGCAGTGAGCTCAGCCGGCAGGGCAGTCTGGGGCTGGCCGATCTGATAGTGCGCCAGCTGGGGGGCGGTGAAGACGCCAGTGCGGCCACCGAAGCCCGCCATTTCAGCCTGGATAATGTGCGCCGTATTAATGGCAAGGTAGTGCGGCCGCCGGACGCTGAGCAGACAGACAACGCCAGACCGCCGCTGAAAGCGGCAAAAAATGCTCCCGAGGATGCCGTTACCCTGACGGCAGGTCAAAAATTTGACTCACCGGAAGAGTTTGTGCGTCGCCTGTTACCCGCCGCCACTGCCGCCGGTGAGCGGCTGGGGCTGGATCCCAAAGCCATGCTGGCGCAGGCGGCGCTGGAAACCGGTTGGGGCAAAAAGATCATCGGCAGAAAAAATGGCGAGTCCAGCCATAATCTTTTTGGCATCAAGGCCGATAAAAGCTGGAAAGAGCAAAAAACCTGGGTCAGCACGCTGGAATATGAGCAGGGCGTGGCCGTTAAGGTACAGGCACCGTTCAGATCCTATGCCTCATTCAATGACAGCTTTAACGATTATGTGCAGTTTCTGAATGACAACCCCCGCTACGGCCAGGCACTGGAGCAAACCGGCTCACCGCGGCAATATTTCAAGGCCCTGCAGCAGGCGGGCTATGCGACCGATCCTAACTATGCCAGCAAGCTGAGTGCGGTGCTCGACACCGTGAACCGGCTGGCATCACAAGCATAAGGACACATCATGGCTGTTGATATGTATCAAACCGGAGTAAGCGGCCTGCTGGCGGCACAGGCCCAGCTGGCCACTACCGGTCATAACATTGCCAACGTCAATACCGAAGGCTACAACCGGCAGCGGGCCGAACAGGCCACCACAATGCACATGTTTTCCGGTGGCAACTTTTACGGTACCGGCACCCGGGTAACCGACGTAACCCGCATGTATCAGGAATATGCCTTTCGTGATGTGCTGGTCAACAATACCGAAAAAGCCGGTGCCGAAGCCCTGTATAATCACCTTACCTATCTCGACAAAACCATGACCAGTGTGAACGCCGGTCTGGCCAGCAGTCTGGATGATCTCTACGGCGCCATTAACGCGGTAGCCGATAACCCGGGCAACCTGGGCAACCGTGAGCTGATGCTGGCCAACGCCCAGGACATAGTCGATCACTTCAACGAGTTTTACAGCTCGCTGGAGCAGGAAAAAATGATCAAAAACCGGGATATCGAATCCCGGGCCGATCATATCAGCTCCCTGACCGCCGGTATCGCCGAACTGAACCAGCAGATTATGAACGCCGGCCAGAACGGGACTCCCAATGATCTGCTGGATCAGCGCGATCGGTTGCTGCAGGATCTGGGTAAACAGGTGCAGATCACCACACTGAAAGACAGCAACGGCATGATCTCCGTGATGCTGAACGGCCGGGAACCGCTGGTGTCCGGTAATCAGGCCTATCGAATGGAAGTGCGTGCCGGCTCACCGGATCATCAGCAAACCGAGCTGTATCTGGTTTCCCCCAACAGCAATGGTCAGGCCACCCGCATCAAGGGCAGCCAGGCCCTGGGCGGCGAAATGGGAGCACTGTTTCACTACCGGGATCAGGTGCTTGGGCCCAACCTCAGCGACATGGGCAAAACCGCCATCGCCATTGCCGATGCCTTTAATAAAATTCAGACACAGGGCGTGGATCTGAACGGCGATCCCGGCAAAAACATGTTTAACAACATCAATGACCCGGAAGCCATGGCCAAGCGCTTTGTGGGTAATAATCCCAATGTGACCGGCGAGGTGGAGATTACCGATACCGGCAAGCTGACCGGCGGGGAATACAGTCTTAAATACACGTCGACGGGTGGCTATGAACTGACCGATATTACCACCGGCAAAAAAGAAAGTTACGCAGACATAACCGATTTGAATACGGGCCTTGAACAACTTGGCTTTCAGCTTACTCTCAATGAAAATCCGGCCAACTCCCTGGCTCCGGGCGATGAAATGCTGATCCAGCCTACCCGGCAGGGGGCCATTGATCTGGAGCTGCAGCTGAATACCGGTGATCAAATTGCTGCTTCCGGCTCTGTCGTCGTCAGCCCGAATGGAGATAATACGGGAACCGCAAAACTCGAACTGACTGCAGATAATCAGGCCCATTTGCCACAAAAAGACAGCCCCTGGACGGTAAGTTTTGATGGCAGCGGTAATTATACTGTTGATTATGTGGATTCATTGGGAGCTAGCCAAAGCGTGACAGCGGTGTTTGATCCAAACAATCCTGAAATCACAGTAGAAGGTGTGACCATCAAGGTAAGTGGCACGCCGGCAGAGTTTGATCAATTTGAAATCCGTCAGGCCGGTGGCTCTGGTAATAACGAAAACGCCCTGGCCTTTGCCGAACTGCAGAACAAAAAATGGCTCAATAACGGCAAGTCTACCGTGACCGACAGTCTGAACCAGACTGCCGTGGGCATTGGCAGCCTGACCCGAAATCAGGGCGTTAAAGCCGAGGCGGCAGGGGCGGCCTATCAGCAGTCTTACGATCGCATGTTGTCCACCTCCGGAGTGAACCTGGACGAAGAAGCCGCCAATCTGCTGCGTTTTCAGCAGTCTTATATGGCGGCAGCCCGGGTGGTGTCCACCGCCAGTGAAACCATGAATACCCTGTTGCAGATCCGCTAAGGAGTCATAATGCGTGTTGCCAGTTTTCAGTTTATTCAGCGTAACCTGAATAACATCAGTGCCAGAACGTCTCAGGCCAACGATCAGCTGGGCAAAATGTCTTCCGGCAAGCGGGTAGAACATGCCAGCGAAGACCCGGTGGCGGCCAACGGCATCCTTAACTACAAGCAGGAGCTGCGCAAGCTGGAGCAATACCAGAACAACATCAATCTGGCAGAAAACCGGCTGCGACGGGAAGAATGGGCCTTAAGCTCTGCCGAAACCACCACTCAGCAGGTAAAGGAAATTATGCTGGGGGCCAACAACCCGGCCATTACTCAGCAGGAACGGGACGCCTATAAAGAAGAGCTGCAAAGCCGCATCGATGAAATGCTGGATCTGGCCAATACCCGTGATGAATTCGGCCAGTATATCTTTGGTGGCTTTCAGACCGACAGCTCCCCTTTTGTGCGTAACCCCGATGGCTCTGTGAGCTATGCCGGAGACGGCGGCCAGCGCGACATGATGGTGGGTGATAACGTAAAAGTAGGCATTAACCACAGCGGGGAACTGGTATTTGGCGGCGTGCCAAACCCGGCAGGTGACTTTACCGTGGCTTATGACCTTCAAGGTGACTCCCGCGACGATAACCTGAGGGTGGAAAGCGCAGTTATTGATGATAAAGGCAGTTTTACCGATGCTCATCCATACACAGTGAAGTTTGAGGCTCATCCTACCGATCCAGACAGCATTACGGTGATTGTGATTGATGACGCCGGCAATACGGTACCGGCCGATCCGGTGGCTAATCCCAAAACGTATATCCCGGGCGACAAAATCACCATAGACGGCGTAGATATCACCATTAAGGGTGAAGCCAAAGCCGGAGATAAGATTACCTTATCCTCTGAGGTCAGCGATGGATCCGGTCAGGACACCCGCGATGTGTTTGACGTGCTGAACCGGGCTAAGGAATGGCTGGAAACTGACGGCCATAACCCCTCTGGCCAGAGTGAAATGATTGACATTCTGGGGGAGCTGGATGCCATGGGCAGTCACTTTACTCGGGTTCGTGCCGATACCGGTAACCGCATGCAGCGCATCGAAAACCAGCAGGTGACCCATGAAGACATGAGCCTGACCCTGAACAAGCTGCGCGGCGGCATGGAAGATCTCGACTATGCCAAAGCCACCGGCGAGTTCAGCCAGACCATGGTGGCCCTGCAGGCCACTCAAACCATGTTCGGCAAGGTGCAGAGCATGAGTCTGTTTAATTACATTTAATTAATGTGAATTTTAGTAAAACACGTGGTCATTCCGGCCTTTGAGCCGGCATCCATTCTGAAGGCAACAATGCATTCAGCTGGTGACTGTGCTCCATGCCATGGACTCCGGTCAGTCATGCTGAGCTTGATTCAGTACCGGAGTGACAGTGTTTGTAGGCCGCGTTTAATTGCGGCCTGCAATACTTACAGCTGATAGCTTATGGCTTACAGCTCCCGAAGGGGGTTACTCGATCACACAATCCACAAAATACTGCGTCTCGCCCTGGTGCTCTTCTGCCACCAGACCGTGAATATAGGTTTCAAAGCCCGGGAAACGCTGGTTAAACTCACGGGCAAAGCGCAGATAGCTGATAATGGTGTCGTTAAACACTTCACCGGGAATAAGCAGCGGAATGCCGGGCGGGTAGGGGGCCACCATGACCGCCGTGGTGCGACCGGCCAGCTCGTCCAGGGGCACCCGTTCAATGTCTTTGTGGGCCATTTTGGCAAAAGCCTCTGCCGGTTTCATCGCTGGCACCAGATCCGACAGATACATCTCAGTGGTCAGCCGGGCCACGTCGTTTTCTTTATACACAGCGTGAATTTGATCGCACAAGTCGCGCAGGCCCACCCGCTCATAGCTGGGCTGACTCTGCACAAATTGCGGCAAAATCTTCCACAGCGGCACGTTCTTGTCGTAATCGTCCTTGAATTGCTGTAACTCGGTCACCATGGTATTCCAGCGGCCCTTAGTAATGCCGATGGTGAACATAATAAAGAAAGAGTAAAGCCCGGTTTTCTCGATGACGATGCCGTGCTCGGCTAGATATTTGGTCACCACCACGGCAGGAATGCCCGACTCGGCAAACTGGCCCTTCATGTTAAGGCCGGGAGTAAGGATGGTGGCCTTGATGGGATCCAGCAGGTTAAAGCCGGGCTCAATATCGCCAAAGCCGTGCCAGCTGTCTTCCGAGCGCAGCATCCAGGCGTCCCGCTCATCCAGACCATGGTCGGTCAGATCATCCGGCCCCCATACCTTGAACCACCAGTCGATGCCATATTCGTCGTCCACCTTGCGCATGGCCCGGCGAAACTCCAGCGCTTCCGATAACGACTCTTCCACCAGCGCGGTGCCGCCCGGCTCTTCCATCATGGCGGCAGCCACATCACAGGACGCAATAATGGCGTACTGCGGGCTGGTGGAGGTGTGCATCAGGTAGGCCTCGTTAAACACATGGCGATCGAGCCGGGTTTTTTCGCCGTCCTGAATAAGAATTTGTGACGCCTGAGACAGGCCCGCCAGCAGCTTGTGGGTGGACTGAGTGGCGAACACCATGGAGTCTTCACAGCGGGGCCGGCCTTCGCCAATGGCGTGATAATCGCCGTAAAAGTCGTGAAAGGCAGCGTGAGGCAGCCAGGCTTCATCAAAGTGCAGGGTTTCTATTTCGCCGTCGAGCAGATCTTTTATCTCCTCCACGTTATAGAGAATGCCGTCGTAGGTGGACTGGGTAATGGTCAGCACCCGCGGCTTGACGTTCGGGTTCTTTGCCAGAATTTCCCGGCAGAAGGGGTTGGCTTCCATCTTCTCACGAATACGGGCAGGCTCGAACTCACTACGGGGAATGGGGCCGATAATGCCGTAATGGTTGCGGGTGGGCATCAGAAACACTGGCACGGCACCTGTCATCATAATGGCGTGCAGAATCGACTTGTGACAGTTGCGGTCTACCACCACGATATCACCCGGGGCCACCGTGGAGTTCCATACGATTTTGTTGGAAGTAGAGGTGCCATTGGTCACGAAAAACAGGTGATCGGCGTTGAAAATGCGGGCTGCGTTACGCTCCGAGGCCGCCACCGGGCCGGTATGATCCAGCAGTTGGCCCAGTTCGTCTACCGAGTTACACACATCGGCACGCAGCATGTTTTCACCAAAAAACTGATGAAACATCTGGCCTACCGGCGACTTCAGAAAGGCCACACCGCCGGAGTGCCCCGGACAGTGCCAGGAATAGGAGCCGTCCTGAGCATAGTGGGTGAGGGCACGGAAAAACGGCGGTGCCAGCGAGTCGAGGTAGCTTTTGGCTTCACGAATAATATGCCGGGCCACAAAGTCGGGGGTGTCTTCGTGCATGTGAATAAAACCGTGCAGCTCCCGCAGAATGGCGTTGGGAATATGGCGTGCGGTGCGGGTTTCACCGTAAAGGTAAATGGGAATATCCGGATTGCGGTGGCGGATCTGCTCCACAAAGCGGCGCAACTGCTCCAGTACCGAATACGCTTCCTCCCGGCTGCCGGCCAGCTCTTCATCGTCGATGGACAGCACAAACCCCGCAGCCCGGCTCTGCTGCTGGGCAAAGGAGGTCAGATCGCCGTAGCTGGTATAGCCCACCACGTCCATGCCGGCTTTTTCAATGGCTGAAGCCAGCTCACGAATGCCGGAGCCGCTGGTGTTTTCGGAGCGAAAATCTTCGTCAATGATGACGATGGGAAAGTAAAAGCGCATTAAAAGTCCCTTGTTGCTTTGAGCAAATGCCACAATCATAGCCTAGCCGCATTCTACTGCCTGACCGAAAGCCTTACAAAAGATAGTTATGCATTAAGAGTGATTAAATAATATTGAGTGAAGGGTGATGAGCAAGAGGTGTGGAAAAGAGACGGCGTCGCAGGCACTATTTGAAGCTGGCTTTATACAGGACACCTTCATGCCCGGAATTCGTCAACTTGCCGGCCTTGGGCTGGCGGCCATGTTACTGGCCGGCTGTGCCACAGCTCCCCCCAGACACCCTGAGAATATATGCCGTATTTTCGAGCAATATCCCGGCTGGCATGATGCCGCCGAAAACACGCGTGAAAAGTGGGGTGTACCTGCTCATGTAACCATGGCCATGATGTATCAGGAAAGCAGCTTTCGCCACGATGCCCGCCCGCCCATACGCTGGTTTCTGTTTATTCCTTACGGACGGGCATCCAGTGCTTATGGCTACGCTCAGGCCAAGGATGAAACCTGGGCCGACTACCGGCGGGAAACCGGCAACGGCTGGGCCGACCGGGACGACTTTGACGATGCCATGGACTTTATGGGCTGGTATATGAGCAAAACCAGCCGGCTGAACGGCATTTCAAAGTGGGATGCTTACGGTCAGTATCTTAATTATCACGAAGGCTGGACCGGCTACCGCCGTGGCAGCCATCTGAAAAAGCGCTGGCTGCTGGGCGTGTCCCGCAAGGTAGAAGCCCGCGCCAAGCGATATTCCGAGCAGTATTGGAGCTGTAAGGATGACCTTAACAGCGGCTGGTTTTAACGAGACCCCTTCGGGGAGCGGTAAGCGGTAAGCGATCAGCTTTAAGTGGAGTAGCTGGTGGTTTTTGAGGTGTGCCTGTTTGGTACAAGCTGTTTGCTTGATGGGCTCCGGCCTGCGCCGGAGCGACGGTGAAGATATCGTCATTCTGGCGAAGGCCAGAATCCATTGTACAAACCACACAGAAACTTCAGGCACCACCTCGTATCGGAAGGCCCTAACAGAACAACTTATAGCTGATAGCTGATAGCTTACGGCTTTGTGTTCAGGTATTTGTCCATTTCTTCCGCGGGTACCATGCCGCCGCCGGTGGCCCAGACCAGATGATGGGCGCGGGCCAGGCGGGCTGCAGTCAGGTTCATGCGGGTTTTATAGCCGGAGTCGTCGCTTTTTACCCGCCAGGGGCCGGGCATGCCGGCCAGAGCCGAGGGCTCAAGGCGAATGCCTTCTTGCTGTTCCAGTAACCTGAGCAGGCTGAACATCTCTTCATCCGGCAGCGTATAAAAACCATCCAGCAGCGGGGCCATGACCCGGCCCACAAAGCCGGATGCCCGGCCCACCGCCAGCCCATCGGCGGCGGTAATATTATCAATGCCCAGGTCCTGCACCGAAATGGCGTCGTGCAAACCGGTATAGACTCCCAGCAGCATGCAGGGCGAGTGGGTAGGCTCGGCAAATACACAGTGCACCGCATCACCAAAGGCCAGTTTCAGGCCAAAGGCCACGCCGCCCGGACCCCCGCCCACACCACAGGGTAAATACACAAACAGCGGGTGTTCTTTATCCACTTTAATGTGTTGCCGCTCCAGCTGGGCTTTCAACCGTATGCCAGCTACCGCATAACCCAGAAACAGCTGTACCGAGTTTTCATCGTCAACAAAATGACAGTAAGGATCGTTTTGTGCCTCGGCTCTGCCCTGAGCCACTGCCACTGAATAGTCACTTTGATATTCCACCACATTCACGCCATGGCTGCGCAGTAATTCCTTCTTCCACTCCCGCGCATCCGCCGACATGTGCACGCTCACCTTAAAGCCCAGTTTTGCACTGATAATGCCTATCGACAGGCCCAGATTGCCGGTGGAGCCCACGGCAATGGAATAACGGCCAAAAAACGCCCGGAATTCGTCACTGTCGAGTCTGGCATAGTTATCGTTCAGGTTTAACAGGCCCGCTTTCAGTGCCAGCTTTTCGGCATGATGCAGCACTTCATAAATGCCGCCCCTGGCCTTGATGGAGCCGGATACCGGCAGCAGATCATCCCGCTTCAGCAGCAGGGTGCCGGCAAGCTCATGGCCCAGACGGGCGTTCATGGCGTGCTGCATGGCGGCAACGGGCTGCAGTGGTGACTCCAGAATGCCATTTAGTGGCCGGGTATCGGCAAATACCGCCTCAAAAAAAGGCGCAAAGCGGCTCAGGCGGGCTGCTGCATCGGCCACATCGTCGGCAGTCAGGCCCACACCGGCGAGAGCCTGATCCAGTGGCTGGCGTTCGGGGTTGAACCAGCTGACCGGCGTCAGTGCCATTAGTGTGTTCAGTAGCGGAAAATCAGCGCACAGAGCCTGAATGTCGCTGTGAGAATAATGGGGATGTGAGTGCATAAAACGAGTCCTGAAAACGAGCTGCGGCCAGTATAGCAAAACAAACGCCGCGATAATCCGCGGCGCTGTCGCTACTGCTTATCCCTAATCCCCGGGTTTTATTTCTGCCGGGCAAAATACTCTTTGGTGAGCCTGAACACTACCGGACTCAGCAGGGCCAGGGCAATCAGGTTGGGAATGGCCATCATGGCGTTCATGGTGTCGGCCATCAGCCAGATAAATTCCAGTGACTGAGTGGCACCAATCGGCAATGCCAGCACCCAGGCAATGCGAAAGGGCACTATGGCTTTCACACCAAACAAAAACTGCACGCATTTTTCGCCGTAGAAACTCCAGCCCAGAATGGTGGTAAAGGCGAAGATCGCGAGCGCCACCGAGACGATATATTCGCCGCCGGGAATGGCCAGCGAAAACGCCAGGGTAGTGAGCGAGGCACCGGCCTCACCGCTGGTCCAGCTGCCGGTTACAATAATGGCAAGGCCGGTTACCGAACACACAATAATGGTATCGATAAAGGTGCCCAGCATGGCAATCAGGCCCTGACGCACCGGGTTGTCGGTTTTGGCAGCCGCATGAGCAATGGGGGCACTGCCCAGACCCGCTTCGTTCGAGAACACCCCACGGGCCACACCAAAGCGAATGGCCGCCCATACTGCCGCACCGGCAAAGCCACCCTGAGCAGCAATGGGAGTAAAGGCGTGCTCAACAATCATGACAAAAGCGGCGGGGATCTCGCCAATGTTCATGATCAAGACCACAATACCGGCCGCAAAGTAGGCGACTGTCATCAGCGGCACCAGCTTGCCGGCCACTTCCGAAATCCAGCGAATGCCGCCAATCAGTACCATGCCCACCAGTACCATCAGCACCACACCTGTCATGGTGTGAGAAATACCAAAAGAGGCATCCAGTGCATCGGCAACCGAGTTGGCCTGCACCGTATTACCAATGCCAAAGCCGGCAATGCCGCCAAAGATGGCAAAGGCCACACCCAGCCAGGCCCATTTCGCACCCAAGCCGTTACGGATGTAATACATGGGGCCACCCACATGGTTGCCCAGTTTATCGGTCTCGCGGTATTTCACCGCACACACCGCCTCGGCATATTTGGTGGCCATGCCTACCAGAGCCGTCATCCACATCCAGAACAGAGCACCCGGGCCACCAAAGAAAATGGCCGTGGCCACACCGGCTATGTTGCCGGTTCCTATGGTGGCTGAGAGTGCCGTCATCAGGGCGTTGAAAGGTGAAATTTCGCCTGCACCCGTTTCGGTTTTGCTGAACAACAGTTTAAAGCCGGTGCCCAGCTTGCGAATGGGCATCAGCCCCATACCCAGTTGCAGATAAAGGCCCAGACCGAGAATACCCACCAGCATGGGCACGCCCCATACCACGCCGTTAATAGAGGTAAGCAGTGAGGTGATCCATTCCATCGGTGTCACTCCTGAAAGTTAATAATGTCATTATTGAATTGATGCCGCCTAAGACTAGACCCATTCAGAACAATAACGCCAGCTAAAAATAACACTGCATAATGTGTCTTAATGCCGTGATCACACTTTTGTGTCCGGAGTAGCCAAACCGGCTGGCCAGTTTGGCGGGTTCGGCACCGGGCTGCAGGGCGGCCTGCAGCAGTTGTTGCTGAAATCCGGTTAATGGCGTCCGGGGAAGGGTATGAGTAACAAAGCGGCGCAGGGCAGGGCAGTCGGCATGCCAGTCTCTGTGATAAAAAGCCAGGTCATGGGCCCGTTGCCCATCCTGTGGCAACACTGTGTCTGTGCTTTTTGGCTGGTGGTCGGCCATAAACTGCTGCTGCCATATTGGCAGCATGGCCCGGGCCTGTGAGCTTGCCGGCCAGAGCATCATGGCTGCCTTCAGGCCGCTGACGCCATCAGTATTCAGCCCCATGCGTACCAGCGAAAACTGATTTTGCTGCCAAAATGCCATCAACTCCGGGCTGGCACCAAAGCTGGTACCCAGAAAATCGCAGCTGGCATGCTGTTTCAGCCAGTCAAGCAGTTGTGAACCAACGCCCATGCCCTGGCAGGCCGGATGTACCACAATGCGCATAATACGGTCATAGCTGAAGCGACAGGCATCATAATGGCCACCATGAAATGCCAGTGACTGCGGCAGCAAGTGCCCGCGCGGGCGGCGCTGGCCACGCCAGATAGCGCTGGCCAGCTGCGGCTCCAGCTCACCTTCCCGTATTACCAACACTGCTGCCACCGGTATTTCACCGCGAAATGCAGCGACTACCGTCACGCCGGGTGCATCCAGCAGCTGGCGCAGATCACCGGGGCGGGTCTGATAATGGGCCAGAGTGAGCAGACCAAACAGCTGCTCCAGCAGCGTGTCATTGTGCAGTAAGGCTTTCCGGCTCAGCGGACGAATGGATAACTCACCTGTGGTGGCCGGAGCTGGTGGCTCCGCATTCAGGGCCATCAGGGTAAACAGCAGCGGCTCCAGCGGATCCGAGACGCTCCAGCGGGCAGGAATATCAAGGTGCAGCTTGCGCCAGCGCGGAAACAAAGCTGCCAGTGCCGGCTGAAATTTAAGCGCAAAGCCAAGGCCGGTGCCTTCATAGCCGTGCTCTGTGCTGGCAAACACACAGGTATATTGCCGTGCCAGGGCCAGCAGCATGGGCACCGGAATGGCGGCCGCTTCATCCACCAGCACCAGATCAGCATCGGGCTTTGTTTGCAGCAGTGCATCCGGTGCTGTAAAGGGCAGGAGCCGGCTGCAATGGGTTTGCGCCTGAGCGGCCGCGCCCGGGCTTGGAGCGGTTAACACCACTTCTTTACCCGCCTGCAACCAGCGTTCAGCAACGCGCCCCAGCAGGCTGGACTTGCCCCGGCCCCGGTCGGCGGTCAGCACCACGGGAATTTGCTGGCGCGCACAGTGCAGCATCACCGCCAGGGCATGGCGCTGTTGCGGGTTCAGACAGCCGTTTCTGTCTGGCCGGCATTGCCAGCGAGCACCCTGACGGAGTGCGGGCAGACTGAACGCCTGCCCCTGACGATGGATTAATACATCGGCATTTGCCTGCAGCAGGCGTACAAAGCGGGCAATAAAATGACTGTAAAGGTGGTCTGCCTGCTCGGGCAGGGCCACATAGCGGCGCAGATCCGGACAGCCAGACTCAGGCCAGTGTTCCAGCGGCGGACACAACAACAGCAAAATACCGCCGGCAGCCAGGGCACCACCAGCTGCGCCAAGGGCATCTGGATGCAGACCGCTGAAGGCATTAAATACCAGCAGAGAATATTCACGGCCAAGGGCGCTGTGATATTTGCCCATGGGACTGTGGGGTTGATCAGCAGGGGCTGCCCCCAGCCAGAGGTGAGAGAGCTCACCGCAGTGAGCAAGCAGGTAATGTGCCTGTGCTTGTGCCCAGTGAACATCGCCGCTCAGCACCAGCAGCCTGCGCTCTCCCAGCCTGTTCAGTTGCCGGCAGAAGCCGGACCAGTCAGTCAAACAGCTGTTCACCGTTCTCGTCTATCAGCCGCTGAGCTTTGGCAACCATCAGCTCGGCAGCCAGCTCGGCACCGGGCAGCAGATCGGCCCTTATCAGCCGGTATTCCCGGGTTTCGCCATTATGCTGCTGCACAATGCGGCCCTGCAGACGATATTGGCCGCCCTCATTACCGGGTTCAGGAATAATGGTAAATCCCTTGTACTCCACCGGCTCAAAGCGAGTGCTGGCGGGTGCGTGTGAACGAAACAGGTTTTTCAGCCAGGCAAACACGGGTTACTTCCACACATGTAAAATAACGTCGTCGGCCACGGTGACAATGCCACTTTTCTTTTCAAGATTTTTGACTTCATCCATATTGGAAATAATGACAGGCGTCAGTGTTGATTTAGCCTTTTGCTCCAGCAGGGCCAAATCAAATTCCAGAATGGTATCCCCTTTTTTCACCTGCTGGCCTTCCTGAGCCACCCGGGTAAATCCTTCGCCTTTCAGCTCTACCGTGTCGATACCAAAGTGTACAAACAGCTCCAGTCCCGACTCCGACTCAATGGAAAAAGCGTGGTTGGTTTCAAAAATTTTGCCAATGGTGCCGTCACAGGGGGCCACCATTTTGTTGCCGCTGGGTTTAATGGCGAGGCCATCACCGACAATTTTCTCGGCAAATACCACATCCGGTACTTCCTCAAGGGGGACAATTTCACCGGAGAGCGGGGCAAATACCTCAATGGCATCGGCAACATTGGTATCGTCAGACACCATTTTTTTCAGTTTATCGAACAGACCCATTGTCTCAGCTCCTGAAGGATTCACACGATGATGATAGCACGGCCATAAAGTGAATAAACAGCGATCAAAAAAGGCACCTTGCGGTGCCTTTGAATGCCGGCAGTTAATTACTGCTGCAGTTCCTGATCAGTAAAAATACCCTGGAACAGGGCCGTGCTCAGATAGCGCTCGCCGGAGCTGGGCAGAATCACCACAATGTTCTTGTCGGCAAACTCGGGCAGGGCGGCAATGCGGTTGGCGGCTACCACGGCAGCACCGGAGCTGATGCCGGCCAGAATGCCTTCGTCTTTCATCAGCCGGCGCGCCATGTCGATGGCTTCTTCACTGGTAATCTGCTCTACCCGATCAATCAGAGACAGGTCCAGGTTACCGGGAATAAAGCCGGCACCAATGCCCTGAATTTTATGCGGGCCCGGTTTAATTTCTTCACCGGCCAGTGCCTGCGTGATAACCGGCGACTCTACCGGCTCTACTGCAACCGTGGTAATGGCCTTGCCCTGAGTGTGCTTGATATAGCGGGACACGCCGGTCAGGGTGCCACCGGTACCCACGCCGGCCACAAACACATCCACTTCGCCGTCTGTATCTTCCCAGATTTCGGGACCGGTGGTTTTTTCATGAATTTCCGGGTTGGCCGGGTTGTTGAACTGCTGCAGCAGCACATATTTCTCAGGCTGTGACTCTTTCAGCTCCATGGCCTTTTCAATGGCACCCTTCATGCCTTTGGCACCGTCAGTAAGCACCAGGTTGGCACCCAGGGCTTTCAGCAGCTGGCGGCGCTCCAGACTCATGGTGTTGGGCATGGTCAGGGTAATGGCATAGCCGCGGGACGCCGCCACAAAGGCCAGAGCAATACCAGTATTACCACTGGTGGGTTCAATCAGCTCTTTTCCGGCCACCAGCTCACCACGTTTTTCAGCATCCCAGATCATGTTGGCACCAATACGGCACTTAATGCTGAAGCTGGGGTTGCGGCTTTCTACCTTGGCCAATACACGGCCCTGGCTGACCCGGTTCAGTTTAACCAGTGGTGTATGGCCAATAGTAAGGGAGTTGTCTTCAAAAATTTTGCTCATGGTGGCTGTCCCTGATGTAAATAATGAAAAAGTGAAGTACCGTCTCAGCTTAACCCTTCCGCCGAGAATGAGAAGTGACGATTTGTTATAACAATATGTTATTAAATGATAAAATCATATTCCATTCAGCCTGAAGAAAGCCAGGGGCACCACCACTGTGATCACCATCACGCCGTTTTTTTAAGTAGTAAGCGGAATTATTTGATTAAATGTCAGTATGCAGAGCGTTTGCCGGTTTTGAGCAATAGCGCCAAAGACGGGATTTATTAATGAAAAAACATCTGATTTTTAGCTGGTTATGCAGTTTATGCATATTCAGTCTGGCGCCACAGGCCGCTACCTGGCAGCAGGAGCACGACGCTCGCCTGCAACTGCATCAGCTGGGGTTGGAGCTGTCTCTTGCGGATGTGCACAGTGGCATTACCGAGCGCTGGCAAAAAGCGGTCACTGCTGACACTGCCTCGGAAGCCGCCGATGATGAGCTCTGGCTGTCCTTGGCTGCCTTTTGGCGCGAATGGGCAGCGCTGGAATTTGAAGACCGGCAATATCTGCGCACGCAAAAACTCATACTTTCCACAAATCAGGGTGAAATGGAGCAGCTGCATCAGGCGGCAGCCAGCCCGGCCGATGCTGGTCGCCGACAGCAGCTGGTTAACCAAATCATGCCGGCGTTTAATGACTATCAGCAGCTCAAGGCGCAGCTTGCCCGCTTGCTGGCCATGGCTGATGAACCCTGGCCGGCCCTGGCGGGAGCAACCTTGCGGCCCGGTGATCAGGGCCCGCGAGTGGCGCAGCTGCGCCAGCGCCTGCAACGGCTGGGCGATATGCCCGACAGTGAGCCGCTGGTATTCGAGTTGTTTGATAATAACCTTGAGCAAGGCATCAAAGCCTTTCAGGCCCGTCATGGCCTGACCACAGACGGCGTAGTGGGACCGCGTACTTACCACTGGCTCGACACCAGCCCGCGTCACCGGGCGCAGCTGCTCATGCGCAGCATGCTGCGCACCCTGATAGGCGACAGTCTGCCCGGCTCTTATATGCTGGTAAATATTCCCGAATACCGGCTGCGGTTATATCAGGATCAGGTCATGGTGCTGGAAAGCGATGTTATTGTAGGTCGTGACAGCCGCAAAACCCCCATTATGCACAGCCGCATTACCAACGTGGTGGTCAATCCGCCCTGGAATGTGCCCAACTCCATTATGACCAAAGACATAGTGCCCAGGCTGTATCGCGATCCGGGTTATATCTCCCGCATGGGCTTTGAGGTGATCGACAGTGCCGGCAGAGTGGTGCCCGATGAAGAGTGGCAATATGTACTCTATATGGAAAATCGTTTTCCGTTTCGCCTGCGGCAAAAGCCCGGTGCCAGCAATGCGCTGGGTGCCTGGAAGTTTCATCTGCCCAATAACGAAGCCATTTATCTGCACGACACACCGTCTCGCGGCTTGTTCTCCCGCGACAGCCGGGCGCTCAGCTCCGGGTGCGTGCGGGTAGAAAATGCCGAGCAGCTGGCGCACTGGCTGCTTGATGCCACCATCTCCCGTGAGCGGCTGGCGCAGCTTAAAGCCGCCAAGCGCACCCGCTGGTTAAAAGTGAAAGAGCCGTTACCGGTATTTATGGTGTATTGGCGCGGCTGGCTGGCCGGTGGCGGGCTGCCTCAGTTTCGCGATGATATTTACCAATTTGATCGCGGCCTGAACAACCCCTTTAACAGTCAGATTCAGCAAAATCAAATGAGTCTTATCGGTTTTGTATCCGAGTCCTTATAACCAATGGTAATTGATCCTTACTATTAATGTGGGTAAGTTCTGTTCGCTGAAGCAAATATGCCGGGCCGGCGGGTGAAGGGGGAAGCACATTCACCCGCCGGCTTTCTTTGTGCGCTTATAGGAGGTTATATGCTGTCGCGCTCTGTGGATCGTCGTCGTTTTTTACTGGGGTTGGGGGGCTTGGGAGCTGCCGCCATGATGGCCAGCCCGGCACAGGCCAGCCTGTCGGCTCCGGTACGCACGCTGAGCCTGCATAACCTTCATACCGGCGAAAAAATAAGCGCCAGCTTCTGGGAAAAAGGTCATTACATAGGCGACAGCCTGGCATCATTCAACAAGGTCATGCGCGACTTTCGCAGCAACGAGGTGCACCGCATTGATCCCAGACTGTTTGATCAGCTGTTTTTGCTGCAGCATCGTCTGGGCAAGCAGGGCGAGATTCAGATCATCTCCGGTTACCGTTCTCCCGCCACCAACGCCATGCTGCGCAGCAAAAGCTCGGGCGTGGCCAAAAAAAGCTACCACATGAAAGGTCAGGCCATTGATCTGCGCCTGCCCGGCATAGAGCTGGCGCATGTGCGCAACGCCGCTAAACAGCTGGCCGTGGGAGGGGTGGGTTATTATCCCGGCTCCAACTTTGTTCACCTGGATACCGGCCCTGTACGCAGCTGGTAAAAATGATCTACCCATAACGCAGTAGCACCGCACACTGCCACCGGCATCACCAGCAGGTTGATAAAGGGCAGGCTGGAGCACAGTGTGACGCTGGCACCAAACCCCCAGGTAAGCCGGCGCTTGCTGCCCAGCTCCCGCTGCATCAAGGTAAAGTCGATTTTGTGGTTATCAAAGGGGTAATCACAGTACTGAATGGCCATCATCCAGGCGCTGAAGGCAAACCATACCAGTGGTGCCAGCGTCTGGCCCACAACGGGTACCAGAAATAACAACAGGCAGCCCAGCGCCCGGGGCAGGTAGTAGGCCATTTTGCGCCACTCTCTGCCCAGCATGCGGGGTGTGTCTTTAATCAGGTCCAGCCAGCCGCTGTCGGGCACCGGATTGCCGGTGAGTTTCAGCTCTACCCGCTCTGCCAGCAGGCCGTTGAACGGAGCAGCCAGCATATTGGCAAAGCCGGTAAACACAAACGAAAAGCCCACCGCTATGGTGACCAGTGCCAGCGGCCACAGCACATAGCCCAGCCAGTGCAGATAATCCGGGGTCTGCTCTGCCAGCCAGGTGAACATCACTTCCAGCTGAGTAAACAGATAATAGAAAGCGCCGCCAAACAGCAGCAGATTAACCAGCAGCGGAATTAATACAAAAGGACGTAAATCCCGCTCACCGATAAGGGAGAGCCCCTTCATCAGATATTGTGGCCCGCTGGCGCTGTGATAACTGACCGACATAACAATCCTCACCATAAAATGAAGCGCTTATTCTAAAGAAGGGAGGTGCTGGCTGCCAGCGTGCCACATCAGCAAAAACAGACGCGCGAAAGTGGCTGTCGCAGCGTATTTTTCATGCCAATGGCGGCATCACGGGCAAAAACGTCAATATTTTGTGGACTCTGGGCCAGTCAGGCACTTGTCAAATTGTAATGGTAAACATACCCTTGTCGCAGTATTGGGAACCCCCTATTAGAGACACGATAATGCAGGACTTGCGAGTTATCTTGATTATTCTGGGCGCCATGGCGATTGCCGCCCTGCTGATCCATGGATTATGGAGCAGTAAAAAAGACCGTCAGCCATCCATGCGCAACAAACCCATGGGGAAGGTAGCTTCAGAGCCCGGATCGGAAGACAGTTTCGATCAGGACGGCATTGGTCAGGTGCGGGTAGTTGCCGGCCAGAAGAATGCCACGGCGGCAAAGCAAGAGCCGGCACCCAAGCGGGAAGAGCCACACTTTTCTGCGCTGGACGATGAAGATGACGAACAGCCGGTGGTAACTGCGGAGCCCAAGCCTGTGGTACAAAACCGACAGCCCGAACCCGAGCCGGAAGATGAGTTTGATCCCCTGTTTGATGAGCCGGTTGCCAAACGTGAGCCCGCAGCGGAAGAAGCACAGGTTGATGCCGGGCCACAAGAGCCTGAACAAACGATGGAGCAAGCGCCGCCGGCCGAGCCGGAAGTGCTGCCCGAGCCAGAGCCACAGGCCCCGTTGCGGGAAGTGCCCCGCACCTGGCAGGACGTTTACGTCATCAACCTGATGGCCCGGCCGAATCAGCAGATTGACGGCAATGCCCTGATGCGCGCACTGACCAACAACGGTTTTCACTTTGGTGACATGGATATTTTTCATCATCACCAGACCCCGGCAGGGCAGGGCCAGGTGCTGTTCAGCTTGATCAACATGGTAAAACCCGGCACCTTTAATCCCAAGGAAATGACCGGCTTCAGCACCCCCGGTGTATCCATCTTTATGCAGCTGCCCCGCCCGGGCATGGCCAAAAACCAGTTCAACCTGATGGTGCAGACTGCCGAGAACCTGGCCGAAGAGCTGGACGCCCTGCTGTTTGATGTGGAGCGCTCACCGGTAAGCCCGGATTATCTGGCCCACTGCCGCGAACAGCTGCGCGACTACGACAGCCAGGCACAATAACTTACTACCTTGAAAGTCAAAGTGCGGCATCAGCCGCACTTTTTGTTTAAGCGGAACCCATTGATGAACAACGCCCACGCCCGCCTGCTCGCCCTGCGCGAACAACTCAACACCTGGAACTATCAATATTACGTGGAAGACGCCCCCAGCGTGCCCGATGCGGAATATGACCGCTGCATGCGCGAGCTGCTGGCGCTTGAAAGCGAGCACCCCGAGTGGCTGGACGCTTCTTCTCCCAGCCAGCGGGTGGGTGGCGCGCCGGTCTCGGCCTTTCCCGAGGTGCAGCATGCCATGCCCATGCTCTCGCTGGATAACGTATTCAGTGAAGACGAGCTGGCCGCCTTTGAAAAACGGCTGCTCGACCGCCTGGGCCGCAGCGAGGCGCTGACCTTCTGCTGCGAGCCCAAGCTGGACGGCCTTGCAGTGAGCCTGGTGTATGAGCGAGGCCGGCTGGTGCAGGCCGCCACCCGGGGCGATGGCACCACCGGCGAGGGTATTACCGAAAATGTGCGCACCATTCGTGCCGTGCCCTTGAACCTGCGCGGAGAAGGCTGGCCCGAGCGGCTGGAAGTGCGCGGCGAAGTCTATATGCCCAAAGCCGGTTTTGAACAAATGAACCAGCGCGCCCTGGCGGAAGGGGGCAAGGTGTTTGCCAATCCCCGCAACGCCGCCGCCGGCAGCCTGCGCCAGCTGGATTCCAGAATTACCGCCAGCCGGCCGCTGGCCTTTTACTGCTACGGCACCGGCTTTATTGACGGCGAGCCCCTGGGCGAGCGCCACTTTGATATTCTGCAAACCCTGAAAAGCTGGGGCCTGCCGGTAAGCCCGGAAGTAAAACGGGTGAGCGGGCGGGAAGGCTGTCAGGCTTATCACGACGATATTCTGGCGCGGCGGGATCAGCTGCCCTACGAGATAGACGGCGTGGTCTACAAGGTAGACGAGCTGGCGCTGCAGGCAGAGCTGGGCTTTGTAGCCCGGGCACCGCGCTGGGCCACCGCCCATAAATTTCCGGCACAGGAAGAGCTGACCGAGCTGCTGAACGTGGAGTTTCAGGTGGGCCGCACCGGTGCCATTACTCCCGTGGCCAAGCTCAAGCCCGTCTCGGTGGCCGGCGTCACCGTCTCCAACGCTACCCTGCACAATGCCGATGAAATTGCCCGTCTGGGAGTAAAAATTGGCGATACCGTGACTATTCGCCGCGCCGGTGACGTGATCCCTCAGGTGGTGGGCGTGGTGCTTGAGCGCCGCCCCGACACGGCGCGAGAGATAACCTTTCCCGCTCAGTGCCCGGTGTGTGACTCCGACATAGAACGCATTGAAGGCGAAGCCGTGGCCCGCTGCACCGGTGGGCTTATCTGTGCCGCCCAGCGTAAGGAAGCGTTACGCCACTTTGCTTCCCGCAAGGCGCTGGACATAGAAGGCCTGGGTACCAAACTGGTGGAGCAGTTGGTAGATCATGAGCTGGTAAAAACCCCGGCGGATTTGTTTCACCTCGATCAGCACACCCTGATGGGGCTGGAGCGCATGGGCGAGAAGTCGGCGGCCAAACTGCTGGCCGCCTTTGACAAGGCGCGCACCACCACACTGCCACGCTTTCTCTATGCCCTGGGCATTCGTGAAGTGGGTGAGGCCACCGCCAACAACCTGGCCCGGCACTTTCTGGAGCTTGAATCGGTGATGAACGCTGAGGTGGAGCGGCTTGTTGAAGTGCCCGATGTGGGCGAAATTGTGGCCAAGCACATCTACTACTTCTTTCGCCAGCCTCATAACCGGGAAGTGGTGGACGCCTTGGTTGCGACCAAAGAGCAGGGCGGCTGCGGCCTGACCTGGCCGAAAATGGAAGCCCCCAAGGCCGATGCCCAGCCCCTGGCAGGCCAGACCTTTGTGCTCACCGGCACCTTAAGCCGCATGCCCCGCAACGAGGCCAAAGCCGCGCTGCAGGCACTGGGCGCCAAGGTGGCCGGCTCCGTCTCCGCCAAAACCAGCGTGCTGGTGGCCGGTGAAGCCGCTGGCTCCAAACTTACCAAGGCCCAGGAGCTTGGAATTACCATTATGGATGAAGACGGGCTGATTGAACTGCTGGCAGAACCGTCGGACAACACCTGAGGGAGCAGGGAATGGGGAGTCCATTTCGTTTTACAACCCGCTTCCGGCTTCAAGCTTCCAGCTCCCCGAAGGGGCCGCACCTGTAGGCCGGACTTTCGTCGCGGGTGCACCCCGGCGAACCATGCCACATGCGGCACTTTTCTTGCATGCCTGAAGCCATTATGTTTAAGGCTCTGCAAGCAAAGGACACTTCATGAACATCACTGTATTTGGCTCGGGTTATGTGGGGCTGGTGGCGGCGGCATGCCTGGCCGATGTGGGTCATTCAGTGATGTGCATGGACACCAACCCCGAGCGCATTCATCACCTTAACAACGGCCATATGCCCATTTATGAGCCGGGTCTTAAAGAGCTGGTAGCCGCCAACACAGCCGCGGGCAGGCTCATTTTCACCAGTGATACTCAGGCTGCCGTTAATGCCGGAGACATGCTGTTTATTGCCGTGGGAACGCCCCCCGATGAAGACGGCAGCGCCGATCTGCAATATGTGCTGCAGGTGGCAGACAGCATAGGGCGGCATATGCAAACGCCCAAAATCATTGTTAACAAGTCGACCGTGCCGGTGGGTACAGCCGATAAAGTAACCGCAGTGGTATATGAGCAACTGAAAAAACGAGGCTCAAACCTGCACCTTGAAGTGTGCTCCAACCCTGAGTTTATGAAAGAAGGCTGCGCCATAGAAGACTTTACCCGGGGGCCGCGCATTATAGTGGGCACCGAATCGGACTGGGTAAAAAACGCCATGCAGGAATGCTACGGCCCCTACAACCGTAACCGCGACAAACTCATGTTTATGGGTGTGCGCGCCGCCGAGCTGACCAAATATGCCGCCAATGCCATGCTGGCCACCAAAATCAGCTTTATGAACGAAATGGCCAACCTGGCCGAACACCTGCAGGTAGACATAGAAGAAGTACGCCAGGGCATTGGCAGCGATCCGCGCATTGGTTATCACTTTATCTACCCGGGCTGCGGCTATGGCGGCTCCTGCTTTCCCAAAGATGTGCGCGCACTGTGCCGCACCGCCGAGCAGCTTGATCAACCCAGCCAGCTGCTGCGAGCCGTTGAGGCAGTCAATGAACGCCAAAAAACCGTCCTGTTTGAAAAGCTGAGTAATGCCTTTAACGGAGATCTGGCCGGCAAAACCATTGCTATCTGGGGGCTGGCGTTCAAACCGGGCACAGACGACATGCGCGAAGCCCCCAGCCGGGTGCTGATGGAGGCTTTGTGGCAAGCCGGCGCAAATGTACAGGCCTATGATCCCAAGGCCATGGATGAATGCCGGCGGTTATATTCAGCACAACTGCAATCAACCCACAACCAGAGCAAACTCCGCTTATGTGAAAATAAAGCCGATGCAGTAAAAAATGCCGATGCCCTGGTGATCTGTACAGAATGGAAAGAATTCAGGGCGGTAGACCTAAGGTGGCTGAAGAATGAACTGCGGTTTCCTGTAGTGGTGGATGGAAGAAATTTATATAAGCCAGAAGCGGCGAGAGTCTCTGGTTTAATGTACTTTGGTATTGGATGCATAAATAGTTATGGCTAACTTTATTTAAATAACTATTTCTAATAGTATTGAATTATTTCTATTCCGTAACCATTTTATAGAAATAGTGCTTAGCTTATTCTTTCTGTTATTTTGAGCACTCTTCTGTATTTTTCTTCGCTATGAATAAGGCTGAGATGGAATAATTTTTGTTATTTCATTTTTTATGTTGGGCGGCTGACTTGGTTACACAAATTGAGCTAAATTATATTTCCTCAATGTTATACTATGATGGTGGTTTTCACCATCATAGTATAATTAAAGCTTAATGATTAGATGAGATAGTAATGTAACTATCACTTCGAGGTTTCTTTGCTTTCTATGTTATCCTTTAGAGTTAATGACTTTATATAACCGCCTTTGTCGAAACTCGGGATTGAAAGCAATATTCTTAATGATATATCGTAACTTCCATAAGCATGATGGAGAATGTAAGCCATTTTCTTTTTTTGTGTTGTGGTCATTTTTTCTATACTTTTCCCACTCTTTATATATATAGCATCAGCGGTGGTTAATTGGTTGATTCCATTGTGTATCTGGTTATTTATAACCAGTGGGGCATAAAGCCGCTTTCTTTCTTCTAGTAGCGTGTGAAGTATGAAGCCATGTTCACGCATCCACTGATCTATTTCTGCAAAAAGAGGCTGGTTTTCATAAAGTTGAATGAAGTTAACTTCAGTCTGTATAACCAAAGTATTCTCTAGCTTATTTTCAGAATTTTTGAATACAGATAACTCCCCACCCTGAATATCAATTTTTAACCAATCAATTTCAGTTAGGTCGCTGAGGTCGTCCAGTCTTACTGTCTTTATTTTTTCTTCTTTTTTTATCTTTGCCCATTGAGGATAACCTTGAAATTGATTCAAAACCTCAAAGTTAGGTTTCAATGTTGAAGTCATTCCCGAAGCATTGCAGATATAAAGGGTAGCTTCGTTTCCGTCACCCACAGCATATGGAAGGTACGTTTCATTTTCTGACTTCATCTGAATTAGTTTTTCTAATGCATCATTCTGAGGTTCAAAGCCAGTAACTTTAACCTTTTTATCTCTTAATAGGTTGAAATAAGGTGGCTCACCATCAATGGGGTTGGCTCCAATATCCACAACAGAGATAAGCTCCTCGATATCCCAGTTGAAATCACCACTGTTTGAACGAGTTATTTTGTTTTTGGTATTTATATTTAAATTTTCTTTGTTTTCTTCTGATGCCACAAAGATATTATTTTTTCTTTTGTATTGTTCCGCAAGTTTTGAATCAGCAAGATGCAATGTTCTCGTGCATAGCTCAGGAGAGTCAAGATGATGGTGATATAAAAAGGCCAGTTTTAAAATGCTGTTATCACTTGATTTAGCTAGCTTTGATTTGGATGGTAAAAAAATTGCATCTGCATTAAATAAAAGATCAGGTGAGGCGATATCGTTAGAGCTTTTTACATACATCTTGTTTATGAAATCATGAAAAATGAAGCCATGTTCCATAAGTACAGAGGAAATTGCGCTAAAGTCACATTCTTTATTATGTATAAAATTAAAATTTACTTTTACTTTTACGATGAGAGTGTTGGCAAGTTTTTTGGTAGAGTTGGCAAGTATGGTTAAAGTGTCATGATTATTATCAATAACCAGTAAGTCTATGGCCTCTAAACCTTCAACATCATCAAGCCGAAGAGTGTTGACTGGTAGTTGAGCTAAAAGTTCGTACCCATTTCTTAACTCCTCGGGAAATGACTCTGTTTGAACAAAGGGTAAACTTCTGGTATGGGCTGGTTTAAGAGTAACACATAATGTTTTCTGACTTCCATCTCCTAACACTGTCATGGGAAAGTGATGAAAATCACCGGTGTTGGCCAGTTGTTGCGAGTTATTGATCCTGCTGCCCGGATCGATACAGATTGTTCGTATCGCACCGAGTTTATGCAGAGTGTGAAAGCTCTCGGAGCAAGCGAAACCAGCTCCATGATCAACAACAACTATTTTTCCGTTAAAACGGAAATGAAAGTCATCATCTTTAACTAATACAGGCTCTTCCGGTAACTGAAGCTGAACAGGTTCGGCTTCATCTTCAAACTGAGCATTTCCATTTTTATCCAGCGTTAATGCTGCGGGTTGCTTGCCCTCGCAGTAACGTTGCCAGATTGCGCGCATGGCATTGCTGAAGTTACGGGCAAAGCGCTTGGCATCACAAACTGGGGATTCCAGTAGAGCGCTTCTCATATGAGTACGAATATTGGCCAGGTTATCAATGTCGCTGGCCAGCATCACAACCAGATCGTGGTAATGCTCCCAGCTTTCCGCTACCAGCTGCGGCATACCTGCATTGGTTAAGTGAGTAGCCGAATGGCGGCCGGCAAAGGTGGGGCCGGGGTAAGTAACAACTGGTACTCCCATATACATGGCTTCACAGGTGGTTAGGCCGCCTGAATACGGCCAAGTATCGAGAGCAATATCTACTTTTCGATAAGAATTGAGTAATTCTTCGTGACTCGAAGGGCCTTCGATGATGATGCGCTTTTCACTAACTCCTAGGTTGTTGAGTTGTTTTTTTATTTTTTCTCTAAATGTTTCACTACTAAATTGATATCCTTTGAGAAAAAGTTTTGATTTTGGCAGTGAGTACATTATCTTGGCCCACTCGCCCAGAAGGACAGGGTTTATTTTGGTTGGGTTGTTAAAACATCCAAGTGTAATGTGGCCATCTCGTCTAGCTGGTGGTGAATGAATGTCTGGTGTGTAAATTGGTGGATTATAGCAAATGTAGTCATCAGGCATTCGAATAAGTTTTTCTGTATAAAATTTGTCCTCGCCTACAGGTGTTTCTATACTGTCACTTAGTAAATAGTCCATGGTGCTGAGGCCTGTTGTATTGATTAATCCTCCAACCCATTTAACCAATATTGGTGCTGGCTTCATTAGCATGGTTCGTATACGGAAACCATTATTATGACCACATAGGTCAAAAAGTATGTCGATCTGGTCGCTGGCTATTTCTTCGGCAAGATTTTCATCAGATTGATGTGTTGCAGTTGACCATTTTTTTGATGCTTTTATTATTTTTTGTGTGATATGATCTTCATGTTGGTTAGTGCTATAAGTGAATAGCTCTATTTCATGGGAAGGCAGAGAGTCAAGTGCCGATGTGATCATTTGACCAACAGGGTGGTTACGAAAGCCATCAGATACCATTCCAATTCGAATGGTTTTTGATTTTGTTTTTATTTCAGGGGTGTGAACTTTTTTACTGATATCTTTTGCATATCGTTCTTCCCATGACTCATACAGTGATTTAATGTCTTCCCTTTTTGTTTCTGGAAGGTAATGACTAAAGGTTAGCAGGTTGTTAAAGGGTGCGTCATTATTGCCGCTGAGCTTTATTGCTTCAAGGTAACACCTTTTGGCATTTTCAAAGTCGCCTAGATTTCTATATTGGTTTCCAAGGTTATTCCATGTGTTCCATGATTCGCTTTTTGCTTCTATGATGGCGAGAAATGTGTTAACTGACTCTTCGTAGTGATGTGCTGCTGCTTGTATTATCCCTTTTAGCTCGCTTGGTGGAGTTTTTTTTTCACCTGAATCTCCATTTTCAATGTATTTGAGAGCTAATTCGTTATTTCCTATATCAAAGTATAGTCGCGCGAGCAGGTAATTTCCTTCCTCGTGGGCAGGGTTTTCTTTTAATAATGATTTTAAATTTGAAATGGACTCAAAATTATTGCCTTGGTGATAATTTATTTTGGCCAGTATGAGTAATATTTCTTGGTTGTTGGGTCGCTTTTCTAACAGCGATTTCGCTTCTTTTTTCGCTTCAGAATAAAGACCTTTTTGTACTAACTTCTGAATGATGCTTAGCTGCTCGACTTCTACAAGTCGGTCCTTTGAGTTCATATGAACACCTTGATGTAAATATAAATAAGTTCGCTTTTCTCAATAGTAAAAAATGTGGGAGAGCAGTGCAAGGTAGGCTTCCCTTACCTCTTGACATAATTTCGCTAAAGATCTTGATAGTGAAGCCGATAGCCTAGGTAGCAAGGGTTAAGCTGTAAGGTAAATGTAAGGTAAAAAATTTTTCTAAAGCTGCCACAGATGAGGCCGATACCCTAAGCAACATAGCATTAGTAACCAACATTACCGGCCAATAGCTGGCCTGCGACCCTCAAGGGAGAGTTAATTATGGCGATTACAGTCAACACCAACGTTACCGGTATGACCGCTCAACGTAACCTGAACCAGTCTTCCAATGCCCTGGCCACCTCCATGGAACGCCTGGCTACCGGTAGCCGCATCAACTCCGCCAAGGATGATGCCGCCGGTCTGCAAATCTCAAACCGCCTTAACTCTCAGGTACGCGGCTTGGGTGTGGCGATGAAAAACGCCAGCGACGGTATCTCCATCGCGCAGACCGCTGAAGGTGCGATGAATGAGTCAACCTCCATTCTGCAACGTATGCGGGATCTGGCCCTGCAGTCTGCCAACGGCACTAACTCTGCTGATGATCGCAAGGCGATTCAGAAAGAAGTATCTGCTCTGCAAAGTGAACTGACCCGTATAGCAGAAACTACCTCCTTCGGTGGACAAAACTTGATCGACGGCACTTTCGGTAGTCGTACTCTGCAGGTTGGGGCCAATGCCAATGAAACCATTGATCTTGCTTTGAAGGATGTGTCTGCAGATGCGATTGGTTCTCACCGTGCGGTATTGAAAGGATCCAGTACTACCGCTACGGATCCTGGTTTGGGTCGTGCAACTGCTGCTGTTACGGCTGGAGCAGCTACTGTTGGTGAGAACGGCCTGGATGCTGAAACACTGACTATCAGTGGTCAGGCTACGGCGACAACAGCCGCCACTACTGCAAACGATGATGCAATGACTATCGCATCTGATATTAACGCCATCAGCGCGACAACTGGTGTTACTGCTGAAGCCCGGACTGAAGCAACCTTAACCACAAATGTTAAAGGTGAAGTTAGCTTTGATCTTAATGGTGCTGCCATTTCTGCCAATATCGCTGACGCAACAGATCTCTCTGCTCTGGCAGACGCCGTCAATGCGAAATCTACTGAAACCGGTATTAAAGCAACGGTAGATGGTGGAACCCTGACCTTCGCCAGTGAAGAAGGTAAAGACGTCAAAATTAAAGGTTTCACCGGCAAGCAAGCTGATGGCACATCAGAAGCAACCGCCTCTGTTCAAGGTAAGGATATTGATGGTACCGCTGCTGGTGCAGCTGTAACACTGACTAGTGCCGGGGCTAACTCAACTACTGTAGCTGGCTCAATTCGTTTGAATGGTACTGAATCATTTTCAGTTAAAGGCGGAGCTGATGATACGACCGTTGGTGTTACCACTGCGGGTAGTTTTTCTGCCTTGAAAACTGTGGCATCACTTGACTTGTCAAGCCAGCAAGGCGCTCAGGATGCTATTTCGGTCCTGGATGGTGCCATCGGCATGATTGACGCCCAGCGTTCCGACTTGGGTGCCATGCAGAACCGTCTGAACAGCACCATCAACAACCTGGCCAACACCCGTGAAAACGCGGCGGCCGGTATGTCCCGCATCAAGGACGTGGACTTTGCCCAGGAAACCGTAAACCTGACCAAGCAGCAGATTCTGCAGCAGGCTGGTACTTCCATCCTGGCGCAAGCCAAGCAAATCCCGCAGGCAGCACTGTCTTTGCTGGGCTAAGCTGAACCTCAGCCGGGGGGCAACCCCCGGCTTTCTCGCCGTTGAGCTTAGTGCCGCAGCTTTCTGTTCACTAAGCTGAACGGCGCTTTCACATGAGGACCCGACCATGGATACGCTACCGCTCACTCAACGCACATCCGCCACGGCGGCAGATCTTGCTCAAAAGCAAACTCCTGTTACCACTCAGCCTGCTGGCAGTGAAGCTACCCAAACCATTCAGGCAGTACAGGCAGCAGAAAAGGCGCAGGACGGAGAGCTGTCCGGTGATCAGCTGGAGCAAATGGCGGAGCAGATGGAGTCGTTTATCGGCACCTTTAACCGTGGCCTCAAGTTCAGAGTGGATGAAGATTCGGGCCGTAACGTGGTAACTGTGGTAGATAACGACAGTGGTGATATCATTCGTCAGATACCGACCGAAGAGCTGCTACAGGTAATCAGCCGGCTGGCTGAAGCCAGCGGCGGCCTGATAGACACCAAAGCATAGGAGACAGCTTGTGTCCGATCTCAAATTACCGGGCGTGGGCTCGGGCTTTCCCATTCAAAGCTTTGTGGATGCTACTGTGGCTGGTGAGCGTGCCGCCAAAGACAACATGTTTGCCCGGCGGGGCAATGATATCGGTATTCAGTTATCCTCTTACGGCACCCTTAAAGGGGTGCTGGAAGAGTTTAAAAGTTCATTAAAAAAACTGGGTGACGAAGAAGCCTTTGAAAAACGCTCCACCAGCTTTTCCAACAGCGGCTTTGCCAATGCGACGGCCGACAAAACGGCGGTAGCCGGCAGTTATACTATAGTGGTAGAGCAGCTGGCTGAAGCCCACAAAGTGGGCTCCAGTGCCATACCTAAAGCCGATGCTGATAAAAAGCTGGGCTCAGGCTCGCTCACTTTGGGGGTGGGTGATGAGTCTTTTACTGTCTCCATCGACAAAGACAAAAGCACCCTGGCTGATGTGGCCAATGCCGTTAATAATGCGGAAGACAACAAGGGATTGCGCGCTACTGTGGTCACCGACGATGGTGGCTCTCGTCTGGTGTTTTTCTCCGATAAAACCGGTACCGAGAACACCATTACCGTGTCTGCCACCGGAAACGGCGATGGCGAAGGCACTCAGGATCTTTCCAGCATTGGCACTGTCACTGAAATTCAGGCTGCCAAAGATGCCAAAATCACCATAGACGGGGCCCCCATTACCAGTCAGACCAACGAGATTAAAGATGCCATTCAGGGCGTGACTCTGGATCTGAAAAAGGTAAACGACACCTCGGTAGACAGTGAAAAACCAGACACCAAGCTGACCATTGGTTACGACAAAAGCACGGTAGAGAAGAACCTGCAGGAGTTTGTCAAATCCTTTAACTCTGTGATTGCTACCATTAACCAGCTTACTTCTTATAATGCCGAGACAGAAAAGGCTGGTCCGTTGAACGGTGATGGCACGGCTCGCAATCTTACCTCGCAAATTCGACGCATGCTGAGCGAACCCATAGAAGGTGCCAGTGCGCCCATCAAGTCACTCACTGATCTGGGTATTACCACTCAAAAAGATGGCAAAATCGAGCTGGATGAAGATCTGCTGAAAAAGCAGATTGATGATAACTTTTCTAAAATCGGTCAGTTGTTTGCATCGGAAGAGGGCGTCTCCAAAAAGCTGGACGATATGCTGGAAAGCTTTGTGGGTAAAGAAGGCGTGCTTACCAAGCGCGACAGCTCATTGAATGCTCAGATGGACAAGCTGAATAAAGAGCGGGCAGACTTTGAAATTTACATGGAAAAGTATGAAGAGCGAGTTTATAAGCAATTTACCGATATGGACATTATGGTAGCCCAGCTTAACCAGCAGCTTAACTCTGTTGTTGCGGCCTTTGATAATATGCCCAGCTTTGGCGGAGCCAAGCAGTAATGCTGGTCGACCAGTTAAAAGCACTGGATGAGGCCGTGCTTGCAGCGCTTGGCAAAACAGACGAGCTGGATGAAGAATGGCTGTCTGAGCAGCTGCGAGTGCGGGCACAGCTATTGCAGCAGGTGATTGAGCAAGGCAATGTCACCGAAAGTGACGCTGCTGCTCTGATACAACGCTCCCGGCAGCTTAAAGAAACCGCCGAAGCGGTGCAGCGTGAGCTGGCCAACAAACTGAAGACCATGCAAAAGGGCCGGCGCTCGGTGCAGGCCTATCAAACCGTTAAACGTAATTAGATAATTGTCAGGAGTAGTGCCCATGCGTGGCTCAATGAAAGCTTATAAATCCGTGGCTCTGGACAGCCAGAAAACCGTGGCTTCACCTTATAAAGTGGTACAAATGCTGCTGGCTGGGGCGCTGGAGCGTCTGGCTCGTGCCCGTTCTGCCATGGAGCAGAACAAACGCGCCGAGCAGGGGGAATTGCTGGGCTCTGCCATGACCATTGTTGCCGAGCTGCGTGCGGCACTGGATCATCAGGAAGGTGGTGAAATTTCTGTCAATCTCGATAATCTGTATGAGTTCATCATGGCAGAACTGGTAGTGGCCAACAGCGAAAACAGTACAGAAAAGCTCGAGAGCATCAGCTCGCTGCTGCGCGACATCAAAGAAGCCTGGGACGCTATCCCGGCGGATCAGCAACAGGTTCCTGCCTGATCATTTTTGCCGGGGTCAGCCCCGGCTTGTAACATTCCTCTTGCTTCGTTCAGGCTTAATCAAGCCGCATCGTCAAAAAAATATCCTTTCCTGATCTAAACTTGATCCAAATCAACATAATTGGCTTTTTAGCGACTATCTTTGTCGAGTTGTTTTGACGCTTGTGTCAGAATTACGACTTCTTTGGTTTCAAGTCTGAGCCGCTTCAATGTTATGCTGGTGTCGAGCCAAGGATAAGCTCAGAAACTAATTCAATAAATCACTGAATGTAAAGGATATTTACCTTATGGGTTTTAATGGCTGTGTCTTGATCATGGATCATAACCAGGAGCGGCGGTCAAGACTTGAGGCTATCCTTTCCTTTATGCAGGTTGAATGGCGAAGCGGCAGTCGCGCTAATGATCTGGCATGGTTGCGGGAGCAGCCCCAAACCATGACAGTACTGCTGGGGGAAACGGACTTTCCACTCCAACCTCTTCTCGATGAACATTCTCATCATGTGTTTATCAGCCTGCGCTCTACCCAGTGCAGGGCCAATAACCTGCTGGGCACCTTGAGTGATCTGACCTACGACGAGCTGACCCGACTGCTGCATCAGGCTGCCCAGTGGCGGCCCGTAATGGTGAGTGATGAGCAGAATGAGCAGCTCAATCATTTACTGGTGGGTAACAGCGCCGGCATGCAACAGGTTAAAAGCCTTATTCGCCAGGTGGCCGACAAGCAGGCCAATGTGCTGCTGCTGGGTGAGTCGGGCACCGGTAAGGAAGTCATCGCGCAGGCCATTCATTTATTATCGCAACAGTCTCGTGGTCCTTTTGTGCCCATTAACTGTGGTGCCATTCCGGCTGAACTGCTGGAAAGCGAGTTGTTCGGCCATGAAAAAGGGGCTTTTACTGGTGCCGTGGCGGCCCGCAAGGGACGGTTTGAGCTGGCAGACGGCGGCACTCTGTTTCTGGATGAAATCGGCGATATGCCCCTGCCCATGCAGGTGAAGTTGTTGCGAGTGCTGCAGGAGCGCACTTTTGAGCGGGTAGGGGGCACCCGGCCGATTAAAGCTAATGTGCGTATTATTGCCGCCACCCATCGTGATCTGGAACAGATGATTGCCGAGCAGCGCTTTCGGGAAGATCTCTATTACCGGCTGAATGTATTTCCCATTACCGCTCCGCCCCTGCGCCAGCGTAAAGATGACTTGCCCCTGCTGCTGAATGAGCTGATTGAACGCCACAAAGATACCCATCAGGTTATGCTTTCTTTCTCTGCGCCGGCGGTGAACACTCTGCAAGGCTATCACTGGCCCGGCAATGTTCGGGAGCTGTCCAACCTGGTGGAGCGGATGATGATACTGTGCCCGGGGCAACGGGTGGAGCCGGCAGATCTGCCGGAAAAGTACCGCGGCGATTATGTGCCCGAAAGCTTTGATGAAATGGATGAGCAGGCAGCCCTGGCCTCTATTTTTTCAAGTAATGGTGATGATTTTGAAGACGATGGCGCTTTCTTTGATTTCAGTCCGGAAGAAGAAGCGCCGGCGTCAGTAAACGGGGATTTACATATTCCCGATTTAACCTCCGAGTGTTACAACCTGAAGGATGTGCTGGCCAGTATAGAAGTGGAAGTGATTGGCAAGGCGCTGGATGCCAACGACGGCATTGTGGCCAGAGCTGCCGAACACCTTGGCATGCGCCGCACCACCCTGGTGGAGAAAATGAAAAAATACGGCATAGCACGGGATTGACCCCCCTGCGGGGAGCTGGATGCGGGAAGCTTGAAGCTGTAAGAGGGTTTTCACGGGCTGTAGTACCAAGCTCGATCCGAAAAATGAAAGCTGCAGGCAATTAATAATGCTGCAAGCACAGTATTTTATTTTTTGACAGCGCTATCGTCTGGAGCTTCTAGCTTCTAGCTTCTAGCTTCTAGCTTCCCGCTTCAGGCTCGCCCTTCGGGCGGTCTGGCACGTATTTTGAATATTACCTGCCATGATGCCTGCAAATTCTTCTTATTCCGCGCCCGATGCGCCCTGGCTGGATGTGCTGGGGCCGGAGCAGCTGGAGCAAATTCTGCACACTTTACCCGGTGGTTTGCTGTGGGTGAACGGTCAGGGCGTGGTCAGTCGCGCCAATGCTGTTGCCCGCCAGCTGCTGGGCGAGCCTTTGCTTAACACGCCCTGGCTGGAGGTGATTACCCGTGACTTTGCGCCCCGGCCCGATGACGGCCTGCAGGTGTCGTTAAAGAGCGGTCGCCGGGTGCAGCTGGCCATTTCTCACCTGGAAGGGCAGCCTGGTCAGCTGGTGCAACTGACCGATCTTACTCCTACCCGCGCCTGGGCGGAGCAGCAGGGCCATGCCGAGCGGCTGGCGGCGCTGGGGCGTATGGCGGCAACCCTTGCCCATCAAATACGCACGCCGTTGTCGGCGGCGACCTTATACGGTGCCAACCTGGCCAATCCGGCGCTGAATGCATCCCAGCGGGAGCGGTTTCAGGGCCGGCTGATGGAAAGGCTGACGGATATCGAGCGTCAAATAAGCGACATTCTGCTGTTTGCCCGGCCTGATCAGGCCGCGCTGGCCGAGCCGCTGTGTGTGTCTGCCTTGCTTACCAATATTACCCAAACCGCCAATACCCTGTTTGCAGGCAAGGCCAGTCTGGTTTGCAATACCGAGCCCGGATTAAGCGTGCTGGGTAATGCCAACAGCCTTAAAGGCATAATACTCAACCTGCTGGAAAACGCCGTGGAAGCGGGAGCCGGTGTCGTCACAATCCATGCCGCCGGCAACCAGGGGCAACTGCTGATTGAAGTGGCAGATAACGGTGCCGGCATCAGCCCTGAACTACAGCAGCAGATTTTTACGCCTTTTTTTACCACCCGCAGCCAGGGTACCGGCCTTGGGCTGGCGGCAGTGGCGTCGGTCATGCGTGCTCATAACGGCGGCGTAAGCGTCAGCTCCGAGCTGGGGCAGGGCACTTGTTTCAGCTTGTGGCTGCCTTTGCTGCAGCATAAGGATACAAAATGAACGCCGATATTTTGCTGGTGGAAGACGATGCCGGCCTGCAGCAGGCGCTGCAAGACACCCTGGAGCTGGCCGGACTGGAAAGCCGCTGTGTCACCAGCGCGGAAGACGCCATTGTGTATTTGCAGCAAACGCCGGTACGCATGGTGATCACGGATGTGCAAATGGCGGGCATGAACGGCCTTGAGCTGCTGGAATGGATTAACGAGCGCCTGCCCGGCCTGCCGGTGCTGGTGATCACGGCGCACGCTCAGGTATCGGGCGCGGTGACCGCCATGCGCGCCGGTGCCGTGGATTATCTGGCCAAACCCTTTACGCCCGAGGTCCTGCTGGAGCGGGTGCGCCGCTATGTGCAGCCCGAGTCAAATCACAATAGCGACCCTATTGCTGAAGATGCCGCCAGTCGCCAGTTGCTGCAACTGGCAGCCCGGGTAGCGGCTACTGATGCCAGCGTGATGATCTCCGGCCCCAGCGGCACCGGCAAGGAAGTGCTGGCGCGCTTTATCCATGCCCGCTCCAACCGGGCCAATCAGCCTTTTGTGGCCATCAACTGCGCTGCCATTCCCGACAATATGCTGGAAGCCACTTTGTTCGGGTATGAAAAAGGAGCCTTTACCGGTGCCGTGCAGGCCAGCCCCGGCAAGTTTGAACAGGCCCATGAAGGCACCCTTTTGCTGGATGAAATTACCGAAATGGACGTGAACCTGCAGGCCAAGCTGTTGCGGGTGCTGCAGGAGCAGGAAGTGGAGCGTCTGGGTAGCCGTAAAACCTTAAAACTGAATGTGCGCGTTCTGGCCACCAGCAACCGGGATCTGCGCCAGGCGGTAACCGAGGGCCGTTTTCGGGAAGATCTCTATTACCGGCTGAATGTGTTTCCGCTGGTCTGGCCGGCCCTGATGGATCGCCCCGGCGATATTCTGCCGCTGGCGCGTTTTCTGTTAAGCCGGCATGCCGGCATGCAGGGGCGGCATGGCGTCACTCTGTCGGAAGATGCCGAAATACGGCTAAGACACTGGCATTGGCCGGGCAATGTGCGCGAGCTCGACAACGTGATGCAGCGGGCCCTTATTCTGGCCGCCGGCAGCGAGATTGCCGCCACCGATATTTTGCTGGACGATGCCGGCCCCTTCAGTACGGCCCCGGCACCGGTCACAGCAGAGCTGGGCGACAAGCTGGAAAGTCAGGAGCACCGCATTATTCTGCAGGCCCTGCAAAGCAGCGGTGGCAGCCGGCGTGAGGTGGCTGAACAGTTAGGCATCAGCCCCCGGACTTTGCGTTATAAGCTTGCCCGCATGCGCGAGGCAGGTATAGAAGTACCGGTTTAATTCGCACAAAAGATGAACTGGCCCGAGCTTTGCATTAAGATGCGTGGGTTGTATGAAATTCACTGATTGAGGAGCCAAACCATGGATATTAAAGCCGCTGCTTTGCTGGCAGAAATGCAGTCAATGCAGGGAGAAGCCCAAAGCATGGCACCGGTGCAGGGTGCGGCCCCTCGTCAGGATTTTGCCGAGCTGCTGGGTCAGGCCGTGAACAAGGTAAATGCACTGCAGCAAACCACCGGTGATCTGCGCACCCGTTTTGAGCTGGGGGATCCTTCGGTGGGGCTGGAGCAGGTAATGATCTCCGCCCAAAAATCCAGCATTGCTTTTGAGGCTACCGTGCAGGTGCGTAACAAGCTGGTGGAATCGTATAAAACCATCATGAACATGCCGGTGTAAGGAGCTGACGGGTGGCAGACAATCCGCTGGCGGAAACCGACCAACGCGCGCTGACGGCCAGCAGCGATGGCACCGATATGGAAGCCCAGGAACGCAAAAGCACGCCTTTTGCCCTGCTGGGTAATGCCGATGTATTGCGTCAGATTGTTATTGTACTGGCGCTGGCCATTTGTCTGGCCATGGCCATTTTTGTGCTGCTGTGGGGCAAGGAGCCGGAAATGCGGCCCTTGGGGGTGTATAACAATCAGGAATTGATTGAAACCCTCGATTATCTTGATGCCCAGAAAGTTGAATATAAAATAGACGGCAATAGCGTGCTGGTACGCGCCGATCAATATGCCGATATTCAGCTGGGGCTGCGTCGTTCAGGTCTTACTCAGGCACCGCCGGAAGGCGACAGCATACTGCTGTCCGATCCCGGTTTTGGCATCAGCCAGCGGCTGGAGCGGGAACGTCTTAATCTTAGCCGGGAGCGTCAGCTGGCCCGGGTCATAGAGCAATATAACAGTGTGGCCGGCGCTCAGGTGCTGCTGGCTATTCCCCGGGAAAACGTCTTTGTGCGCGACAAGCGTAAACCCAGTGCTACCGTGGTGCTTAATCTGCGCCGGGGCGGCAGCCTGCGCCAGGAAGAAGTAGACGCCATTGTGGACACAGTGGCCTCTGCGGTACCCGATCTCACTCCCGGCCGGGTAACGGTGACGGATCAGAACGGCCGTCTGCTGAACTCCGGCTCTCAGGATCCGCTGGCTGCCCGCAACCGGCGGGAATTTGAACTGCAGCAACAGCAGGAAGAAGAATATCGTCAGAAGATTGACGCCATTCTCAGTCCGGTGCTGGGGCTGGGGAATTACACCGCTGAAGTGGATCTGAATCTCGACTTTCGTCGTCGCCAGCAAACGGTCAAAACCTATAATCCCGACATGCCGGCAGTACGCTCCGAAATGGTGATGGAAGACAATACCTCCGGCACCGGCCCCATCGGCATTCCCGGTGCGCTGACCAATCAGCCGCCCATGGAGTCGGATATTCCCGAGCAGGCCGGGCAGGCTACGGAAAAATCCGGTACCGAACGCAGCCGGCGGGAAGCCACCCGCAACTTTGAGCTGGATACCACCATCAGCCATACCGAAAGCGCCGTGGGTGATATTCGCCGGTTAACGGTGTCGGTAGCGGTAGATTACAAAAATGTGACTCAAGCCGATGGCACCACTGAAAGAGTGCCGCTGGAGAGTGCCGAGCTGGCCCGCATCGAGCGTTTGCTCAAGGGGGGGCTGGGCTTTGATGTAAGCCGGGGTGATGCCATTGAAGTGGTCAGCATGTCGTTTAACCGGCCCGACCTTGATGCCGTGGCGGACATTCCTTTTTATGAGCAGACCTGGTTCTGGCGGCTGGCGCGCATTCTCGGTGCCGTGCTGGTACTGGTGGTGCTGCTGCTGGCACTGGTGCGTCCCATGGTGAAACGCCTGCTGAACATAGACGACAAAACGGATGAACTGGATCTGGACGGTCAGAGTGCGCTGTCGGGCAATAATGATCTCGATATGCTGGCACAGCAGGCCGAACTGGAAGACGGTATGTTCGGCATTAAGGACGGCCAGCTGCGGCTGCCGGATCTGAACAAGGATGAAGACTTGCTGTCGGCAGTACGGGCGCTGGTATCCAACGAGCCGGATCTGGCGGCACAGGTAATTAAAGACTGGGTACAAAGCGATGAGTGATGAGCAGGAGCTGGTAATTACCGATGCACAGCGGCAACTGCTGTCGCGCATGACAGGCACCGAGAAGGCGGCATTGCTGATGCTGAGCCTGCGGGAAGATGATGCAGCGCAGATTTTTCGTCACCTCGACCCCAAGCAGGTGCAGCGTCTGGGGATGAAAATGGCGGCCATGGGCGATTTCAGTCCGGACAGGGTAGGGGCCGTACATCGGTTGTTTATCGAAGATATTCAGCGCTTCACCAAAATTGGCGTGGGCAGCCAGGACTTTGTGCGCAATGCTCTGGTGGCCGCTTTGGGTGAAGACAAGGCAGGCCGGCTGGTAAACCAGATTGCTGCCGGTGCCGGCTCCCGGGGGCTCGACTCACTCAAATGGATGGATGCCCGTCAGGTCGCCGGCATTATTCATAACGAGCATCCGCAAATTCAGACAATCGTGCTGTCCTACCTCGATGCCGATCAGGCCGCGGCCATTTTGCAGCAGTTCCCCGAGCCCATGCGTCTGGATCTGATTATGCGTATCGCCGAGCTGGAAGAAGTGCAGCCGGCGGCGTTGCAGGAACTGAACGACATTATGGAAAAACAGTTTGTCGGCAAGAGCAATGCCAAAGCCGCCAAAATGGGCGGCCTGAAAACCGCTGCCGACATCATGAACTACCTCGACACCTCGGTAGAGGGAGCCCTGATGGATTCCATCAGGGATCAGGATGAAGAAATGAGCATGAAGATCCAGGATCTGATGTTTGTGTTTGAAAACCTGATTGACGTAGATGACAGAGGCGTTCAGGTGTTGCTGCGGGAAGTGAATGCCGAGCTGCTGCAACGGGCGCTGAAAGGGGCAGATGATCAGCTGAAAGAAAAATTCTTCAATAATATGTCACGCCGGGCGGCCGAAATGCTGCAGGACGATCTGGAAGCCATGGGACCGGTGCGGGTCAGTGATGTGGAAGAAGCCCAGCGCGAAATTCTGGCGGTGGCTCGTCGTCTGGCCGACAGTGGCGAGCTGATGCTGGCTAAGGGCGGTGGAGATGATTATCTGTGAGTGATCAGGGCTACCAGCGAAAAGGGCGGGTTCCTGCCGGATTGGGGGCCTGGCAATGGCCCGATCTGGAGTTGCCCGAGCCTGAGCGCCCGGAGCAGGCGGCACTCAGGCTGCGTAATGAGCCTGAGCCGGTGGCCGATGAGCCGGAACCGGACACAGAAGCCACTCCCGAACCCCTTACCGCAGAAGCCCTTGACGCCATTCGTCAGGCCGCCTTTGAGGAAGGCCATGCCGAGGGCAAGGAACAGGGCCTGGCAGAAGGCCGAGAAGAAGGCCGCCTGCAGGGCATGCAGGAAGGTCATGAAGCCGGACTGCAACAGGGTCTTGAGCAGGGGCTGGCCGACGGTCAGGCACAAATGCAGGTGTTGCTGGAGCGCTGGAATACCCTTACCGAACAACTGCAGGCTCCGTTGGCTACCATTGACCACACCGTTGAGCAGAGTCTGGTGATCATGGCCATGGAGCTTGCCCGCAACCTGTTAAAAGCCGAGGCGACTGCCTCGCCCAAACTGCTGCTGGCTACCATACAGGAAGCCTTGCAGGCGCTGCCCCATCATGAAGGCACCCTTACCTTTTATCTGAACGCCGAAGACATGGCCATGCTGCAGGCACAATACAGTGAGGAAGCCTGTGCCAAGCGCGGCTGGGAGCTGGTGCCCGAGCCCGGGCTGGCGCGAGGTGAGCTGCGGCTGCAAACCGCCATGTCTCAGCTGGATGTCAGCCTGGCCAGCCGCATTGATGAGCTGATGGCTAATTTCATTAAGGCCAACTGGAGCCGTTTTCATGACACAGACGCTGGCTGAGCGGCTGGGTGCCTATCAGTGTGCCGGTCTGGCTCCGGCCATGGCTGCCAGTGGCAAACTCACCCGGGTGGTGGGATTGACACTGGAAGCGGTGGGCTGCACCGCTGCCGTGGGCAGTCAGTGCAAGGTGCAAACCCAGTTTGGTGAAATGGACGCCGAGGTGGTGGGTTTTGCTGATGACAAACTCTATCTTATGCCCAGCGAATCCCTGAAAGGAGTGATTCCCGGTGCCAGAGTCACACCGGCAGGCGACGGTAACGGCGTGCCCGTGGGCATGGCACTGCTGGGCAGGGTGATTAATGGCATCGGTGAACCGCTGGACGGCCTGGGTCCCATCAATACCGGCACCACTGCTGATTTCTTATCCCGGCCCATTAACCCCATGTCCCGTAAACCGATCAAAACTCCCATGGATGTGGGCGTGCGAGCCATTAACTCAGTGCTGACGGTAGGACAAGGCCAGCGTATGGGGCTGTTTGCCGGCTCTGGTGTGGGCAAAAGTGTGTTGCTGGGCATGATGACCCGGGGAGCAAAAGCCGATGTGGTGATTGTGGGCCTGATTGGTGAGCGGGGCCGGGAAGTCAAAGAGTTTATTGATGAAATTCTGGGAGAAGAAGGCCGGGCCCGGGCTGTGGTGGTGGCAGCGCCGGCAGATGCCTCACCCTTGATGCGCCTGAAAGGCTGCGAAACCGCGCTTACCCTGGCGGAATATTACCGGGACCAGGGCCTGAACGTCTTGCTGCTGATGGACTCCCTTACCCGCTATGCCCAGGCCCAGCGGGAAATTGCCCTGGCAGTAGGAGAGCCGCCGGCCAGCAAGGGCTATCCGCCGTCAGTGTTTGCCAGACTGCCGGCACTGGTGGAGCGGGCCGGCAACGGTGCCGAAGGGCAGGGAGGCATTACCGCCTTTTTTACCGTGCTCACCGAAGGGGACGATCTGCAGGATCCGATTGCCGATGCTGCCCGGGCCATTCTCGATGGTCATATTGTGTTATCACGGCAACTGGCCGACAGTGGCCACTATCCCGCCATCGATATTGAAAAGTCCATCAGCCGGGTAATGACGGCAGTGACCACACCAGAGCATCAGCAGCAGGCGCGGGTAGTCAAGCAGGCTTATGCGCTTTATCAGCAAAATCATGATCTGATTAACCTGGGTGCCTACAAGAGCGGGGCTGATCCACGCTTGGATATGGCCATTACCATACGGCCCCGGCTGGAGCGTTTTTTAACTCAGAGCATGACAGACGTATTTGACTATGAGGCCTGTCTCAAAGAGCTTGAAGTGGTCGCCATGCCGCTGCTGAGGGCAGGCTGATGAGCCGGGCTTTGAATTTGCTGCTGGAGCAGCTGGACGGCGAAGAGCGCAAGGCCGCTGCCGAGCTGAATATTGCCCAGCTGCAACTGCAGCAGATGGAGCAACAGCTGCAAACACTGAGTCAGTATCAGCGTCAGTATGTGCAGACGTTTCAGCAACGGGGGCAGAGCGGGCTGGAAGCACACCAGTTTGGCCACTTTCGCGGCTTTATCGACAAACTGGAAGTGGCCCAGCAGCAACAGCAGCAAGGCCTGCAACAGGCCCGGGAGCAATTAACCCAAAGCCGCGATGCCTGGCTGGCGGTGCGTGCCCGTAAGCAAGCCATTGCCAAACTGATGGAGCGCGAAGCCGGGCGCAAAAAGCAGGAAGCCGCCCGCCAGGAGCAAAAAATGCTCGATAACCTCGCCATCTACCGTTACCACCGCAAACCCATGTAATTCCCCTTTGGCTCATATATTGCATATTACCCGTATCAGCGGGTGCGCCCGGTGGCCACACTTTTAATCAGGTGACTCTGTATGACCACAATTATTCCTGCCTTTGCCAGCACTGTGAGTTCTGCCGGCTCCCTGTTGCAGCCCAAAGCCGATGGTGAAGGGGTTAACTTTGCCGAACTGCTGGAAAGCGCCGAAACCGGTGCAGGCCAGCAAGCACAGGCTGGCAATGAATCTGCAGACAAACAGGAAGTGGCCGGCTCAGAGCAGGGCGAGACGACGCCAAAAGAGGCTGATATCAAGGTGAAAGCCGAACCTGATGAGGAAGCAGACAAGCCGGCGGGTGCAACGGCAGAGCAGAAGCATGACAAGCCCGAGGAAGAGCTGAGAGCCGATACGCTGCAGAGCGGCAATTTGGTGCCGGCAGCGGCAATACCGGTGGCGGTGCAGCAGCAAGCGTCAGCGTCATTACAGAGCAAGAGCGAGCCGGACGCTCAAGCAAGCAGTACGCGCTCGGAAAATACCAACATACAGAACGTAAAAGGTGAAGCTCCAGCCGCATCGGCAGAAAGCGATAACCAGCCGGCTGCAAAGAGTGAGTCGGCGGTTAAAGATGCACCCGTCAAAGCAGCTGTGGTGAACCAGGCTGACACCAAACCAGCCCGGGATAGCGTACCGGCAGCTGATAACATGCAAATAAAAAATGACGATATAAAATTGAGCGATGCCAAAGAGGCCGCCATTGAAGTGCACAAACTGAACTCTCAAGCCGCTGCCATCCAAACGGATGCCGCCGAACAAGCAAAAGCAGAACCCAAAGCACAAACACAACTCAAAACACAACCAATAGCGACGGCTGTGCCTCAGGGTTCAGCACCCGCTGGGGAGCCGGCAGAGCCTGAAGCCCAGACGGCTCAGCGGCTGCCAGCGTCTCAGGCTTCAACCGCTCAATCTCAGCCGGCACAGCAGCCTGCGTCACAAGTACAGGCCGTTCCGCCACAAGCCGCGCAACAGCAGCCGGCTGTCACACAATCGCAGTCAGTATCAGCAGCCGAGCCGGAGCTAAATGCGCCGCCGCAGCACGAACAGGAGCCGGACAGCGCTAATCAAACCGCGCCCCGGCAGGAAACTACTCAGGCACCGAAGGAGCCGGCGGGCACACCCAACTGGCTGGCACAAATTGAGCATGGCCGGCGCTGGTCGCAGCAGGGCAGCACCGAGAGCAAGGCCGACACCACAGTGGCAGAACAAAACACTGAGAGTCTGAGTTCACCAATCACCGAAAAAGCATCAGCCGATGCCGGAACTGATGGTGAAAGCCGCGATGAAGATGCCAGCCGTGGCGAGAAACTGGCTGACGCGCTGGCAGGGGCGGTGCAGTCAGGCACTCACCAGGCCGAAAAAAACGAGATCCAGCCACTGCAGCAAACCGCTGCCATTACCGCCACCCGTGAAGCCGCGGCCCCCGAGCGCGCGGCTCAGCCTCAGCTGGAGCGGGCGCTCAATCTGCATCAGGCCGCGCCGGAGCAAAATGCCCGCCAGCTGAGCCAGCAGGTGCAGGTAATGGTGAATCAGGAGCTGCAGGAGGCAGATATTCGTCTTAACCCGTCCGAACTTGGCGGCATCCGCATTCAGCTTAAATTCGAGCAGGGCGAAGTGAGCATGCAGATCCAGGCTCAGCATGCGCAGGCCCGGGATATGCTGGAGCAGGCCATGCCGCGCCTGCGTGATATGCTTCAGCAACAAGGTATTCAGCTGGGACAGGGGCAGGTGGGCAGCTTTGCCGGTCAGCAACAGAATACAGCGCAAAATGGTAACCAGGGGCAGGGTGCAACCGGCCGGGAAAATGGGCATAATTCATCCTCGTTTGAGCAGGGCCCGAACGATGATGAAGCAGGCTTCACTCAATATTCAGCGGGCAGAACATTGCATGAAGGTGGTATCGACTTTTTTGCATAAGGACACTTAATGGCAGAGAACCTCACCATTCCCAAGGTGGCATGGTATAAACGCAAGCTGGTCTGGATTTTGCTTTTGCTCGTGCTGGCGGGAGCAGGCGGAGCGACCGCCTGGTTGCTGATATCGGGTGCAGAAGAAGCGCCGGTAGCAGAGCAGGATAATAATAGTGATCAGGCCATGTATGTCAGCCTGTCACAGCCCTTTACCTTCAGCGTACCCGGCGGGCGACGAGACCGGCTGGTGCAAATTGAGGCGCAATTAATGGTGCGTGGAGAAGCCAATGCCGAGCTGGCCCGACAGCATCTGCCACTGCTGGAAAGCACTCTGCTGGATGTATTCAGCCGTCAAACCGCCGACAATTATCTGACGGCCGCCAATAAAAAGGCACTGCGTGAAGAAGCTCTTAATGAGCTGAATTACGCCACTGCCGAAGTACTGGAAAAGCGGTTATTTGAAAAAGTGTTATTTACCAGCATAGTGATGCAATAGGTGAGCTGTGAGCGATCTGTTATCCCAGGATGAAATCGATGCTCTGTTACACGGAGCCGACGATGTCAAAGAAGAAGAAGTGAAAGAAGAAGGAGGCGTCGCCTCCTTTGACTTCTCTTCACAGGATCGCATTGTCCGGGGCCGAATGCCGACCCTGGAAATGGTGAATGAGCGTTTTGCCCGCCATATGCGCATCAGCCTGTTTAATATGATGCGCCGCACCGCTGAGGTCTCCATTAATGGCGTGCAGGTAATTAAATACGGCGAATATGTACATTCCTTGTTTCTGCCCACCAGCCTGAACATGGTGCGCTTTCGCCCGCTCAAGGGCATAGGTCTGGTCACCATGGAAGCCAGATTGGTGTTTATTCTGGTGGATAACTTTTTTGGTGGTGACGGTCGTCATGCCAAAATTGAAGGCCGGGAATTTACTCCCACCGAGCGCCGGGTCATTCAGCTGCTGCTCAAGCTGGTATTTGAAGACTACAAAGAGGCCTGGGCACCGGTGATGGACGTGGAGTTTGAATACCTCGACTCAGAGGTGAACCCCACCATGGCCAACATTGTCAGCCCCACCGAAGTGGTGGTGGTCAGCTCCTTTCATATCGACCTTGACGGCGGCGGCGGTGACTTTCACGTTACCCTGCCCTACGGCATGCTGGAGCCCATTCGTGAGTTGCTGGATGCCGGCGTGCAGAGCGACAAGGGCGAAAATGACCTGCGCTGGGGCAAGGCCCTGCGGGATGAAATTCTCGATGTGGAAGTGGAAATGTCCACCCGTCTGCTGGAGAAGGAAGTCACCCTGCGCAATATCATGGACTGGCAGGCGGGCGATATTATTCCCATTGAAATGCCCGAGCACTTGCTGGTGTCAGTGGAAGAGCTGCCCACCTTCAGAGCCCAGCTGGGCCGCTCTCAGGAAAAAATGGCCATTCGTATTACCGAAAAAATTAAACGGCCCGAAACCGTTAAAACTGAATTGCAAGAAGTCACCCGCCGCGGCGTGCGCATTGATGGCGAAGCCGAGCTGGAAGAACTGGAAAGAACCATTGAGGACGCATAATGAGCGAGCAGAACGATCAAGGTGACCAACTCGATCAAAGCGAGCTGGATGATATCTGGGGCGACGCCATGGCGGAGCAGGAGCAAAGTGAGGTTAAAAGGGCCGAGCTGGATGACTTCAGCAACGATGGCAAAGATCCCATCACTCAGGAGGAACGGCGCAAGCTCGACACCATTCTGGATATTCCGGTCACCATTTCCATGGAAGTGGGCCGCAGCCAGATCAGCATTCGTAACCTGCTGCAGCTTAACCAGGGATCTGTGGTAGAGCTGGACCGGCTGGCCGGTGAGCCGCTCGATGTGATGGTGAACGGCACCCTGATTGCGCACGGCGAAGTAGTGGTGGTGAACGATAAATTCGGTATTCGTCTTACCGATGTGATCAGCCAGACCGAGCGGATTAAAAAGCTGAAATGAGAATTCTGCTGTTGTTATTGATGGCGGCACCGGCTTATGCCCAGGGCGGCCCTGAAATTGACTGGAGTTCCTGGGCGCTGTCATCGGCCCTGGTCATCGGTCTTTTGCTGGCGCTGGGGCAGCTGCTGCGCCGGCTCAAGCTGCCGGTGCTGGGCGGTAACCGCCAGCTGAAAGTGGTGTCCAGCCTGGCCCTGGGCCACAAGGAAAAACTGGTGGTAGTGCAGGTAGGCAAGGAGCAGGTGCTGCTGGGTATTACGCCGCAGAATATCAGCCACCTGGGCAAGCTGGAGCAGCCACTGGAAGTACCTGAAAAACAGGGAGTAGGGAATACCCCGTAGGAATAGGGAGCAGGGAATAGGGTTGTTGGGAATCGTCGGAGCAAATAAATGAATAAGGAACGCCTGTGAGCCGCATTCGCTATTTTTTGCCATTGTTACTGCTGCTGGCCACGCCGGCACTGGCTCAGCAGGGCATGTCAGCGGTGACGGTCACCACCAATGCCGACGGCAGTCAGGAATACAGCTTAACTCTGCAGGTGCTGGCATTAATGACGGCACTGTCGTTTTTGCCTGCCATCGTTATTATGATGACCTCCTTCACCCGTATTATTGTGGTGCTGTCCATTCTGCGGCAGGCCCTGGGCCTGCAGCAAAGCCCGTCCAATCAGGTGCTGATTGGCATCAGTCTGTTTCTGTCCTTTTTTATTATGTCGCCGGTACTCGACCGGGTAAACGCCGAGGCGCTGCAGCCCTACCTGGCGGAAGAGATCGGCTCAAAGGAAGCGCTTACCCGCGCCGAGCAGCCCATTCGTGACTTTATGCTGACGCAGACCCGGGTAAAGGATCTCGACACCTTTCTTAATATCGCCAATGTGCAGGTAAACAACGAAGCAGAAGTGCCACTCAGAGTACTGATTCCGGCCTTTGTCACCAGCGAGCTGAAAACCGCCTTTCAAATCGGCTTTATGCTGTTTTTGCCCTTTCTGGTGATTGATCTGGTGGTGGCCAGTATTCTGATGGCCATGGGGATGATGATGCTGTCGCCCATGCTGATATCGCTGCCCTTTAAGCTGATGCTGTTTGTGCTGGTGGACGGCTGGAACCTGATTATGGGCACCCTGGCTACCAGTTTCGGACTGGGAGCAAACTGATGAGTCCGGAAACCTTCGTTGACCTGTTTCGCAGCGCCCTCTGGCTGGTGACCGTGCTGGTGTCGGCGGTGATCTTTCCCAGTCTGGCGATAGGGTTAATGGTTTCCATTTTTCAGGCGGCCACCTCCATTAATGAACAAACCTTAAGCTTTCTGCCCCGCCTGCTGGTCACTCTGGGTGCGCTGGCGGTAGGAGCGCACTGGGGCTTTGGCATGCTGATTGACTACTTTCATGAACTCACAGAGCTGATACCGCAGGTCATCGGTTGAACAAAGCTTGAAGCTATAAGCTGGAAGCTTGAAGAAAAACGAAAAACAGCCTTGTTTGTAAGTGCTGTATTCCACTCACAGTTTCGAGCTGCCTCTATGCTTATAAACCACTCGGGCTGCTTCCAGCTTCAGGCTTCCAGCTTCCAGCTGTGTTTTAAGGAGGCTGTTTGAACTACACCACTGCCGAGCTGATGCAATGGCTGTCGTCCTACCTCTGGCCGCTGTTTCGCATTGCCGGGTTGATGATGACCATGGTGATGTTTGGTGCCAACCTCACGCCTGTGTATGTGCGCCTGCTGCTGGCGGTGGCCATCACCATTGCCGTGGCCCCTGTGCTGCCGGCCATGCCGGCGGTGGAGCTGTTTTCGGTGGAAGGGTTTCTGGTGAGCATACAGCAGGTACTGATTGGTGCCGTGATTGGTTTGTTATCGCAGTTTTTGCTGCAGACCTTTGTGACCGCCGGTCAGATCATCGCCATGCAAACCAGTCTGGGCTTTGCCTCCATGGTGGATCCACTCAATGGCCAGTCTGCGCCCGTGGTAGGCCAGCTTTATTTGATGCTGGGCACCTTGCTGTTTCTGGCGCTGGACGGTCATCTGGTGATGATAGAAGCCATTGTACTCAGTTTTACTTCTGTGCCGGTATCGGCAAGTGGCTTTAGCGTGGGTGACTGGCAAAACCTGGCGAGCCTGCTTACCCTGCTGTTTCAGGCAGCGGTGGCCATGGCTCTGTCGGCCATTGTGGCCATGCTGCTGATTAACTTCAGCTTTGGGGTCATGACCCGGGCGGCACCCCAGCTGAATATTTTCAGCGTGGGTTTTGCCATCAGCATGGTGTGCGGCCTGTTTATTATGTGGCTGACCCTGGGCGGCTTTATGGATCATTTCGAGAATCAGTGGTTACGCCTGCAACTAGTGATGTGCGACACCCTGAGACTGACCTGCGAAGGAGGCTGACATGGCAGAGTCGGACGGTCAGGAAAGAACAGAACAGCCCACGGAGCAACGGCTTCGGCAAGCCCGTGAAAAAGGCCAGATCCCCCGTTCCAAGGAGCTGGGCACGGCCGCGGTGCTGCTTAGTGCCTCGGCCGCACTGTTCATGCTGGGAGACGCACTGGGTGCCGCCATGTCGGCGGTATTTGCCGCCAGCTTTGAGCTGGAGCGGGCCGCCATTTTCGATCCCGAAACCATGATGCCGGCGCTGGCCTCGGCCATTGGCGGCATCATGTGGCCGTTGCTGGGCATGTTTGCGGTAGTGCTGGTGGCCGCCCTGGTGGGTAACAGCCTGCTGGGGGGCTTTAACTTCAGTACCCAGGCCATGATGCCAAAGTGGAACCGGCTCAGTCCCATGAGTGGTATCAAACGCATGTTTGGCGTGCAGGCACTGGTGGAGTTGTTAAAATCCATCGCCAAGGTGGTGTTCATTGCCACCATTGCCATCTGGCTGCTGTGGGGGCAATTCGACAATATTCTGCGTTTAAGCAGTGAAACCCTGAACCTGGCCATGAAAGACGCACTGGAGCTTTTGCTGTGGATGGGGCTGGGTTTGTGTCTGGCGCTGCTGCCCATTGTTGCCATTGATGTGCCGTTTCAGGTGTGGAACCACACCCGCCAGCTGAAAATGACCCTGCAGGAAATAAAAGATGAATACAAAAATACCGAGGGCAAGCCCGAGGTAAAAAGCCGTATTCGCCGTCTGCAGCAGGAAATGGCCAACCGCCGCATGATGGCGGAAGTCCCCACCGCCGATGTGGTGGTGGTCAACCCCACCCATTTCTCGGTGGCCCTGCGCTACGACAAGGATAAACCCGGCTCGGCTCCGGTGGTGGTGGCCAAGGGGCTGGATGAAGTGGCCCTTAAAATCCGGGAAATTGCCCGGGAGTATAAGGTGCCGGTTATCTCTTCTCCGGCGCTGGCCCGGGCCGTGTACTTCTCCACCAAGCTGGATCGGGAAATTCCCGACGGTCTCTTTGTGGCGGTGGCCCAGATCCTGGCCTATGTGTTCCAGCTGAACGCCTGGCGCAAAGGGCAGGGCAATAAACCAGTGCCGCTGAAAGACGACTTGCCGATTCCCGATGAATACCGGGTGTGATTGACTTAAAGGGATTAGGGATTAGGGATTAGAATCGGCCCCAGTCCCTGTAAATTTATGGCGCACTTCTTGCATTCTCACCGCCACTATCAATAAACCGCAGCGAGTGTCATGGAGTTAAGGGCAAGGCTTTCTCAGGCTAAACAGTGGACCCGTTGGTTACATTCGGGCATGGGTACGCCTTTGCTGGTGCTGGCGGCACTGGCCATGGTGGTGCTGCCCATTCCGGCATTAATGCTGGATGTGCTGTTTTCGTTCAATATTGCTCTGGCGCTGGTGGTTTTGCTGGTGGCGGTATATACCCAGCGCCCCCTCGACTTTGCCGCCTTTCCCACCGTTTTGCTGGTAGCCACTCTGCTGCGGCTGGCGCTGAACGTGGCCTCTACCCGGGTAGTACTGCTGGAAGGGCATCAGGGAGGCAACGCTGCCGGTAACGTGATTGAGGCCTTTGGCTCTGTGGTTATTGGCGGCAACTATGCCGTGGGCCTTATCGTCTTTCTGATTTTGATGATCATCAACTTTGTGGTGGTGACCAAGGGTGCCGGCCGTATTTCGGAAGTGAGCGCCCGCTTTACCCTGGATGCCATGCCCGGTAAACAGATGGCCATCGACGCCGACCTTAATGCCGGCATTATCAATCAGGATGAAGCCCGCACCCGGCGGGAAGAGGTCACACAGGAAGCCGACTTCTACGGCTCCATGGACGGTGCTTCCAAGTTTGTAAAAGGCGATGCCATTGCCGGCATTATGATCCTGTTCATCAATATTATCGGCGGCTTTATTATCGGCATGGCTCAGCACGAGCTGAGCTTTGGTGAAGCAGGGCGTGTCTACACTCTGCTGACCATAGGTGACGGTCTGGTGGCGCAGATTCCGTCCTTGTTGCTGTCCATTGCCGCCGCCATAATTGTGACGCGGCAAAATACCCGGGAAGACATGGGGCAGGCCATGCTGGGTCAGCTTTTTGACAATCCGCGCTCCCTGTCCATTGCTGCCGGCATTCTTATTGCCATGGGACTGGTGCCGGGCATGCCCCATTTTGCCTTTTTGCTGCTGGGTGGCCTGGCGGCTGGCGGTGCCTGGTGGATGCACAAACGTCGCAAGGAGCAGGCCGAGCAGCAACAGGAAAGCAATGCTCAGGCACCGGCGATAGCAGCAAACGAAAACCGCGAACTCAGCTGGGACGATGTAAACCAGGTAGACACCATAGGGCTGGAAGTGGGTTACCGGCTGATCAGTCTGGTGGATGTGTCTCAGGGCGGCGAGCTGCTCAGCCGCATCAAGGGCGTGCGCAAAAAGCTGTCTCAGGAGCTGGGCTTTCTTATTCCTGCCGTGCACATACGTGACAATCTGGAGTTAAGCCCCAATGAATATCAGATAACCCTGATGGGGGTCAGCTCCGGGGTGGCCGATATCTACCCAGAGCGGGAGCTGGCCATCAACCCCGGTCAGGTGTTCGGCCCGGTGCAGGGCATAGACACCCGGGATCCCGCCTTTGGGCTGGAAGCCACCTGGATTGGCCGGGATCAGATAGAAAACGCCCAGAGCCTGGGTTACACAGTGGTGGATGCCGCCACCGTGGTGGCCACTCACCTCAGCCAGCTGCTGACCAACAATGCCTCTCAGCTGCTGGGTCATGAAGAAGTACAGAACCTGATTGATCAGGTGGGCCGCACTCAGCCCAAGCTGGTGGAAGGGCTGGTACCCAATACGCTCAGTCTGGCGCTGGTCACCAAGGTACTGCAGAGCCTGCTGAACGAAGGGGTGTCCATTCGGGACATGCGTACCATTTTGCAGACCCTCACCGAATACGCGCCCAAGAGTCAGGATCCGGAAGTACTGACCGCCGCCTGCCGTATTTCTCTGCGCCGCTTTCTGGTGCAGGAAATTGCCGGCACCGAGCGGGAGCTGCCGGTTATTACGCTGGCACCTGAGCTGGAACAGATCTTGCAGAACTCTTTGCAGGCGGGTGGTGCTCAGGGCAGTGGCATAGAGCCGGGGCTGGCAGAGCGCATGCAGCAGTCGCTGTCGCAGGCTGCTGCCAACCAGGAGCTGGAAGGCCAGCCGGCCATATTACTGACGTCAGGCATGCTGCGTACCACGCTGGCGCGCTTTGTAAAACATACCATTCCCAGTCTGCGGGTGCTGTCTTATCAGGAAGTGCCGGATGATCGCCAAATCCGCATCGTGGCTTCAGTTGGGCAGCAGTAGCGGGAGAGCCATAAATGAAGATTAAACGGTTTTTTGCCAAAGATATGCGTGCCGCCCTGGCCGAAGTAAAAGAAGAGCTGGGGGCCGATGCGGTGATCATGTCTAATAAAAAAGTGTCCGGGGGCATAGAAATTGTGGCCGCCGTAGACGATGACGACAATACACCGGTCGATAAGGGGCAGCGTCCGTTAACGGACGACAATGTCAGAATTTCGTCGCAGGCCCGTCAATTTATTCCGCCACTCAGCCAGCAGCAGCAGGCTGACTCCTTGCAGGCGCTGTTAAATCGTGGCAACACAGCACCGTCTCCTAAAACCCTGGCCGAGCAAGTGGACTGGGGGCAGCCGGAAGCGCGCCGGGAGCCGGTGATGCCATCGCCTGCACCGCTGTTTGCCGGTGGTGAAAAAAGCCGCAGCCGCCAGAAAGACAGCACCAAAGACAAAGAGCTGAACGCCATGCGTCAGGAAATTGCCAGTATTCGCCGGCTGCTGGAACATCAGGTATCCGGTCTGATGTGGCAGGAAGTAGAGCGCCGGGAGCCGGTGCGCGCCATGGTGATTAAACAACTGAACCAGCTTGGTTTCAGTGATGGTTTTGCCGATATGCTGGCCATGCGGGTACATGAGCGTGCAGCCCCTCATGAAGCCTGGGCCCAGATTGAAAACGCCCTGACCGAGCTGGTGCTGACCGGGGAAGATGAAATTATGCGCCAGGGCGGCGCTGTAGCGCTGCTCGGCCCCACCGGAGTGGGTAAAACCACCACCATTGCCAAACTGGCGGCCCGCTTTGCTGCCCGCCATGGTGCTGATCAGCTGGCGCTGATCACCACGGATCATTATCGCATCGGTGCCCATGAGCAGCTGCAGACCTACGGCCGCATTATGGGCGTGGCGGTCAAGCAGGCACGCACCTATGAAGAGCTGGCGCAGGCACTTTATCAGTTACGTCATCGCCGTCTGGTATTAATTGACACCGCCGGCATGGGCCAGCGTGATATGCGCCTGAACGAGCAGCTCGATACCCTGGTCGGTGATCGCCAGATCCGCATTCGTAATTATCTGGTATTGCCGGCTACCGCCCAGCGCAGAGTGCTGCAGGAGGCAGTAGAGCACTTTCGGCGCATTCCACTGGCCGGCTGCATCCTTACCAAGCTGGATGAAAGCCTGTCGCTGGGGGATGTGCTTGATATCAGTATTCAGAACAGTTTGCCCATCAGCTATGTCACCGATGGCCAGCGAGTACCGGAAGATCTGCGCCTGGCCAAGGCCGGTGAGCTGGTCAAGCAGGCAATGGGCGCGGTAGAGCAGCGTGAAGATCCCTATTATTGGGAAGCCGCCGACGATGAGGATGCGCGTTTCTATGACTAATTGGTTTCATGACCAGGCAAGCGGACTGCGGCTTATGCAAAAAATGAACAGAGTGCAGGTAATTGCCGTCACTGGCGGCAAAGGGGGCGTGGGCAAAACCAATATTACCCTGAACATGGCCTCGGCCATGGCAGCGCAGGGCAAGCGGGTATTGGTACTCGATGCCGATCTGGGGCTGGCCAACGTGGATGTGCTGCTGGGCATTCGGGTCCGGCGCAATCTGTCTCATGTATTGAGAGGCGAATGTACCCTGGATGAGGTAATGGTCGAAGGCCCGCAGGGCATTCGCATTATTCCGGCCACATCGGGCAATCAGTCCATGACCGAGCTGTCGCCGCTGGAGCATGTCAGTCTTATTCGTGCGTTCAGTGAAATGCAGACGCCCATTGATGTGTTGCTGGTAGATACCGCCGCCGGCATCTCCGACATGGTGCTGAGTTTTTCCCGGGCGTCCCAGGAAGTGCTGGTGGTGGTATGTGATGAGCCTACCTCTATTACCGATGCCTATGCCTTGATTAAGCTGCTGTCCCGGGAGCATGGCGTATTTCGTTTTAAAATTGTGGCCAACATGGTGCGTACCCAGCGTGAAGGTATGGAGCTGTTTGCCAAACTGACCCGGGTCACCGACAAGTTTCTGGATGCCTCCCTTGAGCTGGTTGCCTGCATTCCCTTTGACGGTAACTTGCGTCTGGCGGTGCGCCGTCAGGCGCTGGTGGTAAACCAGTATCCCAAGTCGCCTTCTGCCATCGCCATACGGGCGCTGGCCGCCAAAGCGCTGAACTGGCCCACTCCGCACCGGGCCGAAGGGCACCTGCAGTTCTTTGTGGAGCGCCTGCTGCGCAATCCCGCCATGAACCAGCAAGGAGTACGGAGTGAGTAGAGCACAGGCATACGCACAGCATCAAAGTCAAAGTCTGGTAGAGCGTCATGCCGGCCTGGTGCGGCGTATTGCTCAGCATCTGCTGGCCCGTCTGCCCGATAGTGTGTTGCTTGATGATCTTATTCAGTCCGGCATGGTCGGACTGCTGGAGGCGTCGAAAAACTTCGATGCCTCCAAAGGAGCCAGTTTTGAGACCTTTGCCGGTATTCGCATTCGCGGTGCCATGCTGGATGAAATCCGCCGGGGCGACTGGGTTCCCCGTTCGGTGCATCGCAACGGCCGGCACATTGCCGAGGCCATGCATACTATTCAGCGACGGGAAGGGCGACCGGCTCAGGATCGGGAAATTGCCGATGAACTGGGTGTCTCACTGACTCAGTATCACGCCATGCTGGCAGACGTCAATCATGGCAAATTGCTTGAAATGGATGAGTTTGAGCAAGGCGTCGAGCAACAGGCCGAGTTGCACAGTCATACCGGCAGCCCCTTTGACGGCATGGCCAAGGAACGCTTTCAGCGAGCGCTGGCAGAAGGCATTCGCAGACTGCCCGAGCGTGAGGCGCTGGTGTTGTCACTTTATTACGACGAAGAGCTGAATCTGAAAGAGATCGGCGGCATACTGTCGGTGTCGGAGTCTCGTGTGAGCCAGATCCACAGTCAGGCCATGCTGCGCCTTAAATCTCGTCTTAAAGAATGGCAGGCTTGATACAGAACAAGCAGTCAATGTGAAAAAATGTCATATTCCCGTTCAGAAACGGGAGCGATGGCCGACTTGTATTTGAGTAGGTATTTTACACCATGTTCAGTGGCTGCCGAGGCAGCAGAACAGGAGGAATGGGTTGGACAAGAACATGAAAATCCTGATTGTGGATGACTTTTCCACAATGCGCAGGATCATCAAAAATCTGCTCAGAGATCTGGGCTTCAACAACACGCACGAAGCCGACGACGGTCTCACTGCATTGCCGATGCTGAAAAACGGCGACTTCGACTTTGTGGTCACCGACTGGAATATGCCGGGCATGCAGGGCATTGACCTGCTCAAAGCCATTCGGGCTGATGACAAGCTCAAGCATCTGCCGGTATTAATGGTTACCGCAGAGGCCAAGCGCGAGCAGATCATTACAGCGGCTCAGGCGGGCGTAAACGGCTATGTGGTAAAACCCTTTACCGCCGGCACTCTCAAAGAAAAACTCGAAAAGGTATTCGAGCGCATCGGATAAAGGTCTTTCCATGACACAAGCACAAGGGTTGATCAACCTGGAACAGGCCCGTCAGCTGGTGGCACTGCTGGAGCAGGGTGACCAGGCCGGTGCCGATCGTTTTATGACTGACGTTTGCATGCCTCATGCCGACGCACTGCTGGAGCAGGTAGGTCAGCTTACCCGTCAGTTGCATGATTCGCTGCAAGAGTTTCGTAACGATCCCCGCCTGCCGGTGCTGGCCGAAACCGACATTCCCGACGCCCGCGAGCGGCTTAATCATGTCATTGACATGACCGACAAGGCCGCCAACCGCACTATGGACGCAGTGGAAGCCAGTCTGCCCATCGCAGACCGGCTCAGCGATCGTATACAGCAGGTAAAACCGGGCTGGCAGGGGCTGATGCAGCGCCAGCTTGAGCTGGGACAGTTCAAGGAGCTGTGTTATCAGCTCGACAACTTTCTGCAAAATTCCGAGCAGGATGCCGAGCAGCTGCGTCAGCTGCTGACCGAAATTCTGATGGCTCAGGACTACCAGGATCTTACCGGCCAGGTGATTCGCCGGGTGATCAAGCTGGTGCAGGAAGTGGAAGCCAAGCTGGTTGAAATTTTGTCGGTGTTTGGCCGCCTTACAGACGAAGCGCCCCGCCTGGAGCAGCAAGAGTCTAACGCTGAAAAGGCACAGAAGGCCATTGAAGCGGAAGGGCCCATCATCAACAAGGAACAACGTGATGACGTGGTCTCGGATCAGGATGAAGTGGACGATCTGCTGTCCAGTCTGGGATTTTAAGGAGCAAGCATGGGCTTTGAGGTAGACGAAGATATTCTGCAGGATTTTCTGGTGGAAGCATCGGAAATTCTGGAACAGCTGTCGGAGCAACTGGTCACCCTGGAGCGTCAGCCCGACGACAAGGACCTGTTAAATGCTATTTTTCGCGGCTTTCACACCGTAAAAGGCGGTGCCGGCTTTTTGTCGCTTACGGCACTGGTAGAGACCTGCCACAAGGCGGAAAACGTCTTTGATATTCTGCGCACCGGTCAGCGTCGTGTTACTTCAGAGCTGATGGACGTGATCTTGCGGGCGCTGGATACCGTAAACGCCATGTTTGCTGAAATTCAGAGCCGTCAGGAGCCCACACCTGCCGATCCGACCTTGCTGGAAGAGCTCAGTTTTTACTGTCAGCCCGAGCAGGAAAATGAAACTGCACCGTCAGCCGAGGCAGCGGCTCCTGCCGGCAACAGCATCGAGTCTCTGAACGAGCAGGAATATCAGCAAATGCTGGGTGAGCTGGCAGCTGAACCTGAGCAGGAACAAGCGGCCTCGGGCAGCGACAGCGACGATATTACCGACGACGAATTTGAAGCCCTGCTGGATCAGCTGCATGGTGCCGGCAAGCACGGTGGTGTGCCCGCAGAAACGCCGGCAGCCGACACCGCAGCCGACAAAAATACTGCCGGTGGTGACGACGAGCTGATTGACGATGGCGAATTTGAAGCCCTGCTGGATCAACTCCACGGTGCCGGCAAGGGGCCTACTGCCACGTCAGTACCGGAAAAATCCGTGCCGGCCAGCAGCCAGCCAGCCAAAGCCGCTCCTGATGCCAAACCAGCCGCACCTGCCAAGGCCGCTCCGCCGCCGGCCGACACCACGGTTCGGGTCGACACCAAAACCCTCGACAGCATCATGAACATGGTGGGCGAGCTGGTGCTGGTGCGTAACCGCCTGCTCAGCCTGCAGTCCGGTCACGAAAATGAAGAGATCACCAAAGCGGTGACCAACCTGGATGCGGTCACGGGTGATCTGCAGGGCGCTGTGATGAAAACCCGCATGCAGCCCATCAAAAAGGTATTTGGCCGTTTTCCTCGCGTGGTGCGTGATATTGCCCGCAACATGAAAAAGGAAATTGAGCTTGAGATGGTGGGAGAAGACACGGATCTCGACAAAAACCTGGTAGAAGCCCTGGCCGATCCGCTGGTGCACCTGGTGCGCAACTCCTGTGATCACGGCATTGAGCTGCCGGAAGAGCGAGAAGCCGCCGGCAAGCCCCGCAAGGGCGTGATCCGTCTTACCGCGTCCCAGGAAGGGGATCATATTTTGCTGGGCATCGAAGACGACGGTGCCGGCATGGATCCGGAAAAACTCAAGAACCTGGCCATCAAGCGAGGCATTCTCGACGCCGACGGTGCCGCCCGCATGAGCGACAACGAAGCCTATAACCTGATCTTTGCCCCGGGCTTTTCTACCAAGGTAGAAATCACCGACGTCTCCGGCAGGGGCGTGGGCATGGATGTGGTAAAAACCGGCATCAGCTCGGTAAACGGCTCCATTTTTATCGATTCGGAAAAAGGCAGAGGCACCAGGCTGCAGATTAAGGTGCCGCTCACCCTGGCCATTTTGCCTACTCTGATGGTGGTAGTGGGAGAGCAGACCTTTGCTCTGCCGCTGACTAACGTGAACGAAATTTTCCATCTGGATCTCACCAAAACCAGCATGGTGGACGGTCAGCTCACCGTAGTGGTGCGTAACCGGGCCATACCGCTGTTCTATCTGCAGGACTGGTTGCTGCGTGGCGGCAAGCGGGATCGCAAGGCCCATGGTCATGTGGTGATTGTAATGATAGGCAATCAGCAGGTCGGCTTTGTGGTTGACGGCCTTATCGGCCAGGAAGAAGTGGTTATCAAACCGCTCGATCAGCTGTTGCATGGCACGCCGGGCATGGCGGGAGCCACTATTACCAGTGACGGCGGCATTGCCCTTATTCTTGATATTGCAGGCCTGATCAAGGCCTATGCGCGGCGTTACGCCTGACGCACCAACAGGGAGCACGATAACAATAATGACTATTCGGGTTCTGGTAGTTGATGACTCCAGTTTCTTTCGTCGCCGGCTGAGCGAGATCCTGCAACAGGATCCGCTGCTTGAGGTGATAGACACTGCCGCCAATGGTAAAGAGGCCATCGACAAGGCAAAAAGCCTGCGGCCGGATGTGATCACCATGGACATTGAAATGCCGGTGATGGACGGCATTACCGCCGTGCGTGAAATCATGAAAACCACGCCCACGCCGGTGCTGATGTTTTCATCGCTCACTCACGATGGTGCCCGGGCCACCCTGGAAGCCCTTGATGCCGGTGCCATGGATTTTCTGCCAAAACGCTTTGAAGACATAGCCCGCAGCAAGGAAGAAGCTATTTCCCAGCTGCAGCAGCGTGTGCGTGCCATTGCCCGCCGTCGTCCCAGGGCGGCCGTCAGCCGCACCACACCGGTTTCATCTTCCGTTGCCCCGCGCACGCCCGCCTCATCCCGTTTCAGTCGTGAACCGGTTGCCGCTCCTGCTGCGTCCGCTCCCCCCGAGCGGCGCAGTCTGCCCCGGCGCAGTGGAAAAAGTTATCAGCTGCTGGCCATCGGCACCTCCACCGGCGGCCCGGTAGCCCTGCAGGCGGTGCTGACCAAGCTGCCCGCCAATTTTCCCCATCCTGTTGTGCTGGTGCAGCATATGCCAGGTACCTTTACCACTGCCTTTGCTGCCCGGCTTGACGGCCTGTGCCAGATTCGGGTGAAAGAGGCCGAAGACGGTGACATGCTGCGTCCGGGCCATGCCTATCTGGCACCCGGTGGCCGGCAAATGATGCTTGAAGGCCGGCCCGGTGCTGCCCGGTTGCGTATTCTCGACGGCAACGACAAGGTTAACTACAAGCCCTGTGTTGATATTACCTTTGCTTCCGCCGCTAATATTTACGGTGGCAAGGTGCTTGCCGTGGTGCTGACCGGTATGGGTGCCGATGGCCGTGACGGCTCGCGTCTGCTGAAAGAGCAGGGGGCCAGCATCTGGGCACAGGATGAAGAAACCTGTGTGGTCTATGGCATGCCTCAGGCGGTAGCCAAAGCGGGCATTGCGACTGAGTCATTGCCGCTGCCGCTGATTGGCGAGGCCATCGTTAACGAAATGGTGGGCTGATATGGCACTGGCCGGTCTGCTGCTTGCGCTGGTCTGCATCGTGCTGGCTCAGTGGTGGCACGGCGGCAGCCTGTCTGTGCTGCTTGATGGTCCGGCATTACTGATTGTGCTGGGCGGCAGCCTGGGTGCCGTCTGGCTGCAAACTCCCTGGTTTCAGTTTTGCGCCGCCTTACATGCCCTGCGCACTGTGCTGGTCCCTCCGCGGTGGCCTTTTCACGATCAATGCGCGCGCCTGCTGCGCTGGTCTCATGAGGCCCGTCAGTCCGGGTTTCTGGCGCTGGAAGGCCGGCTGCATTCCGATACCATCGATGGCTTTACCCGTCAGGGGCTGCAATGGCTGGTAGACGGTACCGAGCCGGCCATGATGGAGCAGCTGCTGGATAACGAGCTGGCCCGCATTGAAGAGCAAAAAGAGCTGGAAGCCGGCGTATTTGAAGCCATGGGCGGTTACAGCCCCACCATTGGCATTATCGGGGCCGTGCTGGGATTGATTCAGGCCATGTCTCATCTGGACGATCCCGCCAGACTGGGCAGCGGTATCGCCGTGGCCTTTGTGGCCACGCTTTATGGCGTGGGGCTGGCCAACCTGCTGCTGTTGCCTCTGGCCAACCGGTTGCGGGCGCTTTACCGGCTGGAGCTGCGCTACCGTGAACTCACCGCCATTGGCCTGCTGGCCATTGCCCGGGGCGAGGGCAGTCTGTCGGTAAGCCGGCAGCTCAATCAGTTTCAGGGAGGCCGGCATTGATGAAGCGCCGCTCTCTGGTATCAAAGCCGCGGGATCAGCACACGGAGCGCTGGCTGGTTTCCTATGCCGATTACATGACCCTGGCCTTTGCCCTGTTTGTGGTGCTCTATGCCGTGCATGCATCCCGCACCGAGCTCCGCCAGCCAGTCATGGAGGGGGTACAGCAGGCGCTGGGGCAACTGGGCTCCCGACCCGAGCAAACCGGTGCCATGGAGCGTGAGGGCCAGCCGGCCCTGCCGGTGAGTGAACTGCCGGTGGCCAGCAGCAGCGCCAACAGTCTGCATCAGCTGAAACTGGAGCTGGGTAACACGCTTGCTCCGCTGACCGAGCGGCAGCTGGCCGGCATAGAGCAGGGGACGCATGAACTGGTGCTGACCCTGGATGGCAGCCTGCTGTTTGCCCAGGGCAGTGCGCTGCTCAGGGGCAACAGTGACGCGGTATTTTCCGCCCTGATGCCGGTGCTGGGTCAAGATACTCATTTTATTCATGTGCGTGGTTTTACCGACAGCATTGCTGTCAGTAACGAGCTTTATGACTCCAACTGGCAATTGTCCGCAGAGCGGGCCAGAGCCGTGCTGGAGCAGCTGCAGCAAAAGGGCATTGCACCTCAGCGGCTGCGTCTGGAGGCCTATGGCCAATACCGGCCGGCAGAGACTGCACAGCGCCGAGAGGCGGGCAGGGCACCCCAGCGACGGGTAGAAATTGCTATTGCTGCCGAACGCTGGCAGCCACCTTCGCCGCCACCGGCACGGCCGCCGGAGCCGGATCAAAAAGAAGGTATTCAGGTTTATGAGCTGCCGGGAGGCGGCATTCGCATTACCAACGACAGGATAACGCCGTGATAGTCTGGACCGTAGCAAACCAAAAAGGCGGTGTTGGCAAAACCACTTCAGTGGTGGCGCTGGCAGGCCTGCTGGCACAGCATAACAAGCGGGTGCTGCTGATCGACACGGATCCTCATGGCTCGCTTACCGCCTATCTGGATTACAACTCCGATGAACTGCCGGGCACTCTGTTTGATTTGTTTCAGGCCGGTGCCGGCCGGGCTGAATTTGATCGGGTGGCACTGAATACCCGTTTTGATGGCATCACACTGCTGCCGGCTTCCATTTCGCTGGCCACCCTGGAGCGAACCTCCAGCAGCCGGGAAGGCATGGGACTGGTGCTCAAACGGCTGCTGGCTGAAGTAAAAAATGACTTTGATGTGGCCATTATCGACTGTCCGCCGGTGCTGGGCGTGATGATGGTCAATGCCTTGGCCGCCTGTGACCGTATTCTGGTACCGGTGCAAACCGAATTTCTGGCGCTTAAGGGGCTTGAGCGCATGGTCAGCACCTTTAAACTGATGCACAAGGCCCGCAAAGACGGATTTAATTACACAGTGGTGCCAACCATGTATGATCAGCGCACCCGGGCGTCGGTGCAGAGCCTTGACAGTCTGAAAGCGCAATACGGTGACAGAGTCTGGCCGGCAGTGATACCGGTAGACACCAAGTTTCGCGATGCCAGCCTGCGCCATGAGCCACCGTCTTACTTTGCCAAGGGCAGCCGGGGTGTCTATGCCTATCAGACCCTGCTGCGCTTTTTGTGGCGTCTCGACGGAGGAGACCAGCCGTTATGAACCAACGCCAGTTTTCAGCTCTGGATGATTATTTTGATGCGCTGCTGGATGAGCCGGCAGTACGTCCGCAGGTTTCTGCAGAAGCAGCAAACGCTGCTGCCAGACCGGTGGTTTATGTTGATCCAAAAGAAGAAGAGCGCCGCCGTGCACTGGAATCACTGCTGGCGACGGTTGCCGAGCTGAAAGAAGAAGAAGCCGCCAGCGCCGATCCGCAGTCGCGCCAGGCAGAACCGGTTATTGATGTGCCATCGCCTGCAGAGATGCCGGTGGTCGCGCCCGAGGTACAGCCGGAGCCGGCTCCCTGGCGCAATATGGACACGGAAGCACAGTTTCAGGCCTTGTTCTTTGAGGTGGCAGGCATGACCTTTGCTGTGCCGCTTACTCATCTGGGTGGCATTTATCAGCTTGACAGGCTTACCAGTCTGTTTGGCAAGCCGGCCTGGTTTGCCGGCATTATGACGGAGCGGGAGCGTCAGCTCAGTGTGGTGGATACGGCGCGCTGGGCCATGCCAGGCCACACTCAGGATGAGCAATATCAATATGTGGTGACCCTGGGCGAAAGTAACTGGGGACTGTCCTGCCATCAGCTCAAGGGAACGGCTCTGCTCAGCCGTGAGCAGGTAAAGTGGCGCACTACGCCCGGCACGCGGCCCTGGCTGGCAGGTATGGTAAAAGAAAAAATGTGTGCCTTGCTTCATGTTGATGCCTTGATTGCATTACTGGAGCAGGGCAAAAATATAGACGGACAACGGGTCTGAGAGAGATAAGGGTGAGTGTATGAGCAATCATCGTAATGTGGCGGAAAATCTGGCTGAAGGCGAAGTGTTGCAGTGGGTGACCTTTCGGCTTGATAACGAAACCTATGGCATTAACGTTATGCAGGTACAGGAAGTATTGCGCTACAGCGACATTGCTCCGGTACCGGGCGCGCCAGATTATGTGCTGGGTATTATCAACCTGCGCGGCAACGTGGTTACTGTGCTTGATACCCGGCTACGTTTTGGCCTGCCCAGTGCGGAAGTAACCGACAATACCCGCATTGTGATCATTGAAGCGGAAAAGCAGGTCATTGGTATTCTGGTCGACAGTGTGGCTGAGGTGGTCTATCTCAAGTCGTCGGAAATTGAAACGGCGCCCAATGTGGGTACCAGCGAGAGTGCGCGCTTTATTCAGGGCGTATGTAACCGCGAGAGCGAGCTGCTTATTCTGGTGGATCTCGACAAATTGCTGTCCGATGACGAGTGGGAAGAGCTGAGTCAGCTTTAATGATCAGTGAACTGGCGCTTATTCTGGCGGTACTGGGGCTGGTGATGGCACTGGCCGCCATTGGCCTGGCCTGGATGATGTGGCGGCGCAGCCAGCGCAAGCTGGATGCCATGAGTACCCTGATGCGTGAGCTGGCCCGCAGCCGGGACAGCTACCGCAAACAGCTGGAAGAGCTGCAGACCGCCAATATTGGCATGGGCAAAAAGCTGAACGAGCTGGGGCGCTATATAGCGGCGCTGCGCGAGCAGCAGCAGGAGCTGGCATTAAAAGATCCCCAAAGCAAGCTCTACAGCCGCGCCGCGCGAATGGTGCAGCTGGGAGCCGGTATTGAAGAAATCATGGCCGAATGCGAAATGCCCAGAGCCGAAGCTGAACTGCTGCTGTCTTTGCACCGGCAAAAGTAGGCTGGCGATGATAGTCGCTTATCCCTGCAGGCCGTGCTTTATGCGCGGCAAACCATTTCACATTTGGCAAACCATCTTATTAACCACAGAATATTAACTTATGCTTGAAGCCCACGCTCTGACCTGTGTTCGGGAAGAACGAACTCTGTTCAGTGATCTTTCCCTTGCGGTGGCACCTGGTGAGCTGGTGCAGATTGCCGGCCCCAACGGTGCCGGTAAAACCAGTCTGTTGCGGCTGCTGGCAGGCTTATCCCGGCCTTATGAGGGAGCCGTCAGCTGGCAGGGAGAAAACATAGAGCAATGTCGCGACAGCTTTCATCAGAATCTCTTCTATCTGGGCCATCAGGCCGGTATCAAACACGAGCTGTCCGCCTACGAAAACCTGGCTTTTTTTCGCCGCATGCACCACAAGGGCAGCACCGCTAACCTGTGGGAGGTGCTGGCACAGGTGGGGCTGGCGGGGCTGGAAGAGCAATATGCCGGCCAGCTGTCTGCCGGACAAAAGCGGCGGGTGGCACTGGCCCGGCTGTGGCTGGGCGGGCCCCGGCTCTGGATCCTTGACGAGCCCTTTACCGCTATCGACAAACACGGGGTAAAAGTGCTGGAAAGGCTGTTTCTGGAGCACACCGATGCCGGCGGCATGGTGCTGATCACTACCCATCAGGATCTTAACCTTTGCGCCGGCCGCGCTCGTATTCTTCATCTTTCGCCATCCCGCGAGGACGCTCAATGATGCATTCCTTTACCGGCGTGGTGCGCCGGGAGCTGGTCAGTGCGCTGCGCCGGCGCGCTGATATTCTTAATCCGCTGTGGTTTTTTGTGATTGTTATCACGCTTTTCCCTTTAGGCGTGGGGCCTGAGCCTGCGCTGCTGGCGCGTATTGCGCCGGGCATAGTGTGGGTGGCGGCGTTGCTGTCATCCCTGCTGGCGCTGGAGCGGCTGTTTCGGGATGACTATATCGACGGCACCCTGGAACAAATGATGCTGATGCCCTGTCCTTTAGGAGTAGTGGTGCTGGCCAAGGTGCTGGCGCACTGGTTGCTGACCGGGTTACCGCTGTTGCTGCTGTCGCCGCTGATAGCCGTGCTGCTGAGCATGGATATGAACGGCTTTTTCGGCATGTTCTGGACTCTGCTGCTGGGCACGCCCATTCTCAGCCTGCTGGGTGCTATTGGCGTGGCATTAACCGTGGGCATTGGCAAGGGTGGCGTACTGCTGAGTCTGCTGACCCTTCCTTTGTATATTCCGGTGCTGATTTTTGCCACATCGGCAATAGAAACGGCCGGTCTGGGACTGCCTTACAGTGGCCAGCTGGCCATTCTGGGTGCCATGCTGGCTGGCAGCGTTACTCTGGCACCGTTTGCCATTGCGGCAGCGCTGCGGGTCAGTGTTAATTAGTTTCAATTCAGTCGGGTTTGGCGGTGAAGGGTTTCTAAACAGAGGGAATTTGGGGTATCTTAAGCGCGCCAAAATAACGCATTAGTACAAAAAAGGTCTGTGAGCAAGATGTGGAAATGGTTACACCCCTATGCCAAGTCGGAAACGGCTTATCGTATTGCCGGACTATGGTTGCCCTGGTTCGCCGTATTCAGCGTGGTTTCCTTTGCCATTGGTCTGGTCTGGGGCCTGGCGTTTGCGCCCGCCGATTATCAGCAGGGTGATGCTTTTCGCATCATCTATATTCATGTTCCGGCCGCCATCATGTCGATGGGTGCCTACTCCTCCATGGCCATTGCCGCCTTTATTGGTCTGGTATGGCAAATCAAGGTCGCCAATATGGCGGTATCGGCCATTGCGCCGGTAGGGGCTGTGTTCACCTTTATTGCGCTGTTTACCGGTGCCGCCTGGGGCAAGCCCATGTGGGGCACCTGGTGGGTATGGGATGCCCGCCTGACCTCCGAGCTGATTCTGCTGTTTCTTTATCTGGGTGTCATTGCGCTCTATAACGCCATTTCCGACAAGGTACTGGCCGGTCGTGCCGCCGGCATTCTGGCCCTGGTAGGAGTCATCAACCTGCCCATCATTCACTACTCGGTGGAATGGTGGAACACCCTGCATCAGGGGGCCACCATCACCAAGTTTGCCAAGCCCTCCATTTCCAATGACATGCTCTGGCCGCTGCTTATCATGATTTTTGCCTTTATCTGCTTTTTGGGGGCGGTGACGCTGATGCGCCTGCGCAACGAGCTGATACGGCGTGAATCTCATCGTCCCTGGGTGCTGAACATGGCGGAGAAACACAATGAAATTTGATAGCTGGTCTGCCTTTCTGGCCATGGGCGGTTATGGCTTTTATGTCTGGCTTTCTTTTGCCGTCACTTTGCTGGCCCTGCTGGGGCTGGTAGTGGCCACCATTAACACGAAAAAACGCCTGCTGCGCGAAGTCAGCCAAAAACAGGCCCGGGCCGCCCGCCGTGAGGCTGCCCGCAAGTTGGAGAATACGCTATGAACCCTAGACGTAAAAAACGAATGACACTGCTGCTGGCGGTCGTTGCCGGGTTATCGGTTATGGTAGGTCTGGTACTCTATGCTCTGCAGCAAAATATTGATCTTTTCTATACCCCCACCGAGCTGGTGCAGGGCAAGGGTAAAGATCAGATCAAACCGGAAGTAGGCCAGCGTTTGCGTATTGGTGGTCTGGTGGTGCCGGGTACGGTGAAGCGGGATCAGCAAAGCCTGAACGTCAGCTTTGATCTGGTGGATGCCGGTGGCGAGCAGGTAACGGTACGCTTTGACGGCATTCTGCCGGATCTGTTCCGGGAAGGGCAGGGCATAGTGGCGCAGGGCAATCTGGCAGATGCCCGCACCATAGATGCCTTTGAAGTACTGGCCAAGCACGACGAAGAATACATGCCACCGGAGGTGGCGGAAGCGCTCAAGGGAATGGAGCACTTTAAACCCGAATACACGGAGGCACAGCTGAAGGGCAGTAACCTATGATCCCCGAGCTTGGACAATTCACCCTGGTGCTGGCCCTGGCCAGTGCCCTGGTGCTGAGTATTTATCCCCTGCTGGGGGCATCCCGCGGCAATACTGCCATGATGCTGCTGGCCCGGCCGCTGGCCTATGCCCAGTTTGGCTTTCTGTTTATTTCCTTTCTGTGCCTGACCTGGGCCTTTGTGGAGCACGACTTTACCGTGCTCTATGTGGCCTCCAACTCCAACAGTCTGCTGCCGCTGGCTTACCGCATTTCCGCGGTATGGGGTGCCCATGAAGGCTCACTGCTGCTGTGGGTGCTGATCCTGGCAGGCTGGACTGCTGCGGTAGCCCGTTTCAGCCGGGCGCTGCCACTGGATGCGGTGGCCCGGGTACTGAGCGTGATGGGCATGATCGCCATCGGCTTTCTGCTGTTTGTGCTGTTCACCTCCAACCCTTTTGAGCGCACCCTGCCGTTCTTTCCGGTAGATGGCCGCGATTTGAATCCGCTGCTGCAGGATCCCGGGCTGATTTTCCATCCGCCCATGCTTTATATGGGCTATGTGGGTTTCTCGGTGGCTTTTGCCTTTGCCATTGCCTCTTTAATGACCGGCAAACTGGATGCAGCCTGGGCCCGCTGGTCCCGGCCCTGGACCATGGCCGCCTGGATTTTCCTGACGCTTGGCATTGCGCTCGGCTCCTGGTGGGCCTATTACGAGCTGGGCTGGGGCGGCTGGTGGTTCTGGGACCCGGTAGAAAACGCCTCCTTTATGCCCTGGCTGGCCGGTACGGCGCTGATTCATTCCCTTGCCGTGACTGAAAAGCGCGCCAGCTTCAAGGCCTGGACGGTGCTGCTGGCGATCATGGCGTTTTCCCTGAGTCTGCTCGGCACCTTCCTGGTGCGCTCCGGTGTTCTGGTGTCGGTGCATGCCTTTGCCTCCGATCCCACCCGGGGTCTGTTTATTTTGATCTTCCTGCTGCTGGTGGTGGGATCCTCCCTGCTGCTGTATGCCATCAAGGGCGCAGAAGTGCGCAGCCATGGCAAGCACGAGCTGGCCAGCCGGGAAAGCCTGCTGCTGGGCAATAACATTATTCTGATGGCCGGCCTGGTGGTGGTGCTTATCGGTACTCTGCTGCCGCTGGTACATAAAGAGCTGGGTATGGGCAGCATCTCCATTGGTGCTCCCTTCTTTGACAGCCTCTATGCCTGGTTGATCATTCCCTTTGCGCTGCTGCTGGGGGCGGGGCCCTTGTTTCGCTGGCGTCGCCAGCAAATGAAGGAAGTGAACGGCAAGCTGCTGCTGGCGCTGGTGCTCAGTATTGTCACCGGGGTGGCGCTGCCGCTGCTGTTTTCCGCCAGCTTTGAACCCTGGGCTGCCGTGGGGATTGGCCTGGGTGCCTTTATTACCATTACCAGCCTGCAGGAAACCTGGGTGCGGGCCACGCACCGGCATTCGTTCTTTACCGGTGTGCGCAAGCTGGGCAACAGCCACTGGGCCATGATCCTGGGTCACATTGGTCTGGCGGTGACCATTGTTGGCATCAGCTGCACCCAGCTTTACAGCATAGAGCGGGATGTACGCATGGTGCCCGGTGATACCGTCACCTTTGCCGATTACACCTTTACCTTTGACGGTATTCGTGATGCTGACGGCCCTAACTACGAAGGCTTCAAAGGGGTGATCAGTGTGTCCAAAAACGGCAAACCGCTGACCGAGCTGAAAGCCGAAAAACGCATGTATGTGGTGCAACGCATGTCCATGACCGAAGCGGCCATTGATGCCGGCATTACCCGCGATCTGTACGCGGCGCTGGGTGAAGAGCTGGATGACGGTGCCTGGGCGGTGCGGCTTTACTACAAGCCCTTTATACGCTGGATCTGGTTTGGAGCACTGTTGATGTCCATTGGCGGTGTGATTGCCATTATCGACAAGCGCTACCGTTTTGGCCGTAAACAACAAGCCGCGGAGGCCTGATGAACCGTCGTATTCTTATTCTGTCCATTCCGCTGCTGATATTTCTGGGTGCCAGTGTATTTCTGTACAAGGGGTTGTTTTCCGACCCCACCAAACTGGAATCGGTGCTGATTGATCAGCCTATTCCTGAGTTTACTCTGCAGGACTTGCATAACCCCGACAAACAGCATGACAAGTCCATTTTTACCGGCCAGCCCATGCTGCTCAATGTGTGGGCCACCTGGTGTCCTACCTGTTATGCCGAGCACGAATATCTCAACCAGCTCAAGGCCAGTGAGGGCGTGCATATTATTGGCATGAACTATAAGGATGAGCGTGAAAAGGCGCTGCGCTGGCTCAGTAATCTGGGTAACCCCTATGCCATCGATCTGTATGATCCCCGCGGCATGCTGGGTCTGGATCTGGGCGTATACGGCGCGCCTGAAACCTTCCTTATCGACAGCAACGGCGTTATTCGCTACCGCCATGTGGGGGATGTGAACGATCAGGTATGGAAGCAGACCCTCAAGCCTATCTTTGAGCAAATGGAGTAATGTCCATGTTGATGCGAATACTTATGCTGGCGGCCATGCTCTGGCTGCCGGCAGCTCATGCCGCCATCGATGTATACAACTTTGACGACCCGAAAAAAGAAGAGACCTTTCGTGAGTTGTTAAAAGAGCTGCGTTGTCCTAAATGTCAGAATCAGGACATAGCTGACTCCAACGCCGAGCTGGCCAAGGATCTGCGGGAAAAAACCTATCAGATGCTGCAGGAAGGCAGCAGCAAAGAAGAAGTAGTGGACTACATGGTAGCCCGCTACGGTAACTTTATTCTCTATAAGCCTCCTTTTATGGCGTCCACCCTTATTCTCTGGGCCGGCCCTGTGCTGGTGCTGTTAATTGGCCTGGTGGTGGTGCTGGTGCGTACTCGTAAAAAGCCGGCGCTGGCTGCTGACGAAACCCTGAGCGAAGAAGAAAAACAGCGCCTCAAGCGCCTGCTGAACAAGAACAAAGAGAGCTGACATGACCTTATTCTGGATCCTTTGTGCCGGCCTGACTCTGCTGTTGGCACTGATCATTATTTTTCCTCTTACCCGTGGGCGGGCTGAGTCCAGCCACAGTCGTAACGAGCTCAATACTCAGCTTTACCGCCAGCGGATAAAAGAGCTGGAGCAAGACAGTGAACTGGGCCTGCTGGAAGATGACGAGGCCCTGCAGCAGGAGCTGCAGAAAAGTCTGCTGGATGATGTGGTCACCAATGAAACCAAGGCCCGGGACGGCCGCAGCCCGCTCACCATTATCTCGGCGCTGGTGCTGATGATAGCGGTCAGTGTCGGGGTTTACTGGCAGGTGGGAGCACATGAGGAAGTGGCCGAGTGGCAGCGGGTATCCGGCAATCTGCAGGAGCTGTCGCGCAAGGTACTGATAGAGCCGGATGAAAGCGTGACCGAGCAGGACGTGCGCGAGCTTATTCTGGCGCTGCGTACCCGCCTGCATCAGGATGGCGACGACTACCGTGGCTGGCTGTTGCTGGGCCGGTTATCGCTGGAAATGCGTGATGGTGAAACTGCCCGGGAGGCACTGGAAAAAGCCATTAAACTTACCGATGAGCCTGAAGCCGTATACGTGCCCTATGCCGAGGCACTGGCCATGACCGGAGAAAACCTGCGTGCCGAGCAAATGATACGCAATGTTCTGGTCAGCCAGCCCGGTAACCTGGAAGCCTGGTCAGTGTTTGCCTTTATGGCGGTACAGCAGAATGATTTTGAACAGGCCAGAGCCCGCTGGCAGCAAATGCTCGAGATTATGTCTCCCGAGCATCCGCGTTATGCCATGATCCAGCGGTCCATTGCGTTTGCCGAGCAGCAAATGAGCAGCAATCAGCAGGCGCCGGTTACCGGCCCCCGCTATCAGATAGAAATTAATACCGGCACCAGTGTGCCTTATCACCCCGGCGCTGTTTTGTTTGTGTTTGCCGTGGATGCCAATGGTGGCGAAATGCCGCTGGTGGCCCGACGGATAGAGCAGCCGGCGTTTCCGCTCAGCGTCACCCTGTCCAATGCCGATGCCATGGTACCTGACAATAACATGAGCAGCCGCGATGAGATTATTATTAAGGCGCGTATTGCTCCCAGCGGTAACGTTACCGATGTCACCAACGCCTGGGAAGGGCGCAGTGGTGTGCTCAGCACCAGTGAAGACAAGCAGCTGAGCGTGATTATCGACACGCCGTTATAATATGGCTTTCAGCCGGTGGTGATGACTGGCCGTGTTGGTCAGTCATGAGTAGACTTACTCTTTTATAACAACAAAAATGAGCGACCTAACCATGTGGTACAGAGCACTTATTCTCATGGCCGGCACTGTGCTTACCGGCTGTGCGGCGCACCAGGGGGTGCAGCAGGAGCGGGTGAATGATCCTTTCTCACCGGCTGTGCCGGCAGACTATGCCAAATCTACCGCGGATGATCCTCGTGATCCCTTTGAGCCGGTAAACCGGGCCAGCTGGGTCATTAACTATGATGTAGCCGAGCCCTATATTGTACGTCCTGCTGCCCACGCTTATGCCGACTATGTACCCCGTTCGGTGCGTACGGGCATTCAGAATGTAGTGCTGAACCTCGAAGAGCCTGCCAGCTTCGTCAACCATCTGGTTACCGGCGACTTATCCGGTGCCGGCACTAACCTGGTGCGTTTTGGCGTTAACAGTACTGTGGGCGTGCTGGGTTACTTTGATGTGGCCCAGAAGCTCTCATTTGAACCCAAAGCCAAAGATTTCAGTCAGGTTCTGGGACAAATGGGAGTTGGTAATGGCCCTTATATGATGATCCCGCTCTATGGTCCGGCCACTCTGCGTCAGCTGACCGGCGATGTGGTGGATACGCTGTACTTTCCTTATGACGTTATGTCTCTTGCCATGCGCACCGGCAAATGGGCGCTGGACGGGCTTTATCAGCGCAGTGAGCTGATAGAGCGCGAGGCCATTATTGATAACTCGCTTGATCCCTACGGTCTGACCAAGGATTTCTATCTGCAGTTTCAGGATGCCAAAGTCGGCAAACAGCGTGAAATGCCTGACGACGAAAACCTTGACGCCTTTATGGATGAGATTGACGGGTAAAATAAAGCTGGAAGTCGCGTTGGTGGATGAGGCCGGGGTTTATACCCGGCAAACGGGGCTGCTTCGTCGCATCATGCACGGGTTGCCCCAATAAATTGGGGCCTACCACTTTATCGCGTTGATAATCCGTCTGTACCAGGGCGGGGAAAACTGGCGGCTGTGCTCGGCGGCAAACAGGGCTTTTTGCAGCGTCATGGGGCTGGGGCGGTAACCGTAATGCTGCTCCCAGCTTGCTGCCACTTCATCCAGAATAAGCCGGCACTGATGGTCATAAACCGTATCATAATCATAAGACTCGGGGCTTTGCCGGTAGTCTACACCATAGTGATCCAGAATGCGCCGCAGGGCCAGTACCAGCTCCTGCTGCTCGCGATTGCTTAATTGCATACAGGCTCCTCATTTTTTTCAATTATAAACAAAATAAACCGCATTTGATGCTCTCCCGGGCTTTGCAACCCCGGCCAGCCTTGATAAGGTTGAAGCCGGTTGCGTAGAAAAGAAGTTTCTATATGTCAAACGAGACTAACCTTTTCTTTCTCTTTGGTTGTATAAAAAAGTTTACAGTGAGGATGTCATCATGCAGAAAGACACATTAAACAATATCCATATTCAATCCGAGCAGGTGATGATCACTCCGGCCGAGCTGAAAGCCAAGCTGCCCATTTCTCAAAAAGCGCTCGATTACATCGGCCAGGCCCGGCAAACCATTTCTGATATTGTGCACCGCAAGGATCACCGCTTGCTGGTTATTTGTGGTCCTTGCTCCATTCACGATGTAGACGCAGCCAAAGAGTACGCAACCCGCCTCAAAAAACTGCATGATGAATATCGCGACAGCCTTTATATTGTAATGCGCGTCTATTTTGAAAAGCCGCGCACCACAGTAGGCTGGAAAGGCTTTATTAACGATCCTCACCTTGATGGCACCTTTGATATTGAGCTGGGCCTGCACAAAGCCCGGGAGCTGCTGTGCTGGCTGGCGGAGCTGGAGCTGCCTCTGGCGACAGAAGCACTGGACCCGATCAGTCCGCAATATCTTGCAGAGCTGTTCTCCTGGTCTGCCATTGGTGCCCGCACCACCGAATCCCAGACTCACAGAGAAATGGCCTCGGGCCTGTCCATGCCGGTGGGCTTTAAAAACGGCACTGACGGTAACCTGGGCACTGCCATCAACGCCATGAAGGCGGCTGCCGAATCCCACGCTTTTATGGGCATTAATCAGGAAGGTCAGGTAGCGCTGCTGGTGACTCAGGGCAACCCCGACGGCCATGTTATCCTGCGTGGCGGCAAGCAGCCCAACTACGACTCGGTCAATATTGCCCTGGCCGAAAAAGCCATGATCAGTGCCGGCCTGACGCCGCGGCTGGTAGTGGACTGCAGTCACGGCAACTCCAACAAGGATTACAGCCTGCAGCCGCTGGTGACCGACAATGTGGTGCGCCAGATCCAGGAAGGCAATGAGTCTATTCTCGGTATTATGCTGGAATCACACCTGTTTGAGGGCAACCAGCCCAGCGAGCAGCCGGTGAGTGAGATGCAGTACGGTGTGTCCATTACCGATGCCTGCATCGGCTGGGACACCACCGCCGAATTGCTGGCACGTTGCCATCAGCAGCTGTCTGCCTCACTCAAGGCACGCGTTGCCTGACATTGTCAGCTCACGCAATAAACAGGCATAATGCAACGCCGGACTCAGGTCCGGCGTGTTAATTCCGGGATGGATAAAATGGTAGATGAACTCAAGGTCCTGCGGGATCAAATCGACGAAGTGGATCAGCAGCTGGTCAAGCTGTTTGCGCAGCGGCTTAAGCTGGTAGCGGGGGTAGGGGAAGTAAAAAGCCGGCATGGCCTGCCTATTTATGTGCCCGACCGTGAAGCCGCCATGCTCGCCAGCCGCCGGGCCGAAGCCGAAGCACAGGGTGTGCCGCCCGACCTGATAGAAGACGTGCTGCGCCGCTTTATGCGCGAATCTTATGCCAGTGAAAAAGACACCGGCTTCAAATGTGTGAATCCGGATTTGGGCAAGGCGGTGGTGATTGGCGGTGGCGGCCAGCTGGGTGGTCTGTTTGCCCACCTGCTGAGCCTGTCTGGTTACCACACCGAGATCCTTGAAAAGGACGACTGGCACAAGGCCGATACGCTGCTGGCCGATGCGGGTCTGGTAATGATTGCCGTGCCCATCGATCAAACCGTGGCGGTAATAGAGCGCCTGCCCAAGCTGCCCGAGCACTGCCTGCTGGTAGATCTGACCAGCGTCAAGAGCGAGCCGGTGGCCGCCATGCTGAACGCGCATTCAGGTCCTGTGCTGGGGCTGCACCCCATGTTCGGACCGGATATTCCCAGCCTGGCCAAGCAGGTGATTATTCACTGCCATGGCCGCGGCGAAGCAGACTATGAATGGCTGCTGGCGCAAATGCGTATCTGGGGGGCCCGCCTGCAGGAGGTGCCGGCGGCCGAGCACGACGAGGCCATGAGCCTGGTACAGGCGCTGCGTCACTTTACCAGCTTTGCCTATGGTGCTCATTTGTGTGCTGAAGGAGCAGATTTGTCTCGTCTGCTGCGGTTAAGCTCGCCCATCTACCGGCTGGAGCTGGCCATGGTAGGCCGTTTGTTTGCGCAGGATCCGGCGCTGTATGCCGACATTATTCTGTCGTCACCCCGCAATCTTGCGATGATACGACGTTATCACGGGCGCTTTGGCGAGTTACTGGAAGAGCTGGAGAATGGACAGCGCGACGCCTTTGTAAAGCAGTTCAGCGCTGTCAGTGATTATTTCGGCGACTATGCCGACACTTTCCTTAAAGAAAGCCGCATGTTGCTGGCCCAAGCCAACGACAGCCGCCATCATTCGGACTAATCCCCTTCGGGGGCTGTAAGCCGTAAGCTGTCAGCTGTAAGTAGAGCAGCGGGGTCACTCCGGTACTGAATCAAGTTCAGCATGACGGATCCGGAGTCCATTGCATAAAGCACGGCTGTTCGAATAAAGACTCCATCGCCTGCAGAATGGATTCCGGCTCAAAGGCCGGAATGATTTTTAAACCGGTGCTATCTGTAAGCACCGGTTGTTTTTCTTATAGCTTAAAGCTGATCGCTTACAGCTCTCCCGAAGGGAGTTAGCCAATCAACGCCTGGATTTTGGCAATCACATCATCGATGGCCACTTCCTGCTTGTCGCCGCCACGGCGGTGTTTGTATTCCACCACGCCGTTGTCCAGGCCGCGCTCACCAATAATAATACTGTGGGGCACACCCAGCAGCTCCATATCGGCAAACATCACACCCGGGCGCTCCTTGCGATCATCAAACAGCACTTCAATGCCGGCGGCGGCCAGCTCGGCGTAGAGTTTGTCGGCCACTTCCTGCACCCGATGAGACTTGTGCATGTTCATGGGAATAATGGCTACCTGGAACGGGGCCAGCGCCTCGGGCCAGATAATGCCGCGGTCGTCATGGTTCTGCTCAATGGCCGCGGCCACAATGCGGGACACACCAATGCCGTAGCAGCCCATTTCCAGCACGGTGGCCTTGCCGCCTTCGTTCAGTACGGTGGCGTTCATCTTCTCGGAGTAGTTATTACCCAGCTGGAAGATATGACCCACTTCAATGCCGCGTTTAATCTGCAGCACACCCTTGCCACAGGGGCTGGGGTCGCCTTCACGCACATTGCGCAGGTCGGCCACCTCGGGCAGGGGCAGGTCACGGCCCCAGTTAATGCCGAAATAGTGCTTGTCGTCGATATTGGCACCGGCACTAAAGTCGCTCATTACCGCCACGGCTCTGTCCACAATCACCGGCAGCGGCATGTTCAGCGGACCCAGCGAGCCCGGGCCGGCACCTACGGCGGCGCGCACTTCTTCTTCGGTGGCAAAGGTCAGGGGGCTGGCCACTTGCGGCAGCTTCTCGGCTTTTACTTCATTCAGCTCGTGGTCACCGCGTACCAGCAGCGCTACCAGCGGTGCATCTACCTCATCGGCGGCTTTTACCAGCAGGGTTTTCACGGTCTGCTCAATGTTCAGGCCGAATTTTTCTACCAGATCCGCAATGGTCTTGGTATCGGGCGTGTCGGTCAGCACCATCTCCTGGGTAGGAGCATCGGCGGCTGCTTTCGGGGCCAGTGCTTCGGCCATTTCAATGTTGGCGGCGTAATCGGACTCGGTGGAGAAAGCGATATCGTCTTCACCGCTTTGAGCCAGCACATGAAACTCGTGCGAAGCGCTGCCGCCAATGGCACCGGTGTCGGCCAGCACAGCGCGGAAGTCCAGACCCATGCGTTCAAAAATACGGCTGTAGGCGGCATACATGTCGTCGTAGGTCTGCTGCAGGCTGTCCTGAGTGGTGTGGAAAGAATAAGCATCTTTCATTACAAATTCGCGGGAGCGCATCACGCCAAAACGCGGGCGTACCTCGTCACGGAATTTGGTCTGGATCTGATACAGATTCAGAGGCAGCTGCTTGTAAGAGGCGACCTCGTTGCGCACCATGGCGGTGATCACTTCTTCATGGGTGGGGCCCAGCACAAAGGGACGATCGTGGCGGTCTTTAATGCGCAGCAGCTCGGGGCCGAACTTGTCCCAGCGGCCGGTTTCCTGCCACAAATCGGCGGGCTGCACTACCGGCATCAGCATTTCAATGGCACCGGCGCGGTTCATTTCTTCCCGCACTATGGCCGCCACCTTGTTCAGCACCCGCAAACCGCTGGGCAGCCAGGTATACAGGCCCGAGGCCAGCTTGCGGATCATGCCCGCCCGCAGCATCAGCTGGTGGCTGATCACTTCGGCATCGCTCGGAGTTTCTTTAAGAGTGGAAAGCAGGTATTGACTGGTACGCATGAACGGGAACCTTGTAAGCTTAAAATCCGTGAAAGCCTGAATTGTAGCAGGGGGGCGGAGCGGGAAGAAGTGCCTTGCTCTGGCTAAATGTTGTTCAGCTGAGCCCCCGCCTGGCCATTCTGTGTCGCTGCTGTGCTACCCTAGAGTGGTTCAAGCAAGCCAATCCCTTAAAAAAGGAAGCATCTTCATGGCAGAAAAAGATAACCATGATGTTATCGCCCCCGAGGGCAAAGTGACGCCCATTGATACCGATTATCAGATAGGGCAAGACAATATCGCCCTGCAAATTGGTCCGTTCGGGCTCGACATTCATAACCGTGTATTCATGATCTCCGGTCTGGCTATTGTGGCCTTTGTGTTTCTCACCCTGGCGTTTCAGAACCAGGTAGGGCCCATGTTCAGCGATCTGCGCGGCTGGCTCACGTCCACCCTTGACTGGTTCTTTCTTTCCGCCGGTAACATTTTTGTGCTGGTGTGTCTGGGGCTGATTATTTCCCCCCTGGGCAAAGTCCGCATCGGCGGCACCGAAGCCAGCCCGGATTTCACCTATATCGGCTGGTTCTCCATGCTGTTTGCCGCCGGCATGGGCATAGGTCTGATGTTTTTTGGTGTGTCCGAGCCGCTGACTCACTTCGGTACCTCGTTTGCCGGCACCACGGTAGAAAACGGCGTGCGTACTGACTGGGCTCCGCTGGGCGGAGCTGCCGGAAATGCCGCCGAGGCCAGCCGTCTTGGCATGGCCGCCACCCTGTATCACTGGGCACTGCACCCCTGGGCCATTTATGCGGTGCTGGCACTGGGTCTGGCCATTTTCTCCTTTAACAAGGGGCTGCCGCTGACCATGCGCTCTGTGCTCTATCCGCTGCTGGGTGAGCGGGTATGGGGCTGGCCTGGTCATATTATTGATATTCTGGCGGTGGTCGCCACTCTGTTTGGTCTGGCTACGTCGCTGGGTTACGGTGCCTCTCAGGCCTCGGCCGGCCTTAACTTTCTGTTTGATATTCCCGATACGGTCACCACTCAGGTAGTGCTGGTGATCCTCATTACTCTGGTGGCACTGGTGTCGGTGCTGGCCGGGCTGGATGCGGGGGTAAAACGCCTGTCTGAAATCAACATGGGGCTGGCGGCACTGCTGCTGGGCTTTGTGCTGATAGTGGGGCCGACCCTGCTTATCTTTACCGGTCTGTTCAACAATATTGTTGCGTACTTTGAGTATTTCCCGGCGCTGTCCATGCCCTTTGGCCGGGAAGATGCCAATTACTCCCAGGGCTGGACTGCCTTCTACTGGGCCTGGTGGATTTCCTGGTCACCCTTTGTAGGCATGTTTATTGCCCGGGTATCCCGTGGCCGTTCGGTGCGTGAGTTCCTGATTGCCGTACTGGTGGTGCCAACTTCTGCCTGTATGCTGTGGTTCAGCGCCTTTGGCGGTACCGCCATCGATCTGGTGGTGAGTGACGGCATCAAGGCTGTCAGTGAAGCCGCACTGCCGCTGCAGCTGTTTGTGATGCTGGAGCAGCTGCCGCTCACCGCCATTACTTCCTTTATCGGTATTGTGCTGGTAGTGGTGTTCTTTGTTACCTCGTCCGACTCCGGCTCGCTGGTCATCGACACCATTGCCGCCGGCGGCAAGGTCAACGCGCCCAAGCCGCAGCGGGTGTTCTGGTGTACCTTTGAGGGTCTGGTGGCCATTGCCCTGATGCTGGGCGGCGGTCTGGCCGGTTTGCAGGCCATGGCGGTATCTACCGGCTTTCCCTTTACCATAGTGCTGCTTATTTCCTGTGTAGCGCTGATCAAAGGGCTGATGTCGGAGCCAAGAGGCTAAGCGCCTGCGGCACCGTTAATCAATTTAAAGGCAGCCGGGTGCTGCCTTTTTCACGTTTTGCAGGAGTGAACCATGGAAGCAGAGCAGCTGGAGGTACTCGCTTTTATACGCCAGTGCTACCCCTTCAAGGCGCTGCCCGACCAAGAGCTGGAGCACATAGCCACTCAGGTGGAGGTCAGCTACTTTCGGGCCGGTACCGTTATTTTTAAATATGGCGATGCGGTGCACCATCTCTATCTTATTCGCAGCGGGGCGGTAGAAATACACCGCCGTAACGGTGAGCTGTATAACCGCCTGAGTGAAGGCAGCCTGTTTGGTCAGATGGGGCTGCTGATGAATAATAAAAACCGCTTGCCTGCCACTACGCTGGAAGACACCCTGGTCTATTGCCTGCCCGAAGTCGTGTTTCATGATTTGTATGAACGCTTTGAAGTCTTTGCCGATTTTGTGGAAGTGGGAGACAGTGCCCGGCTGCGCCATGCGGTGTCCCGTCATCAGGAAGCCAACGAACTGATGACGTCCAGCATTCGTGAACTGATTTCCCGCGAGCCGGTATCTATCGGCCGCGCTGCCAGCGTATTTGATGCCGCCCGTAAAATGACCGAAGAGGCCGTTTCCTCCATTCTGGTGCTGAACGAAGAAGGGGAAGAGGTAGAAGTGGCCGGCATTATTACCGACCGGGATCTGCGTACCCGGGTGCTGGCCGAAGAGCTGCCTTCCAGTACGCCGGTAGCCGAGATCATGTCGGTGGATCTGGTGGCGGCAGAAAGTGATCAATATGTGTTTGAAGCCATGCTGACCATGCTGCGCTATAACCTGCACCATTTGCCGGTACTGCACAGAGGCAAGCCCATCGGTGTGGTGGCGCTGTCGGATGTTATGCGTCATGAATCCCGCAACAGCCTGTTTGTGGTGCGGCATATTTTTCGCGCCCAGGATGCCGGCGAGCTGGCCACCATTGCCGACGATGCCAGAGCCTGCTTTGTGCGCATGGTTAACGAAGACGCCAACTCTCACATGATTGGCTCCGCCATGGCGGTGATTGGCCGCAGCTTCAAGCAGCGGCTGCTGGAGCTGGCCGAAGAAAAACTGGGGCCGCCGCCGGTGCCGTACTGCTTTCTGGCGCTGGGCTCCATGGCCCGGGACGAACAACTGGTGGTGACCGACCAGGATAACGCCATTATTCTCGATAACAGTTATGATGCCGAACGGCACAATGACTATTTTGCTGAGCTGGCCAACTTTGTGTGTGATGGCCTGGCCGCCTGTGGCTACAGCTACTGCACCGGCAATATTATGGCCACCAACCCGGAATGGCGCAAAACCCGCACAGAGTGGGAGCAGTGCTTTATTGACTGGATAGACAACCCCAGCGCCCGCTCTTTGCTGAACAGTAATATCTTCTTTGATCTTGACGGCGTATACGGCCACCTGGAATGGGCCGAACAGCTTAATCGCTTAATTGTGCGCCGCGCCCGCCGCAGTCCGCGTTTTCTGGCCAGCATGGCCCGCAATGCGCTGCTGCGCACGCCACCGCTCGGGTTCTTTAAAGAGTTTGTCATGGAGCAGGACGGCAAACATAACAACTCCATTAACCTTAAGCGCCGCGGCACGGCACCGCTGGCAGATTTAATTCGTGTGCATGCCCTGGCGGTAGGTTCCAAGGCACAGAATTCCTTTGAGCGGCTGAACGATGTGATTGAGGCCGATATACTGCCCAGAGGCAGAGGGCCGGATCTGCGGGACGCCATGGAGTTTATTGCCATGGTGCGCATTCGTCATCAGGCCATGGACGTAGAAGCGGGCAGAGAGCCTGATAACAATATAGAGCCGGAAAACCTGTCCGACTTTGAACGGCGCAACCTTAAAGAGGCGTTTCAGATCCTGAGTCAGGCACAGAAGTTTCTGAAGTTCCGTTATCAGCCCGGACGAGCCTCGTAAGGAGCCTATGATGTATCTCAGACCGTCATCATTGGTCGACACCGCCAGTGCACCCGACTGGCCGGCGTTGTTTGAAGAGCGTGCCCGCAGCGCCCGTGACTACCGGCTGCAGCGCTTTTACCGGGCTGGCCTGCCGGGTCCGGACACGCCGCTGGCAGACGTGCCTTTTGTGGCGCTGGACTTTGAAACCACCGGGCTGGATGCCAGAAAAGACGCCATTGTCAGCATAGGGCTGGTGCCTTTCGATCTGCAGCGCATTTACTGTCGCGCATCTGCTCACTGGATTGTCAACCCGCACCGGCCAATGGCGGGTAATACCGTGGCCATTCACGGTATTACCCATTCGGAAATAGAGGAAGCGCCGGACTTGTTACAGGTGCTGGATGCACTGCTCAACGCCCTGGCCGGACGTATTGTGGTGGTGCACTACCGGCGCATAGAGCAGATTTTCTTTGCCGCCGCCTTGAAAGCGAGGCTATATGAGGATATTCGCTTTCCGGTGATCGATACCATGGAGCTGGAAACCCGCTTTCACCCTCGTCAGCTCAGCCTGTGGAGCCGGTTGCGGGGGCGCAAGCCGGTATCCATTCGTCTGGCCAACAGCCGTGAGCGCTATAATCTGCCCCATTATTCGCCCCACCATGCTTTAACCGATGCCCTGGCCACCGCCGAACTGTTGCTGGCACAAATTGCCCATCACTATACGCCGGAGACGCCGTTAAGTGAGTTATGGCTTTAACCTGCTCCCTTCGGGAGAGCCGTAAGCCATAAGCTTTCAGCTGTAAGTGGGTGCCGGCTGTGAGTTGTGAGCAGTGCTTGTAGAGGGCGATATCCTTTGCAGGATGGATTCAGGGTCAAGCCCGGAATGACAAAGTTGTCGGCTGACCAAAAAGCGTTTTGGCATGCGTTAAGCTGGCTTACCATTTTATTTCCGGCTCGTCGTCGGGTTCATCGTCGGGCAGGCTGAGGGTAGGCTCACGGCGGCCGTTAACGGCAAACGGCTGAATGGTATCGGGCTGCAGCAGGGCGGCTATTTCTTCCCACAACATGCCGGGCTCGGGCCAGTCTCTGGGCGACAAGTGCACTACCGGCAGGCCGGCGGTCTCAATCTGCTCCAGCAGCCGGTGCCGGTGGCGGCCGTCGGTGCGGCTCAGGCTGTCGTCGGTCAGTGCGACGACCACCCGGGGCATCAGCTCCCCGGGAGAGCACAACACAAAATCAAGTGTCTCGCCCAGCATCATCTGAGCGGCCTGCTCCCGTTGTGCTTTACCAAGTGCCGCAGAGACTGCCAGAACCTCGCTCATCTGCACCGCTGCAAACACCCGCAGCCGGTGATTTACCGCCTGTTCCAGCAATGCAAAGGCAGTGGCGGCTTCCGGGCTGAACATCACGGCGGGCTCAAACAGTACTTTCGGCTTGCCCCGCCACAGCCGGCGCAGCAGACTATAGAGCATCAGCAACACCAGCAAACCCACAAAGGTCAGCATCAGCCAGTCGAGCAGTGACACAGGTAACCAATCCATCAATCTTCAGTCCGCCATAGATCAAGAATGCCAGTGTACTCAGCCCGTCATTAAAAATGAACCAGAGCCATGCTGGTATGCGCAGCCGCAGACCCCTATAATTCACAGCCACTTAAACGCTGTCAGAGATGAGCATGTCCCGGCGATTACCTCCGCTTAACGCGCTGAAAGCCTTTGAAGCCGCTGCCCGTAACCTGAGCTTCACCCGGGCAGCTGAAGAGCTGTTTGTGACTCAGGCCGCCATCAGCCATCAAATCAAGGCGCTGGAAGAATTTCTGGGTATCAAGCTGTTTCGGCGGCGTAACCGCTCGCTGCTGCTCACTGAAGAGGGGCAGAGTTACTTTCTGGAAATAAAGGATATTTTTACCGGTATTTCCGATGCCACCGAACGCCTGCTGGCGCGCAGTGCCAAAGGAGCCCTTACCGTCAGCCTGCAGCCCAGTTTTGCCATTCAGTGGCTGGTGCCCAGGCTGGTGCGCTTCAGTGAGGCACATCCGGACATAGACGTGCGCATCAAGGCGGTGGATCTGGACGAAGGCTCGCTCACCGACGACGTGGATGTGGCTATTTATTATGGTAAGGGGCACTGGCCAGGTCTGCGCGCCGACAAGCTGCATGCGGAATACCTGATCCCGGTATGCTCGCCCATGCTGCTGATGGGCACCCGGCCGCTGAAAACCCCGGAAGATTTAACCCGGCATACTCTGCTGCATGATACTTCGCGGCGTGACTGGAAGGCCTGGTTCAAGCAGCTGGATATTCAGGCCGCCAACGTCAATCAGGGGCCGATTTTCAGTCATTCCTCCATGGTGATCCAGGCGGCCATTCATGGCCAGGGGGTGGCCCTTGGCCACAGTGTGCTCACTCAGCCGGAAATCGATGCCGGCCGGCTGGTCTGCCCCTTTGAGCAGGTGTTAATGTCAAAAAATGCGTATTACCTGGTCAGTCATGAGGCTCAGGCAAACCTTGGCAAAATTGCTGCCTTTCGTGACTGGATGCTGGCGCTGGTCAGTAAAGAAGAAAAACAAAAAGGGGTAAACAGTTGAACGTATTAAAAGATGGCCCCGACCATGCTGCAGCAAGAGTACTGCTGGCCCATGGTGCCGGTGCCGGTATGGAGCACGATGTCATGCACACACTGGCCCGGGGACTGGCAGACGAGCATATTCAGGTGGTGCGCTTTGAGTTCCCTTATATGCAAAAAACCCGAAGTGATGGCCGCCGCCGGCCGCCGGATCGTGAGCCGGTATTACTGAACTGCTGGCGCGAGCTGGCGGCGGAGTTTACTCATCCGCGGTTGTTTCTGGCAGGCAAGTCCATGGGCGGGCGCATGGCCTCACTGGTGGCCGATGAGTTGGCCCCTGCCGGACTGATATTGCTGGGCTTTCCGTTTCATCCGCCGGGCAAACCCGAACGTTTTCGCGGGCAGCACCTGGCCTCCATTGCCACGCCCACCCTGTTGTTGCAAGGGGAGCGCGACACTTTTGGCAACCGGGAAGCCGTGGCCGGTTACGATCTGGCTGATACGGTACAAACCGGCTGGATTACCGATGGCGATCATGGCTTCAAGCCGCGCAAGTCTTCGGGTGCAACCCTTGAGGGCAATCTGGCTCAGGTGATTGAACGCATCAGGAGCTTTATTCATGATCATTAATCTTGCCTTTTATGCTGCGGCTTTGGCCGGCCTCAGTGCCACTGCGCTGGGGGCCTATGGTGCCCATGGCCTGGTGGCAGCCCCGGCGCTGGTATCGGCGTTTAACACCGGTGTGCAATATCAGTTTCTGCACGCCCTGGCACTGCTGTTGCTGGCCATTATGCTCCGGCAGCGGGCCAGTGTGCTGATCAACGCCGCGGTCGTTTGTTTTGTACTGGGCATGGTGATGTTCAGCGGCAGTATTTATGCCCTGGTGTTGTTTGGCACCAAAGGGATTGGTTTTATTACCCCGCTCGGGGGGTTGAGTTTTATGGTGGGTTGGTTATGCCTGTTGCTGGCCGGCCGCACCTGGTTGAGGTTTAAATGAAACAGTTGTTGATCTATTGCCGTCCCGGATTTGAAAAAGAAGCGGCGGCCGAAATTCAGGACAGGGCAGGGCAAATGGGTTGCCCGGGCTTTGCCCGCACCAAAGATAACAGCGGTTATGTGGTGTATGAGTGCTTTCAGCCGGAAGACGGCGATCTGCTGGGTCGTAAGCTGCCATTTCGTGAGCTGATTTTTGCCCGTCAGATGCTGGTGGTATGGGCCGAGCTGAATGATCTGCCGCTGGACGATCGCATCAGCCCTATTATTGATGCCGCCGAGGGCATGCCTCTGTGCGGTGATATTCGGGTAGAAACTGCCGACACCAATGATGGCAAGGAGCTGTCAAAGTTTTGCCGCAAATTTACCGTGCCGGCGCGTCAGGCTTTGCGCGGCAAGGGGGTATTAACCCGCGCCGAAGCCCGCAACCGGCCCACACTGCATCTGTTCTTTACCGCCAACAATAAGGTCATGCTGGGTTATTCCTATTCCTATAACCAGTCACCCTTTCATATGGGCATTCCCCGGCTGCGGTTTCCTGCCGATGCGCCCAGTCGCTCCAGCCTCAAGCTGGAAGAGGCTTTTCATGTGTTTATTCCCCGTGAAGAGTGGGATACCCGGCTGACGTCGGGCATGCGTGGTGTCGATTTGGGGGCCGCTCCCGGCGGCTGGACTTATCAGCTGGTCGCCCGGGGCATGATGGTCACCGCTATTGATAACGGCCCCATGGCAGACAGCCTGATGGAAACCGGCCAGGTAAAACACTATCGGGAAGATGGTTTTAAATGGCGGCCCAGCCGCAAAAATACTTATTGGCTGGTGTGCGACATGGTAGACAAACCCGCCCGGGTGGTGGCGCTCATGGCCGACTGGCTGCTGGCAGAAGACTGCCAGGAGGCCATTTTTAACCTCAAGCTGCCGATGAAAAAGCGCTACGCTGAAGCCGTACATAACCTGCAGCAATTGCAGGAAAAGCTCGACCAGCTGGGAGGGTTTCAGGTGCAGGCCAAGCAGCTCTATCACGACCGGGAAGAAATTACGGTGCATGTGTGTCAGCCACGTAAAGTCGCCAAGCTTCAGCCCAAGGACTGACCCCTTCGGGGAGCCGTCAGCTTTATGCGGTCAGCTGTAAGTGATGTTGTCTGGAGGTACCGGTAAACCAGGTCTGCTTTCGCTGGCCCTGCCGGCTGAGGCGGCACAAAACCAGACAGAAAAACGGCGCTGTGAGAACAGCGCCGTTTTTTACTTACAGCTTACAGCTTATAGCTGACCGCTGTTTTCAGAGGTTGGCAATTATCGCGTCGGTAAACTCGGTGGTGCTGGCGTTGCCGCCCAGATCCCGGGTCACGGTTTTGCCTTCGGCAATGGTCTTGCGCACGGCGTTGCGGATTTGTGCGGCCTTGTCGGCCATGCCAAGGTGTTCCAGCATCTGAATGGATGCCAGAATCACCGAGCAGGGGTTGGCAATATTCTGGCCGGCAATATCCGGGGCAGAGCCGTGCACCGCTTCAAAAATGGCCACGTCTTTGCCGATATTGGCACCCGGCGCCATGCCAAGGCCACCTACCAGGCCGGCACACAAGTCCGACAAAATATCACCAAACAGGTTGGTGGTAATGATGACGTCAAAACGCTCGGGATACATCACCAGGTTCATACAGGCGGCATCCACTATCATTTCCTGAGTTTCAATATCAGGGTAGCGGGGAGCGATTTCACGGGCCACTTCCAGAAACAGTCCGGAAGTTGACTTCAGAATATTGGCCTTGTGCACCACTGTCACTTTTTTGCGGCCTTCCTTGCGGGCCAGCTCATAGCCAAAGGTCACAATGCGCTCGGCACCTTCCCGGGTAATAATGCTCATGGCTTCGGCGCTGCTGTTGTCGTCGGAGCGCTTCTGCCCGGCACCGGAATACATGCCTTCGGTATTTTCCCGAATAGTAATAATGTCGATATTGTTATAGCGGCTTTGCGTGCCTTCAAACGACACCACAGGGCGCACGTTGGCGTAGAGGTTAAACAGTTTGCGCAAAGACACGTTAATGGAGGTAAAGCCGCCACCTACAGGGGTCGTGAGCGGACCTTTCAGGGCAATTTTATTCTGGGTTATCTGGTCCAGGGTAACCTGAGGAAGGAGTTCGCCGTGTTTTTCCAGGGCCATCAGGCCTGCATCGGCATAATCGTAGTGAAAATTACAACCTGCGTGATCCATAATGCGCAGGGCGGCATCGATAATGCTGGGACCAATGCCATCGCCCGGGATCACGGTAATACTGCGTTTGTTCATGGGCAGCTTCCGTTATCAGTGGTTGGTTTATACTCTGTTTTGCAGCGACTTTATAACATTTTGTTCCCATTTTGCCTATGGCCCTTTGGTCGGATTGTGATATCGAAGCTGCTGCAAATTAACGCCAAGCTCAATATCATCCACCAGTCTCACCAGTTGCCTGGCCAGCAGGGCCTCATCTCTGTGTTGCTGCACGATATTTTGTTCTTTGCTGGTTGCCGGTGCAGTCAGCAGAGTGTCGAGGTTGTCAAATTGTTGCAATAATCCACAGGCGCGTTTGGGGCCAATACCTGGCACCCCTTTTACATTGCTGCCCGAGACCCCGGTCAGCGCCCAGTAGTCCACCAGCTGGGCCGGCGCTATGCCAAACTTCTGCTGCACATGCTGTTCATCAAGCCAGCGCTGGCCAAAGTGATCCCACTGCTGAATATGTGGCCCCAGCAGCTGACAAAAGCCCTTGTCGGTAGACACAATCACGCTGTTCTTGCCATGGCGGGCCAGCTGGCAGGCCAGTGTGGCCACCAGATCGTCTGCCTCTTCACTGTCCGACAGCAGGGCATCAATGCCCTGTTGCCACAGCGCCTGCTGCAATTCACCCAGATAGCCGGCCAGCGCATCGGGCATGGGTTGGCGGTTGGCCTTGTAATCGGGATAAAGACGATGACGAAAGCCTACCGGTGCACCATCGAACACCGCTACCACATGACTGGGCCGAAACCGCGTCAGCAGCTTGCCGGCAGCCTGCGCCAGCGCAGCACGGGTGGCTATCAGCTGTGCGTCAGTATCGGCATTTTGTTGCTGTTGCACCGCAAACAGGCGGCGCACCAGGTTCATGGCATCCAGGATCAGCAGCATATCAGCGGTTGATGCGATAGCAGGGCACATAGGTGGAGCCCGGCAGTTTCATACGCTGCTGCTCAACAAACTGACGCAACAGTTTGTCCATCATCTTCATCAGTTTGGGGTCACCGTTAATTAGGAAAGGACCCTTCTTCTCAATAGCATGCAAGCCGCTTTCTTTTACGTTGCCCGCTACAATGCCGGAAAAGGCCCGGCGCAAATTGGCCGCCAGTTGTTGGGGGGCCTGATCCCAGTTCAGATTAAGATTGGCCATGCTTTCGTGATCGGGTTCAAATGGCAGCTGAAACTCAGGCTCAATTTTTAATGACCAGTTGAAAGAATAAGCATCACCCACCGACTTGCGATAATCACGCACCAGCGGCATGGTGGTTTTCATGCGCCGGGCAACTTCTGCCGGATCATCAATAATAATCTGATACAGCGCCTGAGCATCCGGCCCCAGCGTGTTGCCGATAAATTCATCTACGCTGCGGAAATAATCAGCACTTTCTTTAGGCCCGGTCAAAATAATAGGCAGCGGCTGATTACGGTTTTCCGGATGCATCATAATGCCCAGAATGTATAAAATTTCTTCTGCCGTGCCCACGCCACCGGGGAATATAACAATGCCATGGCCCAGACGAACAAAGGCTTCAAGACGTTTTTCAATATCCGGCAAAATAACCAGCTCATTCACAATGGGGTTGGGCGGCTCGGCGGCAATAATGGATGGCTCGGTCAGACCAATATAACGGCTGCCGGATACACGCTGCTTGGCATGGCCGACAGCTGCCCCCTTCATCGGTCCTTCCATGGCACCCGGGCCACAGCCGGTGCAAATGTTCAGCTCACGCAGGCCCAGCTCGTTACCTACCTCGCGAGTATACTGATATTCCACCGGGCTGATGGAGTGTCCGCCCCAGCACACCACTATGTTGGGATCCGCCCCCGGATTAATGGCTCTGGCATGGCGTAGAATGGAAAACACCAGGTCGGTAATATGAGTAGAAGCCGTTAAATTAAACAGTGAAGAAGCCTGCAAATGACTGTTTACATAAATGATATCGCGTAATACTGAAAACAGATGATCCTGAATGCTGCGGATAATTTCACCATCTACAAAGGCGTGTTCGGGCGGATTAAACAGCTCCAGCTTAATGCCGCGCTCACGACGAATGACGTTAATATCAAAGTCTTTATAACGCTCCAGAATTTCCTTGGAGCTGTCGGTTTTACTGCCGGAATTCAGTACTGCCAGCGCACAGTTTCTGAACAAGTGATAAAGGCTGCCGGAGGCAGACTGCTTAAGGCGATCAACTTCCATTTGCGACAGCATATTCATGCTGCCGACCGGATTAATGTGAGTAATCATTAATTTATCCCTGAATTGGTGTAAACGGCTTACGCAATAACCAGTTGATTGCGGCCTGCATTTTTCGCCCGATAAAGAGCCTGGTCAGCGCGTTCCAGGGCAGAGGTAATGGTATCACCGGATTTCAGCAGGGTGGCACCAATAGATGCGGTAATGGTCACGCGCTCTTTTTTAAAACGAAATGGTATAGACTCAATCTTCTTGAGCAGTTGCTGGAGTGGCCGGTGCAGTAATGCAGGATCCACATTCAGCATTAAAATGACAAATTCCTCGCCGCCAAAACGGGCAACAAAGTCACTTTCCTTGGTGCTCTCCCTCAGTGTCCGGGCGATCAGCCGCAAGGCTTTGTCTCCGGCCAGGTGGCCGTATTTGTCGTTAACATGTTTAAAGTAATCTATGTCCAGTAAAACAACCGCCAGCGGGTTTTTTGCTGTTTTCCAGCGCTCAAACTCAATTTTCAGTCGTTCATCAAGCGCGGCCCGGTTATAGATCTGGGTTAAACTGTCGATCATCAGCTTTTCATTCTGGCTGAGTAACTTTCGTTGATAATCGCTGGCTTGTTCCTGCAGTGCACTCACCTGATCTTCAAGCGTTGTCAGCCGGTTCAGCAAAGCAGACTCCCGTTGCTGCAGCCGCTGGTGCTGGTTAACGATATTTTTCAGGCTTTGTATACGGCTGGCAACAGACAGCGCCAGTTGTACTTCGGGATCACTGGTTAAATCAATATTGATGGCATTGAGTTCATGAGCAAGCGCTGCGTCCTGAGACTGACGATCCTGAATCAGTGCCTTGCCTTCGGTCACCGAGTCACTGCACTGATTATGTATATTTTGCAGATCGTCATTCAGCAGTGCCAAAAACCGGGCGGAGTGCCGGCGTTCGTTACGGTTGCCCTCAATAATCAGTTCAATCAGGCGCAGGCACTGGGCTGGCAGGGCTTTGTGATCATGCTGTGTCAGCAGCTGCTGCTGAATGGCGTGAATCTCGTTGCCTATCTCACCGTGGTAATCCAGCTCATCAATCAGTTGCAGCAGACGCTGGCACAGCTCATGCTGCGTACTTTGCTGCTCCCGGGAAAGGGTCAGGGCCTGCTGATAACACTCCAGCAAAGGCTGAAGGTAATATAGCGGACTGCCTTTATTTTCCAGCTGATGAATAATGCCGGTCAGTTGTTCACTGATAAACGGGCTGTCCTGCAGATAACATGCCGCCTGCAACAACTGCTCCCGGGTTGTTTGCTGTTGTTGGCGCTGTTGTTGAGCATGCCGTTTCAGCCGGGCCAGCTGCTGGCGCAGCATATCTGCCAGATCGTCTGAAGGCTCGGCCGCAGGCTTATTGATATCGGCATGATTGCCAAACAGCTTTTGCCACTGCAGCAGCAAGCCGAGACCGGAATCCTGGGCGGCCAGTGCTTCAGCATCCGGGGCTTCTTGCTGCAGACTGTTGCACAGGGTTTCCAGCGCGGTAATGGCAGAGGTCAGATCCTGCAATATGCTGTGGTCATTATTTCTCATCATAAGCCTATACAGCGCCCCTTGAATCTTCTGATGGTAACGCGGGTTGCAGTGCTTGCCAGTTAATTTGTTGCTTTTTATGTGAGCTGTTCACTTTTACCAGCCCTTTCATAATACCCTGAATGCAGCAGCTGCGTATGTCTCCGGTGAAAAAAGCCGCCTGCTGACAGTCTACCGCTACCAGCTCCACCCAGGCCGGCTCACCGGTGCTGTGAGCCAGTTCACGGGCGGCGGCCAGGGCCAGATAAAGCACATCACCCAGGCGTAAGTCGTCCAGTGCATTGGGGGCCTTGGGTAAAAACGGATGGCCGATAATGCCGGTATAAATCTGTCTGTCCAGTTCAAACTCACAGGGAAACTCGGCAAACATGCGTTCCAGGGCCGTCAGAATAGGAGCCAGCTCGGCGACTTCTTTTTGCGGAATGGCATAAATAAACTGGCCGTCACGCAAGTCATACAGCCGGGCTCTGGGGTGCAGCCGGCCTCGCAGATATTCTCCCAGCTGCAGCTGGATCTGACTGGCGGTAGCCAGTCCCACCCGTTCCCGCAGATTGCTCATAAAGGGCACCTGCAGCAGCATGTAGTAAATTTTGTCATCAAAGGGGCGAGCCTGCTCTTCACTCAGATACCACTGCTCCGAACGTTGCTGCTGGCGTGCCATTTCCTGAGGCAGGCGCTGCATCAGTTGTCGCCAGTTAGGCAGGCCGGTCGCGGGCTCAACCAGCAGTAACTGTTGCAAATCCTGGTTTTGCTGCCATAGCCGGCGGCTGCGAATATGGTTTCTCAGCAAACCATAAAGCAGCAGTGGTGACAGCAAACTCAGCCCGGCGGCCAGCAGCGCAAAGCGCTCTCTGTCCTGCTGCAGTTTTTCACTCCTGCGGCCCAGCTCACTCAGCTCACGTTCTTGTTGCAGCTGTTGTTCGTTATCCTGCACCAGGCTCTGGGTCAGCAGCCGGTTAACCGTGGTGGCCCGTTTAAAATAGGCATGCAGGGCTTTTTGATGGGTAAGGGCGGCAGCCATATTGCCGCTTTGCTCAAACAACCTGGACAGCCAGCGGTGGCTTTCCATCAGCCGCAGCACATCATCCAGCTGTTCGGCTGTCGCTTTGGCCCGTTCCAGGTGCAGCAAGGCAACGCCATATTCATGTTGTGCCAGATACATTTTGCCCAGTTGTATCAGTGTATCTGTCTGGCGGGGCAAATCGTCGGTATGCTCAAAACCACTGCGGGCCAGATTAAGGTAATGCCGTGCTTCCTTATTATTGCCCAGGTCGGAATAAGACTGGCCCAGTTCCAGATAAAGCTGCGCCATCAGCTTGGCGTCACCCTGAATTTTCACCAAATCCAGTGCATTAAAAAAATACACCAGTGCCAGGTTGGCATCATCTCCGGCCCGGGTTACGCGGCCCAGATTAATGAGTGAGCTTATCAGCAGCGGGCTGTTGCCCAGCTGTTCAAACTCGGTGGTAGACTGGTTGGCAAACTGCAGCGCCTTGTCATTCTGGCCAAGAGCAGCATAAATGGCGGCCGTTTTTTTGGCGGCCAGCGCCTTAACGTAAAACTGGCGACGATCGCCCAGCACATCCAGTGTTTCCAGAAAGTGAGACAGGGCCAGCTCATCCTGTTGCAGCTGCAGATAATAATCACCGAGCAAAAAGTTGGCCCAGGACTGGCGCAGCATATCGTCCTGCTGCAGGGCCTGCAGTCGCACCTGCTCATACAGCTGGCGGGCTTCATCGTAGCGGTGCCGGTGCATCAGTACAGTGGCCTGCAGTAATTGCAGATCGCCAATAAGGCCGTCACCGGCCGGCAGGCTGACACTTTTCGCTTCATCCAGCAGTGACTGAGCCTGCGCAGTATGATCCGTGGCCAGCGCCAGCTTGGTTTTGATCAGCAGCGCCGTTACCAGCGCATCGGGCTGACGCTGCTGCCGGGCCAGCGCAATGGCCTTGTTGATGCTGGCATCGGCGGTCAGCAGTTGACCATCATTGGCCTGACACAAGGCCTGCAGCTGCCAGGCAGTAAAGGTTTGGCCGCGGGTACGGTAGCGCTTGGCCTGCTCCAGCTTGTCCAGCTCCTGGCGTGAGTTGAACATGGATGCGGGCCTGGCTTCTTTTCGCTGCAAAAAGAAATGGGTGAGTGCCACACATTCGCCGGGGCGGCTCAGCATCAGTCGCCGGGCCCGCTGCAGTTCAGCGGGCTCGGGCTGGTAAGAAGACAGTGGCGGTGCACCCGCCAGATGTGACACCAGAACGGCGACAGACAGAATCACAATAATCGTACCGAAAAAACCGGGCCAGTGGCGCAGTTTACGAAGCCCGCCGGCCCGCGTCCAGCATTGCCGGACTCAATGCTTACTGGCGCAGCAGGCGCACATTGGCTGCCTTGCCGGCCACATTACTGCGATAGGGGTTAATATCCAGACCACCCCGGCGGGTATAACGCGCATATACCGTCAGCTCGGAGGGTTTGCAGTGCGTCATAATGTCCATAAAAATACGTTCCACACACTGCTCGTGAAATTCATTATGCTGGCGAAAACCCACCAGATAGCGCAGCAGGGCATCTTCGCGAATGCGCGGGCCCTGATAGCGGATCATCACGCTGCCCCAGTCCGGCTGGCCGGTGACCAGGCAGTTGGACTTAAGTAAGTGAGAGTGCAGCATCTCACAGGTTTGCTCTGCTTCGGTGGCATTAGCCAGCAGCTCGGGTACCGGTTGATAGTGTTGTATATCAATATCGAGCTGATCAATACAATGGCCGGGCAGGCGGCCAAACTGGGCCGGAGCGACATGAAGCTCGTAGAGTTTGACCGTGACCTTGCCATCAGCACAGGCCGACAGATCACGGGCCAGCGTCTCTTCCACTGCCGTCATGCTTTCAAAGCGGCTCTGATTAAAGCTGTTCAGATACAGCTTGAACGACTTGGACTCAATCAGGTTGGTACTGGTGGCCGGCACCCGTACCTCTCCCATGGCGACTACCGGCTTGCCTCTGGCATTCAGCCACGACAGCTCATACAAATTCCATAAATCTTCACCGGAAAAAGGCAGAGCACCAGCCTGCAGCTGCAAGTCATCCCGGTTCAGGCTGCGCGGCACCGCCTGCAGCTGAGCAGGGTCATACTCGCTTACATAGCTGCTCTGCTTGCCCAGGGCCAGATCCGCCAAAGATTCACTCTGTTGATATTTTTGCTCAGGTGTCATTTCAATTTCCGGTTGGTAATATGGGGCTTTAAATTTGTATACATTGTTCACCGCATTGTGAGGGTTTGCCATGCAGAATCAAGTAGTGCCGGCGCTGGCCGCCCTGTTTGAACATTATCAGCGTTGTTATGGTCAGCCGCTGGCTGAGCATGATGCCAGCGAACCCTCTCCGGCCGAGCAGTTGCCCGCGCATCAGGGTAAGGTAGCCTGGCACCCTTATGTCCGGCCCGAACCCGGTCATTTTAATAATGTTGGCCATGCACTTAACCTTACCGTGCATCCGTCATTATCCGCCTTGTTCGGCCATTATTACGCCGGACATTTACCCTTGTGTTACAAGGGGCTGTTTATCACCCTGCTGCAGCCCTGGAATGAAGCTGATTTTGAGCGCCTGCAGCAAAACCAGATTGGCCATCAGCTTATGCAGCAAAAATTAACGCTGCCCGCCACCTGGTTTATTGCCACCTGCCGCGACGAACACCGGCTGGTTACCCTCGACAACACCACCGGAGCTGTGTTGCTGGAACGCCTTGGCAAGGGCACCATCGGCACCCTGGCCCCGAATCTCGCCACTTTCTTGCAACGGGCTGAGCCGGTGGGTCCTATGATTTAAAATCCCACGATAAATTCGATACCAGCCGGCAGGGCTCGCAGAAGAAATCAAAAATATCGTGCAGCGGGGTGTCAAGGTGCCAGTCACCGCCGCAGCCGGGGCAAGGGCGGGTTTGCTCGCTGGCCAGGCTGTCGCCGCCCACGCGATACAAATAATAAAACGTGGGCACCCTGGTTAAAAACTCAATGCGCTTGGCCAGATCCCGGCCACGGCGGCTGAGCAGGCTGGCGGGGGATGAAATTTCTTCCACCGCACCGTGCTCCAGAATGGAGCCGTTCATCTGCAGCTGATCACAGGCTTCCCAGTCTTCCTGCCATTTCAGCACCTGCTTGAAATCGCCATTGGCCACCGGCGGAATACGATAAAGCGGAATGGGCGCAAAATGCTCACCACAGCGCAGCGGTGAGCAGGTATGTAAATAACTGGTATACAGCACTTGCCACTCGGGGGAGTGGATCTCATCGGTGGTGTCCGAGTTTAAATCCGGCCCCCGTGACGTGACCTTGGGGCTGGTAAGACCGGCCCGGTGCAGCTGCTCAATGGCAAGCTCCACCTGGCGGCTGTAATTATCCGGGTGCAGGCTGTTTTGCTCCGGGCATACTACCCGGCTGGTCAGCCAGCCCTGATGAATAACAGTGGGAAATTCCCGGCCAATGATCTGGCCGTTGTAACGCAGGGCGTCCAGCAGCTGGCGAATGGCCTGCTCGGCGTCGGCCAGTTGGGTGTCCTGGTAGCAGTCAAACTGCAGCTCACATACCCACATCAGGTATTACCCTCAAGCCTGGCCAGCCGGGCTTCAAGCTGGCGCACTTTTTCTTCCAGGGCTGTCAGCCTGTCGGGCTCACTGGTAATGGGCTCCGGTGCGGTTTCCGGCAACGACTCCGGTGCCGTGCGATAGCGGTTTACTAGGCTAATGAGTTCCGCCATATTAACCGGGCCCGACAAGCGGGCCCGCACTGTGGCAGTGGTAACCGCCTTGCCTTCAGTGGCCAGGCGGTGAATAACTTCTATGATGTCTTGCGACATGACAACTCCGCTTATTACCTCAGACTTACATTCAGCTGATCAATCACTTCAGCCCAGTCGGAGTCTTGCTGCAGGCCTTCTTTTAAAAATGCCGCCTGAGCCGGACTCCAGAAAGGCGCATTCACCAGCTCAATCTCGTCCGGTAACTTATGTTGCTGCAAAAAATGCTCAATGCCCTGATGAGAGGCATCCAGCCCCAGCTGTTCAAACAACTCACTGAACGGATGAATCATATGTTCCATATCTACCTCCTGTAGGCCCCAATTTATTGGGGCAAGCCATTGTACATGCGGACACACTTGCCCGATTAAAACCGGGTATCTACAAATTCTCTCTTAGCACCGGCACCGAGACGTCAACCACCTGCACGCCGGCAAGCCACACATCACCTTCATTATGCTGCACACCATCGTGGCTGAATTCAAAACGAAAATGAGCCAGCAACCGGCCCTTGCGCATACAAAACCGATAGCGATACACGCTCAGCAGCTGAAACTGCTGGCGCTTGCAGTAATGCACCAGCCAGCGGTTGGCAAACTCGCTCTGGCGGCGCATTTGCCACACCACGGCACCCAGCACAAACAGTGCCAGCAGGCCAAGCAGCTCAACCACGGCTGGCTGCAAACAAATTGCCAAACGCCTGTTTTAGTGGAGCAGGCAACTCCGGATTATGCAAATTGGCCAGGATCAGCGGGCGCAGGGCGGGCACCGACACCAGCTCGGCAAACAGACCGTTAAATAAATCGCCATGGTGCTCTGCCAGCAAAGTCAAATACTGCAAGAGCAGTGTTTCGTCGGTCAGCTCCTGCCACAGGCGGGCGGCCAGCGCAAGCAACACCGGCTGGCCAGGATTTAGCGACATCAGGCTGGACAGCTTGGCACTGCGCGCCCTGAACGGCGCACAGCCGGCGGTGGCCCGCAGCAGCAGTGCAATGCGCTCTTCATCGGGCTCGCCACGCTCCTGCTCGGCACTGATGGCGGTAATAATGTTGTTGGCCAGCGCCGCCGGCAGCGGATGATGCTCGCACTGGGTCAGCAGTGCCTGCTGCACCGGAGCCGGCAATTGCCACAGCTGCTGTTGCACCCGCCGGGCCAGCGCATCGTCCTTATGCAGCCGCGCTGCCACATCGGCCAGGCCCTGCAGGCCAAGCTGTTGCCAGTTGTGCCTGGCGGGCGCATTCAAATAATCTACCGCACCCTGATAAAACGCCGACGGCGCATGCTCCAGAGCCAAGCTCAGACGGGCATGAAACGCCGCCAGTTTGTCTTGTGGCGGCTGAAAGGTAAACGGCGTGTCAGCCAGGTTTTGCTGCTGCTCCTCGGTCAGCGGCGCATGAATATCGCCGCCCAGCTGCTCCACCAGTGCGGCCAGAAAATGCTTCACTGCGGCATTGTTAAACAGGCCACGTTCATCCAGCGGAATTTTTAAAAACCACACATAAGGCTGGCCGCCCTGCTGCTGCCAATAGCACACCGCCAGCCAGGCATGGCGCTGCAGCGGCCAGGGATAAGGGCGCTGGCCGGCCTCAATGGCGGCAAAGTCACTGTGCGCCAGTGGCTGCAGGCGGCGTCCCAGGTCAAACAATCTGAATTCGGTGCCGGCCTGGGTTAAAAAATCGCTGAGAGTGTCTATTTGCATCTGAATTCTCCTGTCTGCAGCGGCGAATTATAGGGAGTGGCAGCACAGGATGGTATAGTAGCGGGCTGTTTTAAAGAAGGAGTTACCCCATGTCGGCTGCGGTTCATCAGTTGTTGCTCAGCATAGAAGACGAGCTGAAAGCCCTTGAATGGTGGCAGTGTGAGCCGCCTGCGGTCTCGGCACTGCAAAGCACCCAGCCCTTTTGCCTGGATACCTTAAGCCTGCCCCAATGGCTGCAATTTGTGCTGCTGCCCAGGTTGCATCAGATGCTGCAAGCCGGCCAGCCGTTGCCCAACCGCATTGCGGTGTATCCCATGGCCACCGAATGTTTTAAGGGAGTAGATGAAAACCCGGCCCGGCTGCTGGAGGTGATTGCTCAGCTCGACGAAGCCTTAACCGGCTTACCGGTGGAGCGCGAGGCATGAGTATTGAGCTGATTTATGAAGACGACTGGCTGGTGGCGGTAAACAAAGAGCCGGGCCTGCTGGTGCACCGCAGCTGGCTGGATCGCCATGAAACCCGCTTTGCCATGCAGCTTACCCGTGATGCCGTGGGCTGCCATGTGTTTCCGGTGCACCGGCTGGACAGGCCCACTTCCGGCGTGCTGCTGTTTGCCAAAAACGCCGAAGTGGCGCGCACGCTTACCGAGGCCTTTGGCAGCCGGGCAATCAGCAAAACCTATCTGGCAGTGGTGCGCGGCTACCTGGAAGGCGAAGGCCGGCTCGACTATGCCCTTACCCGGGAGCTGGACGACATCGCCGACAAATTTGCCGATGCCGACAAGCCGCCACAAGACGCCATTACCCACTGGCAGGGCCTGGCCAAAGTGGAGCTGCCCTTTGCTGTCTCCAAAAAGCATCCCACCAGTCGCTACAGCCTGATGCAACTCAGCCCCGAAACCGGCCGCAAGCACCAGCTGCGCCGGCACATGGCCCATTTGCGCCACCCCATCGTCGGTGACACCAGTCATGGCGACGGCCGCCACAACCGCTTTTTTCGGGAGCAATATCAGTGCGACCGGCTCATGCTGCATGCCGCCGGTTTACACCTTAGCCACCCGGTAACCGGCAAACCATTAAGCATTACCGCCGCCACCGACCAGCACTGGCAGCGCCTGGCCACCGAGTTTGGGTGGAGCCTGTAGGCCCGAATTTTTTCGGGCGAACCGTGCCGCATGTTGTGCCATTTGCCCAATGAATTGGGGCCTACAAATAAACCCATGGCCGTGGCATAGTGCACTGATAACTAACAACAAGGAGTGCGCTCATGGCAACAGTGGATATTATTATCGGAACGGTTTACGGCTCGGCGGTGCTGGTGGCAGAAACCCTGGAAGAAGAGCTGATAAAAGCCGGCCACACGGTAGCGCTGCACGAAGAGCCAGCGCTGGCCGAACTCGACCAGTCTCACTTCTGGCTGTTTGTTACCTCCACCACCGGGCAAGGCGAACTGCCACCGGATCTGGTGCCCTTTTATCAGGAGCTGCGCGACACCTGTCCGCCCATCCCGAATGTGCGTTATGCCCTGGTGGCGCTGGGCGACAGCAGCTATGAGCACTTTTGCGGTGCCGGCGAACAGCTGAACGAGCAACTGCAAGAGCTGCAGGCACAGGAAGTTACCGAGCACCTTAAAGTAGACGCCTCAGACACTCTGGAGCCGGAAGTGCCCGCATTGGCATGGCTTAAAGGCTGGATGGAAAAGGTATAACATTTAACGGTATTTGCCCGGATAAATCCGGGCCTACAAGGGGTCTATGGCCAACACCCGGGTAAGCTGGCCCAGCACTTCATAACGTACGTTGTAATCGTATAAACGCACGCCATATTGCCGCCAGCTCTGCTCGGCCTTTTTATAGGCCGGGCGGGGATCCTGCACTAATACTTCGGTAATAAATTCTTGCAACTCGGGCACAGCTGAGCGGGCACATGCCAACTCAGCGTCCGGTGAAAAAATCACCTCCATACCCAAATCCGGCGGAGCCGGTGCAAAGCCGCCGTGCGCACCGGGCACGGCATCGGCCCAGGGTAAATAGGGCTTAATATCTACCACGGGCGTGCCGTCTACCAGATCTACCCCGCCCAGCTCCAGCCACACTTTGTTACCGCTTTTGCACATGTCGCGCAGCTCCACCACCGACAGCCCCAGCGGATTGGGCCGAAAGGTAGAGCGGGTGGAAAACACGCCCACCCGTTCATTACCGCCAAGGCGGGGAGGGCGCACCGTGGGCTTCCAGCCTTGCTCCATGGTCTGATGAAACACAAACACCAGCCACAAATGGCTGAACTCGCCCAGGCCTCTGAATGCACTGGGGTCATTATAGGGCGGCAGCATCTCAAGCTGAGCGCGAGCACGGCTTACCAGCCCCGGCTGGCGCGGCACCGCAAATTTCTCTTTATATGGCGAGCGAATCACGCCGATGGGGTCGAGGTTAATGGTGGTCATAAATCCTCAAAAAGACAGCTGTAAGCTTTAAGCTATCAGCTGTAAGTGGTAGAGATTGTAGGCGCCACTTTAGTTGGCGCATACCGTCGGTGACGGTAACTCAGGCCTGCTTTGCAGGCCCTGCCGGCTAAAGCGGCAGCTACAAAACACGTGCAAAAAACGCAGTCATTCCGGCGAAGGCCGGAATCCATGCCACAAACAGTGCCAGGCCAACAAACACACCACAGCATCTCCAGCCAACACCACTTACAGCTGACAGCTTACAGCTCGCTCACTTTAAGCGCCTGGCCGCTGCACAGCACCTGCTCAATGCAGCCGGGCATATCGTCAAAGCGAATGCAGCTGTCCAGCAGTACGCCATTGGCCCCCATATCGGCGGCGCGGCGGCGCAGGTGGGCGCGGGCGTCAGCATCTTTGGGGGGCGGCTCGTTAGCCTCAATCTGGCAGGCCTCACCTTCCACCGTGCCCAGAGTCACATAGTTCACATCTTTCAGCTCATCACGGCCATACAGCTTAACGTTATTACCCTTGTAATAATCCTTAATGCCGGAAGGCGACACATTGCTGTCTACCGCCATATTGGCACAGCCAGACAACGCCAAAGCAACCACAGCCAAAGCAATAACACGCATGACAAATCCTTAATATCAGAATGAGTTAGATCTATTCTGCCTGAGCCGGCGGCTCGCGCAAAGCAGCAAAGTGCTGCTGAATACCCATAACCTAATCAGGAGCCTGTGTAACGGATGTAGTGTCAGTTAACATTTTCTCTTCTGATGCACTCAAGTTGTCATTATTTGGTGGTAATTTCATGGCCTGGTGATCGTTACCTTACGGGAAGAGTAACTGTGGAGATTCACGCGATTTTTTTGGCTCTGATCCAGGGTTTTACTGAGTTTTTGCCTGTTTCCAGCTCGGCGCATCTGATACTGCCGTCTGTGTTGCTGGACTGGCAGGATCAGGGCATGGCGTTTGATGTGGCGGTGCACCTGGGCAGCTTGCTGGCGGTGGTGTATTACTTTCGGGTTGAGGTAAACGCCATGGCACGCGCCTGGTTTGGATCGTTGCGCGGTGGCCAGCGCACGGCTGAGTCGCAGCTGGCCTGGGGCATTGTGCTGGCTACCATTCCGGCCTGTGTGGTGGGGCTGTTATTTGGTGATGCCATAGCGCTTTATTTGCGCAGCGGCTGGGTAATTGCCGCGACCACTGTAGTGTTTGGTCTTTTGCTGTGGTGGGCCGATAAAGTGGCCAAACAGCATAGAACAGAATATGAAGCCGGCTGGCGCGGTGCTTTGTTTCTGGGGTGTGCTCAGGCGCTGGCGCTGGTGCCGGGCACGTCGCGCAGTGGCATTACCATGACCGCCGGGTTAATGCTGGGCTTTACCCGTGAGGCAGCAGCGCGCTATTCGTTTTTAATGTCCATTCCCATTATTTTTCTGGCGGGCAGCCATCAGGCCGGTGGTTTGCTGGGCTCGGCGTCTGTTATGCCCTGGTCGGCCATTGGCATTGGTACTATGGTGTCATTTGTGAGTGCGCTGGCGTGCATCAAGCTGTTTCTGGCGTTGCTTAACCGCATTGGTGTGCTGCCATTTGTTATTTATCGTCTGGTGCTGGGTTGTGTGCTGGTGGCCGTGCTTAGTGTGTAGGGCCGGGCGGTGAGGATTCATTCCCTGCTTCCTATTCCCTCAGTGGTTGCATGCGATGCCGCTGCCGGACATAAAGTCCGGCCTGTATGAGAGAGATGGTAAAATGGATATTATTCATCACGGGGCGGTGAGCGGCGTTACCGGCTCTTGCCATGAGTTGCGCGTGAATGATGCGGGCATTTTAATTGATTGCGGGCTGTTTCAGGGTACGGATGCACGAGATGAGCTGGCCATTGATTTTGCTATTGATCATATCAAGGCGCTGGTGGTGACTCATGTGCATATAGACCACGTTGGCCGTTTGCCTTATTTGCTGGGGGCGGGCTTTGAAGGGCCCATTTATTGCTCGCAGCCGTCGGCGTTGTTGTTGCCGGCCATGCTGGAAGACGCGCTGAAAATTGGTTTTACCCGTAATAAAAAGCTGATTGATCGGGTGCTTAAGGTGCTGGAGCAGCGCTTGCGGCCGTTGCCTTATGGCCAGTGGCAGCAAATTAAAGGCTGTGATGTGCGCATTCGGCTGCAGCGGGCGGGGCATATTCTGGGCTCGGCCTATGTGGAATGTGAGGCCGCCGGCGAGCGGGTGGTGTTCAGTGGTGATTTGGGTGCGCCCCATTCGCCGCTGCTGGTGGCTCCGGTGCCGCCCGAGCGGTGCGACGTGCTGGTGCTGGAAAGCACTTATGGCGATAAAAACCATGAAAGCCGTGAACACCGCCGTCTGCGCTTAAAAGCGGCGGTGGAGCATGCGCTGGAAGACGGCGGCACCTTGCTTATTCCGGCGTTCAGCCTGGGGCGCACGCAAGATTTGCTGTATGAGCTGGAAAGCCTGATTGCCGAGTTTGGCACCGAGCAGGCGGCACCGGGCTTGCCCTGGAGCGAACTGGAAGTGGTGGTGGACTCCCCCCTGGCGGCCAACTTTACTCAGCTTTATCGCAAGCTCAAGCCATTCTGGAATGAGGAAGCACAAGCGCGCCTGAGTGAGGGCCGGCATCCGTTGTCGTTTGAGCAGTTAACCGTGATTAACTCCCATGGCGATCATTTAAATGCAGTGGGTTATCTGGCGCGTTCGCACAAGCCCTGTGTGGTGCTGGCGGGCTCGGGCATGTGCTCAGGCGGGCGGGTAGTGAATTATTTAAAGGCGCTGCTCAATGATGCCCGCAACGATGTGTTGTTTGTGGGTTATCAGGCAGAAGGCACACCGGGGCGGGATATTCTGGAATATGGCCCCGATGGTGGCTGGGTGGAGCTGGATGGCGAGCGGTTTGATATTTGCGCTCAGGTGCATCAGATAAGTGGTTATTCGGCTCATGCCGGCCAGGATGATTTAATTGCCTTTGCCACCGGCATTCATCGTCCGCCACGGCAGATCAGGTTGATCCACGGCGAAGCGGAAGCGAAAGCGGTGTTGCAGGCAAGGCTGGGGGAGTTGCTGCCGGGAACAGAGGTGGTTGTTCCCGGCCCATAAATCTAAACTCTGAATCTGGTTACCAGCTGGTGCAGGTGCTCTGCCAGGCGGGCCAGGTCGGTGCTGGACACATTGGTCTGGTGGGCACCGGCGGAGGTTTGCACTGACAAATCGCGAATGTTTACCAGGTTGCGGTCTACTTCCCGCGAGACCGAGGCCTGCTCTTCGGCGGCACTGGCAATCGTCTGGTTTTGTTCGCTTATTTGCATAATGGCGTCGGTGATGAGCGTGAGTGCTTCACCGGCTTCCTGGGCTACCTGACGGGTTTGCACGCTGCGCTCTGTGCTGATGTGAATGGCGTTGACGGTGTCGTTGGTTTCGTTCTGAATAGCATGCATCATGCTTTCAATTTCCTTGGTCGACTCCTGAGTGCGGTGCGCCAGTGCCCGCACTTCGTCGGCTACCACCGCAAAGCCACGGCCCGATTCACCGGCGCGTGCGGCTTCAATGGCGGCATTCAGGGCCAGCAGGTTGGTTTGTTCGGCAATGCCACGGATCACATCCAGCACTGAGCCTATTTCCCGCACCCGGTTGGCCAGGTTTTCAACACCCTGGCGGGTATGCACAATTTCCTGCTCCAGCTCGTTGACGGTGTTAATGGTATGCATCACCTTGGTTTGACCAATGCGCGCCTTTTCGTCGGCAGTATCGGAGTTTTGCGAGGTGGCGGCAGCATTGCGGGCCACTTCTTCTACCGCTGAGGTCATCTCGTTCACGGCGGTGGCGGCCTGCTCCAGCTCGTCACTTTGCTGTTGCAGGGTGCGGGTAGACTGGTCAGTGACTACGCTCAGCTGCTCGGCAGTAGAAGCCAGCTGAGTGGACGAGTCGTTAATGTCGAGAATGGTGTCTTTCAGCTGCTGCTGCATGGCGGCCAGGGCGCGAATCATATCACCGGCTTCGTCTTTGGCATTGTCGCTGAACTGAGTGGTCAGGTTACCCGAGGCAATGGTTTCGCTTACTTCCACTGCCTTGCGAATGGGCAGCAGCAGGCTGCGGCTGAACAACAGTGCCAGTGTGATTACCAGTGCCAGTGCGACCATCATGGCAATGATCATGGCAGTAACAGAGAACTCTATGGTGCTGTTGGCTTCTTCGGAAGACTCGGCAGCGCGGCGCTGATGGTAGCCGGCAATGTCGCTGAGCGCGGTGCTTACCGCAATGCCCAGCTCGTTAAAACCCTGATGACGAAACTGATCGGCCTGGGCCAGCTGGTTGCGTTCAATCATGGCAATAAGCTGACGGTGGCGTTGATCATACGCTGCTTTGGCATTTTCCAGCCGGGTTTGCAGCGCTTTGCCTTCGTCTGTGGTTAAGAAGCTCTGCATGATTTGCAGTTCATTATTAAATTCGGTACCCAGCTGTTCAAGGCGGGTCAGTGCCTGGCGGCGGCTTTGGTCACTTTGCGGGTAGATAGCATCAACAGTGTACAGCCGGATCAGCAAAAAATCCTGGCGCAGCTTGCCGACATTGTTGGTAGCAGGAATACGTTTGTAGGTAAGCCCGGAAACCAGGTTGTCGATGTTTTTGAGCTGAAAAATGGCCATTAACCCCACTATCAGGGTAATGAGACCGAGGGTGCCAAAGGCGATGGCAGAGCGGGGAGCTATTTTTATTGTTCGTAGCATACAGCGTTCCTTGTCTTTGCAGCTGCGCAAAAAATCAGCCGCAGATTAAACTCGTTTCCGATGTCTGATGCAACAAGACTCACTGTTTACATGCTTCGCACTGCGCCAGATTGAATAGCACTATCGGCGCTGGAAGTATTTTCTTGAACCTGAATGTTGAATTTTTCACCGGTTGTTCATTATTTCACTAGACTTAGCATCAGACGTTAACACATGGAGCGGTTATGGGTATGCAGGATGCAAACTCGGCCGGGTGTTCGCTGTTGCAGAGCCTGGTGTTCCTTACCCGTTATTATGGCCAGCCCTGTCAGGGGGAAGCGCTGAGCAGCGGTTTACCTTTGGTTAATGGCCGACTTACCCCTGTGCTGCTTTTGCGGGCAGCAGAGCGCGCCGGCTTTTCCTGCCGTTTTGATACCTCTTCAGTGGATGATATTTCCGATTTGCTGCTGCCCTGCATTTTGTTGCTGCAGCAGGGTGATGCCTGTGTGCTGCTGGAACGCGACGCCGAACGGGGCTGCCGGGTGATGCTGCCTCATACCGGTGAGGGAGAGCAGTGGCTGGCACCAGAAAAACTGGCTGAACACTACAGCGGCCGGCTGATTTTACTGAAGCCCAGATTCCGGTTTGATGAACGTTCACCGCAAAACCTGGATCATGATCATGGTCATTGGTTCTGGAGCACATTGCGCCGTTCTTCGTCCATTTATCGTGATGTGCTGGTGGGCTCTTTGCTCATTAACCTGTTTGCACTGGTGACGCCGTTATTCACCATGAATGTTTACGACAAAATTGTGCCCAACCTGGCGTTTGATTCTCTGTGGGTGCTGGCTACTGGTGCGGCCGTGGTGTTTGTGTTTGATTTTATTATGCGCCTGCTGCGCAGCCACTTTATTGATGTGGCTGGCAAAAAGGCCGATGTGCTGCTGTCGGCCCGGATTTTTGCCAAGGTAATGGGCATGCGCATGGAGGCGAGGCCGCCTTCTACCGGGGCCTTTGCCCGGCATTTGCAGGAATTTGAAGCCATTCGGGAGTTTTTAACCTCGGCCACGGTGGCGGCGCTGGTGGATATTCCCTTTGCGCTGTTGTTTTTGTTCATTATCTGGGTGTTTGCCGGGCACATGGTGTGGGTGCCGCTGGGGGCCATGGTGTTGTTATTGGTGGTCAGTCTGCTGGTGCAACGGCCTCTGCGCCACAGCATTGAGGAAGGCTCGCGGCTGGCCTCGCAGAAAAACGCCAACCTGGTGGAAGGCATTGCCGGCCTTGAAACCATTAAGCTGTTTGGCGCTCAGGGGGCGTTTCAGCACCGCTGGGAGCAGGCGGTCGGTCACATGGCCAGCTGGGGCATGAAAACCCGCTGGCTGACTAATGGCGTGTCTGTGCTGGCCAATGTCACCCAGCAGGTGACCACCATCAGTCTGATCGTGCTGGGGGTGTATTTGATTGCCGCCGGTGAACTCTCCATGGGCGGCCTGATTGCCGCCGTTATGCTGGGCAGCCGTGCTATTGCGCCCATGGTGCAGCTGTCGGTGCTGTCTACCCGTTATAACCATGCCCGCTCGGCCATGGATATTCTGGAAACCGTTATGGCCGCGCCCGATGAGCAGGAAGAGGGCCGGCGTTTTGTACATCATCCTAAAGTCACCGGCGACATTGTGTTTGACGGTGTGAGTTTCTGTTATCCGGGCTCACAGCTGAAAGTGCTTAATAATGTCAATTTGCATATTCGTGCGGGTGAAAAGGTGGCCATTATCGGTCGAATTGGCTCGGGAAAAACCACTCTGGAGCGGCTGGTAGCAGGCCTTTACCGGCCTACCGAGGGCACCATTCGCATCGACGGGATTAATATTGAACAGCTGCAGCCTGCCACCTTAAGAAGCAACCTGGGCGTGGTGCCGCAAGATGTCACTTTGTTTTATGGCACCCTGCGCGACAATATTGTGATTGCCAATCCGCTGGCCGATGAACAGGCAGTGCTGAAAGCTGCCGAGCGTGCGGGCGTGACCTTGTTTTCTCATCAAGACTCCGATGGTCTGGACCGCCAGGTGGGTGAAGGCGGCCGGTTGCTTTCCGGCGGCCAGCGCCAGGCGGTGGCCATTGCCCGGGCATGGCTGAATAACCCCGCCATTATGATGATGGATGAGCCCACCTCCAATATGGATAACCGCTCCGAGCTACATGTGCGCGAGCAGCTCAAGCAGCTGAGCCGGCATCAGACCCTGCTGCTGGTAACTCACCGAACCTCCATGCTGGATGTGGCAGACCGCCTGATTGTACTGGAACAGGGCCGGGTAGTGGCCAACGGCCCCAAGGCTCAGGTGCTGGCGCAGCTGCAGGCCAGCACCGCCACAGTGCCGGAGGCAAGCCATGGCTAAGCATCCAGGCCCCGAGCAGCTGGAATATACCAGCGATACCGCCGCTGCCATTTTGCTGAACACGCCCAAAGGTGCCCGAGCACTGCTGTGGTGCATGCTGGCGTTTGTGCTGACGGCACTGGTATGGGCCCGATTTGCCTGGCTGGAAGAAGTGACCTCGGGTAACGGTACTGTCATTCCGTCCAGCCAGCTGCAGGTGGTGTCTAACCTGGAAGGAGGCATAGTGCGCGAGCTGTATGTGCGCGAGGGCCAGCAGGTAGAAAAAGGGCAGCCACTGTTGTTGATTGATGACACCCGCTTCAAGTCGGACTTGCGCGAGCGGGAGCAGGAAATTGCCGCCCTCCAGGGGGATGTGCTGCGGCTGCAGGCCCAGGTGAACTCGGTGGTGGTGCAGGAAAACCCTGATTTGGGCTGGCGTGAGCAGGTGCAGGTGAACCCGGCACCGCTGAATTTTGCGGATGAATTTGTGGCGCAATATGCCGAGCAGCCAGCCATTCAGCGCTCACTGTATAACGAGCGGCTCGATTATGTGCGTAACCAGTTGTCCATTATCGGTAACCAGATAAGCCAGCGTGAGCAGGAAATAGTGGAAACCAATTCTCGTGTCAACACCCTGCGCCGTGGTGTGGGGCTGGCGGCCCGCGAAGTCAACATGAGCCGGCCGCTGGCGCGGGAAGGCATAGTTCCGCAAGTGGAAATTCTGCGGCTGGAGCGGCAGCTTAATGAGCTGCAGGGTGAATTGAGCTCTGCCCGGTTATTACTGCCCAAGCTTGAAGCCACACTGCGCGAAACCATTTTTAAGCGAAAGGAAGTGGCTTTGAGTTTTCGTTCTGAGTCTCAGCAGGAGCTGAGTGAGCGGCGCAGCCGGCTGGCGCAGTTAAGGGAGGGGGAAGTGGGCCTGCAAGACAGGGTTACCCGTACCTCTGTGCTGTCTCCGGTAAAAGGCACGGTAAAAACCCTGAGTGTGAATACCGTGGGCGGGGTGGTGCAGCCCGGCGTGAGTCTGGTGGAGATAGTACCGCTGGAAGATACCCTGCTGGTAGAGGCTCGCATTGAACCCAGAGACATTGGCTTTTTGCGGCCGGGGCTTGAGGCCATGGTTAAGTTTACGGCCTACGACTTTACCATTTACGGTGGCCTGGTGGGTGAGGTGGAAAAAATCAGTGCCGACTCCATTCAGGACAAAGACGGCAATACCTTTTTCCTGGCTACCATTCGAACACGAGAGAGTTATCTGGGCAGCGAGCAGGCACCGCTTCGGATTATTCCGGGAATGCAGGCGGGGGTAGACATTATTACCGGTAAAAAAACGGTACTGGACTATTTGCTCAAACCCATTTTACGAGCAAAGCAGGGTGCTTTGCGTGAGCGATAGCAAGAAAGGGAGTGTCAGCAATGAAAAAATCGGCAATTGCAGTGCTGGTGGGAGCCATGGTGGTGCTGCCTGCCTATGGGCAAACACTGGAAGAAGCGGTAACCCAAACGCTAATGACCCACCCCAAGGTGAAAGAAGCTTTTCATCTTTATCAGTCCCGTCAATATGACAATGACGAAGCGTTTGCCGGCTATTTACCCAAGCTCGATGCCAGTGCCGGCATCGGATATGAATATACCGACAGCCCGGGTGTGCGCGATGGCGATCCCAGGGCCGACAAAACCTTAACCCGTAAAGAGGCCGGGTTATCGCTCCGGCAGATGTTGTTTGACGGCTTTAAAACGTCCAGCAACGTACACCGCACTCAGGCTGAAGCCGACGCTCAGCGTTATGCTCTGCTCTCAGATGCAGAGAATATTGCGCTGCGGGTAGCGGAAGTGTACCTGAATGTGTTGCGCCAGAGTGAAGTGGTGGAGCTGTCGCAGCGTAACCTGGCCACTCATGAGCAGATATTGTCGGATATTCAGCGGCGCACCAGCTCGGGTGTGGGCTCTACGGCGGATCTTAACCAGATTAACGGCCGGGTGGCGCGGGCCTATTCCAATATGACCGCCGCTGAGAACAACCTGCGTGATGCTCAGAGCCAGTTTATGGCGCTGGTGAATGAAATGCCCGGCGATTTACGCCAGCCGTCTCCTGACGACAACTTTGTGCCGGCTACCCTTGACGATGCTCTGGCCATGGCCAAGGAGCAGCATCCTACGCTGAAGTCGGCGGTGTATGACATAGAGGCCGCTCATCAGCAGCACAGAGACGCCAAGTCAGGCTTTTATCCCAAGGTGAATATTGAGCTGGACAGCAACTGGAACGACGACATAGACGGTGTGCGTGGCCACAATAATGATTTCACCGCTATGGTGCGCATGCGCTACAACCTGTTTAACGGTGGTGCCGATGTAGCCCGCAGCCGCTCTACGTCTGCCCTTGAGATGCAGGCTAAAGACATTCATATGAATGCTCACCGGCAGGTAGACGAAGGAATGCGTCTGGCCTGGGCGGCTTATGAGTCTTTGGGGCGGCAGAAAGACTTTTTGCGCCAGCATGTGGAGTCAAGCTACGACACGGTAGATGCCTACAAGAAGCAGTTCTCGTTGGGAGATCGTACCTTGCTGGATGTGCTTAACACCGAAAACGAGTTGTTTGAGGCGCGGCGCTCTTATATTAATGCCGAGTATGATCAGCTGCTTGCGGAATACCGAATTATGAATGCGTCGGGTCAGTTGCTTGATGCATTGCGCTTTACGCAACCCGAGCAGTGGCAGTAACAATAAGGAGAAAAACAATGAAAACATGGATTTTGCTGGCTTTAGTGCTGCCGCTGGCAGCCTGTTCATCATTAACTGCCGAGCCCGAGCAGGAGACCACCCCTGCCTATGATCTGACCGATATGGACAGAGACGGCGTGATTACCGCCCGGGATAACTGTCTCGACTCGGTAATGAATGCGTTAACAGATAACGACGGCTGTGGTGGCAGTGAAAACCGGGTGCTGCAGCAAGACATTATTGTGCTGTTTGCCCACGACAGGTCGAACATTACGCCTGAATATCAGAATGAGATTAATCAGATGGCGGCGTTTATGACCGAGAATCCCGGGCTGAAGCTGCTACTGGAAGGTCATGCCAGCCGGGTGGGTACCGAGGAATACAACCTGGCACTGTCTAAACGCCGGGCCGAAACGGTGCGCGATGCCTTAATGCAGCAGGGGGTGGCCGGCAACCGGCTCGACATTATCGGCTATGGCGAAAGTAAGCCGGTATTAATGGGAGAGAATGAGCAGTCGGCCGCTGCCAACCGCCGGGTAGTGGGGGCATTAACCAATATGACCGAGGCGGATCAGTTACGCTGGAATGTATACAGCATGGAGCCGTCATCTGAGCAATGAGGCCGATTTATCACCGGCTTTGCGGGCTGGCGCTGCTGGGCGCTTTGCTTGGCGTGCCAGCCTGGTCATTGGATGAACAAGACAGCAACATGCGCGCTGCGGTGCAGAGTGTATATGGGCCCGTGGCCGCAGGCCGGCTGGCGCAGTGGCGCAGTCTGATACGTGAGGGACAAAATGCGGGCTGGAATGAGCAGGAGACTATTTCACGGGTGAACGCTTTTTTTAACCGGCTGGCATTTGTTGATGATATTAAGCTGTGGGCCCAAAACGATTACTGGGCCACGCCCATGGAATTTATTGGTGCCGGTGGCGGTGACTGTGAAGATTTTAGCCTGGCCAAGTATTTTTCGTTGCGTGAGCTGGGCGTGCCTGATGAAAAACTCAGGCTGGTTTATGTCAAGGCGCTGGAGCTTAACCAGTTTCATATGGTGGTGGCCTATTATCCTACTCCGGCTTCGGTGCCGTTGATTCTGGATAATTTAAAGCCGAACATTTTGCCGGCCACCAGGCGGGGTGATCTGGCACCGGTTTATAGTTTTAACGGTGAACACTTATGGTTAATGAAAGAGCGTGGCCGGGGTGAGCTGGCCGGAGATTCGTCTCGCTTGTCGTTGTGGAATGAGGTACGCCACCGGCTTGATCGCACTCAGTTGCGTCGTCCGGCGATGAACCTGAATTAATGGAATCCATTCGGCAGCCAAATAAGTCTCCCCGTGGTGGCGTTCATCATGTAGTGGGCTCTGGTCTTGACCGGAGTGACGAATTTGTCAAAAGGAACTGACCAATATGACGCTGTACCGGCAACTTTTGATCACCATGCTGCTGCTGTTTACGCTGCTGTTTGTGTCGGCTTATGCAGTGCAGTTCAGCTCCACCCGTAATTATCTGGCTCAGCAACAGGAGTTTATGGTGATTAACACCACAACATCGCTGGGGCTGGCGCTGACTCCCTATCTTGAAAGTGAAGATCAGCTGGGGGCCGAGTCGGTAATTAATGCCATGTTTGATGGTGGCTATTACCGCACCATTAAGCTGCGCTTGCTGGCATCCGATATGACCATTAGCCGAGAAAACACGGCACCGCCACAGCAGGTGCCGGCCTGGTTTGCCGGTTTGAATTTGTTTGAAGGGGGTGAGCACAGCGCCGTGCTGACGTCCGGCTGGATGCAGTTGGGTGAGCTTTATGTGCAGGGCCATACCGGGCATGCTTATTTTCAGCTGTGGCAGGGCATGAGCCGCCTGCTGACATGGTTTGCCATTAGTTTTGCGATGGTGGGCGTGCTGTTAATGATGGCGCTGCGGCATTTGCTCAGACCGCTGTATGATATTGAACAGCAGGCTAAAGAAATAGAGCAGCAACATTTTGGCAAGCCCATTGAATTGCCTTTAACCCGTGAGCTCAGGCAGGTAGTGCAGGCCATTAATCATATGTCTGCCAGGCTGGAGGTGCAGTTTGAAGAGCAGGCAGAAGAGGCCGAGCGGCTGCGCAAGCGTACGTTTCTGGACCATGTTTCCGGTGTTGGAAACCGTGCCTGGTTAACCACACAAAGCCAAAGCTGGTTGGGCGATAACCGCGGTGGCGCACTGATGCTGATATCGGCCAATGTGCTGAACCTGTTTTATAAGGAACAGGGCTTTGAAGCACGGGACCAGATGGTGCGGGTGATCAGTAATCACTTACGCCAGCTGTGCCGCGACGCCGGAGAGCATGTGCTGGCGCGTATTTCCGCTACTGAGTTTGCCGTGCTGCTGAGCGAGACGGACCCGGCTTTGCTGCAGCAACTGGGTGATTCCATTAACCGGCACATTGCCGAGCTGGTAAAAGATTCGGGTGATGCGCGCGAACTGTCTTTGGTGGGGGTAGTGCTGGTGCAGCCCGGCGATGATCTTGGCCATTTACTGACCCGGGCCGATCATGTACTGAACCGGGCCCGGAATGAAAAAACCGGCGTCATGATAGAGTCATACCATCAGCGTGAGCGGCTGGGACGACTGCAGTGGAAAACCCTGGTGGAACAGGCGCTCGATAACAATAGTTTTGAACTGAATGCTCAGGCGGTGATGACCCTTGCCGGAGAGCCTTGCCATGATGAAGTGTTTATAAGCATTCGCCATCAGGATGTGGTTTACAGTGCTGATCATTTTGTGCCGGTTGCTGAGCAGTTTGAGCTGGCAGAGCGGCTGGATTTGCATATGGTGACCTGTGTGTTGCGTACTCTTGAGACGCATCCTGAACTGACACTGGCTGTGAATATAACTCGTCAGAGCTGCCATCAACCCGGTTTTTGGCGCAAGCTGGAGCAAATTCTGGCGCGTTATGAGCCGGTGCGAAACCGGCTGTTGCTGGAGCTGCCTGAAAGTGCGCTTGCCATGGGCTGGGAGCGATTAATGACGCCGCTTGCCGGGTTAAAGGTGAAATGGGGAATAGATCACTTTGGCCGCCATTTTGATTTGCTGGTGCATCTGGGCAAACTCAGGCCGGCCTATGTAAAGCTGGATCATGGTTACACCAGCCAGGCACAGCAGCCTGATTATAACGACGCCTTTCTGGCCGCCGTGTGCCGCGCGGCACACGGCATGGGAGCGCTGACGATTGCGACCCGGGTAGAAACCGCGGAACAGGTGGCACGCCTGAAAAGCCTGCACATAGATGCCTATCAGGGCTTTATAAGTCCGCCGGCCCGGCTTTTGTAGGAAACTCATTGGTGTTATTCCAGCCTGTTGCCGGAACGGATGTAACGTTCGTTTTTATAGAAAGAACACCCCCTGAATAGCCCTGTATGCGGCGAAATTTTGCGCAGGATCCTTTCATGAAGCAGCCCTAATCTTAATATAAAGATACAAAGGGGCTGAAAACATGGACACCACTCGCATTGAAAGCGCTATTCAAATTACCAGTTTAACAGGTCAGGCATTTGTTATTGCCAGAGACGGCACGGTTTCTCCGGTCACGCCCGGCCAAATATTACCGGCAGGCAGTGTGCTGTTAACTGACGAAAATTCCGGCATTGTGTACTCGCAGGTATCCGCAGACACCACTACTGATCAGGCGCAGTCAGAAGCACCCGCCCCGGAGCCGGCAGAAGAGCTGGAAGCCATTCAGGCAGCCATTTTGGCTGGTCTTGATCCTACCGAACTGTTTGAGGCTACCGCTGCCGGCGCTCCGGCACCGGCAGCCGGGCCGGCAACGGCTGATGGCAGTGGTAATGCCGGGTTTGTGGTAGTGGGCCGAACTGGTGACGCTCTGCTGGCTCAGGCTGGTTTTGATACTGCCTTTGCGCCTGAAGCATTTGCTACTGTGCTGGACGAGCTGCCCCGGCTACTTGATGAAAATAGCATTCCTGAACTTGACATTAACTATAATCCGCCGTTAACACCGTCTGATCTTCCTCCTGAATTTCCTGATCTTGCCGGTGGTAATTTTGCCTGGGTAGACGAAGGTGCTTTGGATGCTGGCAGCCGTGCTGGTTCTGATAATGAATCGGCAAGCGGTACTTTGATTATAAATACCGGTGGTGATGCCCTGGCACTGGTAGAAGTGCAGGATGCTGATGGCAACTGGATTGATATTACCAATGGCGGCACAGTGCCAACAGAATATGGCACCATTGTATTTGATGAAAATTATAACTGGACCTACAGCGTTACTGATCCTCAGACGCACAATGACACCAATGCTGTATTTGACGGCGACCGTCTGTCTGAGGTTATTCCGGTACGTATTACCGATGACGACGGTGAACAAGCCACCGGCAATATTAATATTGAAGTGCTTGATGATGGCCCGGATGCTGTTGATGATGTTGCCAGTACCCCGGAAGACACCGCCATTGTGGTGGATGTGCTGGCGAACGATACCGAGGGGGCAGACGGAGCCACCGTGACCGGGGTGGCTTTTGCGCCGGGCTTTGAAGAAGCGGGCACAGTGAGCCTGACCGAAGACGGCCGGGTGCGCTTTGAGCCGGCCCCGGGGACGGAAGGCCAGGTGCAGATTGAATACACCCTCACCGACAGTGACGGCGACAGTGACACCGCCACGCTGACCATCACAGTGGGAGAAGACTCCACGCCCACGCTGAATATTACCTTTGATGATGGCCGTGACTGGGTAGCGGAATCGGCCCTGGACGACGGCTCCAACCCCGGCAGTCCCACCGAGGCCACCAGCGGCACCCTGGACATCAACACCTTTGGTGACACCCTGGCCAGCCTGGAAGTGCGGGTGCAGGACAGCAGCGGCACCTGGGTGAACGTGACCGGCGGTGGCACCGTGAGTGGTCGCTACGGCACGCTGAACGTGACGCAAAATCCCGATGGCAGTTACCAGTGGGATTACACCCTGAATGACAACACCACCGAACACACCGATCCCTTGCAGGTGGAAGCGGCCGATGTGCTCAGTGACGACTTTGATGTGCGGGTGATCGACAGCGACGGCTCACCGGTGCAGGGCACCCTGAGCGTGGATGTGCGTGACGATGGCCCGGATGCCCGCAACGACAGCAACAGTGTCACCGAAGGGGACACCCTGACGGTGCTTGCTGCAGACGGCGTGCTGGATAACGACACGGCCGGGGCCGATAACTGGGCCAGCGGCGGGGCTGTGGTGGG
>NZ_KB908455.1 GCF_000381965.1 Oceanimonas smirnovii ATCC BAA-899
CAAATGGCATCAGACCTTGGATTTACTACAGCGCACCTTGCATCAATAAACCAAGGACACAAAGAATTCACTGATGAAACAGCAGCTTATATAGCTCAAGTTGTCGGACTGGACACCAGCGAAGTATTACTTGAACTAGCCAAGGCAAGAGCCAAGTCAGAGACCACAAAAGCAGCTTGGGAGCGATTAATTAGAGAACACAGAAGCACCGTACAAGCCGCAGCAGTGCTGGGTTTCGGGCTGTTAAGTCAATCTGTCTCTTACTTCGCATAATGTATATTATGTTAAATGTGATATCTATGACGCCATACCGCGTCTGGAGCAGACACTCAAACTGCCCTAGTCTCTTAGCCGATCCAGGCGTTTGTTGGCGGCACTTTCGTGGCGCTCGGTTTTGCTGGTGTGCAGATATTGCGATGTGGTGTCGATGCTGTCGTGACCGGCGTCAGCCTGCACATGAGATAACGGCCGGCCGTTGTAGTTGATGTCGTGAGTAATGCCGGTGTGGCGAATACCGTGCACCGTGAGCGTGCGCATCTCGGCCGCGTCCTGATCAAATCCGTCTGTCATGGCCGCATCGGCGGCAGCAGCCAGCAGTTCGTTGAGCAGCTCGCGCAACTGACGAATGCCCAGGTTGGCATTAAGCAGGCCCTGATCCCGGCCTCGCCCGGCGGCACGGTGGCGCACAAACAACGGCGTGGTATCGTTGGGTGCCGGCAGTGCCGGTAATCCCAGATATTCACGATAGCGCTTCAGGGCGTCCAGCAACTCGCGGGAGACGGCCACGGTGCGTTTTTTACCGCCCTTGCTGACAGGGATATAAAAGCTCCAGATACCGGTTTTGCTGTCGCGGCGAAACTGGCTCATGACCGGCGAAAACCCAGGCCGGGCCGCGACTTCCGAGATGCGCAGGTAACAGCCATACATCAGCGATACTAAAAATAACGTGCGTTCATGGCGTTCCGGATTGCTTTCAGCCAGTGTGTGAGCCGTGTTCATTACATATGACCACTGTAAATCACTGAATACCCGTACTTCATCTTCCTCAAACAAAGCTGCAGGTACCGCCGCCGGCGCACCAAAGCGGCTGTGCCGCATCCAGATGGTGGCCGGATTACGCTCGGTGATTTCTTCATTAATGAGATAACCATAAAAAGAAGACAGCACCGCCATCTTGGTCTTCAGCGCCTTGTCGCTGAGCCGGTACGGCTGCTCGGCACCATCGGTTTTTTTGCCCAGGAATGGCCGCCACAGCGGATTGGGACGGCGCTCGTTCAGGGCCTTATCGGTAACAAACTGGGCCACATTACGGTAAGCAATCAGGTGCCCGGGCGGCGACTGACAATAATCCACATAGCGGTTCATGGTGCGCCGGGTCACTTCTGTCGGCGATATTTGCTCTACTTCAAGGCACCAGTGCAAAAAGGTAGTCAGCTCGCTGCGGTAGGTCTTGTAGTTGTTTTCGCTGTGGCGACTTTCCAGCAGCCATTCCATGGCGTGTTCATAGATAAAGGCGGCATCGGGTACCCGGTTCAGGGTCAGCCAGGCAATATGCTGGTTAACCTCGGCATTCCCCTCTTCCAGAAAGCGGGGAGCATCGAATAAGGGAAAAACCGGTGGAGTGTCCATAACAGCCAGGCAGGGTTAACATCAGGTGTGCGGCATAATGCCGATAAACTGCGTTATCGGCAATAAGCGCTCTGCTTTAGCGCGTCACTTCAAATAAAAACCGGTATGTCAGCGTGTTGCCCTCGTGTTCAACATTCAGCACCCAGGCCCAGATCATGCTGGCTTCGGTACAGCTGCCCACCAGCGCACTGCCCTGCCAGACACCGGCATCGGTTTGTTCAATCAGGGCCGGCAGCGTGCCCATGTACATGCTGTCGCCTTCCAGTACGCTGCGGGTAATGGTGGCATCAGGATCAGACAGCACTACATTAAGTAAAAACGGGCTTTCTGCCTGCAATTTGTCTGCAGAAAGTTGTGCAGTAGCTACCAGTTCTTGCTGTTCCTGCACACAAGTCATGTGACCAATGTCACAATAATCAAATGTTTTTTGTACTGACTCCCCTGCTGTTTCATTCGTACCGCAGGTGCGCAGAAAGAAAGCAGCCAGTAAAACCAGCAGCACTATCAGAATTTGCACCAGCTTGGGGCCGGTAAGACGCTCTCTCATACTATTTTTATCCCTGTTGCAAGGTGAATTCGTGGCTCGGCTTGATCTCGATCAACGCCCTTCGTTATGCCTTATGGAGCGGTTAAAGGGGCAATCATATTACTGTTTATACTGTTATTTTCGCACCCACTCCATTATCATCATGGCCGGGTTTTAGGGGGGCGCTTTTCTTTGTTAACAAAGAGTTAATAAAGCAGAGCGCATGCTGAAGCCTTAGGTAGAAACCGGTAACTTTATCCTTCCGATGTGAGCACCCTGGCGTGAGCACTAAATCTGAATAACAGCAGTGGAAGCGGAACTATAACGATGAGTCAAACTAATAATCAACCAAACTACAACTACGCCGTAGTTCGTCAGTTTACGGTCGCCACCGTATTCTGGGGTATCGTGGGTATGTCGTTGGGTGTGCTGATTGCAGCACAGCTGATCTGGCCTGCTCTTAACTTTGAGACACCCTGGCTGACCTACAGTCGGCTTCGCCCGTTACACACCAACGCAGTGATTTTTGCGTTTGGCGTTAACGCCCTGATGGCCACCTCCTTCTATGTGGTACAACGCACCTGTCAGACCCGCCTCTTTGGTGGTGGCCTGGCATCGTTTGTATTCTGGGGCTGGCAGGCCATTCTTGTTGCTGCCGTTATCTCTTTGCCGCTGGGTTACACCACCAGTAAAGAATACGCAGAGCTGGAATGGCCGATCGACATCGCCATTACCGTGGTCTGGGTAGCCTATGCTGCCGTCTTCTTCGGTACTGTGTCCCGTCGCACCACCTCTCACATCTATGTAGCCAACTGGTTTTACGGCGGTTTTATCCTGACCGTTGCCGTGCTGCACATTGTGAACAGCATGGCCATTCCGGTCAGCGGCATGAAGTCCTACTCCATGTATTCCGGTGCTGCCGATGCCATGATCCAGTGGTGGTATGGTCATAACGCCGTTGGCTTCCTGCTGACTGCCGGCTTCCTGGGCATGATGTACTACTTCGTTCCCAAACAGGCTGGTCGTCCGGTTTATTCCTACCGTCTGTCCATTGTGCACTTCTGGGCACTGATCACCCTGTATATCTGGGCCGGTCCGCACCACCTGCACTACACTGCCCTGCCCGACTGGGCTCAGTCTCTGGGTATGGTAATGTCCCTGATCCTGTTTGTTCCGTCATGGGGCGGCATGATCAACGGCATCATGACGCTGTCCGGTGCCTGGCACAAACTGCGCTACGATCCCATTCTGCGTTTCCTCATTGTGTCCCTGTCGTTCTACGGCATGTCCACCTTTGAAGGCCCCATGATGGCGATTAAAACCGTTAACGCCCTCTCCCACTACACCGACTGGACCGTAGGTCACGTTCACTCCGGTGCCCTGGGCTGGGTTGCCATGGTTTCTATCGGCTCTGTTTATCATCTGATCCCCAACCTGTTCGGTCAGCAGCGCATGTTCAGTGTGGCCCTGATCAACACGCACTTCTGGCTGGCAACCATCGGCACCGTGCTGTACATCGTGGCCATGTGGATCAGTGGTGTCATGCAGGGTCTGATGTGGCGTGCTGTGAACGAAGACGGCACCCTGACCTACAGCTTTGTTGAAAGTCTGCAGGCCTCTTATCCGTTCTACTTCGTACGTTTCCTGGGCGGTGTCTTCTTTGTCACCGGTATGCTGCTGATGGCGTATAACGTTTATCGCACCATCAAGGCGCCGAAAGGCTCCCTGCAAGCAATCCCCCAACCGGCCTGATTTAAGGAGACTTGTGAATGAAAAACCGTCATGAACTGGTCGAGAAGAATACGTTCTGGCTTATGGTCCTGACCGTGGTTGCCATCAGTTTTGGTGGCCTGGTAGAGATTGTGCCGCTGTTCTTCCAGCAACAGACCAATGAGCCGGTAGAGGGTCTGCGCCCTTACACTGCGCTGGAAATGGAAGGCCGTGACATCTACATCCGTGAAGGTTGTCATGTGTGTCACAGCCAGATGATCCGTCCGTTCCGTGCCGAAACCGAGCGTTACGGTCACTACTCTGTCGCCGGTGAAAGCGTGTGGGAGCACCCTTTCCTGTGGGGTTCCAAGCGTACCGGTCCGGATCTGGCCCGTGTGGGTGGCCGCTACTCCGACGAGTGGCATCGTGTGCACCTGATCAATCCGCGTGATGTGGTGCCCGAGTCCAACATGCCCGGTTTCCCCTGGCTGGAAACCAACGAGCTGGATGGCAAGAATACCGCCAACAAACTGCGCGTGTTCCGGGACAGCTTTGGTGTTCCTTACACCGATGCCGACATTGAAGGCGCTGAGCAAGCGGTGAAAGGCAAAACCGAAATGGAAGCCGTTATCGCTTATCTGCAATCCTTGGGTCACGCCCTTAAATAACCGGAGTCGATATGGATTTCAGTACCTTGGAAGCCCTGAAGCCAACCCTGATAAGCTTTCAGACCCTGGCTCTGTTGGTGTTGTTTGCAGGCATTGTCTGGTGGGCCTTTGGCAAACGCAGAAAGGGCAAATTTGATGATGCCGCCAACTCCATCTTTGATGAGAAGGAAGAGCAACAACATCGCCAGGGTGCTGAGAAGGATCGCGCAGGAGCTAATAAAGAATGAATACTTTTTTAAGCATTTTTGTAACCGTGATCAGCCTGGGTACCATCTTCGGTTGCCTGACGCTGCTAATCTGGTGCACCAAAGACAAAATGGGAATGGAAGAAGGCGCGCCCACCGGGCACACCTTTGACGGCATTTCTGAGCTGAACAACCCGCTGCCCAAGTGGTGGAGCTACATGTTCGTGTTCATGATTGTCTTTTCTCTGATTTATCTGGTGCTCTACCCCGGTCTGGGCAACTTCAAGGGCATTCTGGGCTGGGAAAGTTCCAACCAGGACGTACGTTCTCTGGAAGAATCCCGTGCAGCGTCTGCGGCTGCCCGTGAAGAAGGCCGTCTGGTGCAGTATGAGCGTGAAATGGTTAAAGCTGATGAAGTCTTCGGTGCCAAGTTCCGTGAGCTGGTATACGAGGCCGACGGCGAGACCTACCGCGCCATTGCTGATATCGCCCAGGACAAGGAAGCTACCAAAGTGGGTCAGCGTCTGTATCTGCAGAACTGTGCCCAGTGTCATGGCTCCGACGCCCGTGGTGCCCGCGGCTTTCCCAACCTGACCGACGGTGACTGGCTGTGGGGTGGTTCACCTGAAGCCATCAAACACACCATAGTGGCAGGCCGCAAATCTGCCGGCATGGCAGCCTGGGGCCCCATGCTGGGTGAAGAAGGTGTGCAGGAAGTTGCCAGCTATGTGCTGAGCCTGTCAGGTCGTAAGGTTGATCCGGTGGAAGCCCAGAAAGGCCAGGCCCGCTTTGGTATCTGTGCCGGTTGTCATGGTGTTGACGGCAAAGGTAACCAGGCGCTGGGTGCGCCTAACCTGACCGATAACATCTGGCTCTATGGCGGCTCCCGCGCTGCGGTGGAAGACTCCATCCGTAACGGTCGCGCCGGTGTCATGCCTGCCTGGAATGACATTCTGGGCGAAGACAAGGTTCACCTGCTGGCCTCTTATGTTTACAGCCTGAGTAACGAGCAGTAACGCTCAGGGCATAACACAGAAAGCCCCGTTCGCGGGGCTTTTTTGTTATATTGGCAACCGACCCTTTTTGTAGTAGGAATTCTCCATTATGCAACGTCCCTGGTATCAGCAATTCTGGCCCTGGTTTTTGATTGTTCTGCCCGCTTGTGTGGTGGTGGCCAGCCTTTATACCTTTTATCTGGCGAACTCCCATGCCGACTCCATGGTGGTGGATGACTATTACAAAAAAGGCCGTGCCATCAATCAGGACTTAAGCGAGCTGAAAGAAGCCGAGCGTCTTGGTCTGATTGCCGAACTGAAACTTGAAAACGGTGAAATCGCCATTCGAATGCAGGGTGAGCATGAAGCAGGTGAAGCGATTTATCTGCGCCTCAGTCACCCGACCCTGGAAGCCCAGGACGTGCAGGCACTGCTGAGCAGTGATGCCAATGGTATTTATCGTCTGCGTCCGGATCATGAGCTGCTCAAAGGCAAGTGGCACTTGCAGCTGGAAGCGTTTGACAAGCGCTGGCGGCTGCAGAATACCGTTTATCTGCCCTCATCGGACTGGCTTCAGATCCGCGCCGGGAGCTGAGCCATGAGCGGCTGTTTTCATTGCGGTGAGCCCGTGCCCGCCGGGGTGGCGTTTACTGCCACCCTGGAAGGGGAATCCCGCCACTTTTGTTGTCCTGGTTGCCAGGCCGTAGCTGAAACCATTATCGACTGTGGCCTGGGCAGTTATTATCAGCACAGAACCAGCACTGCCCCCAAAGCTGACGCCGTGCCCGATGAGCTGCGCCGGTTACAGCATTACGATCTGGATGAAATTCAGCAGGATTTTGTGCTGGAGCGGGATCATGTGCGTGAAGTTCAATTATCTATTGGCGGGCTGACCTGTGCCGCCTGCGCCTGGTTGATTGAACGCCATCTTGCGCAGGTGCCCGGTGTTATTCTCATTCAGGTGAATACCACCACAGAGCGGGCCCGGCTGCGCTGGGACGACCGTCAAACCCGGCTCAGTACTCTGCTCGCCGCTTTTGCTCAAATTGGCTATCAGGCGCGCCCTTTTCTGCCTCACCAGCAGGAGCAGGATTATAACCGTGAAGTGAAATCTTATCTGCTGCGCCTGGGGGTGGCCGGCATTGCCAGCATGCAGGTGATGATGGTGGGCTTTGCCCTCTATGAAGATCTGTTCCCGGATATTGATCCCGGCCTGGTACAGCTGTTTCGCTGGGTCAGCCTGTGGCTGTCGATTCCGGTGATGAGTTACTCTGCCCTGCCCTTCTATCGTAATGCCTGGCGCGGTCTCAGACATGGCGCGCTTAACATGGACTTGCCGGTGTCTCTGGCCATGTTGTTTGCTTTTTTCGCCTCCATGTATGCCACCGTTACTGCCAGCGGTGAAGTGTATTACGAGTGTGTGTCCATGTTTGCGTTTTTGCTGCTCACCGGCCGCTTTCTGGAAATGCGGGCCAAACGCAAGGCATCGGAAACCACGGCTAACCTCACTCACCATATTCCCATGCTGGCCCGGGTTGAAGTGGGTGCCGATGAGCAGGAAGTGGCTGCACGCACCCTGCAACCCGGGCAGATAGTACGGGTATCGCCGGGCTCGGTGATCCCTGCCGACGGCGACATTATTGAAGGCCGTACCAGTGTGGATGAAGCCATGCTCACCGGCGAACATCTGCCGGTATCACGCAGCCCGGGTGAGCCGGTATTTGCCGGCACCACCAATGTGGAATCACCGCTGCGCATTCGGGTCAGCCGCAGTCTGGCCGATGCGCGGGTGTCAGAAATTCTGCGCGCTCAGGATGACGCCCTGCTGGAAAAACCCCGGGTCGCCGTGCTGGCTGATCAGCTGTCCCGCTATTTTGTAGCCGCATTGCTGCTGGCCACGCTGGGCACCTGGCTGGTGTGGTTGCAGCTGGATGCCGACCGTGCTTTCTGGGTGATGCTGTCGGTGCTGGTGGCCACCTGCCCCTGTGCTCTCTCTCTGGCTACACCCACGGCACTGACCGTGGCCACGTCACGACTCACACAGGGAGGAGTGCTGGTGCGCCGGGCTCATGTCCTGGATACCCTGCCCAAAGCAAATCGTATGGTGTTTGATAAAACCGGCACCCTGACTCAGGGTAAAGTGGCCCTGGCGGGCGTGAACCATGCTGAAGACCTGACCAAAGAGCAGGCGCTGGCACTGGCGGCGGCGCTGGAAGCCGGCTCTGAGCATCCTATTGCCAGAGCGTTTGCACCCCATGCCAATACCGGCATTCAGGTAGCCGGGCGGCAAAACCATGTGGGTCAGGGCGTAAGCGGTGTTATCAATGGTCAAGAATGGCGGCTGGGCAGCGCTGCCTGGCTGCAACCCAAGGCACAGGATGCCAGCCTGTGTGTGTATCTGGCCAATGCCGATGGCGTGCAGGCCCGTTTTGAGCTGGCCGATCCGCTGCGTGAAGACGCGGCTGCGCTGGTTGCAGCCTGTCATCAGCAGGGTCTGAAAACCACCATTCTAACCGGAGACGGCTCCGGCCAGGCAGACAAGCTTGCCAGCGAGCTGGGTGTCTGTGAACTGCGTAAAAATGCCAGCCCCGATGACAAGTTACGCTATCTGCAAGAGCGTGCCGCCGCTGGCGAGATTTGTCTGATGGTGGGCGACGGTATTAACGATGCGCCTGTACTGGCGGGCGCTCATGCCTCTTTTGCCATGGCCGGTGGCACTGATATCGCCAAAAACAGCGCCGATGCTATTTTGCTCGGCGATAATCTGCAGCGGCTGATAATGGCAAGACGCATTGCCGCTGCTGCCCGGCGTATTATTAAACAGAACTTTTCCTGGGCACTGGGCTATAACCTGGTGGTGCTGCCGCTGGCTGCCATGGGGCATGTCTCGCCCTGGTTTGCCATGATTGGCATGTCAGCCAGCTCACTCATTGTTATGACCAACTCCCTGAGGTTATCCCGCTTATGAACGGTGACACTATCTGGTATTTGATTTTGCCCATCGCCCTGATCCTGCTGGTGGTGGTGATTGCTGTCTTTCTCTGGTCAGTAAGAAGTAATCAGTTCGAGGATCTGGATCGCCACGGTAATAATATTTTGTTTGATGATGACAGCGAAGCCCACCGCCGGGCTCAGAGCAAGCGCGATGATGACCGGTCAGCTTGATGCTTACGCTGCCATCCTGATTGGTCTGCTGGGTGCCGGCCATTGTATTGCCATGTGCGGCGGCGTGGCTGCGGCGTTTTCCATGGCGATTCCTCAAACCCAGCGTCGCTGGCAGTGGCTGTATCTGCTCAGTTATAACACCGGACGTATTGTCAGTTATGCCGTGGCCGGTGCTCTGGTGGGCGGTGTGTTTGCGGGGCTGGCCGATATCAGCATGGGCAAGCAGGGACTGTTATGGCTGCGGCTGCTTGCCGGCATTATGATGATTTTACTGGGCGTATATCTGGCCCGCTGGTGGAGCGGTTTATTGTGGCTGGAGCGACTGGGTGGCGGCTTATGGCGTCATATAAAGCCGCTGGCTGGCCGTTTTGTTCCCTTTCGCAGCCCGCTGGCCGCACTGCCCTTTGGCATGATCTGGGGCTGGTTGCCCTGTGGTCTGGTATATTCTGCCCTAACCTGGAGTGCCGTTTCCGGCGGTGCCACCCAGGGTGCGCTGGTCATGGCGCTGTTTGGTCTGGGCACGTTGCCTGCTTTGCTGGCGCTGGGCGGGCTTGCAGGCTCATTGCGACATTGGCTGAATCATCCGCGCTTTCGGCAATTTTCAGGCATCCTGTTGATTTTGTATGGAATCTTCAGTTTGTATGAAGCGGTAATGCTGCTTGGCTAAACTATTAAGCGTTTTTTATTGGTGCTATGATTGAGCCAGAATACCTAACAGGCGATAAAGCACATGGGAAATATTATTAAAGCCGGTAAACAAGCCTCGGGGCGGGCCATTCATTGCCAGGACTGCAGCATCAGTCAGCTATGTATTCCGCTGGGTCTTAATTCCGATGAGCTCGACGAGCTGGATAATATCATTGAACGCAAAAAGCCCATTCAAAAAGGCCAGGAGCTGTTCAAGGCCGGTGAGCCACTGAAAGCGCTTTATGCCATTCGGGCCGGTACCGTTAAGTCTTACACCATTACCGAGCAAGGTGATGAGCAGATCACGGCGTTTCATCTGGCCGGTGATCTGGTGGGCTTTGATGCGATTCACAATGGTGCTCACCCCTCCTTTGCGCAAGCACTGGAAACAGCCATGGTGTGTGAGATCCCCTATGAAGTGCTGGATGAGCTGTCTGGTAAAATGCCCCGCCTGCGTCAACAAATCATGCGGCTGATGAGCAATGAAATCAACGGCGATCAGCAAATGATCCTGCTGCTTTCCAAAAAAACCGCAGAAGAGCGTCTGGCTGCCTTTTTACATGGTCTGTCCAGCCGTTTTGCCCAGCGGGGATTTTCCGCCAAAGAATTCCGCTTAAGCATGACCCGGGGTGATATTGGTAATTATCTCGGCCTGACGGTAGAAACTGTCAGCCGCCTGCTTGGTCGCTTTCAGAAAAATGATTTAATTGCCGTAGACGGTAAATATATTCGCATTCTGGATCAAACCGAGCTGGCACGTCTGGCCGGTGTTTCTGAAGCAGAATAACAGACACCACAAGGAGGTGTTATGATCAAATATCGTCATATTCTGGTGGTTGTCGATCCGGTAGCCGACGCTCAGCCGGCGCTGCATCGTGCTGTGTCTGTGGCTTCTTTACAGGAAAGTGCCACTATTACGCTGTTTCTGGCCATTTATGATTTTTCTTATGAAATGACCTCCATGCTCTCCAGTGAAGAGCGTGATGAAATGCGCGAAGGCGTATTACAGGGTCGTGAAGAGTGGCTGAAAACTTTTCTTGAGCCTTATGCCGACAGCCAAATCAAGTTTGAGCTGAAAGTGGTCTGGCACAGTCGTCCTTTTGAAGCCATTAATCAGCAGGTGCTGGATCATCAGCATGACTTGGTCGTAAAGAGCACACACAAACATGCCATGATCCAGTCGTTTATCTTTACGCCTACCGACTGGCATCTGTTGCGCAAGTGCCCCTGCCCCGTGCTGCTGGTAAAAGAGCAGGACTGGCCCATGGGCGGCACCGTGCTGGCAGCGGTAAACTGCTGCAGTGACGATCAGGCTCAGGAAGCCCTGAACGAAAAAATCATTGCTGAAAGTGCAGAAGTGGCACGCTTGCTGTCTGCGACGTTACATCTGGTCAACGCCTATCCCATTACGCCGGTCAATATGGCGCTGGAGCTGCCCGACTTTGATCCTCACGCTTATAACGCCGCAGTGAAGAAACACCATGAGCGTGCCCTTTATGAATATGCGGTGCGTTTTAATCTGGAGTCAGACAGCCTGCATCTGCTGGAAGGGCTGGCGGAAGAAGTGATCCCCGACTGTGCCGACAGCATAGATGCCAGTCTGGTGATCCTGGGCTCGGTGGGCCGCACTGGCCTGTCGGCGGCGCTGCTGGGTAATACTGCCGAGCATGTGATCGACAAGCTCAGCTGTGATGTACTGGTGCTGCGCCCCGACACCGACTGAGCCGTTTCCTTTCTTGCCCTTGAGGCCGCAGTCACTATAATGGCCCCTGGTTTTTTCGCCGGGGTCATTATGTCTGTTCAAACCGCCAAACAAGTCTATAACTTCAACAAGCTGCAAAAGCGCCTGCGCCGTAATGTGGGTGAAGCCATTGCCGATTTCAATATGATTGAAGACGGTGACAGAGTCATGGTGTGCCTTTCCGGCGGCAAAGACAGTTATGCCATGCTGGATATTCTGCGTAATCTGCAGGCTCATGCGCCCATTTCCTTTGAAATTGTGGCGGTTAACCTGGATCAGAAGCAGCCTGGTTTTCCCGAGCATGTGCTGCCTGCCTATCTTGATGGTCTGGGGGTGGAGTACAAAATCGTTGAAGAAGACACTTACTCCATTGTTAAAGACAAAATTCCGGCAGGCAAAACCACCTGCTCGCTGTGCTCGCGGCTGCGCCGGGGTATTTTGTATCGCACCGCTACCGAGCTGGGTGCCACTAAAATCGCCCTTGGTCACCACAGAGATGACATTCTTGAAACTCTGCTGCTGAACATGTTCTATGGCGGCACCATGAAATCAATGCCGCCCAAGCTGGTGAGTGATGACGGCAAACATGTGGTGATCCGGCCCCTGGCTTATGCCAAGGAAAAAGATTTGATCCGTTTTGCCGAAGCCCGTGAGTTCCCCATTATTCCCTGCAATCTGTGCGGCTCTCAGGAAAACCTGCAACGTCAGGCCATCAAGAGCATGCTGCAGGACTGGGACAAGCGTTTTCCGGGCCGTATTGAAAGCATGTTCCGCTCGGTACAGAACCTGGTGCCCTCACATCTGATGGACCATCAGCAGTTCGACTTTAAAAGCATCAACCGGGACTCAGGTGTGATAGATGGCGGTGATATCGGTTTTGATAAGCCTGACTTTGCTACTCGCTTTGAGCAGGAAGATGACGGTCCCGGGCTGGGTGAACGACTACAGGTTATTGAACTGAAATAAAAAAAGGCGCTAACGCGCCTTTTTTTACAACCAGGGAGTCACCAGGGTATTCGGCAACTGCCACTGGCCCCTGCCTGCCAGAGCCGCATTATCCAGGGTGAGTCTGGACAAGCCTTCTATGCTTTGCTCTTTTACCAGTGGCTGCAGCTGAATACCTTTGACGTCGGGCACAAAATAACGCCCGGGCCAGCCAGCCATCTCTTTCAGCAAGGTTGTCATCTCGTCGCGAACATAACGAAGCTGAGCCGCGTCAGTCATTCCGGCCGGCAGCACTGACTGGATCTGAATGGATATATCGCATTGTACCGGGCTGGTAACATCCAGCTTGACAACGGCCTTATCGGTATCAAGCTGCTTGTCATAAGGCAACACAAATTCGCCGTGAGGCAGTACTTCTACCACAGCTTTTTGCTGACCTTCCATTTCAACAATGCCCGAGTTGATGGTGCACAGCCCCTTGCCATCATGGCGGCTGAGATAAAACCCCAGTGTGGCCTGTTCGGTTCCGGCATCAGCGACGGTATCCAGGTGTTTGTAAAAGCCACTGTAGCCCAGGGTGAGGGTATCGGCCTGAGCCGATAACGCCAGCAGAGACAGCGCCCCTGCAATCAGAGAGTATTTCATCAGGCCTCAAAATGATTTGCTGAAGGTGAATGATCGTCTTGAGTGGGGCCGGGCTGCTGATCGCCACCCACACCGCACACTTGCCGGTAGATAATACCTTTTACGGTCATATAAAGCGGAGCAACCCAGATAAGGCCGATCCCAAAGCTAAAAATGGCTGCCATAAACAGCACAACCAGCAGCAGATGAATAACCACCAGGGCCAGCCACTGTCTGGCAAACAAGCGCAACGACACCACAATAGCCTGCACCGGACTGAGTTGCTTTTCCAGGATCAACGGAAAGACAAACATCAGTGCCATGCTAAGGATCAGGGTGGGTAATAAAGACACCGCCACCGGCAGCCCCAGAGCCGCTCCCAGAGGTAAAAACAGACTGGTGATAAACCCCATCAGCAGACTGGCCACGGCCAGTGGCAATATAAAGCGAAAGTAATCAAAAATCTGGCTGGGACGAATGGGTTTTTCTGCCGCACGGTAGATGCCAATCATGTCCAGTCCGCCGCTCATGGGAGCCATTACCATGGAGATAATCAGACCCAGCAGGCTGGCGCTCCATTGATTGTCTTCACCGCCTGCCACTGTCAGCAGCAGTTGATTCAGCACCAGCCAGCTGCCGGCAACCCCGATGGCAGCCAGAATCATGGTGAGTTTGGCACCATAAATGCGTTGCCAGGCTTCCTGCAGAATCGTTCTGGGCTCAAGAGAATAACCCTGCTCCAGGGATTGCTGCAGGCGCGAAAAATCAGGTGTATTCATGAAATTAGTATCTGTGTCAGGGGATGGGGCCATTATAGCCGCATCGGCCAGCTCTCGTAACCCATGACAAGGTGTTGAAATGTCAGGTTGAAACCAATTGTTAACAAACAACAAAACCGTTTGTTGCGGCAATTTTTATTTGCTTTGCTTCAAATGGGGCGAGACCTAGAATGCGCGATTCTTTCAGCATACTGAACGCGTGCGTTCCTATCGAGGTGCAGTCAGGCAAATGGCCGAACATAAATCTCCCCTTGTTACCCTTGCCGGGATCAGCAAATCCTTTGGTGACAAAGCCATTATCGAACATCTTGATCTGTCTATTTATGATGGCGAATTTCTTACCCTGCTGGGCCCCTCCGGCTGCGGCAAGACCACGGTACTGCGCATGCTGGCCGGGCTTGAACATCCTGATGCCGGTATCATTCGTCTGGGCGGAGAAGATATTACTCAGGTGCCCGCCGAGCAACGTCATGTGAATACCGTGTTTCAAAGCTATGCCCTGTTTCCCCATATGACCCTGTTTGACAATGTGGCCTTTGGTCTGCGTATGCAGAAAGTGCCTGCTGGCGAGATTCGGCAACGGGTACAGGAAGCCTTGCAGATGGTACAACTTGACCAGCACGCCAGCCGTTTTCCTCATCAACTTTCCGGCGGTCAGCAGCAGCGGGTTGCCATTGCCCGTGCTGTGGTTAACCGTCCCAGGCTGCTGCTGCTGGATGAGCCATTAAGTGCGCTGGATTACAAACTGCGCCGCCAGATGCAGGTTGAGCTGAAAGCGCTGCAGCGCCGCCTGGGCATTACCTTTGTATTTGTTACTCACGATCAGGAAGAAGCCCTGTCCATGTCTGACCGTATTCTGGTCATGCAGCATGGCCGCATTGTACAGGACGGCAGCCCGCGAGATATTTATGAAGCTCCTGCCAATCTGTTTGTGGCGCGCTTTATTGGTGAAATCAACATACTCGACGGCGAACTCCTGGCACCGGCCGGGCAACCGGGCAGCTGGCATGCGCGGGTGGAAGGCCGCCACTGTGTGGTGCATACGCAACAGGCGTTCAGCGCCGGTGACAAGGTGTGTGTGCTGCTGCGTCCGGAAGATTTACGCATGAAAGAAGCCGGCACTCAGTCCGGTACTGACGGCGTAACCGGTCACATTCTTGATCGTCAGTATAAAGGTGCCACCCTGGAGTCCCGGGTAAAACTGGCCTCAGGCAGAGAGCTGCTGGTATCGGCATTTTTTGATGAAGACGATCCCGACTTTGATTATGCCATTGATCAGCAGGTAGAGATTGGCTGGGTAGACAGCTGGGAGGTAGTGTTGCCTTATGAACAGCACTAACCGCTTTCGCAACCTGGCGGTAGGCCTTATCGTCAGCTGGCTGATGTTGTTTGTGTTTCTGCCCAACCTGATGATCATCGGCACCAGCTTTCTGACCCGGGATCACAGCAGCCTGATAAGCCTGGTATTGACCTCCGGTAATTACAGCCGGCTGTTTGACCCCATGTATTTCAGCGTATTATGGCATTCCCTGGTAATGGCAGGCACGGCTACTTTGCTGTGCCTGCTGATCGCTTACCCCTTTGCCTGGATAGTGGCGGGGCTGCCGGCGCGTGTCCGGCCCGTGCTTCTGTTTCTGATCATAGTACCGTTCTGGACCAATTCTCTGATCCGCACCTATGCCCTCAAGGCCGTGCTGGGTACCAAAGGATTGCTCAACCAGAGCCTGCTGGCACTGGGGCTGATTGATCAGCCACTGCGCATTGTGTTTACCGAAGCGGCGGTGATTATCGGCCTGGTCTATATTCTGCTGCCCTTTATGATTCTGCCACTCTATGCCGCCATCGAAAAGCTGGACGGCCGCCTGCTGGAAGCCGCACGGGATCTGGGTGCAGGTGCCCTGCCCCGCTTTGTGCGCATCGTGCTGCCGCTTACCATGCCGGGCATTATTGCCGGCTGCCTGCTGGTATTTCTGCCGGCCATGGGCATGTTTTATATCTCCGATTTACTGGGTGGGGCCAAAAATCTGCTGATAGGCAACATTATCAAATCCCAGTTTCTGACGATTCGTGACTGGCCTTTTGGCGCGGCCACCAGTGTGGCACTGACCCTGATGATGGCCCTGCTGCTGCTGGTGTATTACCACACCGGCAAGTTGCTTAACCGGCGGGAGAGCATAAATGAAATGGCTTAAGGGCAGCTGGTTGCTGCTGGTATTTGTCTGGCTGTATGTGCCCATCGTGGTGCTGGTGGTTAATTCCTTCAACAGTAATCGTTTCGGCATTCGCTGGGATGGTTTCAGTCTGGGCTGGTATGAACGTCTGGCCCAAACCGGCGCTTTGATGGAGGCGGCCCGGCATTCCTTGCTGATCGCCCTGCTTGCGGCCAGCATGGCTACCCTTATCGGCACGCTGGCTGCAGTGGCGCTGTACCGTTATCGTTTTTACGGTAAACGTTTTGTAGGCGGCATGCTGTTTGTGGTGATGATGTCGCCGGATATTGTGATGGCTATCTCACTGCTGGCGTTATTTGTGGTGCTGGGCATATCACTGGGATTCTGGTCGTTGCTGTTTGCTCACATCACCTTTTGTCTGCCTTTTGTGGTGATAACCGTTTATGCCAGATTAAAGGGGTTTGATGTGCGCATACTGGAAGCTGCCCGTGATCTGGGAGCCAGTGAAGGAATTATTTTCCGGCGTATTCTGCTGCCGCTGGCTTTTCCGGCCGTTGCCGCCGGCTGGCTGCTGAGTTTTACCCTGTCGCTGGATGACGTCATTGTCAGCTCTTTCGTGACCGGCCCCGGTTTTGACGTTCTGCCTCTGCGCATTTACTCCATGGTAAAGGTGGGTGTGTCGCCTGAAGTTAACGCCCTGGCCACGCTGATGCTGATGGTTTCCCTGACGCTGGTGGTACTGTCTCAATGGTTATTAAGGAAAAAACACGGATGATGAAACTGCAAGTTCGCTCTCTGGCTCTGGCCTTGGCTGCCGCCCTGCCCCTGCTGGCTCAGGCCGAATCGCGCCTGTCTGTATACGCCTGGGCAGAATACTTACCCGAAACGGTACTAAACGACTTTACCAAGGCAACCGGCATTACCGTGGATTATGCCAGTTTTGACTCCAATGAAGCGCTGTACGCCAAGCTGAAACTGCTTCAAAGCAGCGGTGCCAAAGAAAGCTACGATGTGATTTTTCCATCCAGCTACATGCTCAGCAAAATGGCCCGTGAAGGTATGCTGCTGCCGCTCGACAAGACCAGATTGCCGCATTTTTCCGCACTTGAGCCGGCGCTGCTGAACCGGGATTTTGATCCGGACAACACCTACAGTATGCCTTATGCCTTTGGCAGTACCGCCATCGCCATTAACCGTGATGAGCTGCCTGACGCCGGAGTAACCAGCTGGAATGATTTGTGGCGCAGCGACTTTGCCGGCCAGCTGATGCTTACCGATGATATTCGGGAAAACTTTCAGATGGCGTTGCTGGCACTGGGCATGAATGCCAACAGTGAGCAGCAGGATGACATTGTTGCCGCCCATGAAAAACTGCAGGCACTGCAGCCCAATGTGTTGCTCTATAACTCCGATAATCCCCGCCTGCCTTATATGACCGGTGAGGCTAATATCGGACTGCTGTGGAGTGACCAGGCCTACAAAGCGCAACAGGATGGCCTGAGTCTGGAATATATCTATCCCGAGGAAGGAGCCATTTTCTGGGTAGATAATGCCGCCATTCCGGCCAATGCCAGGGAGGCCGACGCTGCCCATCAGTTTCTTGATTATCTGATGCGGCCTGAAGTGGCAGCACAAATCATCACCGAGCTGGGCCTGGCTGTGCCCAACCGGGAAGCAAAAACGCTGTTACCTGCAGAGATAGCGGAAAATCCTGTCTTGTTTCCATCTGCAACTGTGGTGGAAAACGGGCACTTTCAGCATGATTTGAGCGATGCCGCTCAGTTGGAGTATGAACAATACTGGGTAAAACTTCGCACACAGTAATAATGATGAAGGCCCGCAGTGCGGGCCTTCTTGTCAGCGGTTGCGGCCGGCGGTTTTAAGCACCCGCCCCTGCAGCAGCTCTTCTACCCAGCCGGTTACCATTTGTGTAGCCGGGCCATATCTGTGCTCATTAAAGTGGTTTGTAACTTCACTCGGCTCCAGGTTAATTTCCAGTGTATGCGCATTGTGCATGGCAGCCTCATGCACAAAGCCGGCCGCAGGATACACATTGCCAGAGGTGCCGATAGCCACGAATATACTGGCCTCACTCAGTGCCTGATAAATACGGTCGAGCAACAGCGGCATTTCGCCAAACCAGACCACATGCGGGCGCAGCGGCTCGGGGAACTGACAGCAGTGACACAGATCAGACGTCGTTAACGGGCCGGGCCAGTTCAGCGTCTGATTGCTGTGAGGACAGCGGGCCTTGAGTAGTTCGCCGTGCATGTGCAATACGTTCTGACTGCCGGCACGTTCATGCAGATCATCGATATTCTGGGTAACAATGGTTACCTGTTCAGGCCACTGGGCTTCCAGTCTGGCCAGCGCAAGGTGGGCAGCATTGGGTTCCACCGTCTGGAGCAATGCCCGGCGCTCATTATAAAATGTCTGCACCAGCTCCGGGTTGCGTTTGTAGCCTTCTGGTGTGGCTACGTCTTCAATATGGTGCTCGTCCCACAGGCCATCTGCAGCCCTGAAGGTACGAATGCCTGATTCTGCCGAGATACCGGCACCAGTAAGTATTACGATGTTTCCTTTCTGCACGCTGGGCATGCCTCTGCTAAATCCATCTTGCCCATAGGCTAACAGGCGCACGCGCTGCAGGCCAATAATGCCTTAGTCTAGGAACAACAAAAAGCCAGGCAGAGCCTGGCTTTTCAGCGTTATTCCTGGTCGGGCGTCATGGCATTTTCTACCCGGGCTTTCAGTTTTTGCCCTGGCCGAAAGGTCACTACCCGTCGGGCCGAAATGGGAATGTCTTCACCGGTTTTGGGGTTACGCCCGGGGCGCTCCCCCTTGTTACGCAGTTCAAAATTACCGAAACCGGAAATTTTTACCTGTTCCCCCTGTTCAAGAGAGACGCGAATTTCTTCAAAAAACGCCTCTACCATGTCTTTGGCATCGCGCTTACTGATGCCAAGTTCAGTGAACAGGTGCTCTGCTATATCGGCCTTGGTTAACGCCATAAGCTCAATCCCTCAAGGAAGCATTAAACTCGTCGGAAACCGCCGAAACAATGCGGGCCACGGTGTCGGCGATTTCCTTTTCTTCCAACGTCCGTTGGGTATCCTGCAATACCAGACTGAGTGCCAGGCTTTTCTTGCCCTCTGCAATGCCCTGCCCTTGGTATACGTCAAACAAGTTTAATCCAACCAGCTGATTACCGCCAACTTTCCTAACCAAATCAAGGATATCGGCAGCAGCCAGGCTCTGATCGACAACCAGCGCAAGGTCGCGGCGGTTGGCCGGGAACCGGGACACAGCCACGGCATCAGGCACTTTGCGTTCCGTCAGCGCCGACAGCTCAATTTCAAACAGATAAACCTGTGACTTGAGACCCAGTTTTTTCAGCAGGCTCGGGTGCAGAGCACCAAAGTGACCCACCGGCTGGCCGCCGCGCAGCAACTGCGCAGACTGCCCCGGATGCAGGGCAGATAAGTCGGTCCGCGCTACGCTGAAGGACAGTTCATCGGCAGACAGGGCCAGCAGGCTTTCCACATCACCCTTGAGATCAAAGAAGTCGGCAGCCTGGCTGCTCATGCTCCAGTGCTCGTCCACCACAGAGCCCAGCACCAGACCGGCCAGTACCGGTGTCTGACGTACGCCGTTTTCTGCGGTGTCATCAGGCACAAACGTCAGGCCCTGTTCAAACAGGCGCAGGCGAGACTGCTGACGGTTCTGGTTGTAAACCGCAGCCTGTACCAGGCCCGGCCACAGCGATACCCGCATGGCAGACATGTCTGCAGCAATGGGGTTGGGCAGAATCATATGCCCGGCATTCGGGAACATCAGTTTTTGCTGTTCCGGATCCACAAAGCTGTAAGTAATGGCTTCCTGATAACCCAGGTCCACCAATGTATCCTTCAGCCGGTTCAGTGGCAGATGGGCTTCATGGTGAGAAGACATGGACAGGTCAGCTCTGGGAGCCACATCGGGAATATTGTTGTAGCCGTAAATACGGGCGACTTCTTCAACCAGATCTTCTTCAATGGCAATATCAAAGCGATAGCTGGGCACCACTACGCTCCAGCCATCGGCAGTTGCTGTCACCTGCAGCCCTAAACGAGTCAGCATTTCAGTGACCTGCTCAGCAGCAATATCAATGCCGATAAGCCTGTTCAGGCGGTCATGACGGAGAGTGACAGTGGCGGCCTGAGGCAGCTTGTCTTCAGCAACGGCTTCAATCACAGGGCCGGCTTCACCACCACAAATGTCGAGCAGCAGCGCCGTGGCACGCTCCATCACCTTATGCTGCAGCTGATAGTCAACACCGCGCTCAAAACGGTGGGAAGAGTCAGTGTGCAGGCCATAGTTGCGGGCACGGCCGGTAATGGCCAGCGGGCTGAAAAAGGCACATTCCAGCAATACGTCTTTGGTATTTTCGGTCACACCGGTGGCGTCGCCGCCAAAGATGCCGGCCATGGCCACGGGACGCTCGTTATCGGCAATGACCAGAGTATCGGCGTTCAGGGTCACTTCGTTACCGTCAAGCAGGGTCAGTTTTTCACCCTGCTCTGCCATGCGCACTTGAATACCGCCGTTCAGGGTATTCAGATCAAAGGCATGCATGGGCTGACCCCATTCCAGCAGCACAAAGTTGGTGATGTCCACCACGGGATCGATGCTGCGAATGCCGCTGCGACGCAGTTTTTCCTGCATCCATAACGGCGTTGCCGCATTGACGTTAATGTTTCTCACTACCCTGCCCAGATAGCGCGGGCAGGCCTCGGGCGCGTGCAGCTGAATATCCAGCTGGTCGTCAATGCTGGCAGGCACGGCAGCAATTTCAGGCCAGTTAACGTCCTGATTATTGAGAACACCCACTTCCCGGGCCAGGCCCGCCATGCTCAGGCAGTCGGCGCGGTTGGGGGTCAGATCCACTTCAATGGTGACATCATTCAGGGCCAGATAGTCGCGCACATCGGTACCGACGGGGGCACCAGCCGGCAGCTCGATAATGCCGTCGGACTCGATATCAATGCCCAGCTCACTGTAGGAACAGAGCATGCCGTGAGAGGGCTGACCACGCAGCTTGGCTTTTTTGATTTTAAAATCGCCGGGCAGCACGGCACCCACCACGGCCACCGCCACTTTCAGGCCCTGACGGCAGTTGGGCGCACCACAGACGATGTCGAGCAGCTCGTCGCCGCCCACATTAATTTTGGTCACGCGCAGCTTGTCGGCGTCCGGGTGCTGACCGCATTCGATCACTTCGCCCACAACGACCTGGGAAAAATCACCGGCGACGGGCTCAATGCCGTCTACTTCCAGGCCGGCCATGGTAATTTGTTCGGCAAGGGCCTCATCGTTCAGACCGGTGTTGACCCATTCATCCAGCCATGATTTTGAAAACTTCATTATTGCTCCTGCCGCTTACCGGAATTGCTTGAGAAAACGCAGATCATTTTCGAAGAAGGCGCGCAGATCATTGACGCCGTAACGGAGCATGGTCAAACGCTCAACGCCCATGCCAAAGGCAAAGCCGCTGTAACGCTCGGGGTCGATACCCACGGAGCGCAGTACATTCGGATGCACCATGCCGCAGCCCAGTACTTCCAGCCACTTACCGTTCTTGCCCATCACATCCACTTCGGCACTGGGCTCGGTGAACGGGAAATAGGACGGGCGAAAACGAATTTGCAGATCTTCTTCAAAGAAGTTGTGCAGAAAGTCGTGCAGTACGCCCTTAAGCTGGGTAAAGCTGACGTGTTCATCCACCAGCAGACCTTCTACCTGATGGAACATGGGGGTGTGGGTCTGATCGTAATCGTTACGATAGACTCGTCCCGGCGAAATAATACGAATGGGTGGCTGCTGTTGTTCCATGGTGCGGATTTGCACGCCGGAAGTCTGGGTGCGCAGCATCAGCTTGGGATTAAAATAGAAGGTATCGTGATCCGCCCGGGCCGGATGATGGGCCGGAATGTTGAGGGCATCGAAGTTATGGAAATCGTCTTCAATTTCCGGACCTTCGGCCACCTGAAAACCCAGTTCACCGAAAAAGGATTCTATGCGCTTGATGGTACGGCTGACCGGATGCAGGCCACCACTCACCTGACGACGGCCCGGCAGAGTAATATCCAGGGTTTCACTGGCCAGTTTGGCATTCAGCTCGGCCAGCTGCAGTGCGTCGCGCTTGCTGTTAAGGGCGTCGTTAACCGCCTGTTTGGCCTGGTTGATAGCCTGCCCTGCTGCAGGGCGCTCTTCGGCAGACAGCTTGCCGAGCGCCTTGGACTGCTCGGTAAAGGTGCCCTTCTTGCCCATATAGCGAACCCGGATTTCATCCAGTTCGGCGACAGTAGCGGCAGCCTGGATCTCCGCCTGCGCCTTGACGATCACGTCTTCCAGCTGATCCATGTATTCCTCGTTGACTTGCCCGTATACACGGACGCTTGATATTAGAAAGGTCTTGATAATAAAGGAAATGCCTGTTTTCTTCCAGCGCGGAGCCGGGGAAAAGGCAACAAAAAAGGAGGCCGGAGCCTCCTTTGAAAACGGTCGTTTAACGACTTAAGCCAGGGCTTCTTTTGCTTTGGCAACCAAAGCAGTGAAGGTGGTTTTGTCGTGTACGGCAATGTCAGCCAGGATCTTGCGATCGATTTCAACAGAGGCCTTTTTCAGACCATTGATGAAGCGGCTGTAAGACAGACCGTTCTGACGTGAAGCCGCGTTGATACGGGCAATCCACAGCTGACGGAACTGACGTTTTTTCTGACGACGGTCACGATAGGCGTACTGACCGGCTTTGGTTACTGCCTGTACCGCTACGCGATAAACGCGTGAACGGGCACCGTAATAACCTTTGGCCTGCTTCAGAATCTTCTTGTGACGAGCGCGTGCAGTGACACCACGTTTAACTCTTGGCATTGTTCACTCTCCTCTTAAGCGGTAGGCAGCATGGATTTGATCTGGGCAACGTCAGACGCCGCTACCAGACACTTACCGCGCAGCTGACGCTTACGCTTGGTGCTTTTCTTGGTGAGGATGTGACGCAGGTGGGACTGCTTGCGCTTAAAGCCACCAGAGCCGGTTTTCTTGAAGCGCTTGGCAGCGCCCTTGTTGGATTTCATCTTAGGCATGAAATACTCCGCATTGTTAATAACAACAACAGACAAGGTGAGCCGGACGAAATGCCCGGCTACTTGCAGACCTTACTGTTTCTTTTTAGGGGCAAGCACCATCACTGCCTGGCGGCCTTCCAGCTTGGGAAAGGACTCAACCACGGCGAGTTCATCGAGTTCGGTCTTGATGCGGTTAAGCAGATCAAAACCCAGCTCCTGGTGCGCCATTTCACGACCGCGGAACCGCAGTGTGACTTTGGCTTTGTTGCCTTCTTCCAAAAAGCGAATCAGGTTGCGTAGCTTTACCTGATAGTCGCCTTCATCAGTACCGGGACGGAATTTAACTTCCTTCACCTGGATTTGTTTCTGTTTTTTCTTCTGTTCCTTGGTCGCTTTACTTTTTTCGTAAAGGAACTTGCCGTAGTCCATGATACGGCAAACAGGGGGTTCGGCATTGGGACTGATTTCTACCAGATCGACGCCCGCCTCGCTGGCAGCGCTCAGTGCCTCATTGATGGACACGACCCCCAATGCTTCACCTTCCAGGCCGACCAGACGAACTTCTTTCAGTCGGATTTCTTCATTCAGTCGATTACGGGGAGCGGGCTTGCCCCCTTTTTTGGCGCCTTTTATAACCTATCCTCCACTGTTTTCTTTCCGCGGGTCTGAACCTCTTCCTTGATGAGAGCAATCAGTTCCTCAACATCAAAGGTTCCCAGATCCTGACCTTTTCGGGTACGAACCGCTACCTTGCCGGCGTCGACTTCTTTGTCGCCGCATACCAGCATGAAAGGTACCCGCTTAAGAGTATGCTCGCGGATTTTAAAGCCAATCTTCTCATTTCTCAAGTCTGCCTTGGCCCGAATACCGATATTATTCAGTGACTCGACCAGGTTTTTGGCATAGTCAGCCTGATTATCGGTAATATTCAGCACCACCGCCTGGGTAGGAGCCAGCCAGGTCGGGAACAGACCGGCATACTCTTCAATAAGAATACCGATAAAGCGCTCGATAGACCCCAGAATAGCGCGGTGGATCATTACCGGCACATGGCGCTCGTTGTCTTCACCGACATAACTGGCACCCAGACGGCCCGGCAGCGCGAAATCAAGCTGTACCGTACCACATTGCCAGGCACGATTCAGGCAGTCGTGCAAAGTAAATTCAATTTTAGGACCGTAAAAGGCCCCCTCGCCCGGCTGCAGCTCGTATTCGATACCATTGCTTTTGAGGGCTTCTTCCAGAGCCAGTTCGGCCTTGTCCCAGATCTCGTCGCTGCCGATGCGTTGTTCTGGACGGGTAGACAGCTTGACGGCGATGTTACTGAAACCAAAGGTTTCATAGGTGTCATATACCATTCTGATGCAGGCAGACACTTCGCTCTGAATTTGATCTTCGGTACAGAAGACATGAGCATCGTCCTGAGTAAAGCCCCGTACCCGCATCAGACCGTGCAGGGCACCGCTCGGCTCGTTGCGATGGCAACAGCCGAACTCAGCCATGCGCAGCGGCAGATCACGGTAGGACTTGAGTCCCTGATTGAAGATCTGCACATGACCCGGGCAGTTCATAGGCTTGATGGCATAGTCCCGGCTCTCGGAGTGGGTGGTAAACATGTGATCAGCATATTTATCCCAGTGGCCGGACTTTTCCCACAGCACTCTGTCCATCATGAAGGGGCCTTTTACCTCTTCATATTTATATTCGCGCAGCTTGTCCCGCACAAAGGTTTCCAGCTCACGGAAGATGGTCCAGCCGTCGTTGTGCCAGAACACCATGCCCGGCGCTTCTTCCTGCATGTGGTAAAGATCGAGTTGCTTGCCAATTTTGCGGTGATCCCGCTTGGCGGCTTCTTCCAGCTGCACCAGATAGGACTTGAGCGCTTTCTTGTCGGCCCAGGCTGTGCCGTAAATGCGCTGCAGCATTTTGTTTTTGGAGTCGCCACGCCAGTAGGCACCGGAGACCTTCTGCAATTTAAAGTGCTGGCAGAAACGCATGTTGGGCACATGCGGGCCGCGACACATGTCGATATATTCTTCGTGATGATACAGACCCGGCTTGTCATCCTGGCTCACGTTCTGATCCAGAATTTCAATTTTGTACGACTCATGCCGACGGGCAAAGGTATCCCGCGCTTCCTGCCAGCTGACCTTTTTCTTGATCACCGCATATTCGGTCTTGGCCAGTTCCAGCATGCGGGTCTCGATTTTCTGAATATCTTCCTCGGTGAGGGTATGTTCAAGATCCACATCATAATAGAAGCCGTTTTCAATGACAGGGCCAATGGCCATGCGGGTTTGCGGCCACAGCTGCTTGATGGCGTGACCCAGCAGGTGAGCACAGGAGTGACGGATAATTTCCAGTCCTTCCTGATCCCTGGCGGTGATAATGGACAGGCTGGCATCCTGGCTGATGAGGTCGCAGGCATCTGCCAGCTCGCCGTTAATACGGCCGGCAATGCAGGCCTTGGCCAGGCCCGGACCTATATCCTGAGCCACATCCATAATGGAAACGGGATTGTCGAAATGGCGTTGACTGCCATCGGGAAGAGTAATTGTCGGCATGAAAGGTCCTTAACAGTGGTGCACCCTACCAAAGCGCACATGTATGTAATGAAAAGAATGATAATTCACGACAGAGCCCCGACCATCTGGCGTTACTCGGCCAGCCTGGCACGCTTGAGTGTGATACCGCGGCACAGGTCGGGAAGCGCAAAGACTATCAGAAATCACACTTCATCGCCACGGACCATGGTTAATCTTCGGACCCGTTTTCTACCCGTAATTTCAGCTGAATAAAGCGGCTGTGCGGAATATAGAGTAATTCAGCCACTTGCCGGACTATGCCTTCTTCCTGCGGATCCAGCACACCGTCTGTCATGGCCATTTGCCACAGGGCGGACAAAATGGCTTCCCGCCGTTCAATGGCCAGGGTTTTCAGATGTTGCGTAAACTCATACAAGGATACCGCTTCTTCCTGGTGCGCCCTGCCCTGTTGCAGCCACTGGTGCACTTCATGGGGGGCATGACCAAACAGTCTTGCCAGCAACTGTTCCAGACGCTGGTGTTCGGCCTCACTGGCCACGCCGTCTGCCAGCATGACCTCACTTAACAGGGCGGCTACCGCCACTTCTTCCTGCAAGGCGGGGGTATCGTGTTCGGGGGTAGAATTCAGCCATTGCTTGATGCGTTCTATCATGCTTTTTCCTTTTCGGTTAAGTCACTGAAGGCAACCGCTTTTAGCCTATACTGGTGGCAAAACCTGCGTTACCGGAGTGAACAGTCTATGTGGCCAGCCATTGCCAGTCAGATAAGCGATGCCATTAATGCCGAGTTTCATGTGAGTGAACGCTCGCCTTTGGGTGGCGGTGAAATCAATCAGGCTTACCGCGTCAGCGATGGCCAGCATATATTCTTTGTTAAACTAAATGACCGTGCAGCGCTGGATATGTTCCGTGCCGAATGGACTGCCCTTGAGCATCTGCTTAATACGCAGACACTCAGAGTGCCCCGCCCCGTTTGCTGCGGGACTACGGTTAACAGCAGTTTTATCGTGCTGGAGTATCTGCGTCTGGGGCAGGCACAGGATCAGGACTGGCATATGCTGGGGCGGCAGCTGGCTCATTTGCATCAGGGCAGTACTCAGTCCATGTATGGCTGGGACGAAGACAACTTTATCGGCACCACAGTGCAGCCCAATGCCTGGCATAAAAAGTGGGCGACCTTTTTTGCCGAACAACGTGTTGGCTGGCAGCTGCAGCTTCTGGAAGAGCAAGGCATTCGTTTTGGTGATATTGAAGAGATAACCGGTGCCATCAAAAACCGGCTGGCAGGACATCAGCCCGAGGCCTGCCTGTTGCATGGCGATTTATGGCGTGGCAACCTCGGATTTTATCAGCGTCAGGGAGTGATTTTTGACCCTGCCAGTTATTTTGGTGACAGAGAAGCAGATATCGCCATGACAGAGCTGTTCGGCCAGTTTCCTCAGGCTTTTTACCAGGGCTATGATGCCGTCTGGCCTCGTGATGATGGTTACTGGCAGCGGCGGGAAATTTATAATCTCTATCACCTGCTTAATCACATAAACCTGTTTGGTGAAGCCTATATCAAGCAAGCCAAACTGAGTTTGAGCAATATTATTGCCAGCCAGGAGATATCATGACCCAAGTGGCCTTGATCACCGGTGCCGCCAGACGCATTGGTGCTGACATCAGCCGAATGCTGCACCGGCAAGGAATGAACCTGATAGTGCATTACCATCACAGTGAGCATGAGGCCCGGGTATTGGCAGAAGAGCTGAACCGGCTCCGCGCGGGCAGCGTAAAGCTGCTGCAGCAGGATCTGACCGATTTGAATGCCATTAATGCCATGGCCGACAGCGCCATGGGATGCTTCGGCCATGTCAGTGCACTGATTAACAATGCCTCTGCCTTTTATCCCACCCGTTTTGGCAACATTACTCCGGCTCACTGGCTGGAACTCTCTGCCACCAATGCGGCAGCGCCACTGTTGCTGAGCCAGGCGCTGCTGCCGTCACTCAGACAGGAGCGCGGCAGCATAGTGAATTTGCTTGATATACACGCGGCCAACGGTCTGAAAGACCACCTGCCCTACAGCATGGCCAAAAATGCGCTGGTCACCCTGACCCGGGCACTGGCTGCCGAGCTGGCTCCGCAGGTGCGGGTTAACGGTATTGCACCGGGTCCTATTCTCTGGCCTGAACATGAACTTGATAACGAACAAAAGCAGCGAGTACTGGATTCAGTGCCCATGGGGCGGCTGGGCACGCCGTCTGAAATTGCTGACACAGTCCGGTTTTTACTTCAGGGGCCGGCCTACCTGACCGGCCAGATTATTGCCATTGATGGTGGTCGCTCCTGCCAGAGCCTGCCGGAAGCCTGATTATCGGGAGATTTCTATGCGTGATTATTTTGAACGGAATATTGTCTGCCCTCATTGCGGTCATCACACCCGCATTGAGGTAGATGCCAGCGCCGGTGATCAGGATTATTACGAAGATTGCCAGGCCTGTTGCAATCCCATGCATTTACGCGTGGTGCGAAACGAGATCAGTGATGAGGTTGAAGTCAGCGTTGATGCTGATGATGAGCAGTATTTTTAAACAGCCTCAATTGTATGTTGGCATAACTTTATCAAATTAAAAATACCGGGCTTGCCCGGTATCATTCGCCTGTTATTCACGGCTGCTCAGTACCCGCTCAACCGTGTCCACTATCGCCTGAGTCTGCGGATCAATCTCAATATTGGCACGATAGCCGGGCTGCACCCGGCCCAGGTTAGTGCGGGCCAGCGTTTCTGGAATAAGGTGCACCAGAAAATGACTGCCGGTGACGTCGCCCAATGTCAGACTGATGCCATCAATGCCAATATAGCCCTTGGTAAACAGATATTTCCCAAGCCCCCCGGGTACGGCAAAGCGCAGTGTGGTGTTGGTCTCGGTTTCAGTGCGCTCCAGCAGCTCGCTCATGGCGATAATGTGGCCCGACATGGCATGGCCGCCAATATCATCGCCAAAACGGGCCGCCCGCTCCAGGTTCACCTTGTCACCTGCATTTAATCCCCCCAGGTTAGTCACTCTCAGGGTTTCCTGCATCAGGTCAAAGCTGACCTTGTCCTCCTCAATGGCAGTGACGGTAAGACAGCAACCATTGTGAGCCACAGAGGCACCCAGCTCCAGGCCGGGCAACAGCTCATCCGGCATGGCCAGCACGTGAGTTTGAAAGTCCGCTTTTTTGATAATATTCAGCAGGGTACCCTGCCCCTGAACAATTCCGGTAAACATCGCGTTAATCCATAGCAAAACAGTGAAAAATAATGGGAAAAAACAGTGTTAACGGTTATATTTCCGGCATCAGGGCCAATATAACCCCGTCCTAACTCTGCTTTATCCCATTTCGCTTTTCGGCAGGCGTTTGCCGATTGCGGCTTTCAGGTGAGAAAACCATGTCATTCTCTGCATATTTCACAGAAACGCGCCATTTGCTGCGTTTGTGTGGTCCCATTCTGGTGGCTCAGGTAGCACAAACCACCATGAGCTTTGTTGACACCGTCATGGCCGGCCAGATCAGTGCCACCGATATGGCCGCCGTGGCTGTGGCCACCAGCTTCTGGCTGCCCATTATTTTGCTGGTACAGGGAGTCGTGATGGCACTCACTCCCATTATTTCTCAGCTTAACGGAGCCCGCCGGCACCATGAAGTGGCCGGCGCTGTGCATCAGGGCTTCTGGCTTACCCTGATGGTGATCGTTCCTGCCTCGCTGGCACTGTATTTCTCCCCCATGATACTGCACTGGATGGATGTGGAGCCATTGCTGGCAGAAAAAACCACCGGCTATCTGCACGGTATTCTCTGGGGCATGCCCGCCTATGCACTTTATCAGGTGCTGCGCAATTTCAGTGAAGGCCTGTCACATACACGCCCTACCATGGTCATTGGTTTTATCGGACTGGCTATTAACGTCCCCGCCAACTACATATTGATCCACGGTAAACTGGGCTTTCCCCAGCTCGGAGGTGTGGGTTGTGGCTATGCCTCTGCACTGGTGTTCTGGGCCATGCTGGTGGCCATGATTATTTACACCAAACGCTCTGCCTTACTCAACCATTTTGCAGTGTTTGCCAATATCACGGCTCCCGACATGGCTCGCATCGGACGAATTTTCCGGCTGGGTTTTCCTATTGCCATGGCCATTTTCTGTGAAGTCACCCTGTTTACCGTGGTCGCGCTGTTGCTGGCTCCGCTGGGAGCCGATGTAGTGGCCGGTCATCAGGTCGCCATCAACTTCTCCAGCATTATTTTTATGCTGCCACTCAGCCTTGGCATGGCACTGACCATACGGGTGGGTCACAGCCTGGGAGAAAATCAGGCTGACCAGGCCAGAATTGCCAGCTTGACCGGTATTGGATTTGGTGCACTGGCGGCCGTGTTTACCGGTCTGGCCACCGCCCTCGCCCGTTATCAGATCAGCGGCATTTATACTGATAACAGCTTTGTGCTGGAGCTGGCCGCCAGCCTGTTGCTGCTGGCATCACTTTATCAGATTTCCGACTCGGTGCAGGTGATTACCGCAGCGGCATTGCGCGGTTATAAAGACACAAAAGTAATTTTTTATATTACGCTGTTCTCATACTGGTGCTGCGGTCTGCCCGTGGGCATGGTGCTGGGGCTGACCGACTGGATAGTTCCTGCCATGGGTCCGCACGGCTTCTGGATTGGTTTTCTGGTAGGCTTGACCATAGCGGCGTTCTTACTGATATGGCGGTTACGCAGAATTTATGAACAGGTTCATCATCGCGACAGTGCTGGTTTGCCTTTGGTTGACGGGCTGTAACGACCGGCAAACACTTAAACTCTCTTTTGATACCTACCTGGCTCGGGTGGCTAATGTGCTGAATACAGCTCCTCCCGAGCTCAGGGCTCCGGCCCCGTTGCCGTCCTTGCCGGGGCAGCGTGAACTGCAGGTACAGCAGCCCCGCATCAGTGCAGGCCTGCTCGATACCCTTAAACTGGGTGAGTGCCGCCTGCTGGGCCTGGTCAGCGAGCATAATGGTCCGGTAGGTAAAAGCCAGCAGGCCGGCCCTGTATTTATGTATCATCTGCAGTTTCAACAGGGCCTGAATACCTGCCTTGCACAAAGCAACAACGACAGTCTCACTCACTGGCTCAGTGAACTTAAAGCCCAAAAAGCTCCCCTGCTGCCCGGGTTTTACTGGAACATGATGATAGCCGAGCCTGATATTCGTGCCGCACTGACACCCAGAGCCCGTCCTGTAGCGGCGGATCACAGCGGCTTTCAGGCAACGTATGATGCGTTTTCCCTGTTCGCCGACCTTAATCCCCAGCACCCTCAGACCACCGCAGTAAGCAGTGACGTCTTTACCGAGCAACTCAGTGGCCTTTATAACAATGATTATCTGGGTGAGCTCTATTATTCGCTGCACAGCGCCAGTCATTATCTCGGTGAAAGCCTGAATTTTCTCACTCAGCTGGAGCAGTTCAACTGTGGCCCTGCCGGGCAGGACGATGCCAAACGTCTGCGTAACGCCATGGAGCACTATTACATCAAGGATATTCAGGCCCAGCTGACCGAGCTGGATCGTCATTTTGTGCGGCTGGCTCCCTTGCTTGAACAAAGCCTGCAACCACCGCCCGAACGGGCTGACGCCATGGCTGAATATCGTGCCTGGTATGCCAGCGGCCTGAACAGCCGCCTGTACACTGAATATCGTCAGCTCACTCTGGAGCATGCCAAAGCCTGGCAAACCTTTCTGCGTCGCTGTGATTTATCACCGGGCTGAGCATTTGTTCTCCATCCGGTTGTTATGGAACAAAAAATGCTTGCCCCCTCTGCCCCCCTTGGCTAGTATACGCAGCGCCTGAAGGCAGTCTGCGTTCTTAGCTCAGTTGGTTAGAGCACCACCTTGACATGGTGGGGGTCGGTGGTTCGAATCCACTAGAACGCACCAGATAACTGAAACAAATTTAGCGTCCTTAGCTCAGTTGGTTAGAGCACTACCTTGACATGGTAGGGGTCGGTGGTTCGAATCCACTAGGACGCACCAGTTTTATATAAACGCGTTCTTAGCTCAGTTGGTTAGAGCACCACCTTGACATGGTGGGGGTCGGTGGTTCGAATCCACTAGAACGCACCAGATTAAAAAGCCTGCTTACGAGCAGGCTTTTTTTATTGGCGGTGTCAGTTCTTATTAACCCGCTTGTATGTTGGCATAATTTCTCTGCTTATCATTCTTCCGGCGCAACCAGTCATGAATGGCTTGGTAAGTCTCATTACTGGCCCTGTGGTTGCGCTGCAACTGTACCTGCATCACTGTGAGCTGGCCCTGCGAATATCCCAGCTCAAAGGTAGCCCGCTGTGGCTGCATAATCCGGTAAATATAACACTCCCCCGCCATTATACGATTGACATAGCTGGCTACACAGTGGCGCATCAATCTGCCTTCTGCCTGCAGATCTTCGAGGGTTTCAATCGGGATTATATGCTCATTACCCGGTAATGGTGGCGCAGGAAAATACATGCTGCCGTGGGCTGCCAGGCAATGTTGCCGGTTCAGCCTGTCGGTCCAGCGATCATGCAGCCGGTTGAGCGCATCCATATCAGCGCAGCGGTTCAGTGCCCGGCCGGCATCGGGAATATTCAATGCCTCCGCCAGCCTCAGCACATCCTGCCAGATCCGCGATATGCTCTTCAGTCTGGCCGTCAGTGCATCGCAGCTGGAAAATCTGCTCACCTCGTTTAACAGCATAAACCGGCTCTGCAGCAGCTCAGGAAAACGTACAGCAAACAACACATGATAAATGGTCAGCGCTGGCTGCTGCGCCAGCACCCGCAACATCATGGGCGTCTGCTCCCGGCACAGCTGCAGCAACAGGCGGCACTCTTTCAGGTCACCGCGTACCAGCTGCACCCGCCCCAGCAATTTAAGCAGCGCCTTGCTGCCCTCGCCGCCCAGTGCCTGCACTATGTTTCTTCTTGGCGCGCTCAGCAGCGCGCTGACCTGGATGGCAGGCCAGCCTTCCAGTTCACTATGAGCCACCAGTAACCACAGCAGATGGGGAGAATGAGCAAATAGCTCGCCGGCGGCGGGCTCTCGCGCCAGCCACTGCAATAAACGGGTTTGCTGATAAAAATAAGGCTGTACCGCCCGGCGAACGGACACCGGAATTTGTCCGGCAAACCTGCCGGGCACACTCTGTTCGCCGGCCAGCCGGGCAATATCCAGCAGCGCCATGCCATAGTCGGTATGCGCATCCGTCACCCAACGCCCCTGCTCCCGGCGCTCACATACCAGTCCGCTGCGCCAGCAGGAATAACGAAAGTGGATAGCAAAAGGCTGCTCCAGCCGTATCTCAAAATGCCCGCTGGCAGTCATTTCCATATGCTGAGGATCAAGCCACATATTGCGTCCTTAAAAGAAAACGATTTGCCATGCTGCCGGCCTGAAGCGACACCAAAGGTCGCCCGGGTTGACTCGGACCAAACTGAACGTTGAAACCTTGTCATTTTATCTTCATTACATTTTATTCACACTGGCAGTTACTTAGCGATAAGCGTCATATAACAAGAGTCTGAGAGAGTGCTGCAATGAATCAACAATCACTGAATGCTCACTGGATGCCCTTCACCCCCAACAAGGGTTTTAAAGCCAGCCCGCGTATGCTGACCGGTGCCAAGGGCATGTACTGGACCACGGACGATAACCGTCAGGTACTCGACATGACCGCCGGTCTGTGGTGCTGCAACGCCGGCCACGGCAACCCGCATATTGCCGAAGCCATTGCCCGTCAGGCCCGTGAGCTGGACTATGCTCCTTGCTTTGGCTTCGGGCACCCGCTGGCCTTTGAGCTGTCCGAGCGCCTGGCCGACCTGGCCCCGGGCAACCTGAACAAGGTGTTCTACACCAACTCAGGTTCGGAGTCAGTAGAAACTGCTCTCAAGATGGCACTGGCCTATCATCACGCCAGGGGCGACCGCGGACGTCAGCTGTTTATCGGCCGTGAGCGCGGCTATCACGGTGTGAACTTTGGTGGCATTTCAGTGGGTGGCATTACCGGTAACTACAAGGCCTTTGGCCAGTGGCTGCCCACGGATCATCTGTCCCATACTCAGGACTTGTCCCGCAACGCCTTTTCCCGCGGCCTGCCGCTCCATGGCGGGGTGGAAATGGCCAACGAGCTGGAAAAACTGATCCACCTGCACGATGCCAGCCGCATTGCCGCCGTGATCATAGAGCCGATCACCGGTGCCGGTGGCGTATTGCCGCCGCCGGTGGGCTACCTTAAGCGTATTCGTGAGATCTGTGACCAGCACGGCATCGTACTGATTTTTGATGAAGTGATTTGCGGCTTTGGCCGTACCGGCAATGCCTTTGCCAGCCAGACCTTTGACGTGCTGCCCGATATCATGACCACCGCCAAGGGCCTGACCAACGGTGCCGCTCCCATGGGTGCCGTGCTGTGTGGTGACCATATTCATGATGCGGTGATGGAAGGCAGTGCCGCAGGCGTTGAGTTCTACCATGGCTATACCTATTCTGCTCATCCGCTGGCCTGTGCTGCCGCCATGGCCACCATGGATGTCTATGAGCAGGAAGGACTGTATCAGCGTGGTGCGGCCAATGGTGATATCAGCCAGTACTTCGAGCAGGGCCTGCACAGCCTCAAGGGGCTGCCGGGTGTGATTGATATTCGTAACTACTCACTGATTGCCGCCGTCGAATTTGAAGCGCCGGCAGGCAAGACCGGCAGCACAGGCCCGGGCGTTCAGACCAATGCCTGGCAACAGGGGCTGATGCTGCGTTCGCTGGGTGATGCCATCGCCATGTCTCCGCCGTTGATCATGGAAAAAGAGCACGTGGATCAGACCATTGGTATTCTTGAGCGCTGCATTCGCCAGCACTTCGACTGATAAAAAAGAGGCTGCTTCGGCAGCCTCTTTTATATTATCCCCTGGCAAGCCGGGTCAGCTGCTTTTTGGCGTCATCAAGCTGTTGCTCGCGCAGCTCTTCAGCCATGCCCATGGCCTCAGCATACACAAACTCCACCTCTGTAATACCCAGAAAACCAAGAATGGTACGCATGTAGGGGGTGATCATGTCGTGAGCTGTGTCTTTATGCAGGCCACCACGAGTGGTAATGACAATCGCCGTCTTGTTCTCAAGCAGGCCCTGGGCACCTTTGTCAGTATAACGGAATGTCACACCGGCCCGGCACACCAGATCAATCCAGGCTTTGAGCTGAACCGGTACATGAAAGTTATACATGGGAGCGGCAATCACAATACGTTCCGCCTCTTTCAGCTCATTCACCAGTTCGTCAGACAGCGCCAGCAGCGCTTGCTGCTGCTCATTCAGATGCTCACCACCGCGCAGTGCCATGGCTCCGTCACCGTCCAGCATGGGTAATGGTACATCGGCCAGATCCCGTATTTTGATACCGGGCTCATCAAGCCGGGCAGCAAAATAGTCGGTCAACATGCCTGACGCAGAATAATCACCCAAAATACTGGATTTCAAAATAAGGGTCTTGCTCATCACAACGCTCCTGAATGCAAAGTGGGTATAAATAAAATCGAAAATACTGAATAAACAGCGGACAACCGAGTCATTGCAGACAAGATTAAGCAAACAAAAGGCGAAGTGAAACGAGAATTTGGTGTTCAAGATGTTCAAAATAATCGAACATCCAGACCTCGAAACTTACGTTAACGTCAAGGTAATACCGAGCAACAGATAAAAGAAAACCCTCGGCAAGCGAGGGTCAAACAAACGGAAACGTGCTTAAACAGAGCTACGCATCTCACCTAACAAGTTGCTTTTATTGCTTGGCAGCAAATGGTCAGACCGTGATGCTCGTTCAATGTAACCGGAGCAAAATGTGAAGTCAACGTAAAAAACCACAAAAAAACACACCACAAGCCGATCTCAAAAACAACGTTACGTTAACGTCATGGTTAACCTGCCAGTCAGATAATCTCTTCACTTGCCGCCCTCGCGGCCGGCCGTCATAAAATTAAACAATTGTTAGTTTTTTCCGTGTCTTACACGAGCGCAATAACAAAACCATGACTAACCTTATCTACAGAGAAATGAAATTCGTGTGCGCAAGGCTCTGTCATCTTAAGTGAGCCGAAAGTAAATCAGGGGGAATGACCATGGGTATTTTCGAGCACTATCAATCGCGCTATGAAAAGGCCAAGGAAGAGGAATACAGCCTGCAGGAATTTCTCGACCTGTGCCGTGAAGATAAAAGCTGTTATGCCTCCGCATCCGAGCGGTTGCTGATGGCCATTGGCGAGCCGGAAATGATCGACACCGCTCAGGTGCCACGATACAGCCGGCTGTTTTCCAACCGGGTAATTGCCCGTTATCCTGCTTTCGCCGACTTTTACGGCATGGAAGAAAGCATCGAGCAAATCGTTTCCTACCTCAAGCACGCTGCTCAGGGGCTGGAAGAAAAGAAACAAATTCTTTATCTGCTGGGTCCTGTGGGGGGCGGTAAGTCGTCCCTGGCTGAGTGCCTCAAAGCACTGATGCAAAAAGTGCCCATCTACCGCATCAAGGGCTCACCGGTCAATGACCATCCCTTCTGTCTGTTCGATATGGCAGAAGACGGCCCGATTCTGGAGCAGGAGTATGGCATTCCGCGGCGCTATCTGCGCTCCATTATGTCGCCCTGGGCAGTCAAGCGTCTGCACGAGTTCGGCGGCGATATCACCAAATTCAGGGTAGAAAAGGTGTACCCCTCGGTTCTCGACCAGATTGCCGTGGCCAAAACCGAACCCGGTGACGACAACAACCAGGATATTTCCTCACTGGTGGGCAAAGTAGACATTCGCAAGCTGGAGCACTATGCCCAGGACGACGCCGATGCCTATTCCTACTCAGGGGCGCTGTGTAAGGCCAACCAGGGCATGATGGAATTCGTGGAAATGTTCAAGGCCCCCATCAAGGTGCTGCACCCGCTGCTCACCGCGACTCAGGAGGGCAACTATAACGGTACTGAAGGACTCTCTGCCCTGCCCTTTGACGGCATTATTCTGGCCCACTCCAACGAATCGGAATGGCAGCACTTCAAACACAACAAGAACAATGAGGCTTTCCTCGACCGGGTTTACATCGTCAAGGTGCCTTACTGCCTGCGCGTCACCGAAGAGGTTGAGATTTACCAGAAATTGCTCACCAACAGTGAGCTGTCTACCGCTAAATGTGCTCCTGGCACACTTGAAACCCTGGCGCAGTTTACCGTGCTGTCACGGCTGAAAGAGCCTGATAACTCCAGCATCTACTCCAAAATGCGGGTGTATGACGGCGAAACCCTGAAAGACACGGATCCCAAGGCCAAGTCCTATCAGGAATACCGTGACTACGCCGGCGTGGACGAAGGCATGAATGGCCTCTCTACCCGGTTTGCGTTCAAGATCCTGTCACGGGTGTTCAACTTTGACCACGCCGAAGTGGCCGCCAACCCGGTGCATCTGTTCTATGTACTGGAGCAACAGATTGAGCGGGAGCAATTCCCTCAGGATATACACGATCGTTACCTGGAGTTTATCAAGGGCTACCTGATCCCCAAATACGTGGAGTTTATCGGCAAGGAGATTCAGACTGCTTATCTTGAGTCCTACTCCGAGTACGGTCAGAACATCTTTGACCGTTATGTTACCTACGCCGATTTCTGGATTCAGGATCAGGAATACCGGGATCCGGATACCGGCCAGCTGTTTGATCGCGCGGCCCTTAACGCCGAACTGGAGAAAATTGAAAAGCCTGCCGGCATCAGCAATCCGAAAGATTTCCGTAACGAAATCGTTAACTTCGTGCTGCGGGCCCGGGCCAACAACGCCGGCAAAAATCCCAACTGGACCAGCTACGAAAAGCTCAGAACCGTTATCGAGAAAAAAATGTTCTCCAACACCGAAGAGCTGTTGCCGGTTATTTCCTTCAATGCCAAAACCAGTGCCGACGAGCAGAAGAAGCACGACGACTTTGTGGATCGCATGATGGAAAAAGGCTACACCCGCAAGCAGGTACGGTTGCTGTCCGAATGGTACCTGCGAGTACGAAAATCAAGCTGATAGTGATCAGTTGGGGGAACCATGGCGCATTTTATCGACAGACGACTGAATGGCCGCAACAAAAGCGCTGTAAACCGGCAGCGCTTTATCCGCCGTTACAAACAACAACTTAAAAAGGCGGTTTCCGATGCGGTACTCAAACGCAGTATTCAGGACATCGATCAGGGTGAGAGTGTCTCCATTCCGACACGAGACATTTCCGAGCCTTTTTTTCATCACGGCAAAGGGGGGCACAGGGATCAGGTGCACCCGGGTAACGATCAGTTTATTAAAGGAGACAAGGTAGACCGCCCTTCCGGGGGCGGTGGTGGTGGCAGCGGTCAGGGTGATGCCAGCAACCAGGGAGAAGGTCAGGATGATTTTGTATTTCAGATCTCCAAGGGCGAATACCTGGATCTGCTGTTCGACGGCCTGGAGCTGCCCAACCTGGAAAAAAACAAGCTGAACAAAATCAGCGAGATGAAAACCTTTCGGGCCGGCTACACTGCCGATGGCGTGCCCGCCAATATTAACGTGGTGCGCTCATTGCGTCAGTCACTGGCCCGGCGTATTGCCCTGCAGTCTGGCAAAAAGCGTTCGGTAGCGGATCTGGAGCAAGAGCTGGCCGAGCTTGGCAAGCGCCCGGCAGAAAACTATGCCCGGATCCAGGAGCTGGAAGATGAAATTTCCGAGCTGAAACGGCGTATTGCCGCCGTGCCTTTCATCGACACCTTTGATCTGCGCTACAACAATTTTGTGAAGCGGCCGGTGCCCTCTACTCAGGCCGTCATGTTCTGCCTGATGGATGTGTCCGGCTCCATGGATCAGGCCACCAAAGACATGGCCAAGCGCTTTTACCTGCTGCTGTATCTGTTTCTTACCCGCAGCTACAAAAACGTGGATGTTGTGTTTATTCGTCATCACACTCAGGCCAAAGAGGTAGATGAGCAGGAGTTCTTCTACTCCCAGGAAACCGGCGGCACCATTGTGTCCAGCGCCCTGCAGCTGATGAAAGAGGTGATGAACGAACGCTATCCGCCCGATCAATGGAATATCTATGCCGCTCAGGCGTCAGATGGCGATAACTGGGCAGACGACTCTCCCCTGTGCCGGCAACTACTGCAAAAGGACATCATGCCCCTGGTGCGTTACTACACCTATATTGAAATCACCAACCGGGCCCATCAAAGCCTGTGGCATGAATATGAAACCATTGCCCGGGAGTATTCTTCCTTTGCCATGGAGCATATTCGTGCAGTAGACGATATCTACCCCGTATTCCGGGAGCTGTTCAGAAAACAGGTTGCGTGAGGTAACTTATGGCCCAAGCACTGAAAAAAGGCCGGCCGCTCAGCGACGGCCCAGACTGGACCTTCGAGCTGCTCGAAGCCTATCACAAGGAAATTATCCGTATTGCCGAGCACTACGGCCTGACTACCTATCCTAATCAGATAGAAATTATTACCGGTGAGCAGATGATGGATGCCTACTCCAGTATCGGCATGCCCATTGGTTACCATCACTGGTCTTATGGCAAAAAGTTTATTCAGACCGAGCAGAACTACAAGCGCGGTCAAATGGGGCTGGCTTATGAAATCGTGATCAATTCCAACCCCTGCATTGCCTATCTGATGGAAGAAAACACCATGCCCATGCAGGCGCTGGTCATGGCCCACGCCTGTTATGGCCATAACTCTTTCTTCAAGAATAACTATCTGTTTAAAACCTGGACCGATGCCGAGTCCATTATTGACTATCTGCTGTTTGCCAAACACTACATTAATGAATGCGAAGAAAAATACGGTGTCACCGAAGTAGAAGCCCTGCTCGACAGCTGCCATGCCCTGATGAACTATGGCGTAGACCGCTACAAGCGGCCACAAAAGCTGTCACTGGCGGAAGAACGCCGCCGGCAGAAAGCACGGGAGGCTTACCTGCAGACTCAGGTAAACGAGCTGTGGCGCACCCTGCCCCGCATGCAGGACGAAAAGCAGCAGCAGAAGATCCGCTACCCCAGGGAGCCGGAAGAAAACCTGTTGTATTTTATTGAAAAACACGCCCCCCTGCTGGAGCCCTGGCAGCGGGAAGTAGTACGCATAGTACGCAAGATCAGTCAGTATTTTTATCCGCAGAAGCAAACCCAGGTCATGAACGAAGGCTGGGCGACCTTCTGGCACTACACCATTTGTCAGCATATGTATGACGAAGGTCTGGTAACGGATCGCTTTATGATGGAAATACTGCACAGCCACACCAATGTGGTGTTTCAGCCTTCTTATAACAGCAAGTATTATTCCGGCATCAACCCCTATGCCCTGGGCTTTGCCATGTTTCAGGACATTCGTCGCATCTGCGAACACCCCACCGAAGAAGACAAACACTGGTTTCCGGATATAGCGGGTTCAGACTGGATAAAAACGCTGCACTTTGCCATGGAAAATTTCAAGGACGAGAGCTTTATCAGTCAGTTCCTGTCACCCAAGGTAATGCGCGATATGCATTTGTTTGCAGTGGCTGACGACGACACCCGCAATTATCTCGAAATTTCTGCCATTCATGATGAAGCCGGTTACCGGCAATTACGTCAGACTTTGTCGAACCAATATAACCTGTCCAACCTGGAGCCCAACATTCAGGTCTATAACGTCGAGATAAAAGGTGACCGTTCCTTAACCCTGCGACATGTGCCGCACAACCGGATCCCGCTGTCCGACTCCTGCCATGAAGTCATCAAACACGTGCACCGTCTGTGGGGCTTTGATGTCTTGCTGGAGCAGGAGGAAGCCGATGGCAGCGGCACCCTGTTAGGCCGCTGCCCGGCCAAAAATGCACAGGCCTGATCTCATGCCGGACGTGCTCCGGCATCTTTTCTTAATGGTCTGAGTCACGGATCTGCTGCCATAACAGTCCTGAGGCGCGGCCATATTCCCGAATTCGCTCAACCACTGCATCGGCCATGCCCTGCTCCGCATAGTCTGCCAGCGTGCGATAATACGCTGTGGCCAGCGCACGGGCTTGCGGTACCGCGAAATATTCCCGACCTACGCGGCAATAAAGCCCTTTAAAGCCGTTAAGGATCAGTCCGTAGATAGGGTTGCCCGACGCAAACGCCAACTGACGATGCAACTCATAGTCAAAGGCAGCAAAAGACTCTGCATTATCAGTCACCCGGCTCAGGCCGGCGACAGCCTCGCATACCTGCTGTGGATGCTGACGAATGGCACTGCGAATAAAAATACTGCTGATATGAGTACGGGCCGACAGCAGATGCTCTATCAGCTCAGGCGTTTTATCGGCATCAAGCCTTGCCAGGGTTTCCAGAATATTCAGCCCCGATGTCTCCCACACATTATTGACCCGGGTAGGTTTTCCATGGCGAATGGTCAGCCAGCCATCCCGCGCCAGCCGGTGCAGCACTTCCCGCAATGTGGTCCGGGTCACGCCAATCAGCTCCGACAACTCACGCTCCGCCGGCAAAATGGAGCCCGGCGGAAACTGACTGTTCCAGATGGACTCTATGATATATTCTTCCGCAAATCCCGCAGGGCTTTGAGCCTTGATGATCATAAAACCCTCTGATAAGGCAAGGTTAGTGAATGGTAAAAAGTGCGCAAAATAATAACAGAGCGGACCAGCCGGTCACAAGCGGGCGGCTGCTTCGCTTTTCACGCAGCAGCGCCGCCTGGGCGTTGCTCACCCTGGGCAGCCTGTCGCTGTTATTAACAGCGTTGTTTTTTCAGTATGTACAGGGCTACGCCCCTTGCGTCATGTGCGTCTATCAGCGGGCCGCTCTGGCCGGCGTGATCCTGGCCGGTGCGCTGGGCTGGCTTGCATCGGGCAACGGCGTTCCCGGAGCACTGGCACTGACCGGCTGGCTGGCCGCGTCAGTAGAAGGTTTTTTACTGGCAAAAGAGCATGTGGATTATCAGCTCAACCCGTCCCCCTTTCATCAGTGTTCCACGGTAGCAGAGTTTCCGGTTTGGTTTCAGCTGGATGCCTGGTGGCCGGCGGTATTTTATCCCAGCGGTGACTGCTCCTCCATCGACTGGCAATGGCTGGGACTGACCATGCCCCAGTGGCTGATGGGGATTTTTGCGGTGCTGGCCGGCTTGGCGGGATTGTTTATTCTGATAAGACTGGCGGCAGCAAGGGGTTAAGGACTCCGGGCCAGGCCCGGAGTGACGGTATGCTGTTCAATACGACTAACCGGCCCAGGTAATAATATGATCTTCCCAGTCTCCGGCCTTTGACTCGGGGACTACCTTGCCCCGCACAGACTGACCGGCTCTGTGCATGGCACTCTTGGAGCCGGTGCGCAGCGGATGCCAGGACGGCAGTGCCTTGCCCTCTGCCAGCACACGGTAAGCACAGGTAGACGGCAGCCAGTAAAATTCGCTCAGCTGCTCCCGGGTGATCTTCAGGCAATCGGGCACCCGGGCAAAGCGATTTACATAGTCACTGCAGGCACAGCTGTGCGTGTTGAGCAGCTCGCAGGCGACATTGGTATGCACCAGCTCCTCGGTTTCGTCATCAATCAATTTGTTGAGACAACATTTACCGCAACCGTCACACAAGGCTTCCCATTCCTCGTCGGTCATTTGCTCAAGGGTTTTGGTCTGCCAGAAATTCGCCTGCATTTATTTCGCTACCTTCGCCTCAACGGCAAACTGTTGATTCAGGGTTAACCTGAGGGAATCTCCGGGGTTGAGCTCAGCCACTCCTTTGGGCGTGCCGGTCAGAACAATATCGCCGGGCATCAGAGTAAAACTGTGGCTGATATCGGCCAGCAGCTCCCCCATGGTCCACATCATCAAGGCGGTATCACCCGTCTGCCGCGGCTCGCCGTTCACCTCCAGAGAAAATACCAGCTGCTGCAGTGGCGGCAGCAAGTCGGGTGCCACAAAGGGCCCCATGGGGCAGCTGCCGTCAAAGGCCTTGGCCCGCTCCCAGGGCTGGCCTTTGGCCTTCAGATCATCCTGTACCGAACGCAGGGTAAGATCCAGCGCAAGGCCAACGCCCACTACCCCGTTCAGGGCAGTTTCAGCGTCGGCCTTGCACAGACGACGGCCAATCAGCAGAGCCACTTCCGCTTCGTGGTGCACCGGCCCCTGGTTTTTCGGCAAAACCAGCGGCTCGCTCATCGGAGTCAGGCTGGTGGCCGGCTTGATAAACAACAAAGGCGCATCGGGCACCGCGTTGTTCAGCTCCTCGGCATGCTCACGATAGCTGCGTCCCACGCACACTACCTTGCCGGTAGCATAAGGCAGAACGAAGCCTTCCTGATCAATGTGCTGGTACATAATGCGTCCTTATTCCCCGTTGCCTTCTGCGGCCTGCCGCGCCAGATGCTCTTTCAGCAGGTTTTCCGGCGGTGGCGGCAGCTGCAGAAAATAACCCTGTGTCTTCAGGGCAGCGCGAACTTTGTCGATATCTGAAATCCCGAGACGGGTTTTACTGGCAAGATTAAACATCATCGCCAGTTGCGGCGTGCCAAAGGTATCCATCAGGGGGGCGGGAACGCGCGAGAAATCGTCGCGGCGTTCAACAAACAAATAGGTTTCTGCCTTTTTGGGGCTTTTATACACTGCACACAACATGGAAATTGCTATAATCCGTCGGGTTTATTGCCAGTTAGGACGGCAAACTATACCATCTGCACGACCAATAACAAAAAGGATAACTTCCTTGGGGGACAGCCGCTTATGGCGGAGCGTGGCATTGAATTGAAAGGCAGCAGCTTTACCCTGTCGGTGTTGCATATCAACTCGCCCGACATTGCTCAGGTAAAACAGCAACTGCAGGAAAAGATAGCACAGGCACCGGAGTTTTTCCGCGCCGCACCACTGGTTATCAATATTGAAAAGTTAACCGAAGTACCGGATTTTATCGCGCTTTCTGCCGCCGTGCGTGAGCTTGCTCTGGTGCCTGTGGGTGTCAGTGGCATTCTTACTGACGAAGGCCGGGCCGCGGCCAGAGCCGCCGGCCTTGCCGTGATGACCTCCGGCAAGGTGCCTGCTGCTGCCGAGCCGTCCCCTCCTGCTGCCCTGCTCAACCAGCCCGGCACCCGGGTACACAGGGGCCCGGTACGCTCAGGCCAGCAAATTTATGCCCAAAGTGGCTCACTGGTTATTCTGGGCGCTGTCAGTAACGGTGCTGAAGTCATTGCCGACGACAGCATTCATGTTTATGGCGCGCTGCGCGGGCGCGCCGTGGCCGGTGCCAAAGGTAACGATAATGCCCGCATTTACTGCCAGCAATTAATGCCCGAGCTGGTGTCTGTTGCCGGACACTATCAGCTCAGTGATGGCCTGCAGGGCGAGCATTGGGAACAGGCAGTCAGTATTTCGCTATCGGGTGAACAACTGAAACTCGACAGGCTGTGATTTTTTTCTACTTTTAGGAACACACTTTATGGCACGGATTATCGTCGTCACCTCTGGTAAAGGAGGCGTGGGTAAAACCACCTCCAGCGCAGCTATCAGTACCGGCCTGGCCAAACTGGGCCATAAAACGGTGGTCATCGATTTTGATATCGGTCTGCGTAACTTGGATCTTATTATGGGTTGTGAGCGCCGGGTTGTTTATGACTTTGTTAACGTCATTAACGGCGACGCCAACCTTAATCAGGCCCTTATTCGCGACAAGCGGGTCGAGCAGCTTTATATTCTGCCGGCGTCGCAAACCCGCGATAAAGATGCCCTCACCCGGGAAGGGGTCGAAAAGATCATTAATGATCTGAGCGACATGGGCTTTGAATATATTATCTGTGACTCGCCTGCTGGCATAGAAAGCGGTGCCCTGATGGCACTCTACTTTGCCGATGAGGCCATCGTCACCACCAACCCGGAAGTGTCCTCGGTTCGTGACTCTGACCGCATTCTGGGTATCCTGTCTTCCAAATCCCGCCGTGCCGAACAAGGTAAAGAGCCCATTAAGGAGCACCTGCTGCTGACCCGTTATTCTCCCGAGCGGGTAAACCGGGGCGACATGCTGAGCGTAGAAGACGTGCAGGAGATTCTGGCTATTCCGCTGCTGGGTGTGATCCCCGAGTCTCAGGCTGTGCTCAAGGCATCAAACGCCGGTGAGCCGGTGATCCTCGACAGCGAATCAGATGCCGGTCTTTGCTATGCCGACACAGTGGCCCGCCTGCTCGGTGAAGAGCGGGAGTTTCGATTCCTCGAAGAAGGAAAGAAAGGATTTTTCAGCCGACTTTTTGGGAGTTAATTCATGTCTCTACTGGACTATTTCCGTTCAAAAAAGACCCAGAGCAGCGCCAAACTGGCGAAAGAACGACTACAGATCATTGTGGCCCACGAGCGCAGCCAGCGTGATACCCCTGATTATCTGCCACAAATGAAGCAAGACATTCTGGAAGTGATCCGCAAATACGTGAAAATTGAACTTGATCAGATTTCCGTTCAGCTCGATCAGAAGGGAGATAACCTGTCTGTGCTCGAGCTTAACATCATGTTCCCCGAGCATGATGACAGCAAGGCTGACTCGTAACGTGTACCGTTATTCCGGGCTTGACCCGGAATCTGAAAAATAGGTTGGGACTCGTCCCAACCTATTCTGACGTAGGTTGAGACGAGTCCCAACAAGATCGCCCGAGATTACAGCTTGCCTGACAGCAGCTCGCCGCGCCATCCCTGCAGCAGCACGGGGGGCGTACTGTCACTCTCTTGCAGCCGCCATTTCCAGCTCAGGTACTGATGAATAATCCGCTTTGATGCGATCAGCTCGGCAGGCACATCAGCAGCCTCCCCGGCCTGCTCAATCACAGTTCGAATACGTTTGAGCTCCGCCTTGTAGTCGGGAAAGTCCACCAGCCGTTTTACCGGCGCAGGCCAGGACTCCGGCATGCTCAGTGCCTGTTGCACCAGCGCCAGCAGCGTTTTGCCATGCCGTTTTATCTCCATGGGATCCAGCCCCAGACGGTTCAGATCCGTCAGGCTTTGCGGTGCCCGCTCCGCCACGCGGAACAAGTGGGCTTCTCGTACCACAAAATTGACTGCCAGATCCCGCTTGCGCGCTTCATTCAGCCGCCAGGCACACAGTTGCTGTAAAATACCCAGGGCCTGCCGGTCCAGCGTCCAGGCGTTTTTTATATCCAGATAAGCCAGCTCAGGCGTCGTACTCTCCCCCCGGCGTTTTACTGCTGCTTCACATTCCTGTTCATACCAGCCGAGAAAGCCTTTCTCTGCCAGCTGCGCATGCAACTTTTCATACAGCGGATATAAATAAATCACATCATCGGCAGCATAGCTGAGCTGCTCCGCCGATAAAGGCCGTGCCAGCCAGTCAGTGCGGGCATGGGCCTTGTCCAGGCTCACGCCCAGCAACTGCTCCACCAGAGGCGCAAAACCAAGCTGAGCCCCCAGGCCCAGAAAAGCTGCTGCCAGCTGAGTGTCGTGCACCCGGGCCGGCAAGGCACCGCTCTGATGCTGGAACAGCTCCAGATCTTCTCCGCCTGCGTGCAGCAGGCACAAACGCTCCGGGTTATGCAGCAACCGCCACAGCGGCGAACAGTCAGTGACCGCCAGCGGATCAATCAGGGCAGTACGTTCCCCGTCGTTAAGCTGATAAAGCCCCGGGCGGGCATGATAAGTGCGGGTGCGTACAAATTCGGTATCAATGGCCAGCACAATGGCGCTGGTCTGGCAAAAATCGGCAAGCTGTTGGTTATCGTCAATATATAAATAAGTCATGCAGGCTCTGTAACAAATAAAAAACTCAGCGGCGGCGTTGCCGGTGCCACTGGCGCAACAAACGCTGGCGCTGACGCCGGCGTCGCTGTACACACTGGCGGGTGCGGTGATAAGGCCGCTGGGGAAACAGCAAGGGTGTCTCATCCCGGGCAAACGAATAGAAAGTGGTCACCCCTGCTCCTCAGCGACCCGGCAGTTTCTGCCAGGTAACCTTGTCTCGTAAATACACAGGCCGGGCTTCGGCGGCCGTCTGTACACGACCGGCGGCCAGATCCTGTCGTGCCTGAGGCAGCATGTCGCGGGCATCAGGAAAAGGCACTGCTTCGCACAGGCCCTGTGCATGGGCTGTCAGTTCAGGATAGGTAACAAATCCGCTGCCGGCTGCCTGCTGCCAGCGGGTCTGCGGTATCGCAACGGCCTCGGGGGGCTGTACGGTTTCAGCCAGCGTCGGACTCATTACTCCGTCTGTCAGCGTAAACCCGCCCACATAAACTTCCCCCATGCGGGCATCAATGGCGCTCAAGGCCGTGGTACAGCCGGTATAACGATGTGCGCCCTGAGCCAGGGCCTGCAGGTTGGACACGCCCAACAGCGGCAATCCGGCTCCGAAAGCCAGCCCCTGAGCCACCCCAAGGGTAATGCGCACACCGGTAAAAGAGCCGGGCCCCCGGCCAAAGGCCAGACCGTCGAGCCGGCTCAGGGTGATTCCTGCTTCATCCAGCAAAGACTGCACCATCGGCAAAATCAGCTCTGTGTGTCCCCGGGGGGCAACCTCATAGCGGGATAAAATATCACCCTCGTACCACAGCGCAGCCGAGCAGGCTTCGGTGGCGGTGTCGATGGCCATTAACAGGCTCATGGCATTACTCCAAATTCATTAAAAATTCATTCAGTGCCGGCAGGCTGCGGGTACGCGGCATGGCCGGCAGACTGGCAATAAAATCGGCCCCGTAGCCACGGTTAACCAGACGGGCATCGGCAATCACCAGTGCGCCCTTATCATTCACATCACGAATAAGCCGGCCCACGCCTTGTTTCAGGGTGATAATGGCCCTGGGCAGCTGCACTCGGGCAAAGCCGTCTTCGCCCCGGCGGCGGCAGTCTTCCAGCCGGGCGCTGAGCAAGGGGTCATCAGGCGCCGCAAAGGGCAGTTTATCGATCACCACGCACTGCAGTGCCTTGCCGCGCACATCGATGCCTTCCCAGAAACTGCCGGTGGCCACCAGCACGGCACGGCCGTCCTGGCTGAACTGCTCCAGCAGCCGCACCTTGTTGTCTTCGCCCTGCATCAATACGGTACGATCCAGCCGGGCCCGCAGCACCTCGGCGACTTCCCGCATCACCTGATAGCTGGTGCACAGAAAAAAGGTCCCTCCGGGTACCTTTTCCAGGGTATCCAGCAGGGTCTGGGCCAGCATGTGGCCACGACCGGCACCGCTGGTTTCCGGCAAATAGCGCGGCACGCACAGCCGCGACTGGCGAGGGTAATCAAAAGGACTGTCCAATTGCAAGGTACGGCATTCGCTGAGGCCGAGATCATGACAAAAGTGCTCAAAGCTGTCACCGACCGCCAGGGTGGCCGAGGTAAATATCCAGCTGGTATTTTCCCGGGCAAGCTCGGCAGAAAAGCGCTCGGCCACCGACAAGGGAGTTTTATGCAGGGTAATATGCAGCCGGCTGCAGTCATACCAGAAGGAGTGGCCATTTTCCTCTACCCGGATCAGCGCATCCAGCTCTGTACGCAGACCAATCAAACGCTCAAAGCACTGATCCAGCTGCTCTCCCCGCCCCAGCGCCAGCTTCAGTACTTCATGGGTAAAGCCAAGGCTTTCATTCAGTCTGGCCAGCGCCTGAGCCACCGGTGCCCGGGCCAGTGCCTGTCGCAGCTGGCCACGGCCGGTATCCAGACCAAAGGCCAGCCGAAAGTCCTGGGCACAGCGTTCCAGCTGATCGGCGGCCTTGGACAGCTGAGCCATATCTTTGGCCTCGGTTTTCTGGGCCAGACGCATATCCTTGGCTAAATCACCAAACTGCCGGCTGGACTGGCTTTTACCAAAATACTGGCCGGCAATATCAGGCAGCTGATGGGCCTCGTCCAGAATACAGACCTCGGCGTCGGGTATAAGCTGCCCAAAGCCGGTATCACGCACCGCCATATCCGCAAAAAACAGATGATGATTCACCACCACCACCTGGGCTTCCATGGCCTTGTTACGGGCCTTGACCAGATAGCAATCCTGATAGTGGGCACAGTCACGGCCGGCACAGTTGTCGTTGGTGCTGGTAATCAGTCCGAGAATGTCACTGCGCTCAGACAGGCCGGGAATATCCCCCACATCGCCGCTGGTGGTCAGCGGTGCAAAGCGCCTGACCGTTTGCAGATCCGCCAGTGCCGCCGACGACAGACTGGGCACCGCGTCGCTGAGCCGGCCCAGCCGTTCAATGCACAGATAGTTGGAGCGGCCCTTGAGCAATGCCACCGGATAGGCGTAATTCAGCGCCTTGATCAGGGTGGGCAGATCCCTGTGATAGAGCTGCTCCTGCAGATTGCGTGAGCCTGTGCTCACCACCACCTTTTTGCCGGCAGCCAGCGCCGGTGCCAGATAGGCAAAGGTTTTACCGGTGCCGGTGCCCGCCTCTACCACCAGCGGCACCTTGTCGTTCATGGCACGGATAACCGCTGCCGACATGTCTACCTGAGCGGCACGGGGAAGAAACCCGTCAATGGCGCTGGCCAGCGGGCCTTGGGGATCAAACAGGGCAAGGGCGTCGGTGGAGTCCAAGGGCTGAAATTTCCTCGCTAAAAAGTGAATGATATCAAAACCCGCTGCAGGGCGGCAGGCACTATTCCGTTTTATTGAACGCCATGCGAAACTGAACTCACTTCCCCTTTTTGCATTTCTTTTCTGCTCAGGAGCTTTCATGCCCGACGACGGTAGCCTGTTGCAGGCCAGCGTTATTTTTTTGCTGACCGCAGTTGTTATGGTTCCTCTTGCCAAACGCCTCAAGCTGGGAGCCGTGCTTGGCTACCTGCTGGGGGGCGTGCTTCTTGGCCCCTCGGTTACCGGCCTTATCAGTGCACCACAGAGTGTGGCTCAGTTATCAGAACTGGGGGTGGTCATGCTGATGTTTTTAATTGGTCTTGAATTGTCGCCGCGGCGGCTGTGGGTGATGCGCCGTGCCGTGTTCGGGGCAGGACTGGCACAGGTTGTGTTAACCGGTGTGGTGCTGGCGCTGGGTGCCTGGCTGGTATTTTCCCTGCCCGCCAACACGGCACTGGTGCTGGGCTTTGGTCTGGCGCTGTCGTCTACCGCCATGGGCCTGCAGCTGCTGGCCGAGCGCAAGGCACTGAACAGCCCTCATGGCCGCCAGGCCTTTGCCATTTTGCTGTTTCAGGATATTGCTGCCATTCCGCTGATTGCACTGGTGCCGGTGCTGGGAACAGCCCAAAGCACAGACAATAACGGACTCTGGCACCTGCTGCAGGTGGTGGTCAGCATTGGGATTGTATTTGTGGGTGGTCGCTATCTGCTGCGTCCGGTATTTCGTATGGTTGCCAAAAGCGGACTGCAGGAAGTGTCTACCGCCACAGCCCTGCTGGTGGTAATGGGCACTGCCTGGCTGATGGAGTGGGCCGGTGTGTCCATGGCACTGGGAGCCTTTCTGGCGGGCCTGCTGCTGGCCGACTCGGAATACCGTCACGAGCTCGAATCCCAGATTGCCCCCTTTGAAGGCCTGCTGCTGGGGCTGTTCTTTATGGGGGTGGGCATGACCGCGGATTTAAGCCTGTTGCTCAGTCATCCCTGGCAAGTACTGGGGCTGGCCACCCTGCTGCTGGCGCTGAAAAGTCCCTTGCTGACGCTGGTTGGCCGCACCGTAGGCCGGCTTCATACCCAGGAGGCGCTGCGGCTTGGGCTGCTGCTGGCCGCCGGCGGGGAGTTTGCCTTTGTTCTGTTCAAACTGGCACTGCAGCATCAGCTGCTGACCACGGCCCTGTACGATCTGCTGGTGCTTACCATTACCGTCTCCATGGCACTCACCCCTTTGCTGTTGATGGCAGGTGCCCGCTGGCTGCAACAGGCACCCGCACCCGGCTCGGTACCGCCGGAATATCATCAGCTGCAGGATCATGGCCCCCGGGCGGTCATTGTCGGCATGGGTCGCATGGGCCAGATAGTCGCGCGCATGCTGCGGGCACAGCGGGTGCCTTTTGTGGCCTTTGACAACGAAGTGGACACCATCAGTTTTACCCGCAGCATCGACAACATTCCCATCTATTACGGTGATCCGCTGCGCGCCGGCGTGCTGCGCACTGCCGGTGCCGAGCAGGCCGAGTTTTTTATTGTGGCGACCGACGATCCCGAAACCAACTTGCAAATCACCGAGCAGGTGCGCCGGCGTTATCCGCACATGAAGGTTATCGCCCGGGCACGCAATCGCCAGCATGTGCATAAATTATGGGATCTGGGTGCCCATCCGGTGCGGGAAACCTTTCACTCCAGTATGGAAATGAGCCGGCAGGTGCTGCTCGGACTGGGCCTGAGTGACGAACAGACCGATGCCCGCCTGCGCCGGTTTCGCCAGCACGATGAAGCCGTACTGATGGAGCAGCATAAGGTCTATGATGATGAGGCGGCGCTGATACAAACGGCCCGGCAGGCCAGGGCCGAGCTGGAAAACCTGTTTGAATCAGACCGGCTGGAAAGCCGGCCCGGCGTACTGCAGCAGCCCGACGCTTAACCGCCGTGGCCGGTCAGCATATGACCCATAATACCTAACAGAAAGCCCAGCACTGCCCCCATGGGCGGTGCCCAGTGGCGTTCCAGCACGGCCTGGGGAGCAATGTCCTGAAAGACCGAATATAAAATACCGCCGGCGGCAAACAGCATGATGCCCGACACCAGGGGCGGATTGCCGGCAAACCAGAAATGCCCCGCCAGTGCCGCCAGCGGTCCCAGTAACGACATCACCACAAATGACTTGAGTGCCGTGCCCCGGCCATTGCCCGGGCGGGCACTTTCCGACAGCTCCCGGTAGGCATTAAACCCTTCAGGCAGATTCTGCAGCGCCATCAGTCCCGCCAGCAGCATGGCACCGGTTTTGTTGCCGTAAGCAAAAGCCGCCCCCAGCGCAATGGACTCGGGAATAAAGTCCGACAGCATGGCCGCCAGCTGGCCGGCCCGGGTTTTAAAATACGCCAGCAGCACATCCAGCAGCATAAAGGCCAGGCCACCGCCGGCAAAGCACAGGGCTGCCGTGCTCAGTTCCAGCCGCGAGCTGCCTTCCGGCACCAGCACCAGCGCCACCGCCGACAACAGGGCCCCCCCGCCAAAGGCCACCACCGAATGACGAAACTCGCTTTCCAGCCAGTCGGGATGAATGCGTTCTACCCGCGCCAGCATGGCACCGGCGGGCATGGCCAGCCCCGCCAGCAGCGTAACCAGTACCATTATGATGATATCCAGCATAGTGTGCTCCTTGCTAATAAATGGTTATACGTCACTCAGCTCATATTCCAGCTGACGTTGCTCCAGCTCGCCGAAGCGCTGCCAGCCGTTTTTACCCGCCTGTTTGGCGGCATACATGGCCACATCAGCCCGGCGCATCAGCTGATCAGCATCCACACCGTCCCGCGGGTACACCGCCATGCCCAGACTGGCGGAAACCTGCACGGTGGCACAGCTCAGGGCAACCGGCTCACTGGCCGCCTGCAGCAGACGCGCCAGCACGTCATTACCGTCATCCGGGCCGCTCATTCCTGCCAGCACAGCAACAAATTCATCACCGCCCAGCCGGCCCAGGGTGTCATTTTCTCTCAGGCTTTGCTGCATGCGGGCGGCCAGCGTTTTCAGCAGCTCATCACCGGCATCGTGGCCATGGGTATCATTAACAGCCTTAAATCCGTCAAGGTCCAGATACACAATGCCCACAGCCCCGCCCTGGCGGCGGCAACCGGCAAGTGCCTGCTGTATTCTGTCTGCCAGCAGCAGGCGGTTGGGCAGCCCGGTCAGCGCATCGTAATGAGCAATACGCTCCAGCTTTTCCTGCTGATCCAGCAGCGGCGTAATATCCGAAAACATAAACACATAGTGCCGGGAACGCCCGCAGTCATCCTGCACCCGGCTTACGCTCAGCATCTGGGCATACTGCTCACCGCTTTTACGCCGGCTCCATACTTCCCCCTGCCAGTATCCGTGGCTGGCCAGTGCCTGCCAGATATCACGGTAGAACGACTCGGCATGCCGGCCCGAATGCAGCATGCTGCCGGGCTGGCCAATCATCTCGCGGGAGGAATAACCGGTAATGCGGGTAAAGGCCTGATTCACATCCAGCACCTTATCGTGCTTGTCGGTGATCATAATGGCTTCCCGGGAATGACTGAATACGCTGGCCGCCAGCCGCAGGTCCAGATCAGCCCGGCGCTCACTGGTAATATCATAAAAGGCCACCACCAGACGGTAGTTGGCGTGCCCCAGTGGGGTGGCACTGACCTTAAGCCAGCGCACACCACTGTCGGTATGCAGCTCCATAATCACATTATGCACCGGCCGGTTTTCCTGCATGGCACGATAACTGGCAAATTCGGTGTTGGGCATTTCACTGCCATCGGGTCGTTGTACCCGCCAGCCGCGCTGCTGATACACCGCATTCAGCATATGGCCCGGACGCATGTGCAGCAGCTGCTCGGCACCGCTGTTACAGTGCACAACCCGGCCGCGGTGATCGGTCAGCACTATGCCCATGGGCAAAAACGACACTATGGTGCGCAGCCGCTCTTCATTGCTGATAATCAGCTCCTGCTGCCGGCGACGCTGAGTAATGTCCTGCAGTGTGCCGGACACACGGGCCCCCGCTCCGTTTGTGACCAGCCGGCCTTTCACCAGCACCCAGGCATAGCCGCCCCTGCGCCGGCGCATGCGCAGCTCCAGCTCGAGCTGTTCACTGTGGTCCGTCAGCAAGGCGTGAATGCGTTCCTTAAGCACAGCCAGATCTGGTGCATAAAAGACGGCCCGCAGACGCTCTGCACTCACAGGACCGGACCAGCCCCGGCGGTATCCTGCCGGATAAGCACATTGCTCGCTGCAGCTTAAGGTATCCTTGCCGGCCTGCCACTCCCACACGCCAATGCCGGTACCCCAGATCACTTCTTCCAGCTTGCGGCTTTGCTCACGATAATCTTTACGGCTCTGGCGCACCTGCAGGTGCTTGCGTCCCAGTGCCAGCAAACTCAATGACAATAACAACAGCAAGATGCACACAAATAACAGCCAGGGGCCATAAAAACGCCACAAGGTCACCAGGCTGGGCTGGCTTTCCACGTCAAAGGGCGGCTGGCGCAAACGACGGGCCAGATTCTCTACCGGCAAATAATCGCCGGGGGGTGCAAACCCCTCAATGCCCGCCGCCTGAGCCGCCGGGTGCTGATGCTCCAGTGCCATGAGAGCGCTGGCAATACGGCGAATATGCACAGGAGAAACATTGGGCAGGGCCAGAAAGGGCCATTCCGGATAAAGCCGGGTAGACACAGCAAACGGAAAGCCGGGCAGCGCCTGGCGGTTGATCACTTTCAGCTGAGCCTGCTGCTGGGGCGACAGCCCCTCAAGAATACCGGTACGCACAAAGCCTGCATCTGCAGTGGCGTCTAATACCGCCTCCACCACTCTGCCGTGAGAGCCCGCCACATCAACCTCAATATCGTTAAGCGTCATATCCGCTTCCAGCAGCTCCAGTGCCTGAGTCTGAAAGCCGCCCAGAAAACGGTAGCCGGGAATGGCCACGGTTTGCCCGCGCAGATGAGCGAGATGCTGAATATCGCTGCGTTCATTGCGGGTAATAATGACGCCCCCCAGCGCACTGGTAGCGGTGCCCCGTTCACGGCTGATTTTGGTGGCCAGCACGCCGGTCAGCGCATTCTGGCTGCGCAGCAATAAATAATGACTGGGATTGGTAAACACCAGATCCAGATTATTACGGGCCAGCTCCTGCTCGATCTCAGCCTGGGTCAGCACCAGTAATCTGATGGTGACATCGGGTAACTGTTCGCTTAAATAGGCTGCCAGCGGCTGATACATTTGCTCCATTACCGGCTTGTCTCGGTAGGCAAATACTCCCATGGTCAGCACTTGCTCAGCACGCAGCGGCAGCGCCAGCATCACACACAACAACAGTAACCACCTCATGCCAGCACCTCGGGCAGCCAGCGGGAGCTGAGCAGTTTCTCCTGCACATCGGGCTGTGCCAGCAGACCGTTATTGAGCATAATCTCGTGCAACTGTTGCCCTGCCAGCGCCAGCCGGCTTGCGCCATGATCAAGATAACGGTGGTTGGCAGCCAGCCCGGGCAGCATGACCCCTGCCAGCGCCTGTTTCACCTGCTGGGGGCTAATCTGCTGGCGGGCGGCAATGCGATAAAGCGCGTCCTGACGATTGCTGCGTATATGCTCCAGAGCATGAAAATGAGCGGCTATCAGCGCTTTTACGGGCTTGAACATCAGGCTGTCGGTGCGTACCGCCAGCACATCAAAAATGGTATCGGGCAGTTCACGGCTGTTGAACAGGTTAACGCCGCCCAGCTCCAGCAGCCGGCTGGCGGTGGGCTCATAGGTGATAATGGCGTCTACCTTGTGCTGTTGCCAGGCCGCCAGCTGCCCCGCCGGCGGTAACTCTACCGTCTGTACCGCCGCGCGCGGCAGTCCGGCCTTATTCAGCACCCGGTTCAGCATTAATGCACCCAGGGCGGTCGACTCCACCCCCAGCCGTTTTCCTTCAAGTTGTTGCAGGTGCTGAATCTCCGCTCTGGCTACCAGCATATCGGCCCCTGCCGACACATTGAACACCAGCGCAATTTGCAAGGGCAACCCCAGGCTGCGTGCCACCAGCACTTCATCCAGGGTCAGGCAGGCAGCGTCCAGCTCGCCGTTGCGCAGCCCCGCCAGGGAGTCGGTGGCACTGGTGCCCGATATCAGCTCTGCGCCAGCGGGCAGCCAGCGCAGATTTTGCGCCAGATATAAGGTTTCGTAGCCAATCCAGGTGTGAATGCCCACCCGCAGTGGCGATACTCCACATCCGAGCAGCGGCAATGCCGCCAGGCTGGCGAGGCCGGTAAGAAAACGACGGCGTTCCATGATAGATAGACCTCTCCTGGCCGGTGAGTGAACGTCCCGGTACGGCGTCAAAGCCGGCTAAAGGGAGCTCACCCATCCCTGTGGGCAAATGCACAAATACGTAGTGAATATTCTCGCACAGATTCAAACGGGCAAGAAGTGTTCAGCACCTCGTGAGGCAACATTGCGCTATTCTCTGTTTACAACAAAACTAAATAGTCAACAGCTGTCGATCTCATGGAGGCTGAGATGTCCAACTCACCCACCCCTGCGCAGAATCATCTGCTGTCCGCCTTACCCGACGAAGTCAAGGAGCGCCTGTTTCCCTTTCTCGAGTTGGTGTCGCTGCCATTGGGAAAGGTCTTGTATGAATCAGGAAGTCAACTGCGTTACGTCTACTTTCCCACCGATGCCATCATTTCGCTGCTCTATGTAATGCAGGACGGCGCATCGGCAGAGATCTCGGTGGTTGGTAACGAGGGAATCATTGGTATTGCCGTCTTTATGGGGGGCGAAAGTACTCCCAGCCGGGCACTGGTGCAAAGCGCCGGCCACGCCTACCGGCTGGCCAGCGTGCGACTCAAGGAAGAATTCAATCGTGATGCGACCATGCGGTTGCTGATGCTGCGCTACACCCAGGCACTGATCACCCAGATGGCCCAGACGGCAGTATGCAACCGCCATCATTCGGTCGATCAGCAGCTATGCCGCTGGCTGCTGCTGTCTCTGGATCGGTTGCCGGATAACCGCCTGACCATGACCCAGGAGCTGATAGCCAACATGCTGGGGGTACGCCGGGAAGGGGTCACCATTGCCGCCGGCAAGCTGCAGCAGCTCGGTGTTATCGAGTACCATCGCGGCCATATCACTGTGCTGGACCGCACCAAGCTGGAACAACTCAGCTGCGAATGCTACGCCGTGGTCAAGAAGGAAACCGACCGGCTGCTGGCCATGTCGCCGACCAGCTCATAAAAAAACCGCCGTGCCCCTAACCGGATTGCACGACGGCACCCTGACCAGCGCGTCAGGAGATTAAAAAGTGAGCGCCTTGGCCTCAACACTCTTGACCCCACGTATATTCTGGGCATGTTCGATGGCCAGCGCTCGTTCTGCGCCACTGTGTACCTTGCCACTGAGATGGACCACGCCGTCTTCCGTGGTAACCGCTATATCGGAGCTGCTGACATTGCTGGAATACATAAAGGTCGCCTTCACCTTCATGGTGATCCAGCTGTCGGACATCCCGTGCCCGGCCCCTTTTCCCGTCTCTTTGGGCTTATTTTTGGTGATATTCGGTTCTATCCGCAGCTGGTTGTCCACGCCCTGCACGCCGCGGGTGCTCGCGGCCTGCCTCTCGGCGAATTCCCTGGCTTCGGCGCTGCCGGCCGCCCCCTTCAGTGTGACCTTGCCTCTTTCGGTTGTCACTTCCACGGCCAGGCCGTCGGCATGCTTGCTCCACAACAGCTTAGACTTGACCGCCGCGGTCATGGAGACGTCATCGACCCGCTCGCCATAACTGCGCCCGCCGGTCGGCGCCGGCAGCGCATAACCTGCCTTCACCTGGATATCGTTGTTAACGGAGGTGATCCCCTCCACCCCCAGGGCAATCTCCTCGGCCAGCTCTTTATTGACGGCCTCGTCCACCACGCCGGTAAGGGTCGCCTCGCCGTCTTGAACCACCACCAGCAGATCGTTGGCCCGCAAATAGGGGCTCAGGATATAAGTGGTCCAAATCTGGGTTTCCATCCTGATATCAGACATTTCATAGGGCCGGGTCTGGGTTTGTGCGCCGAGCGAAGCACTGAAAACGGCGAGCAGCAGTAACCCGCCCAGCGCCATCATTACTTTCAACTGCTGATACTGTATATGGAAAATATGCATAGCCTTTCTCCGGAATAAACCAATACGAAAGCCTGTGTTCCGCTACCGGACCCGGCCACGCCGCTGAGGCGGCATGGCCGGGGTTAACGATCGCAGGGCGTTATCATCCGCTCCGTCCATGGACTGGTACCGCCCTGCGACCTCGAGCCCCTTTTTATCGGCCTCTACTTCTTGGCTTCGGGGCGTTGCGGCTTGGGCTCTTGCTGGCCCTGCGCTTTACGGGGTTCTTGTTGCTCTTCGCCCAGTTTGCGCTGTTGCTGGGGATCCTGGGGAGCCGTTTTTTTGCCGGGCTGCTCGGGTTGGTTGGGTTTGTGTGACTTGTCCATAATAACCTCGGAGTGTTAACCGTCCGCGAAATTGCGGGCTGGCTACAAGGTAACAATGACAGGGAATCGGTACGGCGTCGGTACGTTGTCGCGCATAACGGGAAATACTTGCTGAACTGCATCTGATGAATGTAAAGGATGGGTTGGCAGGCCAGGGACGAGGAAAATGCCCCCGGGGCCTGATGACCCCAAGGACGCATGTTAATTTTACTCTTCGATCGCCTCAGCCGACACGTATGCCGTCCAGGGCGCCCAGAACGCCGAACGCCTGCAACAGCCAGATGACCACGGCAATAACGACAACGATATTAAGGATATTTTTGATCTTTCGATCCATGGGTATGTAAGCGTTAACCAGCCAAAGCAGAACACCCACCACAATCAGCACGATAACCAGGTTAATAAGCGGCATGAGGACTCTCCTGTGAGATAAATCCGGTATAACCTGTTGGTAGAAAAACTACCATCAGGGCCAGTCTACCGATTGATACGAGAAATCTTGGTGCCTTCTATGCTGAGCCCCGCCATCAGTCCCTGCTGGCTGAAAATAAACGCATAGGCATCATGTTGCAGCGACGAGGTCGACAGGTTTTTTGCGACCCCTTCGTCCACCACCACCACGGTGGGACCAACACCCAGCTCCCAGCCTTGGGTATCTTCAACATAGCGCACTGCCTCCTCGGTCATCAGAAACACTGCATAGCCATAGGTCTGGGCGCCAATCTGCAGACCCCAGGATCCGGAAACCGAATTGTAGTAATCGACGGTCGAGTCACCTTTTATCAGCACGCCTTCACCATAGCTGCCGCCAAACACCAGCCCCGCCTTCACCATATTCGGGAATACCAGTACCCCCTTGGCCGTGTGCGAAAAGCTCTCGGCGATAGGTTCGGTGCGATACAGGGTCTGCAGCGCCTGACGGGAATCCCTGTCCAGATCATCCGCAGTGGCCGCGACGGCCTGATTATTCACCGCCGGCAGGACGAAGAGAGCCGTCGCCAGGATGAACGCGAACACATTGCGTTGTAAGCTGTACATAATCATTACTCCTTCACATAACATCCTCCACCGTCACGAGCCATAACGATGGCTTCTTCAGTGGCGTAGTGCTTGCGGTCAGATCCGCCCCAGCAACAGCAACACCACCACAATAACCAGCACAACCCCCAGTACCCCGCTCGGAGCGAAGCCCCAATTACGGCTGTAAGGCCAGGTTGGAATAGCGCCGATCAACAGCAAGACCAGCAGAATTAACAGAATGGTACCCATAGCGATGCCTCCCGACAGGTGACCAACAAGGATGTCGGCAGATGCCGAACCCCGTTTGCGGGCGCAGCGACGGACATTGCCTGCCACGCCGTTCGGGTGATACCGATAACAGAACGACCAGCATGGCACTCGGTCATCATCACCTGACTCCCACTTTACTCTCACTGAAAACATCGTCTGTTCGTTAGCGCACACGGACCGCCAGACCTGTTTCGATGCTATGTACGCCATCGCACAGACAGCCCCCAACCGGATGAATAATCTTGTACTTGGCGGCGTCGACCATGTTGACCATGGCGATGTCGTACATGCGGTACCACCGTCATGACGAACACGGGAAACCGCACTTGGAACTCGACCGGCCGCACCGCCACAGGAGGCGATATGAACCGGAATTGCACCCACCTTCACCGCACAGGGGCGACACACAACGTCGGGGGCAAGGCCCAGGCCGCCGAAGACCCGGGCCGCAGGAAAGTCTTGCGTGGCGCTCTGGTCATGGGCTGCAGCCTGTTGATCCCCGTCGCCCTGGTGGGCTGTGAACCCAAACCGGAGATCCCGTCCCGGGGGGCGGACGACACCCCCGCCACTCCCCAGGCGGCCAAGGTTCCGCAGGCCAGTGTGCAATATCAAGTCCATCCCAACGAAGGCAGACAGTGCAGCCAGTGCCAGCACTTTATCGCCGAGTCAAGCAGTTGCCGGTTAGTGGCTGGCAACATCAGTAATACCGGTTGGTGTAGCCTGTGGACCGCGGCTTGAAGCGGCATGGTTACCCCCTCGGCCTTGCCGGCCATGGTACCGGCGGGCTCATCCATCAATACAGGAGTGACATATGAACTGGGATATCGTGGAAGGCAACTGGAAGCAGTTTAAGGGCAAGGTCCAGACGCAATGGGGCAAGCTGACCGACGATCAACTCGACGTTATTGCCGGCAAACGCGAAGAGCTGGCGGGCAAGCTCCAGGAAGCCTACGGCATCAGCAAGGATGAAGCCGAACAGCAGATCAAGGACTTTGAAGAGCAAAACAAAGACTGAGCTAAACAGTACCGTCCCGGGCCTCCCCGGGACAATAAGCCCCAAACCACTCAGCCCCGCATCCATTTATGGGAACGGTTAATGAGGGCCACCGCCGCTGGGATCAAATTCAATATTCAACGCTATAAGTACCCGCCAGAGCAGAGTAAAATCACTATAAATAACAATGACGCGGAGCATATCTCCAAAATCCTATCGCTCAGTCCCTGCTCCGCCATAAGACCACCCTCGTCCTCCGTCAAGTTTCTCCGATTACGGGGTTGGCAAAGTCTCCCCAGCTTGCTAATGTAAACGCAGATCATTTGAGATACTCAGGCTTATCCTTATTATGAACACCCTGCACATCGCCAAGCATCACCATCATCATCCACACTAGTCTTTCAGAACTTTTTTCTGGAAGACCTTGCGCTTGGCGGCTTCCAGCAGGACAGAATTTATGACCCCCGGAAGCTTGGCTTTCGGGGGTTTTTCGTTTTCAGGACTCACATCACCAACAAGGAACACAGCTTATGACTTTGGATAACACCCGTCTTCGTATTGCCATTCAGAAATCCGGCCGCCTGAGCAAGGAATGCCAGAAGCTGCTGAAAGGCTGTGGCGTTAAACTCAACATTCGTGAACAGCGCCTGATTGCTCACGCCGAAAACATGCCCATCGATCTGCTGCTGGTGCGCGACGATGACATTCCCGGTCTGGTGATGGACGGCGTGGTGGATCTGGGTGTGGTGGGTGAAAACGTGCTGGAAGAAACCCTGATGGAGCGCAAGGCCACCAATGAGCCCGCCGACTACACCGAGCTCAAGCGCCTGGACTTTGGCGGCTGCCGGCTGTCACTGGCAGTGGCTGATGACTTTGACTATCAGGGCCCCAAAAGCCTGGAAGGCAAACGTATTGCCACCTCCTACCCCTGGCTGCTGAAGCGCTTTATGGACCAGCAGGGCGTCAAGTTCAAAAGCGTAATGCTGAACGGCTCGGTCGAAGTGGCCCCCCGCGCCGGTGTGGCCGATGCCATCTGTGATCTGGTGTCGACCGGTGCCACCCTGGAAGCCAACGGCCTGGTGGAAGCGGACGTGATTTTCCGCTCCAAGGCGGTGCTTATTCAAAGCGGTGCCGAGCTGTCTGCCGGCAAACAGCAGATTATCGACAAGCTGCTGCCACGCATTCAGGGTCTGCAACAGGCCCGGGAAAGCAAATACATTATGCTGCACGCTCCCAAAGACAAGCTGGAAGCCGTGATTGATCTGCTGCCCGGTGCCGAGCGCCCCACCATTATGCAGCTGGCCGGCGACACCAATCAGGTGGCCATTCACATGGTGAGCAGCGAAGACATGTTCTGGGAAACCATGGAAGGTCTGAAGAGCCTGGGTGCCTCTTCCATTCTGGTGCTGCCCATTGAGAAGATGATGGAGTAAGTATGAAAACCCTGGACTGGAATCAACTGAGCGCGGCCGAGCAGGCCGCTGCCCTGCGCCGGCCGGCCCTTGAACAAAGTGGCCGCGAGGCTCAGGTGGCCGGCATTATCACGCGAGTGCGCGACGGTGGCGATGCCGCCCTGCTTGAGCTGACCCGCACTCTGGACAAGGCCGAACGCGACAGCCTTGAGCTGACGCAGGCCGAGATTGACGCCGCCGGCGCGCGCATCAGCGATGAGCTGAAAGCCGCCATTGAGCTGGCCATTGGCAATATTGAGCGTTTTCACAGCGCTCAGCTGCCCGAGCCGGTGATTCAGGACACGGCCCCGGGCGTGCGCTGCGAGCTGCACTATCAGCCCATCACTAATGTGGGCCTGTATGTGCCCGGCGGCAGCGCGCCGCTGGTGTCTACTGTGATGATGCTGGCCATTCCGGCGCGCCTGGCCGGTTGTGAGCGAGTGGTGCTGTGCTCACCGCCGCCCATCAATGATGCCATTGTCTACACCGCCGCCCGCTGTGGCGTGGACGCCATTTATACCCTTGGCGGCGCTCAGGCCATTGCCGCCATGGCCTATGGCAGCGAGACTGTGACCAAGGTGGACAAGATTTTCGGCCCCGGTAACGCCTGGGTGACCGAGGCCAAGCAGCAGGTCTCCGGGGATGTGGACGGTGCCGCCATCGACATGCCCGCCGGCCCGTCCGAGGTGCTGGTGATTGCCGATGAATTTGCCGACGCCGACTTTATTGCGTCCGACCTGTTGTCGCAGGCCGAGCACGGCCCCGACTCTCAGGTGATCCTGGTCACGCCAAGCCGGGATTTTGCCGGCAAGGTAGACGAAGCCCTGGAGCGCCAGCTGGCAGGGCTGTCCCGGGCTGAGATTGCCCGTCAGGCTCTGAGTGAAAGCCGCACCTTTATCTGCAACACCCTGGATGAGGCCGCTGCTATCTCCAATGCCTATGCCCCCGAGCATTTAATTGTGCAGACCGAGAACCCCCGCGCCCTGCTGCCCAAACTGAAAAATGCCGGCTCCATCTTTCTGGGTGCCTGGACGCCGGAGTCGGTGGGTGATTACGCCAGTGGCACCAACCACACCCTGCCCACCTATGGCTATGCCCGTACCTATTCCAGCCTGGGACTGGCGGACTATCAGCGCCGCTATACGGTGCAGGAGCTGAGCCCACAAGGCCTGCGCGCCATTGGTCCGGCTGTGGAGCTGCTGGCTGCCACCGAAACCCTGGATGCCCATAAAAATGCCGTGACCCTGCGCCTGGCAAAACTGGAGAAACAAGCATGAGCCTGACTCAACTGGCCCGCACCAAGGTGCAGGAGCTGACGCCCTATCAGTCGGCCCGCCGCATTGGCGGCCAGGGCCACATCTGGCTGAACGCCAACGAAGCTGCCGACAGCGGCCAGTTCAGCCTGAACTGTGAACGCCTGAACCGCTACCCCGAGTGCCAGCCGCCCCAGGTGATTGAGCGCTATGCCGCCTATGCCGGTGTTAACCCGGAGCAGGTGCTGGTCAGCCGCGGCGGTGACGAAGGCATTGAGCTGCTCATTCGCACTTTTTGTGAGCCAGGTAGCGATCGCATTCTGATCACCTCGCCCACCTATGGCATGTATGCCATCAGCGCCGAGACCAATGGCGTGCAGGTGGTGGATGTGCCCCTCACCCAGACTCGCCAGCCGGACTTTGACGGCATTATTGCGCGTCTGGATGAGGTCAAGATTGTGTTCCTGTGCTCCCCTAACAACCCCACCGGCGATCTGGTGGACAAGGCTGGTCTGGTACGGCTACTGAACGCCGCACAGGACAAGACGCTGGTGGTGGTGGACGAGGCCTACATTGAGTTCTGCCCCGCGCACAGTCAGGTTGAGTTGCTGAATGAATACAATAACCTGGTGATTATTCGCACCCTGTCCAAGGCCTTTGGTCTGGCGGGTATTCGCTGCGGCTTTACGCTGGCCAACCCGGAAGTGATTGGCCTGCTGCTGAAGGTAATTGCTCCTTACCCGGTGGCCGAGCCGGTGGCGCAAATTGCCGCTCAGGCCTTGAGCGAACAAGGTTTGGTGCTGATGCGTAGCCGAGTGGACGAGATTAACCGCATCAAGGAAGAGCTGGCCCAAGCGCTGCTGCAGCACAAACAGGTACGGGAAGTGTTTGCCCCCAACGGCAACTATTTGCTGGTGCGCTTCACACCCGGCAGCGAAATATTTGCCCGCATGAGCCGGGCCGGTATCATATTGCGCGACTTTGCAACCCGGCCGGGTCTGGCCGACTGCATTCGCATCACCATCGGCAGCCGTGCCGAAATGGACGCAGTACTCGATGTGCTGCACAAGGAGCAATAAGTGTCTAAGGAACGCATTCTTTTTATTGACCGTGATGGCACCATGGTGGAAGAGCCGCCGGTGGACAAACAGCTGGACCGGCTCGACAAGCTGGCCTTTCTGCCCAACGTCATTCCCGCCCTGCTGACCCTGCAAAATGCCGGCTACCGGCTGGTGATGGTCACCAACCAGGACGGGCTGGGCACCGACAGCTTCCCTCAGGAAGACTTTGACGCCCCCCACAATCTGATGATGCAGATCCTCACTTCTCAGGGCGTGCGCTTTGATGATGTGCTGATTTGCCCGCACTTTCAGCACGACGACTGCGCCTGCCGCAAGCCGCGCTTAGGCCTGGTAAAAGACTACCTGCAGCAGGGCAAAATCGACTTTACCGACTCCTGGGTGATTGGCGATCGTCAGACCGACATGCAGCTGGCCGAGAACATGGGGCTACCCGGCCTGCACTACGGCCATAACAATCTCGGCTGGAGCCAGATTGTAGAGCAGCTGACCAGCCGTGGCCGCACCGCCGAGGTGACCCGCACCACCAAAGAAACCGACATTCGCGTCAGTGTGGATCTGGATAACAGCGGCGGCAGCCAGATCAGCACCGGTCTGCACTTTTTTGACCATATGCTGGATCAGATTGCCACCCACGGCGGTTTTCGCCTGAACGTAAAAGTGGACGGTGATCTGCATATAGATGATCACCATACGGTGGAAGACACAGCACTGGCCCTGGGTGAAGCCATGCGCAAGGCACTGGGCAACAAACGCGGCATTGGCCGTTTTGGCTTTGTACTGCCCATGGACGAATGTGAAGCGGCGGTCACTCTGGATCTCTCGGGCCGCCCCTATATGAAATTTGAAGGCGAGTTCAAGCAGCCCAGGGCCGGCGACCTCACCGTGGAAATGGTGCCGCACTTCTTCCGCAGTTTAAGTGACAGCCTGGCCGCCAATATTCATCTCAAGGTGACCGGCGACAACACCCACCACATGGTGGAAAGCGTGTTCAAAAGCTTTGGCCGCGCCCTGCGTCAGGCACTAAAAGTGGAAGGTAATGAGCTGCCGTCCAGCAAGGGGGTTCTGTGAAAACAGTGATTATCGATACCGGCTGTGCCAACCTTTCCTCGGTGCGCTACGCCATTGAGCGCCTGGGCTACAACGTGACCGTCAGCCGCGACCCGGAAGTGGTGCTGGCCGCCGACAAGCTGCTGCTGCCCGGCGTGGGCACCGCCAAAGAGGCGATGAAAAACCTGGCCGAGCGCGGCCTGATTGAGCTGATTGATCAGCTGCACCAGCCGGTGCTGGGTATCTGCCTTGGCATGCAGATGCTGGTGAAGCACTCGGATGAGGGTGACGTGGACTGCCTGGGCAAGGTGGACGCGAATTGTGTGCACCTGGAAGGGGGTGAAGGCATCCGCCTGCCCCATATGGGCTGGAACCAAATCACCCCCATGCCGGAGCACCCGCTGTTCAAGGACATTCCCGAAGGCAGCTTCTTTTACTTTGTGCACTCCTACGCCGTGCCCGTGGGGGACTACACCCTGGCCACCTGCCAGCACGGCATGCCGTTCAGCGCCGCCATTGGTCAGGAAAACTTCTTTGGCGTGCAATTTCATCCGGAGCGCTCCGGTGCCGCCGGCGCACAACTGCTGAAAAACTTTCTGGAGCTGTAATGATTATTCCTGCAATAGACCTGATCAACGGTAAGGTAGTGCGGCTGTATCAGGGCGACTATGCGCAAAAAACCGAATACACCGCCTCGGCTCAGGAGCGTTTTGATCTGTATGTGGCCGAAGGGGCCACTCAGCTGCACCTGGTGGATCTGGACGGTGCCAAAAACAGCAGCGAACGCCAGCTTGGTGTGATCAAAAGCCTCATTGAAAACACCGCGGTGCCGGTACAGATTGGCGGCGGCATTCGCACCGAGCAGGACGTAAAAGACCTGCTCGATATCGGTGCCCAGCGGGTGGTGATTGGCTCCACCGCGGTGAAAAACCCGGAAATGGTGGCGGGCTGGATCAAACACTACGGCCCCGACCGCATTGTGCTGGCGCTCGACATTAACATTACCGCCAACGGCGAGAAGAAAGTCGCCATTGCCGGCTGGCAGGAAGACAGCGGCGTTACCATTGAATCCCTGCTGGAGCACTATCTGCCCGCGGGCCTGTGCCATGTGCTGTGCACCGATATCTCCAAGGACGGCACCCTCACCGGCTCCAATGTGGCGCTCTACCGTGAGCTGGCCGCCCGCTATCCCACCATTTTGTGGCAGGCTTCAGGCGGCATCGGCAACATCGACGACATAGACGCCCTAAAGGGTACCGGCGTGGCCGGCGTGATCCTCGGTCGCTCACTGCTGGAAGGCAAATTCACCGTCAAGGAGGCCATCGCATGCTGGCAAGACGCATAATTCCCTGCCTGGACGTGAAAGACGGCCAGGTGGTCAAAGGTGTGAAATTCCGCAACCACGAAATCATCGGCGATATCGTCCCGCTGGCGGAGCGTTATGCCGCCGAGGGGGCCGACGAGCTGGTGTTTTATGATATTACCGCTTCAAGTCAGGACCGCGTGGTAGACAAAAGCTGGGTAAGCCGGGTGGCGGAAGTGATCGACATTCCCTTCTGCGTGGCCGGTGGCATTAAATCCGTAGAAGACGCGGCGCGCATTCTGGAGTTTGGTGCCGATAAAATTTCCATCAACTCCCCTGCCCTCAGCAATCCGAAGCTTATCACACAACTGGCAGACACCTTTGGTGTGCAGTGCATCGTAGTGGGCATCGACTCCTACTTTGACGAAGCCACCGGCCAGTATCAGGTGCACCAGTTTACCGGTGATGAAAGCCGCACTCAGGTGACCCGCTGGAGCACCTTTGACTGGGTGCAGGAAGTACAGCAGCGCGGTGCCGGTGAAATTGTGCTGAACGTGATGAACCAGGACGGTGTGCGCCAGGGTTATGACATTGAGCAGCTGCTGAAAGTGCGTGCCATTTGTGATGTGCCGCTCATCGCCTCGGGCGGTGCCGGCGAAATGGTGCATTTTCGTGATGCGTTTCTGGAGGCCGACGTGGACGGCGCGCTGGCCGCCTCGGTGTTTCACAAGGGCATCATCAACATGGGTGAGCTCAAGCAGTATCTCAAGCAGGAAGGAGTGGTGATCCGTGATTGATGCCAACAAGCTGGACTGGAACAAGGTAGACGGCCTGATGCCGGTGATTGTGCAGGACAGCCACAGCGGCCGGGTATTAATGCTGGGCTATATGAACCAGGATGCGCTCGCCAAAACCCAGGAAACCGGCCAAGTGACCTTTTTCAGCCGCACCAAAAACCGGCTGTGGACCAAGGGCGAAAGCTCGGGCCATGTGCTCAAGCTGAAAGACATGTCCACCGACTGCGACAACGACACCCTGCTGGTGATGGCCGAGCCGGTGGGCCCCACCTGCCATCTGGGCACTGTGTCCTGCTTTAACGAGCAGCAGGCTCCGGCGCTGACCTTTTTCGCCGAGCTTGAACAGGTGATTGCCAGCCGCAAGGGAGCGGATCCCGCCTCCAGCTACACCGCCAGCCTGTATGCCAGCGGCACCAAGCGCATAGCGCAAAAGGTAGGTGAAGAAGGCGTGGAAACGGCACTGGCCGCCACAGTGCACGACAAGGACGAGTTGGTGAACGAATCCGCCGACCTGCTCTACCACCTTACCGTGCTGCTGCAGCAGGAAGGCCTGGAGCTGGCCGACGTCATGGCCAAACTCAAAGAGCGCCACAGCAAGTAACAATGTAGGCCGGGGGTCACGCCCGGCTTATCCGTAGGTTGGCGATGAGCGCAGCGAATCCCAACACTTCCCCGGGCCACCTGCAGAATCGTGCCATATCGTCGGGCACGGGGCACTACTTCACGACACGCTTCAAGCCCTTCCGTGGGTCGCTCGGCAAATGCCATCCATGGCATTTGATCGGTCGTGAAGTAGTGCCCCGCACCCTCCTCTATTCGTTTATGCGTCATCTGCAAACGAATAAACGTCATTCCTGCGAAGGCAGGAATCCATTCCTCAATCTACTCGGTGCATAAACAAAACTTCATACCCCGCCATTTTATGTAAAATAAAAACCCTTTAACCCTGCAAAATCCAGCTCATGCGGTAATACGCTACCCCGTGTTTATAAAACTGCTCCCCGTCCACCGTAAAGCCAAACCGCTGATAAAAGGCGATAGCCGAGGCCCGGGCATCAAACCAGAACACCCGTACGCCCCTTTCACGCAAATGCGCTATCAAAAACTCCAGCACCAGAGAGCCCGCCCCCTGCCCCTGGCACTCGGCTCTGGTGGCAAATTTGCGCAGCCGTGCGGTGTTACCATCAAAAAACACCGAGGCCACGCAAATCACCTCGCCGTTTTGGCGCACGCCAAAGTGCTCACCGGCATCGTCTCCCGGCACTCGGCAAAACGCCACTGGCTCGTTCGGCCAGAGCACCTTATGGCGTACCGGCAGCACCTCTTCAACGGTTAAGGCTTCAACCTGCACGTTTACTCAGTCACCTGGCGATGCGCCAGCGCATAATCCATGGCCGCACACACTGCCGCCACCTGAGCGGCATTGCACTGCTCGGGCGTGGCGCGGGGGCTGTCGGGGTAGACTTCCGTGGTGGTTTTGTAACGGGCGTTGGTCATGCCGGCACACAGGCCAAGTTTTGTGAGCGGATATTCAATCACGCCTTCGGCCACCACGGGTGAGCCGATGATTTCATTGTTGTCATCCGCCGGCGCAATGTGAGTGACCTTTTCCACCGCCGCGATCACCGCCTGCTGAAATTCAGGCTGCGGGTTCTCGCTGTCATCCACCAGATAAAAGCCATCGGGAATACCGCAAGGCTCATAAGGCTTGCCGTCCCGCGCTGCCAGCGCCGGGCGAAACTCGCTTTCATCGGTGTCCGTGGTCTCGTGCAGATCAATATGCAGCAATACGTGCTCCCGCAGCTGTGCCACCAGTTGCATGAGTGCCGCTGACTCCACTGCCGGGCTGTTTTTCCTGAATGAACGGTTCGGATCTACTGCGTTAGCATTCCAGCGATGAATACGCTCATAAGCCCAGGGGCTGACGCAGGATGCCACCAGCAAATTTACCCGGCCGGTATAACGCTCGCCGTGCTGCTCCACAAACTGCAGTGCCCCGTGCACCCCACTGGTTTCATAACCGTGCACGCCGCCAGTCACCAGCACCACCGGCAAACCCTTCTGCCACTGGTTGCGAATGGCCATCAGCGGAAAACGCTCATCGCCAACAGTCAGCTCGCCATATTGCTGCACCTCAAAACGAGAACCCAAGCGTTCAATGGCCGCAAGCACCTCATTCTTATAACTGCGCTGGCGGCGCTGCAGCGCCAGCCATTCGGCGCGCTCCGCCTCGCCCCAGGGTTGGCCGGGAGTACCAATGGGATATGTGCTCATGGTGTTTCTCCAAATTGTTATGCCGGCAGCATTGTATCAGAATGACACTCAGCCCCTTAATACTCCGCCATTTTTAAAACATACTCGCCCGCGTCATTTTCACCGGCATACAAATTATTTTTATATTCAAAGGTGGATGGCCTGGCATTCGTTACTCTGTGCTCCCCCCAATAGACATGGTTGGCATCTTTTGAAAAACGATTCGAGAGCACAGTAAAGGTCTCGGCATCGGCACCAGCAATGGCAGTGTTATAATAAAACACCTGATCATCTATGCGGACAAATGCCTTGTCATTCTCATCCAGAACGATAACCTCTTCTGGTTTCACACCGGTCAGCTTTTCACTTCTGGAATAAACCTCATTATTATAGGCGTAATAATCATTGGTAATATCAGACACATCGTCATGAGGAACCAATATCACCGTGGTTGCATTCAAATGCAGGGCCCGCCACTTCCATAGTTTTTTAAGCTCCTCGGCTTCAGAGCGGATCACTTCCGATGGCGTTCTATTGTCAACCAGGTTGCCATTATAATAAACATGGTGATTATCTTTTGAAATGGCATCGTTCATCACAGTGAAGCTGGCAGGATCACTGCCAGAAATGGGCGAGTTAAAGTAATAAGCCTGGTGTTTATCTTTTCTGTAATAAGGAGAGAGCACGGTAAAGCCCTCGGGCACCATGCCCGCAACAAGCTCGCCGTTGGCGTAAACATGGGCGGCATCTTTGGCGTATTCATCATCAATGATCTCAAAATGGTCGGCGTCATCACTGATCACTTTACCCAAATACAGCACCTGTTCACCATGCCTGATATAACGATCGTGCCCCCCGGAGATGGGAGCTGGCACTGCAGTGCGCGGAATTTTGGTGTCTATGTAATGATACAGATAATCTTTATCCATGGAGTAAGCGCCATAAAGGTAAGAGAAAGAATCAGCATTCGCGCCCTCAATCTGCTCACCATAACCAAAAACCTTGTTGTTACTGACAAGGTAATCCGCATCAATCGCTTTTGCCGAGTCGGGGCTCGCCCCTGCCACAGGCTGGCCGCTGTAATAGACATGATGGCTGTCTTTTGCGTAATGCTGGTTTATTACCGTAAAGCTATCAGGAGCGGCCCCTGCCACCTCTTTGCCTCCCACCTGAAAGAAGTTGCCATCCAGCACATAAATTACCTTGCCATCCTGCTGATAATACTGATTACTCAGCTTGCTGTTATAAGCAACCGCATTATATGAACCGGGACTGCTCACATATGATGAAAAAACAAACACCACCAGAAAATAGGCAACAACCAATAGCAGCAGTGTGATCCCTATCCATATAAACACTTTCATTATTCCATCCCATGAATTTTAATGGCGCTCATGATAACATAGTGTTAACTGACACCAACTGGTGATAAATAATTTTTGATGGAGGCAATGCATGGCAATGGAAGACGAAAACTCCCCCGCGCTGCGTGCCGGTGTGGACTTTCGTGGCACGCCAAACGCAACCCGGCCAGTGCTTGAACACATAACACCGGGTAACAAACGCGCTCCGTTTTTGCGCTACATTCGCATCAATCTGCCGCGCACCACCCGCCTGCTGCTGGTGGTCATTATTGCCGTGATCAGCAGCGCTTCCGCATTCGTTGCCTTATCCGGCCATGAGCCATTTCAATACGCAAACCAGGCACTGTGGAGTGTGTGCGGAACCGCTGCCCTGTTCGTGGCCGTGGGTTTACTCAGCTCTGTCCGCATCTGGAAATGGGGCCTGCCCATCGCGCTCTTTTCACTGCTTATCTACCTTGGCGGCCTGCTTGGCAATGCGCCCTATGTATGGAACGGGGCCAGTGTGGTTGCCGCCGCCATCTGGAACCTGACGCTGTTGGCTTCACTCGCTTACCTGGTGCTTTCCTGGGCACTGCACTACGGCATGATCGTTGCCGCTCCCGACAACCAACACTTTTTAGACTGACAAGGCTGTATCAATGGATCTCGGATTTCCGTGGTGGCTTCGTGTGGAGCACTTTCTCAACATCATCTTTATTTCGTTTCTGGTTCGCTCAGGCCTGGAAATTCTGGGTACCTACCCCAAGCTTTACCGCTCCCAGCACACGGTGCCCGGCTCAGCCTGGGCCAAATTTACCGTTCAGCAGGAGCCAAAGCACAAATACTACACAGTAGGCGGTGAAGACAGTGACTACTCCCCGCGCATATCGCTGCCCGGCCATCGCCAGCTGGGTCTGGGCCGTTACTGGCATTTCATCACAGTGACCGGCTTTGTGACCTGCTGGGTAATCTACTTTATATTGCTGCTGGTTACCGGCCAGTGGCGGCGCTACGTGCCCACCAGCTGGGACACCTTCACTCAGGCGGGCCACGATATGCTGGCCTATCTCGCTTTCACCATGCCCCACCCCGCCGATGGCATGGTGTTTAATGCCCTGCAGCAACTCTCTTACGGTTTTGTGGTGCTGATACTCACGCCTTTGGTCATTCTGACCGGTGCCTTTCAGTCTCCGGCCATTGCCAACCATTTTTCGCGCATTACCCGCCTGCTCGGCGGCCGCCAGGTGATCCGCAGCACGCACTTTCTGTGCCTGGTTGGCTATGTCGCCTTCTTTGCCGTGCACCTGCCGCTGGTGTTTCTTCACGGCTACCTGCACGAAACCTCCAAAATGGTGCTGGGCCACTCCAACAACCCGATTTTAGGCGGCGCTATTTTCACCCTCGGCCTTGCGCTTGTTATTGCGCTGCATGTGGTGGCCACCCGCTGGACCCTGGCGGACGGCCGCGCCGTAGAGAGATTGCATAACCGGATTGTGCGGCCATGGTCCAACCTGCTGTATAAACTGCCCGCGCGCATGCACTACGACCGCTCCAATATCACAGGTAAAGACGTGGGGCTGAAGAACGCCACACAAAACTTTCGTGGCAGCGGACGGCCACCCGAAACCCCCGAATACCTGGCGCTGATGGCCAACGGCTATGAAGACGACTACGTGCTTGAGATTGGCGGTTACGTAGAACGCCCCATGACCCTGACCATTGCGGATCTGCGCGAGCTGGCCGCAGGCCACTCTCAAACCACACTGCATCACTGTGTGCAGGGCTTCAGCTCCATCGGGCGCTGGCGTGGCATTGCCGTGGCTGATCTGCTGGATCTGGTTAAGCCCCTGCCCGGCGCCACCGATGTGGTGTACACCAGCTTTCAGAACATGGGCCGCGATGATGCCCTGTATGAGGGGGGAACCTACTACGAGTCCACCCCCATGGTGGAAGCGCGCATGCCCCAGACAATGATTGCCTTTGAGCTGAACGACGAAGGCGAGATCCCGGCGAAAAATGGCGCGCCGGTGCGGCTGCGTCTGGAAACCTCAACCGGATTTCGCAGCCTGAAGTGGCTGGAACGTATTGAGGTGGTTAACCGCTACGACATTATCATTGAAGGCCGCGGTGGCTACTTTGAGGACACCGACTTCTTCGACCGCAACCAGCTGATCTGACCGTTCGCGAATAAAGGAAAGAGTTTTATGACCCTGAAAAAAACACGCCCGCGCACGCAAGCCGAGCTGGATGCCTACATGGCCGCACGCCCCAGACCGGTGCGCAACACCTTTGACGGTATGTATCCGCTGCACCAGGATATGGAGCTGTCGGACGAGCAGGTACAAATAGTGCTGGACTACCTGCAAGAGGTGAACTTTCATCTGCCCGGTGCCGCGCCCCATGAGTTTCTTGTGGTGCGCTGGGCCCGTTACACCGGGTTTCAGTTTATGCAGGAAGATCTGGAAGCCTATGCCATTGGCCTGAGATGCACCCATCCAGGCATGGAAGATCAGCACACCTTTATTCGTATGTCCTGGGGCCAGCTGATGGGCGACCCTGATGCCGTTCGCCTGCCGGTGAACGAACCCGTGCTGGCAAGCGACATGATGACCCTCGCCCGCTATCGCGACACCCGCACCGGCCCGTCAAACACCGGCGTAAATGCCTATGGCGATGGCCCTGCACCCGGCACCGATTTTGACCTGAAGCTGCTGAACGGCGCACTGGATGACGTGATAGCGCAACACCAGACCGGCCAAGGGCGTGAAATCAACTCATGGTGGAACCCCGCCCTGAACTGGGGCGTGGCACTGGCAGGACGCTACCCGCGACTGAAATACTTTGAGCACAAGGGTCACCTGGATGAGAACACCCTGACTGCGTTGCACGCCTTTGAAGCACGGGCCGCAGAGGCAGAAACCGCCTTGCAGGCACTCGGCCTGGCCTTACCTGCAGCCGTGGCCGAGTCTGCGCTTAAACAGGCGGAAAAAGCAGAGCGCGGAAGCTTTACTCACAAACATCGTATTCGCAACCCACAGCCGCTCACACAAACAGAGAAAGACCGCTAGCATTCACACATTGAGCTGATACTGAAGATCTCTGGCTTCATCACCGGTCATGCCCCTGAACCTCCACTGATAGTGGTTGTTGCCCCTTGATGGTAATTTCCACATCAATCGGATTCAGCCCTATTTTATCTTCTCTTACACACAGAACCAAAAATCAAAAACAAAAATTAAGAAACTGTGTTTCTTTTACATCAACACTCTCTACCTCTGCAGCCTCATTTAAATAAACATCGATACGACATGCCTTCAAAAACTCAATCACATCTCCTATCATCATCCCTTTTTTAAGGGTTCGTCCAGATGAGTCATCAAACCACCAAAGTAAATCGGCAAACTGATTTTCTGTGAAATGCCAAGTAAAGACATTCGACTTCTTCAATGCAATCCGCTTTATTTGATTACTAGTCCGGGCTCTGTAAACAACCCTGTCATACTGTATCAGCTCGACATGAATAGGCTTATCATATGGATAGTGAATTGTCACCTGCGCAGGATAGAGATAAAGAAAAAGAACAATTACAACTGCAATAAATATCATCCTAACCATTAACGCCACATTCAAAAATAAAAAATAATTAATATCAACACATTCTGCGCAACACCCAAACCTTGTTTATACAGAGCGCCGTCATTTTATTCCCTGCTTAATTTCACACAGAAATATTTTAACACCAACCCCAATAACGCACCGTAAAATAAATAGGTCAACAAGTAAACAGACATTACCACTAGGCTCCACTCCTCACAATTTAATTCTCCTGTCCTTTCATAACAAAAATCAGAAAGCTGATGAACAAATGCATTGTAAAAAAAGTAAGCAGAAAAAATTATTGATGTGGCTAAAACTATCAAATCCCTTATCCCCCATACATGCTACTTATCCACCAACAACAGTCCGTTAAAGCGGGTGACATCCTCGTTTGTGATTTTCCTTGTTATATTTTATAGCGACGACTTAATGACTAATGTTCATCATTACACTTAAGTGATACATTAATTAATTTTTGTGTTTAGGCGACTCTAGAGACCATAGAAAAAACACGCTAACAAAGAAAATTATCAACGCTGATATCCTTAGGGCAATACCTATATCACTTACTAAATGTTCAAATGAAAATATAATCCCACTAAAAGCGGCCAAACCGTACAAAATTAATATTGAAAGAATTCTTACTCTATTAAGGCACTTGTTTTGCAAGTAATCTTGTTTAGAATACCCCCTTAAACAAAACACCAACAAAAAGCAAAAAAACACAACAAATGAATAACTTAGAAACAGAGTTGACATATTTTCAACCCCTCACTTGATTTAGCATCATCCAACTCACGTTTTGATAATTTATTTATCTTCATCATCAACGCACTCAAAATAACTAGGATCACCGTTAACATTCACTTCCACAATTAAGATATTCAATATTTGATACTTTATCATGCTCCGAAATAACGCCTACAGCAGAGGGAAACCGCAGCGCAGCGTAGGTGATGTTCACCCGATAAAACGGACACGCTCTTTCACTACGCCACCAAGGCTTCATATTCGACTGGACTCATATAATTCAGACTTGAGTGCAGTCGAAATCGATTATAAAAATGCTGGATGTATCCGGCCAGTTTATCCCGCAGATGCATCTCTCCATGAAAGCGGTTTTCTTTAATCAGCTCACCCTTCAGGGTATGGAAAAACGATTCCATCTCCGCGTTGTCAGTGCACATACCCGGCCGATTAGTACTGGCTCTGATCCCGTGTCGTTTCAGTAAGCGCTGTAACTCATGAGCACGATATTCGACTCCTCGGTCCGTATGGAAGATCAGACCAGGTTCCGGCCGGCGGTTTCTCAGCGCCATCTAAGAGATACCGTTTTACGCTTACCCAGTGACCATCCCACGGCACGGCGGAAATACAGGTGGATGACGGCGGCAAGATACAGCCAGCGAGAGCCGCCCCGGATGTAGGTCAGATCGGCTGCCCAATGTTGATTGGGAGCAGTCGTGGCTGGTCTTTACGTAGGTTTACCGATTTCTGATAAAAGCGGTGCAGGCCAGCCACCTTGCGATAAACCCGGGCGACGCGCTTTCAATCCGGCTTCCCGCATCAGCCGCTCAACACGCTTTCTGCCGACATGAATGCCTTGTCGCTTCAGGGCTTGGTTACGCTGGCTCGTTTTACGTTGCAGCCAAGCATAAAAGCCACTGGCAGACACCTTCAGAAGGCGACACAAACAACGTACACCATAGCGAGCACGGTGCTGAGCTACGAACCGGAACCGCGCTTGCGTTCCTCCGCGAGAAAACGTTGCCACTTTTTTAGCAGGTCGCTTTCCTCCTTCAGGTCAGCCACCTGCTTTTCCAGCTTTCGGATCCGTTCGTTTTCGCTCAGGACCTTCGGTTTACTCTCAGCTTTCCTGCGTTTGTCCGCCACGATCTTTCCTTCTCGATACTCTTTACGCCAGCGTGACAACATGAAGGGATGAATGTCCAGAGACTCCGCCACTCCCTTTACACTCGCTCCGCTCAGGTGCGTCAGCCTAATAGCTCTGACTTTGAATTCATTCGTGTACTGCCGAGTCTTCTTCTGGTTCTTGTACGCTGGCATTTCTCACCTCGTCTTCGTTTGACTGAGGTGTCCACTAAAACGGGGGAACTACAATGTCCGTTTGAATGCCTTGTTAGGTATATTAACTAAATAACTGATCCTAATAGTGCTACATTCTGGCTGTTCCATAACCACTCCCGGGAAATGGTGAAACCGTGTCCATAAAGTGTCTGACTCGTTTCAGCAGTGACACCATGCTATGGCACTGGTGATTACGGGTCACCGTTTCATGCAGCTTGTGCCACAGCAGCTCTATCTTGTTTATCCAGGGTGAGTAAACCGGCTGGAAGATAAGGATGAACTTGGGATTGTCTGCCAGCCAACTTTGAACCAGCCGGCTCTTGTAGATCACGTAGTTATCCAGGATCAGCGTGATGTTCCGCGCTCGTCGGTAGCGTCTCTGTAGCGTTTCCAGCAGCGAAATGAACAGGGCCGAGTTCTTTTTATAGCCTGCAACGTACGTCACCTGACCCGTTTTCGCATGTAGGGCCCCAGCCAGGTAGTGCTTTTCATTGATACCCGGTGTCACGACTTTCTTTTGCTGGCCTCGACGTGTCCAGTCCGCTCCCAGCTTGGGGTTCAGATCGATATCAACCTCGTCGGCGTAAAGCACAGGATTATCCTGGCAGCAGTCTATAAGTGCTTGTTTCACCTGCTCTACCTTGACGTCATAGTCCGGGTCCTTGATGCGCAAGGTTGGTACCACTCGACGCCAGACAATGCCTTCACGTGGCAGCCAGCGGCGAAGCGTGGAGGCCGCCATGTTGAGGCCCAGCAAGCGATTAACTTCGATGGCGAATAACTCAGTAGACCAGCGGCTGCGCTGGTAACCCAGGTCTTGCGGTGAAAACTGAATCAACATCTGGAGAACTCGAATAATATGTCGAACTGGCAAAGAAGGTGGTCGTGCAGGTCGCTGCGAACGTAACGCCTCAAGCCCGCCTTCGTGATACCAGTTGAGCCAACGGCCCAGTGTTGAGCGGGCGGCACCGGTCAGCTGGTGAATTTTTTTGAGCGTGTAGCCTTCGTAACGCAGCAGAATGGACATGACTCGACGGGCATGCTGCTTGTCGCGCGTGGTCTGAATAATCTTGTGCATTCGGCGTCGCTCTGGGCGAGGCAGGGATGGTAAGATCGGCATGAACTCAGTCCTTTGGGTGTTGTTTTTGGTTTTGTTTGGCGACTGATCAGATCGCACAAACTGGACTGAGTTCCCTTCCTCCAGTGATCTACTATTCGGAACAGCTATTTAGTATAAAAGAACTTGTTAATTATCATTACATGTAAATATGGAATGACAGACACCACCCCAAAAGAAAAAATAGAAAAAGGCGTTTCGGGTAAGTGTTTTTTTAATTCATTGCCGTTAAAAAATAGAACCAAAAAACCTACAAAAGTAATGACCAAGCCAATATGTGATAAATAAATAAAAGTTTTATCTATATTTATCACATCACCGACAACCGCTTTTATGATAATATAGATCAATGAAACCATACTTAAAATAGATAACACTAAAGTAATAAGGAATATCGGTTGTGAATTTGATAGAAAAAGAATTACAGCTAAAAACAATAAGGCAACTGTTGGTAATATTTCAACACAAAGTAGAATTTTATTTATAAGCAACACTTTCATTTTATACCTAACGCTTTACTCAGCCGCCGCTTTTAGGCGTGTGTGATTGGCCTTGTTATGTATTTTAGCTCCAGTCATTTGGCGCTTTTACCATCTTCAGGGCCTATAAAAATTGACATCCCTTCGGCCAAAATAGTTTGTTTCGCCTCTGTAAGAGCTGCCGATTCAGTCACGAATCCATCATTCCACACATAAGAATTTCCATGCTCACCCTCAAGTTCGAGAGCCCAATCTTTTTCACCTTCAAGCTGATAAATATGCACCGCAACAGTATGCCCTTTACTCGAAATAGATTGGGACAACGGGGATATTATTAGTTTAGGTTCTTCGCTCATATATCTCACTCTAATACAGCATGATTGTTTATACATAACGCCGCCAACACAGGCGAGCGTCAGCGAGTCCAGCCAGCTTGCTGGCGTGTGTGATTGGCCTTGTTATGTATTTTTCTAAAATTGGATTACAGGCTGCATTACACACCGGCAATGACTATCACATGTACAATTATTATTGATAAGTTCGTTGATGTTTTCATTTACTGATATTTCAACACCTTGTTGTAAACTACACCACTGGCAATCCCTACCATCACCGCAATTCATAAGAGTATATTTTTTGATGCCAGCAGACTTATATTCATTTAATGAGTCATCTCTATTTTTGGCAAAGGTGGCACGATAGTAAATTCTTGATAATATTTCTTTGGGATCTTTTTGTTTGACCCCATCACTTGTGAGAATACTAACCAACTCGTGAGTGATTGCTAGTCTTGCATTAATGCCAAGAAATTTCTTTTCCTCGGCTGTTAATTTATTTCCGGTCTTGTTTAAATTTGTAACATGGGTTAGGTGATCTAAAGCAGTTTTATGGCATTCAGATTTAATATAAGAACATACATCTAGCTCTTGTTGAAGATACACCTCAATAGGCCTTCCTATTACCTCTTCGTTACCACTAGAAGTGGTATCTCGCTTTATTAGCAATTTTAAGAATTTCAACATATCAGCGATTCTCACTCTTGTATTGCATAACGCCAAGCTAACCCGCACGAAACCTTGACATATACTTTTGCGAAGCAAAAATGCCAAGCGTGGATTGTGGTTAAGCGCTTTGTTATGCTATTTTTCATCGATCGATGAAGGCACATTGCAAGGCAAGGCCAATGGCACATCAAATTGGACTCGGTGAACTGCTTGAGTTTCGTCTGTGTTGGTTAACCCACCACCGAATGATAATACAGATAGTTTTGCCTTACCGCTGGCTTCTTGAGAACTAATGTCTTTCACTTGAATTGCAACATCAAACTTAATAATTTGCGCATCGGCGTTTGAGGAAAAGGGGGCAGAACCAATAATTTTATGTTCTTTGGCTGGGTTAACTGTCCCTCCCATATCATTTATTACCTCTGATGCATCTTCAACACCTTTAGTGATCTGAACTAAAGTTTCTTTGATGTACTCATCTAACTGCATTGATACCTACCGACTTCCTAATTAATGAATAAAATCTGGGAAAATAGCATAACGCCGCCAACACAGGCGAGCGTCAGCGAGTCCAGCCAGCTTGCTGGCGTTTGTGATTGGCCTTGTTAGGCTTTGCTCTGTTCGTTGCAGCCCACGCCACTTATATAACTTTTAACTAATCCTGCAATTTTTTCTTTCAACCAAGCAGGCCCATCGTCCGACATATCGTTGTGCTTTGACTCTGGTATTTCTATTACACAAATATCGTAATCAGTACTTTCCTGGACTGTCGGGAGCACACCGTCGTCTGCGGGGAAATCACTACCTCGTATAGATAAGATACTAATTTCTTTCTTTCGAGGTAAAGGTACGCGTCTGTGATCAAGAGTAATAATAGATTTTACATAGGGCTTATCTTTATTGCCAAGCCACGCAGAAATATCGCCACCGTTAGAGTGACCAACTAAAAGTAGCTCGTTAAATGCATAGTTGGGATAACGAGATTCAAGTTTATCCTTGAGAAAACTAAGTGTTATGGCTCCTCTAATCCAGTTTTCACTTCTGGTTTCAAAAAGGTTACCTTCAATTGAAAGTGAAGGATCTTCAGGCAACTCATGCCGTATAGCAACCACCATATATCCTAGCTCGGAAAGCTGCTCAGTTAAAAAAGTATACTTGGTATGAGCTACGCCATATCCCGCACTAAGGAATGCAACCGGACATTTATTTTCAACAGTGCAATTACTGATATCACTTGGATAGGATATTTCGACAGGGATTGTTCTATTTCGGCTTTTATCCTGAATTTCTTCAGCACTCACAGCGCCCACAACAAAAATGGAAACAGCTAAAATCGTTTTCAAATACTTCATTATTTCTCCTAGAAGCCTAACGCCCGCCTCAACTGCCGGAGGCTACTGGCGCCTTTTGTGCGGCTTTTTGCACAGAAGGTGACAGTGGCCGAAGGTCAGATTGCAGGCGTTTGTTATGGCATTTGACTCACAGGTTTCAAAAGCTTGTAGCCGCACTCTATTAAGTGATGATTTACTCCGTGCACAGACTCATCAAATACTTCATCACTCTCATCAAAAGATGCAGCCACAATACCTTGAATATTTCGCTGTTTAGAGATATTCGTCAAAAGTGCATTTACACTTGTGACCCCCATAGAATGCTGACCTGGCTCATCCAAAAGAACTAATCCAGGGTGATTCCCGCCTAACTCTTCTGAAGCCGAATATACTGCTAGTAAGTAAGCCCAGATGAGCCTCACAAAATCACTTGCTGAAGAATCAGATTTTATATCCGTATTTACTTCTCTCAACTCCAGCCCTGCCAAATATGGAAACAATGTGTCTCTATTTATTTCTATATCTGAAGTTGGCGCACTCTTATAGCCAAAAAGGCTCGCATAGCTTCGGAAATGATTCTGAAATTTATTATATTTCTTGACATCCTCAGCAGATGATTTTCGTTCCGGCAAGCCTGCTAACTCGGCCTTAATATTCCGAAACTCATTGCTGAAATTTACTAGATTACTGACCGAACTGTTTATGATCCTTTCTGCTTTTAAGAGGCTTTCCACTTTAAGTTCAAGTTGTAGTTTAACTCTTAAGTCAGCCTCTTCTGCATTGCCAGATAACCGTATCTGCTTTTTAAAGCTCAAGCATACTGCACGCTTATCAGAAACATTTTCTGAATATTCACGAGCTTGAGACTCTAATTTTGTAATTGTTTTTTCTAACCCTAGAATATACCTAGATACCATCTTTTTCTGACTATCGAGGTACCTTACATTTTCGTCAATACTCATCGGCTGTATAAGGGTATCTGCTAAAAACAAGGAGTCATCTACGTGTTGATGACAAGCCGGACAACTATCAAGCGCAAGGCTCAAACCACTCTCGGCACCAAAATTTTTGAGTTTTTTAGCAATCTTGTTTTTTTCTAAGTCTTTTTCTATTTCTGATCTAAGTGATAAATACTCAGTCAGCCTTGATTTGGAAAGCCGAATCTCCGCATTAGCGGAATCAAGCATAGAAACTAGCTGGTCTAATTCTGCTTTTGAACTCTCATATGCCTCTATCAAATCGATAGAAACATCATCTCTTGTTTTATTCTCAGCCTCGTCAATAGCCTCAATTTTTCTTACCAATTCAACAATGTAATCACTTAGCGCAAAGGTAGCATCTCCAACTTGCTTCGTAATTCTGACTAGTTGTGGGTCAAACATATCGTCTGCTGTGCGTTTAATACCTATCACATTGATAGACTGGTCCTCTTCCAACAATCCAATTTTAACCTTCTCCTCCGACCATTTTGATTGAATATTAGTCAAGCCTGACATCAAAGTTGATTTGAGTCTTTCGTTTTCGAAAACATCCAACCCCAGAATAAATTCAACGATTTTTGTTCTCACATCACGGATAGCATAATAGGGTGTATTAGCTATGTAATCAGTCCACCCTCTCTTTTGCTCAATTAGGAGCGCTGAAAAAATAGTTTGAATATAGAGCTTTACCTCACCACCATTGGCACCAGGAACGAAAGGAAGACTTAAACCGACGAAATTCTCAAGGAATGTAAAATACCCCGATTCAGCGTTCTGTGCTGATCCTTTATCATGCAAATACTTAGGAGATATATCAAATTCTCGATTTTTTCCCGAAAGATAATCCCCATGTATCACCTCGATTAGTTTCGTATCTTTATCAGTAGAGTTAATGGCTCTTTTTAAAGTTACAACATCACTATTTTTATTTGAGATCTGTAAGTAAACATAAGATGATACTATCCTTATCTTATCCTTCTTTTCACTTTCAACATATTCCTTCAATGCATAAGGCAAGGTCTTTTCACCTTTCCCGCCAAGAATTTCCTCCATGCCAAGAGAATAGATAAGAGAATTAACCAATGTGCTTTTGCCAGAGGAATTATTACCGCGTACAATATTTAATCCAGATTTAAATTCACATTCAAAACCGTATTCACCGCCGGTCGTATTGAGAACTATTTTAAATTTCTCTAGGTGCAAACCAATCATTCCCATTCCCTAATAATATTTTCCACCATACCTTCAGTTATTTTCGAACCTATTGACTGAAGAAAAAAGTAATCATCTTTGAAAGCCATCTCACTATCAATTTCTGAAACGTATTTGGCGCCATCTTGAGTTAACTTATATGAAAGTCCAGACTTACTAATCAGCCCTTCAGCTTCAGCATACTGAAGTGATATATTGACTGCTGGATCAACCCCCCATACCCCAAATAAAATTTGGTTTTGATTCGCCGACTCTAACAACATTTTCTTTCTTATCTCATCTTTCAAAACCCAGCTGAATAAATGTAGTCGAATTAGGCTAGACTTCTTTCCTCGTGATGAGAGATATAATACCAGTAATAGTTGAGTGATTTTATAGATAGGCCTATGCTCAGCCATAAGAGGCATAGGCTTTCTGTGAAATGTAAGTTTACTCATCATTCAATACCTAACGGACACAATGCAATCCATTTAGACGTCATTTGATCAGCTATCCGGTATATCTCTGCCTCTCCTAAAGTAGGTGTTGCCTCACTTAATCTTTGGGCTAATTCGTCTCGAATCTTAGATATCAATTCTTCAGCATCCCCGCGCCAAGTTATACACAACTCTTCTACTTCACTTTCGTACTGATTTATTGCTCTCAACACGTGAAAGTAGATTTCCGAAGCGTTTTTCTCTATTTCTTTTAGGAATGGATCGTTTTTTAGCCATTTATTTGATGTTATGCGATTCAATTTTAGATGCTTTTCTTCATCTAAAACCCCATTGAATGTACAGCGAACTTTATTCTTCTTACTAATATTTTTTTCATATTCTGAGATTTCTTGTTCTTCTGCTTGGCTTTCTAATTCTAATGCGGAAAAAAGAGTGATTTTTTTCCCTTTCGCTGTTTGTATTGCGTTAATTTCCGAGGCAAAATAATCAGCGTCTTGCAGAATAACTTTGAATTCAGGGTCTATAATGGAGAGCCCCCATGTGACAACCTCTACTTGCTTCGTTTGCGCATGACTTAGCAATTTATTGTCGGTGATTAGCGGAGTAACGAAAACCCACTCCCTAATTTTCGTATTACCCATTCGACGAGATATTTCATTTTCGTAGGCTCGAAGCTTCTCAAGGTCCTTAGTTATTTTGTCTCTCTGCTTTTCGTACAATTCTTTTTGAGTGTAGTGGGTATCGGGGCAATAACACTGAAATGCCACGCCGTCTAATTTCGTAAAGCCTTCGATCCCGAAATCACCAGGGGATGCAACCATCTCTTGGTATTGTTGATCTTTATACTTTGATTTGAAAACTAGTTGACACAGGTCTTCCCATGAATCCCCGTCAAAAGTTCCATATTTAGTCTGGATCATTTATTAATTCCAAAGTCCAATGTGCCTTCTACGCTGTGGCCTGCCATAACATTATAATAGTGAGCGTGCTCATATATGTTCAGACACCCACTCTCGGTAAGTTTCATAATATCCTGATTATAAAATCATTTTCTCTCTTTTAGAGCAATCACTCCGTGATCAAAATGAGCATACTCACTATCTGCACGACTTTGCTCGTTATCTACATCATCATCAAGCAAGCTCTTCAATTTACTTGCTTTTTCTGCTCCTAATTGCTGTACACGAGCGCAGTTTGTGGATAACAAGCATGCAAATTTCACAGCTTGCAATATACTGTACATGCATACAGTTAAGCGTGAGATAGGTAACAGTATGGCTGCCAGTCCGTTTTTAAATCGCATTCGTCGGGAGCTTCGCTTGGGTAGCTACAGTCTGCGCACCGAAAAAACCTACCTGCACTGGATCAAACGGTTCATTCGCTTTCATCAGCTGCGCCACCCGGCCGACATGGGTGCACCAGAGGTTCGCAGCTTTCTTACCTGGCTGGCCGCCGATTGTCATGTTGCCGTCAATACACAGAAAACTGCTCTTAATGCCCTGGCATTTATGTATCACAAGGTGCTGAATATCGAGCTTGGCGAGCTGGACTTTCATCATGCTACTCAATATCGCCGCCTTCCCGTTGTGCTGACTCAGGCTGAAATCGCGTTAATCTTCAAACACCTGGATGAACGCAACCGGCTGATCTTCTCATTGCTGTATGGCAGCGGTCTCAGAATCACTGAATGCCTGCGGCTCAGAGTGCAGGATATTGGTTTTGATGATGGTTCAGTCACCGTTCGTAACGGCAAGGGCAACAAAGACAGAAAAACCATGCTGAGCCAGCGGCTGCACAATATGCTGCACCAACAGATAGAAAGCGCCCTGTCGGTTCAGCAGGAAGATAACCTCAAAGGCGTTGGCCCATCACTGCCCTTCGCCCTTGGCAAAAAATATCCCAATGCTTTTCGCCAGCCCGCCTGGATGTTTATTTTTCCCTCTGTCAGCCTGTGCAAACATCCTGTTACCGGAGTCGTTTGCCGTCATCACCTGCATGACTCAGTGCCACGCAGGGCGCTGAAAGCAGCGGTTCGTCAGTCCGGTATCTGCAACAAGCGCATCAGTTGCCATACCTTTCGCCATTCATTTGCCACGCATCTGCTTGAAAGTGGCCGCGATATCAGAACCGTACAGGAGCTGCTGGGGCACAGCGATGTGCGCACTACTCAGATTTACACTCACGTGATAGGTCAGCACTTTGCCGGCACACACAGCCCTCTGGACTTTCTTGCCGGTGCGGAGAATCAGTAATCAGTGTGCTGTTGGCTGAACGCCACGCAGGCTACCGCCAGACCTTGCAGGCGATCATCCTGATTGCAGCTTTATAAATTTGCGTCCTATTTTGACGTGCTGGCAGGATAATTCAATTGAGACTGATCAATAAGGTGAGCAGGACTGTTTGATTTTCGGCCATTCAGGCTCAGTGAGCCGAATAAAAGGGGTAATCGGCTCAGGATCTGAGCCGATTAAGGTTGGCTTACTCCAGCACCCGCGCCAGCTCGTCCAGCGAGCCGAGGTCGTCTATGGTAGACGGCACCACATACTGCTCACCGTCTGCTATCTGGCGGATCACCCGGCGCAGTATTTTGCCGGAGCGGGTTTTGGGCAGCCGGTCGACGATAATGGCCTGTTTAAAGCAGGCCACGGCACCCACCTGGTCGCGCACCAGCTGCAGCAGCGCCTGCTCTATGTTGCCATTATCCGATGTGTAGCCGTCTTTCAGCACCACCAGCCCCAGGGGCAGCTGGCCTTTCAGCTCGTCGTGCACACCAATCACGGCGCATTCCGCCACGGCTTCGTGGCTGCCTACAATTTCTTCCATTTCGCCGGTAGAAAGTCGATGGCCGGCCACGTTGATCACGTCGTCCATGCGCCCCATCACAAACAGGTAGCCGTCTTCGTCCATGTAGCCGCCGTCGCCGGACACATAAAAACCGGGAAACTGGCCGAGATAGCCGGATTCAAAACGGTCGTGATTGCGCCACACCGTGGGCAGGCAGCCCGGTGGCAGCGGCCGTTCAATGGCTATGTAGCCCTGCTCGCCGGCGGGCTGCACTTCGCCCAGCTCGTTCAGCACTTTCACCTTGTAGCCCGGAGTAGGTTTGGTGGCGGAGCCGGGCTTGGTGGTAAAACGCTCCAGCCCCAGGGGGTTGCCGGCAATGGCCCAGCCGGTTTCGGTCTGCCACCAGTGATCCACTACCGGGCGCTTGGTATGAGTTTCCACCCAGTCGAGGGTGGGCGGATCCAGCCGTTCACCGGCCATAAAGATGGTGGTGAGTTTGTCCATGGGGTAATGGGCCAGCTGCTCGCCGTTCGGGTCTTCCTTTTTAATGGCCCGAAACGCCGTGGGTGCCGAGAACAGCACTTTTACGCCATATTCGTCACACACTCGCCAAAAGGCACCGGGATCCGGCGTTTTCACCGGCTTGCCTTCATACATAATGGTGGTGCAGCCGTAAATAAGCGGCGCATACACTATGTAGGAATGACCCACCACCCAGCCCACGTCGGACGCGGCCCAGAACACATCGCCGGGCTTTACGTTGTAAATGGTGTTCATGCTGTAGTTCAGCGCCACGGCATGGCCGCCGTTGTCGCGCACCACGCCCTTGGGTTTGCCGGTGGTGCCCGAGGTATACAGAATATAGAGCGGATCCGTCGCTTTTACCGGCACACAGGGGTGCGGCTCGGCTTTTTGCATCAGGGCCGACCAGTCCTTGTCACGATCATGAGGTAAATCTGCCGGGCATTCCGGCCGTTGCACCACCACCACGTGCTCGGGCTTGCAGCGGCTGTCCATAACTGCCTTGTCTACCAGCGGCTTGTAGGGGATTACTTTGTTCACTTCCACCCCGCAGCTGGCGGTGAGCAGCACTTTGGGCTCGGCGTCTTCAATGCGCACTGCCAGCTCGTGAGGGGCAAAGCCGCCAAACACCATGGAATGAATGGCCCCCAGCCGGGCACAGGCCAGCATGGAAATGGCCGCTTCCGGGATCATGGGCATATAAATCACCACCCGGTCGCCCTTTTGCACCCCCAGTGCGGCCAGCATGCCAGCGGCCTTGGCTACCTGATCCCGCAGCACGCAGTAGGTGTAACGGGCTTTTTTGCCGGTGACCGGCGAGTCGTAAATCAGCGCGGTCTGATCGCCCCTGCCCTGCGCCACATGATAATCCAGCGCCAGATGGGCGGTGTTCAGCTCGCCGTCGGCAAACCAGCGCTCTATGCCGTGCTCGTCCTGGCTTAATATGGTTTGCGGAAAGGTAAACCAGTCCAGCTGCTGTGCTTGCTGTTTCCAGAACACTTCCGGCGAGTTGGCCGCCAAATCAAATGCCTGCTGATAGGTAAACATGCTGCTTGCTCCTGACATTGCTTTTCCTTAAGCGCCGCGGGCGCATCGATGATTAAAACGGCACGCGCACTACCCCTTCCATTAAAATGCGCGCACTGCGACTCATGGTGACTTTCTCCACCATCCAGCCTTGATCGGTGTGCCGAGCGCTGGCCCCGACCCTGAGGGTGCCGGACGGATGACCAAAGGTGACCGACTCCCGCACGCCGCCCCCGGCGGCCAAGTTAACCAGGGTGCCGGGCACACAGGCGGCGGCGGCAATGGCCACGGCGGCGGTGCCCATCATGGCGTGGTGCAGCTTGCCCATGGACAGCGCCCGCACCAGCACATCAATGTCGTTTTCGGTCACCGTTTTGCCGCTGGACGCCATATAGGCCGCCGGCCCCGCTACAAAGGCCACCTTGGGGGTGTGCTGGCGGCTTGCTGCCTGTTCCGGTGAGTTAATCAGCCCCATTTTCACCGCGCCAGCCGCGCGAATACGCTCGAACTGAGCCAGCGTCCCGGCATTGTCGTTAATGGCCGGCTGCAGCTCGGTGCCGGTAAAGCCAATGTCTTGTGCGTTAATAAAAATGGTGGGAATGCCGGCGTTAATCAGCGTGGCGTCAAGGGTGCCGATGCCGGGCACGTCCAGCTTGTCGACCAAATTGCCGGTAGGGAACATGGCCCCTTCACCGGGTGCCATAAAATCCACCTCAATTTCCGCCGCGGGAAAGGTGACGCCATCCAGTTCAAAGTCGCCGGTTTCCTGCACCTCGCCGTTGTGCATGGGCACATGCACCAGCAGGGTTTTGCCTATGTTGGCCTGCCATACCCGCACGGTCGCCATGCCTTTTTGTGGCACCCGCTCCACCAGGCCGGCATGAATGGCAAAAGGCCCTACCGCCGCCGAGAGGTTGCCGCAGTTGCCGCTCCAGTCCACAAAGGGCTGATCAATGGACACCTGACCGAACAGATAGTCCACATCGTGATCCGGTTTTTGGCTTTTGGAGACAATCACCGCCTTGCTGGTGCTGGAGGTAGCCCCGCCCATGCCGTCTGTATGCTTGCCGTAAGGATCCGGGCTGCCAATGACCCGCAGCAGCAGCTTGTCTCTGACCTCGCCGGACACTTGCGCCGCCGGCGGCAGATCGCTCAGGTTAAAAAACACGCCCTTGCTGGTGCCGCCACGCATATAGGTGGCGGGTATCTTCAGCTGGGGCGGGAAAGTATTGGTTGCCATGGTTGCTTCCTTTTAACCGGCCAGAAAATCCTGGGCGAAACGTTGTAGCACGCCGCCGGCGCTGTACACATTCAGCTCGTCGGCGGTGTCCAGCCGGCAACGCACGGGCACTTGCTCTCGCTCGCCGCTGGTACGGGTGATCACCAGCGTCAATTCAGCGCCGGGCTGAATGTGGCCCTGCACGTCATAGAGTTCGGTGCCATCGAGCGCCAGCGTGTGGCGGTTGGTGCCGGGTATAAACTCCAGCGGCAGCACGCCCATGCCCACCAGGTTGGTGCGGTGAATGCGCTCAAAGCCTTCGGCCACTATGGCTTCCACTCCCGCCAGACGCACTCCCTTGGCAGCCCAGTCCCGGGACGAACCCTGACCGTAGTCGGCCCCTGCTACTATGATCAGCGGCTGCTTGCGGTTCATGTAGGTTTCTATCGCTTCCCACATGCGGGTCACTTTGCCTTCCGGCTCTATGCGCGTAAGCGACCCTTGCACCACTTCGCCGTTTTCCCGCACCATTTCGTTAAACAGCTTGGGGTTGGCGAGTGTTGCCCGCTGAGCGGTGAGGTGATCGCCTCTGTGGGTGGCATAGGAGTTAAAGTCTTCCTCCGGCACCCCCATGCTGGCCAGATATTCCCCTGCCGCGCTGGATGCCAGAATGGCGTTGGACGGTGACAGATGGTCGGTGGTGATGTTGTCCCCCAGAATGGCCAGCGGGCGCATGCCGCTAAGGCTGCATTTGCCGGCCAGCGCCCCTTCCCAATAGGGCGGACGGCGAATATAGGTGCTCATGGGACGCCAGTCGTAAAGCGGCGGCGTATTTTGCGCGGCGTCATTCAGCTTGAACATCTGAATATAAACCTGCTTAAACTGCTCGGGCTTCACATACTCCGCCACCACCGCATCTATTTCTTCATCGCTGGGCCAGAGATCGTTCAGGTAAATAGGCTTGCCATTGGCGTCTGTCCCAAGAGCATCGCGCTCTATATCAAAGCGAATGGAGCCCGCCAGCGCATAAGCCACCACCAGCGGCGGCGAGGCCAGAAACGCCTGCCGGGCATAAGGATGAATGCGGCCGTCGAAGTTGCGGTTACCCGAGAGCACGGCCGTGGTGTAAAGGTCGCGTTCAATGATCTCTTGCTGAATATCGGGGTCGAGCGCGCCGCTCATGCCGTTACAGGTGGTGCAGGCATAACCCACAATGCCAAAGCCCAGTTGCTCCAGCTCCGGCAGCAGGCCCGCTTCTTCCATATAAAGCCGCGCCACTTTGGAGCCGGGCGCAAAGGAGGTTTTTACCCAGGGTTTGCGCGTTAAGCCAAGCACATTGGCCTTTTTGGCCAGCAGCCCCGCCGCCACCACGTTGCGCGGGTTGCTGGTGTTGGTGCAGGAGGTGATGGCAGCAATAATAATGGCACCATCCGGCAGTTTGCCCGGCTCTTCATGCCAGGGGCCGGCAATGCCGCGCTCGGCCAGCGCCGAGGTGGGCAGCCGCCGGTGCGGGCTGGACGGCCCCGCCATATTGCGGGTAACAGTGCCGATATCAAATTCCAGCACCCGTTCATACTCGGCACTGTGCAGATCATCGGCCCACAGGCCGGTGTGGCGGGCGTAGGCTTCTACCAGTTTTACCTGCTCGTCGTCGCGGCCGGTGAGCTTGAGGTAGTTGATGGTCTGCTCGTCGATGTAGAACATGCCGGCAGTGGCGCCATATTCCGGGGTCATATTGGAAATGGTGGCGCGGTCGCCAATGGTGAGATCTTTGGTGCCTTCGCCAAAGAATTCCAGCCAGGCCGACACGACCCGTTGCTCGCGCAAAAACTCGGTGAACGCCAGCACTATGTCGGTGGCGGTAATGCCGGGCTGGCGGGTGCCGGTAAGCTTTACGCCGACAATGTCGGGCAGGCGCATCATGGAGGGCCGGCCCAGCATCACGGTTTCGGCTTCCAGCCCGCCCACACCAATGGCAATCACCCCCAGCGCATCCACATGAGGGGTGTGGCTGTCGGTGCCCACACAGGTGTCGGGAAAGGCCACGCCATTTTGCACCTGCACCACCGGCGACATTTTCTCCAGGTTGATCTGGTGCATAATGCCGTTGCCGGCAGGGATCACGCTCACGTTCTCAAAGGCGGTTTTGCACCATTCAATAAAGTGAAAACGGTCTTGGTTGCGCCTGTCTTCAATGGCGCGGTTTTTGTCAAAAGCGTCCGGCTCAAAGCCGGCATGCTCCACCGCCAGGGAATGATCCACAATCAGCTGGGTTTGCACCACCGGATTCACCCGGGCCGGATCGCCGCCCTGAGCGGCAATGGCGTCCCGCAGGCCGGCCAGATCCACCAAAGCGGTTTGCCCCAGAATGTCGTGACACACCACCCGCGCCGGATACCAGGGAAAGTCGAGGTCGCGCTTGCGCTCAATCAGTTGTTTCAGGCTGTTGGTAAGCTGAGCCGGTGTGCAGCGGCGCACCAGTTGCTCCGCCAGCACCCGAGACACATAGGGCAGGCCTTCATAGGCACCGGGAGCAATGGCGTTGATGGCCTCCCGTGTATCAAAAAACTCAAGGTCAGTACCCGGCAGCGGTTTGCGAAAGTCGGTATTCATAAGGCTCCTCACTTGCGCTCGCTGATGGGCAGCCAGACTTGCGGCTCGGGGCCGATATAGTCGGCGCTGGGGCGAATAATGCGGTTGTTGGCGCGTTGCTCAAACACATGGGCGGCCCAGCCCGTTACCCGGCTCATCACAAAAATGGGGGTAAACAGCTTGGTGGGAATGCCCATAAAGTGATAGGCAGAGGCATGAAAGAAGTCGGCATTGCAGAACAGGTTTTTCTCCCGCTTCATCACCGCTTCAACCCGCTCGGACACCGCATAAAGGTGAGTGTCGCCTACGTCTTCAGACAGCTTTTTCGCCCATTCCTTGATAAGGGCATTGCGCGGATCCGACTCGCGGTATATGGCATGACCAAAGCCCATGATCTTTTCTTTTTTGGCCAGCATGTGCAGTATGCCCGCCTCGGCTTCATCCGGGGTCTGCCAGCGTTCAATCATTTCCATGGCGGCTTCGTTAGCCCCGCCGTGCAGCGGGCCGCGCAGGCTGCCGATGGCGGCGGTAATGCAGGAATGCAGATCCGACAGGGTGGACGCACACACCCGGGCGGTAAAGGTAGAGGCATTGAACTCATGCTCGGCATAGAGCACCAGCGAGCAGTGCATTACCCGCTTGTGCAGCTCGGAGGGTGCCTTGCCGGTCAGCATTTCCAGAAAATAGCCACCTATACTGTCCTGCGCCGGACAAGTGGTGTCAATGCGCACACCGTCGTGACTGTAGCGATACCAGTAGCAGATAATGGCCGGCAGCATGGACAGCAGGGTATCGGTTTTGTCCTCCTGCTCGGCAAAGTCCATCTCCTGATCCAGATTACCCAGCACAGAGCAGCCGGTGCGCATTACATCCATGGGGTGCGCATGGGCAGGAATTTCTTCTAGCACCCGGCACAGGGCTTCCGGCAGGCCCCGGCGGGACATCAGGTTTTGCTTGTAAGTATTCAGCTCGGTCTGAGTCGGCAGCTTGCCCTTCAGCAGCAAATGCGCCACTTCTTCAAACTCGGCATGGTGTGCCAGGTCGGTAATGTCATAGCCCCGGTAAGTGAGGCCGGTACCGCTTTTCCCCACAGTGCACAGCGCCGTGGTGCCGGCACTCTGGCCGCGCAGGCCGGCACCGCCCAGTTGTTTTTCTTCCTTGGATTTTTCAGCAAAGGTGGTCATGGCTGGCTCCTTGTTATGTTTTGGTCGAGGTGTGTGCGTAAGCGTCAGTCGCCTTTTTGCTCGCTGAACAACCGGTCCAGCTTGTTCTCGTAATCGTGATAACCCAGGTAATGATAGAGCTGCTCCCGGGTTTGCATGCTGTCCACCACATTGCGCTGATGGCCGTCTTTCAGCAGGTGCTGATACACATTGAGCGCCGCCTGATTCATGGCGCGGAATGCCGACAGCGGATAGAGCACCATGCCCACACCGCACTCGGCCAGCTCGTCTTTACTGAACAGCGGGGTCTGGCCAAACTCGGTAATGTTGGCAAGAATGGGTACCTTGACCGCCTCGGCAAACTGGCGATATTGCTCAAGCGTGTTGATGGCTTCGGGGAAAATCATGTCGGCTCCCGCCTCCACACAGGCCAGCGCCCGCTCAATGGCCGCGTCCATGCCTTCCACCGCCAGGGCATCGGTGCGCGCCATGATCACAAACTCACTATCGGTGCGCGCATCCACCGCTGCTTTTACTCTGTCTACCATTTCGCTCTGGCTCACAATGGTCTTGTTGGGCCTGTGGCCACAGCGCTTTTGCGCCACCTGATCTTCCAGATGCACGGCGGCCGCGCCGGCGCGCTCCATCTCTTTAATGGTGCGGGCAATGTTAAAGGCCCCGCCAAAGCCGGTGTCTATGTCTACCAGCAGCGGCAGCTTGGTGGCGGCGGTAATGCGGCGCACGTCTTCCAGCACGTCGTTCAGGGTGGTAATGCCCAGATCCGGCAGGCCGTAAGAGGCATTGGCAATGCCGCCACCGGACAGATAAATGGCCTGATGGCCCACCTGCTCCGCCATCATGGCGCAATAAGGATTGATGGTGCCCACCACCTGCAGCGGCTGGTTATTGGCGACCGCCTCGCGAAATTTTGCTCCCGGACTCATTGGTTTGCTCCTTGTTCGGTTTCAAGTTGTTGTTCAATTAACAGCCGGCTGCGCATGATATGCCGGCGCATCAGCAGCTCGGCCAGCTCACCGTCCCGCTCCCGCAGGGCCGCCAGCAAGTGAAAATGCTCGCTTAATGCCTGTTGCGGACGGGAATGTGAGCGCTGAGACTGATGCCGGTACATACGCAGCAGGTGATACAGCTCGTCGCACAGCAGGCTGATCAGCGTGCTGTTGCGGCTGGCCAGGATCAGCCGGTAGTGAAAGTCAAAGTCACCCTGCTGATGAAAATAGGAGGCCCCTTCCACTTCTTCGATATGGGCCTTGTGGGTATTAAGCAGCTGCTCCAGGGCAGTCAGCTCGGCCTCGGTAATGTGCTGGCAGGCCAGCCGCGCCGCCATGCCTTCCAGCGCCTCGCGCACCGCATAAATCTCAATGAGCTTGGCCCGGCTGAGGGCAATAACCCGCGCGCCCACATGGGGCACCCGCTCAATCAGGCCTAACGATTCCACCCGCAGCATGGCTTCGCGCAGCGGCCCCCGGCTCACGCCAAAGCGGCGCGCCAGCTCGGGCTCGGAGATTTTACTGCCGGCCTCAAACTCCCCTTTCACAATAAGATCGATCAGCTGCTCAGTCAGGTTGGCCGACTTGGTCAGCTCCCGCGCTTCGGTCAAGGATAAGTCGGTGCTTTGTGGTAGTACTGCTTGCTCTGCCATTCAATTGTCAACAATTTAACGAATATGAAACAAAATTATCACCTGAAATGGGGTTGAGCAAGGTGATGTGTTGACAATCATGGTTAGACTTTGGTCTTAACAGACAGCTGGAAGCGAGAAGCTGGAAGCGAGAAGCTGGAGGAATGGGACTCGTCCCAACCTGGTACTGAGTTGCCCGAATAAATTCGGGCCTACTGTAGGCCCCGTTTTAACGGGGCAAAGGTTCTACATGATGGCTGAGCCCGTGGGTTTGCCCTAATAAATTGGGGCCTGCAGGGGATTACATTTTGTTTTTAAGCAGCGCCTCTATGCTGCCCACGGCACCGAGTACGCTGCTGGCTTCATAGGGCAGGAAGATGCGATCGCCGTCTTTGCCGATTTCGGGCAGGGTTTTGAGGTATTCCAGCCCCAGCAGATAGCCGATAACCAGTTGCGGATCGAGCCGGTCGCTGCCGGCGGCCAGTACCTGATCAATGGCCTGGCGCTGGCCGTCGGCCATCAGAATGGCAGCTTCGCGCTCCCCTTCTGCTACCAGTATATTGGAGCGTTTCTCCCCTTCTGCCCGGGCGATGGCGGCTTCCCGTTCACCGCTGGCCTGCAATACAAGTGCCCGGCGTTCCCGCTCGGCGGCCATTTGCTTGCGCATGGCGTCTTCCACTTCGGCGGGAATGAGAATGTCCTGAATTTCAACCCGGGTGACTTTTACGCCCCATTTGTTGCCGGCTTCGTCCATAACCACCTGCAGCTTGTCGTTAATTTCCTGGCGGGATTCAAACAGCTTGTCCAGCTCCATTTTGCCTACTTCCGAGCGCAGAGAGGTTTTGGCCAGAATTTCGATAGCCTGAATAAGGTTCTCGGTCTGGTATACGGCCCGCTCCGGGTCAATCACCTGAAAATACAGGGCACCGTTTACGGTCACGCTCACGTTGTCGGCCGTGATCACCGACTGGCCGGGAAAGTCGAGCACGGTTTCGCGGCGGTCAATGCGGGTTTCTTCCTGCACCACGGCGACATTTTCTCCGCCAATGGCCTGATAACGGCGCACCTTAATGGAGCGAGGCTTGTCTACAAAGGGAATAATCCAGTTAATACCGGGGCTGAGCGTTTTCTGGTAACTCCCAAGCCGCTCAATAACCACGGCTTCCGATTGCTGCACTATCATCAGGCCTTTGATCACCAGTGCCAGCACCAGCACGGTAAATACCAGAGCAATAACCAACATCATGTCCATGACAAACTCCCTTGCGGTAACAATGTTTTTAATTATTTGAGTGATTTAACAATAGCGGTAATGCCGTCGAAACGGAGAATTTCCACTTCTTCTCCTTCCTGTAGTTCGACGTCAGCCTCGGCGCGCACCATAAACAAGTCACCTTCAAGTTTAAGCCGCAACTCACCGTTATGATGGCGCACCAGTTTGCCGGTTTGATGGCGGCTTTCGCCGGCCAGGCCGCTGCGACGCTGTGAGGGGGCATACTGACGAAAGGCCCTTTTCAGCAAAGGGGCCAGTGCGGCGGCTGCCAGGGCAAAGGCAAACCACTGACCGGTAGCCTCCGCACCAAGCAAAGCAGTGATCATGGCCACCAGAGCCGCCAGCCCCATGGCAACGGCAAAAAAACCGGTGCCAAGCAACTCGGCCAGGAACAGAATAAGCGCGGCAATCAGCCACAAATGCCAGGCAAGCACGTAGTTTCACCTCAGATGCGAATGGAACAATGTTTACTATAGGTAAGCTGAAAGCCGGAAGCCAGCGGGGGCTGGGGAATGGCATTGCCGTGAGCGTAGCGAATTGCAACAGGATGCCGACTGCGGGTTGTTGGGATTCGCATGGCTCATCCCAACGTCTATGTTACTGCTCCACTAACCAGAGTCCGTAGAGAATATCCGCAAAATCACTTTCCGGGAGCTTTCCGGTGATCAAATCCACAGTTGCATCAGCCAGCGTCTCTGTGTCTGAAGTAATATCGTAGTCGTTGAGAGACAGATACTCCAGACACACTGCAAGCCCCGTTCGTTTGTTGGCATCAGAAAAAGCATGGGCAACGCCGATGCTGGCAGCGTATTTTGCAGCGATTAAAAATACATCATCCAGGCCATTATAGAGCATGGCATTGTCTATTCGGCCCAAAGCACCTTCCAACTTGCCTACATCAACACCTCCGCGAAAGCCAGGACTGGTCCGCAGAATATAAGTATTGATTTCAAGCACACGCTGGGTCGAAAAGTGCAGCAGACTCATTACATATCAGCCAGTCGCTTAAAGGTATTCTGATGTTCTTTAAGCGTCAGTCTGGTTTCTGACTTCACGATTTGTTTGCCTTCCTCACCACTGAGATCAAGTTTTTTTGAAGCGCGAATATGAGGGCGACCTTGAGCCTGCGGCAGACCATATTTGTTGGTTTTAAGCGGTATTGTCATTCTTGGGCTCCTTTTGGCAGCTGAACTGATCAAGATAGTACGATGGGCATATGCAATGGGCAAGTTTTGAGCATACTTACAGCTCCCCAACGGGGCGGGCCAGTTTAAACAGCTCAAAGAAGTTGGCGGTGGTTTGCTTTGCTACTTCTTCATAGGGCACGCCTTTAAGTTTGGCTACATATTCCGCCACGGTGCGGGTGTAGGCGGGTTCGTTTTCTTCACCGCGAAACGGCACCGGGGCCAGCCAGGGCGAGTCGGTCTCCACCAGCAGGCGCTCCAGCGGCAGCGCTTTTACTACTTCGCGCAGGGCGTCGGCACTGCGAAAGGTCACTATGCCGGAAATGGAAATGTAGAAGCCAAGCTCAATGGCGGCTTCGGCCATTTCCAGGGATTCGGTAAAGCAGTGCAGCACACCGCCTACCTTGTCGGCACCGCCCTTGCGCAAAATCTCCAGGGTGTCTTCCTGAGCGCTGCGGGTATGAATGATCAGCGGCTTGTTCAGCTCCACCGCCACCTGCACATGCTGCTCAAAAGAGCGCTTTTGCAGCTCGGCAGTGTCGGGCGCATAAAAATAATCCAGCCCGGTTTCGCCAATGGCTACCACAGAAGGGTGCGAGGCCAGCTCGCGCAGCCGCTCCGGATTGTTCTGTTCATCATTCTGGTGCAGCGGGTGCACGCCACAGGAGGCAAACACCTGAGGGTAAGGCTCAACGGCTTTCAGCATATCGGGAAAGGAATTCAGCCCCACACCAATGCACAGCATGTGGTTTACGCCACGGCTGGCGGCCTTGGCGATGGCTTCGTCCATGGATTTGTGTTTTTTGCCGTAATCGAGTTTGTCGAGATGGCAATGGGAATCAACCAGCAAAATCAGCTCCGGTGTTGTTTTCGGTAAATCAGGAATGAAGTAATGTCTGCTGCAAACGATGCAGCCACTGGCTCAGCTGCAGGCCGGCATTGACCGGTCTGCCCTGCCCCGGCTGCAAACAACGGCGCAATTCCAGCAGCGCACTGTGCAGCTCATGCAGCTGCATGGGCCCCAGCTGCGCTATAAGCGCACTGTGCTGCCGGCAGTCAGCAAGTTTAAGTGGTGCCCGCACGCCAAGGGCGGTTTGCAGCGCATCCTGCAGCAACAGCTGCACCCATACCAGGTGCACCGGCTGTTCCTGCAGGCCCGCCTGCACCTTTTGCAGCCGGCCCGGCTGCTTGCCCAGACCGGCCAGCTCGGCCAGCAAACTCAGGCGTTTGTCGTCGGTACCGGCACTCAGGTATTCCAGGGTCTGCAGTGGCGAACCCTGGTTCACACTCAGAGCCGAGGGGCTGGCCTGCACGCCCTGCTCATTCAGCCAGGCCAGCGCACTTTGCGTATCGGGCAGTGGCACCAGCCACTGCTGACAACGACTTATAAGCGTCGGCAGCAACCGCTCGGGCCGGGACGATACCAGAATCAGTGTGGCCTCGCCTGCCGGCTCTTCCAGCGTTTTCAGCAGCCCGTTGGCAGCGGCTTCGGTCATCAGCTCGGCCCGCTCGATAACGGCCACCTTGCCATGTCCCAGTCGCGCGCTTTCACTCATAATACGGCTGAGCTCGCGAATGGCATCAATGCCGATGCTGCGACCTTCCCGGCCCACTATATGCAGATCGGAATGACTGCCGGCGGCGGTGAGTTCACAGGCATGGCAGATGCCGCAAGGAGCATTACTTGTATGTTGGCATAACAATGCGGTAGCCAGTTTTCCGGCCAGCACGCGCTTGCCCAGCCCCGCCATGCCCTTGATCAGCAGGCCATGGCCCAAATGCTGCTCTCGCACCGCCCGTTGCAGCGGCTGCCATACCGGGATCAGCCAGGGGTACACAGACGTTGCTCCAGACAGGCCAGTACCCGTTCTTTTACCTGCTGCTCATTGCCACTGGCATCTATCAGGTCACAGTTGGCATCGGCATGGGCCAGCTCAAGATAGCGGGCACGGGTGCGCTCAAAAAAGTCGATTTTTTCCTGCTCTATGCGGTCCAGCTCGCCTCGGTGGCGGGCCCGGGCCAGCCCCTGCGCCGGATCAATATCAAGGTAGAGAGTGAGATCCGGTTTAAAGTCTCCCAGCACCGCCTGTTTGATTTGAGTAATAAGGCCGGTGTCTATGCCCCGGCCTCCGCCCTGATAAGCCTGAGAAGACCAGTCATGCCTGTCTCCCACCACCCAGATACCGTCGGCCAGGGCCGGCTGAATCCGGTTTTTTACCAGCTGCACCCGGGCGGCATACATCAGCAGCAGCTCGGCTTCCATGGTGAGCGGCTCTTCATGCACCTCTTTTACCAGGGCACGCATTTTTTCGGCCAGCGGGGTACCACCGGGCTCGCGGGTGGTTATTACCCTGTGGCCTCTGGCTTCAAGCCAGCTCACCACATGGCGCTGCACCGTGCTTTTGCCGGCCCCTTCCAGCCCTTCAATTACTATAAAACGGCTCATCACTTACCTGTTCAGAATGTAGCGGCGCACAGCGTTGTTATGCTCACGCAAGGTGCGGGAAAAATGATGCCGGCCCTCACCCTTGGCCACAAAATAATAATATTTGCTCTTGGCCGGATTCAGCACGGCCTGAATGGCTTCCTGGCTGGGCATGGCAATGGGAGTGGGCGGCAGACCGTCGATCACATAGGTGTTGTAGGGCGTATGCGCCTGCAGATCGCGCTTGCGGATGTTGCCGTCATAGTCGTCGCCCATGCCGTAAATCACGGTAGGATCCGTCTGCAACCGCATGCCACGGCGCAACCGGTTAATAAATACCGAGGCGATCAGCGGCCGCTCTTCGGCAATGCCGGTTTCCTTTTCAATAATGGACGCCAGGATCAGCGCCTCGTAGGGAGAGTCTACCGGCAGGTCGGGCTCACGGTTTTCCCAGGCATCCTGTAAAAACGTCTGCATATGGCCATAAGCACGCTCCAGCACATCATAGTCACTGTCGCCGGGTGTGTAGGTATAGGTTTCCGGTAAAAACAGCCCTTCCAGCTTGCTGTGCCCGGCCCCCAGACGTTCGGCCAGTTCGGCTTCGCTGACGCCCTCAAGCTCATGCTCCATGTACTCCGCGCTGGCCAGCTTGCCCAGCCAGTCGGACAGGCGCAGCCCTTCCACTAACGTCACGTTCAGCCGATACACATCTCCGTCTACAAAGGTGTTCAGGGCCTCACGCAGCGTGGTGTTGCCATCCAGCTTGTAGGTGCCCTGGCGCACAGCCGCCAGCTCAGGATGAAACTTCAGCCATAACCGGCGATGCAGCAGCGGCAGCTCCGGACTGAGCCGGCCGGCCAGTTGCAGGGCGGTCTCGCCTTTATGCACCACAAACAACGGATGCTCTCCCGGTGTGATGGTCAGATGTTCAATTTTCTGCCACTGGCTGTAGCCATAGCCGGCCAGGCCAGCTCCCGCCAGCACACCGGCCAGCAGAGTGCCTTTCACGGCGTTAATCAATTTGCTCATATTTGCGTTGCAGTGCTCTTGTCATGGAAAACGGCTGTTGCAGTGTCCGGCCGGCAAAGGTATGCACAGGCACCAGCCCCATCAGGGCATTGGTCAGCCAGATTTCATCCGCGTCATAAAGGGCGTCAAGGGGGGCATTCACTGTCTGTACCCGATCGCCCAGCTCATTTATTATCCAGGCACGCACAGTGCCATGCACGCCATTGGTGGCAAGCGCCGGAGTAAACACAGCATCATCCTTGCGCCAGAACAGATTGGCGGTCACTGCCTCCATAATAACGCCCGCATCGTTCAGCACCACGCCTTCATCAAGCCCGCGGTCTTCAAGCTCGGCCCTTAGCAACACCTGCTCCAGCCGGTTGCTGGTTTTCAGTCCCGCCAGCAACGGCAAACTGCCAAGCCGGCCTTCACACAGGCCCAGCTCAATGCCCTGCTCGCGCCAGGCAAAATAATGCACGGGAAAAGACGAACAGTTCAAGGCAACCACGGTTTCCGTGCTGCCGGCAATACCATAGCCCCGGCCGCCGGCGCCGCGCAACAGGGTCAGGCGCACCACACGATCGCCTTCGTCGGGCAGGCGCGCAAGGGCGGCTTCCACGGCACTCCAGTCGGGCTCGGCCATGTGCAGCCGGCGGCAGGCTTTAATCAGCCGGGCCTTGTGCAATGGCCAGAGCCGCACCCGGCCCAGGTGCTGGTGCATGGTGGTGAAATGGCCGTCGCCGAGCATCCAGCCACGACTGGTGTTGTCTGAACTGCTGATAAAGGTCTGCATAATACCGTTATAAAAAAGCCCGGCACATGGCCGGGCTGTTTATGGCCGAAGGGCCATTATATGCGCTTGAAGATCAATGAGCCATTAGTGCCGCCAAACCCAAAAGAGTTGGACAGGGCATATTCGAACTCACCCTTCTTCGCCTGGTGCGGTACCAGATCCAGATCGCATTCATCATCCGGGTTGTCCAGATTGATGGTGGGCGGTGCAATCTGATCACGCAGCGCCAGCACGGTAATAATGGCTTCAATGGCACCGGCAGCACCCAGCAGATGACCGGTCATTGATTTGGTGGAGCTGACCATCAGTTTGCCTGCCTGCTCACCGAATACCTTTTTCACCGCTTTCAGCTCGGCCACATCACCCAGCGGCGTGGAGGTGCCGTGAGCATTGATGTAACCCACCAGCGCCGGATCCAGATTGGCGTCGCGCAGGGCATTGGCCATGGCCGCTGCAGCACCGCTGCCGTCATCGGGCGGAGCCGTCATATGGTGTGCATCGCCGCTCATGCCAAAGCCAACCAGCTCGGCATAAATGGTGGCACCACGGGCCTTGGCGTGTTCATATTCTTCCAGCATGACCACACCGGCGCCGTCGCCCAGCACAAAACCATCACGATCCTTGTCCCAGGGGCGGCTTGCCTTTTGCGGCTCGTCGTTGCGGGTAGAGAGCGCACGGGCCGCAGCAAAACCACCCATGCCCATGGGCGTGGAGGCCTTTTCGGTGCCGCCGGCCAGCATGGCATCGGCATCACCGTAAGCAATCATGCGGGCTGCCAGACCAATGCTGTGCGTACCAGTGGTACAGGCGGTGGTGGCGGCAATATTGGGACCGCGCAGGCCCTTCATGATCGACAAATGGCCGGATACCATATTGATAATGGTGGACGGCACAAAGAAGGGACTCAGCTTGCGCGGACCGCTCTTCATCAGGTTGGTATGATTTTGTTCAATCAGACCCAGACCACCAATACCCGAGCCGATGGACACACCCACGCGATCGGCGTTGGCGTCTGTAATTTTCAGTCCGGCATCAGCAAAGGCCTGCAAGCCTGCTGCTATACCGTACTGAATAAACAGATCCATTTTGCGGGCTTCTTTTTTGGCTATGCCATGCGCTTCCGGGTCAAAATCCTTGACCAGGCCGGCAAACTTGGTGGTGTAATCGGTAGTATCAAAATGATCGATATTGGTAATGCCGCTTTGACCTGCCAGCAGGGCCTGCCAGCTGGCATCGACCGAATTTCCGACAGGAGAGAGCATACCGAGGCCAGTCACCACGACTCTGCGTTTTGACACAGGAGCGCCTCCGAATGGGGGTTAAACAAGAAAATAACCGAAGTGGCGGGCGCCACTCCGGTACAGGTTTGTTATTCCTGGTTGGCGTTGATGTAGTCGATCGCAGCCTGAACGGTGGTGATCTTCTCCGCTTCCTCGTCAGGAATCTCGGTGTCAAACTCTTCTTCCAGAGCCATTACCAGTTCAACGGTATCCAGGGAATCCGCGCCCAGATCATCAACGAAAGAAGCTTCAGATTTAACTTCTTCTTCTTTAACACCCAGTTGTTCTACGATGATTTTCTTTACGCGTTCTTCAATGTTGCTCATGACCAGTATTTTCCTTTAGAAATACGCAAGTGCGTGTCGTTGCGGTAGTGTATAAAAATAACCGTCGTTTGCAAGCCTGTTTGGGGCTGGTCTAACCAGAATTTACCCCTAAAACGGCGCATTTTCCGCCAAACAGATGCTAACCGAGGTGATTTTCATCACACCATGTACATGCCGCCGTTAACGTGCAGCGTTTCGCCGGTAATGTAACCAGCTTCATCCGACGCCAAAAAGGCCACGGCGGATGCAATCTCTTTGGGGTCGCCCAGGCGCTGAGCCGGAACTTGTGACAAGATACCGGCTCGTTGTTCGTCATTCAATGCGCGCGTCATGTCTGTTTCAATAAAACCGGGAGAAACCACATTAACGGTAATGCCGCGGGACGCCACTTCACGGCCCAGGGACTTGCTGAAACCAATCAGACCGGCTTTGGCAGCCGCATAGTTGGCCTGGCCGGCGTTGCCCATGGTGCCTACCACGGAGCCGATGGTCACAATACGACCGTAGCGCTTTTTCATCATGGTGCGCAGCACTGCCTTGGACAGGCGGAACACGGACGTGAGGTTGGTGTCGAGAATATCCTGCCACTCGTCTTCTTTCATGCGCATCATCAGATTATCGCGGGTGATACCGGCGTTGTTCACCAGTACGTCGATATCACCAAAACGCTCCTTGATGGTGCCAAGCGTGGCTTCCAGTGACGCCGGATCAGTGACGTTCAGTACCAGACCGGTACCCTTGTCGCCCAGATAGGCGCTGATCGCCTCAGCACCCTTGTCGCTGGTGGCAGTGCCGATGACGGTGGCACCGCGTTCTGCGAACAGTTCGGCGGTGGCACGACCAATGCCGCGGCTGGCACCGGTGACCAGCACTACTTTACCGGAAAAACTCATATTCACTCCTTTATCAGGGGTTTAAACCAATTGCATTCTGGTCATTCCGGACTCTGGCTTTCGCCAGAGTGACGACAGAAAGCGACCAGGCAGATTGGCATTACAGACCGTTAACGGCAGTCAGGGCTTTTTCCAGGCTGGCGTCGTCGTTCACGGCAACGCCTTCCACCCGCTTGTCGATGCGTTTGGCCAGGCCGGTGAGCACCTTGCCCGGCCCCACTTCCAGCGCCAGAGTCACACCCTGCTCCGCCATGGTCTCCACGGTTTCAGTCCAGCGTACCGGGCTGTACAACTGGCGCACCAGTGCCTCTTTAATGGCAGCAGGATCGGTTTCGGGCGTTACATCCACGTTGTTGATCACGGGCACCACAGGCGCATTAAAACTCATGCCGCTGAGGGTTTCTGCCAGCTTGTCGGCGGCAGGCTGCATCAGCGCGCAGTGAGACGGCACACTTACCGGCAACGGCAGCGCACGTTTGGCGCCACTTTCTTTCATCAGCGCATTGGCACGCTCTACTGCGGCCTTGTTACCGGCAATCACCACCTGACCCGGTGAGTTGAAGTTTACTGCCGACACCACCTCGCCTTCTGCTGCTTTTTCGCAGTTGGCAATAATAGTGTCATTATCCAGGCCGATAATGGCCGACATGGCACCGGTGCCTTCGGGCACGGCATCCTGCATCAGCTTGCCGCGCAGCTCTACCAGTTTCACACCGTCGGCCAGGCTGAGCACACCGGCACACACCAGGGCGGAATATTCGCCCAGGCTATGCCCGGCCATCACCGCAGGCTGTGCCCCGCCCTGCTGCTGCCACAGACGATAAAGCGCGACCGAGGCGGTGAGCAGCGCCGGCTGAGTGCGCCAGGTTTTATTCAGCTCTTCGGCCGGACCGTTCAGTACCAGATCCGCCACATTATAGCCCAGAGCGTCGGATGCCTCGGCAAAGGTGGTTTGCACTATTTCGTGATTGGCCAGCACATCGGCCAGCATGCCAATGGTCTGGGATCCCTGTCCGGGAAAGGTAATGGCAAAAGACATGAAATTTCCTCTTAAAAACGAACCAGGGCCGAGCCCCAGGCAAAACCGCCGCCAAAGGCTTCCAGCAGCACCAGATGGCCACGCTGAATGCGACCGTCACGCACGCCTTCATCCAGCGCGATGGGCACACTGGCCGCTGAAGTGTTACCGTGCTTGTCGAGGGTCAGGATCACGCTGTCCAGCGACATGCCCAGCTTGCGGGCGGTGGCGTTAATAATGCGGTAGTTGGCCTGATGGGGCACCAGCCAGTCGAGTTCCGACTTATCGATGCCGTTGGCTTCAAGGGTCTGAATTACGATGTCGCTCAGGCGGGACACGGCCACCTTGAACACTTCATTGCCTTTCATGTGCATGTAGGCGTTCATTTCGGAGCCGGACACACCACGCTGGCGGTGCGGCAGCTTGAGCAGCTCGCCATAGGCACCATCGGCATGCAGATGAGTAGACAGAATGCCCGGCTCTTCGCTGGCACCCAGCACAACAGCACCGGCACCGTCACCAAACAGAATAATGGTGGATCTGTCTTCCGGGTCACACATGCGCGACAGCGCATCGGCACCAATCACCAGCACATGGCGGGCCGCGCCGCTTTTAATAAATTGATCCGCCACGCTCAGGGCGTAGCTGAAGCCGGCACAGGCTGCGGCCAGATCAAAGGCCGGAATGCCGGGCACATTAAGCAGAGCCTGCACTTCACAGGCGGCAGCCGGAAAGGCATTGTCGGCACTGGTGGTAGCCAGCACTATCATGTCGAGCTGCTGCGCTTCAATGCCGGCGGCATCCAGTGCGCGCAGGGCAGCACCATAAGACATGGTGGCCACGGTTTCTTCGGCACCGGCAATGCGACGCTCGCGAATGCCGGTGCGTTCAACAATCCACTGATCGCTGGTTTCTACCATTCTTTCCAGGTCGGCGTTGGTACGCACACCCTGAGGCAGGTAGCTGCCGGTTCCCAAAATTTTACTGTTCATAGGCGTTATCTTGCGTGACTGTCCTGAGGGGCAGTATCAAAAAGATGCGCGATTTTGGCGGGCAACTGATGCTCGGTTTCGGCAACAGCCTGCAAAATCGCATTCAAGAAGGCGGGTGATCCTGCGCTCCCGTGGCTTTTTACCACACTGGAACGTAATCCTATCAGACTGGCCCCATTATACTGGTCCGGGTTCAGGTGAGAAAGCCGGCGCTTGAGCCAGGTGCCCAGCAACCGCCACCAGAACCCGCGCTTTTTTCCCGCACCCAGCAGCAGCCGGGCGACTCCTTCACTGGTTTTGAGCGCCACATTACCAACAAAGCCATCACACACAATGACTTCCGCGGTGCCGGCAAACAGGTCGTTGCCTTCGATATAGCCCTGATAATTCAGTGCCGGCAGTGCTTTCAGCCGGCGGGCAGCCTGGCGCACCGCTTCATAACCCTTGTTGGACTCGGCTCCCACGTTCAACAGCATGACACGGGGCTTCTGCTGCGACAACACATGCCGCGCCACCGCATCTCCCATCAGCGCAAACTGCACCAGTTGCTCAGTGTCACAGCACACATTGGCTCCCACATCCAGCAACAGCGCATGGCTGCCATCGGCCTGAGGCAGGCGGGTGATCAGTGCCGGCCGGTCGACACCGGGCAGGGTCTGCACCACGTTAATGGCCATGGCCATGAGTGCACCTGTATTGCCGCCGCTCACACAGGCCTGAGCCTCGCCGCTGGCCAGCGCATTCAGTGCCTGGCACATGGAGGAATCAGACAGATGACGCAGGGCAAAGCCCGCTTTGTGCTCGTTGGTAACCTGCTGGGTACAATAATGCACCCGCACCCGCTGATGAGCGGTCAGGTTACATCGTTCAAGCCAGGGAAGTAGCGCCGCGCGGGACCCGAACACATGCAGGTGAAGGTCGGGTAGAAGCGACAGTGCCTGCGCGGCGGCAGGCACTGTAACCGGAGGGCCAAAGTCGCCCCCCATCATATCAAGCGCAACGGTCAGCTGCGGCAAGAGAATAATCCTTACTTAGCGATTACCTTCTGGCCACGGTAGAAACCATCGGCGGTCACGTGGTGACGACGATGAGTTTCGCCAGTGGTCTGGTCTACAGACAGGCTGGCAGTGCTCAGAGCATCGTGTGAACGACGCATACCACGCTTGGAACGGGTTTTACGGTTCTGTTGTACGGCCATTTGACCTAACTCCTAAATCAGTTACTTTCGTTTCAGCTCTTCCAGAATGGCGAAAGGGTTCGAACGCTCTTCGGCTTCGGGAATATCACCATAGCTCAGATCAAACTTGCCTTCGGCACAACGCTCATTTTCATGAGCGGGTACCAGCGGCAGGGCAAGGATGAGTTCATCCTCAATGGTCTGCGCCAGATTAATTTCTCCGAATTCATCGGCCTCAAACGTTTCGTACTCTTCCGGCAGCTCCGGCGCCTCGGCATTCTCACGCAAAGGCGTGTACGTAAACTCGGACTCTATGGTGGTGTCGAACATCTCATTGCAGCGCTGGCACTGAAGGGTAACGTGCACGCCGGCTTTACCGGACATGATGCGCAACCCCTGGGCATCAATGCCAAAGGTGAGAGAAACGTCGATATCACCATGGATACCTTGGGTAGACTCCGCCAGTCTGGGCATCAGCTCTGCGGCAAACACGCCCTGATAATCCAGGCGTTTATTGGCGCAGCGAACGGGGTCAACCTTGATGGGCAACTTTACCTTTTCCATAAGGCGCGCATATTATAGCGCGTCTGCTGTGGAGTCAAAGAGAAATTGACTTTCCTACGCATAACAGGGGTTTGTGCGCAGCCTGTTGCTCCGGGTAAAATGGCTGCACCTTAATATTCACGTGATCATCACTTGTTACTTGTTATGCCACCGCTTATTCTTGCCTCTTCTTCCTCTTATCGCCGTGCTCTGCTGGAGCGGCTGGGCCTGCCTTTTTCCTGCCACAGCCCGAATATTGATGAAACACCCCAGCACGGTGAAAGCGCCGACGCGCTGGCCCTGCGGCTGGCTCAGCAAAAAGCCGCCGCTGTGGCTGAGTATTATAAAGAAGGCCTGGTGATCGGCTCGGATCAGGTGTGCGTAAACGGCAATCAGCTGCTGGGCAAACCCGGCACCACAGACAATGCCCGCCGCCAGCTGCTGGCGGCCTCGGGCAAAACCGTCACCTTTTATACCGGCCTGTGCGTGCACGACTGCGCCACCGGCAGACAGACTTCGATGGTGGAACCCTTTCGTGTGCACTTTCGCCGGCTGACCGAGAGCCAGATTGACCGCTACCTGGAAAAAGAGCCGGCGCTCGACTGTGCCGGTGCCTTTAAGTGCGAGGGCCTTGGCATCAGTCTGTTCGAGCGCATGGACGGCCGCGATCCCAACAGCCTGGTGGGCCTGCCACTGATTGCCCTTATCGACCTGCTGGCGGAATTTGGTGTGGAGGTGCCTTGATTCGTGAGGAGTGAGGAGTGAGGAGTGAGCACAGTCCACAATGGACAATCATCTCCCTTCACCTACAACCCCTCACTGTTTTAAACCCACTCGGGCAGATGGCGAATGTCATCAATCAGGGCCACGGGCTTGTGCACGCCCAGCTGATCCCGGTTATGCACTCCGTAAGTGACACCAATGCGGTCCATGCCAATGGCTTCGGCCATGGCCAGATCGTAACTGGAGTCCCCTACCATCACTGCCTGCTCCGGTGCCATCCGCAGCTCGTCAAGAATTTGTGCCAGCATCAGCGGATCCGGCTTGGAACGCGCCTGATCGGCACCGCGCAACGCATGAAAAAGGTGACCCAGGCCTGAGTCTTTCAGCACCAGATCAAGCCCTTCCCGGGCCTTGCCGGTGGCCACTGCCAGCCGGTAGCCGGTCTGATGCAAACCAGTGAGCACCTTGTCCGCGCCGGCAAACAGCGGTGATGGCGTGGTGTTCAGCTCAAGATAATGCCGGCGGTAGGCATGCAGCAGCGCATCACTTTCGGCGACCGTCAATTCACCAAACAAAACGGGGAACGCCTTATACAGGCTGAGCCCGATAATATGGCGCACCGCCTCAGGCGTGGGCACCGGCTGGTTGCAGTCCAGCGCCGCCGCCTGCATGGACGACACTATGCGGGCCACCGAGTCCATCAGGGTGCCGTCCCAGTCAAAGATCACCAGTTCATACTTCATTTTTTTGCCATTCTCGTCAGCAGTTTTTTCAGCGCCGGCTCCAGCGGTGCTTCCAGGGTCATGGTTTCTTCTCTGCCCGGGTGATAAAAGCGAATGCGGCAGGCATGTAAAAACAGCCGGGTCAGCCCCTGGCCGCGCATGGCTTCATCAAACTGGCGATCGCCATATTTATCGTCCCCTGCTATGGGATGGCCCGCATGCAACGTATGCACCCGAATCTGATGAGTACGGCCGGTGACCGGGCTGCACTCCACCAGGGTGGCACCGTCAAACTTCTGAATAATCCGAAAACGGGTTTCTGACGGCTTGCCGTCGCGGTCTACCCGCACCACCCGCTCACCGGAAGCCAGCTCGTTTTTCTTCAGCGGCGCCTTTACCGACTTCTGATGCGCCTGCCACTGGCCGCGCACCAGCGCCAGATAATGTTTGTCCATGGTTTTCTCACGCAGCTGCTCGTGCAGGCTGCGCAGCATGCTGCGCTTTTTGGCCACCAGCAAAATGCCGGAGGTGTCCCGGTCCAGCCTGTGCACCAGCTCCAGAAAACGGGCCTGAGGCCGCAGGGAACGCAGCCCTTCAATTACGCCAAAGCTAAGGCCACTGCCACCATGCACCGCCATGCCCGATGGCTTGTTCAGCACCAGCAGGGCATCATCTTCATACACAATGGCGTTTTCCAGCCCCTGCACGCTGTCGAGCTTGGCGGAAGGCAGTACTTCTTCCCGCTCTGCCACCCGCACCGGCGGCACCCGTATGATGTCACCGGCTACCAGCTTGTATTCCGGTTTGATGCGCTTTTTATTAACTCTTACCTCGCCCTTGCGCAAAATTCGATAAATCAGGCTTTTGGGAACGCCTTTAAGCTGAGTCCGTAAAAAATTGTCGATGCGCTGCCCTTCATGCTCAGCCTCTATGGTGAGCAGCCGCACGCTTTGATGGTCTTGTTTCATGGGCGGGATTCTACCACCGAAGCCGGTGTTTTTGCTGCAAAAAAGGTGCCTTGCTATGGTTGTGGGTAAAGTGTGATAATGCAGAAGATTTTCGCGCTTTCCCGGTTGGGGAAGCGCACACAAAAACCCCGGAAACACCGTCAGGTTCGCGACCTTTGGGCTTTCTCCCCTTTTGACGTGAAACACACCTGAAAAATGCGCCTCATGCGTAGCCAGCCGGGAGGCTGTAACGACTACGCTAAAAGACCCGAGGCCGGTGTCGGTCGGAACCTGACGGGTATTCCGGGGAATCTGAACACTGTAAAAAACAGTAAAAACATATAAAAAGAGTACTAAATGAAAAGAATGCTAATTAACGCAACCCAGGAAGAGGAGTTGCGCGTTGCCCTGGTGGACGGGCAAAGGCTGTATGATCTCGATATTGAAAGCCCCGGCCACGAGCAGAAAAAAGCCAACATTTACAAAGGCAAAATCACGCGGGTAGAACCCAGCCTGGAAGCCGCCTTTGTTGACTACGGTGCCGAGCGCCACGGCTTTTTGCCCCTCAAGGAAATTGCCCGCAACTATTTCCCTGAAGGCTACACCTATCAGGGTCGCCCCAACATCAAGGAAGTGGTCAAGGAAGGTCAGGAAGTTATTGTTCAGATTGATAAGGAAGAACGTGGCAACAAAGGGGCTGCGCTTACCACCTTTATCAGCCTGGCCGGCTCCTACCTGGTACTGATGCCCAACAACCCCCGTGCCGGTGGTATCTCACGCCGCATCGAGGGCGACGAGCGCACTGAACTGAAAGAAGCCCTCTCCCGCCTCAAGTTGCCCGACGGCATGGGCCTGATTGTGCGCACCGCCGGTGTGGGTAAATCCGGTGAAGAGCTGGAATGGGATCTGAATGTACTGAAAGCCCACTGGGCTTCCATTCAGGAAGCCGCCGACAGCCGTACCGCTCCTTTCCTTATCCATCAGGAAAGCAATGTCATTGTGCGCGCCATTCGCGACTACCTGCGCCGGGATATCGGTGAAATTCTTATCGATAACCCCGTAGTATTTGAACGTGCGAAGCAGCACATTCAGCTGGTGCGCCCCGATTTTGTCAACCGGGTGAAGCTGTATGAGGGCGATGTGCCCATGTTCAGCCACTACCAGATTGAGAGCCAGATTGAATCGGCGTTTCAGCGGGAAGTGCGCCTGCCGTCCGGCGGCAGCATCGTTATTGACCCCACCGAAGCGCTCACCTCCATCGATATCAACTCGTCCCGCGCGACCAAGGGCGGCGATATTGAAGAAACCGCGCTGCAGACCAACCTGGAAGCGGCAGAGGAAATTGCCCGCCAGCTGCGCCTGCGCGACCTGGGCGGCCTGGTGGTGATCGACTTTATCGACATGACACCAGTGCGCCACCAGCGTGAAGTGGAAAACCGCCTGCGCGACGCCGTGCGGCAAGACCGTGCCCGCATTCAGCTGGGGCGTATTTCCCGCTTTGGTCTGCTGGAAATGTCTCGTCAGCGCCTGCGTCCGTCTTTGGGCGAGTCCAGCACCCATGTGTGCCCCCGCTGTCTGGGTCAGGGTACCATTCGTGATAACGAGTCGCTGGCACTGGCCATTCTGCGCCTGATTGAAGAAGAGGCCCTGAAAGACAATACCGGCCAGATCCACGGTCAGGTGCCGGTGGACGTAGCCGCCTATCTGCTCAACGAAAAGCGCAAATCCATTGCCAATCTGGAAAACCGCTACAAGGTTGATATTTTCATCATTCCTAACGAGCAGCTGGAAACCCCGCACTTCGACGTAACCCGGGTGCGCAGCAGCGATGTGGAAGACGTCACCAGCTTTGAACTGAAAACTGAGGTAGAGCAAACTGCCTATCAGCCGCGCCAGCATGAAGCCGCCAAAAAGATTGAGCAGCCGGTCCTGCAGGGCTTTACCGCCCCCGCTCCGGCTCCGGCAGCGACCAGCCCTGCGGCAGCAAAACCGTCTCAGCCCAGCCAGCCCGGCCTTCTGAGCCGACTGTTCAGCACCATTGCCGGCTGGTTCAAGAGCAGCGAACAGCCGCAAGCCTCTGCCACACAGGAGCAGACTTCTGCCGACCGCAACGAGCGCAGCAATAACCGTCAACCGCGAAATGGTGAACGTCAGGATCGCCGCCAGCGTAACGATCGCCGCAGCAATAACCGCAATCGCAAACCGCGTGATGAAGAGCGCGCTCAAAAGCCGGCAGCGGCCGCCCCGCAGGACAACACCGAGCAGCAGCAGCCAAAGGCCGAGCGCCCACGCCGTGAGCGTCGCAAGCCCCGTCGTGAGCAGCAGCCCGAGCGCGCCGCCCGTCAGCAGGAGCAGCAAACGGCTCAGAACGTGCCACAACAAACTCAGGCCCCTGCCCCGCAGCAGGAAGCACAACAGGAGCAGGCACGTGAACAGGCCGTGGCCGAGCGCCGCGAGCGCCGTCAGCTGCGTAAACAGGTACGTCTCGACAGTGAGGGCCGCACTCAGGACGCCAAGCCTGCGCCCGAGAAAACCCGTGAGCCCGAGCAAACCGCCGCCCCTGCCAACGAGCAGCCTCAGCCGCACAAACGCGCGCCCAAGCGCAAGCGCATCAATGAAGACAGCCGTCGTCGCCGCCGGGAAGAAACCATTGCTGCCCTGATTGAGCGCGAAGGTGAAGAAAAATGGGTAGCCTCTGAAGCCACTCAGGCCGAGCAACAGCCAGCACCTGTACAGCCCGAGCCTAAACCGGCTCAAGAGCCGGCCAAGGCAGAGCAGCCTGTGCAAGAGCCGGTTAAAACCGAGCCTGCGCCGCAAGCCGAACAAGCCAAGCCGGACGTCGCTCAGGAAGTGGTTGCTCAGGAAGAAAAAGCTCAGCCACAAGTGAAAGCAGAAGAGCCCAAAGCGGTACAGGAAGCGCCGGCAGAGCCTGCAGTTGCTGCAGAGCCAGTGGCAGAAGCTGAACAGGAAACCAAGGCCGAGCCTGAAGCAGCGCCCACAGCTGAACAAGAAGCCAAGGCCGCGCCCGAGCCAACTGCACCGGTGCAAGCCGAGCCTGTAGCAGCTGCTGCGCAGCCTGCCAAAGAGGCAAAACCGGCTCCTGTGGCACTGGGTCGCTACCTGGCTGCCCGCAAGGCCTCCGCGCCCATGACCAAACCACCGGTTGTGGAAGCAGCACCTTATGTGAAGCCCGACTACCCGCCTCTGGTACGCGAACCCATCGCCACCAGTGGCCGCCAGGGCGGCAGCATCAACGCTACCAATCAGGCCTCGGCCCCCATGGCCAAACCCTGATCACAGTGCGCTAACAGAAAAAGGCTCCCTCGGGAGCCTTTTTATATTCCGTGGCTTATCTGCGACACCCCGTCATTTGTAGATTGGGATGAGCATGGCGAATCCCAACAATAACAGACAAACCTGCAATCTTTCTTGAAGCCTGTTGCACAGGCTCTGCCAGCTACATGCTAGCCCTTAATCTGCCTAAGCACCCCATCACAGGCGGCTTCCACCAGATCCAGCACCTGCTCAAAGCCCTGATCCCCGCCATAATACGGATCCGGCACCTCCTGCTCGGGGCCATCGGCAAAGCTCAGCAACAGCTTCACCTTGTGAGCATGCGCCGGCGGACATAGTTTCTGTAAGTCCCGCAGGTTTTCCTTATCTGCCGCCAGGATCAAATCAAAACGGGCAAAATCATCCACCGTCACCTGACGGGCACGCATACCGGAAAAGTCGTAGCCCCTCGCCTCACCCGCTGCTCTGGCGCGTGCATCCGGCCCGTTACCGGCGTGAAAACCAATGGTCCCCGCCGAATCAATCTCCAGCTCTACCCCCGCCAGCCGCGCCTTATGGCGCAACACCGCCTCGGCGGTGGGAGAACGGCAAATATTGCCCATGCACACTGTAAGCACTTTGTATTTTTGGTTATTTTTTAACTGTTGTTCAGACATGCTGCATTCCTTTACGTTTTTCTAAAATCAATATTCCCACCGCTCATGGCTGAGCGGCCCTTTGTTCAGCAGGGCTTTGCGCTCCTGCCAGTCGGGCAGGTAACGATCCATATACTGCCGAAAACGTTCGTTATGGTGGCGCTCCAGCAGGTGCACAAGCTCGTGCACCAGTATGTACTCCAGGCATTCCGGAGGCTTTTTGGCCAGCTCCAGATTAAGCCAGATGCGTTTGCTCTGAATACTGCAACTGCCCCACTTGGTTTTCATCTTCTTTACGCCCCAGGCGGCGGCTTCTACACCCAGTACTGGCGTCCAATAATCCAGCAGCTCACTGATATGGCGCTTCATTTCGGCACGATAAAAGCTATCCATCACCCGAGCCTTGTTATCCCGGCTGGTGCCGGGATTAACCCAAAGATGCAGCTTGTTGTTGCCCTGATGAGTGATTTCGTGGCGACCGGTGCGCTCGGTCAGTTCCAGCCGGTAACGTCTGCCCCACAGATAGTGGGATTCGCCACTTACCATTTCCCGTTCCGACTGCCGGGGTTGATCAATAAAGCCCTGCTGCTGCTTTTTAATCCAGGGAATGCGGCTGATCACTGCCATGCGAACGGCAGTGTCAGTCATTTTCTCGGGTGCGGATACCCTCACCCGGCCATCGGGGGGCAGCACACTGATATGCAGGTGCTTGATGGCCTTGCGGTTTAACTGCACCGCCAGGCTGCCAATCTGCATCACTGGCATCAGTGGTAGTCCTTCTGGGCCTTGGCCAGCTCCATCACCTGCTTGATGTCCACATCATAATCGCTGGTTTCTTCACGCACGGCGTTGGCAATTTCCCGCTCCTTGAAACGATCACCCACCCAATCCGCCTTCTTGGTAAAGCGGATGGCGCTGTCAATTTTGGTTATCAGCACTTCATCCTGGCCCAGGTTGTCGTACAGGGCACGTTTGGCCTGGGTGTCCATGGTGGCGGGATAGCTGCTGCCTCCCTGCTCAGGCTTGGTCACCTTGCTGGCCAGTGCCCGTATTTGCTCCAGGTATTCCTGATAAGACAGTGCCTGTTGCCGCCGTTGTTCGATCAGTTCGTCCAGCAGCACCGACATGCGCTCGTAATATTTGGGGTTGACCGGGTTTTCATCCACTATGGTCTTGCGCACGTTGTTCTCTATCGCTTCTGCCATCGCATCCTGGTTGTTGGCCAGCCCTTCCGGCAGCGCCTTGATCAGATCGTCGCCCTGCTTTTGCACTACCAGCTCGATCAGGCCCAGCTCTTCAAAGTCCATCAATACTTCGCTGTCGTCGGCGCGGATATACATATCCAGCAAGTAACGCATGGCCGGCTCAAACCGTTTCATATCCAGGGCATCACCACTGCCTTGCTTCACTTCGTCGCGCACTTTTTCATAGTGAGCCACTTCAGCACGGATCTCCTCGATATCACTCAGTGCGTAACCGGCAGCGGGCATTTCATTGGCGATATTGGCAAAGGCACGCAGCAACTTAGCCACGCTCCGGTAAAGGGTCAGACGCAGGGCTTCCTTCTCGGTCAGCTCGTCCTGATTCTGCCCCGACACGCCACAAAAGTAATGCAAATAATCGGCGGTGCCACGGGGGGAGCGCACCGGCTCGCACAGGGCGCGCACCATCTCCAGCGCGGTTTCCAGGTCTTCTCTGGCTTGCACCAGCCGGTCTTTCAGCAGGCCGGCCACATCTTCCTTGTCGTAGCCGTCAAAGGCACCGGCGGTGTAATCAGTAATGGCCTTGTCCAGCGACTTGAACAAGTCCTTGTAGTCGATGATGTAGCCATATTCCTTGTCGTCACCATCCAGCCGGTTAACCCGGCAGATGGCCTGAAACAGGTTGTGATCGGCCATTTGCTTGTCGATATACAGGTAAGTGGCCGATGGCGCATCAAAGCCGGTAAGCAGCTTGTCTACCACAATCAGCAGGCGCATCTGGCCCGGCTCCTCGATAAAGCGTTTCTTTACCTCTTTCTCAAACAGCTCGGCCTTGCTCATCACCTCCTGCTCGGTGGTGCCAAAGTGCTCTGCCAGCATCTTGCGGTAAATATCGTACTTGAACAGTTTTTCAGTCAGCCCTTCACCACTTTCTTCCCCCTTAATGCTGGCGGCCGTTGGCTGATAACTGGTCACAATGGCCACCTTGCCCGCCAGATCGGTCTGGCTGAACAGCTCATACGCCTTACAGGCCTGATATACGCTGGCACACACCAGCATGGCATTACCCCGCCCGTCCGCCAGGCGAGATCGTTTTTTCATATCCAGCCAGATATCCGCCACTATTTTTTCCAGCCGCGACTTGCTGGACAGCACCTTTTGCATGGTGCCCCACTTCTGCTTGAGCTGGGTTCTGGCCAGGTTGGAAAGCCCCTGCGTATTAACATCAAACCACTCATCCACCCGTTTTGGTGAGGTCAGCTGCTGATCGATATCCCGCGCCTCGTAGCGCAGATCCAGCACCACGCCGTCACTCACGGCCTCGTCGAACTTGTAGGTGTGAATAAAGGGGCCGAACACTTCCACCGACTTTTTCTTGTCCTTTTTCATCAGCGGCGTGCCGGTAAAACCGATAAACATGGCCTCGGGCACTATGACCTTCATCGCCTCATGCAGCTTGCCCGACTGAGTGCGGTGGCACTCATCCACAAACACGAACAGCTCACCCTTGGCACGAAAGTCGCTGGCCAGGGCCGCTTTCAGCTCCTTGATGAAGTCCTCGGTGGCGGCTTTATCCTCTTCTTCGCCTTGCTGGCGGCCAAACTTGTGTACCAGCGAGCACAGCAGCCAGGGGGTGGGCTGATTGAGGGTGGTCAGCAGATCGGCACCGCTTTTGGTGCGATAGATCTCTTCCTCCACCCCGCTGAACACCTTTTCTATCTGCTCATCCAGCTCGGTGCGGTCGGTCACGATCAGCACGCGGGCGTCTTTCACGTTTTCCCGAATCCATTTCGCCAGCCATACCATGGTCAGGCTTTTGCCCGATCCCTGAGTGTGCCAGATGATGCCGCCTTCCTTACGGGCAATGTGCATTTTGGCGGCCTGAATACCAAAGAACTGGTTATGACGGCAGGTCTTTTTTACCCCAGCATCAAACACGATAAAGTTATGAATGATCTCCAGAAAACGCGCCTTGTCGCACAGCCGGGCCAAGTGCCAGTCCAGCGGGTTGCTATCAGGGTTGGGCGCGTCTTCCTTCCATTCCAGGTAATAGCGTTCCGGCGTTTCTATGGTGCCGTAGCGCAGCCCTTGAGTGTCGTTGCCGGCCATCACCAGCTGCATGGTGGTAAAGAAGTTGCGGATAAAATCCTTTTTCTGGTTATCCAGGTTCTGGCGAATGCCCTCACTCACCGACACCGACGAACGCTTGAGCTCCAGCAAACCCAGGGCAATGCCATTCACATACAGCACGATATCCGGGCGTTTCTTGTTCTCACCTTTAATGGACACTTCTTCGGCAATGGCAAAATGGTTGGCCTGCGGGTTCTGCCAGTCAATCAGCCATACCGTCTGCTTTTGCTCACCGGCGCTTTCCTTGTCTTTTACGCCATAGCGCAGCAGCCGATACACCTCCTTGTTGGCGTAATAGAGCTGCTTGCCCTCGCCCAGCGCCGCTGCTGCATCCAGCTGGCGCAGCGCCCGGTTAATAAGCGCCGGGCTCACGCCCCGTTGTTGCAGCCAGGCTTCCAGCACATCGGCCTCAATATTGCGGTTGCCTTCCCTGTCCTGCCAGTTGCCCAGGTACTCATAACCCAATTCATTTTGAAAAAACCGCACTACCCGGTTTTGAGTCTCGCGCTCGCGCTGCCCTACTGTTCCCATTTATCCGTGCTCCCTGTCGCTCTTGCGGCTGTTCAGTGCCGCCAAGTTTTTTGTTATTGATGTGCACATCGCCATGCGCTTGTCAGCTTAATGAGTCCTGTAATACGCCCAGCATCTCCTGCTGATGCGCATCACATCGGGGGGTGCTCCACTCACCCTGCATCATCAGGTGCTGTTTGATGCTGTCGATCTTATTGTGCTTGTAATAGCTCTGCTTGGCCTCGGGCATCAGGTTGCTTAACCGCGAATTCTTGCTGTGACTGATCAGACAAAGATTGCCAAAAGAGTCGAGATCGTCTTTGTCCCAAGTATCAAAACCCGGCAGCGGATGCTGCGGGTAGTAGTGCTCCACCGAGCTGCGGAAAGTAAACTCAAACTCGTTAATGCGTGAGTCACTGCTTTTGTGCTTCTTCCACAGTAAATAATCGAGATAGTTGAACACCAGATTGTTTTCAATCTCGCCATAGCTGAGCCGCCGCGTCATGGTTCCTGTGTCCATAGCCTCTTTAGTTGCCTGACAGTCACCCTGGTGCTGATAGATGATGGCGTAATACCCAAGTCCGCTCTCTGCCAGAAAACGGTCAAATACAAACGCCTTGGCTACCGACTCAAGCTGTGTCAGGTAGGCTTCGGCCTGCACCGGCAAGGGGCCATGCAGCAACCAGTGCAGTGCGGCATTAAGCCAGTGTTTATATACCAGGGTCGGAGTGGAAACATGAAAGGCAGTCAGCAGCATGAGTGCCTGCCGGTTATGCTCATCGTTAAAGGTGTTCAGGTAGTAAGCATTGCCACTGTTATTTTTATGGTATTGCTTCAGGCTCCAGCCGTCCTTCTCGCCAATGAACTCGCGTTTGATGACAAACCGATCAAACAGGTACTTGCCGCGCAGCAAGGCAAAAATGAACTGCTTCACCCGCTCCGCCTTGTTGTCGTTTTCCCCGTCGGCATACAACAGGAAAGTATCGAAGGACTCCAGCAGGCGCTTGTCATCCAGCGGCACATCTTCAGCCAGCATGGCACGCAGCACATGCAGCAAAAAATTGGGGAAATTAATCACCGAATGAAAACGCTCGGGTGACTCTTCTCCCCGGTCCTGCTTGGGTTTGCCATCGGGCTGGCTCAGGATGGCCTCAATATCCAGTATATTGGAATTGGCTACCGTTTCTTCCTGTTCAAGAGCAAGGCTCAGAGCGTCAAAGCTGCCGACCGTCAGTTCATTCCAGTCGGGTCCAAACAGCCTGGTTCGTTCATCCGTGTTAAAACCGGACTGTACATACTTTTCCATATTGGCACAGGCTTCCCACACCATGTGCAGAGTACGTTCACTGCGGGCCTTGTCGTCTGCATTCTCAATATTTGAAAGTACATCCAGCAAGCGAGCCTTGAGCACTTCGTGTTTCTCAAGCTGCTCTCCCCGGTTGTTCATAACCTCGAAGTAGTAGTTGAGATCCGTATCCTTGGGGACTTCAACTCTCAGTATCTGCACCTTGTCGAGCAGATAATGGATAAAGTCGGTTAAGGTCACATCGCGCTCACGGCATTTTTGCTCCAGCACTTTGTGAATGATGCGATAGCCGTTTTCGATGGCAACATTGACCTCATTTACTTCGATAACCGTGGGAGGATTACCCTGTAACCGACCATTAAACAAGCCCATAAAGGTCTGACGTGAATGCTCCCGGCATTCAAATTCGATGCTTGGCTGGCGATACCAGTCATGTATCAAGGCTTGTGTGGCGGGTAAATTACGCAAATAGGTCATCAATAAAGACAATGTGGTCAGCCGCTGCTGCCCGTCTATTACCTCAAACACCGGTCGGTGTTGCCGTGGTGCTCGCCGAAAGACCACCAGAGTGCCAATATAGTACCGCTGATTTTTTGGCTGAACATCGAGCACGTCTTCAATAAGCTGGGTGATCTCGCCTTCTTCCCAGGCGTAATTGCGCTGGTACATGGGGATCAAGTAATGCACCTTACCCTCAAGCAGCTCCCGTACAGACAAGGGCGCTATCATATTCTGGTTTTGGCTCACTTCCTGTCTCCTGTCAGATAGCCCATCTTCCTGAACAAGGTGTCCACATCAGAGGTTTTGGAGGAATTGACCTTTTCCACCACGGGCAACGAATATTGCAGAAAACGCTGCGGATGAGTGGCGTCGCGCAACTCTCGGAACAGGTTGTACTTCAACACATGGTTATCCATGCTGGCCAGCTTCACCGTTTGCATGTTAAGGCGCAGGCTATAGGCCCAGATAAAGATTTTCTCTATCGCCCGGCCCAGGTCGGTGGCACCGAACTTGTCGTAGTAATACATCAGCAGGCAGTCGAACATCAGCCGCACATAGCCATCCCCACGGCGATGACGACCATCATAACTGTTAAGGACAGTGAGAATTTCGGGAGCGAAACCATCCAGGTCGGCAAGTGGTCCAACAGGTTTAGCTGTTCCCTTGTGCCGGATGCCGCCTTTAATCAACGCCTGATAATGGCCGATCATTTCAAAAAAACGTCGACCATTGATCATTACCTGATCAAGCTGGAAGGGAAATGGCATGGAGTGGGCATCAATACGCCGGGTGAAATGCGCGTTGTAGTCATCCACCGTATGATGAGCAATGCGGATCGCCGCCATACAGGGATAGTAGGCGCTGTTGTCGAGGTTGACCCCTTTGAACAGCGCCACATCATCCTTGCCAAAATAGCGGGCCGACTCCCCTTTTACCCAACTGCGAATGCGATAAAGGTATTTGCCAAACAGGCTGGCCAGCTCTTCGGTGTTACTGTTTTCCCAGCCGTACACGGTGCTGGCCTTGAGCGGTTCGTCATCCTGGCTGAACTCCCGCAGGTGATAGGCTTTCAGCAGATCATGAGGTGCCAGATCCCGCCCCCGGGCGTTTTGTGCGTCAAAGAATTGAAAGGCTTCCGACAGCTCGCTGAGCGTGACCTTGACCAGCTCGCAGCGGTTAAGCAGAAAATCGATTTGCTCTTCGTTGAAGTCAGCCCGCATGACCCGGCGACGAATTGCCTGATAGTTTCGCCGAATATTTTGCTGGGAAGCGTCACTGGCGAACTCGGGTTTAAACATTTGCAGCTGCAAACCGGCAAGTTGCTGCCGGAGTGGCTCACTTTTGCACAAACCCAGTTTTTCCTTTTCCGCCAGTATTGCCTTAACAATCAGCAGCAGAGTAATGGTGCGCTGCTGGCCATCAACAATATCGTGCTTTTCCTTATCCCCTTCCATATGCTGGTGCAGCACCAAAGTACCCAGCCGATAGGCGGTTTTGTCTTTATGGCGGGCAATATCCTCAAGCAACTGCTCTACATGGTGAACCTGCCACTTGTAGGGCCGCTGATAAATTGGGATAGAAAGCTGGCTGTTTGCCAGCACCTCGGCTACTTTCACCACACTGGTAGCCACACCCTCAGCAAGCTCGCGCTTATCAAAGTTAACCGCCAGGTTCATGTAGCAGCCTCCACCGGCTGCCAGTTTTCTATATCACGCTGCCCTACGGTACTCATCCTTACCTCTTATCAATCCCACGGCGTTTCTGCCAATCAAGCAACCATCAAGCAAAATTTAACTTTAAAATCATAAGCTTATAGATAATCTTGTGAGTTTTAACGCCATTCAGTCAAGCAACAGTCAAGCAAATTACGCCCAACAAGGTACATAGCGCATGGCTTTCGTTCCTGCGTTTGGGTCGTAGACACTGATTAATCCAGCGAGCACAGTATCTTTTATCACTCGGCTTACCTGAGCCTGATTCTTCTGCTCGATACCAAAGCGTTCACGCAGAGAAGCATTATTCATATGCTCACGGTTTACATGGCGCAAACAGCAGTGCAGGTAGCAAGCGCGAATACGCTCTTCCTTGTCCATATCTGCAAAGGTTTTGTAGCTGAACAATATGCTTCGGGTGTGTTGATCCGTAACTTCAAACACTGGTGCAGGCAGCTGATATAACTCGGTCTGAAATACCACCTTATCAATGCCTGTGCCCCTTTCCTCGCAGATATTCACGCGCCGCAAGAAGGATGCGAGGGCTTCATTGCGACTGCGCGGAGGAGAGTCCAGAAAACGTTCTGTTGCCACCAACGGCACGCCGGGGTTGGTGATTTCCATGCGGGTAGCAAACACTTCAATCATGGGTCCTGTGCCGGTAATGGAAAAATCCTGATGAATGATGGCATTCGCCACCAGCTCACGGATGGCCAGCTCGGGATACATGGGCACTTCTTTGCGAAAGGCCTTGCCAATCTCTTCGTTGGAAGGGAGCAAGGTTTTGAGATAATCGATCAGCCCCTCAAAACCAACGGCGTAGCCTTTGTTGCCTTCGATTTCCCTGATGGTTTCAATACGGCTGTTCCCCTTGTACAAAATCAGCCGTACCGCTTTGCGCCCCAGGTGCTGAAAGCTCTGCAGTTTGCGGGCAAACAAAATCGCGCCCAGGTTGGTGATGTGCCAGTGGCCGCCCACGGCTTGCTCAATCAGCCGATCCGCTTTCAGTGCGTCCAGAATGCCGGCCCGGTTATCCGGCAATGGCAGGCCGGTCAGATCGAAATAGGCCGGATATTCCAATAATTGCAGCACTTTATCTGCCGGAATGTTATTTGCCGCCAGTTGCTGCTCGAACGGAGTCTTGTCGAACACCCGCCACAGCTCACGCTCTTTCTCCGGAAAGTCTTTCAGCTTCTTCTTGTAAGAGCCACTGCGGATGTATTCCACGCCATCGAACTGCACCGGATGATGGGCGGCGGGCTGAATTTCCAGGATCACTACCGGCTTGTCATCTTCCGCTCCTGCCAGAAACTCATGAAAACGAAAGTGGATTTTCGGCGACAGCTTCTGTAACAGCCAGTTTTCCAGCTCTTGCTGTTTATGTTTCTGCTGGGAAGGTTTGAAACTGGTGCCTACAACCTCATGAGTGTCATCATCCACGCCATAAACCAGATACGCGGTTTGTTTACCCAGCAGGGCGGCAGAGTTGGCAAGCGCTGAAATATACTCACCAATCTTTTCCACATCTGCATTGTGTTTGAACTCCACCCACTCGGTTTCCGCTGGGAGTCCACATAGCTCTTTCAGCAATGAACGCAACTGCTCCAGGGTTACCTCAACCGGCATGGTGCTCATCTCCCGCTAATGGCTTTACCAGCCGGATTTTACCGGTGAGCAGTTGCTGCATCATGCCCTGCTTGAGATCGCGGGTTTTGGCTAGCCGTGTTTCAAGCGCCTGAATTTCTTCGTCCATATCGGAGAGGATGGTGGCAATGGCGGTTTGTTCTTCTCGGCAGCTCGGACTTGGAATGTTAAATGCCGTGATAGCTGACAAAGGAACTCTACGATGGCCAGCACTACCAACCATTTCAGACTCAAGCTTCATTCTGAAGTCAGCTTGAATTGTCCAGAAGTAAATAAACCAGGAATCTGCATCTTGATTGGCTTTTAGAACATGAAACTCTGTACTACCAAAACCTACTTCAGTTTTTAGTATCTCGGTATGACAGCCTTTGCCGTTTTCAAAACACGGGGTTATCTTAGCGACAAGCACGTCGCCTCGTTCAAAGTAAGTCAGTCCACTTTTTATCCTTGTGTATGCTAACTGCTGAGTTTGAAGCAGTCTTGCTGACTCACTGACATCCTGCATGCCAACGAATGATACTTCTTCATCCTCTGCAAGCTTTTTCCGTTGTGTTGATTTGGACTCAAAAAGGCTACCAAAAGGCACAACCTTCCAATCCTCTGGTATCTCCCCCAGCTCGCTGGTTTTATAGCCTTTGGGTCTGCCATCGGGGTGAGTGGCGAACTGCGGCAGGCGGGTGCGACCGGTAAGCAGTTGCTGCATGGTGGCGGTCTTAATAGCCTGTTTTTTGACGATCAGGGCTTCCAGGCTGCCGATCAGCGCATCAACATCGGACAGCGCATTGGCGATGGCGGTTTGTTCTTTTCTTGGTGGAACGAGAACTGGACAGCGATTAATAGCTCCCTGATCAATAGTTGTCATGGTAGCCGTTTTTGCTTCAGAAATTAAAGCTGCTCTCGCATGTTTTGAGATACAGTTAAGGTAAAGATATTTCGAGTCTATAATTTCCGTGTTCGGCCTTACTCGAATTAGGTGACTATCAAAAACCACATCATCACTTTCAGAGTTAAAAATGTTACAGTAAGCAATCCCACTAGGGACCACTGAAGATCGTGTAAAGAACAAGTCCCCTAACTTAACTCTAAACACTTTTATTTCATTTTCTGTGGCATCGAAAAGCTCTAATGTATCAACATCAATTGGAGCAGCAGCATACATATCGCCAACATTGATTAAAGGGACACCTGTTCCCTTTCTTCTTGGCTCATAAAAAAGACCATTTTGCATGGGGAGTGCTGAGATATGTTTAATATCAGACAGTTCCCAATCCTCCGGAATCACCCCTACTTCGGTCTGCTTATAGCCTACGGGCACCATTGGCTCCGCTGCTGCCCATTCTTTTTTGCTCACTTGCGCCACCTGATTATTCATTGCCGTCTTCCTGCTCACCTGATTGCGACAGTTGCGCCATGGCCCTGGCCCGCTCACGCTCCAGCTCCCGCTTCAGCTCTTCTTCACTGGGCAAATAGGGCAGATATTTGGCGGCAAACAGCTGCTTTTTATCTGCCAGCACGGAATATTTCACCACGGCTTCGCTCTTTTCACTGCACAGCACCAGACCAATGGTAGGGTTATCATCGTCGCCCTTGCACTGCTCGTCATACAGGCGCACATAGGTGTCCATCTGGCCAATGTCCTGATGCCGGAGTTTGCCCAGTTTCAGATCCACCAGCAGAAAGCACTTGAGCTTGAAGTTGTAAAACACCAAGTCGATATAGAAGTCTTCGTCATCAAAACGAATGCGCTGCTGGCGCTCCACAAAGGCAAACCCTTTGCCCAGCTCCAGCAAAAACTGCTGTAAATTGCTGATAATGGCCTGCTCCAGCTCGCTTTCCTGGTAGCTTTTATCTTGCAGATTAAGAAAGTCTAAAATGTAGGGATCGCGCAAATACTCTTTTACCGACTCCGCTAACGGCTGGGTGTGCTGAGCGGCTTCGTTTTCAACCAGCGTCTTGTCTTGGCTGGCCAGTAAGCGCTCGTAGTAGAGCTTGCTGATTTGTCGCTCCAAAGCGCGCACGCTCCAGGCTTGCTTCTGAGCTTCTTGTTGATACCACCGGCGTGCCGACTCATTTTCAATACGCGATAAGGCGTTGTAATGCGACCAGCTCAATTCGAGAGACACCGTCTCCCGAATTGGAAACGCCTGATAAAAGGCGCGCATATTACGCAAGTTGGTGACATCAAAGCCTTTACCCAATCGCTCGGTGAGCTCTGCCGATAACTGCTGTAATTGCTGCTTGCCGTATTGAGCACGAGCAGCACCTTGCTGTTCGTGCTCAACAATCATTTGCCCGATATGCCAGTAGCTGTTAACCATGGCGCTATTCACGGCTTGGCGCACTTGTCCGCGCGCTTGCTCTATGATAAGCGCAATGGACTCCACCAAACTGGCTAGCGTATTGTGACGCGGTGTACTCATAGCGCTAGCCCCATGGCCTTGAGGTGGCCGGCGACTTTCTCGCTTAAATTCTCCACGGTCTGGGTCAGCGCAGGCAATGGCTGGCTGTAGCGCTCTTCCAGTTGCTTGACCCGGTTGGCCAGTTGCTGAGTGACCCGCTCCACTTCGCTGGTTATGGCACCTTGCAGATGAGCCAGCCATTTATCCTGCACCATCAGGGTTTTAATGGCGTTCTCATCCAGCTTGGCGTATTGCTTGAATACCGCTTGGTCGAGCGCATCCTGAGCGTCTTTCAGTGCCTTTTTGGCGCTAGCCTCGGCGTCGAACAGCTTTTTGGCCTGTTTGAGGGCGGTTTTTTCTTCCGCATCGGTGGCCTGCTTCTGGCGGGCGGTCACGCTGGCCTTGGTGATCTTGTCCTTGTCGTTCAGGGCGTCACTGAGCAGGCCGTCGTCACTGCTGTTTTCCTCAATAAAGCTTTCCAGCGCTTGCGTGGCGCTGTCGAGCTCCGCTTGCAGCGCATCAAGTTGCTGCTGCTCATCCTTAAAGTAACGGGCGGTGATCAGGGCGGGCGGGATCAGCTCGGCCTTGTACTTCACCTTGTTGATGACGAGATCCGGGGTTTCCTTCAGCTTTTCGCCCCTGGCGGCCACCAGTTTGCGCAGCACCTTGCCCGCGGGCCAGCCGTCCTGCACCAGCACATACACATCGTCCTGCATTTCCTCGGCCCAATAGTCCATCAGCAACTGGTAGACATCGTATTTGCTGAGCAGCGGCAGGTTGGCGTAGCGGCTGAGCAGGTCTTCCGACAGTTCAAAAATCAGCTCTTTGGGGCTGTCGCCTTTGGCGATTTCATCAAGCTTGGCGTCTTCGGCCCATTGGGTAAAGGGCTCCAGGCTGCGCTCGGCAAATGCCTTGAATTCGTCGTGGGCCAGAATGGTGCTTTTCACCTCGGCGGCACTCACCAGTGCCCGGCTGTAGCCTTCTCGCGCCGGTGCGAACAGGGTGGCACGCAGGCTGGGGAATACTCGCCAGTAGTCGGCAAGGGCATCGATATCCCGGTTGGGAATGCCCCCTTGCAGGTGGGCAGACAAGTCGTGCAAGTCTTCCGGATCGCTTGCGTCAATGTAGCGGGGAATGTTCAGGTTATAGTCGTTGGCCACAATTTCACTTAAAGGCACCTTGCGGCTGAAGCGCGGCAGCTCTATGCCCTTGGTGAACACATCCACAATTTTATGAATGTCCTGGCTGCGCAGCCGGTTCTTGTTGCCGTCCTTTATAAAGCCCTTGCTGGCATCCACCATAAAAATGCCCTGCCCGGCCTCGCCTGCCCGGCTGCGGGCGTGGGCTTTGTCGAGCACGATAATGCAGGCGGGAATGCCGGTGCCATAAAACAGGTTGGCGGGCAGGCCGATAATGCCCTTGATGTAGCCCTGTTTGATCAGGTTTTCCCGAATGCGGGCCTCGGCGTTGCCGCGAAACAGCACGCCGTGAGGCAAAATCACCGCGCCCTTGCCGTTGCTGTTAAGGCTTTTGAGAATATGCAGCAAAAAGGCGTAGTCGCCGTTTTTCTCCGGTGGCGTGCCCCATTCAAAGCGGCCAAATTCATCATCTGCCGGGTTCAGGCCGCTGGTCCAGTTTTTGTTGGAGAACGGCGGGTTGGCCACGGCAAAGTCAAAGGTTTTAAGCTCGCCGTTGTCGTCCTTCCACTGGGGCGCACTCAGGGTGTTGCCCTTCCAGATCTTGGCGGTGGCGTTGTCGTGCAGGATCATGTTCATGCGGGCCAGGGCGCTGGTGGCGTTGTCCATTTCCTGACCATAGATAGACAAACCCCTGGGGGCTTCGTCGCTGGCCTTCAGCAACAAAGAACCAGAGCCGCAGGTGGGGTCGTAAACGGTGGCTTCCTGGGAGGTGTTCTTATTAATGCCCACCACCTTGGCCAGAATGCGCGATACCTCCGACGGGGTATAAAACTGGCCTTTGCTCTTGCCGGACTCGGTGGCGAAGTGGCGCATCAGGTATTCGTAGGCATCCCCGAGCAGATCGTCGCCTTCCGCCCGGTTGGCCGAGAGATCAATGCCTTCAAAAATGCCGATGAGCTTGGACAGCCGGTCAATCATGTCCTTGCCCTTGCCGAGCTTGTCTTCGTCGTTGAAGTCGGCCACATCAATCACGCCCTTGAGATCGTTCTCTTGTGCCAGGGCGCTGATGATTTTGTTGATCTTGTCGCCGATTTCCTTGTCGCCCTTCAGGGCCACCATGTCGTCAAAGCTGGCACCCGGCGGCACTTCAATCATGGAATAAGGGTTGTCTTTGGCTTTATCGGACACGTATTTCATGAACAACAAGGTGAGCACATAGTCCTTGTACTGGGAGGCATCCATGCCGCCGCGCAGCTGATCGCAGCTGGCCCAGAGAGAAGAGTAAAGTGCGGTTTTTTTAATGGCCATGGAGATCCTTGAATACAAAACAGGCTCGCGATGGCTAAAAAGCAGGCAAGCCGATGAAAATAAGATGTGGCCAAACAGTATGCCCAAGGGGGAATGCTGAAACCAGCCTGATGAAGAGCAAGAGTGCAGTATTCAGGCGACCTAATGCGTCGCCTGTTTTTATCAAAAAGATCCTGTCACTGCTGTGGGACGAAACAGTTACCGGTCGGGCAAGGTAAAACGTCTGAACGGCAGGCTGATCCCATCCAACCCCTTCATCGTCACCCAGAGTGAATATATCAGCCAGATAACGGCCATCATCAAGGATGACAATAAGGAGAACAGCAGCGAAAAAAGCCGGTAAACGCTTTTTCCAATGTCCGGAAGTACCTTCAGGGCACCGCGAAAGCCATCACCGAGCGTGCTGGATACCTTTTCTAAACGACGCAGCTCCTTAACCGAGCCTGCCTTGTCCAAGGCATCCATCGCCCCTTTAAGACTTGTGTTGGAGCCAATGTTTTTAATGCTGCCGCCGGCATCCACCAGCTCGGCGGATTTCTTGCGGGAAATGATTTTCCGAGATGCTTCGCTCAGCTCATCCCAGTAACGACCACTGGTCAGTTGAGACATATTCATACTTTTTGCCTGGTTGGAAAATGACCGTAATGCCTTGCTGTTGATAACACCCTTGCTGATTTTAGAAATTTGACTGGCAAGCCCCTTGCTCAGTTTTCCTGTTTTTCTGGCCACCTTGATAAGCGACACCCCGCCTCTGGCTGCGGCAGTTCCTCCCATGGTGGTCACGGTCGCAGCCGTTAGCACGGTTCCGGTGCCGGCCAGTGCCAGAATCACCGGATCGTGCTCAGGCCAGAGCTTCGCCTGGTTTACCAGATCTCTGACATCTCCGATCACCGCCATATCACTGACCATGGCCGCACTGAGGCCAGCCATGCTGTTGGCTTCACCCGTACTAACCCCGGCCCACACATCCTTGCTAACCCGGGCTGAGGTTTGCCAGAACCCTTGTTGCCGCTCCAGCTCTTCCAATAATTCCGGCGGTAGCGCAACATCTCGCTGTTTCGCAAGCGTGACCAAAGACAGCGCCAGCTCCACGTCCTCTTCTGAAAGAGCTTCCTGAATGGCCGCTGAATACTGGCCAGGAGAAAGCGATTTCAGCCGATACTCGATCATGCGGGCCGTATCATCCAACACCAGTATATTAAAGGCATTCCAGGCACCAGGCAGAATGGCTGCTGCCCCCATCAGCACGGTAATAAGCAACACTGCCTTTTTCGCACGGTCCCATATTGTAGAGAGTCTCATTCGTTTTCCTGACTTTTAGTGCATAAAATCTCATATAACGACAAGGCTCCGCAGATCTTCAGTTCACCGTGAATAACGTTGTATCCAGTCAGGCATACCGTGCTCGTGCCATCCGTGTTTTCCAAAATTTGTGTGTTACCGGCAGCAAGAATTATCAGCAGTCATATATTCGTGTTACTGCTGTGTTATGTTACGTTAGTCATTGCAGTTATAAATGCTCAGGAATGGGCAAGGGTTATGCCACTACTTTATATAAGGAATGTATTATGCGCGTCTTACCTGCCTTCAAGAAATCGCTATTATCGGCAACGCTTTCTGCTGCGTTTATGCTGCCTGCAGCCGGTCATGCCTGTACCTCTTTGCTATATAAAGATGTTCATGGTGCTCCTTATGCCGGCAGAACCATGGAGCTGCCGGTGCAGCTGGATTATCGCATGGCTTTTTTCCCGCAGGACACCGACTTTTCATCCAAGGCAAATAAACATGACGCGCTCAATTACCACGCCAAACATTCCTTTTTGTCGATCACCATGCCCGATCCCGTTACCAAGGATCTGAAGGTCGTTGAAGGCATAAATGATCAGGGGCTGAGCTTCAGTGTGCTGGCGTTTGCCAGTACCCAGGGCCCCGCCGACATGTCGGAAAAAACTCAGGCCATGCTGTCAGCCATTGATCTGGGCAGCTGGGTATTGTCACAATTCACCAGGGTTGATGAGGTAAAAACCGCACTGGCGCAACAGCCGGTGCTGGTAACGGCCTTATTACCCCTGGGGCTGCTGAAAACCCCATTTCACTATGCAGTGCATGACGCCGATGGCAACTCCATTGTGATTGAGTTCTCGAATGGCAAACAGCAAATTTACGATAATCCCCTGGGAGTGATGACCAACGGGCCGGAATTTAATTGGCATTTAACCAACCTCAATAATTACACTTTTTTAAGTAATATTGATCAGTCGGAATTATCACTCGGCAAGGTCACACTGACTCAACCCGACTCGGGCATTGCTACCGCAGGGCTGCCGGCCTCAAACACCTCTGTAGGCCGCTTTGTTCGTGCTGTTTACTATTCCCAGTTTGCAGAAAAAGCGAAAAATCCGGATGACGCCATTACCACTCTGGCGCATATCATGAACAATTTCGACCGCCCCCGGGGGATCAGTATCGACAGCCGCGCCAGCGATGCGCTGCAGGATAAAGTGGCACCGGGCGTCACCGGCAATATCATGTATACCTCTGAGTATTCAACCTGGACCACACTGTCTGATCTTAAACAGCGTCGTCTGAGCGTGCGCCTGTATGAAAGCCTGAACTATGTCACTTTTGACCTTACTCAGCTGCAAAACCATACCCGTGCCCTGGTAGTGCCACTGAGTCAATTTACCGGACAGCACCTTGATGGCACTCAACTGCTTCTGAATAACAACAGCTAGGGGTATTCATGAGCCCTTCTATTGCCTTTTATGATGCCTACTTTCCGTTCTGGCTTGTCTGCGCCTTTGCCGGCATTGTGGGTGCCGTATTATTAAGAGTGGTGTTGATCAGATGGGGCATTGACGAAGGGCTGCCTTTACGCACCGCTGTCTATACGGCATTTGGTTTTTTAATTGCCTTTATTCTGGCTTCGGCCATGTGGGGAGTATAAGGCATGGTAAATTCTGCCTACAGACGCCGATACAGCCCCACCGGTATCATTATTGCCGTGATCGTGCTTGTCGGTGCCGCCATTGCTGGCTGGTATTATATGCGCCATACCACTGCCACCTCCTTGTCTGATGAAGCCGTTATCTCCGCCAATACGGTCAATATTGCAGCAACGGTCGCCGGACGCGTGGTGCGTATTGCCGTCAAGGATAATCAGCGGGTAAGCGCTGGCGATCTGTTGTTTGAAATAGATCCCAAACCCTATGCCGTTATCGTTGATAAGGCCAGGGCCGACCTGCAACTGGCGGAAGCGCTTCGCGATACCCAACGCAGAAGCATTACTGCCGAACAGTCCAATGCCGCCATTGCTGCCGAACAGTTAACCCGCGCCCGAACCAACCTGGCGCTGGCCGAGGCAACACTTAACCGGCTGAAGCCGCTGGCACCCAAGGGGTATGTGACGGCACAGCAGCTGGACGATGCCCGTACCCTGCGGCGTGATGCCCAGATCAGTCTGGAGCAGGCCATACACCAGCAAGCGGCGGCCGAAGCCATGGTGGCTACCCTGGATGAAGCCGAAGCCCTGGTGCAGGCCCGCCGGGCTGCGCTGGCACTGGCTGAACTGGAGCTGGAAGAAACTCAGGTGCGCGCCCCCCATACCGGCCTGGTAGTGGGGCTGACGGTGTCGGCCGGAGAAATTATTGCGCCCGGTCAGTCGCTGTTTACCCTGATAGACACTGAACACTGGTATGCCTCCGCTACCTTTGCGGAAACCGAGCTCAAACACATTGCCGTGGGAGACTGCGCCCGGGTCTATGTACTGGCTGATAGCACTAACCCGGTAATGGGACGGGTAGACAGTATCGGCTGGGGGGTGATCTCTGAAGAGCTGATTAATTTGCCACGCAACTTTCCATACGTTCCCAAATCCCTCAACTGGGTACGCATGGTACAACGCTTTCCGGTCAAGATCCGGCTCGAGCAACCTCCGGCATCTTTGATGCGGGCCGGCGCGTCGGCGGTTGCGTTAATCAGTCAGGATGACCGCTGCCATGACAGCGCCCATGAGTAGTGTTCGTGGTGCCTTGCATACGCTCTGGTGCCAGTCACGGGAAGATTTACGGCCCGTGCCCGGACGCATGGGCCAGAGCTGGCGTGTTGCGCTGCTTTGTGCGCTGGTGGCCGGTGCCAGTATGCTGTTTAAAATTCCTGAAGCGGCGCTCAGCTGTTATCTGATTATTTTTCTGATGAAGTCTGATGCGGTGGCCAACATTGTTACCGGTATTGGCCTGCTGTTGCTGCTGCCGGGCCTCATTGCACTGCTGACCTGGCTGATCAATCTGACCAGCGGCTCCACCATGCACATAATGGCGGGGATCGTTATCTCTTCCGTGTTGCTGGTTTATCTTGGCGCTGCCACCCAACTGGGCGAACAAGGCAATGTGGCAGCGCTGATCATCGCCTTTTTAATGACGCTGATCGTTCAGGCCCCGTTTGCCGAGGCAGCCAGCTTTGCATTGCGGGAAGCCTGGGCCATGGCAGCCATGCCGATGCTATTCATGATCGGTTTTAATCTTGTTCTGGGAATGTCGCCTGTTTCGCTGCTGCGTCATGCCTTGTGTTTACGCCTCGCCGCAGCCGCAGAAGCCCTGGAAACCGGTAATCAAAACCGGCTGCGCGGCTATTTGCGTCAGGGCAACACCGCCTTGCAGCCACCATTGCTGGCCGTAAGGGTATTACGGCTGGTGCCCTTGTCTGCCACACAGCAGATTGCCACCGACGTGCGTGCCGGTTTTGCTCTGATGCTGGCCATATCAGCGTTGCCCGCAGGCGGGTCACAACAAGGGCGCACTGCGCTGGCGGCCGCCATTCATGCGGCACGTCATGCCCTTGACCACGATACCCGCCAGCCACCTGTCACTCTGCCTGACAATCTCACGCCGGCCGAGCAGCAAGCCTGGCAGGCCCTGCAGAGGCTGGCCGGCGTGGTTCCGCAGGCAACTGTGGCACCCACTGCCAGACCCCCCTTTATGGCGGCAGATGCGTTCAGTAATCCTGCCTACTGGCGCTTTGCGCTCAAAACCACACTGGCGGCCATGCTCTGCTTTCTGATTTATACCACCATTGACTGGCAGGGCATTCATACCGCCATGATCACCTGCTATGTCGCTGCCCTCACCACCACAGGTGAAACCCTGCATAAATTATTGCTGCGTATCACGGGCTGTCTGATCGGTGCGGTTCTGGGCATTACTGCCATTTTTCTGATCATTCCGCACATTGACGATGTTGGCTCTCTGATGGTGCTGGTGTTTGCAGGCTGCCTGCTCAGTGCCTGGATTGCTTCCGGCCCGGAGCGCATTGCCTATGCCGGCGTGCAGGTGGCACTGGCCTTTTTACTCACGGTGTTACAGGGATTTGGGCCCAGCCTGAGCCTGGAGACCATACAGGGCCGGCTGGTGGGCATATTGCTCGGCAACCTGGTGGTGTATCTTATTTTCTCTTTTGTCTGGCCGACAACAGTGGAGAAGAACGCCCGTCAGTTACTGGCCAGCGCACTGACAGAGCTGGCCAGAATGGCACGCATGCCTGCCCAGGTCCGTATCAATGCCATCGACAGCGCGGCCAGCGTGACCGCCCTGACCGGCAAAGCGGAAGAAGCACTGGCACTGCTGCCATTTGAACCACGCAGGTTACGCCCCACGGCCCCGCGGGAAGCCGCCCTGAAGCAGGCCATCACCGAGCTGGAAGCACTGTGTGCGGCCCTCTGGCTGAGCCGGGAGCCAACACTGGAACCACTGGCGCAGCAACTGGAATGGAGCGCAGCAACAATAACCGAAACGCCGCTTGCAGCGCCAGCGGAGGCAAGGCCGCACCCGGATCCCGGTCTGTTAGCGTCTCCCTTGATGCAGTCACTTAACCGAATAACTGGAGCCATAGAATGACACAAGGTGTGTCCGGTTTACGTCTTCTTTTATTGCTTACGGCCGGCATGCTGTGCGGCTGTGTCAGCCAGGACAGTTACGCCCCTTCTGCCTCGCCGGATCAGCCCTGGGTTGCTGAGCACCAGCCCCGCTATTCATCAGGAGGGACAAAAACGTTTATGATTCCTGCCGACAGCAAGCGGGCACAACTCACTCCAGGCACACTGGCAGATCCTGACCGCACTTATGATTTGCCGGCCCTGATTGATCTGGCCCAGCAACTTAATCCTCTTACCCGCAGCGCCTGGCAGCAGGCCCGCCAGGCAGCCATTGCCGCCGGCATGGTAGAAGCGAGCTATTTACCTTTCATTACTGCCAGTGTTGTAGCCGGCTCACAAACCCTGACCGTACCGCTGCCGGACAGGCTGGGAAACCGCGATGTGGAAAATAATCTTGATGGCACGGCCAGTATACTGTCACTGCAGTGGCTGTTATTTGATTTTGGCCAGCGCCAGGCATTACAGGAACAAGCCGGCCAGCTTGCTCTGGCGGCGAACTATTTATTTAACGGTGCTCATCAGACCTTAATTTTCAAGGTGTCACAGGCCTATCATCACTACGGCGCAGCCATTCAGCGCCAGCATATTGCCGATCAGGCTGTACACAATGCTGAGATAATACAGGCTGCTGTTAACGCCCGCGCCGCTCAGGGGCTGGCAACCAGTATAGAAACAGCGCAGGCGGATCAGGCGCTGGCGCAGGCACAGTTACGCCAGATCCAGGCCAACGGTAACGAACGCACCGCTTATCAGCATCTGCTGGCGGCAGTGGGCACCACCGAAGAATTAACCATAGCAGCTCAGCACTCGGCCCAACGCCCCCTGCCCGCGGCGCTGAATACTCCGCTCGATACCTTAATCCCGCAGGCGCTGTCACAACGTGCCGATGTGGCCGCCAGCTATGCGGCATTGCAAGGCAGCAAGGCCGGAGCAGAAGCCGTGCAGGCAGGATATCTGCCTAAAATATACCTTGGCAGCAACCTCAGCTGGGGCAAAGGAGAGTTTGATGTTTCCGGTCTGCCCAGCATCGGCCAGCAGGGCCGTGGCAGCAGTATTCTGCTTGGCGTTACTGTGCCGCTGTATGATGGCGGACTGCGCAATGCCCGTGTTAAAGAAGCTGAGTCCAGGATCAGCACTGCCGAATATGAGCTGCAACGAATACAGACAGCCGCTGTGACCGAAATAGTGGCGGCCCATCATGCACTGCGCACCGCACTGGCGTCTTATCATGCGGCCAGTGCGCTGGTCGCGGCAGCAGCCACAACCTATGATGCCGCCCTTGAAGCATACCGTCATGGTCTGGGTACCATTGATACAGTAACGGTGGCAGACAGCGCCCTGCTTGATGCTCGTCTGGCCCGTGAAGACGCTTATGCCGGCGCTCTGCTTACCTCGGTGAATCTTGCCTTTATGCTTGGCACATTAACCTCCCGGGAGCCGTTACCCTGATGAAACCAGCCGCCGGTTATGTCACTGTATTTCAGGCAGCCAAAATCTATTCGCTGGCCATTCTTCTGGTAGTGACACTGTTTTACATTCACACCTGGCTTATCTTTGATGTTGCCGGTGCCATGCTGCACTCTACTCCCGCTTTCATTTCCCGTCTGGCTCCCAGCGAAAAAGGCAAGGCCATTATTCTGTGCTGCTTTATCATACTGTTTATGGCGCATCTGCTGGAGGTTGTGGGCTGGAGTGTATTTCTGCGGCTGACAAAGCTGGTGTCGTCACTGACCGGCGGGTTTTATTTTGTCGGGGTATCAATTAGTACGCTGGGGTATGGTGATGTGGTGCTGGAGCGTCCATGGCGACAGATAGGCCCTGTTATTGCCATTGCTGGTGTGCTCAAATTTGGCTGCTCAACCGCCTTTCTTTTTTTCGTTATCCAGACGGTATGGGAGCAACACATCTGAATCAGACACCACGCCGGGCGTGGTGTCTGTTGATTTAACCCAGCAGCTCGTTGCGCACGATGGCGGCACCGGCGCTCAGGGCATTGAGCTTGCCTCTGGCCACCGCGCGGGCCAGGGGGGCCATGCCGCAGTTGGTGCTGGGGTAAAGCTTGTCGGCATCCACAAACTGCAGGGCCTTGCGCAGGGTGTCGGCCACCTGCTCAGGCGTTTCAATGGCATTGGTGGCCACATCAATGGCCCCTACCATCACCTTTTTGCCGCGAATAAGTTCAATCAGCTCCATGGGCACATGGGAGTTCTGGCATTCCAGTGACACTATGTCGATACTGGACTGCTGCAGCCGCGGGAACACTTCTTCATATTGCCGCCACTCGGAGCCCAGCGTTTTTTTCCAGTCGGTGTTGGCCTTAATACCGTAGCCGTAACAAATGTGCACGGCGGTCTCACACTTCAAACCTTCAATGGCACGCTCCAGGGCGGCAATGCCCCAGTCATTCACTTCATCAAAGAAGACGTTAAAGGCCGGCTCGTCAAACTGAATAATGTCCACGCCCGCCGCTTCCAGCTCTCTGGCTTCCTGGTTGAGAATTTTGGCAAATTCCCAGGCCAGTTTTTCCCGGCTTTTATAGTGACCATCATAGAGGGTATCGATCATGGTCATGGGGCCGGGCAGCGCCCATTTAATGGGTTTGTCGGTCTGCTGGCGCAGAAATTTGGCGTCTTCCACAAACACCGGTTTCTGACGGCTGACCGCACCCACCACAGACGGCACGCTGGCGTCGTAGCGATCACGGATTTTAACGGTTCTGCGCTGTTCAAAGTCCACCCCGTCGAGGTGTTCAATAAAGGTGGTGACAAAGTGCTGACGGGTCTGCTCGCCGTCGCTCACAATGTCGATGCCGGCGGTTTGCTGCTCCTGCAGCGATACCCGCAGCGCATCCTGCTTGCCGTCGATCAGCTCCTGCCCTTCCAGCTTCCAGGGTGACCAGAGGGTCTCGGGCTGGGCCAGCCAGGACGGTTTGGGCAGGCTGCCGGCGGTAGAAGTAGGTAATAATAACTGGGTCATCATAAATTCCGTTTCTGTTCTCGTTAATTATCAGGCCCTTTTATCAGGGCCTTGTTTTATTATCAGGCGTAGTTGGCAGACCACTGTTCCAGAATGTCCTGATAAGGCTTGATAAACACGTCTTCAGCAAATTTGCCCTGTTTTTTGGCCAGCTGGCTGCGTTCTTCTCTGTCATACACAATGTGAGTGACAGAGTGATCGGCGTTTTGCAGATCCGGTTTATAGCACTTACCTGCGCTGGCATTGGCATTGTAAATTTCCGGCCGGTAGATTTTCTGGAATGACTCCATGGTACTGATGGTGCTGATCAGCTCCAGATTGGTGTAGTCATTGAGCAAATCGCCAAAGAAGAAAAAGGCCAGCGGAGCCACGCTGCCGGGCGGCATAAAGTAGCGCACCTTAAGGCCCATCTTCTTGAAATACTGCTCGGTGAGTGACGACTCGTTAGGCAGATATTCCACGCCCAGAATGGGGTGCTGGTTTTCAGTCTGATGATAGGTCTTGTTGTCTGACACACTCAGGCAGATCACCGGCAGCTTGGCAAAGTTCTGTTTGTAGGCGTCAGACTGCACAAAGCTTTTGAACAGCTTGCCGTGCAGATCGCCAAAGTTTTCCGGCACGCTGAAGCCGGCCTTGCCCTTGTTGTGCTCCAGCAGCAACACGCTGAAATCATAATCACGCACATAAGAAGAAAAGTTATTGCCCACTATGCCTTCAATGCGCTGCTTGGTCTTGTGGTCAACAATGTAGGTTTTCAGGATCTCTATGGTCGGAAAGCGTTCGGCATCGGTATTGATGTCGAGATCAACCGAGATAATTTCCAGCTCAACAGAGTAACGATTGGCGTTGGGATTGTCCCAGTTTGCCATGGCATTAAACCGGTTGTTGATCATGGTGAGGGCGTTGCGCAGGTTCTGCTGGCGACTCTCTCCCCGGGCCAGATTGGCAAAGTTGGTGGTAGCACGAGTGCTGTCTGCAGGTTGGTAGTTTTCGTCGAAGGCGATGCTGTTCACCGAAAATTTGAAATCGTTACTCATGATTTTTATCCCTTTGTCCCGCAATGAAGTTTGTATTCTGTGTGCGCGCCGGATGTCCAGACATCCAGAGCTAAGCGATGAGTTAAGTTATACAGACTCAATTACATGAACAAAAATGATTTAATTTCATCAATAAATGAAATTATTGCATGAGTTGCTCAGGATATACCCTGAGCCTGAGTGATAAAGTCACTCAAATAGCTGATGTGCTCCTCACCCTTGCGCACGCCCAGAAAAATCTGCTTGTTAATGCCCTGCTCACCAAAACGCAGGCTTTTAATGGGCATTTTTTGAGCAAACTCGTCTACCAGCCAGCCTGGCAGCGCGCTGACGCCCCGGCCCGCTGCCACCATCTGCAGCATGATTTCCGTGGTTTCTATGGTTTTGTGCCTTTTTACCGTACATTTAGCCGGATTTAAAAACTGGCTGAAAATATCCAGCCGCTCGGGCTCTACCGGATAGGTAAACAGCACTTCGCCGGCTAGTTGCTCGGGCAACACCGCAGCCTGTGCGGCAAGCGGGTGGCTTGATGCCACCACCAGCCGGTGCTCATAATCAAATACGGGAATAAAGCTCAGGCTGGGTTTGTAGAGAGGATCGGGCGTGACCAGAATATCAATTTCAAAACTGTGCAGCGCACCCAGGCCACCAAACTGAAACTCCTGTTTAACGTCAATATCGACGTTGGGCCACTTTTCCAGATAGGGTTCAATCACTTTCAGCAGCCACTGGTAGCAAGGGTGGCACTCCATACCAATGCGCAGCGAGCCCATCTCGCCGGTGGCAATTTGCCGCAGCAAATGCTCTGTGTGTTTGAACTGGGGCAGCACGCGGTTGGCGAGCGTTAAAATTTGCTCGCCGGCATTGGTCAGGCGCAGGCTTCGGCCCTCTTTTTGCCACACCGGCGTTTTTAGCTGGCCTTCCAGCTTTTTTATGCTGTGACTGAGGGCCGACTGCGACAAGTTTAACGACTCGGCAGCCTGAGTCAGGGTGCCCTGCTCTTTAATGGCCGCCAGCACTTCAAGGTGAAAACGTTCCAGCATGTGCAAGCTCCGCGCAAAAGTCATGAATATAATTCATGACTTATCAAAAATATACGCGGCGAGGCAGCCGAAGCGAGATAAGCGTGGTGAACAACAAAAACAGCGCTGAGATCCATAGACAGGCCTGCAGGCCGGCACTGCCCTGCCCCGCAAGCTGAAACACAAAGCCCGACAGCAAGGTGCCAATAAGCCGGCCCATGGCGTTGGACATGTAATAAAACCCCACATCCAGCGATACGCCGTCACTGCTGGCATGGCTGACAATCAGGTAGCTGTGCAGAGACGAGTTCACCGCAAACACCACACCAAACAGCAACAGACCACCTATCAGCACCCAGGCCGGGCTCAGGCCGTTCATCAGGCCCAACGCCATGGCGGCAGGCAGCAGTGTCAGTGCCGCTGCCCAGCGTGTGGCACCGGTGCCATCTGCCTGCTTGCCGGTAATGCGTGGCGCCAGCGACTGCACCAGCCCGTAGCCCATGACCCACAGCGCCAGAAAGCCGCCGGTCTGGCCGTGGCTCCAGCCAAGGGTCTGAGACAAAAACACCGGCAGCGCCACCACAAACCAGACATCCCGGGCACCAAACAAAAATAACCGGGCCGCCGAAAGAATATTAATGGCCCGGCTTTTGGAAAAAATATCCCGGAATCTGGGCTTGTGCTTCGCCTTGCCCAGCTCCTGCTTCAGCAATACCAGACTCAGCAGCCACACCAGCGCAAGCGCAGCGGCCATGGCAGTAACGGCACCGGCAAAGCCCAGCCAGGCAAGCAGTGCACCGCCCAGAAAGAACCCTGCCCCTTTAAGGGCGTTTTTGGAGCCGGTGAGCACCGCCACCCATTTATAGAGACTGCCTTCTTCGGGCACCAGGGTCTTGATGGCACTTTTGGCGCTCATCTTGTTCAGATCCTTGGCAATACCCGACAGCGCCTGGGCCGCCATCACCCAGGGCACGGTAAGCGCCGGCATCAGCAACATGGCCAGCGCCAGCACCTGCAAGCCAAGGCCCAGGTTCATGGTGCGGTTCAGCCCAATGCGGGCACCCAGCCAGCCCCCTGCCAGGTTGGTGATCACCCCAAACAGCTCATAAAACAAAAACAACAGGGCAATGTTCAGCGGTGAATAACCCAGCTCATGAAAGTGCAGCACCACCAGCATGCGCAGGGCACCGTCGGTGAGGGTAAAGGCCCAGTAATTGCCGGTGACCACCAAATACTGGCGCACGGCAGGAGACAAGCCGGTCAGCATTTATGCACGCCCCACCTTCAGCGCCAGCTCGGCGGTACGGTTGGCATAGCCCCATTCGTTGTCGTACCAGGCATAGATTTTTACCTGAGTGCCGTTTACCACCATGGTGGACAGAGCATCAATAATGCTGGAGCGCGGATCGGTCTGATAATCCACCGACACCAGAGGCCGGGTTTCATAACCGAGAATACCGTTCAGCTCACCCTCGGCGGCCGCTTTCAGCAGCGCATTGACCTCTTGCGCCGTGGTTTCCCGGGCCACTTCAAACACACAGTCGGTGATGGAGGCGTTGCTGAGAGGCACGCGAATGGCATGGCCGTTCAGCTTGCCCTTAAGCTCGGGAAAAATATGGGTAATGGCGGTGGCCGATCCTGTGGTGGTAGGAATAAGGCTGGTACCACAGGAACGCGCCCGGCGCAGATCTTTATGGGGCGCATCCAGAATGGTCTGGGTATTGGTAATGCTGTGAATGGTAGTGATAGAGCCATGCTGAATGCCCAACTGCTCATGGATCACCTTGACCACGGGCGCCAGGCAGTTGGTGGTGCAGGAGGCCGCCGTCACTATGGTGTGTTGTTCGGCATCAAACAGGTGATCGTTCACGCCCATTACCACATTAAGTACGCCCTCTTCTTTTACCGGTGCCGTGACCACCACCCGTTTCACGCCCTGATCCAGGTAGGCCTGCAGCACCGCCTTGCTCTTCATCTTGCCCGAGGCTTCAATCACCAGGTCGCAGCCGGACCAGTCGGTGTCGGCAATGGCCTTGTTGCCGCTTACCGCAATGTTCCGGCCGTTGATCTGCATGGTGTTGCCGTCGGCGGCGGCCTCATGGCACCAGCGCCCGTGCACCGAGTCAAAATTCAGCAGGTGCGCCAGAGTGGCTGCATCGCCGGCAGGGTCATTAATGTGCACTATTTCCACATCACTGTGCTCACACAGCACCCGCATGGTAAGCCGGCCCATGCGGCCAAATCCGTTAATACCTACTTTTATGGTCATCTTGTCATTCCTTGTGAAAGTAAAAACACCTTAAGCGTGAGAAAACCAGTGCTGAGTGCGGTTCACCAGTGCCACCAAAGACAGCATCACCGGCACTTCCACCAGCACCCCTACTACGGTGGCCAGGGCCGCGCCCGAGTGCAGCCCGAATAATGAAATGGCCACCGCTACCGCCAGCTCAAAAAAGTTGGAAGTGCCAATCATGCAGGCCGGTCCGGCCACATTGTGCGGCAGCCGCAGCCAGCGGGCCGCCCCGTAGGCAATGATGAAAATACCGTAGGTCTGAATAAGCAGCGGAATGGCGATCAGCACTATGGTCTGGGGTTGCTCAAGCAGGGTTGGTGCCTGAAAGCCAAACAACAACACCACTGTGCCCAGCAGCCCCAGCATGGACCAGGGCCTGAGCCGCTGCAGCCACTGTTCAAGACCGGTGCCATCCCCTTTGAGCTCCAGCCGGTGCCGGGTCCAGACACCGGCGAGCAGGGGCAGCAGCACATACAGCACCACCGACAACAGCAAGGTCTGCCAGGGCACCTGAATATCACTCACTCCCAGCAAAAACGCAGCAATGGGGGCAAACGCAAACACCATAATGATGTCGTTCACCGACACCTGTACCAGGGTGTAGTTCGGATCACCCTTGGTCAGCTGACTCCACACAAACACCATGGCGGTGCAGGGTGCCACCCCCAGCAGTATCATGCCGGCGATATATTCTCCGGCGGTTTCCGGGTCTACCCAGCCGGCAAAAAACACACGAAAAAACAGCCAGCCCAGCGCCGCCATGGTAAAGGGCTTGATCAGCCAGTTAATCACCAGGGTCAGCATCAGCCCTTTGGGCTTTTTACCCACATTTTTAATGGCGCTGAAGTCTATCTGCACCATCATGGGGTAGATCATCACCCAGATCAGCACCGCCACCACCAGATTCACGTGGGCGAATTCAATGTCTGCAATGGCACCAAACAGGCCGGGCACCAGGCTGCCCAGCGCAACGCCGGCCACAATGCCAAGCCCTACCCAAAGTGACAGATAACGTTCAAAGATTCCCATGGCTGCCGCTCCTTAAATTGAACGCTGATCCACTCGTGCAGACAGTTGCTCGGCACTTTCTACCCGCTCGGAATAGCGGTTGGTCAGATAGTCACTGCAACCCCGGGTAAGCAGGGTGAATTTCACCAGCTCTTCCATCACATCCACAATGCGGTTGTAGTAGGCCGAGGGCTTCATTCGGTCATTGTCATCGAACTCCTGATAGGCCTTGGCCACCGATGACTGATTGGGAATGGTGATCATGCGCATCCAGCGCCCCAGAACCCGCATCTGGTTAACGGTATTAAAACTCTGGGAGCCGCCGCAGACCTGCATTACCGCCAGGGTTTTGCCCTGAGTGGGCCGCACCGCCCCCAGGCTCAGCGGAATCCAGTCTATCTGGGCTTTCATTACCGAGGTCATGGCACCATGACGCTCCGGCGAGCACCACACCATGCCCTCACTCCACTGCACCAGCTCGCGCAGCTCTTGTACCTTGGGGTGCTGCTCGTCTGCGCCGTCCGGCAAGGGCAAACCTTCAGGATTAAAAATACGAATCTCTGCTCCCATTTGCTGCAGCAGCCGGCCGGCTTCTTCGGTGACCAGACGGCTGAAAGAGCGTTGGCGTAACGATCCGTACAGCAGCAATATTCTGGGCGCATGCTGCTCGCCGGTCACTGCCAGCGCCTTGCTGTCGGGCAGCTGAAACTGCTCAGCGTCCAGGTTGGGTAAATGCTCAAAAGTGGGCTTCATTATGGTATTGCCTTGTTATTGTTTTGGTCGAGAGATGTGAATACCTTACATGCGAATAAATGCATATACAATAAATTACATATTCTTTTTACCATATATGTAAAACATGGACACCTGTTACTGGAATGCAATATGGTAACGTCAATGCAGAAGTGACCTTACTCGCTAATTCAACAGGAGAAATTGAGCATGACAACGCCCTACACGCCCCCTGCTGTCTGGACCTGGGATACCGCCAACGGCGGTGAATTTGCCAATATCAACCGCCCGGTGGCCGGCCCCACCCATGATAAAGCCCTGCCCGTGGGCCAGCATCCGCTGCAGCTGTATTCGCTCGCCACGCCCAATGGCGTTAAGGTGACCATTATGCTGGAAGAGCTGCTGGCGCTGGGCCACAGCGGTGCCGAATATGACGCCTGGCTGATCCGCATTGGCGAGGGCGATCAGTTTTCCTCCGGCTTTGTGGCGGTGAACCCCAACTCCAAGATACCGGCGCTGCTGGATAACAGCACAGATAAACCGGTGCGGGTGTTTGAGTCCGGCTCCATTCTGCTGTATCTGGCAGAAAAGTTCGGCGCTCTGCTGCCCGAAGACCCAGCGCAAAAGACCGAGGTGATGAACTGGCTGTTCTGGCAGATGGGCTCGGCCCCCTACCTGGGTGGTGGTTTTGGCCACTTCTACGCCTACGCGCCGGAAAAACTGGAATACCCCATTAACCGCTTTGCCATGGAAGCCAAACGCCAGCTCGATGTGCTGGAGCGGCAGCTGGCCGACCGGCCCTATATTGCCGGCGACCACTACAGCATTGCCGACATTGCCATCTGGCCCTGGTATGGTGCCCTGGTGCTGGGCCGGCTGTACGATGCCGCCGAGTTTCTGTCGGTATCCGATTACCCCAACGTACTGCGCTGGGCCAGGGCCATTGATGCCCGCCCTGCGGTACAGCGCGGCCGCCGGGTAAACCGCACCTGGGGCGATGAAAGCGAACAGCTGGAAGAGCGCCACAGTGCGGCGGATTTGGATTAACCCATAAACTGGCGCTGATACACTTGATACACTAGCCTTTAACGCTCAACACTTGAAACAGTTGAGCGTGATGGCTTCCACCCACTTAATCTTTGCCGAGCAATGCCAGCAGCTGTTTGCCGAGCAGCTCGGCCATGGTCGTCGCTGGAAATCCGCCTGTGCCCGGGCATTGCAAATCAGCAGGGCCACCTTGTATCGCTACCTCAACGGAGACTCGGCGATACCGAGTGATATTCAGCAACGGCTGGAACAGCTCAGTGGCCCTTCCCCCTCAGTCATTAACACAGAGCAACTGGTGCGCATTTATGCCTCTGCTCTGGTTCAAATACAGGACTTAATAGACGAGCAGGGTTATCTGAATGCCCCCTACCCGCCATTGTTAATACGGGCATTCAGCCTTTCTGCAGCCCATAACATCGGCACAAACACCATACATTGGCCTACGGATCTGCAACAACTCATTACTCGGGCACAGCAGCCCCTGTACGAGTGGGTCAGCGATATGAGCTGGGATGAAGAACACACCTTTTTCAGCGCCTGTCTGCTGGAAGACTCAGGTATTTCCATTGCATGCCGCAGCCTGGCGGTAGAGGGGCATAACCCTGAGCAGGAGCTGAAAGAGAATCAGGGGTTTGCAGCGTTAATACGTCTGTGCAAAGCGCAAGCTGATGGTGAGCAGCTCTATCGCACCTGGCGACGCATACTGATTGAACACCCGCTTATTGATACGGCAAGAGTGCTGATCACTCACCCGGATCTGGTTAACACAAACGAAGTAGCTCAGATGATCAACACGTTTTATCAGCCAGTACACGCTTCAATGTGCCTGCAGGGCAAACTTCCTCTATGCAGTATCTCGGGTACCATTTTGTGCCTGAAAAACCATACCGGAGACACGCTCAGCTTTAGCACCGAATGCCGGGAACCAGAGGCCATTCGCCTTGCCGGCAGCGGCTGTCATGACTCAAAGCCCTACCACCCCGGCATGATGTATCTGCGTCGTCCGTTCAGAACCTTCTGGGCATTGCCGGGGCGAGCCGAGCTGGCGCTGGCACAAGGGCTGGAAAACATGGGCTGGCAGGTCACATTATGGCCGGGTCTGGACAGAATGGATCTGCTGGCATGCTCCCCTCGCGGCCGCAAGATAGCGGTTGATGTAAAGGACTACTTTTCAGCACAGAAGCTGGCAGCCCGTTTTAATGGATTCAAGGAATATACCGGCACCCATGAGTGTTATCTGGTGATCCCTGACTATTTGCTGGAAACAGACAGTCGGTTTGAAGCACGGTTCAACGCTTTCAGATCAAGCTACGGCAAACAGCGGGTCACACTCAGCACTGTCTCCGGACTACTGGCCAGCCTGGAGGACACTTGATGAGAACCGATCTGCAGTTTATTGATGAGTACTGCAACGCACTGGCGCTCACCGAGCCCGCAGCTACCAGACTTAATCAGCATCATTTACGTACCCTGGCCCTCACCGAGCTGTGTTTTGTGGTGCTGAGCGAGTACTTGCCAGAGCAGGATATTACCGCCGTACCCGCTCTGATGCTGGGCTACCCTTCGCTGGTTGCCGGTGCCACCGCTCACCCGGCACTGGCCAATGCGCTGTGTAACCTGCGTCATTTATGTGGCCGCTTCGGCTCGGTGGCGGTATGGTCCGATAACTGTCGCCACTACCGTGAACAGCCCGCCACACTGCGCAGCTTTGATATCACGGAGAACAAGCCCACACTTAAACAGTTTGCTCACCCCCGAGTGCTGACCTTGCTGCACCAGACCCTGGCAGGTGCCGTGCCCTGGGTAATACGAGACATCAAACTGGCCTCTCCCGGCAGCGCCAGAGTCAAAGTAAATAATGGTAATACGGTATATTCCTATCAAATTCCGGTGACAAACATAACCGCGGGCTCTGTTCAGCAACACGCACTGTCTCCCCGCCATGAACGCCAACCTGTTCGCATTAAGTTAAGCGAGCTGATAGCCGCCGCCAAAGACATAGATAGCACCGAACGCCAGCCCGACTGGCCAGCCAGTTTGCCGCCACTTCGGCTCGAGCAACGTCTGCAGCAAACACTCAACCTTAAAAGCCTGTCGAATGATTTTTTTGATGGCGACACTATCACCCTTAACGGGAGCACACATCTGGTAGGTATGTTGTCATCAGGAAAGTCAACGCTGGTAATGGCGTTATTGTTTGCCCTGACCAAAGGGCAGCAGCCAAAGCGTATTGCCATGATAGTAAATGACACTATTCAGGGTGCCACGCTTTCCTCAAGGCTGAAACGGCACGGCATTCGCGCTACTGTATTATCCAGCCTGCGCCGGCGTGAAACGCACCTGGATGCCATTCACTGGCAGCAAGGCCAGCGACATACCGGCTGGGCCATATCCTCCCTGGGAGATCTTGCCTCCAGTTTCAGTGTGTCTTGCCCGCTGGACGGCATGCAGCCTGAGTCTCCCCCCGTGGTGCGCGGAGAACGCAGCCGCCGCTTTCCCGATTTTAGTGAAAAGCCTTGCCATAACCTGCGACAAACAACGCTTTCTGATCACGAAAAAATCTCTGCTGTCCAGTCACAGCAACAGGACGGTAAAGCACATTCCTGCCCGTTATGGGCCCAGTGTCCGGCACAATCGCAGCAGCGTGATGCGACAACCGCCCAGGTACTGATCATGACATCGGCAGCATTTGCATATATGAGCCCGGATAAATGGACCCGGGCAGAGCATCTGACCCTGCCGGAACTACTGCAATATGATATTGATTTGGTCATTGTGGATGAGGCAGATGCTGTTCAGGCAAGTCTGGATAACGCCTTTGTGCCCAGCACCGCCATTATGGGCAGCGCCCCGGATGTGTATATTCCTGTTATTGGCATGCGAACTTCAGAAAAAATCAGGGAAAAAAGTGGCCTGCAGTATCGCAACGCCACTGCAACCCGCTGGCATAACAACTTCCACGTATTTTCCAGGTTAATCGGCACGCTTTATGCGCTGCTGCAACGCGAACGCGCCAGCCTGTGCAAGGTCTACCAGAACACTCCCTTTACCGCCGCCGGCCTGCTGTATGGCCTCTGGCGCGAGATTAACCCTGTCAAAAATACCGCCGGCCACCAACAGCAGGCCGAGCAGGACTTTCAGCAAATTATTCAGGTAGCATCAGCCATTTCTTCAGCACTGCCCATTAATACCAGCACCATGGCATCACGGCAGTCATCGTTTTTATTTACAGATACCGGCTATGAACAAGCCGCCCATGCATTGCAGGCCATTGCCAAAGATGTATTGCTGCACGATCACGTTGAAGATCTGACCACACAAATAGAGTTACTGCTGAATACCGAGCTGGCCGTGTTCTGCCTGCCCGCCAGCCAGTCTGTGGTCACACGAAGAGAAAATGCGCTGCGCTTGTTACTGGCTGTGATTGCCGAACTGGCACTGTCTTATTACAACTGGCTGATCAAGGCCCAGCCGGCGGTGGCCGAGGACTTTGGCCTGAACGACGAAGAGCTGTTTACCAAAGCCAATCATCTTATTCGGCATTATCGCAGCCTGTTGCCCATGAACCCGTCCGGTGCCATTTTTGGGCTGTTATACGACGAGCCCGGCCAGGATAAGTTCGACCGTCAGGGAGGACAACTCACCCTGATCAACCATCTGGGAGTAGGCAGATATTTGCTGACTCACTTGCATCAATTGCTTGCGGCCGAAGGGCAAGTCGGCCCCAATGTGCTCATGCTGTCGGGCACCAGCTGGGCAGGTGGCAACCATACCGATAATGCTTCTCCGGTGTTCGATGTACAGGTGCCGGTAAAGGGCATTTTGCTACAGCCCAACGCTGAGCTGGACGCCATTGCACACTCCACCTTTGCGCTGGTTCATTTGCCCCGCCAAACTGGCCAACAGGTCAGGGTATCGGGCACCAGCCCCGAAAGACGCCGGGATAATCTGACCTTTATTGCTCATGGCCTGGCATCCAATGCCGACGGTTTCACACTGCTGGAGCAACAGTGGCAGCGGCTGGAGCAGCAATGGGGAGCGTCATGGCTGCATAACAGGCGGCGGGCATTGCTGGTAACCAACTCTTATGCCGATGCAGCCCACACCGCAGATCAGCTCAGACAATGTCTGGATAAAAACGGTTTTGGTGACTGGCGTGTCTATTGCCTGGTGAGAGATAAAGCAGATGAAAACGCGTCGGATCAACGCCCCCAGCTGGCCCGCCCCCTGCCTCGTTCACTGATAGAGCAATTTGGCAACACGCCGGAAAAATCCGTGCTGGTGGCCCCTGTGCAGGTGGTCTCCCGAGGCCACAACATACTGAACTCAGCTAATAAAGCGGCCATTTCAAGCATCTATTTTCTGCATCGCCCTCATCCCCGTCCCGATGATCTGTCGGCGGTTACCGGCCGGCTTAACCGCTTTGCCATTGCGCAAATCAATCAGAGCAGTGAGCACCTGTCCAAAACCGCACCGCTGGCAGAAAGAGCCCGCAGAATGCGCAATAAAGCCACACACATTGTGCGCCTCAGCCTGGACTATCGCAGCCAGTATTCAGGGCTTCCTGCCACTTACAAAGCGCAGTTTGCCTGGAACCTGCTGGCTCCGCTCTGGCAAACCACCGGTCGTGGCATTCGTGGTGGTTGCCCGGTGTTTGTTGGTTTTGTGGATGAACGGTTTGCCCCGCATTCTTTTGAGTGCATCGACAATAAACCCGACACACCTGGCTCCAGCGTACTGGTACAAATGGTCAAGCAACTGCAACAGGCCATGGATCCTCGCTATAACCCTAACGAGCACGACATAGCCCGGCTGCTTTACGAGCCTTTTTATCTCGCCCTGAAACAGACACAAGGACTGCAATATGGCGATCTCAGTTAACAGCCTGCACCTGGCCGCCTGGACACCAGCTGCATCATTCAATGCATTGTCGCTTACCTGCTTCACCATGCCCATGTCTGCTCATCAGGTGCTGTTGCAATGGCACCGGCTTCAAAGCCGCTCCGCAAAAATCTGGCCATCTCAGGCACTGAAAGGACTGGATGAAGTGCTGGCCGTGCTGGTGCCGGATCTGGCCATGGTAAGAAGAAACAAAATCGATGGCTACCTGCAACTGTATTTTCTCAATGACCGCACACAAGATAACACCCTGCGTGACGCCGTGTTCAGCGCACTGTCATTGTGGCTTGGCATTCTTTATGACAAACAGCCGGGCAGTGCGCGTGCAGAGATTGCCGCTAGCGCGCAACACAATGAGAACTGGCACATCATAGACGTGAGTCTGGCCACAGAGCAGCATGCCGGTGCCTGCGCCATGGCAAAAGATACCCTCGCCTTTGATGCTCTGGTGAGCTATGCCAATCATATATTGGGCGGTAAAACACTGGCATTCCGATCGGGAGAAACAAGAACCTTTGTTCCGGTGACCGCTCATTCTTCTTCTCTATTTTATGGCCTGGAGCTGGTGGCTTTTCCACCAAGCCAGGACTCGGTAAAGAAGAACTGTTACTGGTCTGAGGCCATTAGCCTGACAACAGCCACTTTTCCAGAACGTGAAGGCATTCACCTGCTGGCTCGCCCGTCCATTCGCAACTGGGGTCCAGTTGACTATCCGTCTTTCTATGGTGGTAATGCCCGCAGTATGGATATGTTTATTCCGGATGAAGCCGGCAACTACCGGCATACCTCGCTGAAATACTATGCTCAGCAAGACAAACACAGCAGCCACAAAAGCATTGAAGCCCGCTGGAAGTACAAACAGGATGCCCGTATTCTGGCGCTGATTAACCGCCTGACCGGTAGTAAGCACCACGAACAAAGCGAGTGTATCGTTCCCATTATTCAGGATCAGAGCATTTGGTTACTCCCCCGGTTAAGCCATGGTGCCGGTGATCGCTTTTTTGCCGGAGGCACCGGAGTGGGCTGGCCAGACCGCATGGATATTACTCACTCCCTTAATCAGCACCTGGAGCAGGCCGGCTTTTGTCAGACCGGTACCATGCAGCGTGTTACAAAAAGAAAACGTCTGAACAAACCCTTTCGGGAAAACAATGCCAGCCAGCTGCGTCGCCAACGGGTGCTAGATACGCTCAACCATCTTGAAACCGGCCTGCAGCAGCTAACCCTGTATTTATTTCAGCGACAGGAAAACACGCGCTCTGTGGTGATGAATGAATTGATCACACTGTTGGGCCAACCTGAAAACAGCACAAACACTCAATTACGCTGGCCCGATGGCTTGTGTATTAACCTGGTCTCTCTGGCGGCCGGCCCCTTGAGTGAACAACTGCCCACAGCCGAGCTGAACGAAGAAGAGAAAACAGGACGCACTCCGTCTCAAATTAAGCAGATACTCAACGACAGGCAAAAAACACTGAACCGGCAAACAGAACAAACCATGATGCAATATATTGGAAGCGTCCTCGACACTTCCGGCTCCGTTGCCTGTGCTGTGCTGGAAATGAACAGCAGCTTGCGGGGTAAAGCCTGTGACCCTTACGTTTTTTCCCGCCGGGCACTGGCAAAGCATCATATTCTGCCCCAGGTAATATTAATTGAAGAAACGATGCCGGCTGAAAAATACACCATGGCTATGCGCGATTGTTTGCGTATGCTGGGGGTGGTTCCCGCCGGGCTGAATGACACAGATCCGGCACCGGCGGCCCTGACCGTAATACAACAAAACCGCCATATCACCGCCGGCCAAATCATGCCTGCCATCACACTGCCGCTGGCGGCCAGAGTAGTTAACCACTGCCTTGAATGCGCCTTGCCGCAAGCCGATGGCACACCGCAATGGCAGCCCTATGCAACCGCGTTATTAACGGTGCTGACAGGCAAGTTTGAACCGTTTTCGCGCACTGAAGCCGATAACAACAATAAACGCTTTGAACGCTTCTTTGAGCAGGCACTGCAACAAATTGATAAAAACGGCCCCAACCTGGTGCAAACCAACGTCAGTCATATCGGCCAGCAATGGGCAAGCCTCACCAACAATAAACTGGCCTTTGATAAACTTCAGTTGCTTAATCAAACTGTCACGTCCAGCCAGCTGCCCAATACCCGGCTGGTGCGGCTAAACAGAGATGAACACAGAATACCGCTACATTTTCATAAGGGAGAGCAACTGGATGTATCCGGTTTGTTTGACTGGGAAGCTGCGTCCCGCACCTTCTATGGCCTCAAGGTTCCGGCGCAAACCATGATCCCGCACAAGCATAATGCCGGGCTATCGCGCCATGACAACGGGGAGCACAAATACAGTGCCCGCAACATTCGTCAGCTGGTGCGTCCGGAAGAAATATGCGTGGTCTTTTGCCAGCCACAGGACGAGCCACAAACGCTGGCGTTATATACCCACAGGTTGCGCCAGCTGCATGTGCAGTATAACGAGGATACCAATCAGCCGTTTCCGCTGCATGAGCTGGACGCCATTGGAAAAGGCCTGTCTTTTTAAAGACAAAGCCCGGCTGCCGCCGGGCAGAGTAGTTACAGCCCAAGCTTGTCAAACAGACCGGGCAGTTTTTCGTTGATTTTGTCGCCAAGCTCGTCGCCGAGTTTTTCGTTGAGCTTGCGCTTGACCCGCTCGGCTTCCTTGCTGGCTTTTTCTTTCAGGTAAAGGTCAAACACCTGCTGCATATCCAGGGTGTAGCGCGGCTGCTGATAGGTGCCGCTTACCCGCAGGGGCACGGTAATATTTTTCAGCTCATCCAGTGATTCACCGTCCTGGCCCTTGAGCGTGCCTACAATGGCAGTGCTGAACAGCACATCGAGCGTGCTGTCCAGCAGGCTGGTTTCACCTTCGCCTTTTACCCGCAGCAACGGAGATGCCAGGTTCAGGTTTTGCGTGCTGACCTTACCTTTGCCGATATCAAAGTCGGCAGTCAGGGCGCTGAAATCGGTTTTCTGAGGCTCATTGTCGTTGGGCACCGGCAGCCCCTTTACCTGAGCATAACCACGGCGGATCATGGCGGCAATATTGACCCCGCGCAGGGCACCGTCGGCAAATTCCACCCGGCTGGTACCGGTGAGACTTTGTTTAATGGCCCGTTCGGTCAGCCCGCGCCCGGCCACATTCAGGGCCACACTGGCGCGGCCTTCGAGAGAGTCAATACCAGCGGCGTCATTCAGCAGTTCAAAGCCGTTTACGTTTTGCAGCTGCGTATTGAGCATAAAGCTTGCAGGGTTACGGTTGGCATTCAGGCTCACCTCGCCCTGCAGGGAGCCTTGATACAGGCTGGCGTTAATGTCGCTGGCAGTGGCCTTGCCGTCCTGCACTTTTACCTCAAGAGACACGCCCTGCATTTCCATGCCCTGCACGTTAAGCAGATCGGCTGCGAGCGTACCTTGCACATCGAGCTTGTGGAGAATGGACAGATCCGGCTCGCTGGCAGCCACCGAAGGCGGTAACTTGGCCGAAGCATTATCTGTGCTGGTGGCCGCACTGTCACTGCCGCCCTGCTCGCTGCTCCACTCCGCACTCAGCTGCTCCAGATCCAGCAGCGGTGTGTGCAGATTAAAACGAATCTCGGGAATTTCCGGGCCGTGATCTACCTGCAGCTCGCCATCCAGGGTCAAAGAGCCTGCCGACATAGTGACGTTGGTAAAACCGGCCTGCTTGCTGGTCATGTCATAGGCCAGATTGCCGCTGAGCGTCAGCGCTTTATTACCGGGCACAGCACGGCCGGTCACGCCGGCGTTCAGTGTCAGGTTATCCAGACGCAGCCGGTCATATTCCGGTGCCAGCCAGAGTGTTCCGCTGGCGTTAATACTGGCCTGTACTTCATCGGAGAACAGGTTGCCGGACAGCGTCAGCGGCACCTCCTGCCCCGGCGCAAATTGGTCAAGGCTGATATTTACCCGGTTAAGGCGAGTGAGGGTGTCGGAACGTTCGTCCTGTAGCAGTACTTCCGCATCGGTTACCTTTATACCGGCCAGACTGACAAACTGCAGCTCACGTTTGGGCCCGGCTTCGCTGGCCTGTGCGTCAGGAGCTGGCGCGGTTTGGGGTTCGGCACTTTTTTGGCCCAGATTACGCAGATCATCCAGGTTGGTGCTGCCATCTTTGTGGGTAATAAGGTGCAGGCGGGCATTGCTGAGCACGGCCTGACCCACATCCAGCCGGTTATCAAGCAAAGGTTTGAGCGCCACATCCAGGCTGACTTCCCCCACCGAGAGAGTGGCGCCCTGTTCAAAGCCGGGCGGGTTAAGCAGCGATGTTTTGCCCAGGGTAAACCCCACCGAAGGAAAAAAGCGCCAGCTTAAGTCTCCTTCTATGACCAGAGTACGGCCGGTTTTTTCCCGGGTCTGCTCCACCAGCAGGCGTTTGACTCTGTCAGTGTCTACCAGCTGGGTCAGCGCCACGACCCCCAATAGCAGCAGCACCACCAGTGCCGCCAAGGCATATAGCCATTTTTTCATTATTTTTGTCCCGTTCTGTGCGTGTAAAACCAATAGTGGCCGTTCCCGGTAAAAACAACACCACTTAAAGCTGACGGCTTATAGCTTACAGCTCCCCCGAAGGGGGTCAGTCCTGATTTATGCGGCTGGCATCGGCACCTTGCTGAGATTTATATTTGGCGCTGGCGCGGCTCATGTAGGGGCGCTCGGCGGGGCCCGACATGGTTTCAAAGTTCAGGGCACCAATCACCATCTGGGGGCGCAGAGCCAGGGGCAGTTTGCCGCTGTTATAAAACTCCAGCACAATGCGGCCACTCCAGCCCGGATCTATGCGGTGCGCCGTTACGTGCACCATCAGGCCAAGGCGGGCCAAGGAAGAGCGGCCGTCCAGCCAGCCCACTATGTCGTCGGGCAGCGTCACCGACTCGTGAGTAACGGCCAGCGCCAGCTCGCCGGGGTGCAGAAAGAAGGCTTCACCGTCTGCAATAATGATTTCATCACTCATTACCCGGTTAATCTGCTCCTGCACCTGCCCTTTGGGGCCGCTCAGGTCAATGTAGGGCGCGGTATGATCCTGAAACACACGAAAGGCGTTGCCCAGCAGCACATCCACACTCACACCACTGATCCGCTCCTCTGCCGGGGCGGGATCAATCTTGATTCGGCCCTCGGCCAGATATTGTTTAATGTCCCGATCGCAAAGACGCATGACAACTCCTGAAACCTGAATAAAAGCCGGTGCACCCGCATGGCGCACCAGCAGCACTAATACTTATACCAGCCGGGTGTAGAGCGTGGTGGGCACGGTTTTGCCGGTAAAATACAGGCCGGCAGCCAGCCGGGCAGCCATATTGAGGTAGCGGCCAGCCACCTCACCTTCCGGATCTACCGTCATTACCGGCGTGCCGGCATCCATTTGCTGACACAGAGTGGCATTAAGCGGCATTTGGCCAAGCAAAGGCACGCCATGCTCGCTGCACAGATGCTCACCACCGCCTTCGCCAAACAGGCTTTCTTTATGGCCGCACTGGCTGCACTGGTGATAACTCATGTTCTCTACCACGCCCAGCACCGGAATATTGACCTTGCCGAACATATTAATGCCTTTTACCGCATCGGCCAGGGCCACGTTCTGGGGCGTGGTCACCACCACAGCAGCGGTGGTAGGCACCTGCTGGGCAATGGTGAGCTGAATGTCACCGGTGCCCGGGGGCAGGTCCACCACCAGATAGTCCAGCTCGCCCCAGCGGGTTTCCCGCAATATCTGCTCCAGCGCCTTGCTGGCCATGGGCCCGCGCCATATGGTGGCGTCGTTGGCTCCCACCAGAAAACCTATGCTGTTGGCTTTTACGCCATGAGCGGAAATCGGGCTCATGGTTTTGCCGTCGTCACTGGCGGGGCGCTGACCGGTCACTCCCAGCATCATGGGAATGGAAGGGCCGTACACATCCGCATCCAGCACACCCACTCTCGCCCCCAGCCGGCTCAGCGCCAGCGCCAGGTTCACTGCCGTGGTGGACTTGCCCACGCCGCCCTTGCCGGACGACACCGCAATAATATTGCGTACACCGGCAATGGGCCTGGCTTCATTGGCATGAGCCAGAGACGCCACATCGGTATGCAGCTGCCAGTTAATCTGCTTTGCGCCGGCAATGGCGCACAGCTCGTCATTCAGGCTCTCAAGCCCGGCTTTGTCCGCTCCCACAAAAGGCAGCGTAAGCGCAATGGTTAACACATCGCCTTCACAGGTTATGCTGCGTACAAAACCGGCAGACACCGGATCCTGCGCCCAGAAAACGGGCTGAAAGCGGCTTAACCGTTGCCGAATTGGTTCAATATTCATTCAGTTAGGTCCAAATGAGGGGAGTAACAGCACTTTAGCAAAAGCACTGCGCAGGTAAAACGTTGCTGAAGAGTGTATATGCCAAAAAACTCGGGTAACATGCGGGGTCCCGTAAACTCAACTCTACAAAAATGGAAATTATGGCTACCGATCCACGTAAGATTCTCGTTACCTGCGCCCTCCCCTATGCCAACGGTTCAATTCACCTTGGTCATATGCTGGAGCACATTCAGGCCGATATCTGGGTTCGTTACCAACGAATGCGTGGCCATCAGGTCCATTTTATCTGCGCCGACGATGCCCACGGCACCCCCATCATGCTCAAGGCCAAGCAACTGGGCGTAACCCCGGAAGACATGATCGCCGCGGTGAAAAAAGAGCATGAACACGACTTTGAACGCTTTAATATCGGCTTTGATAACTATCACAGCACGCACAGCGATGAAAACCGTGAGTTTGCGGAGCTTATCTACGGCCGCCTGAAGGAAAACGGCTTTATTGAAAGCCGCTCCATCTCTCAGCTGTACGATCCTGAGCAGAACATGTTTCTGCCCGATCGTTTCGTAAAAGGCACCTGCCCCAGCTGCAAGGCGGAAGACCAATACGGCGACAACTGTGAAGTCTGCTCCGCTACCTACACCCCCGCCGAGCTGATTAACCCCCGCTCTGCGGTGTCGGGCGCCACTCCGGTGATGAAAGATACCGAGCACTTCTTTTTTGATTTGCCTCAGTTCGAGGGCATGCTCAAGGCCTGGACCCGCTCCGGTGCCCTGCAGGAAGAAATGGCCAACAAGCTGGAAGAGTGGTTTGAATCCGGCCTGCAACAGTGGGACATCACCCGCGACGCCCCTTATTTCGGCTTTGAAATTCCCGATGCGCCGGGCAAATATTTTTACGTATGGCTGGACGCCCCAATCGGCTACATGGGCTCGTTCAAAAACTACTGTGGCAAACGCGGCGATCTGAACTTTGACGATTACTGGAAGCCCGGCAGCGAGGCCGAGCTGTATCACTTTATCGGCAAGGACATTGTTTATTTCCACAGCCTGTTCTGGCCGGCCATGCTGGACGGCAGCGGTTTCCGCAAGCCCACCAATATTTTTGTGCACGGATACGTAACGGTAAACGGTGCCAAAATGTCCAAGTCCAAGGGCACCTTTATCAAGGCCGACACTTACCTTAATCATCTGGACCCTGAGTGCCTGCGTTATTACTACGCCGCCAAGCTCACCAGCCGCATTGACGATCTGGACCTGAACCTGGGCGACTTTGTGGCCCGGGTAAATGCCGATGTGGTCAACAAGCTGGTCAATCTGGCGTCCCGCAATGCCGGCTTTATTGCCAAGCGCTTTAACGGTGAACTGGCCGCCGAGTGTGCCGAGCCTGAGCTGTATGCCGAATTTGCCGGTGCTGCCGAGCGCATTGGTCAATTTTACGAACAGCGTGAATATGGCCGTGCCATTCGCGAGATCATGGCGCTGGCCGACAAGGCCAACCGCTACGTGGACGACAAGGCACCCTGGGTGGTGGCCAAGGAAGAAGGCAAAGACGCCGAGCTGCAGGCCATCTGCTCTGTGGGCATTAACCTGTTCCGGGTGCTGATGACCTACCTGAAGCCGGTGATGCCCAAGCTGGCCGAGCGCGCCGAGGCCTTCCTCAACACAGAGCTCACCTGGAATGCCGTGAGCGCGCCGCTTACCGGCCACACCGTGACCAAGTTCAAGGCGCTGTTCAGCCGCATGGAATCCGACAAGGTCGACGCCATGGTGGAAGCGTCCAAAGAAGATCTGGCCGCTGAGCAGGCCAAGGCAGCCCCCACCGGCCCGCTGGCAGACGACCCCATCAGCGACACCATCGGCTTTGATGACTTCGCCAAGGTAGACCTGCGGGTGGCGCTGATCAAGAAAGCGGAAGCCGTGCCCCAGGCCGACAAGCTGCTACGCCTGGAGCTGGACCTGGGTGGCGAAAGCCGCCAAGTGTTTGCCGGCATCAAGTCGGCCTACAGCCCGGAAGATCTGGAAGGCAAACTCACCGTTATGGTGGCCAACCTGGCCCCGCGCAAAATGCGCTTTGGCATGAGTGAAGGCATGGTGCTGGCCGCCGGCCCCGGCGGCAAGGATCTGTGGATCCTGGAGCCGCACACCGGTGCCCAGCCCGGCATGCGCATCAAGTAATAGCTGGAAGCCGTCAGCTGGAAGCTGGAAGTACCTTCTGCCAACTAAAGTGACAGCTACAAAAAAGCCCGGTTTTTAACCGGGCTTTTTACTTCCAGCTTCAGGCTTTCAGCTTCAAGCTTTCTTTCCGTTCAGCATTCAATAATATTCACCGCCAGGCCGCCGCGGGCGGTTTCCTTGTATTTGGTTTTCATGTCTCTGCCGGTGTCGCGCATGGTTTTAATCACCTTGTCGAGGGACACCTTGTGCTCGCCGGTGCCGCGCAGGGCCAGGCGGCTGGCATTAATGGCCTTCACCGCGCCCATGGCATTGCGCTCTATGCAGGGCACCTGCACCAGACCACCCACAGGATCGCACGTCAGGCCCAGGTTGTGCTCCATACCAATTTCGGCGGCATTTTCAACATATTCGATGGTGCCGCCCACCACAGCAGTCAGCGCACCGGCAGCCATGGAGCAGGCCACGCCCACTTCCCCCTGGCAACCGACTTCGGCACCCGAGATAGAGGCGTTTTCCTTATAGAGAATGCCAATGGCAGCGGCGGTAAGGAAATACTGCACCAGGGCGTCGTCGTCTACCGGCTGCACGAATTTGTCGTAATAATGCAGCACCGCAGGCAGAATGCCGGCGGCCCCGTTGGTGGGCGCCGTCACCACCCGGCCACCGGCGGCGTTTTCTTCATTTACCGCCAGCGCAAATAAATCCACCCACTCCATCACGCTTAAGGGATCCTTATTGTAATGGGCTTCGCTCACCAGCCGGCGGTGCAAAGAGGGTGCACGACGCTTTACCTTAAGCCCGCCGGGCAAAATGCCTTCGGTTTTACAGCCCCGTTTCACACAGGCCTTCATTACGTCCCAGATCTCCCGCAGGCCGGCAACCACTTCTTCTTCACTGCGGTTTACCTTTTCGTTTTCCATCATAAGGCCACTGATGGACATGCCGTTTTCCCGGCACAGCTGCAGCAGCTTATTGCCGCTTTTAAACGGAAACGGCACCGGCCTGGCGCTGGACTCGGCCACGGCGGCCGCCTTGGTGTCGGCAAACTCTTCCGCTTTCACAATAAAACCGCCGCCAATGGAGTAATAAGACTGCTCTGCCAGCACCTTATCGTCCTCAAAGGCACGGCAGGTCATGCCGTTACTGTGCAAGGGCAGGGTTTTTCGACGATGAAACACAATGGCACCCGTGCGCGGAAAGGCGGCAGCATGAGTCTGGTTCAGTACAATTTCCTGGCTGGCTTCCACCTTTTCCAGAAACTCAGGGATCATGTCTACGTCCACGGATTCGGGATCAAAACCGCCCAGCCCCAGGATCACCGCCTTGCCGGTGCCATGGCCAATGCCGGTCTGGCCCAAAGAGCCAAACAGCTCTACTTCTACTCGTGTGGTACGAGTAAGGGTGCCCTGCTCCGCCATGGCCTGCACAAAGGCATGGGCCGCCCGCATGGGGCCTACGGTATGGGAAGAAGACGGGCCGATACCGATACTGAAGATGTCAAACACGCTGATCATGGCAACTCCGAACACTACAGATGTGAAACAGCGACGCCGCGGCAATCGCTCAACTATTATTGAACGATTGTAGGTTTATTTGAGTTTTAACCCAACAGAATTTTAACAAGCCAGCGCAGAAACATAGACTTTGTGATAAGGATCGCCAGTCAGCGCGCCACCTGATGGGCAAACTGATGAATAACAGACGCGGTAATGCCCCACACCCAAAGCCCGTGCCAGCGAATAAACACCACCCGGTGCAGCCTGCCCCGCCGCTGCTGGCTCAGCACATGGTGATGGCGCAAGTCCAGCAGATAATCCAGCGGAATCCGGTAGAGCTCGTCCACTTCATCGGGGTTCAGCACAAATTCCGGCTGTCCCTCCACCAGCCCCACAAAGGGCGTGAGCGCAAAACCGGAAATGGTGTACTGGGCCCGCAGCCGCGCCAGCTGCCGGCAGCGCGCCGGCGGCAGGCCAATCTCTTCTTCGCTTTCCCGCAGGGCCGTGTGCCACAGGCTGGCATCTTCTTTATCTACCCGGCCGCCGGGAAAACTGATTTGCCCGGGATGCTGACGCAAATGCCGGCTGCGCCGGGTCAGCACCAGCTCTAACCCTTCCCGGCCTTCCAGCACCGGCATCAGCACCGCTGCGGGCCGGGCATGCCCGGGCCAGCCGTCATCAGGCTGTGGCGGCAGCAGATTAATGCGGGTGATCAGCTCATCCAGGGTCATAGCTTTTCCAGCACGGGTAAAATGCGGCCCAGTTTATCGAACAGCTCCTGATATTCGCTGGCCTGCTCGGAGTCGGCCACCACGCCGCCGCCGGCCCAGCAGTAAAGCCGGTGCTGCTCTGCCAGCAGGGTACGAATGGTAATGCTGGTGTCCATGCGGCCATGAGCACTTAAATAGCCCATGCTGCCGCAATAGCCATGGCGGCGATGGGGCTCCAGCTCTTCAATAATCTCCATGGCGCGTATTTTGGGGGCACCGGTAATGGAGCCGCCGGGAAAAGTGGCCGCCAGCAGATCGGTGCCGTCGAGCCCCGGCTTCAGCTCGCCGGTAATGGTCGACACCAGATGATGCACCGCCGGAAACGACTCAATGGCAAACAGCGACGGCACCCTGACACTGCCCGGTACACAGACCCGGCCAATATCGTTGCGCAGCAGGTCCACTATCATCAGATTTTCGGATCTGTCCTTGGGCGCTGCGGCCAGCTCATCGGCCAGTTGCCGGTCCTGCTGCGGGTTTTGGCCTCTGGGCCGGGTGCCCTTGATGGGTTTGGTTTCTATTTGTTGGCCTTCCAGAGCAATAAAGCGCTCAGGCGACAGACTTAAAATGGTGGTGTCCGGCAGGGGCATAAAGGCGGAAAACGGCGCTTTATTATGCTCACTGAGCGCCTGATAGGCGGTCCATGGGCTCCCTTCAAAAGGCGCATTAAAGCGCACCGTCAGGTTTATCTGATAACAGTCGCCGGCGGCCAGATAGTCCTGCACTTTATTAAAGTTGGTGCCATATGCTTCGCGGCTCTGATTGGCCTGCCAGGGGCCGGCCAGCTTAAAGCTTTCCGCCTCTGGCGCACTCAGGCCCCGCCACCAGGCCAGTTTTTGTTGCAGTGCCGCCTCATTGCCCAGCACCAGCAAATGAGCTTGTTCGGTTTTACGGTCTATCACCCAGGCCCAGTCATACAGGCCTACTGCCATATCGGGGGTGATCAGCTCATTACGGGCATGTTCAGGAATGCGCTCCAGCCGCCGGCCCAAATCGTAACCAAACAGCCCCAGGGCACCACCGGCAAAGGGCAGATGGGCCAGTTCCTCTGGTAAGGTCACCTCATCCAGCAGCCGCTGTTGCCAGGCTTTAAGCAACGCAAAGGAGCAGTCACTGCTGTGCTCTGTGCCATTGGCATGGGTAATGGTGGTGCTGTTCCCTCTGGTGACCAGGGTGGCCACCGGCCCGGCACTGATAATGTGATAACGGCTGTCACCGGCCAGCGGCGAGGCCGACTCCAGCAGCACCGACCAGGGCTGGCTTGCCAGAGGAGAGAAAAAGTCACGCACCGGGCCGGCAAAGGGCTCGCTGTGTATGTGCAAAGGCAGTCCCATTATGTAATCCACTCGACAGTTTTGGCATTACGCTCAGGCTCCGGCTGGTCAGCCGGGGGCGCGCAAGCGTATCATAGCGCCGATTATAACAACTCAAAGCCAGCCGATAACCCATGAGGAAGCCATGAGCATTATCAAAAAGCAGGACTTTATCGACTCCGTTGCTGACGCCCTTCAATATATCTCTTATTACCATCCGCTGGATTTCGTGCAGGCGCTGGAAAAAGCCTACGAAAAAGAGCAGAGCCAGGCCGCCAAAGACGCCATTGCGCAAATTCTGATTAACTCCCGCATGTCGGCAGAAGGCCACCGCCCCCTGTGCCAGGACACCGGCATTGTGACCTGCTTTGTAAAAATCGGCATGCAGGTGCAGTGGGACTCGGATATGACGGTGCAGGAAATGGTGGATGAGGGTGTACGCCGCGCCTACTCCAACCCGGATAATCCGCTGCGCGCCAGCATAGTGGCTGACCCCGCCGGTGCCCGCAAAAACACCAAAGATAACGCCCCCGCCGTGGTGCATATCGACATGGTGCCCGGTGCCGAAGTGGAAGTGGCCATTGCCGCCAAGGGCGGCGGCTCCGAGAACAAGTCCAAAATGGTGATGCTGAACCCGTCCGACGACGTGGTGGAATGGGTGCTGAAGACACTGCCCACCATGGGTGCCGGCTGGTGCCCGCCGGGCATGCTGGGCATCGGCATTGGCGGCACCGCTGAAAAAGCCGCCGTGCTGGCCAAGGAATCCCTGATGGATCCGGTGGACATTCACGAGCTGATCGAGCGTGGTGCCGACACCACCGAAGAAAAACTGCGTCTGGAAATCTTTGAAAAGGCCAACAAACTGGGCATTGGTGCACAGGGTCTGGGTGGCCTTACTACCGTGGTGGATGTGAAAATCAAGACCGCGCCCACCCATGCCGCTTCAAAGCCGGTGGTGATGATCCCCAACTGCGCCGCCACCCGTCATGTGCACTTTCATCTGGACGGCTCAGGCCCTGCCGAGCTGACTCCGCCAAAACTGGAAGACTGGCCACAAGTCACCTGGGAAGTGGGTGAAAACGTGCGCCGGGTCAACCTGGATACCGTGACCCGTGACGACATTCAAGACTGGAAAATGGGCGAAACCCTGCTGCTCTCCGGTAAGCTGCTGACCGGCCGGGATGCGGCTCACAAGCGCATTCAGGACATGATCAACAAGGGCGAGCCCCTGCCGGTGGACTTTAACGGCCGCTTTATTTACTACGTGGGCCCGGTGGATGCCATTGGTGACGAGGCCGTGGGCCCGGCCGGTCCCACCACCTCCACCCGCATGGACAAATTCACCGACATGATGCTGGAGCAGACCGGCCTGATGGGCATGGTGGGCAAGGCTGAGCGCGGCCCGGCCACCGTGAGCTCCATTCGTGATCACAAGGCCGTTTATCTGATGGCCGTGGGTGGTGCCGCCTATCTGGTGGCCAAGGCGGTGAAAAAAGCGAAAGTGCTGGCCTTTGAAGACCTGGGCATGGAAGCCATCTACGAGTTTGAGGTGGAAGACATGCCGGTCACCGTGGCGGTCGACAGCGACGGCAACAATGCCCACGAAGCCGGCCCCGCCATCTGGAAAGCCAAAATCGAAGAGCTGGACCAGGCGCTTAAAGGCTAAACACAAGCTGGAAGCGTGAAGCTGAAAGCCGGAAGTTGTTGTGCCACACTTCCGGCTTCAAGCTTCCAGCCCTTGTCATCCGGTTTCAAATCCGCGCACACCTGTGGGGGTGATGTCGTTTTCTTCCAGCCCTGCCACATTTGCGCTGTCGGGCCCCTTGCGTAACCAGGCGGTTAACTGCCGCACGGCAGGGGCCTGCCCTTCTGCCAGCACTTCCACTCTGCCATCGGGCAAATTACGGGCATAACCACTCACGCCCAGACGCTCGGCCTCGCACTGTGTGTAATAACGAAAACTCACTCCCTGCACCCGACCGCTGACCCAGATTTTTCTGGCAATAATGCTCATGGCTTCGGCTCCTTTTTATTGTTTCGCTGCCTTTAAGTTTACGCTCACCCGCACGCGCTGTGGGGTGCGATTCCTGCCTATAAGGAGTACTATACAGGCTTTCTGACAGTTACCAAGGAAGCTCACGTGGAACCCATTCGCCTGACTCAATACAGCCACGGTGCTGGCTGCGGCTGCAAAATCTCCCCCAAAATCCTCGACACCATACTGCACAGCCAGCTGCCCGGTTTTAACGATCCGCGCCTGGTGGTGGGCAACGACAGCCGTGACGATGCCGCCGTGGTGGATGTTGGTAACGGCATGGGCATTATCTCCACTACCGACTTTTTTATGCCCATTGTGGACGATCCCTTTACCTTTGGCCGCATTGCCGCCACCAATGCCATCAGCGATATCTACGCCATGGGCGGCACGCCAGTGGTGGCCATTGCCATTCTGGGCTGGCCAATCAACACGCTGGCACCGAAAGTGGCTCAGCAGGTGATTGACGGCGGTCGTCAGGCCTGCCATGACGCCGGCATTTCCCTTGCCGGCGGCCACAGCATAGACGCACCCGAGCCCATTTTTGGCCTGGCAGTCACTGGCCAGATTGCGCTGGATCAGGTGAAACGCAATGATACCGCCGCCGCCGGCGATATTCTTTTTCTGACCAAGCCGCTGGGCATTGGCGTGCTCTCCACCGCCCAGAAAAAAGGCGTGCTGCGAAACGAAGACAGCCAGATTGCGCCCGAGGTCATGTGCCGGCTGAACAGGCCCGGTCAGGATTTTGCCGCACTGGACGGCGTCAGTGCCATGACCGACGTGACCGGTTTTGGCCTGCTCGGGCACCTGGTGGAAGTGTGTGAAGGGGCTGATGTGAGCGCCATTTTGCATATGGCGGATATTCCGCTGCTGCCCAACCTGGATTATTACCTGCAGGCGGGTGCCGTGCCCGGCGGCACCCTGCGCAACTTTGATGCCTATGGCCATAAAGTGGCCCCCATCACGCAGCGCCAGCAGCATATTCTGTGCGATCCGCAAACCAGCGGTGGCCTGCTGGTGGCGGTGCGCCCCAGCGCCATTGACGAATTTTTATCCGTGGCCGCCAGCCATAACCTGAGCCTGGCGCCCATTGGCGAGCTGGTCACCGCCGGCGAACACCGCATTGAGGTAGTGGATGCCTGATCTGCACACCGATCTCGATGCGCTGTTTATCAATAACACGCCTCTGCTGGACCTGCGCGCGCCGGTCGAGTTTTTACAGGGGGCCTTTCCGGCTTCCTGTAATCAGCCACTGATGACAGATGACGAGCGCGCACAGGTGGGCACCTGCTACAAACATGAAGGCCAGCAGGCCGCCATTGAACTGGGCCATCAATTAGTGTGCGGTGAAATACGCGAGGCCCGTCTGCAGGGCTGGCTGAACTGGCTTGAGCAAAACCCTGACGGCGTGCTTTATTGCTTTCGGGGCGGCCTGCGCAGCCAGACGGTGCAGCAGTGGCTTGGTGATGCCGGCCGTCCAGTGTCCCGGGTCAAGGGTGGCTACAAAGCACTGCGCCGGCGGCTGCTCACCGAAATTGAACAGGGTTTTGCCGGCCCGGGTTTTGTGCTCACCGGCCTCACTGGCAGCGGCAAAACCGACTGGCTGGCGCGCAGCCCGCTGTCGCTGGATCTGGAAGGCTATGCCCACCACAGAGGCTCCAGCTTTGGCAACTGGGGCGAGCCTCAGCCCACTCCCATCAACTTTGAAAACCGCCTGGCCATTGCCCGGTTAAAGCAGCGTCACAGTGGTATTAAGGGCTGGCTGGTAGAAGACGAAAGCGCCATGATTGGCCGCTGCCCGGTGCCCCTGCCCCTGTATGAGCGCATGCAGCAGGCACCGCTGCTGTTGCTGGAAGTGCCCTTTGAGCAGCGGGTGCAGCAAATTCGCCACGACTATGTAGACACCATGCAACACCACTTTAACCAGGATTTTGCGCGGCTGGAAAGCTACCTGCAGAACAGCCTGAAACGGCTGTATAAACGCCTGGGCGATCGGGAATGGCGACGGCTGTCGGAAATTATGTCTGAGGCGGTTCGCCATCAGCAGCTGGGTTATGGCAGTGAGGCCCATGAAGAGTGGATCGCCACCCTGCTGGGTGTTTATTACGACCCCATTTATGCCCGCCATCAGGCGGCCAAGGCCGATCGCATCGTTAAACGCGGTGACGCCGACGAACTGGCCGAATGGCTTGCACAGCAGCCCGAAGCTCAACCTGAGGAAACACAATGCTGAATCGTATTACCCTGCCGGTAACCCCCTTTATGCAAAACTGCAGCCTGGTATGGTGCAGCGCCACCAACAAGGCGGCACTGATAGACCCGGGCGGTGAAACCGAGCGCCTGCTGGCCGCCATTAATGAACGGGGGCTGACTCTGGAGCGCATTATTCTGACTCACGGCCATCTGGATCACGTGGGCGGCACCGGCGAGCTGAAAGCCAATACCGGCGTGCCGGTGGAAGGCCCGGGCAAGCAAGATGCCTACTGGATAGACGGCCTGGCTCAGCAGGTGCAGATGTTTGGCTTTGATCCCGTGCCGGGTTTTACTCCCGACCGCTGGCTGAATGCCGGTGACACCGTCACTGTGGGTGAAGATGTGCTGGACGTGTATCACTGCCCCGGCCACACGCCGGGCCACATGGTGCTGCTGCACAAGGCGCAACGGCTGGCCTTTGTGGGCGACGTGCTGTTTCAGGGCAGCATTGGCCGCACCGACTTTCCCGGCGGCAGCCACGAGCAACTGATAGACAGCATTAAACACACTCTGCTGCCGCTGGGTGACGACATCACCTTTGTACCCGGCCACGGCCCCGAAAGTACCTTCGGCCATGAGCGACTGAATAACCCGTTTTTACGCTGACCCTCTGCGCCTGCTCATGGCGCACAACCCCCTCTTTCAGATGTTCCGATAACGAGAAAAAATTAACGGATGAAAATAAAACACAAGCTCGCTCTCAACACCCTGGTGGTGATTGCCGCCATGGGAATTTTGTTTACCTTGTTTACGCATACCCTGAATACCATCAAAGCTCTGAACCATGGCAAGGCACTGGCAATGACGCTGCATAACGATATGCTCAGCCTGCGCCGGGATGAAAAAGATTTTATCGCCCGCCTCGATACCCGTTATCTGGACGACTTTCAGCAACAAATGGCGCAAACCCAGCAGCACCTGGCTCAACTGAAGGCTGTGCTTGAGCAGCAACAGTTACCGATCACCGCACTGACCAGTTTAAGTGAACGTTTCAGCCGGTATAGCACCGATTTCACGGCAGTGGCGGACGCTTATCAGCGTCTCGGGCTGGATCATGAGTCCGGGCTGGAGGGCGAGTTGCGCCAAGCCGTACACGATGTTGAAGCCTCTCTGAATAACGCCGGTGCCGATCGGATTCTTATTACTCTGCTGCAGCTTCGCAGAGCCGAAAAGGACTTTATGCTGCGCCATGAAGTCCGCTATTTGCAACGTTTTAATAATCTGCATGAGCAATTGCTTAGTGAACTTGACACCCTGGCTTTATCCCGGGTTCAGGCCAGCCATTACCGGCAGCGTTTTCTCGCTTATGCCGATGAGCTGCAACGTCTGGGACTGAGCAGTGAGGAAGGATTGCAGCTGACCATGCGTCAGACTATTCAGAGTACCGAGAGCCTGCTGAACAGTACTCTTGCCGATATCGAGCAGCGGCTGCAGGCCTATCTGGATCAGTCAACCCGTACCGCGACCCTGGTATTTATGCTGATGTTGCTGCTCACTGCAGGAGTCGCCATTGCCATCAGTCGTTCCATTTTCCGCCCCATCAGGCAAATTCGTGAAGGCGTGCTGAGCATTCATCATACCCGCCACCTCGGACTGCACATTGATACCGGCAGCAAAGATGAAATGGCAGACATTGCCGATGCGCTGAATACCATGCTTCAGGGGTTCCGGGAGGTAATTCAGCAGGTGCATCAGGCTGTGGGCACCATGAATCAGACCACTCAGCAACTGTCAGAAAGCGCCGCCGCCACGACCGCAGACATTGAACGCCAGCAGCAGGAAACCGAGCAGGTTGCCACCGCAGTAACAGAAATGGTCAGCACCATTGATGACATTGCCCGCAATACCGACCAGACCGCCATCAAGGCCGGCAAGGCCAACGGCAGTGCAACGGAAGGACAGCAGCAGGTGCAGGGCACCATAGAGCGCATTCGCCGTCTGGCCGGCCGGCTGGAAGACTCGGTAGGCAGCATTGAGGACTTGTCCCGTCAGAGCGACACCATCGGTACCGTATTACAGGTTATTCGCGATATCGCCGATCAGACCAACCTGCTGGCGCTCAATGCTGCCATTGAAGCCGCCCGAGCAGGTGAGCAGGGCCGGGGATTTGCCGTGGTGGCCGATGAAGTCAGGGCGCTGGCGGCGCGCACTCAGGATGCAACCCAGGAAATAGCGACCATCATCAGCTCACTGCACGCAAAAACTGACGACATGGTGAAGATTATCTACCAAAGCAGAGAAGAAGGACTGGAAAGCAGCCAGCAGGCCAAACAAGCTGAAAGAGTACTGGATGACATTACCGGAGAAGTGACCGTCATTTCAGACATGGCCACTCAAATTGCCACTGCTATTGAGCAACAAAGCAGCGTTGCCAATGAAATTGGCCGTAATGTGGTAGTCATTCGGGACATCACCGACAATACCGTACAGGCCGTGCGCGACAATTCTCAGGCCACTCGAAACATCGCCGTTCAGGCACAAAACCTGCAGGAGGTGGTCTCGGTGTTTCGTATCTGAGAACGACTGTCGGCATTCCCAGTTACCCGCCAGCAACCAGCCGCGCTAAAGGCGCGGCTCAGTCATCCCAGTCATCGTCGTCTTCTTCCACCGGCTCTTCTACCACCACCATGGGTGCCAAAGGTGCGATAGCATCCAGCAGTTTGCGGCGCGGCTGCCAGTTGGCCACAAAGCCAAAACGGTAGCAGTTTTCACCCAGGGCAAAGCGCTCTTCGGCCTGGGTTTCCAGCGCCTGCTGTACGGCGTTCAGCTCCTGCTCGCTCAGCTGCAGATCCAGAGTAAAGGCAATAATGGCTCCGTCGTGGCCCGGCAGCTTGCCCTTGTTCACTGCCCTCACCCTGTCTCTGGGCAGGCTCACCACCAGCTTGCGATTCCCGTTCACCAGATACAGCCGCTCGGCGTCATAGGCCAGGTTCATTAACCGCTGCCGGCTCCAGCTGGCCGGCCACAGGCTCACCAGCAAGAGCACACCGCCAAATACCAGCCCCACATAATGCACCAGCTCAAAGCCGTTCTGCGCATCCAGCGCCGACCACACCACCACAGCCAAACTGGCCAGCAGCACAGCGGCCTGAGTGGCATAAAAACGAAAAGCAGGTGGCAGCAGCACAAACTCAAGAGGCTGCTGTAACAACTGTTGCACGGACAGGCGCTGGGCGGTCATGATGAAATTCCGACGAGATTAAAAGTCGCTACCCTAGCAAAAATTTGCACTGGCATAAATAATGGTGCCATGTGGGCAAAGGAGAGCACATTGATGTTAAAACCGGTTTTCTGGCTGGCGCTGATCCTGTTCAGCATTCACTTTGGCGCACAGGCCGAGGCCATTGGTGGCTACGCGGCGGGCTGCCAGACTCAGTCTCAAGCGCTGCCTCTTTCTGGTGCGGGCTTTCAGGTGGTTCGCGCCGAGCGCCAGCGTTATTACGGCCAGCCCGAGCTGATTGATTACTTGCAGGGGCTGGGCCAACGGCTGAACGCCGCCGGCCTGCCGCCCATGCTGGTGGCCGATATGGCAAGAAAGCATGGCGGCCCCTTTGAATATGGCCACCGCAGCCACCAGAGCGGGCTGGATGCAGACATCTGGCTGCGCGCGGGCAACCCTGCCCTGCCCGAGCAGGACATGGTCAACCATAAGCTATATGTGCTTAACCGCCACTTTACCGATAACCAGCGCCGGCTGATTGCCCTGGCCGCCCAGGATGAGCGCGTGAGCCGTATTTTTGTGCACCCGCTGATCAAACAGGCCATGTGCCGTGCTTACGGCGATGCGCCCTGGCTGGGCCGCCTTCGCCCCTGGTATGGTCACTCGGGGCATTTTCATGTGCGGCTGCACTGCCCTGCCGGCCATGCGAGCTGCGAGCCTCAGCACCCTGTGCCCGCCGGCACCGGCTGCGGCAGTGAGCTGGCCAGCTGGATAAACGACAAAACCGGCGAGCTGTATAAGGGGCCGCGCAAACCCTGGAAGCCGCTATTGCCTGCTGTCTGTACTCAATTACTGGCCCGGAAGGAGGCATCATGAGCAAGCCACAATACATACTGGCGCTGGATCAGGGTACCACCTCCTCGCGCGCTATTTTGTTTGACCACCAGGCGCGTGTGGCGGGTATAGCCCAGCGGGAATTTACCCAGCACTATCCGCAAGCGGGCTGGGTGGAGCACGATGCCACCGAAATCTGGGCCACCCAGCGCGCCACCTTAACCGAAGTGCTGGCCAAAACCGGCGTGCGCCCCAGCCAGCTGGCGGGCATTGGCATTACCAATCAACGGGAAACCACAGTGGTGTGGAACAGACACACCGGCCAGCCCATTCACAACGCCATTGTCTGGCAATGCCGGCGCACTGCGGCTATTTGCGAGCAGCTCAAGCAGCAGGGCCTGACCGACGAGATAAAACAGCGCACCGGTCTGGTGCCCGACGCCTATTTCTCGGGCACCAAGCTGCGCTGGCTGCTGGACAATGTGCCCGGTGCACGCGAACAGGCCGACGCCGGTGACTTGCTGTTTGGCACCATAGACACCTGGCTGGTGTGGAAGCTGACCGAAGGCCGGGTGCATGTCACCGACTATACCAATGCCTCGCGCACGTTGCTGTTTAATATCAACACCCTGGAATGGGACCCCTTGTTACTGGAAACGCTGAATATTCCCGCCAGCCTGCTGCCCGAGGTAAAGCCGTCTTCCCGGGTGTATGGCGATGCGGATATTGGCGGCAAAGTACCCATTGCCGGCATGGCCGGGGATCAGCAGGCGGCACTGTTCGGCCAGCTGTGCTTTAACAAGGGCATGGTAAAAAACACCTACGGCACCGGCTGTTTTATGCTGATGAACACAGGCCAGCAAAAAGTGGAGTCGAACCATGGCCTGCTCACCACATTGGCGGTGGGGGCCGGCGGCGGCGTGAGTTATGCGCTGGAAGGCTCGGTCTTTATGGGCGGTGCCATTATTCAGTGGCTGCGGGACGAGCTGGGGTTAATTGCTCACGCCAAGGACAGCGAAGCCTGTGCTAACGCAGTTGCCAGCACCAATGGTGTGTATCTGGTGCCCGCCTTTACCGGACTGGGCGCGCCCTACTGGGATGCCTATGCCAAAGGCACCATCACGGGGCTGACCCGCGGGGCCAACCGCCACCATATTGTGCGGGCCGCACTGGAGGCCATTGCCTTTCAGAGCCGGGATCTGCTCGATGCCATGCAACAGGACGCGGGGCTTCGCCTGGCGGCGCTGAAAGTGGACGGCGGTGCCGCTGCCAATAACTTTTTAATGCAGTTTCAGGCGGACATTACCCACACCAGGGTGGTGCGCCCTGCCCTGCTGGAAACCACGGCGCTGGGCGCAGCCTTTCTCGCCGGGCTGGCCACCGGCTTCTGGCAGAATACAACGCAGCTGGCGCAGTGCGTGAGCATTGATCAGGCGTTTACGCCCACTATGCCAAATGATGAGCGCGAGGCCCATTATCAAGGCTGGCAGGCGGCAGTAGCCCGCGCCAGGAGTGAACCATGAGCCAACCGCTGGATGTAATGGTCATAGGCGGCGGCATTAACGGCACCGGCATCGCCCTGGATGCCGCCGGCCGTGGGCTTGATGTGGCGCTGTGCGAGATGAACGATCTGGGCGCAGCCACGTCCTCCGCCAGCAGCAAGCTGATCCATGGCGGCCTGCGTTACCTTGAGCAATATGAATTCCGGCTGGTGCGCGAGGCACTGGCCGAGCGGGAAACCCTGCTGCGGGCGGCACCGCACATTATCTGGCCGCTGCGCTTTCGGCTGCCTCATCAACCTCACCTGCGCCCCGCCTGGATGATACGGCTGGGGCTGTGGCTGTATGATCATCTGGCACGGCGCGATCGGCTGCAGCCATCACGCCGCGTGTTTCTGAACGGGCAGAGCCCTCTGCAACCGAAGCTGAAGCTGGCCTTTGAATATTCCGATGCCTGGGTGGACGATGCCCGCCTGGTGGTGCTGTGTGCCATGGCGGCCCGGGAGCGCGGCGCACACATCTGGCCCCGCACCCGCTGCATTCAGGCACAGCGTGCCCACGGCCTCTGGCAGGTAACGCTGGAAGACGCCAGCGGCAGCCGGCGCACCGTGTTGGCACGGGTTCTGGTGAACGCTGCCGGCCCCTGGGCCAGCAGCCTGTTTGATGAGGTGCTGCACACAGCGCCACCGGCGCACCTGCGGCTGGTAAAGGGCAGCCACATAGTGGTGCCGCGCCTGTATGACAGTGATGACGCCTATATTCTGCAACACCGCGACGGCCGCATTGTGTTTGTGCTGCCCTATGAGCAGGACTATTCCCTGATTGGCACCACGGATGTGGACTACACCGGTGATCCGGCCAGTGTGGCACCGGCTTATGATGAAATTACCTACCTGTGTGACGTGGTTAACGAGCACTTTCGCACTCAGATTTCACCGCAACAGGTAGTGCATCAGTTTGCCGGCGTGCGGCCGTTAATGGCCAATGGCGATAATCAGGCCCAGAAAGCCTCACGGGATTACAAACTGCTGCTGAGCGCCGATGGCAACGAGGCACCGCTGTTGTCGGTGTTTGGAGGCAAAATCACCACTTTCAGGGCACTGGCAGAAGACGCCATCAACCAGCTGGCGGCGTTTTTGCCCGGCACCGGCGGCCCCTGGACCAGCCAGCTGGTGTTACCCGGCGGCGATTTCAATCACCATGCCGGCCTGCAGGCGAAGCTGATACAAGAATACGCCTGGCTGCCTTTGCCCCTGGCTCGGCGCTATGTGCGCAGCTACGGCACCCTGTGCCGGCAGTTTTTGCAGGGCTGCCAAGGTCTGGAAGACCTGGGAGCGCACCTGGGAGCCGGCTTATACGGTGCCGAGGTGGATTATTTAATGCAGCAGGAGTGGGCCCGCACCGCCGACGATATTCTGTGGCGGCGCACCAAGCTGGGGCTGGTGTTCAATAACGCCAGGCAGCAACGGTTACAGGAATATTTAAGCGCCAGATCCTAACCTTTCTTCACGAAAGGTGTTGAGTTTGTCTGTAATCAGTTCGCGGGTGGCGGTGGCGTTATCCTTGATGCTGCCGTCGAACACACTTAGCCCTTCCAGAATATTGACGGCTTCTCCAAAGCCCTTATCAATGGAGCTGGTGATGGTGTCGAGAAACTGCTCCAGCTGCTTATCTTCCGGCATACCGGGGTTTTGTTTCTGGAAGGTCTCAAAAAAACCAAGGGCTCCGTCTACTATGCGGCTGGCGGTGTTTTCCGGAGACCAGTAATCGTCGGGCTTGTCTGCCAGCTTTTCGGGAGTAATGGCATGCTGCTCGCCAAGCTCCGCATTGATCGTACTCATTATCTCGCCATAAAGAATACTCATGGCCTTGTTATTGCCCGTATTACCGCCATCAAACATGGCCTGCACTATGCTCTGGTTACTGCGGGCTTTCAGCTCGGAGCGGGCGCTGACCACATCGTGCTCGGCACCTTTTTCTGCCGGTGTCTGTCGCTCGTTTTTGCTGGCTACCTGATAAACCTGATTACCTGAAACCGGAGAAATCGCCATTATCCTGCTCCTTTTTAGCATTCGATAAACAAGGTATCGGCCAAACCAGCAAAAGCTTAATTAAGGCAGCATTTACATAAGAGTGCTGTTACCCGGCCCTTTACTGCATAAAGACAAGAGCGGCAAGAGTTCGCTGGCCGGCATGGGCTTGTAATAATAATATCCCTGCACGGTAATGGAGCCGAACTCTTCCAGCAGCTCCAGCTGCTCTTTTTGCTCTACTCCTTCCACCACCAGGCTTAATGACAGCTGCTCTGCCAGCTGCATAATGGTGCGCAACAAGGTCAGCGCTCTTGAGCTTTCGCAGGCTTCCACCATAAAGCTGCGATCAATTTTAAGCTCATCCAGCGGAAACCAGTGCAGGCAGGACAGCGCCGAATAACCGGTGCCAAAGTCGTCCAGAGAGAGCTTAAATCCCTGATCCCGCAGCTGCTGCAGCATATTAATGCCGGTATCCAGCTGATCCATCATGGTGGACTCGGTGACTTCCAGCTTGATGAGAGAATGCGGCAAGCCAAAGCGGGCCATGGTAACCATCAGCCAGTCACAAAAATCGGCCTGGCTGAACTGCTGGGCACACAGGTTTACCGACACCATGGGCGGCATCATGCCCTGCTCCCGCCAGGCGGCCAGCTGTGTGCACACCTGCTCTATTACCCAGCGATCCAAACGCACAGACAGCCCGCTTTGCTCGGCCACCGGAATAAACTCGGCAGGAGAAATCATATCAAGGCGCGGGTGCGTCCAGCGCAGCAGTGCCTCAACCCCGACAATGCGCTCATCAACCGAGCACACCTGTGGCTGATAATGCAAACTCACTCCCTGCACCAGACCGGTATTCAGCATATGCCCTAGGCTCTGCTCAATAATCAGCTCTCTGTGGTGCAGCCTGTGCTGCTGCTCATCCACAAACTGATAGCGGCCGCGGCCTTCCCGCTTGGCCATGGCATGAGCATATTCTGCCGCCTGCAACAGGTTTTCGGGCTCTTTGGCATCGCGCGGATAAATGGCAATGCCAATGCTGGGCTGCATGCACACCACATTTTGATCAGCCAGCACCATGGGCTGCCCCAGCAGACTGAGCAGTTTTTCTGCCAGATGCCCCATGGTGGTATCTTCCGCCTTGCTGTGGCGCAAAATGGCAAACATATCGCCCTGCAGCCGCACCAGGGTATCGGCTTCGTCTACTGCCGCCTGCATAATGCGCGCCTGCTGACGCAATACATCATCGCCCCAGGTCATGCCCAGCTGCTCATTTACCGGTTTCAGCCGGCCAATATCGAGTACCATTAACCCCACCCGTATTTTGTTACGCTGTGCTTCGGCCAGCGCCTGCTCCAGGCGAGAGGTTAATAACTGACGATTGCCCAGCTGAGTGAGCGGATCTTTAAAGGTAAAGGGCATGCGATCCTGCTCGGCCATGCGCTGACCGCTGAGATCGTGACCAATGGCCACTCTGTGGGTTATCTGACCATGGTGGTTGGTAAGCGTATTAATGCTGAGCCACTGCGGATACACCTCGCCGGACTTGCGCCGGTTCCATACCTGACCACTCCATTGGCCGGTACGGCTGATTTGTTGCCACATTTTTCGGTAAAAGTCAGGCTCATGTTTAGCAGACTGAATAAGCCGTGGCGTTTTGCCCAACACCTCTTCGGCAGTAAAGCCGGTAATTTGAGTAAAGGCCGGATTAACCCGCTCGATAATGCCGTCGGCATTGGTCACGATAATGGACTCAAGCGCATTTTCAAACACATGGTGCAGCAGCTGCCGCTTAAAGCTCAGGTTTTGCTCAAACACGCTCGTCTGAGCAGCAGCCTCCTGATGGTGATGATCTTCGCGCACTGTCGGTATCCTTACCTTGTTATTATGGCTTGCGAACTGATGATAATTTTTTGTAAACAATTAGTAAAACATCTACATCACACTTTTGTACTGCAGGCTGGGCCTGCAGTACCGGCTGGGATCAGCGAGTGGCTTCACGCCGGTTAAAGGTGCGCTCGCCCGGGCTGAAGCGGCCGGTAATGTCCAGCAGTGCCTCAGGATCTTCAAGGCCGCCTTCATTGTCTTTATCTGCCGGCTTCAGCCAGTAATGCAGTCCTTCAATGGTAACTATTATGTCTTTTAGTTCACTGGCGTAAGGGTCGACCTTAATCTCCTTGCTCACCTCGCCCTCAGCCTTGAGCTTGAACCCGAGCGTCAGATTTTCCACTGAGTTACCATCCAAAGCAGCCTGTAGATGGCTTCCATCTGAAAGATCGTAATCGGTACCAGTATCTTCTTTCAGCTGCTTAAGGCTATCACCGTAATAGTGCAACTTGCTGAACATGGTGCCTTCTTTACCTACTTCTATTTCAGTATCCATCAGGGTGACAAAGCCAAAACGCAGGGTGTCGTCTTCGCCGGCAAGTGTGGTTGTATCTTCGCTCCCCTTTGTCTTGTCATGATCACTGATTGTCAGTTGAAGAGGCAGATCAAGCGCTGTTTCTGAAAAAGGAGCCGCTTTGATAAATTTGAGCATGCTGGTATCAAGCGTTATCTTATGCTCACCAGTTTTCTGCTCTGAGATATTCAGCTCAAGAGTGCCGTACTCAAGATAAGTACTGAGTGCAAGCTCCGTATTAGTGACAAGACCTTCAGCAAACTCACCGCTGTAACTGCTTAGTACATTACCCTTGGTATCAAGTCCCACCACAGTAAAAGCGGGCTCTGTGTCAAAGCTTAAACCAGGTTTACCTGCATAAACCACATCATCTTTGATATCACCATTTTGAGTTTTTATTATCTCAAGTGAAGCAGGCACGGTGCGGCCGACAATGGCTATATCACCATCCGTTTTCAGCATGCAGCCGTTATCACCCACGGCATAAGGCGCACAGGTTTCAGGCACGGTTGCCTGTATCAGGGCTACCCCGGAAATAGGCTTGGCGCTTTGAAAGCCCGGGTTATTATTTTGATTAAAATTAACCATAGGCTGTTTGATGACAGGAGTATCATCAGTTTCTTTGGCATCATCACCCAATTCATGAATAATAATGTCATTCAACTGGGCGTTGTAATCATCAATCAGCTTATCGCCTTCACCATAAGCTTGCAGTGTCAGCGCGACTTGTTCACCGGCGTTACCCAGTACGGTACAAGATGCCGCATGTTCGGCGTATAAAAAGCCATCATCGCCACTGCAATCGGCAGCGGACCAGCGCAGCTGTTTGGGCACAAACACCAGATCAAGCTGATATTCCACTTCCTGCTTGTTTTTACCATTTTTGCCATTGTCACCTTTAATGGTCAGGGATATGGCTTCAGCCTTGTTATAGGTCAGGTCCAACGGAAAGCTAACTTCACTGCCTTTTTTCAACACTCTATTACCGGTTTGAAGTGTTCCGGTGCCGTTCAGCTCAGTAATATAAAAATCGAAGTTGGGAGTAGTTTCTCCCAATTTTTCTTCATTAAGAGTGATCTCATCATACACATAGGCAGCGAGATAAGATTGCACATCCTGCTCGGTACACAACTTGCAGCTTGGCAGGCGAGTGCCGTCAGACAGATAACAGCGCAACTCACCTTCATCAGGTGAGGGGGTCATTTTATCTGCCACAAACTGTATGCATTTATTTTTATCCAGCTTGGTATTAGGCTTATAGTCAGTCACCTTGCCTATAAAATTATTGAAGTTGGAAATGTTATTATTGTTCTCGCCATCATCTATCTTCAACCTGGCATAGTCTGAATAGAGCAGCAAATCGTTACAGGCCTCATCACCACAGGCGTAGGCTGTCAGTTCATTCGCTTCCTTGTTAAAGCTGAGCTGGTAATGATGAACTCCATCTGATGCAGAAAGTTCTTCAAAGTTGATAGCGGAGCTTCCCTCCATTTCCAGATCAACCACATTGACAGCACCAAATATTCTTGTGCTGCCCTGCATCTCCAATTCGCCTTCAACGTATACATAACCATAGATCCTGGAAGAGCCTTCAAGCTCTGCTTCGCCGTCACCGTATACAAAGGCAAGTACCGGGTTTTCACTGGTACCCAGTTCAGTACTACCCTGTAACTCTAAATCTTCTTCAATATAAAAGGTTGTGAGTTCATCACCTTGTGGTATTACTCTGGCGCTGCCCTGTAAGTCAACCTCTTCATACCAGTATGTGCCGGCATCAAGATATAGTCTGGTACTACCAGATAATTCAAGAGATTTGGCTTGTACCGCGCCATAAAGCTTACTACTGCCTTGCAGTTCAAAGTCGCCGTAAGATTTTATATTTCCATACCAGGTGGCGCTGCTACCCAGCTTTACCTGATCATCATCGTAATGAAATATGTTCACTTTTTGTGACGGGCTGCCCACCTGATTACTGATGGAGACATCAACATTGTCTTTAACGTAAAAGTTAACCTCACCATTACCATTAATAATAATTTTGCTGCTACCGGATAATTTCAATGAGTCTAACCAATAATTACCGCTATCAAGATAAAGGATGGTACTGCCCTGTGCCGACAAGTCTCCTTTTATCAGCACATCGCCCGAATTGGCAATATGCAATCTGCAACTTCCCTGCGCTTCCACTTTTTCGTATGCATCGCGATCATATCTAATGGTGCCGGAGCCACTACACTTGGCTTCAAACGAAGAGTTCGTTTTCTTGAAGTCTGGCAATGTAAAAGGAGAGCGATTAAATCGCGGCAGTGAATAAGCCGGAGTGATTTTCCCTGAAACAGTGCATGTTATTCCGTCGCACTTTCCTTTCAGATCATCCTCTTTTTTAAAGTTCAGCACACCGTTATTGGTGCCGTTAATGCTGGTACTCCAGCCCATTTCCACTTCACCCTTTTGATCATGGCTCTGGGCAGCAAAAGGGAAAAGCGCAGGAATACCGGATGCCAGTGCCGGTGCCGTGGCAAGCAGTGCCGTCAGATAAAACAAGGCCGTTTTATTCATTAATCACCTCAACTTCTATATTGCGGACCACGGTAAGGCCGCTGCCGGTGCAGGTGCCGGTGGAAATAATTTGTCTTTGTAATGCGCCAGCAGGTGTGATGCTGTGAATGTACGCATCACATCCATTAACAAAGAAAGGGCTGTCTTTATCCACTACCTTGTCGGCATTGAAATTGTCGAGCACGGCATAAATTTGCTGCTCCAGTACCGACTCGGCTGCCAGGCGGGCTTTCAGCGCCTGCACTTCGTATACCAGCTGGCGGCTGCTCTGGCCCGAGAGGGTGACCATGGCGGCCATTAACCCCGAGAGGATCACAATAATAAAGATGATGCTTACCAGCATGCTGCCGGCCTGAGGGTTAAGGCGCATAGATCACCTGCAGCTGCGCGGGCAGCACCAGATTGCCGTCCTGGGTGCTCAATACAAGCTCCATTTGTATCAGTTGACTGGTCTCATCATAGTCTTTGAATACGCCATTTTCACTGATCCCGCTCAACATCAGGGTTTTATCTTCCCAGCCGGCACCGGTGTTTTGTTCACGATAAAGCCTGCCCTGCTCGCTGCAAAACCGAATTTGCTCAGGCTTGAGCAGAGTGTAACGCTGGCCTGCCCCTTCTCGCTTGAAATCAATATCAGCAGGAGTATCAAAAATGTCACTCACACCAAAGCTGTCATTGGCAGGCTCTTGCTCCAGTTGATAAACAGTGTTGGTGAGTGTAGCTGGATAATTACTCCATTCAGCCTCGCCACTGTCAGCCCGAATGGCCATATAACTATTTTTTATATTTTTATCTTGCAGGCTCAGCGGTTTAATAAAAGTAGCCAGCTGGTTTTTCACCGTGCCGGTATAGGTGCCGGCCGCCAGGGCAGGCACAAATGCCAGGCAGTTGTTTTTGATATACACACTGGGGCCATACGCCACGGCCAGCTCGCGGCGCAACCGCTCCATGGTAAAGCGGGCACCGGCGAGCACTTCGGCACGCTCGGCCCCGCCCATATAGCTGCTGGCCATCTGGGCAATAAAACGGGTGCCAAACACGGCGCTGATACCAATCAGCACCATCACGATAACCAGCTCCAGCAGGGTGAAACCGCGCGCTTTCATCTTATGTTGTACCTGTGCAGGGTAAAGGACACATCGGCTCCGTTTTGATCTGCGATGGCAATTAGCACCTTTTTAAATGCAGTGCCGGCATCATCAGTTTCAAGGGTAACGCAGGTTTCTACTGTGTAGCGGGCATAAAGCTGTTGCTGGGTCAGTGCCAGTTGGGCTGCCAGCGCATCGCCGGTAATGGCGTTTTCATCACACCAAAGATGAAAGTCATCCAAATGCTCAAAAGACTTAATGCCGCTACTTACATCAGCAGTGGCGCTATTCAAACAGTTAACGTCTTCATCGATATCACACCGAACTTGTGCCTGCGGATTATTATTATCGTCGTACTGTACCGCCAGCACCTGTTCGGCCAGGGCTTCGGCCAGTGAGACGGCGCGAAACTGAAACACCGGATCCAGCTGGCGGGGCTGGCTTACAAAAAACAGCCCCGCCCCCACCAGCACAATAGCCAAAATGGCCAGGCCAATCACATATTCCAGCAGGCTGAGGCCGGCATTAGCGCGCCACATAAATATACCCCTCTGGCTCTATGGTTACCGAGGTGCCGGCCAGGGTTATGGTGAGTGTGCTATCAAGCGGATTACCGTTTATATGGGGCCGGCCCAGGTAGCTGTTATCACTAAGAAAGTTTTCATTGGCGAACAGGCCAAACTGCAGAGTAAAGGGCAGATTCTGGTTTGAGGAAACCGAAAGCTCAGCTCCCAGCCAGATATCAGGGTTTGTACCACTGAAGCCGGTAAGCAAAGTGGCGCTGCTGCAATTGCTGGAAATGCTTACTCCTGTTCGAGTAACCGCAATCACACCACAGCGGTTGATATCGGTGCCGCTTTGCAGCGCTTCGGGGTCGTTCATGGCTCTTAGCTGGGCCAGACGCAGTAACCCCGCCAGATTGCGGGCCTGTAGGGCATCTTCAAAGTCGCCCCCCACGGGCAGGCGCGGAATGGCCACGGCTGCAAGAATGCCCACCAGCACCAGCACGGCGACCATTTCTATCAGGGTAAAGGCAGCGTGTTTACGCACCATAAGGGGGAGAGCTTAATAAATGGGGGGCATTGGTGGCCCCGTAAACAGCGGGAATCACCACGGGCCCGATTAGGGTAAAACCGGCTGTGCTGCACATGGGTTTCCTTTATTGGAAAGAGTGAATGGTTAAAAAAGGCGGCCGAAGCCGCCTTTTTTAAAGTTAATCACACTCTGTGTTAGCTTCGACAGTAGCTGGCGCGTTAGAGCTTGTTGCTTCTGTATATCTTACAAAACACTTTTCATCATCGCTGGCTCTGCCCTTAGGATGGATTCTTATAGCATTTGTTTCTTCAACTATTGTGTAATCACCATCATCACCGGATGTGGGAACGCTTTGTAAGGCACCTAAGATACCTGTCTCATCATCGGCAGCAATGGGATATCCATACTTAAATTCAACATCAGGATAACCGTCAACATCAGTAACTGTAGCATTGCTCTCACCAATACCATCCTTACCCTCCAGCACAGCTTTAGTATTGGCCAGGGTCAGTGCAGACTGAATAGAGCCTTTCAGACCATTAATATTACCGGCATAAGCATCACCCTGCAGGTTTAAAAACCGCGGTGCCGCCACGGCACCCAGAATGCCGAGTATTACAATAACAATAACCAGTTCAATCAGGGTAAAACCCGCTGCTCTTTTCATTTTATTTCCTTTCAGGTTAATTATTACAAAAGGTGTGGTTACTATCTTAACGGCTTGTATGGTGCCAATCCAGCCCTGTTCCGAGTATTTTTGAAGCAGCAGTTTGAGAGCAGCAGCAAGGTTACACTACGCCGACACGCTACAAGTACCTCCATGTAACGCTCGAAAATGCCATCCATGGCATTTAATGGTCGGCTCCGGTAATCCTTACTACTGCTCTGCAGCGTTCTGTGCTGATGCTTGGTGTGGCCGGACTGATGCTTCACACTTACCCGCCTTTGACCAGATCCATCATGTCCCACATGGGAGTAAAAATACCCAATGCCAGCACCAGCACCATGGCGGCAATGGCGGTGATCAAAATGGGCTCAATGCGGGAAGACAGGTTGGCAATGTCGTAGTCCACTTCTTCTTCATAGAAGCGGCCCGCTTCCATCACCATTTCATCTACCCGGCCGGTTTCTTCGCCCACCCGAAACATCTGCAAAATCAGCGGGGTAAATACCCGGCTGTTTTCCGCCACGGTCGACAGGCTGTCACCGGAAGACAGGCCCTCGCCCATATTGTGAATGGCCTGGGTTAAAAAGGCGTTGTCGGTGGCACTGCCTGCCAGCCGCAGCACCCGGGTAATGGGCACGCCGGCGGCCAGCATCATGGCAAAGCTGCGGCAAAAGCGCGCCAGCAAAATGCGCTTGATCAGCGGCCCCACTATGGGCACGCGCAGCAGGATTTTATGCCAGCGCAGCCTGCCGGCCGGGGTGCGCACATACCACATAAAGCCGGCGCTCAGGCCCAGCAACACCATCACCAGCAGGCCAAAATAGTGAGTAAAAAAATGTGAGCTGCCAATCAAAAACCGGGTAGTCAAGGGTAAATCGGCACCCAGCCGGGCAAAAATGCCACTGAAGGCGGGGATCACATAAATATTTATCACCGTCATGGCGGCTACCATGGCAATGGTCACAAACATGGGATAACGAATGGCCGCCTTGATGCGCCGGCGGGTATCCAGCTCCAGCTGGTAATAATGGGCCAGCTGCAAAAATGCCTGCTCCAGCTGCCCGGTGCTCTCCCCCACTTCCACCAGAGACACAAACAAACTGTTAAACAAATGCGGATGCGCCGCCAGCGCATTGGCCAGGGTCTGGCCCTGATTCAGTGCCTGAGCTACCTCATCCAGGGCTTCTTTTAATACTCTGGTGTCTGTGGTGTCGCGCAGCCCTTCCACAATGCGCAGAATGGGAATACCGGCGCGGGTAAGGGAGGCAAACTGCCGGCTTAATATCAGCAGCGCTTCGGGCTTGATGCCGCCTTTTAAAAACTGACGCACCTGCAGCCAGGTTTTGGTACCGGAGCGGGTTTCTTTCATTTCTACCGGGATCAGCCCGGCCTGAGCCAGACTGGCGGCAGCGCTTTCCCGGCTGGGCGCTTCCATGCGTCCTTCACTCAGCTGGCCCTGGCGATCCCGCGCCTTGTAGTGATAAAAGGCCATCTCAGTCTACCCACTCAGACAGGCGCAGCACCTCAGAAACGGCAATGTTGCCTGCCAGTGCCTGCTCCAGGGCCGCCTGAGGCAACGTCACAAAGCCCGGCAGACGGGCCACTTCCGTTTCAAAGGCCTGGGTATTTTCATGACGCAGGGCATCGGCCATGGGCTGATTCACTTCCAGCCACTCAAACACCCCTATTCGCCCTTTAAAACCGGTGTGATTACAGCTGGCACAACCTTCACCACGATAGAAGCGGCCCTGTTCGGCCTGCGGATTCAAATGTATTAAAAACTGGCGTTCGCTCTCGTCGGGCTGGGCCGGCACCTTGCAGTATTCACAAATTTTGCGCACCAGCCGCTGGGCCAGCACGGCCTTGAGGGTGCTGGCCACCAGATAACCGGGCACGCCCATGTCCATTAATCGTACTGCCGAGCTGGGCGCATCGTTGGTGTGCAGGGTAGACAGCACCAGGTGGCCGGTCAGCGCCCCGCGCATGGCAATTTCGGCGGTTTCCTGATCGCGCATTTCGCCAATCAGCAGCACATCGGGGTCCTGGCGCAGGCTGGTGCGCAAAATGCGGGCAAAGGTGAGCCCGGCCTTGCTGTTTACCTGCACCTGATTGACCCGCGGCAGCCGGTATTCCACCGGATCTTCGGCGGTAATAATTTTACGGTCGGGGGTGTTCAGCTCCGCCAGGGCACCATAGAGGGTGGTGGTTTTACCGCTGCCGGTGGGGCCGGTGACCAGAATAATGCCATTGGGGCTGGCCAGTTTGCGCCGGAAGGAGGCCAGCAAGGCAGGCGGCATGCCCGCCTGCTCCAGAGTGCGGGTGCCGCCGGACTGATCCAGCAGCCGCAGTACCACCGCCTCGCCATATTGCACCGGCATGGTGGCCATGCGCACATCCACCGGATTGTGTTTAATGGTCAGCTCAAAGCGGCCATCCTGCGGCAAGCGCCGCTCGGAAATATCCAGCCCGGCCATCAGCTTGAGCCGCGATACCAGCGCCGGCGCTATGGCCACTTCTTTCAGCTGGGTTTCCTGCAGCAGGCCGTCTACCCGCATGCGCAGACGAATGACTTTATTGTCGGGCTCTATGTGAATATCGGAGGCCCCCACCTGCATGGCATCTTCAAACAGCGAGTTAAGCAGGCGGGCCACGGTGGCGTCGTTGTCTTCCAGACCGGCGGTTTCAATCACGGTGCGGCTGGGCGCATGCTCTTCCGACAGCTTGCCGGCCAGGTTGGCAATGTCGTCGGTGCGGCGGTAGAGCTGATCATACAGCGCCAGCATCTGGCTGTGAGGGGCCACCGCCAGGTGTACTTCCCGGGGCGAGAGCAAATTGCTGATGGCATCCTGGGTGTCGAGATCGGCGGGGTCGGCCAGCACCACTGTAGCCTGAGTGTCGTCGGCACCGATCACCAGCGCACGGTGACGGCGGGCATACACTTCCGACATCAGCTTGACCGCCAGGGGATCAATATCGACTTTATTGAGATCCAGCAGGGGAATGTCCAGCTGCTCGGCCACAAAACCCAGCAGCTCCAGCTCGGTGAGCATGCCCATTTGCACCAGCACGGCTCCCAGGCGGCCCCCTTCCTGACGCTGCTTCTGCAGCACGGTTTCCAACTGGCCCTGGGTGATCACGCCATGGTCAATCAGCAGCTCGCCGAGACGTTTAGTGAGTTTGCGTTGTGCCATGTTGCTCCAGTTGCTGGTTAACAAATTGCAAGGATGCCACACCCAGATCCACACTGGCTTGCGCCTGCTCAAAGGCATGGGTGAAATCCCGGCCCAGACTGCGCTGGCACAATCCCAGCCCCAGCCACCAGGGGCCGCTGTTTTGCTGAGTAAGCAGGCGATGATAAACGGCCATGGCGTCTTCACAGCGGCCACTGCGCCGGCCGGCTTCGGCCATGAGGGCATAATAGTCCAGGTGTTGCGCCAGCTCCGGCTCGGCTTGCTTCAGCACTTGCCAGGCTGCGGCATGGCGGTTTTCATTGGCCAGAATACGGGCCAGCGTCAGGCGCAGCTCGGCCTGCTCCGGTGCCTGCGCCTGCGCCAGCCCCTGCTGCAACAGCGCCTTGGCCTGTGCCGGTGCGCCCCGGCCATATTGCAGTGCCGCCAGCTTAAGCCGCAACTGATGAGCATCAGGATAACGTGCCAGCGCATCATTCAACTGCTGTTCGGCCTGCATCCAGTTGCCCGTGGCCAGCGCCGCATTGGCGGTGGCTTCGGCTTCTGCCAGCTGATCGGCACGGCTGACCGTGACTTCACTGATGGACAACTCGCTGGCCGCCGGCGGCGTGGCCATGACCTGAGCCCACACCGGATCGTTCCAGTCGGGCTGATCATCGGCATAAGCCATGGCAGCCGTCAGCACAAGCAGCAGACTTGCCGTCAGCTTCATCGTGCCCCCCGGTATTCCTGGCTCAGCGGTACCGTCTCAGGCTGGGGCGGATACCATTTTTCCAGCAGATCCCGGGAGCGCTGCAGCTCGGTCTGCCAGGTATTGGCGGCCACCACCACCGGACGCAGCATAATCACCAGCTCGCTTTTCTGAGTAGCAAGATTACGGTTTTTAAATAAATTGCCCAGTACAGGTATTTCACTGATCAATGGAATGGCCGTTTCCTGTTCGGTTTGTTTTTCCTGCATCAAGCCACCAATAATAATCACTTCACCAGAGGCGGCTTCTACTACCGTGTCCGACTCACGCACCGTACTTTTGGCAAAATTCAAGGGTATAGTGACATTATTATCCAGTGGTAACAGCTTAAGATCTTCTTCAACTTCCACGACAGCCGGGTGAATATGCAGCAAAATACGGTTGTCTTCCCCAATCTGGGGGGTGACGTCTAAAGATATACCCGAAAAGAACGGCTTATATTTGGGCTCCGGATAAATTCGGTTGGTGCTGCCATCGTTATTTGTTTCTGTTTCAATGGAAAAGTCTGTCACAAAGTATTCGTCTGTGCCTACTTTAATCACCGCTTTCTGGTTATTGCTGGTAGTAACACGAGGGTTTGACAGCGTATTTACCTCACCCTGGGTTTGCAGCAGGTTTACCACCGCATCAAAGTTACCATCGGTATAGGTAAATACAGCTCCGCCTCCCAGCAAGTCTGACAACGGACTTAAAAAGCCGGGGTAGGTTACCGCCGTATTACCCGTAGCAACCTGACCAGAGCGGCTGTTTGCCGACAGGTTATTCCACTCTATGCCCTGCTCATAACCGTCATTCAGCTCCACTTCCACGATGCGCGCTTCCAGAATTACCTGGCGTTTGAGCTGACGTTCGGCCCGGGTTAAAAAGTCGTCTACCAGTGCCAGCTCGTCGGGAGCAGCGCGCACCGTCACCAGGCCGGCCTGAGGGTTGGTGACCACCACCCTGCCCTCTTCATTGCCAATTAACCGGCCAAGGGCGCTTTCCAGATCAGACCAGAAGTCATTATTGGATTCGGTATTAATACGGGTAGAGCTGCCGCCGGTATTACTGTCTTCGTCACTGCTGCCAAGGCTGCTGCCGCTGATGGCGGTTTGCGACTGACCATTGCGCGACAACATCAGATAATTCACATTAAAGGTACGGCTGCGCACGCCGTTGGCATACACCTGATAGACGCCACTGCGCTGCTCTATGCCGTAGCCGTAAAGGCCGGAGATGGCATCCAGAATTTCCGGCAGGGTCACCCGGCGCAGGTTAAGGGTAATGGTGCCGGTCACATCCGGGTGCACCGCAATGCTCACGTTATGCTGGCTGCCGAGGGCGGCAAAAAACTCCCGGGCATCTACGTCCCGGGCGGCAATATCAAAACGGCGCGCCGGTGCCAGGCTGGTGCCGGCTGCCGGCCGGCGGCTGCTTAACAGCTCCTGCTCCACCACAGCGGGCACGGCATCGGGCCGGGTTTGCAGGGCTTCGTCCAGCGCCTGCTTGGGCAAGGAGCCGTCGGGGGTCTGCACACAGGCGGTCAGGCCGGCAGCAACCAGGGCCAATGTAAGCGGTTTAAGCATCCGTTTCATGGGGTATCCGTATCATTAAAAGTAGAGAACAGGTTCAGGATCAGGCGCTTGCCCTGGTTTTCCAGGGTCACCTGCTCTTTGGTGATGGCCAGCAGGCGGTAGTTGCCAACTGCCTTGCCAAGCGTCACCCACTGGCCGTCAATGATGGCACCCTGGGTGCTGCCGCCGGCAAAAATGGCCTGCACTACAGGCACACTGCTGTTATTGCTTGCGGGTTTGTCCGCCTCGGTCACCGGCTGCGGCCCGCCGGCCAGCGGCCGGGTCGGATCCTGCACACTGCCGGCGGTGCTTAATAATGAAAACAGCAGAACACTGGCGTTAACCACGGATCAGCTCCTTGTGTTGACTGATGGTAAAAAACTCCAGCCGAATAAGACCGGTGGGGTGCTGCTGCAGCTCAAAGCTCAGGCTTTGCCAGAAAATGCGTCCGCTCAGGCTTTCCAGTTGTTTGGCGTAGTCGAGCAGCTGCAAATAACTGCCCGACAGCTCCAGCGCCAACGCGTGCCGGTAGAGTATGTCGCCGCCTTCCTGAGCCGGGTTTATGGGCTCGGCAGGCAGGTTGGTCAGGCCGGTTAAGGTCAGCCCGGTTTGCTGATCCAGCACCGACAGCAACAACGCCGGCATTTGCTCGGGCCCCACCAGGGTGCGCATGCGGGCATCCACATTGGCATTGATCTGACTTAACTGACGAGACAACCGGGCCACCCGCGCCCGCTGATCGTTGGCTTTAAGCTCACTGATACGCTGGTTAAATTCCTGCTCCAGTCCTTGCTGCTCGTTAATTTGCCGTTCCAGCAGCTGCTGTTGTGCCTGCAGCTGCTGGCCGGTGGCAGCCAGGGTCTGCTCATACAAAGTGAGCCCGGCCCAGGCCGTGAGCGCCCACAGTACCACGGCCAGTAACCAGCGCTCGCGCCGGTTGCGGGCCATATAAGCATCGTGAAGCTGTTTAAGCCTTGCTTTCATCGGGCTACTCCGTCGCTGTGCAGACTGAATTCAAGGCCTTCGGTGCCATTCTGATGAATATCCAGCTTGCCAAACTCGCGTCTGGCCAGACTCTGATAATGTTCAAACCCTAGGATCCAGGCCGGCACGGCAGCGGCGGTGGCAGCCTCGCCGGTGAGGGTCATGGCCTGCCCCTGCAGTTGCAGGCTGGTCAGAGACAGCTGCTGCCAGGGTACCCGGGCCAGGTCGTCCAGGGTGCTGGCATAAGACACCAGCTGATCCCGGCTGAGCAGCCCCAGCAGCTGGCGACGGGTACGAATATCACGCTCAAGACGAAGGCGCTCGGTGTCGTCCTGAGCCTGATTCAGCAGCGCCACACTTTGCTGCAGCCGGGCTACCGTATGTTGGGCCGCGTCCAGCTGTTGCTGCAGCTGCTGGTTGCCAACGGTCAGACGATGGTTTGTCACCGACTGCCAGGCAAACACCAGACCCCACAACAACACAACGGCCAGCATGCCCAGCAGCACATGGCGGCTGGTGGGCAGCTCTTTTACCGGCTTGAGGGCAGCCTGATAAAACTCAATGCGGGTTTTCATGCCTTGTCCTCCTCCAGCATACCGATGGCGGGCAGGCTGACCGGTGACAAGTGCTCATTGGTCAATGATTCGGCTTCAATATCAAATACTTGCTTAATAGCCAGCTGCACTTCCGGAGTCACTCGTTGCGGCAACGCCAAAAACCACTGATTGGGAGCATTCAGCTTCAGCTGGCCGGTGGCGTAGTCAATGCTGCGCTGCAGTTCAAGCAGCAGGTTGTCGAATACAAACTGATCAACCGCCATCGACTCATCATCCAGCGCCTGAAAACCACGAATGGTACGGGAAAAATGCCACTGTCCCTGATGAATAAAGGTCATGGTCAGCTCCTGGCCGGGCACCTTGTGCAGCACCAGTCCTCGCTGATCAGCCGCCAGCAGATTACACATGGCCAGTTCATCTGGCCCCATGGTTGCGATGGAGCAAAGCGGCGTAATGGCAGCCACCAGCTCGGCCAGCGGCTGGCGCTTGCTGTAATAGACGGCAATGCGCGCTGTGCCCTGCGGCCCCGTTGGCAAATCAATATAATCAAACAGCAGCTGCTCTACCGGTTCATCCACCATTTCTCGCATGCACCAGGGCAAGGCCTGGGCCAGCTCGTCGTCGGGCATGGCGGGCTTGTCTATTTGTGTTTGCCGGTAAAAATGCCGGCCCAGTGCCAGTTTTATTCGGCGGCCCTGCCATTGTTGCTGCCCGATTAACCGGACCAGCGCTGAGGCTGCGGATTCGCCCTGATTAAAAAGCAGCTCAATCACCTGCCGCGGATATTGCTCTTCCACTGCATACAGCGCCGTCTGGGTAAGATAGATGCTGACTACCGTGCTGCTTTGAGCGGATTTGAACCATTTTAACATTCAGATCCTTAACGCCACCGAAAAATAAAAAAGCCAGTATAAACAGATAAAAGCAGTTAATGAACAGAGGCTTGCAAACCAGTGAAATAAAAAAGGGACGCTTACGCGTCCCTGATATTTACCATGATGCAGATCAATGGCTGTGAGCTTCGCCTGCCCCTTTGGGGAAACGAATGCTTTCTACCAGTTCCTGCACTTCCTGCGGGGTTTCACGAGTCACTTTGGCCACCACCAAAGACACGGTCAGGTTAACCAGCATGCCCAGGGTACCAATGCCCTCGGGGGAAATGCCGAACAGCCAGTTTTCCGGGGTGCTGGCGGCGGGGTTGATGAACTTGAAGTAAATAATATAGCTGGCGGTAAAGGCAATGCCGCTCACCATGCCGGCAATGGCCCCTTCCTTGTTCATTTTCTTGTAGAAAATACCAAGCACAATGGCCGGGAAGAAAGACGCGGCAGCCAGACCAAAGGCAAAGGCCACTACCTGTGCCACAAAGCCGGGCGGGTTGATACCAAGATAACCGGCACCAATCACGGCCACTGCAGCGGCAATACGCGCGGCCATCAGCTCCTGCTTATCGGTCATGTCGGGCTTGAGGCCTTTCTTGAGCAGATCGTGGGCAATGGAGGTGGAAATAACCAGCAACAGACCCGCTGCCGTCGACAGCGCCGCCGCCATACCGCCCGCCGCCAGCAATGCCACTACCCAGTTGGGCAGCTTGCCGATTTCAGGGCTGGCCAGCACGATAATATCGGGGCTGATGGTCATTTCATTACGCTCGTCACCGGAATAGAACAGGCGACCGTCACCGTTTTTATCTTCCCAGTTAACCAGGCCGGTTTTTTCCCAGTTGCCTACCCAGGCGGGAGCCTGCTCGGCAGCCACACCCTGACCGTCGGGGCCGTTCAGCCCTTCAATCATGTTAACCCGGGCAAAGGCAGCCACAGCCGGTGCCGTGGTGTAGAGGAAAGAGATAAACAGCAGCGCCCAGCCGGCAGAAATACGCGCATCACGCACCTTGGGCACGGTGAAGAAGCGAATAATCACGTGAGGCAGACCGGCAGTACCCACCATAAGCGCGGCGGTAATAAAGAACACATCAATGCCCGATTTGTTGCCGGAGGTATATTCGGTAAAGCCCAGCTCCTGCGACAGGCCGTCCAGTTTATCAAGCAGCTCCATTCCGTCGCTAGTTTGGCCAATAAAGCCCAGCTGCGGCACCGGAGTGCCGGTCACCAGCAGAGAGACAAAAATGGCAGGCACCAGAAACGCAAAGATCAGCACGCAATACTGGGCCACCTGGGTATAGGTAATGCCCTTCATGCCACCAAGTACCGCATAGAAGAACACAATGGCCATGCCGATGATTACGCCCACATCAATGTCTACTTCCAGGAAGCGGGAAAACACCACGCCGGTGCCGCGCATTTGTCCGGCCACATAGGTGAAGGACACAAAAATGGCGCAGAACACCGCTACCATGCGGGCAGTCTGAGAATAGTAACGATCACCGATAAAGTCGGGCACGGTAAACTTGCCGAACTTGCGCAAGTAGGGTGCCAGACACAGCGCCAGCAGTACATAGCCACCGGTCCAGCCCAGCAAATACACACTGCCGTCGTAACCGGCAAAGGAAATAATGCCTGCCATGGAGATAAACGACGCCGCCGACATCCAGTCGGCTGCGGTGGCCATGCCGTTGGCCACCGGATGCACGCCACCGCCAGCCACATAGAATTCACCTGTGGTGCCGGCACGAGCCCAGATGGCAATGCCAATGTAGAGGGCAAAGCTCAGCCCCACCAGTATAAATGTCCAGGTTTGGATATCCATTTCCTACCCCTTACTCTTCTTCAACGTTGTATTTTTTGTCGAGCACATTCATTCGCCATACGTAAACGAAAATGAGCACCACAAAGACGTAGATGGCCCCTTGCTGGGAGAACCAGAACCCCAGCTTGGCACCGCCAATAGTGAAGGCATTGAGGGCTTCTACCAGCACAATGCCAAACAGATAGGAAACCGTGAACCAGATGGCGAGCAATATGCCCATCAGCCTGAGGTTTTCCTGCCAGTATGCTTTTGCTTTTTCCTGATTTTCGAACGCCATTCTTCCTCTCCTTGAATAGCCGAATACGGTTCGAAAATAACAATAGCGCTGGCAGGGCTGATTGAAACTTAGACTTTGGTATTAACCTGGTGTTAAAATTAATTTAACGTAAATTTAACCAAGCTAACTCTGGCGGGAATTGAAGAGTGTTGGGACTCGTCCCAACCGTCTTGTCCCATCTACCGCCTGCAGACACTCGAAGCAGTAATGGGGTTTGCCGTAGCCGAGCATTAAATGCCATGGATGGCATTTTCGAGCGTTACAGGGAAGTACTCGAAGCGTGTCGGCGGAGTGCAACCGCATTGATGCTTCGATACTCGACTGCTGCAAGCTTCGCAGCTCTCTTTACAGATAGGTGAGGGTCAGAAAGACCACCACCGGGATCACGGCAACCGACATCACATTACCCAGCAGCACTATGCTGGCCATTTTGTCGGGCTGGCAGCGATATTGCTCGCACAGCAGATAGTTAAGCACCGCCGGCGGCAACATCACTGATAATGCCAGCAGTTTAAGCCAGTCATTGGTTAATGGCAGCCACCAGGCCACCAGCGCAACACTGGCGGCACCGGCGAGCAGATACAGCAGGTTCAGTTTAAATGCCGGCCCCAGGTTGCCCACCTCGCCCGCCGACAAGCGCACGCCCAGTGCAAACAACATCAGCGGCACCGCCATCTGGCCCAGCAAGTCGGCACTGGTATACACAAACTGCGGCAACAGGCTTTGATGATCGGCCAGCACAACCCCGGCCACGGCCGCCCATACAATGGGATTTTTAAGCCACTGCCAGCGGCCGGCCTCGCGGGAAAGAATAAACAGCCCAAGGGAAAAGTGCAGCAGGTTAGAGAGCACAAACAAAATAATAATGGCCCCCAGCTGCTCCTCGCCATAGGCCAGCATCATCAGCGGAATGCCAATATTGCCGGTGTTGCGGAACATGCCCGCCAGCACCTGAGTGCGCCGCTCAATACCGCGAACATGAAACAGCGCCAGCATCAGCCCCGGCAGTATGATGCACAATGCACCGGCCACAATTAACGGCCAGCTCTGAGACAGGGAAACCGGGTTGCTGATCAGCGCCGAGAACACCAGTGCAGGGCAGAATACCGCCACATTGGCCGCGTTTACAAAGCCCATTTCCGGGTTGTGCTGACGACGGCCAAACAGAAAACCGACCGCCACCACGGCAAACACCGGCAGCACTATATTGAGCAGAGTAAGCAGCATAAACGAAGAACGCCAAAAAACGGCAATAGTGCGTTTTTTGGCGTTCAGTGTCCAGATGAGAAGCGGTTTGCTTCTCCGGCCAGCTTAACCGTAGCGGCTGTAAGCCAGGCCGTCGCTGTCGATATCGGTCTTATTACCGCTGATCAGATCGGCAATTAGCGAGGCAGAGCCGGCACCCATGGTCCATCCGAGCGTACCGTGACCGGTGTTCAGCCACAGGTTCTTGTAGCGGGTACCACCGATAATGGGAGTACCGTCCGGGGTCATGGGGCGGAAACCGGTCCAGAACTCGGCCTTGTCGATATGACCGCCTTCCGGGAACAAATCGGTGACCGACTGAGAAATGGTATCCAGCCGGGCCTTGGGCAGATCCTTGTTAAAGTCGGCCAGTTCAGCGGTGCCGGCAGCACGAATACGGTTCTCAAACCGGGTAATGGCCACTTTGTAGGTTTCATCCATTACCGTGGACTGAGGCGCATCTTCGTCTTTTTTCACATCAATGGTCAGTGAATAGCCTTTGATGGGATAAATGGGCAGACTGATGCCAAGCGGCGTGAGCAGAAACGGCGAGTAGCTGCCCATGCACACCAGCACCTGATCGGCAGTTTCAAGACCATGATCGGTCTGAGCGCCACGAATTTCGTCACCGTCACGCACCAGTGCCTTGATCTCGGTGTTGAATTTGAACACAACGCCTTTTTCCTGACACTTTTTCACCAGTGCCTTGGTAAAGAGATTGCAGTCACCGGTTTGATCGTCCGGAAAGTGCAGACCGCCTACCAGTTTGTCTTTTACCCGGGCCAGTGCGGGCTCACGGGCAATGCAGTCTTCTACATTCAGCATGGCGTGATTCACACCAAATTCCTGCAGCACTTTGATGTCTTTGGCGGCATCGGCTACCTGCTTTTCGGTACGGAATACCTGCAACAGGCCTTTTTTACGGCCTTCAAAGGGCAGCCCCAGTTCATCCTGCAGGGCGTTGATGCACTGACGGCTGTACTCGGATACGCGTACCATGCGGGATTTGTTAATGCTGTAGGATTTTTCATTACAGTTGGCCAGCATCGACAGCATGAACTTCCACTGCGCCGGATTGGTGCCGGGGCGCACTTTCAGGGGGGCATGAGCCTGGAACATCCATTTCATGGCCTTGACCGGAATGCCCGGCGCAGCCCAGGGAGAAGACATGCCAAAAGAAAGCTGGCCGGCGTTGGCAAAGCTGGTTTCTTCTGCGGCATCGGGCTGGCGGTCCAGCACTACCACTTCATGCCCCTGCTGAGCCAGATACCAGGCGCTGGTAACGCCAACCACACCACTACCTAAAACCAATACTTTCATAACGCTACCCTACTTTGGAATCTGAATGCCTGTTGGGCGAGAATATCATCCAAAATCAGGGAAAAATCCAGCGAGTTACATCACAAAAAAACCTTGCCTTATGCATGAAAAAACCTCTTTCAAACCCGCTTCCCAAAGGGGATTGGTGGTTAAACTGCGGCAGGTTTTACTTGAAATATAAAACTCCAACAAAAACTAAAAAATCAGAACATAAAACCAAAACAAAACAATGTGTGACAAAGATCACGTTACACATAAATTTATGCTAGTTGTAGCGAGATAACACCATGGCCAGCTCTCTTTGCAGTAATTCCAGCTGAGCATAGGGCACATCCTCTCCCTGTTGCGGCCAGACCATGGCCGCCTCAGCCAGATCTGCCAATGCGGTTTCTCCGGCTGCGACCGCACAATGCGCCAGCTCATTGAGCAGCTGTGTGGTTTCCGCCCGGTTCTTTTCGGCCTGAGCCGCCTGCACCAGCCACAATTGATCCCGGCAGGCCAGCAGGTCGGCCACCGCTGTTTTAGCAGCCTGGGAGGCCGTCACCGGCGGTGAAGACGATACCACAGAGGAAGACAGCGGCGGTATGGGTCTGCCACTGTATTCCTGCAGAGTTTTATACAGCACAACACTGCTCACCGGCTTGGAAATGTAGGCGTTCATGCCCGATGCCAGACTGCTTTCCTGATCTGCCCGCATGGCACTGGCGGTCAGTGCAATAATGGGAACCTGATGATGCTGCTGCAGCCGCCGTATCTGTCGAGTTGCTTCCAGCCCGTCCAGAATCGGCATCTGCAAGTCCATCAGCACCACATCAAAGGGTTGCAGCCTCAGCAGCTCAACGGCCTGGCGGCCGTTATCGGCCAGGGTAACGCGCACGCCCACCCGGGACAGATATTCTACTATCAGCTGTTGGTTAAGCCGGTTATCTTCTGCCAGCAACACATGCATGCCTTCCAGCTGCTGGCGATAACTGTCTTGCTCTGTGGTGGTGACCACCACATCAGCAGATGCTGTCTGAGGGTGCAATACCTTGCTTAAACAGGCCGACAAACGCTGCCAGGTCACCGGTTTGGAAACATAATGATGAATGCCCAGCAGGCGCATCTGAGCCGTTTGCCGCTCTCTGCCAAAGGCACTGACCACCACCACAGGCAACCCTTCAAATGCGGGTTGCTGACGAATATAACGTGCCAGATCCATGCCGTTTTCCATTCCCAGACAACAGTCTATCAGGGCCAGATCAAACTCGGTGCCATGCAGCTTCAATAAGCTGCGGGCCTGCTCGGCACAGTCCGCGCCATGCACCACAAAACCGGCATTGCTCAGCATGGCAGTGAGCGCCTCACGGGCATGTGCATTGTCATCCACCAGTAACACCCGGGTGCCGGGTTCAAACAGGCACTCTGACTGCTGAACCTGCTCCTGTGCCAGGTGCAGCGGCAAATACACATAAAACACCGAGCCTCTGCCCGGCTCACTGTGCAGCCTGATATCCCCCTGCATCAGCTCCACCAGATGCCGGCAGATACTCAGACCTAATCCGCTGCCACCGTATTTGCGGGTGGTGCTGGCATCCACCTGACTGAATGACTGAAACAGCTGCTCCTGCTGCTCGGGCATAATGCCAATGCCGGTGTCACGCACTTCAAAACACAGCCTGGGGCTGACTTCATCGGTCAGAGAAATGCTGACCATCACTTCGCCGCGCTCGGTGAACTTAAGGGCATTGCTGACCAGGTTGGTCAGCACCTGCCCCAACCGCAGCGGATCGCCCCGCAGCCTGTCGGGCACTGAGGGGGCTTTGTCAATAATGACTTCCAGCCGCTTTTGTTCCGACATGTCGGCGAACAGCACCGCCAGCTGCTCAAGCTGCTCATTCAGATCAAAATCAATATTTTCCAGCTCAAGTTTGCCGGCTTCCACCTTGGTGAGATCGAGAATATCGTTAATCAGTAACAACAGGTTATCGGCAGACAAGCCGATTTTGGCCAGATAGTCCTGCTGGCGCTGATCAAGGCGGGTGTGCTGCAGTAACGACACAAAGCCGATGATGGCATTCATGGGAGTGCGGATTTCATGACTCATATTGGCCAGAAAGTCGGTTTTCGCCTGTGCCAGTGAGCTGGCACTGATATTGGCTTTATGTAATTTACGGTTATTGATGTAAAGCACCCCCCCTGCCACACACAGGCCGCCCAGCAACAGCATGAGTGCCAGTACCAGTAAGCGATCCCGGTTGCGTTCGGCTTGCTGCCGCCACTCGGTCACTTTTTGGTAAAAAAGCGTGATGTTGCGACCGGCCAGGTCCTGCCTGAGCAGCACCAGTTCATGCAGATCGCTGATAAAAATGCCATGGGCATACAAGGCTTCTGCCATGGCCGGTGCCTTGGGCCACAATGACTCCAGCTTGATGGCCTGCTGCTCCAGCACCTGCACAAAAAGCGGGTTAGTACTGTAAAGATAGAGCCGGCTGCGCTGCAGCAGCGGCTGCAAGGCGGCCCGCTGTTCAGGCTGACGTATCTTGTTCCTGGTCTCGATAAAATGCTGCAGACTATGGCGGGCATGCAGCTCGGCATCCTGTAATTTCTGCAAGCGCTCAAGGTAGACGTCAGGCTGCAGAGACTCGGCAAGAGGCGCCATCTTTAACTGCTGCAGATATTTATTAAAGTGCGATACCAGCAAGGCCAGCCGACGGCTTTGCTCTTCCAGCAGCACTGTGGTTTCAGCACCGGGCATCATGATGTTGTGGTGTATGCGATAGAGTTCATCAATCACCGGCGTGGCCACCTGCACCAGCTGGCTGCCGTTACGGTATTGCTGAAACAGACTGACGCCCTGCCACAACACCGTCAGTAACACTAATACCAGCGCCAATATCAGCCAGTTATGTTTTTTGTGAATACTGGGTTCGAATTTTGCGGCTGCCATCATCTACTGCTCCTGCGGGCGGTGATATAGTTCGCCGCATTTTTGATAATCAAAACCAAAACAACAACATAACGGAATCAACATGTCTAACCAATCATCCTCTTCCCGGTTTCGCACCGGCGTTTTTTTGCTGTGCATTCCGGCACTGCCGGCGCTGGCGCTGGGGCTGCCCTTTGAGCCGGAAGTGAACAAGGGACTGGCCTTGCTGCTGGTGATCGCCACCCTCTGGCTGACAGAAGCGGTAAATATTACCATTACTGCCCTGCTGGTGCCGCTGCTGGCAGTGTTGTTGGGCGTGCTGAGCACAGGAGATGCCCTCAGCAATTTTGCCAATCCCATTATCTTTTTGTTCCTGGGTGGCTTTGCACTGGCAGCCGCCATGCGCTGTCAGGGGCTGGACCGGCTGGTGGCAGTGCGCATTCTGCAGCTGGCCGGTGGCCGGCTGGCCGTCGCCGTATTACTGTTGTTTATTACCTCGGCCTTTTTATCCATGTGGATCAGCAACACCGCCACGGCCGCCATGATGCTGCCGCTGGCGCTGGGGCTGCTGCGCTGTCTGGACGAACACCGCCACGCTTCTACCTATGTTTTTGTGCTGCTGGGAGTTGCCTACAGCGCCAATATCGGCGGCATTGCTACCCTGGTAGGCAGCCCGCCCAACGCCATTGCCGCTGCCGAAACCGGTCTGGGCTTTGCCGAGTGGATGGCCATTGGTCTGCCCATCAGCCTGGTGCTGCTGCCACTGACCATTGTTTTGCTGTGGGTACTGTTCCGGCCTCAGCTTAATGAGCAAATCAACCTGACGGAAAATGCACCCGATTGGAGCCCAAAGCGCTTTCTTACTCTGGGTATTTTTGCCCTCACCGTGTGCCTGTGGATTTTTTCATCACCCTTATCCGCCCTGCTGGGCGGCATATCGGGTTTTGATACGCTGGTGGCAGTGCTGGCCATTATTCTGGTGGGGGTCACCAAAGTGGCCGACTGGAAAGAAGTGGAGCATCAGGCCGACTGGGGCGTGTTGCTGCTGTTTGGCGGCGGCCTGACCTTGAGCCATATTCTTAAGGAAACCGGTACCAGTCTGTTTCTGGCCAACCACCTGGCAGAAGGGCTGACCCAGGCAAGTCCGCTGGTCATGCTGCTGACCATTTGTGTGTTTGTGGTGTTCTTAACGGAGCTGGCGTCCAATACGGCCAGCGCTGCCTTGTTGATTCCGGTGTTTGCGGCCGTGGCTGAAGGGCTGGGACTGTCGCCGGTGATGGTGGCGGCACTGATTGCGGTGTCGGCATCCTGTGCCTTTATGCTGCCGGTGGCCACCCCACCCAATGCCATCGTGTTTGGCTCGGGTTATATTCCGCAACGACAAATGATGAAGGCCGGTTTTGCCCTTAACCTTATCTGTATTCTGGTGCTCACCCTCTGGTTTGGTGTGTTTGGTTAATAAAAAAAGCCGCTGACAGCGGCTTTTTTGTTGAGGCGCATTCCGTTGCGTTACTGTTGCCAGAACGGCTTGCTGACTTCCTGATAACGATCAGCTTCGTTAATACCGATGTCTTTCAGCAGATAGGGCGGCAGTGCCGCCAGCTCACGACGGGTGCGGCTGCGGCGCAGCCAGGTACCAAGGGTACTCAGAAAGCCGGCTTTTGCTGCCGGGCGGGCAGTTTTGTGTACTGATTGCAAAGTGGTGTTCATAACGCGCCTCCTTAAATGAATGCGGGCGCAGCATAGGCGCGGGCGGCGCTGCCCTCAACTGACTTTTTCTGCGTTTTGAAGTTAGAAAAACTAATGGCAAATCACTCACAGCACGAAAGAAAACAACCTGTTAACGGTTAATTATCAAGCAATAAACACCAACCAATGCCCTGTGGTCATAAGAATTACTGATGCTTATATAAAAAATCAACTTGCATGATTTTTTATGCATCAAGCCTGATTTTGTGCTGCTTAAAACCAAGAGAGCATTGTTACCTGCTGCATAAGTGCGCAAGTTTCTTTTTACACTCCGGTATATGCGTACATCCACAGTTTTTATCAAAATGCAAAAAACACGATTTAGCTGAAGCATTGCCAGTTTCAAGATGATCACACCAGCATAACAACACATAGTTGTTAATCATTCCGTAAAAAGAACCAATGACATACAGATGTAAGGGATAAATCCTTTGAAGCAGCAGATCGGCGCGTTGATTTTACCCCTGCCCCCGCCTACCCTGCGCCGGTGAAACTACCCTTTTAGTTATCTTTTATTCCCGAGGATTCGTTATGAAACGTGAGCAGTGGGGTTCCCGTACCGGGTTTATCCTTGCGGCCGTCGGCTCTGCCGTGGGCCTGGGTAATATCTGGCGCTTCCCCTATATGGCCTATGAAAACGGCGGTGGTGCCTTCTTTATTCCCTATTTGTTTGCCATGCTGACCGCAGGCATTCCCTTTATGATCCTGGAGTTTACGCTGGGGCATAAATACCGCTCCGGTGCGCCCGGCACCCTGCGCCAGCTGAACCATCGCTTTGAGTGGCTGGGCTGGTTTCAGGTCATGATCTGCGCGGTGATCGCCTTTTATTATGTGGTGGTCATTGCCTGGGCCATTTCCTATGCCTGGTTTGCGGTGGATCAGAGCTGGGGCGACGACAGCAATGCCTTCTTCTTTGGCGAGTTTCTGAAGCTGGGAGACAACTCTCCGTCCAATCTTGGCAGCATTCAGACTCACTTGCTGTTGCCGCTGATCCTGGCCTGGGCAGCCAGCTTTGTGGCTACCTACCGTGGCGTGCAGGACGGTATTGAAAAAATCAACAAGGTATTGATGCCCCTGCTGTTCTTGCTGGTGCTGGTGCTGATTGGCCGGGTAGTGTCGCTGCCCGGCGCGCTGAACGGCATTAACTGGCTGCTGGAGCCCGACTTCAGCAAAATCTGGGATCTCAAGGTGTGGTCTGCCGCCTATGGTCAGATCTTCTTCACCCTGAGTGTGGGCTTTGCCATTATGCTGTCTTATGCCAGCTTTTTGCCCAAAAAGTCAGACATCAACAACAACGCCTTTATGACGGTGCTGATGAACTGCGGCTTCTCCATGCTGGCCGGCATCATGATCTTTGGTGCCCTGGGCTACATGGCCCACGTGCAGGATAAAGAGCTCACTGAAGTGGTCAGCTCGGGCGTGGGGCTTGCCTTTGTAACCCTGCCTACCGCCATCAATCTGCTGCCTGCTCCGGGCATTACCGGCCCGCTGTTCTTCCTGGCACTGGTGTTTGCCGGTATCAGCTCACACATTTCCATTGCCCAGGCCGTTACCACCGGTCTGATGGACAAGACCGGCTGGAGCCGGCAGAAAACCTCTGTGGTGTTCTGTGGCACCGGTTTTGTGGTGAGCCTGCTGTTTATTACCAACGGCGGTCTGCTGCTGCTGGATCTGGTGGATTACTACATTAACAATATGGCACTGCTGGGCTCCTGTCTGCTTGAGCTGTTCCTGGTGGGCTGGCTGTGCAAGCTGTCGGATTATCAGAAGCGGGCCAATGAGCTGTCTGAGTTCAGCATTGGCATCTGGTGGCAGCTGTGCATCAAATTTGTCTCCATTGGCATGCTGATTGTGATTCTGTTCAACAACATCATGGATGCCTTTAAAGAGAACTACGGCGGCTACAGCAATAACGAAATTTTGTTTATTGGCTGGGGCATGATTGCCGTGATGCTGGTGGTGGCCATTATCATTAATATGAGCAACAAGCAGGAGGTAAAGGCATGACCAGTGGTGCCATTATCATGATGATCATCGGCCTTGGCATTACCTGGGGCGGTGCTGCCCTGTGCATACGCCGGGCCATGCAGTCCAGGTAACATCGGAATATAAATAGCAAGGGCGGTGTTTACCGCCCTTTTTTTATGGATGCTTTGGCTGTACAAACCGCCGGGACGGATCTATCAGCACATCATTTCCCATAAATTCGCGGCCCAGCAGCACCGGATACAGCATGCGCGTACGATCCTTAAGTGTAAACTCCACGTTTTTCTCCAGATCACCCAGGCGTACCGGTAGCGTCACTACCACTCGTCGGTCAGCCTTTTTGCTGTTGGCCTGACGAATGCGCACATAGCGCGTCAGCGGCGCTTCCATGTCCGATGAGATGTGGTCGTGCAAAAAGGTAAAGCGCACCCAGGGCTCGCCGCCGCGCTCGAACTCTGCAATATTGGTCGCCGACATGGAAGAGGTTTTGGCACCAGAGTCGATGCGTGCCTTTATGGTGTCTTGCAATGCCGGCAGACACAACCACTCCACCCGGCCAAGTACCCATTTATCATCTATTTTCACACTGTTATCCTTTGCTGCCATGGCCGTGCCAGGGAGCAGTAAAGCCATTAACCAGATTGTCTGTAATACCCGTTTCATTGGCTTGCCTCACTCGTCAGAATTTGACACAGGCATTCTAACCAGGGTCCTGGCACCGGAGAATGCCTTGTTTTCAAAATTTGCTGAACATTTTTTGCCGCGGCGCTATGCTTGGCGGCTTTTATGTGAGCGGACGACCAATGAGCTGGGACCCTGATTTTACCACGCGCAACCCCATTCTTGGCCAGCTGACCGATCTGATACGGTTTCAGCAGCCCCGCTGGCCCGATGTTGCCTGTCTGAATAAGCAGCTGGCAGCACAGCTACCCGTGCGTTTTATTGACGACCAGCATTTTGCCGCTCTTGACTGCTATTACGAAGAAGCGGTGGCCAGAGGGCAGGTTCCTACCCGACAGGCTAACTGGCATGACTTTTTCGGTGCTGTTATCTGGCATCTGTTCCCTCACACCAAGGCGCTGCTGAACCGGCTGCATATGGAGCATATTGCCGTTCACGGTGCCCGCCGGCGTACGCCCCGCCGGGATCGCATCACCCATTTTGATGAATGCGGTCTGGTGCTGGCGGTACGTGAAGGCGATGAAGCCGCCGCGCTGTTGCAGGCGCACGACTGGCAAACCCTGTTTGTAACTGGCCGGACGCATTGGCAGCAGCGCCGGGCCTTTGTGTTTGGCCATGCGTTGTATGAGCTGGCACTGGCACCTTTTATTGGCCTGACCGCCAAAGCCGTGGTCATTACCATGCCCGATGCTTTTTTTGAGGCCCCTGTGCACCGCCAGTATCAGCTGCTGGACAGCGCCCTGTGCGCGCACCTGGAGCAGCAACAACTGTTTGATAAGCCAAAGCCATTGCACCCTCTGCCATTGCTCGGCATTCCCGGCTGGTGGCCGGCCAATGAAAATCCGGCCTTTTATAATAATACCGATTACTTCCGGCCCCGGCGGCAGGGGTGATTTGAGACCCGTTTTTGCTTACACTTGGCGATCTTACGCATTAGAGGTAAAGAATATGTCCGGGCAAGATCCCGTTTACGATGCTGAGTTTAAATCCCGCTATCTGCATCCGCGCCACTGGCCTACCTGGCTTTCTATTGCTCTTTTATGGCTGCTGGCCTGGGTGCCGGTGCGTGCACGGGATGCTTTTGCCGGCTTTTTTGCCCCGCTGCTGGTCAAATTTGCCAAAAAGCAATGCTACATTGCCCGCACCAATATAAAGCTGTGTTTTCCTGAGTTATCGGACCAGGAAACCGAGGCCCTGCTGCTGCACTCCATTCGCGCCGGCCTGATGACCTTTTTTGCCTATGGCGAATGGACCGCCCGCAGCCCCGCCTATTTACAGGGGCGCTTCAAAGTGCATGGCCAGGAGCACATCGACGCCGCCCTGGCAGAAAACAAACAGATTATTTTCATGATCCCCCACACCTGGGCCATTGATGCCGGCGGGCTTTATCTGACCTCGTTGGGCATGCCCATGTGCACCATGATGCACAGTGCCAAAAATGAAGTGTTCGACTGGTTTATTAATCGCCAGCGGGCCCGCTTTAACGGCATTGTGTATGAGCGCGATGCCGGCATTAAGGCGGTGATTAAAACCATTCGGGACGGCAAGCATTTCTTTTATCTGCCGGATCAGGACCATGGCCGCGAAGCCAGTATCTTTGTGCCCTTTTTTGCCGAAATGAAAGCCACCCTGCCCGCATTGCCCAAACTGGTCAAACTGACCGGTGCCTGTGCTATTCCGGTGCTGAGCGTGTATAACACCGAGCAACACCGCTATGAGCTGATAGTACGCCCGTCCATGGCCCCCTACCCCACAGCGGATCTCACCGCTGATACCCGGGCCATGAACGCTGAAATTGAAGCTCTGCTGAGCCACTGGCCCGAGCAATACATGTGGTTCCTGAAGTATTTTCAGACTCAGCAACACAGCCCGGAAGGCCGCTATGAAGCAGGCATTCGCAAAATTCGGGGGCAGCAATGAGCTGGCTCGGCTATGTGGCGCTGGTGTGCCTGGGCCTGCTGATTTTATGGCTGACAGCCCGGCTTGATGACTGGCTTTCCAAACAAGAAAAATAACCTTTAACCCCTTATTTCAAGGAACGAACATGACCTGGTTGATGTATATGGTGCTGGGAGCCTTTGCGGGCACGCTGGCAGGACTTTTTGGTGTGGGTGGCGGCCTGATTATTGTGCCTGTACTGATTTTCAGTTTTAACCTGCAAGGCATTGGCGGTGATCTGGTGGCGCACATGGCGGTGGGCACCTCCCTTGCCACCATTATGTTCACCTCGCTCAGTGCCATTCATACTCACCATGGCCGCCGCGCCATTGACTGGCCGCTGGCCGCCATGCTCAGTGCCGGTATTGTGATTGGTGCCTGGCTGGGTGGCTATACCGCCGACAAAATGTCAGGTCTGGCGCTGCAACGGGTGATTGGCCTGTTTGCCTGGCTGATGGCGGCACAGATGCTGTTTAATCTGATGCCCAAGGGCAGCGGCAGGCTGCCGGGTAAACCGGTGCAGGCGGCCATTGGCGGCGTGATTGGCTGGGCCTCGGGCATTTTCGGCATTGGCGGCGGATCGCTCACGGTGCCGTTTTTAAGCTGGTGCTCGGTGCCCATGCAGCGGGCGGTGGCGGTGTCGTCGGCCTGTGGTTTTCCCATTGCGCTGGTGGGTGCACTCAGTTATGTGGTGCACGGGCTGGATCAGAACATGCCCGATGAAGCCTGGGGCTATGTGTATCTGCCGGCCCTGATCGGTATCAGCGTGGCCAGCATGCCCTTTGCCCGGGTAGGTGCCATTCTGGCGCACAAGCTGCCGGCCGCAGTGCTTAAGCGCGCCTTTGCGGTATTTCTGCTGCTGGTGGGTGCCAAATTCTTGTTTTTCCCGGCGTAAAGCACCGTCACTCCGGGCGTGACCCGGAGTCCATTCAGATAGGGGCGCGGCCCAGGCTTATCACTACCCGGCGGTTGGTGTCGCGGCCTTCGGGGGTGCTGTTGTCGGCCACCGGCCGGCGCTCGCCATGGCCTTCCACCATAATGCTGGTGTCGGGCAGGCCCAGCGCCATAAAGTGATCCTTGATAGCTTTGGCCCGCAGCAGCGACAGCTGCTTGTTATGAAAGGCAGTACCAAAACTGTCGGTGTAGGTATTGATCACCACCTCACCGATATTGGGATCGGCCTTGACGTAATCAGCAATCATGGCCAGCCGCTGGCGGGAATGCGGGGTCAGCTCATCGGCGTTGTTCACATAATTGAGCACGCTGAAGGCAATGTCTTCAAAGCCGTAAGGCAGCAGGCTTTGCTGGCAGTCCAGAAAGGCGGCGTAACGGGCGCGAAAATTCACCGACGACAGCCCCACTCCAGTGGTTTTGTCACCGGCATACCAGTCTTCAAAATAAAAGGTGGGCCAGCGCCCCTGGCTCAGCTCGTCGAGCATCACCCAGGCATTCTGCTGCTCTACCATGGCATCAAACTGCTGATAAAAAGTCACCTGGCTGATGGCACGGGCGGCACGGCCCGGCTGCCAGTAGGGTGACTCGCTGCGCAAGGCCGCCTGGCGGGTGCGCGGGTTGGCCCTGAGCGGGCTCAGTTCAAACACCAGATTGACGTTTTTGCCGGCACGACTGACAAAGGCACCGGTGCCGAACCCGGGAATATTGTGCTCCAGCCGGCACTCCACCGCCGAATCGGCAGCCAGTCGCCAGCGGGAATGATCCAAATCGGCCACATAGGTGCGGGGCTGCGCCCAGCTGGCGCTGCTTAGCATCAGTGCTGTTACTACCGTCAGTTTGCGCACGCCACTCGCCTCTTGTTGCCCTTTGCCGTTAACTTGGTGACAGAGAGTCTATCGGCAGGGAAAGGCCCGGCTTTAGCCCAGCGGCGCATAAACTCCGAACTTTTCGCCATGCTCGTGCACCTCACGGTTCAGCAGGGCTTTTTCTTCCGGTGACAGCCAGCTGGCCTCCACGCTGTTCAGCGCCAGCTGTAACAGCTCGCTGTCGCTCATGCCCAGGCCCTGTTGCAGAGCCTGATAGTTGGCATTCATGTAGCCGCCAAAATAGGCCGGATCGTCTGAGTTCACGGTCACGCACAGTCCGGCCTGCAGCAGCTCGCCCATGGGATGTTCGGCCATGGTATTCACCACTTTCAGCTTGAGATTTGACAGCGGGCATACGGTGAGCGGAATGCGGCTTTCGGCCAGCTCCGCCATCAGGGCCGGATCCTTGATGGCCGCCACACCGTGGTCAATACGCTCTACCCTGAGCAGTTCAAGCGCATCACGAATATACTGAGGCGGCCCTTCTTCACCGGCGTGAGCCACCAGCCGATAACCCTGATCCCGCGCCATGGCATAGACCCGGCGAAACTTGTCCGGCGGATTGCCGGTTTCGGCAGAGTCCAGCCCCACCCCGGTCAGCCAGCCATGAAACGGCTCAGCCTGTCGCAGGGTGTCAATGGCCGACGCTTCCGGTAAATCGCGCAAGAACGACATGATCAGCCGGCTGCTCATGCCCCAGTCGTAACGGGCCTGCTCCAGCGCTCTGTGAATGCCGGTAACCACCACTGAAAAGGGCACGCCCCTGCCGGTGTGGGCCTGAGGGTCAAAAAAGATCTCGGTATGACGCACATGTTCACTGTGAGCCCGCTGCAAATAGGCATGGGTCATATCAAAAAAGTCCTGCTCGGTTTGCAGTACACTCATGCCCGCATAATAGATATTCAGAAACGATTGCAGATCGTCAAACTCATAGGCTGCTTTCAGGGCAGCTTCATTGGCATAATCGAGGGTGATACCATTGCGCCGGGCCAGGGCAAATACCAGCTCCGGCTCCAGAGACCCCTCAATGTGAAGATGCAGCTCCACCTTCGGCAGTTGCTCAATAAATGCAGACATGGTGGTTCTCCTTGTTATTGCCGGCTTGTTAATAAACATAACAAATTTAAGCGAATATTGTGGCGTCAGCTGAGCCACAGTCAATAAACCCTGAAAAAGAGAGTACAAGCTCACATGTTTTTGCTTAAACGCCTGCTGCGCTGGCTGCTTGTGTTATTGGTGCTGGTGCCGCTGGCACTGACGCTGCTGTATCGCTTTGTGCCGGTCCCGGTCACGCCGCTGATGGTGATTCGGCTGTTTGAAGGAGAAAGCCTGCAGAAAGACTGGCAGCCCGGCCCGCGCATTTCCAGCCAGCTGAAAATGGCGGTCATTGCTGCCGAAGACAACAAGTTCTGCAAACACAGCGGCTTTGACTGGGACGCCTTTGGCGATGTGCTGACCGAAGCCGCCGAGGGCGGCCGGCTGCGGGGCGGCAGCACCATCACCATGCAAACGGCCAAGAATCTGTATCTGTGGCCTGGCCGCAGCTACACCCGCAAGGCTCTGGAAGCGGTTTATACCCCCATGCTGGAGTTGCTGTTGCCCAAAGAGCGTATTCTGACGCTTTATCTGAATATTGCCGAATTTGGTCCGGGCATTTATGGTGCCGAGGCGGCTGCTCAGGCTTATTTCAATACCACGGCAGCCAGCCTCAATCGCCGGCAGGCCACCCTGCTGGCCGCCGTGCTGCCTAATCCCCGGCAGTTTTCTGCTGCCCGCCCGTCAGCGTATGTCAATCAGCGGGCCGCCGCCATTTCCCGCCGTATTAATGGTCTGGGAGGCTGGCTCACTTGCATAAACCGGTAATAAAACCGGACTTGGTCATGAAACTGTCATATTCTGGCAACACAGTGGTTCAGGTACCGGCAACACCGGTTTAAGGAGAGGCAATGCAAAAAAATAATCTTATCTGCGATATCGACGGCGTTATTCTGCACAACAACGATTTAATTCCCGGTGCCGATGCCTTTGTGCGCCGGGTGCTGGAGCAGGATATGAACCTGCTGTTTTTAACCAACTATCCGGCACAGACTCCCAAAGATTTGCAGAACCGGTTTTATTCTGCCGGCATCGAAGTGCCCGAAGACTGCTTTTATACATCCGCCATGGCCACCGCCGACTTTCTTAAGCGCCAGAGCGGTCAGAAAGCCTACGTGATTGGCGAAGGCGCGCTGATCCATGAGCTGTATAAAGCCGGCTTTACCATTACCGATATTGATCCGGATTTTGTGGTAGTGGGCGAAACCCGCAACTACAACTGGAGCATGATTCAGATGGCGGCCCGCTTTGTGGCCAAAGGTGCCCGCTTTATTGCTACCAATCCCGACACCCACGGCCCGCAGATGCATCCGGCCTGTGGTGCCCTGTGTGCCCCCATTGAGCGCATGACCGGCAAGAAACCGTTTTATGTGGGTAAGCCCAGCGCCTGGATCATTCGTGCCGCCCTTAATCATATGGACGCACACTCAGAAAACACCCTGATAGTCGGTGATAATTTGCGCACCGATATTCTGGCCGGTTTTCAGGCCGGGCTGGAAACCATTCTGGTACTGACCGGCGTCAGCCAGGTGGCCGACATTGATAAAATGCCGTTCCGGCCGCAGCATATTTACAGCTCGGTGCACGACATCGATCTGTTCTGACAAAAATACCTGAAAGTGGCGAGCTTTGTTGACAACACACGGGCCAAACGCCCACTATAACGCCACTTCAGGAGCTAATTAAAACCGATAAGAATTACATGGATCCCATTTTTATTGCTGTTGCCTTCGGCTGCGGTCTGGCTGTTTATTTGATTGGACTGCCGCCGCTGATTGGCTTTCTTGCCGCCGGCTTTGTACTGAATGCCATGGGCTTTGAGCCCAACGCCACTCTCGATACCCTCGCCAATCTGGGGGTTACCTTGCTGCTGTTCAGCATCGGGCTCAAGCTCGATATTAAAACCCTGCTGCGCAAGGAAGTGTGGGGCACCGCCTGCGGTCATATCGTTTCTTCTACCCTGCTGTTTACCCTGGTACTGCTGGCCATCAAGACCCTGGGCTTTGCCCTGGCGCAGGAGCTGCAATGGCAACAGGCCATGCTAATGGCCTTTGCGCTCAGCTTTTCCAGTACGGTATTTGCCGTAAAAGTGCTGGAAGAGCGCAGCGACATGAACACCTTCTATGGCGTAGTGGCCATTGGCGTGCTGGTGATGCAGGACTTGTTTGCTGTCGCTTTTCTCAGCATTTCTGCCGGCAAGGTACCCAGCCCCTGGGCACTGAGTTTGCTGGTGCTGCTGCCGCTGTTGCGGCCGGTTTTCTTTCGCATTCTGGAGCGGGCCGGTCATGGCGAGCTGCAAACCCTGTTTGCGGTATTTCTGGCGCTGGTGGTGGGTTACGGCGGTTTTCAGCTGGTGGGGCTCAAGGGTGACCTGGGCGCGCTGGTTATCGGCATGATGCTGGCGTCACACTACAGCGCGCCCGAGCTGGCCAAGTCCTTCTTTAATATGAAAGAGCTGTTTCTGGTGGCGTTTTTCCTGAACATTGGCCTGAACGGCATGCCCACCATGGATGCGCTGTGGATAGCGCTGATTTTATTGCTGGTGCTGCCACTGAAGAGCCTGCTGTATTACCAGCTGTACAAACGCTGTTTTTTGCGTCCCCGTACCGCCCTGCTGGCCACCATGAGCCTGAGCAACTATTCCGAATTTGGTCTGATTGTAGCGGCACTGGCTGCCCAGCAGGGCATGCTCAGTAACGACTGGGTCATTGTGGCCTCTATCGCTCTGGCCGTTTCCTTTGTAGCCTCGGCCCCGCTTAATGCGAATAACGAAAATATTTACCGTCGCCTGATGCACAGGCTTTCACCCCGGGATCCGAACCGTCTGCACCCGGACGATATGCCCATTCATCTGGGGGATGCCAATATTTTGATTGTAGGCATGGGCCGCATTGGTCAGGGTGCCTATATGGAGCTGGAAAGTGTTAATTCAGGCCGCAAGCTGGTAGGAATAGATTCTGACGAGAAGAAAATTCCGCTGCTGAAAGAGCTGAATATTAATGTGATTAAAGGCGATGCGTCCGACTCGGATTTCTGGGACAAGGCCAACATTGGTACCGAGCTGGAATATATCTTTCTGGCCATGCCCAACCATGCCGGTAACCTCTATGCGCTGGAGCAGATACGCCATGCCAACTTCAGTGGCCGGGTGGCCGCCATTATTCGCTATCCGGAAGAAGGCGCCCAGCTGCGCGAGCTGGGGGCCGATGAGGTGTTTAATATTTATGAAGAAGCAGGCAGCGGTTTTGCCCGCCATGTAATAGAACACGCGGGCTAGTGCCCGCCTTCTTCCTTGTCGTAGGGATATTTGGCGTGGCCAAAGCGAATGGCCAGCACGGCCAGTGCCAGCACCAGGGCCGCGCCGGCTACGGTGATCAGCCGCCAGTTATCCATGCCTTTCATATCAAGAATGAGATAACGGGCCAGCGCCACTATGGCAATGTAAAGCGGAATACGAATGGGCAGCTTGCCGGAGCGCAGATAGATGGCCACCATGGCCAGCACTTCCAGATAGATGAACATCAGCAGCAGATCCGCCAGGGTCACGGTCCGGTTCTGCCACATGGTGTTCACTTCTATGCCCACCGCCACCACGGTGGCGACCGCCACAATAATCAGGCCTATATGCTGCAGGGCATCCAGCACGCGGCTGCCCAGCATTCGGTTATCGCTCATTAAGTTCAGCTCCTTTTAGATACAATTGCTCATCTTTTCCGCCATCGTTTAGCACTGTATTCACTGCTATTCAATGACCAGCAAACCACGTGCCAGTAAGGAAGTCCTATTCGACCTTGTTACCGGACGGCCAGCTCTCTATAATACCTTTTGCCATACTAATAGTGATTATAAAAAATTGTACTTTTATGAAATTTATGAATAACGGCGTTACGCCACCCTAGCCTTTACTCTTCCCTTCCGCCATAGCTTGGCGGCCCTTCACTCGCTATGGCGAGTATTCTGCTGTACCCGATTAAAACATGAACGCCATGCTCTCACTCCTTAACAACCGGCATGGATTGCGTTTATACACAACCTGGAACCATTATTATGTTACCCAGTATCAAACAAACCTGGTTTTCGAACGTGCGCGGCGATGTGCTGGCTGGCATTGTCGTTGCCCTGGCCCTGATCCCGGAAGCCGTCGCCTTTTCCATTATCGCCGGGGTCGATCCCAAGGTTGGCTTGTACGCCTCCTTCTGTATCGCTGTCATTATCGCATTTGTGGGTGGCCGGCCGGGCATGATCTCTGCTGCTACCGGTGCCATGGCGCTGCTGATGGTCACCCTGGTGAAAGAGCACGGTCTGCAATATCTGCTGGCCGCCACTCTGTTGTGTGGCCTGTTTCAGATTGTCGCCGGCTACCTGCGTCTGGGTGAGCTGATGCGCTTTGTGTCCCGCTCTGTGGTCACCGGTTTCGTTAATGCGCTGGCCATTCTGATTTTTATGGCCCAGCTGCCGGAATTGACTAACGTCACCTGGCATGTGTATGCCATGACCGCCGCCGGTCTGGGCATTATCTACCTGCTGCCGCTGGTGCCGGTGGTCGGTAAACTGCTGCCCTCGCCGCTGGTGTGCATTGTGGGTCTGACCCTGGTGGCCATGCTGTTCAATATTGATGTGCGCACCGTGGGCGACATGGGCGAGCTGCCCGATACCCTGCCGGTGTTCCTGTGGCCCGATGTGCCGCTGAACCTGGAAACCCTGGCCATTATTTTCCCCTACTCACTGTCGCTGGCCATTGTGGGCCTGCTGGAGTCGATGATGACCGCCACCATAGTGGATGATCTCACCGACACCAAAAGCGACAAGAACCGCGAGTGTAAAGGTCAGGGCCTGGCCAATATTGGAGCTGGCCTGCTGGGTGGCATGGCCGGTTGTGCCATGATTGGCCAGTCCATCATCAACGTGAAATCCGGCGGCCGTGGCCGGCTGTCCACCCTGGTGGCCGGTGTGGTACTGCTTATTCTGGTGGTATTTCTCGGCCCCTGGGTATCACAAATTCCCATGGCGGCGCTGGTGGCGGTGATGATCATGGTGTCTATTGGTACTTTCAGCTGGGAGTCTGTCAAGAACCTCAAAACTCATCCCAAAAGCACTAGTCTGGTGATGATTGCCACCGTGGCCGTGGTGGTTTACACCCATAACCTGGCCTGGGGCGTGCTGGTAGGTGTGCTGCTGAGCGCCCTGTTCTTTGCCAACAAGGTCGGCCAGATTCTGTATATAGGCTCAGAAAAAGCCGCCGACGGCACCCGTGAATACAAGGTGGTGGGTCAGGTGTTCTTTACCTCGGCCGAGCAGTTTGTGGCCGCCTTTGACTTCAAGGAAGTGGTCGACCGTGTGCGCATTGACCTGAGCCGCGCTCACTTCTGGGACATTACCGCCATCAGTGCCCTCGACAAGGTAGTAATCAAGTTCCGCCGGGAAGGCACAGACGTAGAGATAATTGGTCTGAATGAGGCCAGCGCTACGCTGGTGGATCGCTTTGCCGTGCATAATGATCCCAAAGCCGTTGAAAAGCTGATGGGCCACTAATGAGAAAGGGAAAGAAGATGACCGAACAAGTATTCGCCTGTATCGACGGCTCAAGCCACGCTGAAGCCGTGTGCGACTGGGCCGGCTGGACAGCGCAGCGCCTGAATGTTCCTCTGACCTTTGTGCATGTTCTCGACAAAGAAACCGGCCCGGTGCAGGGTAATTTAAGCGGCAGCATCGGTCTTGGCAGCCAGGAGCAGCTGCTGGCCGAGCTGGCCGAGCTGGATGCCAGACGCGGCAAGCTGGCCCGAGAGCAGGGACGGCTGATGCTGGACGCCGCCAAAGAGCGGGTAACTGCGCAGGGTGTGAGTAACGCCAGTACGCTGCAACGCCACGGCAGCTTTGTGGAGGCGCTGGCAGAGCTTGAAACCGACACCCGGCTGCTGGTGCTGGGCCGCCAGGGTGAAGCGTCCGGCTCGGCGCTTGCTCACCTGGGCAGCCATGTGGAGCAGGTGATCCGCGCCATGCACAGACCCATACTGGTAACCCTGGGTGAGTTTGCCGCTCCGCAAAAAGTGATGCTGGCCTTTGACGGCAGTGCCACCACCCGCAAGGGCGTGGAAATGCTGGCTGCAAGCCCGCTGTTCAAGGGGCTGGAGCTGCATCTGGTGCTGGCCGGTGCCGATACCGACGACAACCGCGCACAACTGGGCTGGGCCCGGCAGTTGCTGGAGCAGGCCGGCATCTGTGCCGTCACTGCCATTGTGCCCGGCGAGGCCGACAAGGCGCTGACAGGCTATCAGCAGGCACACAGCATTGATTTGATGATCATGGGTGCCTATGGCCATTCCCGCATTCGGCAGTGGCTGGTGGGCAGTACTACCACCGCCATGATTCAGGATGCACAAGCCCCCCTGCTGATCTTGCGCTGAGCGCCGCAGCGCACACAAGAAAAAGGAGCCTTATGGCTCCTTTTTTACCGCATTACGACTTGCGGTTATCAGAGACGGCAATAACCCGGCAGTTTTTTACCCTGCCTTTCCAGCATTTTACATTGACGATTGTCTGCACCATCACCCATTTTAAGGGGGACTTCAAACGCAGGCGCGGTTCCGCTGGCGGCGGTGGCAGAAATCGGCACCATGCCAATGGTAAATACAGCAGCAAACAGCAAGGACATGACGGTTTTCATGGTAATTCTCCTGGTAAAGCGCCAAAACCTTTAAGTGAACTCCAGCTTCAGCGGTGCAGTGTTAACACAACGCGACCGAAAGAAAACCTGTCGGCTAGCTAGTTAGACATGATCAGGATCAAATTTATTACGATTTTTTACATCTTATTTTCATCTAAGCAACGTGAACTTAAGGTCATTTTGTTCTGAATCAATAAAAGTGACGGTCTTGGCCAAGCCATCTTTAACCTGCGGCAAACTGTGATACAGTGCGCCCAACAAGCCCCCTACATTCATATTGTGTCAATCACCTTTCTATATCAGGATGAAAAAGATGAGCACCAATGTACTGGCCGGTATCGACGGTTCCAAACACACCGCCTGTGTCAGCGAATATGCGGCCTGGGCTGCCCAGCAACTTTCTGCCTCTCTGGTATTGCTGAACGTTATGCACAAACCAGAGCCTACCCTGCTCTACAACATGAGCGCTGCTGCCAGCCTGAGTGCTCAGGATAAAATTCACGCAGAACTGGCTGATCTCGACAAAAAACGTGCCGAACTCGCCAAGGCCCAGAGCCAGGTTATTCTGGAGCAGGCCAGCCAGCACGTTCAGCAGGCAGGCTATCCCGCTCCGCGTACCATTTCCCGCGAGGGTCGCCTGACCGAGGTGCTGGAGCAATACGATGATTACGCCGATCTGGTGGTGCTGGGCCGGCGCGGCAATAACGAAGATGACAGCCCCGACCGTCTGGGCGGCCATGTTGAGCATGTTATTCGCACCACCGACAAGCCGCTGCTGCTGACCGACGGTGAATTCAAGGCCCCCGAGCGGGTCATGATCGCCTTTGACGGCAGCGAAACAACACGCAAATGCGTGGAATATATTGCCAGGTCTCCCCTGTTCAAGGGGCTGGAATGCCATGTGGTCATGGTGGCCGGCCCCAGCGAGGAAAAACAGGCTCAGCTTGAAGCCGCCCGTCAGCTGCTGGAAGATAACGGCCATCAGGCCACGGCAGCGCTGCTGCAGGGAGAGGTAAAGAAAAATCTGCTGGCCTATCAGGACAGGCAGAACATGGATATGATGGTGATGGGTGCTTACGGCCACTCCCGTATTCGCCTGTGGCTGCTGGGCAGCATCACCAACCTGATGCTGCAGGAATCGCACAAACCCATGCTGATCCTGCGCTGATAACCCCTGAATACAACAACGCCGGGCAATGCCCGGCGTTTTTATTTGATTACACTACGCCCTGCTCGCGCAGATAATCATCGTAGCTGCCGCTGAAGTCACGAATACCGTTCTCGCTCAGCTCCAGAATGCGGGTGGCCAGCGACGACACAAACTCCCGGTCGTGAGACACAAAGATCAGCGTGCCCTGATACATTTCCAGCGCCATGTTCAATGACTCGATAGACTCCATATCCAGGTGGTTGGTGGGCTCGTCCATCACCAGAATATTAGGCTTTTGCATCATCAGCTTGCCAAACAACATGCGGCCCTGCTCACCACCCGACAGCACGCCCACTTTCTTTTTGATATCGTCCTGGCTGAACAGCAGCCGGCCCAGCACAGAGCGCACTGTCTGTTCGTCGTCTCCTTCCTGCTGCCACTGGCTCATCCATTCAAACACTGTCATCTGAGTGTCGAAGTCGGCAGCATGATCCTGCGCATAATAGCCAATGCTGGCGTTTTCTGACCATTTAATGGTGCCGCTGTCGGGAGTCAGCTCGCCGACCAGGGTTTTCACCAGGGTGGTTTTACCAATGCCGTTGGTACCCAGGATGGCAACCCGCTCTCCCACTTCAATCATCATATTCAGATTGCTGAACAGCGGCGCTTCGCCATAGCCTTTGATGAGGCCTTCCACTTCCAGAATGTTGCGATAGAGCTTCTTGTCCTGCTCAAAGCGAATAAAGGGGTTCTGGCGGCTGGAAGCTTTTACCTCTTCCAGCTTGATCTTGTCGATTTGCTTGGCGCGGGAAGTCGCCTGGCGGGCCTTGGAGGCGTTGGCGCTGAAGCGGGAGACAAAGCTCTGCAGCTCGGCAATCTGGGCCTTTTTCTTGGCGTTATCGGCCAGCAGGCGTTCCCGGGCCTGAGTGGCAGCAAACATGTAATCGTCGTAGTTGCCCGGATAAACTCTGAGTTCACCATAATCCAGATCCGCCATATGGGTACACACACTGTTCAGAAAGTGGCGGTCGTGAGAAATAATGATCATGGTGCTGTTGCGCTCGTTCAGCGCACCTTCCAGCCAGCGAATGGTGTCTATGTCCAGGTTGTTGGTGGGCTCATCAAGCAGCAGCACATCAGGATCGGAAAACAGCGCCTGCGCCAGCAGCACCCGCAGTTTCCAGCCAGGCGCTACTTCACTCATGGGGCCGTTATGCTGCTCCAGCGGAATGCCCACGCCCAGCAGCAGTTCTCCGGCACGGGCTTCGGCGGTGTAGCCGTCATATTCCGCCACCAGCCCTTCCAGCTCGGCGGCACGCATATAATCCTCATCGGTGGCTTCCAGATTGGCATAAATGCTGTCGCGTTCATGTATGGCCGCCCACAGCTCTGCATGCCCCATCATCACCACATCCAGCACCCGGTTATTTTCATAGGCGAACTGATCCTGACGCAGTTTGCCGATGCGCTCATTGACATCCAGGCTGACATTACCGGCACTGGGCTCGAGATCACCGCCCAGAATTTTCATAAAGGTAGACTTGCCGCAACCATTGGCACCGATAAGGCCATAACGGTTGCCGTCGCCGAATTTAACGGAAATATTTTCAAACAGCGGCTTGGCGCCAAACTGCATGGTGATGTTGTTGGTGGAAATCAAAGAAACAGACTCACTATCAATTGAAGAGAAACAGGCAGAATGCCGAAGGCCGCCAAGGATACCGGCGGCCGAGGGAAAGTTCAAAGGCTTGGGCAGAAATTAACCAGATTAACGAGCCACCAGTACATCGCAGGGCGGCGCACTTAAAAAGCTCATGGCCAGGTTACCTACCAGCAAGCGGCTGATACCCTGACGACCATGATAGCCCAGCACCAGCAGCTGAGCATGGGTTTCTTCTACGACCGACAAAATGGTTTTCTTTACCTCACCCGACATAATGCGGGTGCTGATGCGGTGATGATCATCCGTGGCAATAAAATGGGACATTTCTTCCTGCACTTCCTGCTCGATGCGGCTGCGCTGGTGGGCCATCATGCTGTCGGGGTGCATGTTGTCCTGCTGTAACAACCTTGGCAGCATGGGAGGCTCAAATACGTGCACCAAAGTGGCATTGGCTTTGGGTGCCAGCATCAGCCCGGAACGCAACGCATGGTGAGAGCTGCGGGAGAAATCGGTAGCTGCCACCAGATGGTGATAGGGCTGAATGCGGCTGGTATTGCACACGACCAGCACTGGCATGATGCAGCGACGTAACAGCCGCTCTACCGTGGTCCCCAAAAACAGCTCTTGTACCGGCTCGTCGTGCTGGCGGCCGGCAATCACCAGATCGGCGTTAAGCTCAGCCGCCTTGCGCGCCAGTGCCTGAGACGGCTTGCCCAGCATAACATGACGCTCTGTGACCGCCGCCTGTGCCGCCGGTAGTTGGTGGATCAGCTGATCAAGTGCCTGGTTTGCGCCCTGCTGCAGCCGCCGGCGCACGGAAATTTCCACCATAGGCTCATACAGCACCATGGCCTCATTAATCACATGCACCAGATGCAAACGGGCATTTAACTGTGCAGCCAGCATGCCGGCCCGTTCGACTACCCTTTCAGCGCCTTCCTGCAGATCAACTGCTGCCAGTAATATCTTCATTTACTTACCCTTTTTTGTTGCATCCCTGCCATGACGACCGTTGTGGAACAGCTTTCCTTTTTTTCGCATAAAAAGCAACCGATGCAGATAGGTAATGCCGGTTTTGCAGCACCCTTGCTTTGGTTTACAATGCTGCCCCTTCAGCTTTCTTTTATCGGGATAACACGTGTTAACAGCAGAAATTGCCATGCGCTGGCTGGTGGCCGGCCACATAGATCATTATATTTGCGAAAACTGTCATGGCATTCACCTTGCTGAACTGCAAGAACTGGACGGCATTCTGGAAAGCCGGCTGTTTGTAGAGCACGAAGACGCCATTGTTACTACCGAAGTGGAAATTCGTCCCACCGCCCTGCTGATGCTGATGGCGGATCTGGGAAGACTGAACATGAATTACCCGAGCCTTAAAATCTTTGTGGATATTGTAGATGACAATCTGCCCCGGCTGATTGTGGCCAACTACCTGCATACTCAGGCAGGGATAGAGCAGCATCAGTTTCAGTGGATTATGCAGCAAACCATGATGGCGACTCATCAGCTGACGCAGGAGCTGGGTGATCTGGGCTATCTGATGCAGGATGAACCACAGAAAATGCCGGCAGCTGTGCATTAAGCCGCCACTCTGCGCAGTAAAAAGGCAATCAAACAACAAACGTATAAAAGTACTTGAACCTGCCCGCCGCACCCAGTACATTACGTCCCGTTCCCGAGGGAGCAAAAATTTGGTGAGGTGTCCGAGTGGCTGAAGGAGCACGCCTGGAAAGTGTGTATACGGCAACGTATCGAGAGTTCGAATCTCTCTCTCACCGCCACATTAAAAAACCCGCGCAGCAATGCGCGGGTTTTTGCGTTTACATGCGGTATTTGGCACCATCCATGAATCTACTCTTTCTGACGGGAAATATTTCTCGCTGTTCCCCGCGTTGTTGAAGGTGTAAAAAAGCGCTCCACAGGAGGGTTTGCCATTGACCAGCGCAGTGCACACTAAATGGGTTCTTGACGATATTATTGACGCCATTGCCGGCCCCGGCATGGGTATTTTTCCTGATTTTCTCGAGTCCGCCCGGGTAACGGCGCTGCGCGATGACTTTCATCACCTGCCCGACTGGGAATTTACCCCGGCTGGTATCGGTCGCGAGCAGGCCAATCACAACAATGAACGTATTCGAACCGACAAAACCCGCTGGCTGGACGGCACCACCGCCCCTCAGCAAGCTTATCTATCATTAATGGCTGATCTGCAGCAGGCGGTTAACCGGCACCTATTTATGGGGCTAAAAGACTACGAGTGTCATTATGCCCGTTATGATCAGGGTGACTTTTATAAAAAGCACCTGGATGCCTTTAAAGGCCGCAGCAACCGCCGGCTGACCACAGTGCTCTACCTGAACGACGGCTGGCAGCCTGCAGATGGCGGCGAGCTGCTGATCTATGGTGAAAAAAGCAAAGTACCTCTGCACAGCGTAACGCCACATGGCGGCACCCTGGTGTGCTTTTTATCCGAGCGCTTTCCGCACGAGGTATTGCCGGCAAACCGCTCCCGGCTCAGTATTGCCGGCTGGTTCAGAGTAGATGATCCCATTGCCCCTGCCCTCAGGCTGTAGCATACCCTGAGCCTGAATTATTCAACCGTTAAAAATAGGACTGTATTTTTAACGATTCAAAACCAGAAAAGGATTTTTGCTGGTTTTTTATAAGTTTTGCTTTCCAGTTCTTCCATCCTTTGCCAATCTCAAAGCAATCGCTTTTTTGGTTAAGGACAACACCATGTGCTCAATATTCGGTATTCTGGAACTAAAATCAGACCCGGCCGCCCTGCGCTCGCGGGCGCTGGAGCTTTCCCGCCTGTTACGCCACCGCGGCCCGGACTGGTCTGGCATTTACAGTAATGATAAAGCCATTCTGGTGCATGAGCGCCTGGCCATCGTCGGTCTGGACAGCGGTGCTCAGCCTCTGCTGAACGCGACCGGCACACATGCGCTGGCAGTAAATGGTGAAATCTATAACCACAAAGCGCTGGAAGCCACCCTCACCTGTGACTATAAGCCACAAACCCACTCTGATTGTGAAGTGATCCTCGGCCTCTATCAGGAAAAAGGCCCTGAGTTTCTCGACGATCTCAATGGTATTTTTGCCTTTGTGCTCTACGACGAGGAAAACGACACCTATCTGATTGGCCGCGATCACATGGGTATTATTCCCCTCTACACCGGCCATGATGAAGACGGCAACTTCTATGTGGCGTCCGAGATGAAGGCGCTCACCCCCATCTGCAAAACCATCAGTGAATTCCCTCCGGGCCATCTGCTCTACAGCAAGGAAGGCCAGCTGCGCTGTTATTACCGGCGAGACTGGGAAGATTATGACGCAGTGAAGAACAATACCTCCAGCGTGCCCGAGCTGCGTGAAGCGCTGATGGCGGCGGTGAAGCGTCAGCTGATGTGCGATGTGCCCTATGGCGTGCTGCTCTCGGGCGGGCTCGACTCTTCCATTATCTCGGCCATTGCCAAACGCTATGCCGACAAACGCATTGAAGACGGCGGTAACAGCGACGCCTGGTGGCCCAGGCTGCACTCCTTTGCCATTGGCCTTGAAGGCGCACCGGATCTGATTGCCGCCCGCAAGGTGGCGGATGAACTGGGAACCGTGCACCACGAGTTGCACTACACAGTGCAGGAAGGCCTGGACGCCCTGCGTGACGTGATTTACCACCTGGAAACCTATGATGTCACCACTATTCGCGCCTCCACGCCCATGTATTTAATGGCCCGGCGGATCAAGGCCATGGGCATTAAAATGGTGCTCTCCGGCGAGGGCTCCGACGAGATTTTTGGCGGCTACCTCTATTTTCACAAAGCCCCCGATGCTCAGGCCTTTCACGAAGAAACGGTGCGCAAGCTAAAAGCCCTGCACCAGTTTGACTGCCTGCGGGCCAACAAGTCGATGGCGGCCTGGGGCGTGGAAGCCCGGGTGCCCTTTCTCGACAAGGAATTTATGGACGTGGCCATGCGTCTCAACCCCGCCGACAAAATGTGCGTTAACGGTAAAATGGAAAAGCACATTCTGCGTGAAGCCTTTGAAGACATGCTGCCTCATGAAGTGGCCTGGCGACAGAAGGAGCAATTTTCCGACGGCGTGGGCTACTCCTGGATCGACAGCCTGAAGGCACTGGTAGAAGAACAGGTGACGGATCAGATGATGGCCACGGCAGCATTCCGCTTTGCGATCAACACCCCCACGTCCAAAGAGGCCTATTACTACCGCGCCATTTTTGAAGGCCACTTTCCACAAGACTCTGCCGCCCAGTGTGTGCCCTGTGGCCCTTCCGTGGCCTGCTCCACGCCTACCGCGCTGGAATGGGACGAGCAATGGAAAAACATGGCAGATCCATCCGGCCGGGCAGTAAAAGGGGTGCACAGTCAGTCTTATTGAGTAACGCCGTATGTCGCGGTAACTCCGCGGCATACATTTATTGCTGCAGCAGCGCCATAAACCGTTTCTCCACCCAGTGTGCCGTGACACCCGGGCTGCTGCCCTGACACCACAGCATGCGCACAGACAACTGCGGCAAGTCCAAAAACGGACAATAAACCTGACACAAGGGCGTATTATGGCTGCCATAAGCAGCAATGTGCGCCGGCAACACCGCCCAGCCAAGCCCGTCCGCCACCATTTCGGCAATGGTATGAAAGTTATCCACGCGCCATACACGCGGGCTGTATACATTTTCTTCAATATCTTCGGAATGCATGACCAGCTGCCGATAACGGGCCAGATCGGTGCGACTGACCTGCTTTTTCTGCAACAGATCATGTCCCTCAGACACAAATAACCCCTGGTTCAGCGCCCCTATATGTCGTTCGTCAAAGCGCTCCCGCAGTGGCTCCCGGTTAAAGTGAAAGCCCAGATCGGCACGCTCCTGATCCACATAGTCAGCTACTTCGGTCGCCGTGCCATTCAGCAGGGTAAGCTCAAGTTCAGGAAAGTGACAGGCAATATCCCGTGCCAGCGTCCTGATGGCCGTACGCGGTAAGACTTCATCCAATGCCAGCGCCAGCTTGCCATCGTTACGAGTGGCAAGAGCAAGCGCGCGCTGGTTCAGAGCCTGTGCCTGCCGCAACAGCTCCCGCGCCTCCAGCAGCATGATTTGACCGGCATCAGTCAGAGTAGCGCGGTGCTTGCTGCGATCAAACAGCACCACGCCCAGGTCGGCTTCCAGCAATCCGAGCGCTGTGCTGACCGCCGATTGTGCCTTGCTCAAATGACGGGCTGCGGCACTGATTGAACCGTGCTCAGCGGTGGCAACAAACTGCCTTAATTGTTCAAGATTCCATTGCATACCGCCAATCTATCAATAAAACAGATAGAGTCAAACTTTGGTTCCGTATTGATTACGGTAACAATGGCATTATAACAGTGCTTAAAGGAGCAAAGAAAATCATGACAATGACAGGACCATGGATCTTTTTGATGGCTGCCATCGCTGCTGAAGTAGTGGGAGTAGTTACCATGAAAATAGTCTCTGACAGCACTTCCGTGCCGGCATTGCTGTTTATGTATGCCATGATTGGGCTGTCTTTCTACTTTCTGGCGCTGGCTGTTAAGCAAATACCACTGGCCAAAGCCTACGCCACCTGGGAGGCAGCAGGCCTGATCAGCATCACCTTTATCGGCTTTCAGTTTTTCAATGAAAGCCTCAGCTGGACCAAACTGCTTGGACTTACCGTGCTGGTCACTGGCGTGGTATTAACAACTGTAGGGGCCTCCACAAAAAATGTTGCGGGGGATTAAACCATGCAAAACGCCGAACTTATTCATTATGTCTTTATGCTGCTGGCCATTGTGCTGGAAGTGGCGGCCAATATACTCATCAAATATTCTGATGGTTTTCGCAAACGAATGATCGGTACTTTGGGCATCATCAGTATTTTGGCCTCGTTCACGTCTCTGTCGCAGGCAGTTAAGGGCATAGACCTGTCCGTAGCCTATGCCCTGTGGGGCGGCATTGGCATACTACTTACCTCCTCTACTGCCCTGGTGCTCTTCAGGCAACGGCTCAACCGTGTGGAATGGTCCGGCGTAGCCGCCATCTTTCTGGGCGTGATACTGCTTAAGCTGGCATAGGAGCACGCTTAAACGTTCACACCCAGAAAACGTTCACGATTCATGAACACGGTAAAATCATGAACACCTCCAAAACAAAAAGCCCCTGCACTGCAGGGGCTTTTGTCATTCAGCTAAACTGGATTATTCCGACTCTATTATTAACAGCGACTTCAAAGCCTTAAGTATCAGATACTTAACAAGCCTTAACTCTTCGATACCAAGAAAAATACCATGTTCAGAATTTTTTAGTTTTTTAACTGAGTGGAGACTGTTTTCACAACTCCAGTCCCGCCCGAGGTCCTGCTCGTGAGCAGTATCAGTACAGGCTCAAACCCGGGTTTCAGGGAGTGTTTTAAGGTGTAGATATTGCTCATTGATGAGTTCGGCAACCTCTTTGTTTCGGCTATCGTTGCTTGCAAGCAGCTCAGCAACAGCCAGCAATGCCCTGGCGTTGATATTGATGTCCAGCTCCTTTCCCCAGAATGCCGGAACCAACCAGAGTCTGCCGGCAGGGTCTGGCTTTGCCTTGAGCAGAGCAAGCTTTTTCTGCAGTGGCTCAAAGGTAAAAAGCTGTAACTCATAAGGCTGTAGGTAGCCCGTCAGTTCATCGGCGGCCACTTCTCCCCCCCAGTAATCATTGGGTGTTAAGGGGATATCTCGCCAATCATCAGGCGCAACCAGTTTTAGCCCACCGAGTTTTGGTCTTAGTACCGTGCGATAGTGTTCAATCCAGATATGGTAAAGAGCTTCCTTATCCAGAATGCGCCGGGTACTGCCCAGACTGACAAGCTTTTCAGACTCCAGGTGTTTAAACCCCTTGCTGACCATGCCCAATGAAATATTTGCCGTCTCGGCAATGGCTCGAAATGGTAAACGTAACACATCCTCATCAGCCAAAAAGGCAAATACCAGCTTCATAAAGCCCAGCCCAGGCTTTGCCTGCTGCTGAGTTACAGGGTGACTTTCAGAGCTGTTTTTTCCTTCAATCCACAGATTCAGCCCGTTACAGCTCACCCTGGCGTTGCCGGCCTCATCGATGAAATTGATAGCGTTGCTGGAGCAAAAGTCGGCGAGATGAGCGGTCAGTCTGTTACACACCAGCAGGGTGTCGGGACGAGCAGCGTCCAGCAGTGCTGTGAGGCTTTCTTTGCGGTGGATATGCTTTATTTCAGCGCTAAACTGGTAGCGTTCGCCGCGTACCGTCAGGGTGACCTGGGCATCAGAGTAAGGCTTGCCATCCGGCTGTGGGTCAAAGGTGCACTCTCCTTGAATATGCGAGGGCAGATTATCCATGACCAGCATCAGCAGAGTCGCGTTAGTGTTCACACATCACTACCGTTCATGAATCATGAACAAATCATAAACGTGAACACCAAGAGCTGCAAGAGGCTGAATGATACAAGCATAGGTTCACATACCGCGCCTCTACTACTATGTCGAATACCACACTGGAGAAAAACCATAATGATAAACCCTCCACACCCTGGCGAATTGCTGCGCGAAGACGTTATTGCTGAGCTGGGCCTGTCCGTCATGGAAACGGCTGAGCGACTGGGCATGTCCGGTGTAGCCCTGTCCCATGTACTGAACGGCCGAGCAGCGATCAGCCCTGACCTTGCTCTTCGTCTGGAAATGGCGGGTGTGAGCACAGCCCGTGCCTGGCTCACCATGCAGATGAACTACGATCTGGCCCAAGCTAAACAGCGCCCACAACCACCGATCAAGGCGCTACAACCAGCTGGTTGATACCTTAACTCAGCGTGATAAAGAAACCGCCTCACTTGAGGCGGTTTGAGTGGTAATTAAACTCAGCGGCTTGTTTTGTTTAACATCGAAAATCTGGCCGCTGCGCTTAACACCGCCAAAACCGAAGCGGTAACAATGTTCAGATGCCGCCCCACGCCAAAGCGGGACCCGGGAACGCCGGGTACGGCTGCTTCCACAATAGCCAGTGCCTCTGCATCAGAGCCCGCGCCCAGGCTGCGCTCCTCATAACTATCGATACGCAACGGCAGCCCCAACGCAGCCACAGTAGCGGCAATCAGGCCTTTGCCTGCTCCCTCGACAGTGTTGATATTGCCATTCGCATCCGCAATATCCAGGGTAATACCCTGCCCGTCTGCATGCTCGTACAGACGATGGCCGCGGTAGGTGAAGCCGGACTGTTCCCGTATCGAAGCAAAATAAGTGCACTCAAACAGTTCCCAGATTTGCTCGCTGCTCAGCTCTGTTTCACTGGTGTCGGCCAACGTCTGCACAACCGAGCTGAATTCCACCTGCATGCGACGGGGCATGGTGATGCCGTGATCCCGTTGCAGTAAAAATGCGATACCGCCTTTTCCCGACTGGCTGTTAACGCGCACTATGCTGTCGTAAGTGCGCCCCAGATCCTGTGGGTCAACCGGCAGATAAGGAACACGCCAAGGCATATCTGCCTGCTGCGCGTCAAATCCCTTGGCGATGGCATCCTGATGCGAGCCAGAGAAAGCGGTAAACACCAGATCGCCCACATACGGATGACGCGGATGCACCGGCAAGGCGGTACATTCCTCAGCCACACGGGCAACCGCTGCAATATCGGAAAAATCCAGTCCGGGTGCGATGCCCTGGGTATACAGATTCAACGCCAGCGTGACTAAATCAACATTGCCGCTGCGTTCACCGTTGCCAAACAGACAGCCCTCAATCCGTTGCGCGCCGGCCAGCATGGCTTGCTCGGCGCAGGCCACTCCCGTTCCTCTGTCGTTGTGAGGATGCACAGACAGAACAATGTGCTCACGCCGCTCCAGCCGGCGATCCATCCATTCGATTTGATCGGCAAAGACATTGGGCGTGGAGACTTCTACCGTGGTTGGCAGGTTGATGATCATCGGCCGCTGCGGCCCGGCATCCCAGACGCGAATGGCGGTGTTACACATGGCCAGTGCAACCTCCGGCTCAGCCATGTTGAATGTCTCGGGAGAATACTGCAAAACCCACTCCGTTTCTGGATGGTCTGCTGTTAGCTGCTTAAGCAGCACAATGTGGCGTTCCACCATTTCCATTATCTGTGGCACACTCATGCCGAACACGATGTCACGCCAGGCGGGCGCGATGGCATTATAAACATGCACAATAACACGCCGTGCACCCGCCATACTGCGTACCGTCTCGGTGATTAAGTCATCGCGTAATTGCGTCATCACCATGGGGGTAACATCATCTGGGATCTGATCCGTATCGATAAGATGACGCACAATCTCGAAGTCGGTGCGCGAGGCCGCGGGAAAGCCTATTTCAATTTCTTTAAAACCGATCCGCACCAGTTCATGGAACAAGCGCAACTTGCGATCGCGGTTCATTGGCTCAAAGAGTGCCTGATTACCATCGCGCAAATCAGTGGACAACCAGACAGGCGCTTGCGTCAGGGTACGGGACGGCCATTGACGATCGGCCAGATTAACCGGAGAAACAGGACGATATTTACGGGAAGGATCAGCCAGCATTAAAAATACTCCAAAAGAATCGGTTAACTCCTGATTCCCCTGGCTCGAAACAAGCTGACGATGGTCGGGGTCAGGGGAAATCAGGATGGGTCGCAGCACGGGTAAATACGTGCGGACCCCGACCAGGAGCCAGCGTTAGTCGCTGTGGCGAAAGATCAAAATTGAACATGGGAATGAGATCCTGTGATTTGCCTGGACCCAATATTAGACTTGTACAATTTGTCTAACTACATAAAAATGGACAGATATTTTATCTAAATGGACAAATTCCACTTGTATGGGTTTTTCTTCTCCTGAAGACGGCAGTCATGCACTTGACCTCAGCCTGGAAGAAGCAAGCGGTCTGCCAATATTTGGTGTGGCGGTGCACTACCCTGCCGGTCATGTCGTTCCCATGCACACGCATTCGCATGGTCATTTAATTTATGCAGATCGTGGTTTACTGCGCGTAGAAGCACAAAGCGGTCAGTGGTTGGTTCCTCCCACTGCAGCGGTCTGGTTACGGTCAGGTGTTGAACACCGTCTGGTTGTTCCCGTGGCGCTGCAAGCACACGGACTGTTCGTGCATAATGATATCTGCGCCCGCCTACCGAAAACAGATTGTGTGATACATGTTTCCGGTTTGGTAAGAGAGTTGATCATGGCGTTGACCCAGGCCGACAAACAGAGTTTGTCTGCTACCCGCATGGGTTTACTGGGCGAGCTTTTGATCGAGGAAATACATGCCCAGCCTGCCCTTCCGTTTCACCTTCCCTGGCCTGCAGGCAATGCTGACAGCCCGATACAGCGAGTGTGCCAGTCACTCCTGAACAACCCGGGTGATGCAACCACCGCCACCGGGTGGGCTGACAAACTGGCAATGGGCGATAAGACTTTTCACCGGCGTTTTCTGCAATCAACCGGCATGACCTTTGGTAAATGGCGTCAACAACTGCGGTTAATGTCGTCACTCACGCTGTTAATCAAGGGAGTACCAATTACCCAGGTAGCACTGGCAAGTGGTTACGAGAGCCACAGCGCTTACACGACGGCGTTCAGCAAACAGTTCGGACGGCCTCCCTCTGTATTTTCAGCGAAGATATAAAGCTATGTTTCACACTCCAGCCAAAAAGAATATAAAAAAACATTAGTTTCCTTCATGCGAATGCTTTGTAATGGTTAATCTTTCACGATAATAGTAGCATTGTTATCAATTTAATTCTAAGTGAAAATAAACAAGGTGAGTCTCTTATGGAACAGGCAAAGTCGGTGATAAAATCGATTGTAAATGCAAAAATGGACCACATTGTATCATTGAAGGATCTCCATCAAGCTTTCTCGATGGGATGCCCATAGCTCGTGTAGGTGACAAATGCTCATGTGGGGCAGTCATTGTATCTGGTTTATCGTGGATTATGGTTGATGGCAAGCCCGCAGCAATTAATGCTAGTGTGACATCATGTGGTGGGAAAGTTATTGCAAGATCAAGTAGTCGTACTGGCCACCCGAAAAGCAACGATACTTCCCAGCCACATAACTTTGGTTCAATTTATACAAGATATAACGAGAAGATACGGCTGCTGGACTCGAACAGTCTACCCATAGCCAATCGAAGCTACATTATAATTAGACAAGATGGAAGTCATGAGCGAGGAATTACTGATGAATATGGAGTTACACACTTGCTCAAGGAGCGTAACAATCCAGAAAATATCGAAATATTTATGTCGCTCACGGAGGAGAACACATGAACAGCCAAAACACTTTAGTTATAGATGATGAGCATTATGTCAAGATTGCGGATTTGACGACTACTGCTGCTTCAAATATTACACCTATCGATGTTGAAGCCGCCTACTCTGTAAGAATGAAATTTCGTATTTCTGAAGGTAAGATTTTTATAGTTACTCCTAGCTTCTCAATGACAATGGATGCTACAACTGGTACTGGATCTTGTCTTAACAATAGTTCTGTTAAGTGTCAAAGTACTTCGTGGGAAGGCCCCCTTCCTGTAGGAAGGTATATTGTAAAGCCAGAGGAATTGAGTAGTCCAGGACTGTTAAAAAACACATATAGAAACATTAGACATGGGGATTGGGGAAATTGGAGAATTAGGTTACACCCAAAAGAAGGAGAGGATTTTGAGCTTTACGGACGAGATGGATTTTTTTTGCATGGTGGTTCTTTACTAGGTTCTGCAGGATGTATCGACATAGGTGGTGGTATATTAGGTAACAAACAGACAGCAGCTATGAGAACCATCATTAGAATCTCAAATGGTCCGATTCTTGTTGAGGTGCTTGAGTGAACTATTACTTTTTAATTATTTTTATGGGGATTTGGCCTTTCCTTGCGCATGCCGAAGTGGCTGACAAGATAATTAGTTATGATAAAATGCTTGTTTTCCTTGGTGCAATTTCATTAATTTTAATTTTAATTTTAAAACTAAAAACTCATTGGTTTCTTTGGCCTTACGCTATTTTCCTTCTATTTTTAATTATAGGAGAGATCGATTTCATCATGATCGACAATGAGATTTTTTATTTAGCAATAAATGAACTTGGCCCTTCATATAAATATATTACTTACACTTACCTTGCATCATTAACTCTACTACTACTATCAACTATCTATTTTATTTTCATGAAGAAACTGCATAGGGATTAACGCAACTTATCTATATCACAAGTCGTGCTTCCCGCTGCCAATTGTTGCCAGACAGTGCTGGCCCCAAAAACAAAAAAGCCCATGTAAACATGGGCTTAAGTGTCATTTCATGCCGGTTAGTACCAGCTGTTACCTAACGAGTGGTTATTCCCACTCGATTGTGCACTACGAATGGAACTGTATGATCAACAAGACTTTTCGCAACGGCCTTCAACGTCCATACCGACTGGAATACCGTCACTTGTTATACGCTGCTTTTTGTGATGAATGTCTCGTATAAACAATAGGATAGACTCAGAACTTATAGTGTTACAAGGCCCCACTTGCGTTACTGCCCCATCCACCAGCCGGCGAGGCACAGGGCCAGGGCAGCGGCGGTGGGGAGCAGCAGGTCGCGGATTAAGCTGTCGCGGCTCCAGGACGCCGGCAGAAAGCCGGCGTACCAGGGCATGCGGGCGCGGTTGGCATTGTGAGCAGCCAGCCAGCGGTATTCCGCCTGGGCGTGCTCGCGGCCCAGCCAGAACGCAGCCATGGCCAGCGCCACTTCCCACTGCCAACTAAATAAAAAAGCCGCCAGTAGGGCGGCTAGGGTAATGATGCTGTGACTGTGCTTCATGAGAAAACTACCATCGGAGTTTCGGGGTGAATGACAACGCCGGCGGCGGTCAGTGCATCGACCACAGCCTGACTTTTTGTGCGCAGGTTAGCGTGTGCACCCGGCACCGGTTTGGTCTCCGGGTACTCGTTACCGTCATCGTCGGTGAGCGTGGCCCCGGTCGGGCGTCGCAGGCCGGGCAGCCACACCAGGCAGTGCACGTGGCTCGCGGTGAGAATTCCGCCCTCATCATCCAGTTGCAGCACGGATAATGCGTCACGCAGCTCCTGTTCGGTAGTCGCATGCAGATACATGGTTAGGTAGTTCATTGGGGGCCTCCCAAGGCTGTAATTTGTTCGTCGGTCAGGGCGGTGTGGTATATCAGGAACATGGAGATTGATTCGCAGAGGTAATCACCTCCAATTCTTGAACCTAAAAATATATCAGAGTCCGTGTTATAGCTTACCGGCAAAGGAGGCCGGGTTACTTTGCCCCCTCCGTCTACAAAAGAATCCACGTTAACGCCGTTGTAACGCAACACATAACGGTGCCGGTCAGCGGATTGTTGGCCCATCAAAAAGTAGTTGGTTCCAGTGCCAGTGCCTATATTCGCACGGAGATCCCCCCCTGGCTCCCGGCGAATATAAATACCGGAAATATCAGAGCCCGTTACAACAAATAAAAAATTCCTGGTCCCTAAAAAGGGGATGGCCGCGTCCACTACAATGGTAAACGGCTGTCCCGGTGCCGGCAGGTTGTTTTTGGCGGGAATGGAGACAATATCGGGGGAGCGGGTAACCGCGCTGCCTTCAGTCTTGATATAAGGCGAGGGATATCTGCCTTCTTCCAGCTGAGCGCCGAAAATGTACCCATACTCAGAGCCAACCTCTGCTGGAACGGACCAAATAGACGGTGCAAAGCGAACCCCTGCACCAGAGCCCCCCGCAAGCATGTTGGCACTCAACCATACCCGATACCAGCCGTTAGCGTAGGTTACTACGCCGCCAATGGCATCAGTGACAGAACCTACTGAATTAACACTAACCACACCTGTGTCATAATCTAAATTCAATACAGCCCGATCATTGGTGGATAATTTAGAGTAAATAGTTATAGCGGCGGTTTGTTGCGAGCCACGCTTTACAAAGACGGAAGCACAATAGACGGTGTTATCTTTTGCAAAGGAGTTTGGCAAAGCAATGTAAGATCCAGCTGTGTTGGTGTCGGTATTAACGTGTTTGTTGGCCAGGTTTGTTCCGTAGGGATCAGTTATTTCGGCGGTATTGATGTTGATCGTAGACCCATAGCGCGGCCCCCAAACGCTTTCCCCAAAATTCTCACTCCAGAGTGCCAGATTGGTGGTACTACCAAACACACTCAACCCATCGGGGCCGATTACAGGCTGATCATTTTCCAACGTCACTAGTTCGCCAGATTTGTTGATTCCAGTTGCCCCCGACGCACGGCTAAAATCGACGGAGCGGGTCGGCAGTTGCACCAGTTTTGAACCGTCCTGCGCTGCAGACACATCGATGGTGTCGTGCGTGCCGTAACCCCGCTCAATGCGCAGCCCGTCGTTAAACGTAATTTTTACATCGGGCTCAGGGAGCCGGGCCAGTGCAACGGCGTTCGCGGCCTGACTGGCAGCCTGTTTGGCCTGGTTGGCCTGCTCAGTGGTCTGCTGCAGCAGGGTGTCACTGTCCCCCATGATTTTTTTCCAGGGGATCAATACATGCTCTGAACCATCCGGGGCCGTGACAGTTACTGTGCCGGAGGTGCTGGTATAAAACTGCTGGAATGCGCTCAGGTTGGCTTGATAGTAGTTAAGCATGGCCACCATGCGGCGCGCAAAATCAGGGAAGCTGGCCGTTCTGGTGTTATCAATTGCATAGGCTTTATTTGCACCGGTCGCACCGCGATAATTATCAACCAGATACAGCACAGTGTTTGATTCAACAAAATCAATTTCGTAAATATCAACACTCGCGCCACTTGGGATCACCAGCATTTTTCCAGCTGCAATGCCATTTAATGCACTGGCCCATTGCGTGCCTGAGCCAACAACTTTTTTACTGTTTAGGGTCACAGATAGTGTGCCGGCACGGTACCAAACTCCTGCCATGGGATTCTCCAATAAAAAAGCCCCTTTCGGGGCGAGTTAACTATAATGCTGCGTGACGTTCATGCCTTTATCATTTCGATAGAGCTTGAATATCGTGCCGGGTGACTGGCTCTCAAAATACAGCTTATTTATTCCGTCATTTTTGGTGCGTTTGAACTCAACAATCAACTGCACTGCACTATCTGGCACGGTTCTCAGCAGGTCAACTGTCCGAACTACGCCGCCATTTCCATAACTGGCATCCGTTCCCGACCCCGGGAAACTGTAGCCCCTATGAAATAACACGGTTTCTGCGCCGTGAGCATGTTTGATTAATATCCGCAATTCGGCCGCGGCATTGGAACCCCGGAGCACCAGCCCGGACAAATCCATCAATTTTGATGTTCTGTAATATGCCCACTCCTGATAACGCGCAAAAGCGGTTTCGGCTCTCGTTTTCGCTGCGGTCTGCTGTATCCAGTTGCTGCCATTCCATCGAAACGGCATGGCATCAGTGGTGCGCACCCAAACAATCGATCCATCACCAGCAGGCGGCGTTGACCGGTAGTTAACGATACCGTCGGCAGCCAGGCCACATGCTGTTCTTAGCGCCCGACCCTGGTTGTATGCAATAACACCGCTGTCACTGGTATCCAACGTGAACATCTTGAACCAGACGTTTGTTGTGCCGACGCCTTCCCCGTGGTCTTTTGTCGGAAAGTTAATAAACCGGAATTGTAGTATTTCATCCTGCAGGTTTTTGGCGTAAATCTTTCCCAGCACCTCACAGTTTTCTTTTATCAGAACATTGTTAAATTCTCCTGAAGTGGCGGCGACCTTCCCAGACACGTCTACATCTTTCGCAATAATCTTCCCCCCCCGAGTCAGCTCAAACATCGGATTATTAACCGATGATTTAATGCTGGGGGAAATAATAGATTGCGCGTTGATATATTCAGCAATCAGGTTGCGGATGTCGGCAGTGTCTATGACCGTGCTATTGATATAAACCTTGTTGTTCTTTATTACAAACGGGTGAATAACAGAGCCGGCACCGGCCACTTTATTCAGCACGGCAAATACCATGGCATCAATAATAAATGCCGATACCGCCTTGCCGTCTGCCGTCTGCTTGACTTCCATGCCAAACCCGGCAGAGGCCCCAGGCACCTGCGCTTTGGTGAACCAGGACGCTAACAGCTCGCCTTCCAAATCTGACTGCGCCCGGCTGACGGTTTGCACTGATGATCCCAGGTTGTTGACTGATGACTGCACGGTTTCAATTTGCTCAGCAAGCGCGCTTTCGGTGTCTGTCAGTGCGCGCTCTACCTGCTGTATTGCGGCTTTGGACTCCGTAACCCCCTGCTGTGCTGCAGCGGCTGCAGCAGCGGCATCTGTGGCCACCTTATCCGTTGCGGCTACCCAAGCGCTGCCGTTCCAGCGGTGCGGCCGGTTTCTGCCCCCGGCGGTATCAACCCACAGGTTTTTGGTGTCCCTCAAGTCTCCGACCGGAGCGACTGGAGTAAATATTACCCGCCCTTTCGACTCCCCCATGCTCGTCACTGACGACTGCACGGTACTGATCCGCTCACCCAGTGACGATTCTGTGTCTGTCAGTGCCTGCTGCGTTTCCTGCACTGCTGCCGCGTTTTCCCCGACTTTTGTTGCCAGAGTATCAACCCGCTGGCCCATAGCCTGCTCAGAGCTGGCCACGGTTTCAGACAGCTCTGAGTACAGCGCCTCCGTTTTCCCTTTTTCGTCCGTGAACTCGCTGCGCAACAACAGCAGCTCTTTTGCTGTTGACGCTTGCTCAGTCGCAGTCGTTTCACGCAGTTCAGTAATGCGGGCTTCCTGCTCGCCATACTGGGCTTTTATGTCGACCACTTCTTTTGCCGTGGCTCTCTGCTCGTCCGCTACAACCTGCTGGTCGTGACGTATCTGAGCCTCAGCGTATAACCGGTCACGTACCCGTTCGTCGTTTGCCAGCGCTGCATCAATCGCCGCTTCAGCAGCTGCATCAGAGCCCAGCTCCATCAACCCAAACTTGCTTGTCAGCGCCTCAAACTTTCCGGCGCTGGCCTGCTGCTCCGTGGCCATGGCCTCGGTCAGCTCAAGCAGGGCGGCATCAACCCCGTCCAGCTCAGATGCCAGCAGCTCCTCAGCCTGGGATTGCCGCAAATCCAGCTGGGTCAGCGTATTCTCTATCTGCGGCAGCTGCTCGGTTTGCACTGTCTCCAGCGTCTGCGCAATCGAGGGCAGTTGCTCAATCGGCGTGCGCAGTTCTTCCCGCAGCTGTTCAGCGCCGATTTGCCCATCCAGCAACGCAAAAATGTTGGACGTGTCTTTCGTGGTGCGGGTGCTGCCCACGGTCATCACAGAGCGGCCCAGGCCATTCACGGCCACAGCGCCAAACCAGTACGCGGTGTCGGGCATCAGGCCGGCCTGATTCCAGGTGTAGCCCCGGCCCAGGTAGTGCGATTGCTCCCGCACGGCGGCTTCAGTGGTGCCCAAATACCATTCATAGGTAGTGCTGAGCGGCACGGGGCCATTCACCACCGGGCGCACGGTCACCGAAAATTCCGACGGGGTGAAATGCAGGCTGTCTGCCGCCACCGGCGGTGCCACGGTAAAGCTGACGCTGGTTTCCGGCCCCTTCTGCCCGTTCTCGGTAATCGCGCGGATCTCGGCGCGGTACTGGCCCTGCTCGGCGGTAACGGCGGTATACGCGGTGTCGGCAACAATTTGCCGCTCCAGCAGGCGCTCGGCAAAGAAAATCTTCACTTCAAAAAGAATGCCGGCCACTACCCGCGGGGTGGTCCAGGTTAACCGTGCCTTGGGCGGATCCTGCTCGGTGAGCAGGTCCACATTTATGTGTTCGATGCTGGGCAGGCTGCCACCGTTAATGGTGGTGGGGCCCGGCTCAAACTTGATCCCCTGCTCGATGATGGCGTGTTTTTCCGGCACATGCTGCACGCAGCTATATTGCCAGGTGCCCTGCTCGCGGTTTTCGCTCACGCTCATTACCCGCCACTTGCGCGGTGCCAGCTGGGCGGTAGCAAGGTTGAAGGTATCCCAGGGCTGAATGCCCACCGGATCACTCTGCAGCACCAGGGTGTCGGTTTCGCCGCTGGCGGGGCTCATAATGCGCACTCGCTGAACCCGACTTTGCGCGTCCAGGTAGTGGATGTAATTCATGCCATCGGGCAGTGCAACAGGGGCATCCAGCACCACCACGTTGGCATCCACCGATTTCACCCGGCCACTCAGGCGCGCGCCGGCGTAGTCGTTATCTACGGTGTCGATAATGTCACCGGGAAGCGCAATCAGGCCCTCGGCACCGGTGGCAAAACTCACGCTCTGGCGTTCGTATTTTTCGGTAACGAGGATCCAGCGACCCGTGCGGTGCGCTTGCCCCCGGCTGGTGCAGCCAAACGCTTGCACCTTGAGCACGTTCAGGCCGTAGCGGGCTACCAGCTCGTCGTCTTGCACGTATTCTGTGTTTTTCTCCCAGCCGGCGTCCGGATCAACGTATTCCACCTGCACCGCCGTGTGCCGGGCCTTACGGGCGCTGGACTGGTACTCAAAGCGGCCATCTACCACATTGCTGTTGTTGTATTGCCAGACCGAGTCTTGGGGCCGGTCTTGACTGACGTTCATGGTCAGGCCGTCCCACACCGGCATGCCACGGAATACGGACGCCAGATCATACAGCACGTCGTAGGCCTGCCGCTGGCTGGTGAGGTAGAGGTTGCAGGTCATGCGCGGCTCGCGGCCGCCAAAGCCGTCGTCTACCAGCTCATCACAATACTGTGCAATCTGATACAGCGCCCATTTGTCTGGCTCAAAACCGAGCAGCTGCCGGCCCACGCCCACCCGCTCGTCGGTGCACAGGTCGTAAAAAATCCATGCCGGGTTGTTGGTCCAGCCCAGTTTAAAGGTGCCGTCCCAAATGCCGGTGTACGCACGGGTTTCCAGATCGTAATTGCTGGGCACGCGAATAATGCGACCGCGAATGTGGTAGTTGCGGCGCGGAATGTTTTGAAAGTTTTCCGAGTCGAAACGCAGGCCCACTACCGCCGTGTTCGGGTAAGTGAGCTGGGCATCCACTACTTCGGTGTAGCTGTAAAACACGGTTTTGTTTTGCAGCAAATCGCTGGTGCTGTCTGGCGTGATACGGGTAACGCGCACAGACCAGTTGCCGCTCTGGCCGGGGCGAGCAACATCATAACTGCGGGTGTACGGCACTTTTGTTTTACCGTTTTTTATCTCGTCTTCATGCACCACAGACCAGACACCGGCAATGCCCCGCTCAATGCGATAGGCTACCGATGTGCGCACCCGGTCACCGATTTCAGGGTCGGTTTTTACCAGGGCCGGCACGCCCACAGTCACGCGGATCCGGTCTACGTTTTCATTGGTAATGCTGCGCACCACGGGCGTGAGCTGTTTTACCTCAATGCCCACAGACACTTCATTCTCAACGGCGGCAATGGGCATCACATCTTGCACTTGGCTGCCGTTGCGCCAGGTAATATCCAGCCCCGGCACGTTAATGCTGCCGTTCTCGTTTTCAACTGGCGTGTCGTCGAGCAGTGCCGAGTTCAGGCCGTTTACCGGCCCGAGGATCGGGCCTTCGCACAGCACATCAACAATTTGCGCGCGCTGGCGTGATTTGAGGTTATCCGCCTCTTCGCGCGGCGTGCGTGCGCTGCCGCCGCCACCCTTGCCACCACCACCCATAAACCTGACTCCTTACTCTGAATACAAGCCCTGACTCACTACCAATGAGCCCACTACCATCTCGCCATAGCACAGCGGCACCGGCCGCCCCTGCGGGGTCATGTTATCGATGCCGGAGAACGTGGTGTTGCGCCGCTCTGTTGCGCCATCGTTTGTTGCAGTGGGCGTGGTGGGCGTGCGCGTTAACATGGCCGCCACGCCCAGCAGCAGGCCCCCGCCAGCGGCCAAGCCCCACTCCAGCGCCCCCCATGCCGACAGCGAGGTGCCGCCGGTAAAAAATGCAGCCGCAATTAAGCCCACGCCCAGCACGGCACCAAAAATGCCCCAGCCGCTTTTGGCCCCGCCGGCCACCGGCACAATGTGCACGGTTTCGTCACTGGGCAGCGGTGAGAGCACCCCCCGGCGCAGATCGTGCTGATGCAGATATTTTCCCTTGCCGTAGCGCACGCGAAACCAGCCCGGCTGCATGGCCTGCCGCAGCCCGGGAACTTGCGTCACCAGCGCTTTAATGGCCTCGCCGGTCGTGGCTACATCCAACCGGAATTCGCGGCCAAATCGGCGCAAATTGCCGTAAAGTCGCACTGTTGCCATTGTTTGTGTCTCCAAATGCTGTGGGTCTGGCGCAGCCAGGTGCCGCCGTATAAATTGCGCAGGCTCAGGCGGTTGATGGGGTGATGCAGAATGTAACCATCACCCAAATACACGGCACCGTGGCAGGCCTTGGTGCCGCCCAGACAAACCAGAATGATGTCTCCCAGCTGAGGTGGGGCCGCTGGCCCCACCTGCTCAAAGCCGGCTTCCGGCAGGTGCTGCAGGTAGAGGTCTTGCTCGGTGTTCCACCAGTCGTCGTCCCGTTCGTACTCCCCCAAATCCAGCCCGGACAGGTGGTAGGCGTCCAGTATTAAACTGAGGCAGTCGGTAGTGCCGTGGTCGAACTGGCGGCCCAGCAGCGGCGGCACAGGTTTAAACCGGCGCACTTCATCGCCCACCGCCAGCCAGTACGGCAGCCCTGTGTTGCGCTGGCCCAGCCGGTCACCGGCGGAAAGCGCCGCCGGTCCGTCCGGGTGGCTGTGCACCACGGCGACAATCTCGCCAGCAAGCTCGGCGGTGATCCAGTCTTTGGGGTCAATCTCAAACTGATCGGGGCCGCCGATGTTTTGTGCGGGGTAATAGCGCAGCCCCTCCGGGGCCTCTATTACCAGCCCGCAGCTCTCCGCCGGTGCAACCGCCCGGGCGTGCGCCAAAATCTGTTGGTCAAGGGTCATAAGGAGTCCAATAAAAAACCCGCCGGGGCGAGTTGTGTTATCCGAATTTGGTCAGTACCGGAAAGCCGCCAAAGGGCAATGGCTGCCCGGGGTGGCGCAGGCGGCAGCCGGTGAGGCTTTTGCTGCAGGCGTCTTTAGCAGGATCCGTGGTGGGCTGGTCTAACGCGTCAGCCTTGGGTGGCCCGGTGTAACCACAGTCTGCCCCGCGATATGCCCAGGGGCAGTTATCCACCATGGCCACCCGGGCCGGTATGAGTGCGCCGTCGGTCTCGGTGGGCGCGGCCAGCTCAAACACAGCAATATCACTGTTCAGAGACACCAGCCGCTCAATCACATAGCGCGCCACCATGCGCTCCTGGGTGGGGTCTGCGTTGGCGTTGCCCAGGCGAAAGTTGTCCTGATCCAGCACCCGCACCGACACCAGCCGGCGGGTAACAATGGCACCTGCCAGCTCTTCAAACTCGTCACACAAACCGGTAATCAGGCCGGTGATGTTAGCCAGCGTGAGTTTGGGCCGGCCGCTGGGGCCCTGACCGCTCCACTCAAAGCCACCACCCTGGCACGGGTAACGGGTGTAGGGCACCCCCTGCCACACAATGGCGGTGCCAAACTCGTTCACCTCGTTGCAAAAACGGTAGGTGCTGCCACCGAAGCGGGTCAGGTCTACCTCCCACAGCTCCACATCTGCGCCGGCGGCAATCTGGCGAATGTCGATTTTGTCCTGGGCTGATAAATCCCTCATGCCGGCACCTCTTCAAATTCCATGCTGATCTCGGCATAAAGTTTGTGGGTAGTTCGCCGCCAGCGCTCACAGATAAACTTCCCCTCGAGGAAGTCGTCAGCCGGCGTCCACAGAAAGGCTGTTACCCCTCCATGCCGCTCAAGGAAGTCTTCCACGTCATCCGCTATATGTTTGGGCCGGCAGCGAACAACCAGGCTGTGCCTTCTCAGGCTGCTGTTGATTCCGTCCTTGATACGCTGACTATATCCATTGCCAAATTGAACACGCTTTGTTCTCGGCTCCATGGTCTTAGATAACCCTGGCCTGACAGGCCAAACAAATGTATCCACCATCACCCCCGGTTAAGGATTCCGCCTGCTCTCATTTGATTGTGCAGTTCTTCTTGCACCACCCCTCTGAGGCGACCAAACAGCATCTTTACAAACTCTGGCGCATCTCCGGATTCCCGATCCCCGTCTTCGTAGTAGTAGAGGTTAAAGGCCATCGGGGCACCGCCACTGCCGCCAACCGCTTTTTGCAGGTTTTCATGGCTGGTGATTTGCCCAGTTTCTCCTGGCACAAAAAGCTCTGGCCCCCGCTCGCCCACCAGATATGCCCGACTGCCTATCACCTGTCCGCCGTTGGCCCTGGCACCAGCCACTTCCATCAGCCCCTGGCCGGCAATCAGGCCGGCATTGATGTAGCCCATCAACCGCATTTTTTCAGCCATCGCCGTCGCTGCCACTACCGATGCCGGGTTGCCAGGAATAATCATCGCGGTCATGGTCTGAGCTGCCGCCAGGTTGGCATGCATAAACGCCTGAGCTGCCATCAGCCCACGCTGGGCGATGGTGGCCGCAACCCACACTGCGCTACCCTCTGCAGCAGACTGTTTCATCATGCCAACGGCAGTGCCGGCAGCAGACATCTGCATAGACAACAGCTGGCTTTGCGCATTCTCTTCGGCCTGCTTTCGCCGGGCCAGCGCCGCTTCCTGCTCCTGGCTAATCGCGTCCTGCTTTCGCTGCTCAGCTTCTATAGCCCGCTGCAGCTCTTCTTCGCGTCGTTGCTGGTAGTCTTCGCGTTCCTGTTCGTGGTACTCGCGCTCCCGCTCTTTATATTCAGCCCTGAGTTGCTCAATGCTTTCAAAACCACGGCGACGCAGTTCAGCTTCACCCAGCTGCAGGTTTTCCAGCTCTGTGAGGCGTTGCTCATGGGCCAATCTCATCCGTTCCAGCTCGGTGGCGTATTGTGCATCCAGCTGGGCCAGCTGCTTTGCACCTGCAGCCTGCTGCTGAGCCAAACCGCTAGTTGCACCATTCCCGCTGCCGGCCGGCGGAGTAAACGGCCGGCGGAAGGTATCTGAGCGGTTATCATCCGGCTTGCCCTGCAGCACCGCATAGCGCTCTTGGTAGTCCCCAAGTTCAGCTTTAAGCTCAGCCAGTTGGGCCTTTTTACGCTTCAGGTTATCTGCGTTATCAGTGTTACCCAACAGCGCATCTACCAGGCCAACACCGCCAAACTTCTTCGTCACTGGGTCTTCAAGACCAGCAATTTCCTGCTTTAGCTCTACAACCTGCGAGTGGGTGTCATGTATACGCTCGGCCAACAAGTTTCGCCGGCCCTGAGAGAAAATCTCCGCAAACCAGCGAGCGCCTTCAGCCAGCTCGTCAACGAACGGCATCACCGCTTCGCGGACCAGCGCATCCCAGGCTAGAGACATGTCGTTCACGTCTTGGCGGTATTCTTTCAGGCGGGTCATTTCCGATTGCGTCATCACGCCGTTAAGCTGGCGGTGGCGATCGGTCAGCTCTCTGAGCTTTTCACCCTGTTCCTCAAGCAAAGGAAGCAAAGCGGTAGCTTCATCGGCAATCGATTCAAGGTAGAAAACCTGTTCTTCTGCCGACACGTTTGCGGCATCCATCGCCTGTTTTACTGCGATCAGGGCATCAGGACCGGACATTTGCTGCAGCTTTTGAGCGGTCAGCCCAACTTTGGGCGCAACCTTCTCAAAAAAGTCAGCAAACTCACCACCACCGGTGGCAATAAAATCGCCCAGCTTGTCGCGGAAGTCCTTAATGATATCGGCGGCTTTATCAGCATTTACGCCGACTGTGTCCGTGGCGTAGGCCATAGCCTGCATGGTAGCCACGGTTTCGCCGGCCCGGTTGGCCAGGTTGCTCCATTCCTGCGCCTGCGCAGCCTGAGCTCCGGCCACACTGTTAATCGCGGCAACGGCTGCTGCGCCTGCTCCAACAATCATGCCAAGCCCGCCGGCCGCAACTCTGGCTCCAGCTGCAATGGTTGCACCATGACGGGAAAACGCAGCGCTGCTATACGTTAACCCGCTGCCCATGCGGTAGTTGGCATCGTTTGCGGCTTTGGCTTGTGCTGTAAATCCACGCAGCCGGTCCTGGGCCTGCTTTACGTCACGATCAAAGGTCGCCTTGTCCGCACTCAGCCTGATCCGCATGTCCGCTATTTGCGTTGCGCTCAATGCGTATTCCTCCTGCTATACCGAGGCCGGCCGATGCCATTTCGTCATCGGTCATTTCGGTGTTTTCCGGTATGGATGGGTTGATATAAAACTGAGTGGGCGGTACCGGCTTTTCCGGCCTGAGAATGCAGTTATAAATAGCAGCGCTGACCTGTCCGATGCCAAACTGCTCAAGGTGATAATCGAATGGGTTTTCACTGAAGTGACGCACCCAATCCAGATACTCTCCGGCGGTTATCTCACTGAGCATCCTCCGCCAGTCTGGCCGGCGATGCTGCCGTGCCAGAAACATGGCGAACTCATGCTCCGCCGCTAACCTTTTTTTGCCGGTACCGGCTCCCCCTGATCTTCGCTTTCAGAAACCTCACTTTCTTCCGGAGGCTTAAGGCCAGATAACGACTCCAGCTCTGAGATAAGGTGCATAATGGTTTCAGTGCCGCTCACAGACGTATCGCTGAACTCGGCAATAGCATGGGTTGCACGCTGATCCAGCTCCATATCCGGCCAATGCTCTTTTAAGCCGTAAGCCAGAAAGCGAGCGTTCAGGAACAGGGTTCTCTGCTGTAGCTTGTAGCCAAGCGCAAATTTTTCACGGTCTGTTTCTACACTGTCCAGGTCCGGAAGCTCATCCAGCGAATACATGTATTCAAAATATTCGAGGCGCTCTAGGGCATTTAGGCCCACCAAGGTGACAGTGCCAGCCCCCACCTGAACCGTTTTTTTTTCAATCAATGCTGTCATTTAAAACTCCTGTCAGGGCCCTACCACTACACCAAGCAGAGTTTCTGCCAGTGCCGGTTTGCCGGAGCATCGGATCTTGCCAGTGCGGGTCATGGTTTCCTTTTTCGGCACTGCTTTGCCAATGCTCGACACATAACCATATACCCCGTCAACCGCGCCGTTCGGGTAGGTCACACGCCAGTGTTTTTTGGCACCACCCAGTTCTTCTACCATGGCTTTTTGCGCGGGATCGCCCGGCAGCCACGCCAGCGTGAAGGCCAGCTCACCGGAATCTTTCTCCCCAGCTTCGGTGTTTTTCCATTCAGGATTATCATCGTCCAGGTACGCGTCGTCGTATTCTTCCACCGTCATTTCATTGGGCGTCAGCTCCTTGAGCTTGCCCATTACTTCCCAGTTTGCATCGTTCAGGTAGTCAGCATCGGTCGTAATACTGGCACCATCGGCTTGTCGCCACAGCTGAGTGCCTGCCCCTTTGGTGGGAAGCGTTGCTTGCGCAGGTATAGCCATCAGGATCTCTCCCATGTCAGATTAAAATTAACGGTTAATGAGGCTAGACCGGTGCCTTGCTCATCTTCGCCATAGGCGAACCCGGTATAGCTCCATTCCTCGACTTCTTGGGCTGGTTTGTAATGCTCAGGAAAGGCACGAGCAACCTTATCGGAATAGTCATCCAGCACAGCATCAGCGTCTTGCCGCTCACTGACGTAAATAGTCACACTGAGCTGAGCTGTTTCAGTATCTTCCAGGCTTTCGTCCGGGCCGCCCTCGCTGAAATACACCGCCGCAAAGGGCAAGTCTTCAGCCGCGATCTGCCCCGTTGGCCGGCTTGGCTGAACGATTATTTCGGGCTCGTTCAGCTGCAGCATTGCCTGCAAATCATCTGCCACCTGGCGGCGGATAGTCGTTCTTATGTTCATTGTTTTGCCACATAAAGTTGCAGCTGGCGGGCCAGGGCCTGACGAAGCTCTTTAGGCATATCGGTGGCCATCAGCTTTTTTGTTACGGCATTAAAGTGCCGGGTCAAAGGGACTTTGAGCGGGATCTTTTCAACCTTCACCGGATAACGCGCTTTGCCTGTGCGCGTAAGGATTTGCGCTCGCTTCAGCCTGGTCGCACCGTACCCACGCCCCTTAATATAAGGGCCCTTACCTTTACTGCCGTCGGCAATAAAGCCACCGGGAACACGATGACGCCCCACCTGAAGGTCTCCAATGCCTACAAATGCAGAGCGACGATACCGGATTAGTCGTTGCTGAACAGGTGCCACCGAAATCAGCGGCATGTCGGCGCGACGCACACGAATTAACGCAATGGGTAAGCGGGCTGTGGCTTTGTTTACCCTAACCCGCGGCCGCAGCTTTTTTGCCGGCACCTTTACTTCTTTGGCGGTCAGCCGAACAGCTTGCGAGCGAGCCCGGCCTGCCACCCGGTTTGCCGCCATAGCGCCGGCTTTAGGTACCGCTTTCGTGCTGACAGATGCAAGATTGTTAACCGCTCTCGCCAAGTCTTTGTCCAGACTCACAACGTCAGCTCAACAATCAAAAGACCACTGCGAATAGTGGGTGCATTTGCCACAGTGGTATTAACATCCACGCCATCTATCCGCGTTTGTACGCTGTGCCCTTTGCGAATGCGAAAAGGAACATCTGCAGGTTGAATATGTAGCTCGGTGATTGTAGTCACTACCTCGCCCCATTGGTGCGGAATGGTCTCGACAATCACGGGTATATCTGGATGACCGTTAATGGTGGCCTTTATACCAAATGAATCGAATATCACCTTATCAGCCTGTGCCATTGCTTTACTTAACAGATTGTCGAACATGTGGTGCCTCGCAAGTACACATAGCTCTGACGTGCGCGATAGACGCCTCAATAGTTATCAACATGCTACTATCCGTCAGAGACATACTTTTAGGATGAAAAAATGTATAAAAATCTTATGGTTGGATTAAGTTTTCTGGCATTAACAGGCTGTGCAGCTTTTGAGCATGAGGCAATAAAGCTGTCCCGTGAAAAAGTTAACGTCTCTCAGGAGGACATAGAGCAGGCGCGCAATGCCGTGTTGTTATCACTAAAGGACCCTGAGTCAGCAAAGTTCACTAACTGGTATGGAACACGAGAGCCGGGGGAAGATTCCGCTTCAGCTATTTGTGGTGAAGTTAATGCCAGAAATAGCTACGGTGGTTACAGTGGATTCACCCACTTTGCTGTTGTGAGCAACACTGTATATCTGTATACCAACACCCCGATCTATGGGGTATCAGATGACAATATCCGGATTGTTGAGCTCTGCACTCCCGCACAATAAAAGTGGGGCCAGCGGCCCCTCCCCTTAGTTGATAAGCATGGCTTCGGCGTAGCCGCCGGATTCATCAGTAGTGAGTTTACCAAAGGCTTTGGCGGATGCCGTTGCAGCAGCCACCAGCTCGCCATTGAGCCAGCCCACTTCAGCACCAGCAGCCAGGCCAGCAGCGGATGGCAGCAGCCAGACGCCACCGGTGCGGCCGGTAAACTCATCGCCGGCGGCAGCATCGTGCAGCGGCATCACGCACAGGGCTTCAATGGTGACGGGCACACCGGCAGTCGCGCCGCCGGCGGGGGCGATCAGCACAAGGGTTGCGCCGTCTTGTACATAGTTCTTGGCCATAAAGGGTTCCTCTCAGGCTGTGATAGCGGCAGGGTCACTGCCGCCAATGGGGTTAAACGCCGGTGGAGCGCACCAGGCCACGGGAGTCGAGCGGGGCAACGCCGGCATCAATACGCACCTTGGTGGCCACGCCGTCCACGGTGAAGCCGTTCTGCTGCTCGATGTAGGGGGTATCCACACCGTTCAGGTAGGCCACTTCAATGGTGTCTGAGCCGGCCTTGGCCGCCAGATACCAGGCCTTGCTGTTGCCGTTGTCACCGTCCAGTCGCGGCTCGCCGATCACTTCGGCAAAGTTGCGAATGGGGTTGTCGATGCCACTATTGATGTCGGCACCAGCCACAGAGGCGGAGCGGATCACCTGATTGGCTTTAGCTTCCAGACTGACCGGTGTCAGCACATAAGCCGGACGAATGTTCAGGGTGCGCGCCTTGCCGCCTTCGGTCATGGTTTTCTGGGTGCGCATCAGGGTGCGGGCTGCGTCCAGCGCCTCCACGGTCAGAGCACCGGTGGTGGTGTTCTTGTGGTCGGCGTGGAACAGCGTCTTGCCGTCGGCCAGCTTGGGGTTGTCCATCAGCACCGCATACACCAGATCGCCAATGGTGGCCTTGGCAGCCATGCCCATTTTCATGGGAATGTCGGTGAGTGCGCCCAGATCATCGTTGATAATGGCCTGACGGGTGATGCTGAACAGCTCACCGTAGGTGGCCAGCTGAATGCGCTCGCCGTTGTCGCCCAGGGTGATGTGCTTGTATTCGGCCCCTTCACGCACCTGGCGCAGCGACGGGAACTCACCAAGCCCCACGCGGTGCTGAACCTTGAAGTCGGACAGCTGACCGCGCTTGGTCCACTTCTGGAAAGTTTCTTCTGCTTCTTCCCAGCCCTGCAGCAGCGCCTTGTGGGCCACATCGAGCAGGATCTGGCCAAAGTCTGAGCTGGTATGGGTGAAGGCCATGCCCACCATCTGCATGGGATGATAGCTGGCCACGCCCACACCACGATCCACCAGCGAAGCCCGGGCCAGTTCGCGCAGGGTCATGTGGTTGTAATCGTTGTCGGCTTCGGCATTGGCCAGGCCGGTGCGGGCCAGAATGGAGGCGCGCACGCTGTCACCCACCAGGTTGCCGTTACCGCTGTGAATGTGCGCCTGATTGTCGGGCGTACTGGGGGTGATGTCGCGGCCCATGGCTTCCAGCAGCTTGGTGCGGGCCTGTGCCGGTGTGGTGTCCAGATTGGACAGGCACTCGTTCATCAGCTCGGGGTGGCGGTTGCCGGCCAGCGCGAACAGGTCGCGGATTTCGTGCTGACGGAGTTTCTCCTGATGACGGAACTGAGCCTGCAGCTCGGCAGCGGTGGGCTGTTGGGCCTGCGCGGCGGGCTGAGCCGGTGCCGGCTGTTGCGGTGCGGGTTGCGCCGGACCCTGAGCGGCCGGTTGGGCAGGTACAGGCGGCGGAGTGGGTGTGTTGGCTTGTGCGCCCATCAGGGCTTTCAGTGCGTTAGGCATATCGAGGTCCTCGGTACGATGATTGAGTGCGGCCGCCGCCTTCAGCGGCGCAATAACGTGGTCGGCAAAGCCCCGCTCCACCGCTTCCCGGCCATTCAGCCAAGTGTCGGGTTTGAGCATGGCTCTGATTTCATCTTCGGTTTTTCCGGTTTTCTGTACATAGGCCCGCAGCAGCATGGACTCGTTGCGGTCGAGAAAATCGGCGTAGTCGCGCATGTCGTCGGCGTCACCCATGCTGCCGCCCCAGGGTTTGTGGATCATCAGCCAGCTGTTCTCTGGCATGTGCAGGGTGGCATTGGGTAGACAGGCAATGACGCTGGCCATGCTGGCGGCCATGCCGTCTACATAAATGTCGATGCGGGCAGTAAGGCCGGCGAGAATGTTGTAAATGGCAAAGCCGTCCATGACATCACCGCCCGGGCTGTGAATGCGCAGGGTGATGGCTTTGGCGTCAAACAGGCCGTTTTCCTTGGCATCCTGAATAAAGGTTTTGGCGGTCACGTCCCAGCCAATCACGTCATAAATGGCGATCTCCATGGGTTGAGCGCCGGCGGCGGCGCGAATGCGATACCAGCTATCGCTGGCGGCGGCCGGGCTGCTCGCCATCGGCCTCATCAGGTGGTGATGTTGTTGCTTCATTGGGGCCTCTGTCGTGGGCTGGGTCGGTGTCGGTCACTATGTTGTGCCGGTCGTTAAAGTCCTGGTCGGCCACCCGCTGGCGACGCACCTCGTCGGGGTTGCGGCCACGGGCGCGGATCCACTCACTTTGAGCGGCGGCACCGCCGCGAATTTGGTCGCGCCAGCCCTTGCTCTCTTTGGCCGGATCAATCCAGGGCATCACCGGTGCCAGATAAAGCGCGTTAGACAGGCTGTTGCGGTCCACCTCGGGCGGAAGGTTTATCTGTCCGGCGGCCAATGCAGTGGCCAGCCACTCGCGATACACAGGGCGGGACCACTGCGCCACAAAGCTGTCTTGCAGCACCGCATAGCCCTCGAACTGCTCTACCAGTTCCTGCCGCTGGCTGGAGTAAGTGCCGTCGTAGTCGCGGGCAATGCTGGAGTACCCTGAGCGGCTGCCGGCGGCCACACTACGCAGCTGGCCTTCGCGCCAGATATTGAGCGCCACATTGGGCCGGTTGCTCTGAATGCTGCCCACCTCTTCGCCCTGACGCAGATCGTCAAAGGTCATGCCCGGGGCAATGGGGAATTGCCGTGGCTCACTGGGCTGGCTGTCGTCAGGGGCCGAGTACATGTCGGCGGTGCCTTTGCGAATGTAGAACGCCAGCGCGGCAGAGATGCGGGCGGCGACCCGCTCCGACTCTTCCACGTCTTTCAGATCTGCCAGCCGGGTAATGATGCCGTGCAACAGGCTGACCCCGCGCAGCTGGTGCAGCCGGCGAACCAGCGCCAGATGCAGCATGCGCTCTGCCGGTATCTCCTTGGTCTTGTGGCGCATGCCCATTTCACCGGGGTGGTCATACAGCACATGATAGCCCAGCACCTGGCCCCATCTGTTTGTTCGGCAGCCCTGGCGAATGCGCTGGCCCGGATCCGCCAGCTCCAATGGCACGAAGTCGGCCTCCAGCAGCTCAATGGCAAAGGGGATGCTGCCGGGGTAATTAAGCCCCGCCACCTTGCCCGCCACCAGCTGACCAAACACTTCGCCATCACGCAGCCAGCTGCGGGCTACCATGCGCTCCATCTCGGGCCGGCTGAGGCGGCCGGTTACTTCCGGCTTGAGCGACCACTCGGCCCAGGCCTTGCGAATGTCGGTGGCCAGTCCTTCGTGCACTTCACCGGTAATGCTGAGCGGCTGCGGCTCTATCTGTATGCCGCGGGCACCGATAATCCGCTCTTCCATTTTGTCGAGCAGGCCGATCACGATATCGTGGTTTTCGTCCAGCCAGCGGGCCTGTTCACGCAGGCTGCGGCCGGCGGCAAACACCGCCTGGTTGCCGCTGCGGTGCTCGCGGTTAGCTTTATGGGTGCGGCTGGGGTTGGCTGCCTCATAGCCGTACAACTCCAGCCGCTTGCGGGCACGACTGGCAGCCCAGCCCGGGGAGAAGCCGCCAATGATCTTGTCGAGCAGCTTCATACAAATTTCGCCAGACTGTATTGGGGCCGGGTTCGGGCCCGCGGGTTCAGCTGCGCCAGCCTGCTTTCCACTTCATGCCGACCTTTGCGGATTTCACTCAGGTTTTCCCGCTGCAGCTGACGACCATTCCACGCCACAGTTTTGCCGGTGAGAATGTCTTTTTCTGCCTGCAGGTAGCTAGCCAGCAGCTCTTCCAGATCGGTTTTAGTCATAACCATCCGCCTTTGTTAACGCCGCCCAGCCAGCCGTTGCCCGTTGCGCGAGCAGCGGGGGGTGGCGGTGCGGCAGGTTTAATGGGTTTGGGCTCGTCGTTCAGCCCGGCAATGGGCCGGTTTAGGTTCCAGCCAAAGTGCTGTTGGCCAATACGGCAGGCAGCCAGGGAGTACACTGCGCAGTCAGTGGGTTCGTTGCGGGCATGAGCCGGGTTAACCCAGCGGTAAACCCGTTTGCCTTTCACAAAGTCCAACTTCTTTAGCTCGCAGGTCAGTCCCTTGAAGTAATCATCATCGGCCCAGTCGGCAATGGGGTGATGCCGGTAACCGGGGTTAGGCTTATCCATGCCGCTTGGTACCAGCGCCAGCCGGCCGTAAAGCACGTCTTTGGCGTTGTCGGTGCCCACCTCGGTGAGGTACACGCCCTTGCGGGTGCGTTTGCGGGGAAAGCTGGCAATGGGTTTACCGTAAACACTCGCCCCTTTGATGGGGAACCACTGCATGGGCCGTTGCTTGCAGAAGCTGTACACCTCATCGGTGTAGTGACCACCGGAGTCGATGCAGGCCAGCTTGATGTCCATCAGCTGACCATCTTCTCGGGTGTACTGGTGAGTCAGCTGCTCGCGCAGCTTGTCCCACAGTTCCTGCCGGCCGGGGTCACCGTAGAGCCGGAAGTAGTGCACCACCCAGTGCTCTTCACCCGCGCCCCAGGCGGTGATCTCCCCTTCTATGCGATCGTCCTGCACGTCCACGCCGGCACTGAGGTAGTGCGCCGGCTGGGGCACTTCAGCCCGCCACAGCTCGCGGCGGCCGGCAATCACTTCCCATTCCAGTTTTGCGCCATCGGTGTCGTCGAAGGTTTCGCCCAGGGTGGTGTTGGTGAAGGTTTTCAGCTTGCCCGGGTCGTCCTTGGCCTTGAAGAAGTCCTTCACTATCTGCGCCCAGGTGGTGAACGGGCTATAGGCGGTCCAGATGTGAAAGGTTAAATCACCCGGCACTGGTGCAGGCTTGCTGCCGGAGTCCAGCCAGGTAATGCCGTCCTGTGTTTTCAGGCCGGTGTTATCGCAGATCCACCAGCCGTCTTTCTGGTCCAGTTCACTTTGCTGAATAACGCAGCCATTGTGCTCGCAGCAATAGTAAGCGGTGTTCGGCTTTCCCTTTTCCCACTTGATGCCGAAGTCACAATCCGGCCCGCCCCACTTGAGGGTTTGCAGCTCGCCGCAATGCGGGCACGGCACATGAAAGCGCATCAGGTGGGACGACTCGCTGGCCGCCCGTTCTATCTGGCACTGACCGGCCACCTTGGGGGTGGAGCCGCGAATGGACTTAGGAAAGGTCGAGCCTTCAATCCGCTTGTCACCCAGAAAGGTGGGCGAGCCTTCTTTCTCAATATCATCATCAAACGAAGCGAGCTCGTCGTAGATGATGAAGTCGAATGATTTTTCCCGAAAGTTGCGGGCCGCCTTACCGCCCAGAATTTCCAGCCCGTTGCCGTTGGCAAAGCGCTTCATGCTAAGGGTGTTGTTACGGTGCCGCTTGCCATACCAGGGAGCGAGCGCCAGCAGTGCCGGCACGTCGCGGATCATCGGCTCGACGTGCTTTTTCATAAACGCATCAGCGTCCGAGTCGGTGGGCTGGTAGATGCCACCATTACGGCGTTTGTGCTCCAGAAAGTAGGCCGTTACTCCCAGCAGCATTTTGGTGTAGCCGACCCGGGCCGACTTGATGAAGTTCACTTCCCGTATGTCGTCACTGCCCATGGCGTTGACGATGGCCACCTGAAACGGCAGCGTTTCCCAGCGTCCTTCCTGGTAACTGGATTCCTTCGACATGTAGTAGTGGTCGTCCAACCACTCTACCGGCGTTAAGGGTTCAGGCTTGTATAGTGCGCTGAGCCCGAGCGCAACCGCACGGCGCAGCGAATCAAGTTGTGCGGTCGAGATAATCATCAAGCAACTCCGGGATCATGGCGTCGAGCCCGGCAGCTAAGTTCCGGGCCTTGGCAATTTCCCTGGTGAGGTACTCGATGTGTCGGGTCTCCAGTTCCGGAAAGCGCCGCCGCATGCTGAGCGGTATGGTGTCGAGGGTGCTGCCCACTTCGGCGGCAATGCGGGTCAGAGCAAAGGTAGAAAACTCAGTTTCCACCACTGACCGGCGCTCTTTTTCGTTGTCCAGCTCCTGCGCATCGGCGCGGGCTTTGGTTAATCGCCAGTTCTGAAACTCAATGGCGTTCTCATCAAGATCTTCGGCAGAGCCAGGTTGTTGTTTGGCGCGATCATTTTCGAGCCGGTTTTCAATCACCACACGAGCATCGTAATAAACCGAGGTGCCGATCTTGGCAATGGGCTGAACACCCCATTTATCAAAGGCTTGCACGCTAATTCCACAACTTGCAGCCATCTGTTTTTTGTTCAGCCAATGGGGTTCAGGCTGCGCTTTTTCCGGACGCTTTTTCTTATCCGACATAAACAACAACCAACCTCATGAAATTTTCACAAATAGCCAGAACCCGCGACTGTGCAGACCCGTAGACGGGCTACCCCTCGGGAGTACCTTTTTGTTTTGAGGTAGAGATTTCCCTCAGTATGGTCTGGCAAGCCTGCAGCTTGGCGGTGTCGCTGGTCAGTCCGGCTCGGAGACGGTGATAAGCGCGTCCAGCAGCAGCACTGAGTTCGACGGCGGCTCCATCACCCAAGCCGGTATCGCCGGTGGTGCCGGGCACTGGGCAACTGGCAGGACGCTTGGCGAGGATGCGCAGCCGCTTAACGCCAGCATCCACAGCGTCCCGCAAGTTATCGTTATCTTGTTGCGCACGGCTCAGCTCCTTGGTGTGCTGTTCATCCAACTGAATGATCTGCTGCTGCAGGCTCTCGGCCTTACGGGTGGCCCGCGCAAGCTCGGCGGCGTTGGCCTGCTCCATTGCAAGCAACTGCTCGGCATGGTCACGGCGAACGCTGGCCAGCTCGGCGCTCAGGCGGTAATGCTCAACGCCCCAGGCCAGCAGGGCGGCCAGTGCCGCCGGTGCCACATAGGGCAGCGCCTTCATCATGCGCGGTACCCTCGGGGCAACTGGAAGTGCGGGCCATCCTTGAAGCTGGTCCAGTCGCCGCCCCACTCAATGGGAATGCCCAGTTCGGCGGCGGCCAGCTGCATGGCCTCGGCAATCTTGTGGTAGAGCGGCCAGTCCCAGCGCACCCCACCCACCCATGCGGCCAGGTCCACCGCATGGGCGTAACCGTCTGCCTGAGGCAGATGCAGACTGTTCATGGTCTGGCTGGCCCCACGCTTCACCAGCTCCTGCTGGCGTTCCTTGGTGCGCACGCCCTCAGTCACCATGAAGTCAACGGTCGTCAGCGCCAGCGCCTTGCGCACCACCGCCATCAGATCCGGGTGAACACCCTGCAGGTTATGCTCACTGCGTTTGCTGAATCGGAATGTCATTTGTCTTTCTCCCCCAATACCGGAAACCGCTTGCGGATCACGTCTTCAATCAGGAACAGGGCCCGGCCACCCATGTGGCCGGCAATGCCTGCGGTTACCGCCGTGGCGTAGAACGAGAGGCCCATTTCGTGGCAGATGTAGGCACTGAGCAGGCCGGCAAAACCGGAAATGGCCCACTCGCCCATGAGCTCGGCAGCACTGAACACATGGTTCTTGTTGCGCCTGGCCCGGGATATGTAGTTAGCCGTGCCGCCCCAGACAGCCAGCAGGATGAACCAGAGATAACCCCAGAGCGGGCCGCCGTCCTCCGCCAGCCGCTGCAGCAGTGGTATTTTTTCGTTTGGCATAGATGGCCCGTGATGCTGGCTACAGAAACAGAAAAGCCCGCTCAGTGGCGGGCTTAGATACGAAAAAGCCCCGGCGAGTGCCAAGGCTTGAAAATATTTTTGTCGCTTCGGGCGCAATTACCGAGCGTACTTGAATGAGGCTACCAGCTGGACGGCCATACAGCAAGTATATTTATACATACTGTTTAAATTAACACTGGCCACATCGATGTTTGTGGTCGCAAATTACTCTAGGGTCAGTCCACCTTGCTCAACCAAAGTGACGTCGCCTTCGGCAAACAGGGTGGCGGCCACCGCCTGGGTCAGTCGCCAAGACACCACATCGCGCTTGCCGGTGACTGCCTCATAGTCGTCCAAGGTGCGGTAAAAGTTCAGCTGGATCGGCTTCCCTGCTTTTTCGATTTGCTCAGTTCGAAGCTCAAGCAGCTGGTAGCGCATATCTGTCAAGTTACGGATCTGGTTGGCCACATCGTCTGGCACAGGGCTGCGGCCGCTTTCCCAATATTGCCAGCTGCGGGGCGACACATCGCCGATTTCGCGGGCGGCCTCGGAGACTTCCAGCATTAGCAATTTGCGCAGGGCTTGCAGTTCATAATGGGTCATAAGTTCTTCCAGGGCGAAGCCCCGCGCAGTAGCGGGGCGGGGATGATTATTCGGTGTCGGCGGCGGCCAGTTTCAAGCCATGATCTACTGCGACGCTCTCGCTGAATACTGCGCCGGCGGCGCTTAGGAACTCAAGCTGGGCTTCTAGGTCATCAGCTGTCATGCCTGCCGAATCAACAAAATCTTTAGCGGCACTCCAGGCGTATTGACCAGCAAGTATATCGGCAGTGAACTCAATGCCTTCCATTCCCTCGCAAGTTCCTTCATTGATCAGTTCAACGACTTGTTCAATGGAAGTGGCGTTTTCGATAGCGTTGCTGAGATAGATAGTCATGATGTGTCTCTCTTTAGAGGTGATTCGAGCCAATCTCGAATCTGGTTCCATCTTAGTTCGCAATTGCGAACAGTGCAAGAGATAAAGTAAAGAAAATACAAAAATCAGCCAATCTGCTTCCTGGGGGTTAACGGTGAAGCGTGGGGGCGAGCTTTTATCTTGCCGCCAGCTCAAACATTCTCGCAGCCACCCACATTTCCCCACGTTCAATATCCCGCGCCAGCCGTTCCCGGTGAACCTTGGTCACCCGCGACAAATGGCGCACCGAGGCCGAACACACATAGTGCTGAAACATCAGCTCGCGCAGCTCTTCATCGAATCGGCCTAATTCAGCCACGGCGCGGTCTACCGCCAGCGCGATGTCGTCGTTCCACTCGCCCCGGTAGGTGCGGCTCTCCCACTCCACGGCATCCATCATGCCCATGGCCACGGGGGCATATTCGGTACCCAGGCGGCAGCGGGCCCAGATGCCCCAGTTCTCCAGCAGTTGTTTCACCTGTTTCATGCGCACCCCCTTATTCTTGTTCGTAATGAATCGCCACCAGCAGGCGGCCGGGCTTACATACTTCGCCCCGCTCAACCAGCAACCGGTCTATCTGGCTGTCGTCCTGCCACACACCGGCGTGGGTGAGCGCATCCAGAGTGGCTTTAAGAATGTTGTCCAGATCACGGGCCCGCCGATCCGGTGCCTGCGCCACCACATCCACCCGCACACGGCCAGCCAGTTGTTTGTTGCCACGTTGCGCCAGCACGGTTCGCGCCACCAGCGCACGATAATCACGGCCGGACTTGCTCAGCAGCGTGCGCGGTTTACCCTTCACGGCCACATTGCGCCAGATTTGATTAGTGGACGGCGGCCACGGCAGTTCCAGTGAAATCATCCAAACACCCCCAGCCCTGCGGCTTTGTTGATGGTGGCCAGCACATGATCCAGTTGCGAGCCGTGTTCCCGCTCCCACTGCTGCCAGCCCTGGTCGTGCAGGCGCATATGCTCCCGGTGGCACAGCGGAATGGTCAGCAGGTCGTGGGTCTTGGTCGCCATGCCGGAATGGCCGTGGCCGATCAGGTGATGGGCTTCCACTGCCTGATTGGTACCGGTCACCACACACGGCTGGGAACGCACGAACTTGAGATAGGCCTCACTCTGCCAGCGGGTCAGTTTGGGCCGCAGCATGTACATAGCTGCCGGCTCCGGATCCACCGAAAACTTGATCGGCTTAACCATGTTGCGCACATCCGCAATATGGTCCTGAGTGTCGTAACGGGCGTCAGTGTCCCTCCAGCCCCAGCCGGTATCCCGCTCAAGCGGCTTGCTTTGTCGCCCCAGTGCGCTACGCGCCAGCCCTTCCGGCAGTAGGCCGTGCACCCCATGCGCTGCCGCCCACCAGGCCAGCTCCGCCACACTCACCTCACTGGCACGGTTGCGGCCCACAAACTCCGCCACCTGCGCCAGCCCAAAAGCCAGCACACGCCGGTCGGCTGCCTGCACCAGTTCAGTGATCGGCGCTTTGCGGTGAGCATTGTCGTGATGCCAGCACACCGGTACCGGATACAGGCCGTCAGTCCAGGTAATGCCACCGGCGCAATCATCCCCATGAATAGCGCAATGGTCAGCACGGCCCTGCCACGTTTTAAACCGCTCAGGGCAACCCAGCACCTGGGCCACAGCGCCATGGCGAAAGAACGTAAGCGCCAGCTCGTAGTTCATGCCACCCTCAGGGCGACCCGGGCGATTGATCACCCCAACACGGTTACCAGCCAGCTCTTCCGGTGCCGGCTGCAGCAGCACTGTATTTTTATCCAGTATCGAACGAATAGCAGAATAATCCCCATCGGTCGGGCGGATCAAAATCAAATTCAGCGCGTCGTTAAACTCCGCATTGGCCAGCAGTGCCTGGGTCATGCCGCCCCCTTGTTGCGGATCTCCAGCGCCAGCTTCAGCGCCTCATGGCTCACCGAGCCCCGCAGTTCTTTGCTCTCTTGGGATTCAGCCATGGCCAGCAGCTCACTCAGGCTGGTGACCAGACCGGTGTTCACAGCACGGCGCAGGCTGGCAGCACGGTCTCGGCTGCGGTTCAGTGCCAGCTGCTCATTGGTTTGCCGACGCATCATGCTGGTTTTGGCCTTCTTTCGTTTCCAGTTCATTCTGCTGGTATTCATTCTGCGCTCTTCCCCCGGTAGTAGTTCAGCCAGTGTCTGGCTCTTTGTTGTTTTTGTTCGTTCATGCTGTTCAGTGCGTTGGTTACCTGGTAGCGGGCAATCCACCCCTTGCGCAAGCTGTACACCTGCAGTGCGGCCCATGCCTCCAACTGAAGGTCTTCTGCCTGCTCCGGCGTCTGCTCGGGGTTGGCCACGTTCTGCCACTTGCCGCTATATCGGCCAGTCGTCATCGTCGTCGCTCTTGCACATGATCCGCAGCTCCATAATCAGCAGCGCTACCACCACCAGCCACATCACAGTGACTCCAACCCTTACCAGCTCACTCATGCCCCCACCACCTCGGTGGCGTAACGCTGGGCCAGCCAGTCCACCCCTTTAGACGTCACCTTGGTCTGCATCCAGCTGTGGCCATTGGCCTCGCCGGTCTTGATCCGGAACAAACCCTTATCAATGAACTCCTGCTTGGGTACCAGGGCACCACCGGAGCGATAGAGAATGCCGTCTTCCGCCAGCAGCCGGCTGAACTTGATCGGGCCGAAACTCAGCATTTTGGCCACGTTGCTCAGGTTCTGCAGGCCGGTGGCGTCTACATACCGATCCACAAAAGCCACCTTGGGGGCTGCCTGCGCCAGCTGAGCCTGCTGCTGCTCCAGTCGTTCGGCCTGCTCGGCGGCCAGACGCAGGGCCTCGGCAAATGTGGTCGGCAACTTCGGGCCCTCGGCGGCATATCGCTCCAGCTCACGCCAGCGATCAACAATGACTGCCCGATACCGAATGCTGTAACCCGCCATCAAGATGTCGCACTCGCGGCGCGGCAGGTTGAAGCACTCGTACTGCTGGCCATTGTCGGCCCGGTACACTCCCGAAAATTGGGGAGTGGGCAAATCCAGCTCCTCCAGCATCTTGCGAATGTCGCGCATCACGTGGTCGTGCCGCTTTTCGCAAAGCTCGGCAATGTCCATGCTGCTCATAGTCAGCTCGGCTGACCGGTTTATCAGTTCGTTCATGCAGCTCTCCTTTCACCAAACAGCACCAGCCGCACCAGCTCCCGCTGCCGATCACTGGTTGTTACCCGATACCAGCCGTCACCCATGGGCACCAGCTCACCCGACTTCACCAACGCACCCAGTGCCGAGTTGCCCGTGGGCTGGCTCATGCCCAGATCACGCAGGGCCTGCCGGCGTTGAAGCTTGATCCGCCCCGCAATGTAACGGCGCAGCTTGTCGTTATTGCTCACGCTCACCCCCTCAGCGCCAGCCAGGCATACACCAGCACTACTGTCAGCAGCAGGCTGCCAATGGTCATCTCATCCATCACCACCCCTCCCCGCTCACCTTCACGCCACGGGCGCGATACTCTTCGGCTACCCGGGCTGCCTCCTGCCGGACCTGCTCGTCGGTTGCCTGCTGTTCGGCACACCACAGCCGGCTTTCGGCCATCATGCGCACCGCCGCAGGGCTGATGCTGGCAGTAACCGCCGGGCGCTCTGCCCGCTGCTGGTGGCCCATCAGCTCCCGGCAACGGTTGGCCAGCTCAATCGGCTTGGGCATAAACTCCCGCTCGCTCTCCACCTCGGCCTGCAGCGCACGGCGAATCAGCGCCGGAGTAAAGCCCTGGCCACACAGCGGTCGGGCATAGCCCTGGGCAGCACCCTGCAGGTTCTCACCCACCTTCTTGGCCTCCACCGGCCAGTGGAAAATCATCTCGGGCAGCAGCTCACCAGTCATGAACAGCACCAAAGACACCATGGATTGCTCTTCGGTACGCACCGCACCGGCAGGACGAAACTCAGCAACTTGGTTCATGGGCACCTCCCTCAAAACACCGTGTTGTCGTCGTAGGCAGGGCCATGCTCCGCCTGATAGGCCTGAGACTGGGCCTGTGCTTGCGCCACCGCGCTGGCAGGACGTTTGCGCTCGAACCCTTCCCACTGGCCGTTGATGCAACGGGGCCGGCCAATGCTGTGCCAGCGCTGGGCCGCGTTCAGGTAAGACACAAACTTCTCGGTGCCGAACAGGGTGGATGGGCGCAAGTATTGGGACCATTCAGGGCTGTCACCCCAGTGCTCGTGCTTGAAGTCCACCACCAGCCGCAGGTCGTCCACGGCAAAGCCCTCGTTCAGGCGGCCGTTGATGGGCTTTTTGCTGGTCTGTTTTTTCTGGTAGCGGCTGCCGGTTACCTGATTCAGGTGGTCAATCACCACATCAGCGCCAGCAGGGGCTTGCTCTGCATGCGGTTCGGTTTCGCCAGAAACCGGACAAGGCTGGTTACTCAGATCTTTAACTTGTTTAGTTGTTTTATTGTTTAGATCTTCGGCGTGTAATTCGGCGTGATAATCCGCACCTAATTCGGCAGCATCACCCTCTGGGGCCAGTGGTGGCGCGGGTTTTAAATCGGCGTCGAAACCTGCGGAATAGGTTTCTGTAATTCCGCGCTGATAGTCGTCGTAATTGGTCAAAGTGACTTGGCTGTAACCACGAGCGCCCCGCTTGGTGAACAGGCTGATCATGCCCTCACGCTCAAAGTATTCCAGAGAGCGGCGAGCGCTGTCTTCAGTCACACCACAGGCCTGCGCCAGCTGCCGGGCAGAAGTCACCACCTGGCCACGCTTGCGCTGCAGCACGTTGCGGTTAAAGGTTACCTCGCCCGCCTCAAAGCCGGCCTCCATCAGCAGGTGGATCCACACACAAAAGCGCTCAGGCTGCTGTTTAAAGGGCGCGTCTTGCACACTGCGATAAAGCAGCACAAACCCGCTGCGTTTGTTCTCGGCCACCTTATGCCCCCGCTCTTTAACGGGAGTCGTTATTTGCGCACGGTTCTCGGCTCTCAGAGCCACTACGTTACTCATTGCGCCCTCCCAGGGTGTTGGCCAGTACCAGATAACCCAGCAGCAGCGCGTTCATCCTGCGGGCTTCTTCAACCAGTGCCGCAAACGAAATGCCCCTGCCATGCCGAAGGGTTGGCCATTGTGATTTGTTGTGTTGTTCGCTATTCTTTTGCATATCAATCGCTCCGATTGGTTGTTGATTAAGCCCGCATCGCCGCCAAGCATCAGCGGGCTTTTTCTTGCCTGACATTCAGGCCTTAACTCGGCTGGCCGCCAGTTCACGCACACTGGCCGCCACATCGGCCTCCAAATTCAGCAGCTCGCGCACTGCGTTCTGCACGGCAGCAGTAATAGTCCTGTGCTCCTGCGGGTCGATTACCCCGTCTTTACGGGCCTCGCGCATTTCATAAAACACCGCGCCCATCACCTCGTTCACCAGCATCACCTGGTCGGCCAGCTCTTCGTCGGTGCTCTCGCCGGAGGGCACCGCCACCAGCGCCTTGCCCCGGCTGTGGGCCCAGGCCTCCAGAATGGTGTCGTCGTCGGCCAGCTCGGTAATGGCCACCGCTTCCGCCAATGTCAGGTGGTGGCTGTCGCAATCTGGATTAAGCTTATTGCTGAGGATGTTGCCGCTCTTGCCCAGCAACCGCGCCAGCTCACTGATGTTGTGCTGCTGGCCCAGCAGGTAAGCCGCGGCTAGCGGGTCGTTATGTGAAACTCGTTTGGGGCTTCTCGTGTTTTTCTTGCGTGTCGCTGTCATCATGGTCTCAGTTGAATAAGTGGACGATTAACTGGCTGTTACTTTTCTTTATCAGCAGGTAGCTCACCGCGAAGTGCCATGAGCTCAATTTGGGTTGCTCGATACTGAGGTATCTCGTTTTCATCCCACTGGTAGATCGCCTCTTTGGTGATCCCCAGCATCTGCGCAGCCAGTGCAACTTGTCGTTTAGGGTCGCTTGAGAACTTGCTCAGCGCTTCTGCCTTTTTCATTGCTAGGGCCTCAAATTTGATAAGCATACTTATCTTAAATGACAAAGCATACTTATGGCAACAGGATATAAGCTAGCTTATATTTCTTAACTGAGGGGTTCGGATGGAAACGGCTGGCGAGCGAGTTAAAAAACTCCGCAAAGAGCATGGTCTAACGCAGGCTGAGTTAGCCAAAAGAGTCGGCGTGAAGGCCCCATCTGTCACTCAGTGGGAGACAGGCAAAACCAGTCTCAGCGGCGAGAGCCTGCTTAAGGTAGCCAAGATTCTGGGTGTATCTCCTGACTACATCCTGCATGGCGGCAAGCTCACCGGCAGCAACATCGCCACCGGCCCCGAGATCAAAGGCAAGTTCCCGCTGATCAGCTGGGTGGCCGCCGGCACCTGGCATGAAATTACCGAAGTTCACCCGTCCGAGGCCTCGCTGTTCCCCTGCCCCGTTAACTGCAGTGACCGCACTTTTGTGCTGAGAGTGCAGGGGGTGAGCATGGAGCCGTTGTTCCGTGACGGTGACCTGATTTTTATTGATCCGGAAGCCGAATGGCGGCATGGCAGCTATGTGGTAGCACGGCTGGATGACCAGAACGAAGCGACATTCAAACAACTGATAATCGAGGGCGGCCAGAAGTACCTCAAGCCGCTGAACAAGGACTGGCCCGAAAAGATCATCCCCATTAACGGCAACTGCACCCTAGTCGGCCCCGTGGTGTTCTCCGGCCGGGCGTTTTAACGGGCATTTATGAACTATATCCAGATAAAGGAAATCATTGAGCAAGCCAATGCAGGTAGCTCGAATCCCTACCTTTGCCAGGGTATGGACGATGTTACCTATATGGTTAAAAGCCCGGACAGCCTACCTGCGGAACAGTTGGTTTACGAATGGGTTAGCGCCGGCCTGGCAAGAGCCTTTGGGTTACCCTGCCCCACTCCCGTGATTATTTACGACTTTGGCTGCCTATGGTCGCTGCAAAGTAACCTTTCATGGAGCAGCAACCACGATTACTCTTTCGCCATGCCGTTCGTGTCAAACGCAATGGACATGACGTACGCCCAATCATTGGAACTAGACAGCAACTTCAAGCGAGATCTATTTATCTTTGATTACTGGATACAAAACGCCGATCGAATGCTTTCTAGTCACGGTGGTAACGTCAATCTGCTGTACGACAACGCCCAGAGAAAGCCAGTGGTTATCGACCACAACTTGGCATTTACCCCCGGCTTTGTCCCAAATACTTTTTCTCATGAACATGTTTTTGGCTATGATAACCGCCCTGATTTCAGGATTGACCTGGTTGATCAGTGTGACCTTGGCCAGCGGCTGGATACGGCCTTGGGGAGCCTGAACACAATAGTCGCCAGCATGCCGGAAGAGTGGCATGATGAGGCAAATAACCGGTTAAGCTGCGACGTTATCGACGATCATATTCGCCCTATACTGGAGAAATGTAACAAGCCAGACTTCTGGCAGGATGTGGAGCCATGACTTACCCAAGCCTATACAGCATTGTGCAGTTCAAGCCCTACCGGGAAACCGATGAGTTCGCCAACATCGGTGTTGTACTGTGCTGCCCGTCCGCTGGCTATTTTGGATTTATGATCAACAATCGCAGCTTTGCACGCATCAACCACTTCTTTGAGCACCTTGAACTACCGGTACTGCGTGAAGCAGTTCGTTATGTCACCAGAGAGCTTGAGCGGGTGCAACAGCTAGCTTATTCACTGAATGCCGAGTCACTGAAAAGCCTGTTTGCCGAGGTCACCAAAAACCGTGAAGGCATCATGCTATTTAGTGCAGCCCGCCCCATCATGCTACAAGGCGCTCTTGATGATGAGTTAAAGGCACTGTATGAACACCATGTTGGCCACAGCTTCGCACAAAAAGCAGCCCCCCAAGTGTTACTGGAACGGCAAATGCGCCAAACACTGGTTGAGCATGAGCTTGCCAGATTCTACAAAGGTAGCACGCTGACTGACGGCTTAGTAGAAGCCAAAATACCGTTTGTAAGCCAGGGTAAGCTGGGTGTGCTTGGTGCCATCAAGCCGCTAAACCTGCAGCACGACTCGCCCACTAAGATTATTGAAGAGGGCGACAAATGGTTTGGCAAACTGCGCAGACTGGTAGGGCATGGAGTACTGGAGGCAGGCAGGGTGTTATTGCCCTTGGCCATGCCGACCGCTAACACAAAGCTGACCAATGCGGCCAAACTGGTGGCCGATGAGTTTAAGCGGGAACGCATGGTAGCCATTAACGCTAACGATGAAGATCACCTGCTGAGCTTTGCCCGCAGCCACGCTGAATAACAGTTAAAATGAAATACTTAATTGCCCGCCCCGTGCGGGCTTTTTCATGCCCACCCTGCGACAGAATATGGCACACTACAGACTCACTCTGCGCCGCACTGGCGGCAATACCATTACCACGGAGCACTATCAGCATGAACATCTTGAGGTGGCTCACTCTGTCTTCAGCAATATGGCTTATGGCGGGTTGCGCTGCGCCTCCCTACAACTATCAACCCCAAATAAAAGATGGGAAGTTAACCACCGCCGCGCTCTACATTAAAGAAGACATCGTTAACTCAATGGCTTACATCATAACCTCTGGCTTTGCAGTAAAATCAGGAGAGGATGCTAACTCATCATATTATTCCGTTAATAACCCGATAATCACCATGGCCGGCCTAAAGCCAATCACAGTCAGATACGGACTAATGCTTCAGAATCAAGCTCCTACCGCAGTGCTTAGAGTGCCCAAAACACCCAATGGGGAAATTTGCTTCACGCGAGCAACAGCAAACTGGGCATGTCATAAAGCAGAAAATTATGAAATCACCGAGCTTGCCGTAAAAGTTCAGTAATCATGATATGGATACCAAGCCCGCACCAGGCGGGCTTTTTTGCGCCTACCGAATGCCGGACTGCTTCAGATGAGCAACCCAGGTTTCCTCATCCAGAATTTGCAGGGCGGTCTGGTAGCGTTCCCGGTACTCCAGCGCCTTCTCGATTTTGCGTCCATGATTGGAAAAGCGCCAATCGCGAGAAGACAAAGTGCCGATCACCAGATAATCCAGATCCTTAACAACGTTGGTCTTTGCCGCCGCGCCCAGCATAGCGGCTCGCTCCTGGCACTGCTTGCGGGTGCCGGAAAGAAACTGGCCAGTAAAGCAAATTGAGGCTCCCTCCAGTGATAATGTCGGGTTTATATCTACCGGTAGCCGGGTGGCCATGCCATCAGCTGCGCCGTCTTCCAGTGGGTTGCCAATGTAACGCTCTATGGCCTGAGCCAGAGCCTGGCGTTCGTCTTCGGTGATCTGGCCGTCGGCCAGGACCTTCTGCACCAGGGCATAAAGTTCGCGACCGGGGAAATTCGCCTTCAGCTGAATGTTCTGCCCCAGCCACCAGTCGAGATAGCGCACCTCGCCGTCGTTCAGTAGCCGGTTGGCCATTACTCCCTTGCACAGCCCTTCCAGTAGCAGTTTGTCGGATTCTTCCGAGTAAAAATCCACGCTGGGCATCTCAACCACTGCCCGCAGCAGTGAAGGTAGCACCTCCTGCAGATGCGCCAGCTCGTCGGCAGTAATAATGCCGTCTTCCAGCACGCCTTCGATCTGTTTGCACAGACTGTCGAAGGCCCAGTTGCCCGCAAGGGTGCTGGCATCCTTCAGCCAGGTGTCGAGGTAAATCACTTCCTGTTCGTCGATATGGCCGTCGGCCAGTATGCCGTCGAGAATGCCCACCAGGTTGTTGAGCAGTTTGTCGCGATTGCGCCAGTAGCCAAAGGCCGCCACCGGCTGGCCGTGTGCGTCGTATTGAGTCATCCGTGCTTTCCTTGTGACAGAGTTTATCCATACCCGCTTGGGTAACCGCCAGTATAGCCAGCCATACCCGCTCCCCGCCCCGATCCAGCTCAAACCAAGCGTATTTAGATTTCCCTCAACCAGCACAAAAATAAGAAAACTTACTAAGCCTGCTTGACTCAAAAGATAAGCATACTTATATTGTTAGCCAAGCCACCACGGCACCGCTCTTTAACAACCCGACCCACGCGAGGCAGTCGCCATACCCGGGCAGCAATGTTCGGACCCCTACCCGGTTCGCCAGGACAGGGAATAACTGCCGAAGTCTCCGCAGGAGTTGGGCCTGCGTGAGCCCGCCCCCAGGCTTGGGGGCAACGGCAAGGCCACTTGGCATTCGTTACTTGTGACAGGGTTCGAATCAGGGGGCTGAGTGGCCTTACCGTTGAACAAGGGAGGATATATGGACGAGAACAGCAAACCGGATACCTGGCAGCTTGAAAAAGGCGAGCGGGTGTTACCGAAACCGCTCACCGAAGAACGGGTGCGCGAGATAGTGCGGGATGAGCTTTCCAGAGTTGAGCGCTGCAATGAAGAACAGCTCAAACAGTTAACCGAGAAAGCTCAGGAAACAGTAGAAAAGTTACTCAAGGAGCAGCTTGAAAGGCAGACCGCTAGAAAACGTCGCGAAAGCTCCTGACGGTTTGCAGGTAGGCCATGGTGAACTCTGGGTCATCAAATTGCTTCACCACTTCCTCGTTCGCAAGCACCGTTTTCAGCCCTTCATTCACAGAAGGGTTATCAATCAAGGTGATCAGCACAGCCAGAATTGACTCTAAAGCGCTGACTTTGCCCGCAAGCTCTGAATTTGCAACCAGTAAATTGGAAACCTGAGTGTTGACGTCCATCGTTTTCTCCGTGTGTTGTTTGTCGTTTGCATCCCAACCATATCACGGCGCTGGCCCGGCGTAATGGGCAACCAGTTTCCATGTGCAACGCCCCGCCCAGCTGGAGGTGGCGGGTTGAGTAACACCAGCAGCCAAAGCCTTCTACTCCTTTTGAGAAGACATCCCGAAGGTGATTTGGCCGACCGCTCCACGTCACGGAGCGCCAGTCACAACAAGAATGGAGCCATGGTAGTATGACAGCCTGCTCCAACAAGAGGACATAATGTGATTTCCAATCTGGACGCCAGCTCTTTTTATAGAAGACTGAACCGTGTTCTTTTTCCTTCCTGTCCCATTAAGTCAGAAGAAATGCTGTTTGGCCGTGGAAAAGATATGGCCAATATTGAAGCTGCGCTTTATGCCCCAGGTCGGCATGTCTTTATTTATGGTGACCGTGGAGTGGGAAAAACTTCACTGGCACACACAATGGCGTATAAGCTTCAGGAAGCAACAGACCCCATAGTGGTTGGCTGCGAACCCGACTCAACCATGGCATCCATTATTCAGGATGTTATTACTCGAGGCAGCCAGCCAGCGACTCATCACACCGAGAGTCAGCTCAAAGTAAAGCTTGGGATCGCTGGTACCGGCGCTGAATATCAGAAGTCTCATAAGCCGGCACCAGCAGCGACTCCTGTTACTAATGTTTCATCGGCAGTAAATGCTCTTTTTGCCTTGGAGCAACACCATTCACCTCATCCCTTTGTAGTAATCGACGAGTTTGACCAGATAACATCTGTAGAAGAAAGGCAAAAGTTCGGTGTGCTGATCAAAAGCATGGGAGACCAAGGCTGTAAAACCAAGTTTATTTTTACTGGCATTGGTGACTCCCTCATGTCACTGATTGGCGGCCATAAGTCCAGCGAACGACAAATTCATCAGACTAAACTTGATAACCTCTGTTGGGATGGCAGGGAAGATATTATCAAGCGGGCTTTTGGTGAATTTGAGATCGACATCGATAAGGAAACAAGGCTTAAGATTGCTGGCCTCAGCGACGGCTACCCACATTATGTGCACTTGATGTGTGAAAAAATCCTGCAATGTGCTTATGCCAAGCAAGAAAACGTGGAAAGTGTTGACAGGAAGTTATTTCTGGAAGGGTTAAGCGAGGCGGTTAATTCTGTATCAGAAACCCTCAAACGTGATTATGTAATGGCCACAGAAGGCCGTGAAGACATGTATCACCACCTGCTCTGGGCCATGGCCGATTCAGCAGACTTACAGCGCCATAAGAGCGCCATCATGGCTTCTCTTCATGCCATTTGTAAGCACCTCGATGTTGCCCAGCTGGAAAAGGCACAGTTCGATCGGCGGTTTAATAACCTCAAAAAAGAAAGTTTTGGGGAGATCGTTGTTCCGGCTTTGGGTAATCGCCCCATGTGGTACCGCTTCAAAGAAAACATGTTGCGCGGATACGTGCGCATGTTTGCCGAGAGTAACGGGGTAGAGCTGGACTTTTACCGGCATTATACCGCTATGGAGCCATCCGTTCGCACACCCACAGGAAAACAAAGGCATTATCAGCCGCTGACTGAAGTTGAACGGCTCGCATCCCAAAACCGAAAGTAAGACACAGCCTTCTCATCTAAAGGCCGGTAATCATAGCCGGCCAACACATTTCCCACCGCCAAGCGCATTCCCCCTTGTTCCGTTCCTTCTCAACACCTTGTTGATGGGAGTGCGTTTGGCGCTGGGCAACCAGCATTCAGGCATTACTGACAACTCTCGTTTTTGCCCGGTTCGCCCGGGCTCTTTTTACCCACAAGGACAAAGAGCATGTGGTTCAAGAACCTGCACATCTACCGATTTACCCGCCCGTTCACCCTAACCGCCGAAGAACTGGATGCCTACCTTGAAGAGCTCCCCTTCGCTCCCTGCAGTAGTCAGGAGTTAAGCCGGTTCGGCTGGGTGCCGCCACTGGGCAAGCAGGGCGAAACGCTGACCCACGTATCTGGCAACCAGATCCTGCTGTGCGCGAAGAAGGAAGAGAAGATGCTTCCCGGTTCGGTGGTAAACGACGAAGTAGCCGAGAAGGTGGAAGCAATGGAGGCCGAGGAAGGCCGGGCGCTGAAGAAAAAAGAAAAGGATACCATCAAGGAAGAGGTGGTCGTCAGCCTGCTGCCCCGTGCGTTCAGCCGTTATCAGCAAACCGTTGCCTGGATAAACCCGGATGCCGGCTTTATTGCCGTGGATGCGAGCTCCGCCAAACGCGCCGAAGATGTGCTGGCCCTGTTACGCAAGAGCATCGGCTCGCTGCCTGTGGTACCGCTGGCCATGACCACACCACCGGAGCTGACCCTTACCGACTGGCTGAAAGAGGGTACCGCCCCTGCCGGGTTCGCCTTGGAAGACGAGGCCGAGCTGCGCTCCGCCCTGGAGCATGGCGGCATCATTCGCGCCAAACAGCAGGATCTGCTCACCGACGAAATGAAAGCTCACCTGGACGCCGACAAGCTCGCCGTCAGCCTGGCACTGAACTGGGCCGACAGCCTGAGCTTTGTGCTCAAGGATGACATGAGCGTTCGCCGCATGAAGTTTTCAGAAGAGCTGCGCGAGCAGAACGACGATGTGACCAGCGAAGACCCCGCCGCCCGCTTCGACGCCGACTTTACCCTCATCACCGGTGAGCTGTCCCGCTTCATTGCCGATCTGGTCGAGGCCATGGGTGGCGAGGAAAGCGCAGCATAAACACACCACTCCCCAATCCGCCGTTCATTACCAACCAGCAAGGAGCGCCATCATGGGTTCTATCACGAAGACCATCAGCACCGAAGTAGATGTGGAAGTTGAAATCGACCTCGATGAACTAAGCAAAGAAGAGTTGCGCGAACTTGGCTTGATTACTGGCATTGACCTCGGCGATCCGCATGTAGAGGCCATGGTTTATGGCCTTAAAAATGGTGACCGGGAAGCAGTATTTCAGGCAGCCAGAAACTGGGTTCGCGTCCATAGTTCTTTATGTGTTTGAGGTCACCATGGACAGAGAATTACTCACCCTGCCCAAGGCTCAAATCAACATTGTTGCATTCGGCGAAGACGACGAGCTGCAAATTTCACTTAGGGGCGTGGGCAGCATCTTCACCTGGCCCCAGTTCTGCACCCTATACCCGCCCGGCAAGACAATTGCCCATCACCGGCTGCATGTGGAGTCACCGGACAGCCGGGTGGTGTTCACCATGGACATTAACGATGCCACCGAGGCTGAGCTGTTAACCGGCCTGCTGGCCGAGCTGAATGAGACACAATGAGCAAGCAAAGACTGACTGCTGAGCTGGACGCCAACCCCCGTTTTACCCGTAAAGAGGCCGCCGCTTATCTGGGCCTTGCAGAAAAAACCCTTGCGAACTGGGCCAGCACCGGCAAACAGAAAATTAAATACCACCGTTGCGGCAGAAAGACGATTTACATGAAAGCGGATCTTGATGCGTGGCTAGAAAACAATGCCTGCAACTAACCATGGATATGGAGCAAAGAATGAATATCGAAAAATTGATCATAACACCCTCTATGGCGGAGGGCTTGCTTAAAAAGAACACAGCAAACAGGCCTTGCTCTATGGATAGGGCCAAAGCGTTATCTGACGCCATGATTCGTGGTGAGTGGCAGTTTAACGGCGACACAATAAGGGTGGCTGATGATGGAACTTTACTTGATGGTCAGCACCGACTGAATGCAGTGATAATCTCAAAAATACCATTACCTGCAATTCTTATTACAGGTCTTCCAAGAGACTCTTTCAAAACAATTGATGGTGGAAAATCCAGAACAACTGGCGATAGGCTTGCAGTAAACGGAGTGAAAAATTACAACACCGTTGCGGCCGCAGCCTCTCTTTACATAAGGTGGAAAGGGTACGGAAACCCAACAATTGGAAGTCCAGATAAGAAGCCCACAAGCACTCAGATAATGGACTTCATTGATAACAACCCAATGATTCACGGATGCGCACAAAAAGCCCTGTCTAAATGGACAAAAAGATACTTAAGTTCAAGCAATTCAGCTTTTTGTCTTATGGCCTTCATGAATGATGATCCGAAATCAGCTTGCGGCTTTTGGGGTGAGCTAGAGAGCGGAATAATTTCACCTGGATTAACATCAACTTTGCTATTAAGGGACAGGCTCATGGAGGATCGCCTTAGCCGCACAAGGTTAACGCAAGCATACAAATTAGCCCTTACCTTCAAAGCTTACAGACATTACCGAGATGGGGTTAACACAAAAACCTTAAGGGTAAGACTGGATGGTCCCAATCCAGAAAAAGACATCTTCAAACTTTAAGGAGCGCAAACCGTGAGCCGAGACAGTTGGGCCACGCCATTGCCGGTGTATCTGGCCCTTGATGCCGAATTTGATTTTAAGGCTGACCTCTGCGCCAGCCACAGCAATGCCAAGCATCCCTACTACCTCACCGAAGCCGACGACGCCCTGAGCGATATGACCCCCTCACGGTTGCAGGTGTCCATCCCCGCCGGTGGATACGTCTGGTGCAATCCGCCCTATTCGGCCATTGGCCCCTGGGTAGAGCAGGCTATTACTTTGCAACGGGTTGGCATTGGCACCGTTATGCTGGTGATGGCAGACACCTCGGTCGGCTGGTACTACCAGGCCCTGCAGCACTGCAATGAAATTCGTGAAGTGGTAGCCGGCCGGCTGGCGTTCATCAACGCGCTCACCGGTGAGCCGGTATCCGGCAACAGCAAGGGAAGTACCATTCTGGTGTTCGACCCCTACGGCCGGCAAGGCAACCCACGGCGCAGTTACGTCACCCGGGCAGAACTACTGCAGCAGGGCCAGCGGTTAATTGACGATCCGGATCATCTGATTGCTGTTCATGGCCGGCCGGTGCCGTGGGATTTTGACGCGCAATCTACGGAGCAGCACCCGCTATCACCGGAGTCGGTGCCGTTATCTACGGAGCAGCAGCCGTTATCCACGGAGCTCACCGAGCAAGACGAGCCCACCGACTTTACCCCCGCCGATCTGTACCACCTTTGGATCAATGGCGAACTTCATGCCGACAGTTTTAACCACTTTATTGCCGCCCTGGTTGTGATGTTTGGCCGCTTGCCCACCTACAGTGTGCGCCAGCTGCGGGCCGCCCTGGTGGCTGAAACAGCAGACGGCGATAACCATGTGACTATATCCGGCCTTGATCAGCATCAGTGCAGGCAAATAGGTGCCTTTGGTCGCGCCCTTGGTCACTACGATGTTACCCAGGCAGAAAGCATGGCCGATGCCGTGGCCGAACTGGTGGCCCGCAACGCCATGAAAGACACCAGCATCATCGAAGTCATTACCCAGTTCAAAAAGCAACAAGAGGTTACCGCCTGATGTTTGCACCTCAGCACCACCGCACCCTGAAAGACATCGCCCGGGCCGACGGCCTGCTGGCCCGGCTCAAATACCACTACAGCCACCACGACCCCCGCGGTCGCTGGTTCTATCGCAACGGCCGCGAGGCCGCCCGCATTCAACAAATGCCCACCGGCAGAGTGCGGATTGATTTTGGCGTATCAGCATAGGAGACACCCATGGCCCAGCGCGGCATCAACAAAGTCATTCTTATCGGTCATCTGGGTCAGGATCCGGAAGTCCGCTATATGCCGAACGGCAACGCCGTGGCCACCATTACCCTGGCCACCAGTGAGACCTGGAAGGATAAACAGACCCAACAGCCGAAGGAGCGCACCGAGTGGCACCGGGTAGTGTTTTTCGGGAAGCTGGCTGAAATCGTGGGGGAATACCTGAAGAAAGGCAGTCAGGTTTATGTTGAGGGTAGGCTGCAAACCCGTAAGTGGCAGGACCAAAGCGGGCAAGACCGCTACACCACCGAGGTGGTGGTAGACATGGGCGGCACCATGCAGATGCTGGGCGGTAAACCCCAAGGCGGCAACCGACCACCCCACCCCGCCGACCAGGGCGGCCAGAACTGGCAACAACAGCAACCAAGTCAGCAACAAGCCAACGAACCGCCCGCCGACTTCGATGATGACATTCCGTTCGCCCCGCTCGGCCTGCAGTTCCCCGCCCTGCTGCTGGTGATGTAAGCATATGAGCGCCATGAACTTGACGAACACCGGCAAGCGGGATACCGTTATTGCATCCCTATCAGGGATGGAGGCGTCAGAACCTCTTAGATAACGCGGTATCCGCACCCGACAGCTATGCGGTTTTTTTGTGCCCGTGCCATGAGTTATGGCCGGGAGGGCGACGGATATAATACCCGCAAGGGGAAGAAGTCCGCCCAGCGTTATCTGGGTTCTGAACCTCCCGGCCGCCATGCCGGCGCACGTCAGAATGCTCCGGCTGGTGCTTTAAGCACTCATAACGGAGCGTTTATCATGAAAGCACTCGCATTTCACAACACCCAGTTCGATATCGTTGATCACCACGGAAAGCCTTGGTTAAGGGCAAACCAGATCGGTTTAGCCTTGGGCTACGCTGACGGTAAGGCCATTCAACGCATCTACACCCGTCACAAAGATGAGTTCACAGATGCAATGACAGGGGTGGTCAACTTGACCACTCCCGGTGGCGAACAAGAAACCAGAATATTCTCTTTGCGCGGTGCCCACCTGCTGGCCATGTTCTCCCGCACCGAAATGGCCGCCGAGTTCCGCCGCTGGGTGCTGGACGTGCTCGACCACCAACCAGTGGCACCGGCCCCCAGCCTCACCCACCGGCGCTGGCTGGTTCACTTCGACTTTGAAGGCAAAGAGCACGTCAGCCCGGTGGCGCAAAACGCCTTTATCGGCTCGCCCGAAGACTTGCTCAAGGCCATGACTGCACCCAACGGCCTGATGGTGTCTCCCGATGTGCTGTTCCAGTTCATTGAGGCGGCCAGCAAGCAGCTGCGCCACCGCTCCGCCTGGCGCGACGAACAACTTAAAAAAGCCCTGAAAGACAAAAAGTCTTAATCCCCCATCCCGACACATGTGCCCTGCTGCTGGTTCGCGCCAGCAGCACGGGTTCGTGCGTCCGTTTGCAAGGAGTTCCCCATGACGCCCCCCACAAACACAGAACCAAGAAGCAGCACAGAAATCATCATCAGCGCCCTGCACATCATTGCCCGTGATCTGGAGTTCACTGAATCGGCTGCCGTTTGCGAGGCCGCCGGCCGGCTGGAAGAGTTGGATCAGCAAGTGCGCCAGCTACAGGGTGACAACAAAGCCCTGAAAGAACAAAACCAATACCTGCGCCAGCGTCCTGATCTGCCGGTTGACCGGATTCCGGCATACAAAGCACATGCTGCGCGCATCACAGAGTTGGAAGAAAGCAATGAACGCTGGCGGAAAATCTATCAGGCCGAAGTGATTAAGGCCCAAGAATGCGAAGAATTGAGGCGGGAGTGGGAGGAACTGGCGGCGCATGCTATTGAATTGAAATCGGCGCTGAAAGTTTGCATTGATGTGTTTCGGCGATATGAGCAGCTGCTTTCAGCTAAACCGGACCCTATCAAAGCTGATGGCCACGCCAAAATTGCTGAGCAGGCAGAGCAAGCAATAAATGCAACCCCCGCGACCAGCCTGGCCGAAGTCCGGGCGCAGGCGATTGAGCAGTTTGCGGAACAGTGGGATTTTGAGCGCGGCGGAGATGGTGAGTTCGCAGTGTTCGCATGCAAGTACGCTGACCGCATTCGCAAGGAGGCCCAATGACTACCAACCATGAACAAGCAATTCAGCATCTGGAAATTTGCTTGGGCCAGATCCTTGAATACGCGCCAGACAATGAATGGATCATGCACGGCAACCAGTCAGTCTCAGTGGCTGAACTGAAGGAGTTTATCGCCACAGCAAAACAGGAGGCGCAATGACCGAAACCCTCAAACCCTACGCCGGCCCACACGCAGGCAGCCTGCACCACGTTGTGGAGCGCGATACCGGCCGCACACTCCGCAACGCCACAGCACTGGAAGTGCGTCAGTTCGCAGAGCTGACCAACCTGCACAGCGAAGTGCGCCAGCTGCGCACCGCCATGCAGCATATTGCTTTCATCACCGGCACTCACGGTCAGGATCATAACGCCACGATTAAAGCCGTTGCCGAACTGGCAGGGCCGGGCTGAAAGATGAAGGTAAAGCTTATTTTTGCCGGGGTGTTCGCCACTGCCGCCATGATCGCCTTGTTTTCCGGCATGGCAATTATGTGGCTGATTGTTATGTGGCTTAACTTTGAATGGATAGCCCCAGAACTGCCCAGCTGGCGAGCCGTGCGCGGAACGCTGGCCTGCTGGTCTGGGCTGTTCGCCCTGTTTTTATTTGTCACTTGGGATTAAGAGAAAGGAAGTGAAAAAACACCATATAGAAGGCATCGCGTTATTGCTGGTAGTGGGTTCCACACTCATTGCGCTGGCTGCGCGAATATAAGAAAGGGCCACCTGCCCGGGTGACCCTTTAACTGCTTACCCTACTATAAGCCTTGCTGAGGCTTAAACCACAGCGTAGACGCTATCTCAATGACTCACAAATATTCAACGAGGTTTCTGTGAAAAAACTGATACCACGCCATGTGCTGCGCAAAATGATCCCCGTTGCCGACTCCACCATTTACGAGTGGGAGAAGAACGGAGACTTCCCTTCCCGGATCCAGCTCGGCCCCCGCTGCGTAATGTGGGACCAGGACGAAGTGGAGGCCTGGATAGAGCAGCGAAAGCAAATACCCGCCGCTCCTGAAAAGGCCTCTAATCTGACAAAGAGCTTTCGCCGTCAGGGCCTGCGCCGGCAAGCCCTGGCCTCATGAATTACCCTTCCGTAATCCACCCTTCCACCATATCGGCCCACTGCTGCAGCATCTCACGGCGCTGGGCCGCATACTCCGCCTTGTTATACACCGCCCTCACCCCGCGCTGTTCATGCGCAAGACACTTCTCAATCCAGTCCGAATTAAAACCGGCTTCGTGCAGCAGTGTGCTGGCCGTTCGCCGCAGGTCGTGCACGGTAAAGTGCTCAATCCGCTCACCGTTTTTCTGAGCTTGCTCCACTGTTTTGGTGATCACCCTGTTCAGCGTACCGTTCGACAAGGGCCGGTCCACGGTATAGCGCGACGGTAGCAGGTAATCTGACCCGCCCGCGCAGGTCTTCAGGCCTATCAGCAAATCAATTGCCTGGTTCGACAGGTAAATTACATGGGCCCGCCCGGCTTTCATTCTGCCGGCCGGAATAGTCCAGGTGCCGGCATCAAAGTCGATTTCATGCCAGGTGGCGTGCAGCAGCTCGCTCTTGCGCACTAGGGTAAGCAGGATCAGCTTCAGCGCCAGCTTAATGGTTGGCATGGTGCCGGTATGGTCGAGCGTGCTAAAGAAGATCTTGAGCTCCGCCGGCGACAGCGCCCTGTCTCTGGGGTCGAAGGTGGCAATGGTTGCCGCCCTCACCTCATCGGCCGGATTGCTGAGCTTGCAGCCGCGATCAATGGCATAGGTGAACACGCTGCTGATCACCTCTCTGGCCTGCAGTGCAGTTGCCGGAGCGCCACGCTGCTTTATCTTCTCGCACAGCTGGCGAATGTCGTTCGCTGTTATCTCTTCCAGCCTCAGCCCCCATAGCCGTGGCTTGAGGTCACGGTTAATCACGCTCTGCTTTAGGCTGCGGGTGCTCTCTGCCAGCTTGGCCTCCGCCAGCCATCTGTCGGTATAGTCACCGAAGGTATCGGCATTCTGTACCGCATTTCTACCGCGCCGTTTCTCTGCAGCCGGCGACACGCCTGCGTTTAGCTGCTTTTTGGCGGTACTGAGTTCATCCCGCGCTTCAGCCAGGGAAATACCGTTGCCGTTACGGCCATATTGGCCAATGGTCAGCGTTTCACGCCGGCCGTTGAAGCGGTAGTCATAGCGAAAAGATACAGTGCCCGCGGGGGTTACAGCCACATAGAGGCCATCACGATCGGCCACCTTATACAGCTTTTCCTGCGGCTTTAGGTTTCTTAATTTGGTGTCTGTCAGCATTTGTAGTTCTCCACAAAATACCGTCCAGATCGTCCCGGGAAGTGACGGTATGGCGGAGTCTACAAAACAGATTCGGATCTGCATACCGTCTTTTTTACCGTCAATTAGCATCGGCTGTAACAAATGGATATCGACAGACAGAAACAAAAAAGCCCCTGAATATCAGAGGCTTAGGTGTCTTTTCACGGTCTTATCGAAGGATAAAAAACCCTATGGGTTTATTCCCACTCGATGGTCGCGGGCGGCTTGCCGGAGATGTCGTATACCACGCGGCTGATGCCGTCGATTTCGTTGATGATGCGGTTGGACACGTGGCCCAGGAAATCGTACGGCAGGTGAGCCCAGTGGGCGGTCATGAAGTCGATGGTTTCCACCGCACGCAGGGAAACAACCCAGTCGTATTTGCGGCCATCGCCCATTACGCCAACGGAGCGTACCGGCAGGAACACGGTAAAGGCCTGGCTTACCTTGTTGTACAAGTCATGCTTGCGCAGCTCTTCAATAAAGATGGCGTCGGCACGGCGCAGCAGGTCGCAGTATTCCTTCTTCACTTCGCCCAGCACCCGCACGCCCAGACCCGGCCCCGGGAAAGGATGACGGTAGAGCATGTCGTAGGGCAGACCCAGCTCCAGACCTACGCGGCGCACTTCGTCTTTAAACAGTTCGCGCAGCGGCTCAACCAAGCCCATCTTCATGTCGTCGGGCAGACCACCCACGTTGTGGTGAGACTTGATCACGTGGGCCTTGCCGGTGGCAGAGGCGGCAGATTCAATCACATCCGGGTAGATGGTGCCCTGGGCCAGCCACTTGGCGTTCTTGAGCTTTTTAGACTCTTCGTCGAACACTTCCACAAACACCCGGCCAATGGCCTTGCGCTTGGCTTCCGGCTCGTCAATGCCTTTAAGGGCAGACAGGAAGCGTTCTTCAGCGTCGGCCTTGATAATGTTCAGACCAAAGTGGTCACCGAACATTTCCATCACCTGCTCGCCTTCATTCAGGCGCAGCAGACCATTGTCCACAAATACACAGGTGAGCTTGTCGCCAATGGCGCGGTGCACCAGCATGGCCACCACAGAGGAGTCTACGCCGCCGGACAGACCAAGAATCACTTCGTCGTCGCCTACCTGCTCTTTAATGCGGGCCACGGCGTCTTCAATGATGGAAGCCGGGGTCCACAGCGCCTCACATTTACAGATGTCGCGCACAAAGTGCTCAAGCATGCGGGCACCCTGACGAGTGTGAGTCACTTCCGGGTGGAACTGCACACCATAAAAGTGGCGGCTTTCATCGGCCATGGCGGCAAAGGGGCAGCTGCCGGTCTGGGCCACTTTTTCAAAGCCTTCGGGCAGGGCCACTACCTTGTCGCCGTGGCTCATCCACACGTCGAGCAGGGCATTGCCGTTGTCGTCAATGCCGTCTTCAATATTGTTGAACAAGGCGCAATCGGCTACCCGCTGCACCCGGGCGTAACCAAACTCACGCTCGTCAGAGCCGGCCACGGCACCACCCAGCTGATGGGCCATGGTCTGCATGCCGTAGCAAATGCCAAACACCGGCACGCCAGCGTTAAACACGTATTCCGGTGCCCGCGGGCTGTTCTCCTCGGTGACCGACTCCGGCCCCCCGGACAGAATAATACCGTTCGGATTGAAGTCGCGGATCTGCTCCTCGGTTACGTCCCAGGCCCACAGTTCGCAATACACGCCCAGCTCACGCACGCGGCGAGCGATCAGCTGGGTGTATTGTGAGCCAAAGTCGAGGATCAGGATCCGGTTGTCGTGAATGTTCTTGCTCATCGTTTTCCTACTCGTTACAAACACCGCCTGTGGGGGGAGCAGACGGCAATAGAAAAACGGGGAGACCAGCCCCCCGTTCATCGCGTTCCGGGATTAACCCAACCGGTAGTTGGGCGCTTCCTTGGTAATGGTTACATCGTGCACGTGCGATTCCTGAATGCCCGCGCCGGATATCTTAACAAATTCTGCCTTGGTGCGCAGGTCATCTATGGTAGCACTTCCGGTCAGGCCCATGGCACTGCGCAGCCCCCCCATTTGCTGATGAATAATCTCCTTCAGCTTGCCTTTGTAAGGCACCCGGCCTTCAATGCCTTCCGGTACCATTTTATCGGCGGCGTTGTCGCTCTGGAAGTAACGATCGCTGGATCCTTTGCTCATGGCACCCAGCGAGCCCATGCCCCGGTAAGACTTGAACGAACGGCCCTGAAACAGCTCAATTTCACCGGGCGACTCTTCGGTGCCGGCAAACATGGAGCCCATCATCACACAGTTGGCACCGGCGGCCAGCGCCTTGGCAATGTCGCCGGAGAAGCGAATGCCACCGTCGGCAATCACCGGCACACCTGTGCCTTTCAGGGCTTCCACCGCGTTGGCCACGGCGGTAATTTGCGGCACACCGCAACCGGTAACAATGCGGGTAGTACAGATGGAGCCGGGGCCAATGCCCACTTTCACCGCACTTGCGCCCGCCTCGGCCAGCGCCAGGGCACCGGCGGCAGTGGCCACGTTGCCACCCACAATGGCCAGATCAGGGTAAGCGGCGCGGGTTTCACGAATGCGCTGCAGCACCCCTTCGGAGTGGCCGTGGGAAGAGTCAATCAACAGCACGTCGAGGCCGGCAGCCACCAGGGCGGCAATACGCTCTTCGTTGCCAGGGGCGGCTCCCACAGCGGCACCCACGCGCAGGCGGCCCTTATCATCTTTGCAGGCGTTGGGCTTGCTTTCGGCTTTCTGAAAGTCTTTGGCGCTGATCATGCCGGTCAGACGACCGTTGCTCTCTACCACCAGCACTTTTTCAATGCGGTGCTGCTGCATCAGGGCTTCCACCTGATCCCGGCCCGCACCCACAGGCACAGTCACCAGACGGGCCTTGTCGGTCATCACTTCGCTTACCAGCTTGCTCATGTCCTGCACAAAGCGCACATCGCGACCGGTAATAATGCCCACCAGCTCGCCATCAGCGGCTACCACCGGATAGCCGGCAAACCCGTTCTGCAGTGTGAATTCGCGCACATCAGCAATGGTCATATCGGGGGTCACGGTTACCGGATCGGACACCATGCCGCTCTCGAACTTTTTGACCTTGCGCACCTGAGCGGCCTGGGCCTCAATGGACATGTTCTTGTGAATAAAACCAATGCCGCCTTCCTGCGCCATAGCAATGGCAAGATCGGCTTCGGTGACGGTGTCCATGGCAGCAGACACAATAGGGATGTTAAGATTGATCTCCCGGGTCAGCCGGGTGCGAAGGTCAGCGGTGTTGGGCAACACGGTGGAGTGAGCTGGGACCAGCAGTACATCATCAAAGGTCAGGGCGTCTTGGGCAATCCTAAGCATCGCAATATTCACCATAGGTTGGGGGGTAAAAATATTGCCAAAGAATTTTAGGCACTCGGCCCTCTCGGGTAAAGCGATTTTTTGTTATTTTGGCTTATTAGCCGAAAAAACCTCCCCAACCAGGTTTATTTTCAAATAAAAATACTCAACAGAGGCCATTTTGCAGCAGGAAAAATTAACCAACATCTACACCGTCAGCCGGCTTGCCCGCCATGCCCGCCTGCTGCTGGAAGGCGACATGGGAGCCGTGTGGCTGACCGGTGAAATCTCCAACCTGGCCATGCCGGCCTCGGGCCACTGGTATTTTTCCCTGAAAGACAACCAGTCCCAGCTGCGCTGTGCCATGTTCCGGGGCAACAACCGCAGTGTGGGCTTTCGGCCTAAAGACGGCGATCAGGTGCTGATCTTCGGTAAAGTGACGCTTTATGAGCCAAGAGGCGACTTTCAGCTGGTGGCGCAAACAATGGCACCGGCAGGGGAAGGCCTGCTCAAGCAACAATTTGAAGCCCTGAAACAGGCGCTGGCCGCCGAGGGCCTGTTTGCCGCCGAACGCAAACGACCGCTGCCGGCCCACCCGGCCCGCATTGGCATTATCAGCTCCCCCACCGGTGCCGCGGTGCACGACATTCTCACCGTGCTGGCCCGCCGGGCACCGCAGCTGAAAGTGATCCTCTACCCAAGCTCGGTGCAGGGTGAAAGCGCCGTGCCCCAGCTTATTCATGCGCTTGCAGAGGCCAACCGGCGCAACGAGACCGATTTGCTGCTGCTGGCCCGGGGCGGCGGCTCGCTGGAAGACTTATGGTGCTTTAACGACGAACGCCTGGTGCGCGCCATTGCTGCCTCCCGCTTGCCGGTGGTGAGCGCCGTGGGCCACGAGGTGGACGTGAGCCTGAGTGATCTGGTGGCCGATCTGCGCGCCCCTACTCCATCCGCCGCCGCCGAACTGGTCAGTGCAGACAGCAGCGTGCAACGCCGCCAGTGGCAACAACAGGGCCAGCGCCTTGAGCAGGCCATGCAGCGCTGGCTTGCCGACCGGCATAATCAACTGGGCCAGTTACAGCAACGGCTGCAACGCCAGCACCCCAATCAGCGCCTGCAGCAGCAAAGCCAGCAGCTCGATCAGCTGCACCTGCGGCTGGAGCGCGCCATAAGCCGGCGGCTGGAGCAAGCGCAGCAGCGGGCCGGCCAGGCAGCATTACGGCTGGCACACCAGCATCCGGGCCAGCGTCTGGTGCACAGCAAAGACCGGCTGCACACGCTGGAGCAACGGCTGCACGGCGCACTGAACATAAGGCTGAACCACCTTGAGCACAAACTGGCACTGGCCGGCTCCCGGCTGCACGCCATGAGCCCCCTGGCCACCCTCTCCCGCGGTTATAGCATTACCCTGCACAACAACACCGTGATTACCGATGTCAGCCAGCTGAAAGAAAATGACGTTATCACCACCCGGCTGGCCAAAGGCGAAGTGGTAAGCCGGGTAATATCAACCCGCTAACGAACACCGCGGCATTCACGCCGCGGTTTGCTTACTCTGAAACTGATAAACAGCATTCTCGGCATTAATACAAAAAATAGTGTCGTTCAGCTCATAACCTGATTCAAGAAGTGCCTTTTCATACAGTTCATTGCCTTTCAGGCCAAAGAAGAACTTAACAACAAGCCAAACACCAGCTGTAAAATTAAAAACAATTTCAAGGTTGGCTTCCGCTGTAACCATAAATATAAGCAGAGTAAAGTGAAGCATAAAGGAAAATAGTGAAAGAGACCAAAGCTTACTGATGGCACCCCAAGCATAGGTAAACAGAAAGCCTGTCCAGCACCAACCGTTTTTAACTGCTTTAATATCACCTTTCTGACCAACATACATTTTAAACTGATTCATATAAACCTCACACTCACGCATTGAATAAAAACTCATACTTTTACCACTAATCTTTCATCCTGAAACCCATTTGTCGATAAAACCGGTATTCTTGCACACCAACACCACGTCAAGTAACCTCTTCCAACGCGTTTGATGGTCGGCTCCATAAGAAAGTGCTAAAGATTTTTTTATTACGCCGCTGTCTGCCTGGCCAGCTCGGCTTCGCGCTCACGAATAGCTTGTTCAAGCTCGGCAGAACGTTTGGCCCATTGCTCTTTGGGCAGAGGTTTTGACCATTGCTTCACTCTGTCGCCTTTTAAATCCGGTGGCGGGCTCAGATGCCGGCGGTTGATGTAATCAACCAATAAAATATTGCACATTATCAGACCAAAAATACCATCCCATAAAAACGCCTTGAATCGGCCTCGCTTTGCTATTGAGGCTTTAACATCCTTGATATAGCGCTCAATAATACCTTCTTTTTGAGCAGTGAAATGCTCGGTTTCCACCTTAAGGTGCTCAGGCCCTTCTTCCATATAGGTGCGGATTAGCTCCCACATGCCGGCACCAACAGTCGGCACCACATTTGGAAAGTAGACATTGCTGCTAAAGCCATTGCCGCCCAATTTAACTTCACCATTAAAATCGGGGTTGGGAAAACCTATCATCAGGCTGCCGTTCATATTTACCCCTGCCTGACTGACCGTATTGAAACCTTCGGCCGAGGCTTTCACCATTTCCCAGGGAACATACCAGTATTGTTCACCTTTACGGCCGGGCACACAGACCTCTCGACGCTGACGATTAAAACGCACCGGTTCGCGCGGCTCGGTAAAAACAGCGGTAAGAATCACCAGCACCGGGAGAACCACAAAAACAACAATAAGCATCCAACCCAGCCAATGACCAAAAAAAAGTTCCGCCCCAAGGCCATAGCCCATCCATAACATACCTAAAAGAGAACAAACTAGTGTCAGGTGAACGGTTGCAACTATCACTCCCGGCGTACAGTCACTGACATCCATATAGGTATCATTAATACGCCACACCATGCCCATGGTGTTATTGGGTTTACGGCCGGTAGGCACCGGCAAGGGGGCCAGAAAGTGCTCGTTTGCCAGGCCCAACATGCTTTTTTTATCGCCTGCTTTGGGTGGTGTTCTCATGTAAACCTGATTTCTCCTGTGTTAATCAGCCGGCTTTGGCTTTTTTCCTTTGCTGCGGGCACCACCAGTTCATGAGTGGCCCCAGCTTTGGCAAACAGTAAACACTATCTGAATTTTTATGAGAAAAGATGCCGCGAGCTTTTTACTTCTTTTATTTTTGTCACTTTGGTGTACGACCGTATCTTATCCAGCACCAGGTCCACTTCTCCCGGATTACAGAATATGGAGCCAGACTGATAATTTTCAGAAGGATAGTTTTCCAGTGAAAACATATCACTTCCTTTTAAGGTGTTAACGCTGAAATCATCAATGAAGCAAATGTGCGCCTCACGTACTTTGCTACTGAAATTGGTCATACCAAACGCCAGAAATGCCATGCCGCCGGCACCGACAAAAGCCAGCGGGCCCAGCATGCCGACCGCAAGAATACACACAAACACACCCACCCAGGCAAAGGCTCGTACCACTTGATAGGCCGTTTCGGGAATTGCGTCCTGTATGGTATAGCGAATACCGATGGGCGTTAGTTGGTAGTGGTAGTGTTTATCTGATATCCATAAATAACGAACAAAACCAGATAAAGACAAGCCTATTGATGTGCAAATTAAAACAGGTATGAATGACTGATGATCGACAGCAAGAGCTATGCCGGCCAAAATAAAAAGGCAACCAGAAAAAACAGCTATCATTATTGCGGCTGTAGGGGGTGGAGCAGTAACATTCCATTCATAAACTAAAGGTGCCTCCTTTAATTCATCTATCATGGCTTGTTCCCGCGCTGCCTTTTCACGCTGCTGCTCATCAACTTTTGCTGAAGTATTCATATCAGACTGCTTCCGTTTCAAGTATTAAATTCGTGTTCACAGACAAACTTTCTTTTACCTTGGTGCTGAGTGCATCCAGCCCTCGGCCCGACAGAGTAAAAGCATGTTGTTGCTGGCCCAGATTGGCCGAAAAGGGCGAAACCCATCGTTCTGTCAGCTTCATTTAAACATGCTACCGCCCTTGGGGTGACGCCGGGCTCCAATGGCGTGATAAACAGGTTTTGAATACTGCCAGAGGCCTGCACATGATATTGCGCAGGCCTGTTATTGATGACGTTAGCCGGTTTTGGCTTTTTTGCCTTTTTTACCTTTACGCTTGGGCACCATCAGTTCATCGGTGCCCCGGGCTTTGGTAAACAGGCTGAAGACGGAATGTTGAGGGTACTGCTCCCGTAAGATGGCCAGCCGCTCGCGCTGGCGTTGCAGCTCAGCGCTGGGCTGGGCCCACTGTTCTGCTGGCAGCGGTTGTGACCAGGCTTTTATCTCGTCGGGTATTTCATGCTTCTGTATCCGTTTAACCCGGGCTGTTTCCCATTCGGTAAGATGAAATGGCAGCGTCCACAGGGTGAACAGGTGATAGGCATACCAGCCCGCGACATACCATTTGCCCACCTCTCCTTCCCGGTAGCGACGGCGCATGCGGGCACGGGCGTTATAAAAAGTATGCAGCCCTTCGTGGGGCGGATCGTCAGGCCCTTGCAAATCCAGCGGATCCTGTATTTCCTTCAGGCTGTGCACCTCGTAGTCCATGTAAGCACGAATGGCCTCCCAGTTGGCAATGGCCAGAGGCAAGCCACCACAAACAAACTCCTGAGTGTAGTTTTCGCCACTGTCAGTATGGTGGAACCCCACCCCCATGGCATATTGCCGCTGAACCCCGTATTGAGTCACCCCTTGCGCTTCTACCACCCAGGCAGACAGTGACTCCCAGGGCACAAACAAGGGTTCTTTTTGACCTTCAAGAACGAAACAGACTTCACGACGCTGGCGGTTAAAGCGGGTGGGGATCACCCGTTCATATTTACGGTGGTGGCTGTAAATGGAGTAAGCGATAATCACCACCATCAGGGACATAATGGGAACACCCAATCTTGCCCCTTCCTTAAATACTGCCTGGGCTGCTTCACCAAAACCAGACACTCCCCCACCCACCATCATAATGACGGTTCCAGCAATTAAAGGAGATAATACAAGTAAAAATGCCCACCCTGTCATAAATAGGTTTATTGGCTCCTGCCAGCCAGACACTGTTGGCAAGCCAACGCCAAAACTAAGATAGATATCATTCACTTCCCCCACGGCATGAGCATAGTCCTGAGTGGGCTGACCGGTGGGTAATGGCATGGGGGCCAGGTAACTGACCTGACCTCCGGCAAAGGTGGTGCTATCGCCGGCCTGGTGAGGCTGACTCAGCTCAGGGGCCGATTGAGTTGTACTTTTATCAGTCATATTTGATCTTAAAAATTTCTCCACGCTACCGCCCTTGGGGTGACACCGGCTCCAATGGCGTGATAAACAGGTTTTGAATACTGCCAGAGGCCTGCACATGATAATGCGCAGGCCTGTTGTTGATGGCGTCAGCCGGCTTTGGCTTTTTTGCCTTTTTTACCTTTACGCTTGGGCACCATCAGTTCATCGGTGCCCCGGGCTTTGGTAAACAGGCTGAACACGGAGTGTTGAGGGTACAGCTCTCGCAAAGTGGTCAGCCGCTCGCGCTGGCGTTGCAGCTCAGCGCTGGGTTGGGCCCATTGCGCCGCTGGCAGCGGTTGTGACCAGGCTTTCATCTCGTCGGGTATTTCATGCTTCTGTATCCGCTTGACCCGGGCTATTTCCCACTCGGTAAGGTGAAACGGCAGCGTCCACAGGGTACAGAAGTGATAGGCATACCAGCCCGCGACGTACCATTTACCCACCTCTCCTTCCCGGTAGCGGCGGCGCATGCGGGCACGGGCGTTATAAAAGGTATGCAGTCCTTCATGGGGCGGATCGTCCGGACCCTGCAAGTCCAGCGGATCCTGTATTTCCTTCAGGCTGTGCACCTCGTAGTCCATATAGGCACGAATGGCCTCCCAGTTGGCAATGGCCAGGGGCAGACCGCCACACTCAAACTCCAGTGAGTAATCTTCGCCACTGTCAGCATGATGAAAACCCACCCCCATGGCATATTGACGCTGAACCCCGTATTGAGTGACCCCTTGTGCCTCAATCACCCAGGCAGACAGTGACTCCCAGGGCACAAACACAGGGTCCGTCTCTCCTTCGGGTACAAAACAGGCTTCACGGCGCTGGCGGTTAAAACGGGCAGCAATGGCATATTTATACTTTCTGTGGTTTAAAAACCAGATCAACATAGATAGAAGAAAAAAAAACATTGCCATTAGAAAACCAACAACTGACGTATATTCAAAAAATCGTAAACCTTTTTCCATTACAACGGAGACATTAAAACCGGCCAGCACTCCAATAACAGAAATAAGTACCGGAAAAAAAAACATGGTAATTACAATGCCAACAGTAAAGGGTAACCCCAGACCATATTGCCAGCCAAATACCTGAGGCAGCCCTACCCCAAACGTCAGATAGGTGTCGTTTATTTCACCCACGGCATGGGCATAGTCCTGAGCGGGCTGACCAGTAGGCAACGGCATGGGGGCCAGGTAACTAACCTGACCTCCGGCAAAGGTGGTTCTATCGCCGGCCTGGTGGGGTTGGTCAAGGCCGTGATGTGATGATGTATTGGTGCTCATTTTTCCATCATCTCTTCTTTGCCTGCTGCAGTTCGGTCAGACTGGTAGTGGGGCCATTGGGCTTCAGGCGCTCCTGTACTTCCTTCGGCCAGGTGCGCACTGAGCGCTTCAGAGCCATGGCATATACCCACTCTTTTAAAAACTCCATGGGCGACCAGATGAGGTAGACGTAATAGGCCAGCTTGGAGGTGGAGTCATCCGGTCTGATATTGGCGCGTTTTGCTTTCAGCCGCTGACGCGTAGTCTCGTGATAAGCCTCAAGCTGCTGACGGTTATAACGATCTGAGGCGCTTGGGTTTCCGTGCTCATCAAACCATGGGCCGTTATTCATGTAGGATCTCAGGTACTCCCACAGGGAGGATTGCATTTCGATGGTGCGGCCCAGCGGCATGGAAAGGTTGGCCCAGATCCACTTATCGGGATCATTATAGCCCTGCAGTAATATCTCGAGATAACCAACATTGGTCTTACCGGTATATTGGTTCACCATATAGTCTTCATAAGCAATGGCTCGTGCCCTGTCCCAACGGGTATGATAGAGTTCGCCTTTAAAACAGGCATATACCTCCTGAGTGCGACGATTAAATATTACCGGATAAGGCATGGGAGAGAATATTTCCCAACACAATGGAAGAATAACAAGAAAAAATAAAATAGCCACTTCAAACAAAGAGAATGACGTGACCCAAGTTAAAAAAACAAACCCTGGAATTCCAACTGTACAACCACACATGGTTAATACTCCACGGGTGATTTCTTCCCCAGTTTGCATGCGGAGATAAATTTCATCTTGGGTTTCAACATCAATATAAGCAATGGCTTTATCTTGAGCCCGCTTATCGGGGAACATTGTCTTAATACGCTTGTTCGTTGACAACGCCTGATCCAGCACCGCCAGCTTTTCATCAATACAATTATCAAGATTCATCATAACTCCAGTTTTGCGGCCGGCAATGCCAGCCCCGGCTGCGGACTGTAAACCAGCTCGCCTTCAATGCCCTTCAGTTCGCCCAGGGCTGGTGTCGGGTGATATACCCGCCGGTAGCGAACACCATCTTTTATCCTTGGGCGGCGCATACCAATGTCTTGATAAAAATCACTGCCCATCACGTCTGCTTTGCCTGCTGCAGTTCGGTCAGACTGGTAGTGGGGCCATTGGGCTTCAGGCGCTCCTGCACTTCCTTCGGCCAGGTGCGCACTGAGCGTTTAACGGCAAAGGAATAGATCCATTCTCTTAAAAAGTCCATGGGTGACCAGGTTAAGTAGACGTAATAAGCCAGCTTGGAGGTAGAGTCATCCGGTCTGATATTGGCGCGTTTCTCTTTCAATCGTTGCTTGGTATTTTTACGATATGCGGTTAACAGTTGACGGTTATAGCTGTCTGACTCGCTAGGGTTTCCGTGCTCATCAAACCAGGGGCCGTTATTCATGTAGGATCTCAGGTACTCCCACAGAGATGATTGCATTTCGATGGTGCGGCCCAGCGGCATGGAAAGGTTAGCCCAGATCCACTTATCGGGATCATTATAGCCCTGCAGTAATATCTCGAGATAACCAACATTGGTCTTGCCGCTATATTGGTTCACCATATAGTCTTCATAAGCAATGGCTCGTACCCTGTCCCAACGGGTATGATACAGCTCACCTTTAAAATAAGCATATACTTCCTGGGTGCGACGATTAAATATTACCGGATAAGGCATAGGAGAGAATATCTCCCAGCACAAAGGTAAAACCACAAGAAAAAACAATAATCCAGCTTCGAATAAAGTAAATGATGAAAATAACGTGAAAAATGTACATGCAGGAATAGCAACCATGCAACCACACATGGTTAACACTCCACGAGTGAGTTCTTCCCCATTTTGCATGCGGAGATAAATTTCATTTTGGGTTTCAACATCAATATAAGCAATGGCTTTATCTTGAGCCCGCTTATCGGGGAACATTGTCTTAATACGCTTGTTCGTTGACAACGCCTGAT
>NZ_KB908456.1 GCF_000381965.1 Oceanimonas smirnovii ATCC BAA-899
AAAAAGTTGTTCCCCCTTAGTTCAGTCGGTAGAACGGCGGACTGTTAATCCGTATGTCGCTGGTTCAAGTCCAGCAGGGGGAGCCAGTTTCAAAAAGCCGGCCTTGTGCCGGCTTTTTTGTATCTAATCTTCTCTTGTCCCGTTATTGCCTTGTGGCCAGTCTTGTTATTGCTGCGCGCTTGAATCATGATAGTAATCAAGTATGTAGCATCAGCTACTGGTTCCGTTTAACAAGGATGCCAATCATGCGGGGAACCCCTTCCTTTACTACTGCCCTGCTGTCTGTCGCTGTGGTGTTAATCCTGCTGAGCTTCATATTGCCATGGCAATGGGCCCACTGGTCTCTGGCTCAGCAATTGCCCTATCCCTGGCTGATGATAGCAGTGCCGTTCGCTTTGCTCAGTTTGTTGTCTTGTGGCTGGCTGTATATTCGCTACCGCCGGCAACAACACGCATTTCAGCAACATGTGCAGTCATTGCTGCATGCTCCTGAAGAGATCATGCCTGATAGTACTGAGCTGCTGGCTCAGGATGTGCTGGCGCTTTTTCAGCGACTGCAGGCGCAACAGACAGAGCTTCAGCAAAAACTGGAAGAAGCCAGACTGCAGAGCCAGCGCGACAGCCTGACCACCCTGGGAAATCGCTTTGCGTTCCGACACCAGCTAAGTGAGCTGCTGGCCAGTGATAACCGTCTGGCGACGACAACATTAATGCTGATCCGTGCCAGCGCACTTCAGGATATCAACAGCCGTCATGGCTTTCAGGCCGGTGATCAATACCTGCAGGATATCTCCCGGCTGATCCGTAAAGTCATTCAGTCGCGCATGGGTGCGCAGGCTTATCGTATCAGTGGCAGTGATATCGCTGTGCTTGTTCCCGGACAGTGTGAGCCCCTGGCCCATACCATGGGCAATGAGTTACGCCAGGAGCTGTTCCACTATCAGGATGTACATGAGCTGGACTGTGTCGCTTATATTGGCTTTACTCAGCTGTTGCCGGGTCAGTCCCCGGAAAGCATTCTCATTCGTGCCGACTCCGCGCTGGCGCAGGCGCAAAGCGGTGAACCCAATAGCTGGCGTATGGTGCTGAAAAACAGTGACGACGAAGACATGGGTGAAAGTCAGTGGCGACAGCGTCTGCAGAGCATGCTGGATAACGATCGCATTCTGCTGGTGGTACAGCCGGCCAGACTGTTGAAACCGGCGCTGCCTGGTTATAACGAAATTTTTACTCACTTTCCAAATGAAAGTGGTGGTGTCTATCCGGCTTCTACCGTCTTTGCCATGTTACAGCGACTGGGCATGTCCATGCTGTTTGAACAAAAAATCATTGAGATGATTCTGGATCAGGTAGCAAAATGCGATCTTTCCGGACAACGCTGGGCCATTAATCTGACACCCGCAAGCCTGCAACAGGGTGCTTTTATCATCTGGCTGGAACGAGTATTGATGCGTCATCAGCACATCACCGCCAACCTGGTTTTTGAGCTGGATGAACATGTACTGGAACATCAGTTGGGCAATGGCAAGCGGCTGCTTGAAATGATCCGTCGCAGTGGGGCCCGCTCGGCCATCAGCCGTTTCGGTCATGGCTATGGCTCTTTCCGGCTGTTAAAAGACATTAAGCCTGACTATGTCAAACTGGATCCGGAGCTGGTACGTCAGCTGAAAGATGACAATGCCAACCAGCAATTCGTGCGAATGATCATCGATCTGGCTCAGCGACTGGGCTGCCATGTGGTGGCAGAAGGGGTAGAAACCGAAGAGCAGAAGCAGATCCTGGAAACCATGTATGTAGACGGAGTTCAGGGCTACCTGGTAAGCAAGCCCCTGCCCCTTGCAGAGTTTAAAGGTCTGGTGTCTTCAGTTTAAGCAGGTAATTAATCAGCTCACCCAAATGACGGTAGCGGGTGAGCTCTTCTGCACTGTAGCGAGTAGACATGGTAGACGGATTATTGCGATGTTTCAGGTAGCGCATTATCTGCAGGCGGTTAAAACCACCTACTTTATATACCAACTGTAACAACTCCTGTACCTGTTCACTATCAAGTCCGCTCAGGGTGCCATAACCCTGCTCCAGCGGCGTATGAACTGTCACCTCCACTTCCTTCAGCTGGCCCTGCTCCTGCAGATAGTCCAGCCATTGCTCCACATCCATGGGCTTGGCACCGGAAAGCAGCTCAAAGTGCCCGCGCCCGCTACGGCAATCGGACAGCAGCATCACGGCCAGCGCGTCATTATCGGCGCTGAATGTCACCTCACCCTGTTCGCTCCAGTCCAACGCCTGTATACGAATATGGGCTTGATGACCCTCGCCGTCCCTGACCTTAAAATTAAACACGCCGTCTCCGCCGGTTGCCTTAAAACATCAATCTTGGCGTAATAGCCTGTGTGAGTCAAAGCCGGACTTCACAGCCCGCCGCCATGGGTGTAAGGTTCGCCGCTCAGACTTGTTTTTATGTTGTAGCAGGAGTTGTCATGATGCCCAATAAGGAAGTTACCTACACTATCTCCGAGCTGGCTGACGAGTTTGATATCACCCCCCGTACTCTTCGTCATTATGAAGAACTGGGCCTGATTATGCCCAAGCGCAAAGGTAATACCCGCATATACAGTCATAAGGATCGTATTCGTCTCACTCTGACTCTGCGCGGCCGGCGTTTGGGCTTCAGTCTGGCGGAAATGGGTGAGTTGTTTGAACTCTATGATGCCGAGCACAGTACCCGGCCCCAGCTGCATTCCATGGTGGCCATGATCGCAGAAAAACGCATTATGCTGCAGCAACAGCAGGACGATATTGAAAAGGTGCTGGCCGAGCTCGACGCCGCCGATATCAAGGCCAAGGAAGCGCTGGAGAAAATGAAACACCACTAACTAAAAGACAGCTGTAAGCTGTAAGCCATCAGTGGTGTGGTTTGAAGGTACTGAGCCGTATTTGCAGGTAAAACTTCGCACGTGCAGGCAACGCAGAATAACTTACCGCTGACAGCTTATGGCTTACAGCTCAAAAGCGCCCCGCTTTTGCAGGGCGCTTTGATTAGTGGCTGATACTGTCGAGCTTGTCGAAATAGTCCGGGAAGGTCTTGGAGGTACAGCCCGGGTCAAGAATGATCACCGGCGTGTCACTCAGCGCCACCAGCGAGAAACACATGGCAATGCGGTGATCGTTATAAGTGGCAATCTCCGCTGCCTGCAGCTGAGCAGCCGGATTGACCACCAGGTAATCTTCACCTTCTTCCACCTCTACCCCCAGCTTTTTCAGCTCGGTGGCCATGGCATACAGCCTATCGGTTTCCTTGACCCGCCAGTTGTAAATATTACGAATACGGGTGGTCCCTTCGGCAAACAGCGCGGCGGTGGCAATGGTCATGGCCGCATCGGGAATATGGTTCATGTCCATGTCTACCGCCTGCAGCGCACCGGCATGCTCAGCCTCGATAAAGTCATCACCCCAGGTGATTTTCGCGCCCATGGCTTCCAGTACATCGGCAAAGCGAATATCACCCTGAATGCTGTCGCGGCCGATACCGGTTACCCGCACTTTGCCCTTGATGGCACCGGCGGCCAGGAAGTAAGACGCAGAAGACGCATCCCCTTCCACCAGAAAGTCACCCGGCGACACATAGGTCTGGTTACCGGTGATGTAAAAGGTCTGGTAGTTATCGTGCTCTATCACCACCCCGAATTGTTTCATGATGTGAAGGGTAATATCGATATAGGGCTTGGAAACCAGCTCACCTTTAATATGAATGCGGGTATCACCGGAGGCCATGGGAGCCGCCATTAAGAAGGCAGTCAGAAACTGGCTGGAGACGGAGCCGTCAATGTGCACATCCCCCCCCCACAGGCCCTTGCCGTTAATGAATACCGGCGGATAACCATCGGTTTTGAGGTAGCTGATATCAGCACCGGCTTCCCGCAATGCATCCACCAGATGACCAATGGGACGCTCCCACATGCGCGGCTCCCCGGTGAGGGTAAATTCACCTGAACCAAGGCACAAGGCGGCACAGAGTGGTCGCATGGCGGTGCCAGCATTGCCCAGAAACAGCGACAAGGGCTCATTGGCACTGAAGGCCCGGCCCAGACCGTGTACCACACATTCGGTCTTGTCGTCCGACAGCTCATACTGCACACCCAGTTGTTTAAGGGCATCCAGCATATGACGAATGTCGTCACTGTCGAGGAGGTTGGTCAGGCGGGTAGTACCTTGCGCCAGCGCGGCCAGCAACAGGGCCCGGTTGGATACCGACTTGGAGCCGGGCAGGTTAACCGTGCCCTCCACCCGGGCAATGGGGAATAATTTAAGGCGTTCCATAATCTTCCTGAAGATGGGATAAAACATTAGAGGCTGTCCTGACGTTATCAGGACAGCGTCATCAGGGCAAGCAGCGTGCCTGTCAGCCCAGTACCTTGCTGAGCGCTGCTATACAGCGCCGGTTTTCGGCTTCAAGACCAATGCTGATACGCAGACAGGTGGGCAAGCCGTAGCCGGCAATGGGCCGCACTATCACGCCTTCCCGCAGCAGGGCTTCATACACGGGGCCGGCATTGCGTTCCAGATCCAGGGTAATAAAGTTGCCTTTTGAGGGAATATACTTAAGACCACGTTCGTTAAAGAAAGCTTCATACATGGCCATGCCCTGATTATTAAGAGCAACTGCTTCGGCCAGATAAGCCTCATCAGCCAGGGCTGCTTCCGCCGCCGCCAGCGCCAGACTGTTGCAGTTAAAGGGCTCACGCACCCGGTTCAGTACCGACACCAGCTCGGGATGACACACCATGTAACCGACCCGCAGCCCCGCCAGACCATAGGCCTTGGAGAAGGTACGGGACACAATCAGGTTCGGATATGCACTCAGCCAGTCAATGGACGGCAGCCGCTCTTCCTCGGCCACATATTCGGTATAGGCCTCATCCAGTACCACCAGTACCGTTTCCGGCACGCGGTCCATAAAGGCTTTCACCTCATCCTTGGAAAGAAAGGTGCCTGTGGGGTTGTTGGGATTGGTGATGCACACCAGCCGGGTAGCGGGAGTGATCGCCGCCGCCATGGCGTCGAGATCATGACCGCAGTTTACTGCCGGCACTTCCACTGCCCTGGCACCGTGAGCCTGAGTGGCCATGGCATACACAATAAAGGTGTACTGGGAATAAATCACTTCCTGCTCTCGCCCCACAAAGGTGTGGAACAGCAGATCAATCAGCTCGTTGGAGCCGTTGCCCAAAATAAGTTGATCGGTGTTTACCTTCAGCTTGTGGGCCAGCGCCGTTTTCAGGGCAAAGCCGTTGGCATCGGGGTAACGGGCCAGCTCCGGCAGCGCTTTCTGAATGGCAGCAATGGCCTTGGAGCCCGGACCCAGCGGGTTTTCGTTCGAGGCCAGCTTGACGCTATGACTGATGCCAAGCTCCCGCTCCAGCTCTTCTACCGGCTTGCCCGGCTGATAAGGATGCAGACCCGGCACCCCCGGGTTGGCCAGGGCCAGAAAATCAATACTCACGTTGGCTCCTTGTATGTGCTCTGATGACCTGTTTCTTGGTCAGAATGTTTTGCCGCTTGCTGAACCGTGCACTTCCGTCGGACAAAGCGCACTGCTTCTCCGGCACGCCGTGAATACCTCCCTGTAGGCTCCACTGCGCCATCCATGGCGCAGAGGGCGCGGCGAAGCAGACACCCTTTGCCCTCCTGGGTTCAGCACGGTGTTGTCTGCCGACTTTAAACAGCCAGCACCGAAGCTTAACGAAGCAGCAGTGGGGATTGCCGGAGCCGACCATAAAATGCCATGGATGGCATTTTCGAGCGCCCCATGGAGGGGCTTGAAGCGTGTCGGCGGAGCGCAACCGCGCTGCTGCTTCGCATTACGAGTTCACAGCAATTCGTGACTTAAAGACAGCTTAAGACTTAACGCTTATTTCGCGTGCCGCTTGGCGAAGTCGTCCATAAAGTCGACCAGCGCCTGTACGCCCTCAATGGGCATGGCGTTGTATACGCTGGCACGCATGCCGCCCACAATGCGGTGACCCTTGAGCGCCAGCAGGCCGGCTTCCTTTGATTCCTTTAGGAAGGCCTCGTTCAGTGACTCATCCTTCAGCTGGAACGGAATGTTCATCCAGGAACGGGCACTGGGGTGAACCCGGTTCTCATAAAAGTCGCTGGCATCCACATAGCCGTACAGCAGTTCGGCCTTGGCCTGATTCTGCTTGCCAATGGCTTCCACACCACCTTTTTCCTTCAGCCACTGGAATACCAGACCAGCCAGGTACCAGGCATAGGTAGGCGGCGTGTTGAGCATGGAGTCGGCCTTGGCCATGGCGGCGTAGTCCATAATGGCCGGCACATTCGGGCATGCCTGGCTGAGCAAGTCATCACGTACAATCACCACCGCCAGGCCGGACGGGCCTATGTTCTTCTGAGCGCCGGCATAGATGATGCCGAACTTGCTCACGTCCACCGGACGGGAAAGAATGGTGGACGACATGTCCGCTACCAGGGGCACGTCACCGGTGTCGGGAATAAAGTCATACTCTATGCCTTCCACGGTTTCGTTCGGGCAGTAGTGCACATAGGCAGCGGTGGGATCCAGATCCCAGCTTTTGGCCAGTTTGCGCGGGCCTTCACCGGCATCAAAGCCGTCCAGCACCCGTACGGTTCCCACTTTTTCCGCCTCGGCCACTGCCGAGCGGGACCACTGACCGGTCACGATATAGTCGGCTTTGGCGTTTTTGCCCATCAGGTTCAGCGCTACAGCGGCAAACTGGCCGCGACCACCGCCCTGCAGAAACAGTACCTTGTAATTGTCGGGGATGCGCATCAGCTCACGCAGATCCCGTTCGGCCTGCTCCGCTACTGCGATATAGTCGGCACCCCGGTGGCTTAGCTCCATCACCGACACACCCAGGCCGTTAAAGTCGCGAAACTCGGCCTGTGCCTTTTGCATCACCTCAACCGGCAGCATGGCCGGACCTGCGCTGAAGTTGTAAACCATCTTTCCCATTTTCCCTGAATTAACCTGCTAATGTTGAGCGTCTGAATCTTGACGCCTATTCGTTTTACACGCCACCACAGCGCCAAGTCAAAACCAAATATGACTCTGCGCACAAAAAAGAGGCCCGCAGGCCTCATTCTGATTACTCTTCACTGGCCGGCTCAGCATCACTGGCGTCACCGGATTCCTGACCTTCTTCCCCTTCTATGGGCTCGTCGTCTTCCGGCTCTTCAATGCGCTGCAGACCTACTACCTGCTCGTCTTCTCCGGTACGGATCAAACGCACGCCGGCGGTGTTACGTCCTACCAGGCTGACTTCCGACACCCGGGTGCGCACCAGAATGCCACCATTGGTGATCAGCATAATTTCATTACTGTCATCCACCTGAATGGCCCCCACCACGGCACCGTTGCGGTCGCTCACCTTGATGGACACCACACCCAGTGTAGCCCGGCTCTTGGTCGGATATTCCTCAAGGGAAGTGCGCTTGCCGTAGCCGTTGGCGGTGGCGGTCAGAATGGCACCCTCGCCGCGGGGCACTATCAGTGATACCACACTGTCCTGCTCGCCCAGACGAATACCGCGCACCCCGGTGGCGGTGCGGCCCATGGAGCGCACCTGATCTTCATGGAAGCGCACCACCTTGCCCGCATCAGAGAACAACATGATTTCGTTGTCACCATCGGTAATGTCCACGCCAATCAGCTCGTCCCCTTCGGTCAGATTGATGGCGCGAATGCCCGAGGCCAGCGGCCGGCTGAAGGCAGTCAGCTCGGTTTTCTTCACAGTGCCGTGGCGGGTGGCAAAGAATACCGCCTTGTCATCGGCATATTCCTTCACCGGCAAAATGGCGGTAATACGCTCATGCTCACCCAGCGGCAGCAGATTGACGATGGGCCGTCCGCGGGCGGTGCGGCTGGCTTCCGGCAGCTGATAGACCTTGAGCCAGTACACCTTGCCAGCAGTAGAGAAGCACAGAATGGTGTCGTGGGTGTTGGCCACCAGCAGCCGCTCGACGAAGTCTTCTTCCTTCATGCGGGTGGCCGACTTGCCACGGCCACCGCGACGCTGGGCCTCGTAGTCGGTCAGCGGCTGATACTTGACGTAGCCCTGATGCGACAGGGTCACCACCACATCTTCCTGGGTGATCAGGTCTTCCAGGTTGATCTCGGCGCTGGAAGTGGTGATCTCGGTGCGGCGCTGATCGCCAAACTGCTCCTTGATCGCTTCCAGCTCTTCGCGGATCACTTCCATCAGGCGGGACGGGCTGTTCAGAATGTGCAGCAGCTCGGCAATCTGCTCCAGCAGCGCCTGGTATTCTTCCAGGATCTTCTCATGCTCAAGACCGGTCAGACGGTGCAGACGCAGCTCCAGAATGGCCTGAGCCTGCTGCTCGGTCAGGTAGTACTGGCCATCGCGAATACCGAATTCCGGCTCCAGCCATTCAGGGCGGGCGGCGTCGTCACCGGCACGTTCCAGCATGCTGGCCACATTGCCCAGCTCCCAGCCCTGAGCCAGCAGACCGGCTTTGGCTTCCGCCGGAGTCGGTGAGCGACGGATCAGCTCAATCACAGGATCAATATTGGCCAGCGCAATGGCCAGACCTTCCAGGATATGGGCCCGGTCCCGCGCCTTGCGCAATTCAAACACGGTGCGGCGGGTAACCACTTCGCGCCGGTGCTGAATAAAGCATTCCAGCATGTCTTTCAGATTGAAGGTGCGCGGCTGGTTGTTGTCCAGCGCCACCATGTTGATGCCGAACACAGTCTGCATCTGGGTCTGGGCATACAGGTTGTTGAGGATCACCTCGCCCACTTCGCCCCGGCGTACTTCAATTACAATACGCATGCCGTCTTTATCGGACTCATCACGCAGGGCGGAGATGCCCTCAATGCGCTTTTCCTTGACCAGCTCGGCGATTTTTTCAATCAGGCGCGCCTTGTTTACCTGGTAAGGCAGCTCGGAGACGATAATGGTCTCACGATTAGTTTTTTCGTCTACTTCTATATCAGCCAGGGCGCGCACGTAGATCTTGCCACGGCCGGTGCGGTAGGCATCGAGAATGCCCGATTTGCCGTTAATGATGCCGCCGGTAGGAAAGTCCGGACCGGGGATCAGCTCAATCAGCTGATCAATGCTGATGTGCTCATCGTCAATCAGTGCCAGGCAGCCATCCACCACTTCATTGAGGTTATGGGGCGGAATATTGGTGGCCATGCCCACAGCAATACCGGAAGAGCCGTTCACCAGCAGGTTAGGCACCTTGGTGGGCATCACCGCCGGAATCATTTCGGTGCCGTCGTAGTTGGCTACCCAGTCAACGGTCTCTTTATCGAGATCCGCCAGCAGCTCATGAGCAATTTTATCCATGCGAACTTCGGTATAACGCATGGCGGCAGCAGAGTCGCCGTCTACCGAGCCGAAGTTACCCTGGCCGTCGACCAGGGTATAACGCATGGAAAAATCCTGAGCCATGCGCACTATGGTGTCATAAACCGCGCTGTCGCCGTGGGGGTGATATTTACCTATTACGTCACCCACTACACGGGCCGACTTTTTATAAGGTTTGTTCCAGTCGTTGCCGAGCTCGTTCATAGCGAACAGCACGCGGCGATGCACCGGCTTCAGGCCGTCTCTAACATCAGGAAGCGCACGCCCCACGATCACGCTCATGGCGTAATCGAGGTAGGAGCGTTTCAGCTCTTCCTCAATGTTGATCGGCATGATTTCTCGGGCCAAATCGGTCATAGCAAGCCTTGTCCCCAGGTTATTGATTATATGGCTTTAAAAAGCGTGCCATTCTAGCACAGTTCCGGCACGACGGGAGCACGTCATCGTGACGCCGGCTTTTTCACGGCTGGCGGCTGCCCGCTGCTTGGTTATAATGGCGGCCTTAATACCTTCGGCATGTAAGGCAGCTAGCTTATGAATGTAGATCAACAGGAAATCGAAAAATTTGAGGCCATGGCGTCCCGCTGGTGGGATCTGGACGGCGACTTCAAGCCCCTGCATCAAATCAATCCCCTGCGCCTGGGCTGGATTGCCGACAAGGCAGATGGCCTGTTTGGCAAACAGGTGATCGACATTGGCTGTGGTGGCGGCATTCTCAGCGAGAGCATGGCGCAGGAAGGGGCCGAAGTGACCGGTGTTGATATGGGGCAGGAGCCGCTGGCGGTGGCCCGGCTGCACGCGCTGGAAAGCGGCGTCAGCGTTAACTATCGCCAGGCCACCGCCGAGCAGATGGCGGGCGAGCAACCCGGCCAGTTTGATGTGGTTACCTGTATGGAAATGCTGGAACACGTGCCCGAACCCGCTTCAGTGGTGGCCGCCTGCGCGCAACTGGCCAAACCCGGTGCCAACCTGGTGTTTTCCACCATCAACCGCAACCCCAAGGCCTGGCTGCTGATGATAGCGGCGGCAGAAAACCTGTTCAAAATGGTACCCAAGGGCACCCATGATCACCGCAAGTTTATTCGCCCCGCCGAGCTGTGCCGCTTTATTGAGGCCGCCGGCCTGGTAGTCAAGGACATTCAGGGGGTGGTGTACCGGCCGCTGCAGGGCGATTTCAAACTCAGCCCCGACGCCGGCGTAAACTATATGGTTCACGCCATCAAACCGGTGTAACGAGACGCTGCCGCTCTCAATGCCTTGCTTTTTGTTCCGTCACATCGGGCGCTGTCAGGCATTGACTCCTGAGTTAAAATCGGCCTTCGTAGCCTGCTGCTGAAAGATCCTGCGGATCCCAACACGGGCTGTTTTTGCAAGCCAAATATTTAAAAAAAGTTTTTTTGCAGGCCATAAAAAGACCACTGTTTTGCTAACGCCAGAATGCCAACGGCACAGAAGTTAGTGAACACACACATAAGACTTGTGCCCACAGATTATCCACAAGGCAGTGGTCTTTTTCATGGGTTGAGAATACCGCCTCAACCCACTATATTGTGCCCATTCCAACGACGACAACTATATGTTGTGTTTTTCTGGTCAGGTAACCACACTATATAGTGTGGCCTGCCGGCACGAAAAATTGCGCCACAACATCACCGGGAGAAGGTTCACCTTATGAACAAACATTTGCTGGTTACCAAACGCGACGGCAACAAGGAGCCTATTGATCTGGACAAGATCCATAGAGTGATCACCTGGGCTGCCGAAGGCCTCGATAATGTTTCTGTTTCTCAGGTGGAGCTGCGCTCTCATATTCAGTTTTACGATGGTATTCGCACCGAAGACATTCATGAAACCATCATCAAAGCGGCAGCCGATCTGATCTCCGAGCAGACTCCCGATTACCAGTATCTGGCGGCCCGCCTGGCCATGTTCCATCTGCGCAAGAAGGCTTATGGCCGTTTTGAGCCGCCCCACTTTTACGATCATGTGGTGCGCCTGACCGAAATGGGAAAATACGACCAGCATATTCTGGCAGACTACAGCCGGGCCGAGCTGGAAACCCTGAACGATCGCCTGCATCACGATCGGGACATGAACTTCTCCTATGCCGCCATCAAGCAGCTGGAAGGCAAATACCTGGTACAGAACCGGGTAACCGGCGATATCTATGAAAGCCCCCAGTTCCTGTACATGCTGGTGGCCGCCTGCCTGTTCTCCAAATACCCGAAAGAGACCCGGCTGGACTATGTGACCCGCTTCTATGATGCCGTGTCCACCTTCAAGATTTCTCTGCCCACGCCCATTATGTCCGGGGTGCGCACCCCTACCCGCCAGTTCAGCTCCTGCGTGCTGATCGAGTGCGGTGACAGCCTCGACTCCATCAACGCCACCTCTGGTGCCATAGTGCGTTATGTGTCCCAGCGTGCCGGCATCGGCATCAACGCCGGTCGTATTCGCGCCCTGGGCAGCCCCATTCGTGGTGGTGAGGCTTTTCATACCGGCTGCATTCCCTTCTACAAGCACTTTCAGACTGCGGTTAAATGCTGCTCTCAGGGCGGTGTGCGCGGTGGTGCCGCGACTTTGTTCTACCCCATGTGGCACCTGGAAGTGGAATCGCTGCTGGTACTGAAAAACAACCGCGGCGTGGAAGAAAACCGCGTACGGCACATGGACTATGGCGTGCAGATTAACCGCCTGATGTATCAGCGCCTGATCAAGGGCGGTGATATCACCCTGTTCAGCCCGTCCGACGTGCCCGGCCTGTATGATGCCTTCTTTGAAGATCAGGCAAAATTTGAACAGCTCTATGTTAAATATGAAGCCGATGACAGCATTCGCAAACGTACCGTCAAGGCCATTGAGCTGTTTTCGCTGATGATGCAGGAGCGTGCCGGCACCGGTCGTATCTACATACAAAACGTGGATCACTGTAATACCCACAGCCCGTTCGATCCTGCCGTGGCACCGGTACGTCAGAGCAACCTGTGTCTGGAAATTGCGCTGCCCACCAAGCCGCTCACCGACATCAACGACGAAGAGGGTGAAATTGCCCTCTGTACCCTGTCAGCCTTTAACCTGGGTGCCATCGACAAGCTGGACGATCTGGAAGGCCTGGCCGATCTGGCCGTGCGTGCCCTTGACGCCCTGCTCGATTATCAGGACTACCCTCTGCTGGCAGCACAGAAAGGCTCCATGAACCGCCGTACTCTGGGCATTGGCGTGATCAACTATGCCTATTACCTGGCAAAAAACGGCGTAAAATACTCAGACGGCAGTGCCATCGGCCTGACTCACAAAACCTTTGAAGCCATTCAGTACTATCTGCTGAAAGCGTCGGTACAGCTGGCCAAAGAGTTCGGCCCCTGCCCGGCCTTTAATGAAACCACCTATGCTCAGGGCATTTTACCCATCGATACCTATAAGAAGGATCTCGATGTCATCTGCCAGGAGCCGCTGCATCTGGACTGGGAGGCGCTGCGGGAAGAGATCAAAACCACAGGCCTGCGCAACAGTACCCTGACCGCCCTGATGCCGTCCGAGACCTCCAGCCAGATCTCCAATGCCACCAACGGCATAGAGCCGCCCCGTGGTCTGGTGTCGGTCAAGGCGTCCAAAGACGGTATTCTCAAGCAGGTGGTGCCGGAATATGAGCGCCTCAAGGGTCAGTATGAGCTGCTGTGGCAGATGCCCGCCAACGACGGCTACCTGCAACTGGTGGGCGTGATGCAAAAGTTTGTGGATCAGGCCATTTCTGCCAATACCAACTATGATCCGTCGCGCTTTGAGGGCGGCCGTGTGCCCATGAAGCAACTGCTTAAAGATCTGCTCACGGCTTATAAATTTGGCCTCAAGACCCTGTATTACCATAACACCCGTGATGGTGCCGCTGACGCCCAGAACGATATGCAGGAAGATGATTGTGCCGGTGGTGCCTGCAAGATTTAAGGCGTCATCACTGTCAACTTATCAAGGCGGGAATCATTCCCGCCTCTTGTGCGCAGCCTGTGCGCCTTGGATTGCGGAACGAGAAAAATGTCTTACACCACTTTCAGTCAAATTCAGAATGATCATATGAAAGAGCCCATGTTCTTCGGTAACCCGGTGAACGTGGCCCGTTATGATCAACAAAAATATGAAATTTTTGAAAAGCTGATCGAAAAACAGCTGTCTTTTTTCTGGCGTCCGGAAGAAGTGGATGTATCTCAGGACAGAATCGACTACCAGGCACTGCCGGATCATGAGAAACATATTTTTATCAGCAACCTGAAATATCAGACGCTGCTTGACTCCATTCAGGGCCGCAGCCCTAACGTGGCCATGTTGCCACTGGTATCTATTCCTGAGCTTGAGACCTGGATTGAAACCTGGGCTTTTTCCGAAACCATTCACTCCCGCTCTTACACCCATATTATTCGTAATATCGTTAACGATCCGGCCAAGGTGTTTGATGATATCGTTGCCAACGAACACATTCAAAAACGTGCCAAAGATATTGCCCGCTATTACGACGAGCTGATTGAGTACACCAACTTTTACCATCTTTATGGTGAAGGCGAGCACGAGATTAAAGGCCAGAAAGTACAGGTTAACTTGTATGAGCTGAAGAAAAAGCTCTATCTGTGTCTGATGTGCGTCAATGCCCTGGAAGCCATTCGCTTTTACGTCAGCTTTGCCTGCTCGTTTGCCTTTGCCGAGCGTGAGCTGATGGAAGGCAACGCCAAAATCATCAAGCTGATTGCACGGGACGAAGCGCTGCACCTGACCGGCACTCAGCATATGCTCAATATTCTGCGCAGCGGCGATGACGATCCTGACATGGCGCAGGTAGCCAAAGACTGCGAGCAGGAGTGTTTTGATCTGTTCAAGGCTGCCGCCATTCAGGAAAAGGAATGGGCCGCTTATTTGTTTAAAGATGGCTCCATGATAGGCCTGAACAAAGACATTCTGTGCCAGTATGTGGAATACATCACCAACCTGCGCATGCAGGCGGTAGGACTGGAGCCGGCCTTTGAGGGTGCCAAGCAAAACCCTATTCCCTGGATTAATGCCTGGTTGTCGTCTGATAACGTACAGGTGGCTCCTCAGGAGGTAGAAGTCAGCTCCTATCTGGTGGGTCAGATTGACTCACACGTCAGCCATGACGATCTGGGTGATTTTGAGCTGTGAGCAAGGTACACACTCAAGACATCTGTTTTGAACTGCAAGCAGGGGAAACCCTGCTTGACGGCCTTGAGCGCACCGGTCACGCCATTGAATATCAGTGTCGGGGTGGTTATTGCGGCTCCTGCCGTACTTCTCTGATCACAGGCCGGGTGCGCTATCAGCAAACACCGCTGGCTTTTGTGGCCAGTGGTGAAATACTGCCCTGCTGCTGCCGGCCTGAAGGCGAAATTCAGCTGGATGTTGCCTTGGCCTGTGTTAAAAAACAGGCCTGACTCAGTTCTGCTGCGAACGCTCTTGCGGCGCAAATGGATGCCAGCTTAACCGGCCGTTTTGTTCAAAGGACTTTTCCCGTTCACACACAAACCAGTGCCCGCCCATTTCAATCACAGCGCCCTTTGAATAGCGCTTGTCTTCAAAATAACACACCGGCTCGGTGCCCGTGGCCAGATTCAGCTCCACCGGTACGCTGGTGGTTGAAATAGTATTGGCCAGCGCCATTACCGGCAGCAGCGCACTCAGTATCATCCATTTCATGATGTTTTCCCCGTTACTGTATCACGGCTTTTATTCTAACATTGCTTTCCGGGCCAACGCTTGCTTTTCCGGTTTGCCTTGGCTAGGGTACTGAATATTATATTTTTTCACTTTGGGTTGGTTTGTTTTGTTGGTACTGCCGGTGGCAGCTGATAAAGGAGACATTGCCTTGAAGTAATTTTTTCGCCGTGACCATGTTGTAACTCTCGTCATCACGACATGTTTGCGCCGGCAAAAGGGAAAACGGCGCCTTTTTGCAGGCGGGAATTAACGGAGCCAAATCATGAGCAAGGAAAAAGTAAAAAAGAAGGCCCAGAAAACCCTGAAAGAGAAACGTCAGGAAAAACGCGATAAGCGCAATAACGCAGAATAATATCAGTAAAGGGCACTTACAGTGCCCTTTTTACCTTTCAGTCAAAATACCACTCCCAACGCAGCGTCTTGATCAGCCCTTGCTGCCATTCCACGGTCACTGTCTCGGTTGTTTCCACTGAACCATATTGCCAGCGCCGGTGATCACGACTGGCCGGCTTGCCTAAATGCTGTGTCATGCCGTGACCATCGGAGCCGGGCTGCAAAAATTCAGGTAACGCGGGATGCGGTTTGCTTACCAGCAAATAAATGGGCATGCCATCAGGACGCGACGCTTTACTGGATAAATAAACCTGAGCTTCAAGCCCCGGGCAAGACACTGTTTCAATCTCGTCAATCAGTCCGGGAACATGCGGATTTTCCAGCTGCCGGTAAGTCAATACCGGCTGTGCACAGGGTAAGCTGAGCACTCTGCCGGCCACCTCATCCAACCGGCTTAACGCGCGCTCCTGAGAGCTGGCGCAACCGGTCAGCAACAGTACAAAAACTGTGCCGCAGCAGAATGCATGCATAAGTCTGTCTCCTCGAAAATAAAGGGGCTGATCTGAATATAAATGTCTTTTTAGCGGTCTGTGTGGCCATTATAGAAAGAGGGTGCATCCATGAGTAATGATAAAGGGCATAAAGTGCCCGGACACCGCCTGGCCCGAATCGGCCACCTGGCATCTCTGGCAACCCGGGTAGCCGGTGGCATGTTGGGTGAAGGGGCGAGGCAATGGTCCCGGGGTCAGCGCCCCAGTGCCCGGGATCTGCTGCTTACGCCGGCCAATGCCCGCCGGGTAGGTGATCAGCTGGCCCGGCTGAGGGGAGCTGCCATGAAAGTGGGACAGCTGCTGTCGATGGATGCCGGCGATCTGCTGCCACCGGAGCTGGCCGATATTCTGGCCCGGCTGCGGGCTGAGGGCACTCCCATGCCTGCATCACAGCTGGCACAGGTACTTAAGCATGAGCTGGGAGAGGACTGGCAACGCCATTTCAGTCACTTTGAATTTCGCCCCATGGCTGCTGCATCCATTGGTCAGGTGCATCAGGCCTGGGCTGATGACGGCGAACATCTGGCGGTAAAAATTCAGTATCCGGGCATTGCCGGCAGCATTGACAGTGATGTGAGTAATGTCGCAACCTTGCTGCGCATCAGTGGTCTGGTGCCCGAGGGAGTAAATTATCAGCAACTGCTTGATGAAGCCAGACAACAGCTGCATGCTGAAGCCGACTATGTTCTTGAAGCTCGTCAGCTTGAGCGCTTTAATCTGCTGCTGGCGGGTGATGAACGTTTCATTCTGCCCAGGGCTCGTACTGATATCAGCACAGAGCGGCTGCTGGCCATGAGCTTTGTGGATGGTAAACCTGTTGAGTCTCTCGGGAATGAACCGTTAGAAAGACGCAATCATATTATGGCACTGCTGTTTGAGTTGCTGTTTCGCGAATTATTTGAATTTAACCTGGTGCAAACCGATCCCAACTTTGCCAATTTTCAATATCAGGATGAACGCCTGGTACTGTTCGATTTCGGTGCAACCCGTGAATATGCCCCGTCATTTGGTGACGGCTACCGCCGTCTGTTCTGTGCTGCCCTTGACCATAATGAGCAGGCCATGACAGCCGCGCTTACCGATATCGGTTTTTTCAGTCAGCAGATTATTCCCGAACAGAAACAGGCGATCATTCACATGGTGCAGCTGGCCTGCGAACCCTTGCAGCAGAACGCGCCTTTTGATTTTGGCAACAGCACCCTGGCCCAGCAACTGCGTGATGCAGGCACAGCCATCAGCATGCAGCAAAACTACTGGCACAGCCCCCCTGCCGATGCATTGTTCTTGCATCGCAAGATTGGCGGCCTCTATTTACTGGCGGCCAGACTGGGAGCCAAAGTGAATGTAAGGCAACAATTACAATCCTGGCTATAAATGCATAACAAGATAATTGCCAAGTACTATATCCACAGATAGAGTGAGAAATTAAATGCTTTACCTGGTCTGAACATAAGTGACGGATATCTCGCCAAACCCAGTACTGATAGAAAGGCTGATGCATACCGGCCTGCTTACCTGCAGCCCGGACACTCCCCTGCGTGAGGCAGCAGAGCGAATGGCATCCCGTCGCTGCAGCTCCATTCTGGTACTGGAGCACAATGTTGCCGTGGGCATCTGGACCGAACGGGACAGCCTCAAGCTGGATTTAAGCACCTCTGCCAGTCTGGATGTGCCCATTCGCAAAGTCATGAGTCAGCCAGTGCGCAGCCTGCCCCAGACCACGCCGGTAAAAGAAGTTGAGCAGTGGTTCAGAAATCATCAGTGCCGGCACTTATTAATTACCGACGACAGTGGCCTGCCGGCCGGCATGGTGTCACAAACCGATATTGCCCTGAAACAGGGTCTTGAGCCTTATCTTGGTTTACGCCGGGTAAACGATGCCATGAATACCACCCCGCTGGTATTGCCGGGCATCATGTCTTTGGCAGCTGCTGCCGGTGAGTTACTCAGACACCAGCAGGACGCCGCCGTCATCACCTGCTCGGCGGTGCAACTGGGTATTATTACCGAGCGTGATATGGTGAGGGTCATTGCTCGCCATGCCGGTAATACACCGGTGGGAGAACTGGCCAGTAAACCGCTGTTTTCTGTTGCTCCGGGTGATACGCTGCTGCACGCACGGGACCTGATGATAGATAATCAGGTACGGCATCTGGCAGTACTGGAAAACAATAAAGTAGTGGGACTGCTGGGTTTTCGGGAAATCATAAATGGGGTTGAATACCGCTACCTCAAAGAAATGCAGCAATTGTTGCAGGAGCGGGATCAGGCGCTTAATACCTCGCGGCTGAATTTGCAGCTGGCGGAGCGAGTGATAGAAGCGTCGCTGGAGAGCATAGTGATTACCGACGCTGAAAACCGCATCGTGTTTGTCAACCCCTCCTTTACTCACACCACTGGCTACAGCGCCGAAGAAGTAATAGGCCGTACCCCGGCCATGCTGTCTTCCGGCCGGCACGATGCTGCTTTTTATCGTGACATGTGGAAAACCATTAATGAGCGCGGGTACTGGCGCGGTGAAATCTGGAACCGGCGCAAGAGCGGCCAGCTCTATCTTGAGCTGCTGACCATTACCGCCATTCACGATGATGACGGTCATACCACACATTTTGCCGCCCTGTTTACCGATATTACTCATATCAGGGAAAACGAAGACAAGATCCGGCGTCTGGCCTATTACGATCCGCTTACTGGTCTGCCCAACCGGCGTTTGCTGGAAGACAGGCTGGAGCTGGCTATTCGCCATGCAAACCGTAACAAGCAGCACCTGGCGCTTATCTTTCTTGATCTTGATCACTTCAAGCAGGTTAACGATACATTGGGCCATGCTGCCGGTGACGAGCTGCTGCTCGATGTTTCCCGGCGCATTCGCATCCGCCTGCGGGAAGACGATACTCTGGCGCGGCTGGGCGGGGACGAATTCATTGTGCTGCTGCCCGAGCTGAATGAGCCGGAAGAAGCCAGCCGTGTCGCTCAGCGCCTGATCGATACCATTGCCGAGCCTTTCAAAATAGGCCCCCATGAATTTCGTATCGGCTGTAGTCTGGGAGTCAGCCTGTATCCTGATGACGCCGGCTCTGCCGAGCAGCTGTTACATCAGGCCGATGCGGCTATGTATCAGGCCAAACAGGAAGGCCGTAACGATTATCGTCTGTTCAGTAAACATATGAATCACCAGCAGCACAAGCTGCTGGCCATGGAAACGGCACTGCGCTACGCCGTGGAAACCGGCGAAGGCTTGAGTGTGCATTATCAGCCACAGGTGCGCCGTGACGATCGCAGTCTGGCCGGAGCCGAGGCACTGGCCCGCTGGCATCATCCCGAATTTGGTCCGGTTTCTCCGGCAGAATTTGTTCCTCTGGCAGAGCGTGCCGGCCTGATGGTACCACTTGGCATGACGCTGCTGAACAATGTTGCCAGCCAGCAACGACGCTGGCTGGATCAAGGATTAATACCGGTGCCGGTATCGGTCAACCTGTCGGCACAGCAGTTCTGGCAGCATAACCTGCTGGTGCAGTTCCGGCTGCTGCTGGCGGAGCACCGGCTGCCGGCCGGGCTTATTGGCATAGAGCTGACCGAAAGCGTGCTGCTCGACAAGCAGCAACAGGCCATTCCTCTGCTTTATGGCCTGCGCGAGCTGGGATTCAGCATGGCCATCGACGACTTTGGCACCGGCTACTCCTCATTAAGTTATTTACAGGATCTGCCTGTGGATACGTTAAAAATTGATCGCAGCTTTATTCAGCGCCAGGAATCCCGCAGCAGTAATGCCATTCTGGCAGCGGTTACGGGCCTTGCCCGGGAGCTGGACTATAAAGTGGTGGCGGAAGGGGTGGAAACTGAAGCACAGATGAAGGCACTGACGCGTTACCCCGTGGATTTAATTCAAGGATATCTCACCGGCCGGCCCGTGACTGCTGATGAGTTTGCCGAGCGCTGGCTCAGCAAACAAACCTGCCGGAACTGAGATGATGGTTACAGGGCAACAGCACGGCCAATAAATTGAACCGGCCCAGTAGGCAGCCCCGTGGGCGAGCCACCCGGCTGCTCAAGGGTCAACTCAAACAACTGATTCGGTGCCAGCGGCGGCAGCTCATCCAGTGTGGTGTGCAGCGGCTGCCCCGGCTCTACCAGCCCCAGAGATACCGGTGCCGGCCAGTCTGCTCCCTTGGTCCAGAATTGCAGCACCCTGTTTGCCGGTATGCTGGTGACTGCCAGCGGAAGCAGCTGAACCTCCCGCCTGTTGCTGGCACGCACCAGCCAGCCCGGTGTCTGCTGCTCGGGGGCAATCAGTACCACCACGTAAGCCGGCTGTGGCGCAGGCTGAAACAGTAACAGCACCGCCACCAAAGCACAGGCCGCCATACTCACGCCCTGCCAGAGCAATATGTGCTGCCACCAGCGACGCTTTGGTACAGCCGGGCGTAATGATTCCAGCATATCAATACTGCGCCTGATCCTGGGCCAGAGCAGAGATGAGGGAGCCACCGGCTCAGCAAGTGCTGCCAGGGGATGCAGCCGCTCTTCCCATTGCGCCACCACATGCTGCAGGCGTTCATCCGTCTGCAGCCGCTGCTCCAGTTGCTGCCGCTCTTCTGCAGACAAGGTGCCCAGCACATACTCACCGGCCAGGGCATACATTGCAGCATCATGCTGCTCCTGGTTACTCATGACATACACTCTCTGAGGGTTGCCAGACTACGCCGAATCCAGGCTTTAATCGTTCCCAGCGGCGTATTTAAACGGGCAGCAATCTCGTGATGCGTGCAGCCATCCATATAAGCGTGAAGTATGCAGCTGCGTCGTTCTGGTTCAAGCATTGCAAGGCAGCGTTCAATACCGGCGCTGTGTTCTTCCCAGCTCACTCCGTCCTTGCGTTGCTGCCAGTGTTCAAAGGATCGGCTGGCATCCATCTGCTGACTTTGCTCCGTATCCATATTCAGCTCCCGGCTCCGGTTGCGTACCGTATTCAGGGCAAGGTGGCGAGCCACACTGTATATCCAGCCCCGGGCAGAGCCCCGCATAGGATCAAAAGAACCGGCACGCAGCCAGATATTGAGCAGCGCATCGTGAACGATATCCTCTGCCAGGGCCCGATCACGCACAATGCGCAGGACCACCCCAAGCAACTGCGCACTTTCCGCTTCATACAGCTGGTGCAAGGCATTGCGCTCACCACGGGCACACGCCGCCAGCAACCGCTGATAATCCACATCTGCTATCAATGTGCTCATACAAAACACCGCCCGGAGTCGTCAAATGGAACTTTTCCGTTCCAAGCATAGACCATGACTCCCGAGCGGCTCTGAAAATTTGTTTCTTGAGGCTTAATGATGTGCCGAGCTTCAGCCTGCTTTCCAGAACAGATAATCCGCCTGATACTGCACTACCTGACGATCACCCTGGTTACCTTCGCTGCAGTCCATCGCCGGGGCCACTCCGCCCTGAGTATTAAGCCGCTGAATATAAGTGACACCTGTCATGGCTCCCTCCCCGTCAGCAGGATTTGCCTGAACCAGCTGAAGAGGAATATTACCATCACCACCGGGTGCCACAGCGAGCTGCTTGCCGGTGACGCTGGAGCCGTCGGCAGACTGCCAGGTAGCCGGAGGACCGAAATAGCGGCCTATCTCATTCCCCGCACTGTCCTTCAGCATGGCATCCGGGCCCATAAACACCCAGGCTGGTTTTCCCGTGTCTGCAGCCTTGCATTCATAGGTAATTTCACCAATACCAAGCGTTTCCATTACCAACTGATTGCCTGCAGGTACCTGTACGCTTTCCGGCACCACAGCCTGAGCGGCAGGGATCAGTAACAAGGCCGAAGTCAGCACCAGGGTCATTTTTCCGTTAATATTTTGCATCTCATCTCTCCCGACAGAATAACAATGATATGTGGCATCACGGCCACATAATGAATACCCACCGGAACCTCATTTGGATGCACCTAAGCAAAAAAATATTTTGTACTAGCGCTGCAGGCTTTCAAGCAGGCCGCTGCGCCGCTCAACACGGCGGGCAATAGCCTGTTCAAATACGTTCCGGCCCGGCTCCAGTAAGGTAAAATGCTGGCTGGCCCGGGTAATGCCGGTATAAAGCAGCTCCTTGGTCAGCACCGGATTCAGCGCCTCGGGCAGGATCAGCGCCGTATGTTCAAACTCCGAGCCCTGAGACTTGTGCACTGTCATGGCAAACACGGTTTCCACCTCGCTCAGCCGGCTTGGCAGCACAAAACGCAGCTCGTTACTGCCGTCGTTGCGGGCAAACGCTACTCTGAGCACGGCGCGACCGTCTTGTTCCGGCAGCCGCAGAGCAATGCCGATGTCGCCGTTCATCAGCCCCAGGCTGTAATCATTGCGGGTCACCAGCACGGGCCGGCCTTCATACCAGCCTTCAGCAGCGCTGAGCAGACCGCGCCGGTGCAACAGACCGGCAATGCGCAGGTTCAGCCCTTCCACCCCCCAGGGGCCGCGGCGCACCGCACACAAAAGGCGAAAACGATCAAAGGCCGTCAGCACACTGTCGGCCCAGTCATGCCAGGCGTTATCATCAAAGGCGGTATTCACAGCCGGGCGGGTGTTGTTCAATACTTCCAGATAATGGCCGTAGCCCAGCGCCTTACCTCTGCCACCATAAAGCAAACGGTTCAGGCTGCTGTCCTGCTCGCCCTTTATGCGTACCGAGGCAATATCGTCATACTGGCCCAGCAAGGCCCGGGCCAGCGTCGCCTGCTGGCTGTTTACTGCCTCCGCCAGCCGGCCAATGCCGGAGCCACCGGCAAAGCGGCGGGAATAGCGCAACATCAGCACCCGCTGAGCCAGCGCGTGGCGCTCTGAATCTCCGGCCAGCAGTGACGGATGAGCCACCTGTTCACCACTGACCGCTTCCAGCCAGGCTTTGCGCTCCGGAGTATAGAGTCCCTGCTCGGCCTGACTGCACAAGTCTCCCAACAGCGCTCCCGCTTCCACTGAAGCCAGCTGATCCTTGTCTCCCAGTAACAACAGACGGGCATGCGCCGGCAGGGCCATCAGCAGGCTGTGCATCATTTCCAGGTCAATCATGGACGCCTCATCCACCACCAGCACATCCAGCGGCAGCGGATTCCCTCCATGATGACGAAAATGCCGGCTGCCAGGCACACTGCCCAGCAGGCGATGCAGGGTGCTCACTTCCGTGGGAATATGAGCGCGTACCGTTTCATTCACCGGCAGCCTGACTACCTGATTACCAATAGACTCGGTCAGCCGGGCCGCCGCCTTGCCGGTGGGTGCCGCCAGTCTGATGCGCAACGGCTGGCTGGCGGTGCCCTGCAACAACGCCAGCAGCCGCACCACAGTGGTGGTTTTGCCGGTACCGGGGCCGCCGGTGATCAGGGTAAAACCACTGCTGGCGGCCAGGGCACAGGCCAGCTTCTGCCAGTCGGTCTGGCGCTCGCCATTAATTCTGAGCGGCTCGGGAAACAGCCGCTCAAGCCAGACGGGCAGATCATCGGGCACGTCCCTGTCATCTCGAATACGGGCCGCCAGCGCTTCAGCAACTCCCTGCTCATAACTCCAGTAGCGGCGCAGATAAAGCCGTTCACCACTGAGCACCAGCGGTCGCTCCGCTTCTCCCTTGGCCGCTATCAGCGGACTTTGTGCCAGCGCCTGCTGCCAGTCACTCAGGGTCAGTCCGGCCAGCCACAAAGACGGCAGCCAGGCATCCGCCAGGCCTTCTTCTCCTTCCGGTGGCAACGACAGGGCAAAGTCTGGCTCGGCCAAGGTGGCCGCCAGGTCCAGACACACATGGCCATGACCAAGCTGGTGGCTGGCCAGTGCCGCCGCCAGCAGGACACGCGGATCTGCGCCTGGCACCTGCTCAGCCAGAAAGCCCGCCAGGGCGCTGTCCAGGGCTCTGAGCCAGCCAAGTTCCACCCATTGCTGCAGCAGGGACTGCAGCTCCTGTATTGACGTTTTGGTGGTGATCATGACCCGCTCTCCTCGTTCTGCTCGCCGTAAAATAGCTGGTTTAAGGTTTCAATCAGCACCTTGGGTGGGCGCTCGAACCAGCCGGCACCGGGGCTGCGCACAAAGGCATACAGGGCTCCCCCCATGTGGGTGTCATAGTCATAATCAGGCAAACGCAGCAGCAGCTGGCGGTGCAGCGCCAGCACATAAAGCACCGCCTGCAGATCGTAACGGTGGCGAATCACCTGGTTTTCCATGGCCGCCCGTGTGTAATCACCGTCGTCGGATCCCAGCCAGTTCGACTTGTAATCCACCACGTAATAACGCCCCTCATGCTCAAACACCAGATCGATAAAGCCCTTGAGCATGCCGTTCAGCCGGCCGGGGGCCAGCTCGGGCCGCTCCCGCTCAGGCAGAACATGCTGACGTATCAGGCCGTCAAGGGCCGGAATGTGCACATGGCTCACTTCCAGCCAGAATTCCAGCTCAGGCTGACACTGCTCCAGTTGCTGCAGCGCCGGCCCGCCGGCAAACAGGGGCGTGCTCATCAGCCCCAGCAGCCAGTCGGTGAGTGGTGTGGTCCATTCAGTCATGCCTCTCAGCTGACAGCGCCGCGCCAGCTGGGTGGCCAACTCCTCGGGCCGGGCCGCCAGTCCCTCATTCAGCGCCAGCTCCAGCAAACCGTGTAAAAAGGTGCCCGCCGCCGGTCCGCGAGGAAAGCGGTGCAGCCCGGGCGTTTCACCGGGGCGCAGCGGCACAAAGGGGCGTTCGGTGTCGTCATCACCGCTTTTTTCTGCTTCGGGCCGCTCCGGTGAGGCATCGTCAAAACGCCGGCCGGCATCGTTACGACTTAATAAAGCGCTGTAGGAGGCTATCCACCAGTGCTCCGCTGCCGGCCGTCCTGGCTCGGCCCATACCGGCTCAGCCACATCGTCATCACAAGCCTGCAAGAGCGTCTTATTGGCCTCGGGAGCGGCGCACAGGGCGGTATCGGCGCTTTCCAGCGGCTGCAGCCACTGGCTCAAGTTACCCGCAAGTGTGGCACCGCCGCCCAGCAGCCGGCCAATGGCCGAGTCATGCAGGCGCGAGTGTTTGCTGTTGCCCACACCAATATCGGCCAGCCCCAGCCAGCAGGCGTGGCGGGCCCGGGTGAGCGCCACATAGAGCAGGCGCAGATCTTCTCCCAGCCGCTCCCGCTCGGCCCGGGCCTTTTGCTCATCGGTGGGGCTAAGCACCAGCCGCTTGCGGCCGTTTTCATGCAGCTGCACCGCGCTGCCTCTGGCCCCGCTTTCACGAAAACTGCAGATAAAGGGCAGAAATACCAGCGGATATTCCAGTCCCTTGGACTTGTGAATGGTCACCACCCGCACCAGGGCGGCATCGCTTTCCAGCCGCAGCACCTGCTCATCGGCGGCTTCCCGCTCACCGTTAATGCACTCGGCCAGATGGCGGATCAGCGCCTGCTCGCCATCCAGGGTGGCGGCGGCCTGCTGCATCAGCTCCGCCAGATGCAACAGATTGGTCAGCCGGCGCTCTCCTTCCGTGTCCTGCAGCAGCCGGGCCGGCAGCTCAAAGTCGTGCAGCAGCCGGTGCACCATGGGCAGCACGCCCTGGCGCTGCCACAGCCGGCGATAATCCCGAAACTGCATGACCCTGGCTTCCCAGTGGCGCTCGTCCTGATTCAGCCGCTCCAGCTCCGCCAGACTCAGCCCCAGGCTGGCGGTGGCCAGCGCGGCTCTGAGTTTGCCGTCCTGCTCCGGCGCGGCGCAGGCCTGCAGCCAGTGCAGCACATCACCGGCCTCGGGGCTGGCAAACACCGAATCCTTGTCGGACAGATACACACTGCGCACGCCCCGCTCCGCCAGTGCCCGGCGAATGGCCTGAGCTTCACGAAAGCTGCGCACCAGCACGGCCATGTCGCTGGGTCTGACCGGCGTAAAACCGTCTTCGCCGGCAAAACCGGCCCGGCCTTCACCGCCCAGATTCAGCAAGTGCGTCATATGGCTGGCACAGCGGGCCGCCATGTCATTCACATAGGCACCGCCGGAAAAGGGCTTGTCGTCCTCGTTATCGAGCTGCCACAACACCAGCGCCGGCCAGGGATTATCATCACACTGCCACTGCTCACTGCGGCCTCTGGCCTTGACCGGCATAAAAGGCAGCGGATTCTGACCGTTCTCACGAAACAGAAACGCCCCCTGCTCATGGGCTTCGGCTCGCTCGAACAAGCGGTTCACCGCCGACACCATGGTGCGGGAGGAGCGAAAGTTGGTGTCCAGGGTATAGTGCCGGTCTTTGGTGGCTGCACGGGCGTCCAGATAGGTATAAATATCCGCCCCACGAAAGGCATAAATAGCCTGTTTGGGATCGCCAATCATAAAGAGGCCGCTGTCGGCATCGTTATCGGCCACACGGTAAATGGTGTTGAAAATACGATATTGCAGGGGGTCTGTGTCCTGAAATTCGTCGATCAGTGCCACCGGAAACTGCCGCCTAATCACCTCGGCCAGTCGCGGGCCGTTTTCGCCGGCAAGCGCATCATCCAGCCGGGTGAGCATGTCATCAAAGCCCATTTCCGCCCGCCGGCGTTTTTCCAGCTCAAAGCGCGCCCGCACATGCCCGGCGGCATGGCGCAGCGGGGCTTCCAAAGGCGCGGCCAGCGCCGTCAGCTCGGCGGGCAAAGTTTCCATGGCGGCAAAAGCCGGGTGCTCGGGCGCGGCGGCCGTGTCTTTCCAGGCTTCGGTAATGCCGCTCTGGCTCAGGCGATAAAACGCCGCCTCCGTTAACGGCAGCACCAGCTCGTCGCTGCTCAGCCAGTCCCGAATAACACTTAGCCAGCCGTCGGTACGTTTGGCCTGCAGCCACTTGCCCTGCACCTGCTTGGCGGCAATGGCGGTTTGCAGCAGCTGCTCTATCTCGTTCACCCACACTTGCCAGGGCGCTTTTATCGCTCTGAGCCTGGCCTCACGCTCATTCAGCCGGGTGGTGAGCAGCTCTCCCAGCTCGCCTGGCACCTGCTCCGGCTCGGCTAACAGCGGGCGTACCTTATGCAGCAGGGTATCAGGGGTTTGCCAGTGGGCTATCACCCAGTCCAGTGCCGCACCGCTCAGGTCATAACAGTGTTGTCGCCAGTAATCCCGCACCACTCCGGCCAGCAGCTCGCTGTGATCGGTCTGCAGGGTCTGGGTAAAAAGGCTGCCGCTGTCAAAGGCATGCTCACGCAGCATGCGCTGACACCAGCCATGAATGGTGGACACCGCCGCCTCGTCCATCCACTGGGCGGCAATGTCCAGACGGTGAGCGCAGCCCGGCCACTGCCCGGGAGCAAAGTCGTCTCTCAGTGTGCGCAGCAGATCGTCGCCATCGGTTTCCTTGCGAAAGACCGCTGCCGCTTCCACCAGCCGGCTGCGAATGCGATCGCGCAGCTCCTGAGTGGCAGCCTCGGTAAAGGTGACCACCAGAATTTCCGGCGGCAGCAGCTCCCGTTTAAACCCCTGCTCACCGCCATGGCCCAGCACCAGCCGCAGATAAAGAGCCGAAATGGTAAAGGTTTTTCCGGTGCCGGCACTGGCTTCAATCAGCCGGCTGCCGTGCAGGGGAAACGTCAGCGCCAGCGGACGCGATGCATTCATGATGAAGTCTCCTGTGGCTGAGGGCCATATTCCAGCAGCGGCCGGTACAGCTGCTCGCTGATGCGGATAAAACGGCCATCGGCCTGCAGAGCGTCAAAGTCGGGAAACTGGCGCGCCAGAACAACTCTCTCGGCCCGCTCGCCGGCATAATGAAAATCGTCGCCGTTATAGGTTTTGCTGGCAGCCAGCTCCGCTTTGGCGGGGTCTTTTTGCTCAAGGGCACTCATGGCGGTTTTCAATGCCACCGGCAGCGGGGCCGTCATGCCCGCCTGCAGGGCGTCAAGCCACTGCTGCACCAGGGTGAGTGCCGTGCTCTGTGGCAGTGGCGGTGCCTGCAGGGTGACGTCTTCACCCACCAGATACAGACTCAGTTCAATGCCGCTGGCACAGGCCACTGTCTGGGCCACAAAGGCGTGCAACAGCCGGTGCCAGCGCACACTTTTACCGCTTTTCAGATCGCCCGGCTGCAGTTCAATCAGCACCAGTTGTTCACCTTGCCGGCGCAAGCCCCCCAGCCAGCCTTCCAGCTGCAGCGCGCCATGGCTGACCGACAGCGGCAACGGGGATTCCAGCAAGTCAGGCCAGGCATGACAAAGGGCCTGGTAGCGGCTTAGTTGATCCGGCAATGTTTCCAGCATCTCGGCCCGCAGCCGCTCACCAAAACCCGCCAGCGGCAAACGCCCCTGCCCCTGCAGCCGGCGGGCGGCGGTATTCAGGGCGTCATTCACTTCATCGGCCACGGCGGCGGCGTTCAGCAACTCCCGTTTGATCATGTAGCGCTCCAGGCCGTCGAGACCGAAGGGCTCTTCGTCCTGACGGGCGGCGGCGTCCTGCTCCAGTATCACCTTGAGCCGGCGGGCAAAAAAAGTGGCCACGGGCTGGCGCAAAAATTGCTGCAGCTGCTCCAGCGTGACCGGGCCATCGGGTTGCCATATTGGCAAGGCACTTTCAATGCCAGCCGCTGCAGGCTGTGCCACCCACTCACGGGCATAGCTTTGCAGGTCACTGCCCTGGGTAAAATAGCGCCGGCTGAAGGGCTGCAGCGGATGCTCGGTGGTCATGGCATCCAGCAGGGTGCCGCCGTTTTCCAGCTGCCAGCCACTCAGGTGATCCCGCAGCTGCCCCACCAGCACAGACGGCGGCCGCTCGGTATTGTCGCGGATACTGCGTCCTACCCAGCTGATATAAAGACCGTCCCGGGCCGACAACAGGGCTTCCAGCATCAGGTAGCGATCGTCTTCCCGGCGGGAACGGTCCCCGGGCCGGTAGTCTTGCCCCATTAAATCAAAGTCGAGCGGGGTCACGCTACGCGGGTAGTCGCCGTCATTCATGCCCAGCAGACACACCCGTTTAAAGGGAATGGCGCGCATGGGCATCAGGGTACAGAAGTTAACGGCACCGGCCAGAAAACGCTGGCTGAGCCGGCCCTGATCCACGGCTCCCAGCCAGGCTTCCCGTACCACGGTCAATGGCAGCGGCTCGGTCAGATCAACCCCGGAGCACAGCTCGTGCCAGTGCTCCAGCGCCTCGGTCAGGCCGGCCAGCAGGCTCTGCTCCCGCTCGTTTTCCGGCTCAAAAAATTGTGCCAGCAGGCCATGCAGCACCACCGCCCAGTCGTCAGCAGCCATGGCATCACTCAGGTTATGATGCAGGTGGTCAATGGCATTCAGCAAGTTGGCCAGAGGCCCTATTATGGCCGCATCCAGGCCGCCGATTTCATCATAGGGCTCTATGCCGGCCCAGGCATCCCCGGCACCCACCGCATAACCCAGCAACATACGCCGCAGGCCAAAGCGCCAGGTGTTCTGCTCCAGACCATCGGGCAGCCCCAGTCCGGCCCGGCGCTGAGCATCCAGGCCCCAGCGCACACCGGCACCTTCAATCCAGCGGCGCAACACCGGCAGGTCGGCATCGGCAATGCCAAAACGCCGGCGCAGGGCCGCCACCTCCAGCAGATCGAGTACTTCACTTACCGGCAGCCGGCTTTCCGGCAGGCGCAGCAAATGCTCCAGGGCAATCAGCAGCGGCTCACAGCCCCGGCTGCCCTGATCCGCCAGGGTAAAGGGAATAAAGCGATCATCGTCGCGCTCATACTGGCCAAACACCGCCTGAATATGAGGGGCATACACATTAATGTCAGGCACCATCACAATAATGTCTCGCGGGCGCAAGGCCTTGTCCTGCGAGAAACGGGCCAGCAGTTGATCGTGCAGAATTTCCACTTCCCGCTGGGGGCTGTGGCCGATATGAAACTCGATACTGAGCTGTTCTTGCGTCAGCGGCGACCAGTATTCACGGCTTTCTGCCGGCGGGCGCAAATTAAGAATGTCGTCCTGCAGCTGGCCCAGCAGGTGACTGGTATCGCCGTTATCAAACAAATCAATACGGCTGCCAATGGCATTAAAACGGGCACGGTAGCTGTCGGGATCATCCAGGCTGTCGAGCAGGTTGATATAGTCCCGCCCCTGCTTGCCCCAGGCCGCCAGCAGCGGGTGCGCATGCTGATGCAGCTCGGTGTCGTTCAGCCCCGGCGACTGGCCGGCCTTGCGGGCATGGCGGCGGTACTGGTGCCGCAGCAAGTCCTGATCCGGCACTATGTCGCCCCAGTGATGCTGGCAGGGGTTGTGTACGCACAGCAATACCTGAGTAAAGCGGGCCATGGCCGCCAGCGCTTCCAGGGTTTGTGCCGGCAATGAGGAAATGCCAAATACCACCACCCGGCGCGGCAAACCGGCAGGCCTTTGTTCGCAGCGGCGCAGCTGCGCCACAAAGCGCGGGTGCACCCCGGCCCGGCTGCCCGCCAGCTCCTGCTCGCCCACATCGGCAAGCAGGGCCCGCCACAGCGCCGGCTGCCAGCGCACGGCGTCGTCCAGCGGCTGCTCGCCCCGGCGGCCGTGGATCATGATGTCCCGGCCCTCAGCCCAGGCCGCCAGCCAGTCGGCTCTGTAAACCTGATACTGATCAAACAAGTCCGCCAGCCGCTCCGCCAGCTGATAGCGCTTGCGGCCGTCACCGTCGTCATGCAAAAAACGTTCAAGGGGTGCAAACACAGCCTCGCTGCACAGCCCGGGCAAGAGCCGCATCAGCCGCCAGGTGAGCGGGGCTTTGTCCAGCGGCGACAAGCGCGGAATGGTGTCGCTACCCAGCACAGCGCGATAGCTCTGCCACAGAAAACGAGCCGGCAGGTCAACCTGCACCGCAGCGGCAATGCCGCCACTGTCGCGGGCGGCCAGGGCCAGCTTAAGCCACTGAGCGATACCATTGCTCTGCACCAGTACCACTTCGTTTTCCAGCGGGGCCAGGGGGTAGCGCCGCATCCAGGTGACGGCCAGCGCTCTCAGCTCCTCCAGATGGTTACCATGCACCACCATCAATCCCGGGCTGAGGCCGTTTTCATTTTGCATTGCGAGTCCTTTTTTCCCGTGCGTGACGCCTATCATAGTGCCGAATGGGCGCGACATTAAGTGTCGCCCGCTCCCATGGTCAAAAAGCTGCCTGGTGACCAGAAATTGCCAATGGCCGGCAAATGGTTACAATCCTAATCTTTTGCGCTCGCGAAAAAGCCGGCCTGACGTTTTTTCAGGCCCATGGAATAACAATAACAAGGAGTCATTTATGACGGTAAAACAGCAGCAAAGCGTGCATTTTGGCGATGTTGATCGACGTTTGCCTCAACATTCACTGCAGCCAAATAAGGTGCCGGACACCCGCATCGACCGCTTCACTTTCTTTTCGGTTCTGTTCATTCTCGCTGCGGTTACCCTGCCTCTGGTGCTGTTTCCGGAGCAAGGTGCCAGCTGGGTGGCACAGGCCAAAACCTGGATCACAGACACTTTTGGCGTCTTTTATCTGGCACTGGGACTGACCGCCGTGCTGTTTGTGATTTACATTTCGTTTTCGGATATTGGCAGTATCAAGCTGGGCAAGCCCGAAGACGAAATGGAATTCAAAAACAGCTCCTGGGCAGCCATGATGTTTTGCGGCGGCATTGGTGCCAGCATTCTGTACTGGGGCATTATTGAATGGGCCTATTATTATCAGGGACCGCCTTTTGGTTTGCAGCCGGGCACACCCGACGCCATTCGCTGGGCGGCCACCTACGGAATTTTTCACTGGGGGCCGGTGGCCTGGTCCATTTATCTGATCCCGGCCATTCCCATTGCTTATTTTGCCCATGTGCGCAACTCGCCCCGCCTGAAGGTCAGCCAGAGTCTGGCCCCCCTGTTTGGTGAAAGCTTTGCCTGCAGCAACTGGGGCAAGCTGGTGGATGTGTTTTTTGTCTTTGGCATGATTGGCGGTGGTGCCACCACCCTGGGGCTGGCCTCACCCATGGTCACCGAAGGCCTGCATGAGCTGTTTGGCCTGCCGGTAAATAACTGGAGCCGGGTCATGGTGCTGCTGGGCACCACGGCACTCTTTGCCTGGAGTGCATGGCGCGGCCTGAAAAGCGGTATTCAGCTCTTTTCCAACATCAACTTTTATCTGGCGCTGGCATTTTTGGTGGTAGTACTGTTTGCCGGCCCCACTGGTTTTATTCTGAATACCGGACTGGAAAGCATTGGTCGTTCACTGACTCAGATGATCACCATGATGACCTGGACCGAGTCGTTTGGTCCCTTTGCTGATCATGGCTTTAACGAAACCCGCTTTGCCAAGGACTGGACCATTTTTTACTGGGCCTGGTGGCTGGTATTTGCCCCTACTGTGGGGCTGTTTATTGCCAAGATATCCAGAGGCCGTACCATTCGCCAGATGGTGGTGGGCTCCATTTTCTTCGGGTCTTTGGGCTGTGCTGTTTTTTTTATGATCCTGGGCAACTATGGCCTGTATATGCAGCTGTCCGGTGAACTGGATATTGTCGCCATTCTGAATCAGCAAAGCCCGACCGCGGCCATTTTTGCAGTACTGAACACCCTGCCGATGAGCTGGCTGATGGTGGCCGTGTTTACCCTGCTGGCCATTATTTTTACCGCCACTACCTTTGATTCCATTTCCTTTATTCTGGCCTCTGTGGTGCAGCGGGAAGTGGACGGCGAGCCGCACCGCTGGAACCGGCTGTTCTGGGCCTTTACCCTGTGCTTTATGCCAGCGGTATTAATGTTCCTGGGTGGTTTGTCGACCCTGCAGACCGCGTCCATTTTTGCCGGCGCACCGCTTATCGTCATCATGGCCATGATGATGATCTCCATTATCAAGGCGGCCAAATACGATCTGCACTATCAGCCGGATTATTCCCTGAAGACCATTCACATTGAGGAGCTGCCCGAAACTGCCCCCTGGGAGCAGGGTGAAACCTCGGAAGCACCGGAAGGCTCTGTGCTGGCCCAGCAGGCAGAATATGATGAAATGCGTCAGCAGCAGGAAGAAGATGCTGAAAAGATCACACCGCTGAAAACCTGATTAATCAGCCGGCGTTGCTGTCGCTGGTCTGGGCCATGGCTTCCACCCGGGCAAATTCCACGCCCATGGTTTGCAGCTGCGCCTTGCCTCTGGCGGTGAGATCCGAGATAAACAAAAACTGCTGGCGGGGATCCATGGGGTAGGCCTTGATGCGATAACGGCTGCCCCAGGGATGATCTTCCATCACCACCACAACGGGCCGGCTCAGCTTGAGATAAGGGCTGGACAGCGCCACCTCATGCAATATCCGGCGCACCTGGTAAGCATCGTGCGCCGGGGCCAGATAAAAGCTGGCCACGCACATCAGGCTGGCACCGCCGTTATTGGCATTGCGGATCAGTCCGTTCCACAGTTTTAAATGGGGCACCACCACGACGGTGTCGTCGGGAGTCACCATTTCTACTGCCCGCAGGCCAATATGGCGCACCTCGCCATAACAGCCATCCACTTCAATCCAGTCACCGGGCCGGTAAGGCCGTTCATAGGCAGCCACCACACCGGCAAACAGACTGCTGACATAATCCTTGAGGGCAAAACCCAGCGCCAGCCCCACGGCCCCGAGAATAGCCACCATATTACGCAAAGAAGGCTCAATCAGCAGGCTGACTATCCAGCCAATGGCCGCCACCACCACCAGAATACGCAACGTGGGGATCAGCGCCAGCACCCAATGCCGCCGCCGGCCGTGCAAACGGGCTGCCAGCATGGGCAACAGGCGTTGAATAAGCCAGGCCAGCAGCAGCGCCACTGCCACCACCAGAGCCAGCTCAATCAGCAGTCCGGGGGTTATACTGCGAAACAAATTACGGACTTTTTCCGCATCCAAAACGCGCTCCTTGCTAAAATTCGTCGAGACAATGATCCCGGCCGGCCAGAAACTCCCGCACTTCACCATACGCCACCGGACTGATCTGCCAGCGGGTTTGCTCTCTCGCTACCAGCCCGGCCGCCAGCATTCTGAGCAAACTGGCGGCCAGCTGCTCCGGTGCCAGCATGGGCAGCACCTGTTGCAATGCCGCCTCATTCAGCCCGCCATGCAACAGCAGAGCATAGAGCACAAAACCTTCGTTATCGTGCATGCTGGCCGGAATATGAGGCAGCGGCTGCTGTTCAAGCTCGGCTTTCCACAGCGCCAGCGCCACACCGGCGTTGCCCCGGGCGCGGGCGGCCAGCCGGGTGAGCTGACGCTCAGCGCCTTTGATGCCAAGCTCACGCAACAGACCGGGCGTCGCCGGAGCAAAGCAATAAACGGCGCTCAGGCCCGGATCAAAACCCTGGGTGATAAAACGGTAAGTCCAGCTGTTACACACCACCAGGCCGGTACCAAAGGCTCCCTGTACCAGCTGCATCAACAGGCAGCGTAAAAACCTCATGCCAGTGGCGGTACGCAGAAAGTAGAGGCTGATCTCATCAATCAGCCAGGGACCGCGTACCTGCTGGCTTTGCCACCAGGCTTCCACATCGGCGCTGACCAGCTGAGTGATAGTAGGCGGCTGCAGACAAGGCCATTGTCGCCATTCTGCCCAGTCCCGGGCAATGTCGGCGGTGGCACTGAAAGGAGGATCCAGTAAAAAACGCACTTCCCGGGTTTGGCCCGGCCAGCCTTTAAGACCATGATCCAGCGCTTTTACTGCGGGCGTGCGGTTAAAACCGGCATAGTCTGGCAGCGTGCTGCCATTGTTGGTATCGGGCTCGTCGGTTATGCCAAACACCCGCTGCAACTTGTGCCAGCCGCGCTGCAGCCGGGTGCTGGCCGGCGGCTCCGGACACTGAAAGTCACTCAGTAATATTAATCGCCAGTGGCCATTGGCAGCCATAATTCAGTCTCCTTACCAGCGTGATCATCTGCCTTGAATATGGGCTGACCGCTTTTAGTATAAGAGCGATACTCAGGCCGCCACGGAATAATATTTCATCCAGCCCAGCAACAGACCTGCAGCACCCAGGCCCCAGACCAGCGTTGCGCCTGCCAGCGTAGTAAATAAACTAAAACGATAGCTGAACCAGTATACCGCCAGCAAATAAGCGGCATAAGGCAGCAAGGAATACAGACCAAACAGCGCCGTTACCCTTAAATCCGCCATGGTTCGTTCTGTGCCCACCAGATAATGAGCAATCAGTGCAAAGGTGGGAAACAAAGGCACCAGCCCGGCAATAAAAAAGCTTTTGGACCGGGACAGCAGCGCAATCAGCAGTACCGCCAGCGCCCCCAGTAACGATTTCAAAAACAGTGATAACACTCTCTTCCTCCGGTCAGCCGTGCCTGGGCTGCTGCATTAAAACTGTTTCAGCATGCTTTCATCATACTGTTCGGCATTCAGGGTCACCCCATGCTGTTCAGCCAGCGTGTTCAGCTCAGCCTGCTTGTCTGCCAGCTCATCCATGACAATGGTATTGTCATCCAGCTGCCACAGCTGGCGCGAGCCGGCATAACAAAACTGCAGTATCTGCATGGCGGTTTCATTGCCTTCGCGGGCAGCCGCTTCCACCTGCCGCCGTTTGCGGGCAATCTTGTTCAGCCGCTGTTTCAGATCCCACACATACACAACCTCGGTCATAAAAGGGTGCTGACGAAACCGGCTGAGCCCGGCCCCCACCAGCAGCGCTGCAAACACCACTCCCAGCAGGTTCCAGTGAAAGTGACTGCCATCGGCATCGGGGAAAAACGCTATCAGCAGCTGAGAAATAGCCAGACTGAGCACGGCCAGTACCAGTGCAGACCCGATAAACACTTTATTAAGATGCCCTCGGTAGCGCTTTTTATCTATCTGTTTAAGTTTCATAACCACCTGAAAAATTAATTAAAACCGGCTGCATTATAAGCGCGCCCGGCCCTTCTTGCTAATGCGCCGGGCCTTGCTCCAGCACGGCAATAGCAGTAACATTCGCGCCTTTTTGCAAAGGGGCTGCCATGATCGGATTTGACTACGGTACATCAAACTGCGCTGTTGGTGTCATGGACGGCAATCGCCCAATGATATTGCCGCTGGGTAAACACGGCCGCTATATCGCCTCCAGTTTGTATGCCCCCAGCCGTGAGGTGATCGTCAACTGGCTGCATCGTCAGCTGCCAGCAGCCGAACAACATCACTTCGCCCAACAGCGCCGGCTGCAGCTGCAAAAAGGTCAGACCGAGCTGAACGAGCTGGCGCTGGACGGTATTTCCGGTGAACTGTTCTTTGGCCGCGATGCCCTGAACAGCTATCTGCAGGAGCCCGATGAAGGCTACTACATCAAATCACCCAAGTCGTTTCTGGGGGCCAGTGGCCTGCTGCCGGCGCAGATTGAGCTGTTTGAAGACATAGTCGCAGCCATGATGAGCAATGTGAAAACCCTGACCGAGGCCAGCCTGGGCAGAGCCGTGACGCAAACCGTCATTGGCCGGCCGGTTAACTTTCAGGGCCTGCGCGGCGAAGAAAGCAACGATCAGGCATTGGCCATATTGACCCGGGCCGCCAAACGGGTGGGCTTTAAGGAGGTGGAATTTCAGTTTGAACCGGTGGCGGCAGGATTTGAATATGAAGCCAGCCTGAACAAGGAAACCCGGGTTCTGGTGGTGGACATTGGCGGCGGCACCACCGACTGCTCCATGATACTGATGGGGCCACAGCAGGCACAGCGTGAAGATCGCAGCCGGGATCTGCTCAGCCACAGTGGTGAACGGGTGGGCGGCAATGACTTTGATATTGCCTTTGCCCTCAAGGGAATCATGCCGGCCTTTGGCCTGAACAGCCTGCTTGCCAGCGGAAAAACCATGCCCGCCAACAGCTACTGGCAGGCGGTGGCCATTAACGATATTCATCAGCAAACCGGGTTTTACAGCGCCGCCAACGGCCGTTTTTTGCAGCAACTGGTGCGGGATGCGGCAGAGCCCGCGCTGGTAAGCCGCCTGCTCAGGGTGCAAAAACACAAGCTCAGTTACCGGGTGGTCAACGCCGCCGAGCAGAGCAAAATTGCCTTTACCGAGCAGACCCGCCAACGGATTGAACTGTGCGATATCGATAATAATTTAAGCCTTGAACTAAGCCGTGATGACTTTGCCCAGGCCTGCCAGCGCGAGCTTGGCCGTATTACCAGCCTGATGCAAAGTGCCATTACAGAGGCAGGCACTCAGCCTGAAGTGGTGTTTGTTACCGGCGGCACGGCCAAATCGCCGGTGCTGAAGCGGTTTTTACAGCGGGCGTTTCCCCACACTCCCATTGTGGTTGGCGATCATTTTGGCAGTGTTACCGCAGGGTTAACCCGCTGGGCCAGGCGAATTTATTGCTGACAGAGTATAAAAGTTACAAATTTAGCCGGAACTGCCCTACCGCATCCACTATCTGCCGGGCACCCTGCTGTATATCTCGCATGACATTACCCGAGTCACTGGACAGGGTGAGAGCCTGCTGTGCCCGGCTCATGCTTTCTTCTATCAGAATAACCGCCTGCTCGGTCAGCTTGCGGTTCTCCGAGACCATGGTAATGATTTCTTCGGTGACCGAACTGGTGCGGGCCGCCAGATTGCGTACTTCGTCAGCCACCACGGCAAACCCTCTGCCCTGCTCGCCGGCACGAGCCGCTTCTATGGCGGCATTCAGTGCCAGCAGGTTAGTCTGATCGGCAATACCGCGAATACTGCTGACCAGCTCGGCCACACGCTGCGACTGGCTGTCCAGCTCTGAAATACCGGCACTGGCGCTGCTCATCTGGCTTGAGAGCTCATTCATGGTACTGATGGTGGCATCGATCACCTGCATGCCCTTGCGCGTATTTTCATCGGTGGCTTTGGAAATATCATATGCGATATCAGATGTTTCGGCGGTAGCCAGCTCCCGGTTCACCTGTTCGGTTATCACAGTGGCAAACTTTACTACCTTATAAAGCTCACCGGCTTCGTCGTGAATGGGGTTATAAGAGGCTTCCAGCCAGACCACATTGCCCCGGCTGTCAAGACGGCGAAACCGATCCGATACGTATTCGCCCGAACGCAGCTGCTGCCAGAATTGGCGGTAAGCATCACTGTGCACCTCCTGCTCGTCACAGAACAGCTGATGATGTTTGCCGATGATCTGACTCCGGGTGTAACCCATGGCATTGAGAAAGTTGGCATTGGCATTCAGAATAATGCCATCCAGACTGAATTCAATCACCGCCGAAGAGCGATCCAGCGCAGACAGCATGTCTTCTTTTTCCCGAGAGCGGGAAATGGTGCGGGTCACTTCAGCAGAATAAGCCGCCAGCACAGGCTCGCCCGCGCCACAAACGGCAACAGGCTGAATAATGGTACGATACCAGACTTCATCACCGTTTTGATTGAGCATCTGCATTGCTCCGTGCCAATGTTTGCCCGACTCAATGGCACTCAGCATTTTTTGGCAATGCTCTTTTTCAAGCGCAGCGGGCACCAGAAAACGGGTTAACGGCTGTTGTAACAAGTCATTGGCTTGATATCCCAGTGACTGGTGCAGATTCTGATTACTGTAGGTGATCATCCCTTTGCAGTTCAGGGTGAAGTAAATCATTTGAGCACCCAGATCTCGCCGCATGTTATGAAAAATATTCAGCTCTGCCTCAAGCTCACTGATGCGTTTTTGCAACCTTTTACTGTTAAACATGCTTTGCCGCCATGATAACCCTCTCATTGTAAGCCGCTATTATATTTGAACAGAAAGTCAAAGATCTTTGTTTCTGGATCAAAAGCGTATAAAAAAGGGACAAAAAAACCGCCCGAAGGCGGTTCTTTTGTGAACAATGTGTATCGCTTAGGCGCGAACAAAGTCCAGGTGAGCCAGCTTGGGCTTGAAGGGATGACGCTGAACGTCCTGAACCTTCACTTTTACTTCCTGACCGTCGATAACCAGGGTCAGCACTTCGTTGTAGAAGGCGTCTTCGGCTTGAGCGATGATGGCCTTTTTGTGGTCCAGAGCAACCGCTACCGGCTCCTGGTTGCCGCCATAGATGATGGCAGGCACTTTGTCAGCGTGACGCAGGCGGCGGCTCGCACCTTTCCCCAGGTCAGTACGCACTTCGGCTTCAAATACAAATGACATAATCTTCTCTCTTTGAGGTTAATGACAAAGGCTGCGACCGGCCTTTGCCTTGATAAAAGCGCGCGGATGGTAACACGCAGCCCCTGTCGGGGCAAGCCGGAAGCCGGAAGCCGGAAGCCGGAAGCCGGAAGCCGGAAGCCAAAAGCGTCACTCCGGCACAGGCCAGAGTCCAGAGTCCAGAGTCCAGAGTCCAGAGTCCAGAGTCCAGAGTCCAGAGTCCAGAGTCCAGAGTCCAGAACATATTGCATATCAGCCAACGGACAGCACAAGCGTCCCTAACGAGAGCAGGACTTCCAGCTTCTAGCTTCGAGCTTAAGAAAGCTTTAAAGCGTTTCTATCTGCTGCAATATGCGTTTGTCCGAGACCGGATAGGCGGTGCCCAGGGTCTGGGCAAAGTACGACACCCGCAGCTCTTCTATCATCCAGCGTACTTCCTTCACCTCAGGGGCCAGGGGTTTTCCTTTGGGCTGCTTTTTCAGCAGGGCCTGATAGGCAGACTGCACATTCTGAATTTTCAGCAGGTGGGCGCGGTCCCGGTGCGGATCAATGCCCAGCTTGTCGAGCCGGCGGCTTAAAGCCTCAAGGTAGCGGCAGACGTATTTCAGCCGTCCGGCACCGGTATCAGTCACAAAGCCGCGATAAATCAGGCCGTCGAGCTGGGCCTGAATGTCCGACATGGCCATGGCCATGGACAAGTCAATCTTGCTCTTGAGTCGTTTTTTAATACCTTGCGCCCGGCTCAGCACCTCTTCCACCTGCAGGGCAATGGCCGCTACCGTCGGGTTGAGCTCGCCGGCGACCTTGTCTTTTAACGACTCAAAGTCTTGCGGAGTCCAGGCCGGCGCACCGTGCTCACGCATCAGCACATGAATGCCGGCGCGAATGCAGTCGTCCACCAGATCCAGCACCTTGCCGTAAGGGTTGAAATACAGCCCCAGCTTGGCCTTGTTGGGCAGTTTGTCCTGCAGATATTTGATGGGCGACGGCAGTTGCAGCAGCAGCAGCTTGCACTGGCCGTCCCACATGGTCTGGGCCTGGCTGGTTTCATCTTCGCACAATTGCAGCGCCACGCTGTCGCCCTGATCGGCCAGTGCCGGATAAGCTTTTACCTCAAACCCGGCCCGTTTGGCGGCAAAGGTATGCGGAATGGCGTTGGCGGGAAATTCCCGCAGCCCTTCCTGCTCAAAGCGATCGTCGTCCACCGCCTGGGTCAGCGCTGTCTGCACCTGGCCCTGCAAACTGAGCTTGATGCTTTCCAGATCCCGGCCGGTGGCCAGCTCCTTACCATCGGCGTCCATTACCGCAAAGCGCATGATGAGATGCGCCGGCAATGCGCTCCAGTCCCAGTCTTCGTGAGGCACGGTCACGCCGGTCATGCGCCGCAGGTGTTTTTCCATCTGATCCAGCAGCGGGCCCTCAAAGGGGGTCATGGCCGCCAGCAGCGCCTCGGCAAAGTTGGGTGCCGGCACAAAGTGCTTGCGCATGGGCTTGGGCAAGGATTTGATCAGCCCAACCAACAGCTCCCGGCGCAGCCCCGGCACCTGCCACACAAAGGGCTCGGGCGCCACCTGATTCAGCAGCGGCAGCGGAATGCGCACGGTCACGCCGTCTTCTTCCCGGCCCGGCTCAAACTGATAGTCCAGGGGCAGATTCAGGCCGTCATGCTGCCAGGCATCCGGGTAGTCCCGCGTGGTCACGGCCCCGGCGCGCTCGTTCAGCAGCATCTCTTCTGTAAAGTGCAGCAGCTCGGGCTCAGCCTTGCGTGCCCCTTTCCACCACTTGTCGAAATGACGAATGGAGACGATGTCGGCGGGCAGGCGCTCGTCGTAAAAGCGAAACAGGGTGTCGTCGTCAATCACCAGATCCCGGCGGCGGGACTTGTGCTCCAGCGCTTCGGCCTGATCCAGCAGCGCTCTGTTATGATGAAAAAACTCGTGGCGAGTGTGCAGCTCCCCTTCCACCAGCGCCTGGCGAATAAACAGCTCCCGGCACAGTTTGGGATCCACGGCCGAATAGTTCACCCGACGGCGCACCACCACCGGCAGACCAAACAGGCTCTTGCTCACATAGCCCATCACAGCGCCCTGCTTTTTCGACCAGTGCGGCTCGCTATAGCTGGATTTCAGCAAATGAGCCCCTGCCTCTTCCAGCCATTGTTGATCTATGCGGGCAGCGATTCGGCCATATAAACGATGGGTTTCGGTGAGTTCGGCCACCATCAGCCAGCGGGGCGGCTTTTTGGCCAATGATGAACCCGGCACCAGCACAAAGCGGGCGTTGCGTGCGCCCAAAATGTCTTTTTTGTCACCATCGCGCAGTCCCACCTGGCTGAGCATGCCGGTCAGCAGGGCCCGGTGCAGGCTGTCAAAGCTGGCGGGCGTGCTGTTCAGGGCAAAGCCCAGCTCCCGCACCACCAGCCGCAGCTGGCTGTAAATGTCCTGCCATTCCCGCACCCGCAGGTAGTTGAGAAATTCACTCATGCACTGCTTGCGGAACTGGTTGCCGCTCAGCAATTTTTGCTGCTCTTTCAGGTAGTGCCACAGATTGATATAAGCCACAAAGTCCGAGTCTTTGTCGGCAAAGCGACGGTGCATTTCGGCAGCGGCCTGCTGTTTCTCCAGTGGTCGTTCACGGGGATCCTGAATGCTCAGCGCCGCAGTGATCACCATCACCTCGGTCACACAGCCGTGCTCACGCGCTGCCAGCACCATGCGGCCCAGGCGCGGGTCTACCGGCAGCCGGGACAGGTCCCGACCCAGCGGGGTAAGCATGAGCTGATTTTTCTCGTTTTGTACCGCCCCCAGCTCTTCCAGCAAGCGTATGCCGTCGGAGATATTTTTGTTTTCCGGCGCTTCTACAAAGGGAAAGGCGGAAATGTCGCCCAGCCCCAGGGAGAGCATCTGCAAAATGACCGAGGCCAGGTTGGTACGCAGAATCTCGGGGTCGGTAAATTCCGGCCGGTTTAAAAAGTCTTCTTCGCTGTACAGGCGAATACAAATGCCTGCCTCGACCCGGCCACAGCGGCCCATGCGCTGGTTGGCGCTGGCCTGGGACACCGGCTCAATGGGCAGGCGCTGCACCTTGGTGCGGTAGGAGTAACGGCTGATGCGCGCCGTGCCGGGATCGATCACGTAGCGAATGCCGGGCACGGTGAGCGAGGTTTCCGCCACGTTGGTGGCCAGCACAATGCGCCGGCCGGAATGGGATTCAAAAATGCGGTTCTGCTCGGCGTTCGACAGCCTTGAGAACAGCGGCACTATCTCGGTATGGCGCAGCTCCAGCTTGCGCAGGGCGTCGGCGGTGTCGCGAATTTCCCGTTCACCGTTCATAAAGATCAGAATGTCGCCGGGGCCTTCATTGCTGAGCTCGGTGACCGCATCAAAGATGCCCTGCAGCTGATCCCGCTCCCGGCTGTCGTCCACCAGCGGCCGGTAGCGCAGTTCCACCGGATAGGTGCGGCCCGACACCGAGATAATGGGGGCATCGTTAAAGTGCCTGGAGAAACGCTCGGGATCGATGGTGGCAGAAGTAATGATAATTTTGAGATCGGGCCGTTTGGGCAGCAACTGGCGCAGGTAGCCGAGAATAAAGTCGATGTTGAGGCTGCGCTCGTGGGCTTCATCAATGATGATGGTGTCGTACTGGCGCAAAAACCGGTCCTGCTGGATCTCCGCCAGCAGAATGCCGTCTGTCATCAGCTTGACCTGCGTTTCCTGGCTTGCCTGATCACTGAAGCGCACCTTGAAACCGACACGCTCCCCCAGCTCACAGCCCAGCTCCTGGGCCAGGCGGGTGGCCACGCTGCGGGCCGCCAGCCGACGGGGCTGAGTGTGGCCAATGGTGCCGTCGATGCCAAGGCCCAGCTCCAGACACATTTTGGGGATCTGGGTGGTTTTGCCCGAGCCGGTTTCACCGGCAATGATCACCACCTGATGGTCCTGAATGGCTTGTTTGATGGTATCGCGCTTGTCGCTGACCGGCAGCTGGGGCGGATAGGCAATCGGGCTTTGCAGCAATGCCTGCCGCCGGCTGCGCTCGGCCATGGAAGTGGCCATCTCCAGCGCTATTTTTTCCAGTACCTTTTGCTGCCGGGACTCAGCCAGCCTTGCCACCCCCTGTAACCGGCGGCGAAACCGTCCGCGCTCAGCGCCTCTGCACTCTTTCAGCCTTGCCTGCAACTGTTCAACCGACTGTGCCAAACCAAAACCCCTGTTTGTTTATAAACACATTTAGTGCCAAAAAATCTGGCGCGCAGTTTAGCAGAAACCAGCGTTTGAATGCAGGTGCCGCAGCCGGCCCGCAGCCACCATTCCAATGCTGAATTTACGGAGTTACTGCCTGTATTTTGAACCACCCTTATAGGCGGAAGCATTTTTTCCTTAAAAAAGCACATAAACGGACAGTGTTTTTTCCGTCACACCGGGAATAACGAGATACTCACCCCCATCATGACCACCACCAAGAAAAACACCTAAGACATTGAAATTAAAAACAAAAATGTAAAGAAATATAAAGCAGACATTAAAAAATCTGATTGTTACGTCAGATTTGACTCATCATTACTGTCAAAAACAGACGTTACTCGTAATTTACTACCCCAACAGCAAATAAAACACACTTTAACGGTTGAAAAGCAAACATCATGCCAGTATAGTGTGTTCACAGCCCACTGTTGAGGAAGGTAAACAATGAAAGAGTTAGTTATAACCGTCATTTTTACAGTCTGTGCAACCATGCTTGCCATTTCTGCACCTTCCTTGGCACAATTCTAACGAGCCCGGGAAGACAGGACTGTACTGCACGAAGAAATAACACTATTTCCTGTAAAACAAAAAAGGCACCTTTCGGTGCCTTTTTTGTTTGTTTATCAATAACCTGAGCTAGTAAGGAGCCACACTCATATTACTGCCGGAGCCAATCATGCGAACTCGCTGGCCCGGTTGCCAGCTTCTGTCCGCTTTTTGTACCACCACCAGACTTTCACCGCTGTCGGTGCGAATTTCAAGCTCCACGGCATTCACCTGATTGATTTTTTCTTCCGCCTTTGAGCCCACCATGGCACCGGCAATGGCACCGGCTGCGGTGGCCAGTGAGCGGCCCGTACCACCGCCAATGGCACTACCGGCAATACCACCCAGTACACCACCGCCCACTGTGCCCACCACATTGGGGTTTTGATCACCGGCCTGAATTTTTACCGGTCGCACCGATACCAAAGTACCATAGGTCACGCTCTGGGCCCGGCCGGCCGTGCTGCTGCCATACACATCACCGGAATAAACATCACTATTGGCACAACCACCCAACCCCAGTGCAGCCAGAATAACAACTGCTGATAAATGCTTGATTTTCATAACGTGCTCCTGTTGTAAAAAGCCGAAATATCCACCAAACAATATACCCTAAGCATTCGCACGTCACCCCAAACTAGACTGCATCGCCCACGGGTTTACTGAATAACAGGCGTGCCAGCAGCAGCCAGAGCCCCCAGCCCGATACCAGCAATACCAAAAACAGGAATAACCCCGCCTGAAACTTCTCCAGCATAAAGCCGGCAATCACGGGGCCGGTCAGGGAGCCGATGCTGTAAGCAAACATCAGTTTTTGGGTCATGCGCACCAAAGCGCGGCCATTCATGTTGCCGCAGGCATAAGACATGGTGGTGGGATAAAGGGTAAAGGCTCCCGCCCCAATCAGCACAAAAGCCGGGATCAACATATGAGTACCGTCAAATTCCCACAGCAGCAAACAACCACTGCCCACCATCAGGGTCTGCACTCCCATCATGGTTTTTTTACCCACTTTGTCTGCCAGACTGCCGTTGGGCAACTGAAACGCCATGCCACATAAAATCAGCCAGGCCATATACAGGCCAACCTCGTCGCCCAGCGCCAGCTGCTCCAGCTGAATGGGCATGAGTGCCGACAGCGCGCCCAGCAGCATGCCTGCCACCAGACAACCGGCCAGCCCCTGGGCTCTGTCCAGCCGGGGCGGCTTGCTGGGGGCGATGCCATCTGCTGTTATCTCGTCTTCCAGATTGGGTGAGCGGGCAAAACGCAGCGGCACCAGTGCCAGCGCACACAGGCCGGCCGCCAGCCAGAAGGCCGACGGGCTGTAAACCGTAAAGCCATCAATAAACAGCTGGCTGATGCCATAACTGAAGTAATACACCAGCATATAACGCGCCATGGCACTGGAACGACGGTTCAGCGGTGCCACCCCCAGCACCCAGCTTTCTACCGCCACAAAACTGATGGCGGCCGCCATGCCCGCCAGCATCCGCAGCACCAGCCATACCGGTAACAAACTGGTCCAGGTCAGCGCCACTGCTGCCAGTGCCAGGGTGGCACAGCACATCACCAGCGCACGCACATGCCCCAGCCGCTGTATGAATTTATCAGCAAAAAAACTGGCCCCCAGCATGCCCAGATAAAAAGCAGCACCTACCAGACCAATTTGTGCCGCCGGCGCACCCTGGCCATTCAGATAAACCGCCACCAGGGTCACCAGAAAGGCATTACCCAGTGTCAGCAGGATCAGATGTGTATAAAGTGGAACAAGGTGCATGAACGCCTCCGGATTTCGAGGCGCGCATTCTAGAAAGGGCCAAATCACAAGTACAACGAGAAAAATTTGTGATTTGGCGAGAAAATTTGATGTTTAACTAATGTTACCGGCCATATGCCAGATCATGCCCTGCCCGAGGGTGAGCGCACCCAATATTAACAGAGCGGCAACGGCAATCACCGGTGGCTTGGTTTGCTCTTTGCGCAACAGCGGCAAAAACCAGACCAGGGCTCCCGCCAGCACGGCACCACTTAGCTGTACAAAAGGCAGGGTCATGGCTGCCAGTGCCGGCTCACTGAGACCGGCCGCACGAATGGCCAGCGCCAGCAACCAGATCACCCCAAAGGCAGTGCCGGCCAGGGGCAACAGCACATTAAAGGCCTGCAGACGGTGTTTGGCGCGCACCATAATCAGATGAGCAAACACACAACCGCCGGCACCCGCGGTCAGCAAGGCCCAGCCTGCGCCCATGCGCCACCCCACCAGAGCGCCATAGATCAGTGCCAGCACCAGCGCCGGATAATGCCAGCTGACATCCAGGCTGCGTTTGCCCTGCATACGCGCCTGATACAGCACAGTACCAAGCCCCGCTACCAGCGTCGCGCCACCCAGCCAGAGCATAACCGGCGGTACACCGGCTTCCACCCCCAGCATCAGCGCCAGCCCAAACACCGCCCATACCGACATGGCTCCGTCACTGATACGACGCCGCTGCCCCGGGCAGAGATCGCCGTTTTTAAGTACCCATACCAAGAGGCCGAGAGCGGCCACTGCCGTGAGTGCCAGAGGCGCAAACAAGCGCGCCGGCAGTAATTCTGTCATTACTTTTCTCCGTTAATGCGTTGTGCCTATTTTAGCGTTGCCGGCGGGCCAGTACGACCATACGGGCAAACATACGGCGCAATTCAATGGGCACCCGCTCCGGGCCATGAGGCTCAATGGCCTCTACCAGCGCCAGTGCCATGCCCGGCTTGCTGCGCCGGCTCAGCGCTCGCTCAATAATACGTGAGGGAGGCGTATGTTTGTCGTGAATATTGGCTTCCTGACGAAACACCTGCTCAAGACCGTTAAAATACATATAGTGTTCAATATCGTTACGAGGCAATACAGTAAGGTGGTCGGTTTCCCGCTCACCCCGCAGCATGCCGCGCACCCCCTGTGCATATTTCTGACCGGCTTCATCGCCATCGGTCAGCAAGTGCCAGCCAATGCCGAAATCCCGGGCTACCTTGATCAGCGGACTGTGCCCACACTGGGCAAACTCGATGATACGAATGCCCTCGGCAGGCAGCACATACCCACAAATTCGCGCCAGCTCCGACAGCAGCCAGATTTCTGTTTCCCCTTCCACCAGCAGCCAGTAGCGGGCAAATAACGACATGGGTCTGTTAATACGCACATGAAAGGCAATGCGGCGCATGTCTTCCGCACTGTAGCGTTCGTTGCCGATGGACATACAGCGGGTCTCGCCGTTCATGCGCACCAGACGGCGCAGATGATTAAGCGGAAAGGCCGACAACAAATCACCCGAGTTGGTGGTGACCAGCTTCTGGCCGGGAAAGCGCTCCAGAATACCCCAGGTGGCTGCCAGCATGGTGGGGTGCAGCCGGCTTTCGGGATCTTCAATCAGCAGCAAAGGCCGGGCTCCGGTTTCAATGGGACGGCCGCCCCGGGCCTGCAAAATAGTGCGGGCTACCGCCGCCAGTGCCAACGACAGGCCGCTGTCTTCTCCTAAAGGCTGCCAGTCGTTGAATTTACCAAGCTGGGTAAGCGTCACCGGGTGAATGGCAATGTCTTTTGCCCGCCGCGGTGCCCGGCTGGTGGCCCCCTGAGGCGTAAAATAATGCTCGAACAGCTGGCGCACCGCATCCAGACCGGCTTCAATTTCCTTGCGGCTAAGCTCGTCTTCTTCAGCCAGCTGGTCACTGAGCCGGCTCAGCAGCTGCTGATAATCGCCATTAAGATTCACAATGGGCAGATCCTGCGGCGCGCCCCGCGAGTCCCGCAGCCGGAATACCGGATTCATTTCTATCAGCCGGCATACCAGCGCCGACGCATGACCAAGCTCAATCACGGTGCCGGCACTGTTCAGAAACTCATGACGGCAGTGTATACCCTGCTTATCACGCCAGGCCCGGGCGCGATAATAGATGCGGTGAAAGCTGTCTTTGTGAGGCACCCATACCTGCTCAAGCCGGGCCAGCCGGTTGGAATGCTGGCTGACCCCGGGTCTGTGCTCACGATAGGTCAGGGTAATGGAAAGCTCCTGAGCCGGGTCACCGGCCTCGGTGCGGTAGAAATCTTCTTCGGCAAACTCATAGCAGCAGGCACCCCGGCCCATCAGCCGCCACAGGGCACGAAACAGACTGGTTTTACCCCAGGCATTTTCTCCCATCAGCACTGTGCTTTGATCCAGCGGCAACGACAGCTGATTAATACCGAGAAAATTGCGGATGTGAACGTGCTCAAGATACATGGACGCTATCCGGGTTGGTGAGTGACATCAGCTGCGATAAAGCACCTTGATCAGATGATAGCCAAAGCGGGTTTTAACCGGCCCCTGCACCTTAAGTTCGGGTCCGGTAAACACCGCTTTGTCAAAAGGACCGGCCATATCACCTTTTTTAAACTCGCCCAGATCACCGCCTTTTTTACCGGACGGACAAATGGAATGTTTTTTGGCCAGCTGATGAAAGTCGGCCCCTTTATCAAGCCGGGCTTTGAGCTGGTTACACTCGGCTTCGGTTTTCACCAGAATATGAAGGGCACAGGCACGTTTTGCCATCAAAGGTTCTCATTGAAATAAAGCAATAACGTCAGTGTGCCAAAATGCGGGGGCGGACGGAAGCAGATAGAGCTCCCTCCCCTTTCAAAGGGGAGGGCTGAGGTGGGATTAGGCTACCGCTAGGGCGACGGTATCGGCGTGGGTCTGTACCAGTTCATCGTGCAGGGCCACCACGGCCTGCTCATAATACTCGTCATCCACAATAAACTGCATTTCCACCGCCCGCAGCGACTGATGCACGGCACGCACCGGCACATCGGCCTTGTTGAGCGCGCCCACAGAGCGGGCCAGCAAACCGGGAATGCTCATATCACTGCCCACGGCCGACACCAGCGAGACTTTATGGGTGGTCACATCGGCGTTTTCAAACCGGCGCTGCAGCGACTCTACCAGGCGACGCACCTGCTTGCGGTTGCCCGCCACATAATAAGTGAGGGTGTTGGCATTCATGTCTTTTGCCACCAGGTTCAGGTGCATCTTGTCCAGCTCGTCGGTAAAGCCCTCAGCGTAGTGAGACACCCGGCCCACCATGTCCTGATCAAACAGCTCAACCGCAAACAGGTTGCGCCGGCCCGCCACCATTTCCACACAGGGTGCCGGACTGCGGTAGTCGGTGGTGATCAGGGTCCCTTCGTGATCCGGTTCAAAGGTGTTACGCACTCTGAGCGGAATACCCTGCTGGCGCAGCCCCTTGGCTGCCTGAGGGTGAATGGCTTCCATGCCGAGATTAGACAGCTGATCGGTCACATCATAATTGGTGCGGCCAATGGGGATTACCTCGTCTTCGCCGGCCAGACGAGGATCGGCACTGCTCAGGTGGTATTCCTTGTGAATAATGGCTTCACGGGCTCCGCTGAGTACCGCCAGCCGGCTGAAGGTCATTTCACTGTAGCCACGATCAAAGCTGCTCATCAGGCCTTCTTTACAATGAGCGTAACCGGTGACCACCGGCAGCTGAGCAGACAGGTCTACCCGGGCCAGCGCCTGATTCAGCACTTCATCCAGCGGCAACGCCTCGTCGGTGCGCCAGCCGGTCAGGTCCATCAGAATGGCGTTAACGCCGCTCTGGCGCAGGTACAGCACCATGTTATGAGCACTGTGGGCTTCGCCCATGGCTGCCAGCAGCTCCCGAATGGTCTGCAACTGCTCGGCCAGCTGAAACTGACCAAAGGCGCACACTTTGCGTAAATGGTTCAGGCAGTCGCGAATGCCGGCCATGCGCTCACGGAGAAAGGCATCGGCCAGCGCCCGCTCGGGGGTGGCACCAAACATTTGTTCGTTAATTTGCGCCATGCGCACACTGACATTGTCCAGCGCCTGCTCCCAGGCCTGATCGTCTTCGGCATCGGCAAAGCTGGCATACACACCGGGGGCACCGGTGCGTTTACATTCCAGCAGGCCGTCGGTAATGCCGCCAAAGGCCGATACCACCAGCATGCGCTGGTAATAGCTGTGCTCATCTCGGTTATGCAGCACTATATTGTCGCGGACCGCCTGATATTGGCTCATGGAGGTACCGCCGATTTTTTCTACTGTATGTGACACTCTGTAATTCTCCCGTTCCCTGATATTGAACATTCTGTTCTTGAGCGCACATTTTCAGTGGGCCTGGATTTGACCAACCCTGCCCAGTGAAAAGGTGCGAAATACAGCGCATTTACAAAGCACCGCCGGGGTTGCGCTCCGCCGACACGCTTCGGTCAATGGCATTCAGCATTAAAGCCCGCTGCGAACATACTTAATGTTCGGTCGAGCTTCACTGCTTCATCACGGCGAGTAAGCTCGCCCCATGGACGCTCGGCAAATGCATCTGACCGCCATGGATGGCGGGAATGCCGAAAATGCAGGAGCAACTTTTCGGCCCTGACATTTGACGGTCGGCTACGGCAATCCCCGCCGTTGCTTTATGCAGCTAATTTAACTCAGCCTTCCGCTTCTTCCGTTTCCAGCGGATACACGCCGTCGGCGTCGTGCACTTCCTTGCCGGTGAGCGGCGGGTTGAACACGCAGGCCAGCTTCATGTCTTCACTGCCGCCGCGCAGCAGGTGCTCGTCGTGCTGATCAAGAATGTACAGGGTGCCCGGCTCGATGTTGTAGATGTTACCGGTGGCCAGGTCTTCAATTTCGCCGTTACCGCTCATGCAATACACAGACTCCAGGTGGTTCTGGTAGTGAATGTGGGTTTCGGTGTTGGCAAAGATGGTGGTGATATGAAATGAGAAACCCATTTTGTCGTCTTTGAGCAGCATGCGGGTGCTTTCCCAAGTGCCGGTCTCGGACTGCACACGGCGTTCGGAATTCTCACAGTCGGCAAGGGTACGTACTATCATGGTATTTCCTTTGGTTGTTCGGTATTGGACGCCACGGCCTCAGCCATGGCGTTGATTGCAGGTGTACTCCCGCAGCTTAAGAGGCCTTTTTCAGGCGCTTGGCAGCTACGTCCACAATGGCCTGCTCCAGCCAGTCCAGCCCCTGGGTCAGCTCTTCTTCGGTGATGATCAGCGGGCACAGGCATTTGACCACTTCATCATCGGGGCCGGCGGTTTCAATCACCAGGCCCAGCTCAAAGGCGCGGCTGGTGATTTCATCGGCAATATCACCGTTCACACAGGCAATGCCCTGCATCAGACCACGGCCCTTCACCTTGTCGAACAGCTCAGGATATTTATCGGCCAGTTTCTGCAGACGAGCGGTAACCAGCTCACCCTTGGCACGCACACCGGCGGCAAATTCATCGTCCTGCCAGAAGGTTTCCAGCGCTTTGCGGGCAGTAATAAAGGCATGATTGTTACCCCGGAAGGTGCCGTTATGCTCACCTGGCTCCCACTGATCCAGCTCGGGACGCAGCAGCACCAGTGCAAAGGGCAGGCCCATGCCGCTCAGCGATTTGGACAGAGTAATAATGTCGGGCTTGATGCCGGCTGGCTCAAAGCTGAAGAAGGTACCGGTACGGCCGCAGCCGGCCTGAATATCATCGGCAATCATCAGAATGTCGTGGGCTCGGCAGATTTTCTCCAGACGCTGCAGCCATTCAACGGAGGCTGCGTTCAGGCCCCCCTCGCCCTGTACCACTTCAAACAGCACGGCGGCAGGCTTGTCCAGGCCACTGGAGTTATCGTTCAGCATGGTTTCAAACAGCACCAGGCTGTCTTCACCAGTGCCGGCATAACCGTCGTAGGGCAAACGAGTCACGTTGGCCAGCACGGTACCGGCACCACCGCGATGATGCTGGTTGCCGGTGGCGGCCAGCGCACCCAGGCTCACACCGTGAAAACCATTGGTAAAGGCCACGATGTTTTCCCGGCTGGTCACCTTGCGGGCCAGCTTCATGGCCGCTTCCACGGCGTTGGTGCCGGTGGGGCCGGTGAACTGGGCCACATGATCAAGGTCACGGGGCTTGAGAATTATGTTCTGCAGGGCGCTCAGGAATTTGGCCTTGGCATCGGTATGCATATCCAGACCATGGGCAATGCCGTCATGCTGAATGTACTCGATCAGCGCCTCTTTCAGGGCCGGGTGGTTATGGCCATAGTTGAGGGTGCCGGCACCAGCCAGAAAGTCCAGATAACGCTTGCCGCTGCGATCGTGCAGCCAGACGCCTTTGGCCTGGTCAAACACCACCGGAAACGAACGGGCATAGGTTTGTACACTGGATTCCATTACATCAAAAATACTCATCACAACTCCTTAAAGTGCGATTTAAATCATTAAAAGCGAAAAATTCGAAGAAAAGTCAGGCTCAGGCCAGGGGAATGCGATAAAGGATCTCGCTCTTGCTCTCACCGCCAAAGTGGCGTTCCTGATCAAACAGCACATGGCGCACACCCTGATTGGCACCGCGTTCGCGGGCCACGCTCTCGAACAAGCCCCAGGAAGCGGCATTGTCGGGCGTAATGGTGGTTTCAATGCGGCGTACCCCCTTGCAGGCGTCGGCGTCGAGCAGATTTTCAAGCAGGCGACGGGCCAGGCCCTCTCCGCGGGCGCGTTTATCTATGGCTACCTGCCAGACGAACAGGGTGTCCGGTTCAGAAGGCTTGCGGTAGCCAGAGATAAACCCCAGCAGGGTGCCGTCATCCTCGTCTTCTGCCAGCATGCAGGTGTCGGCAAAATGCGAACACTGCAGCAGGTTGCAGTAAGTCGAGTTGGTATCCAGGGGCTTGCATCGGTCAATCAGGCGATTGACTTCACGACCGTCCGTGGCATTGGGGTGTCGCAGCACAAGTTGTAAGTCAACGGTTGTATCCATAATGATTGGCTTCAATCCCTTTTGGTTAGTGGGCTAATCAAAAAATTCCTTATTAACCTAACAAACCATCAAGCAATTGCAAGGCGAACTGTATGAATTTAATTTGAATCGCATACATTTTTAGCGGCAACAACAGTCCATGAAACAAACCTTTGCCAACCGGTAAAAACGGCCTTATCCCCCGCCCTTAAAGGCCTGAACGGCACTTATTAAAACCATGAAACAAGTCCCTTTACGGACTTTACAAAAAAGTATAGAAATCACCAAAACACCGGCATGAGCGCCTATCATGAGGAACTTGCCACACTAAAAATTCATCTTCGCCCTCTAAAACAGACACGATTTCCCTGATCACCTTCCCATAAGATGCACCGATCACCAACCCAGCCCCATCAACGCCCGAAGCGCCACTTTTACTCACAGGTCAAATTAAACAGCAGCTAAATTAGCCAAGCAGAAAACTCATTAGATCCCTAAGTGATACTCGCCAGGTGCTGTCAGACCGATAATTTGAAAGCAAACCTTCATAACGTTAATCTTTAGCCTTGCTTCACATGCCATTCACACCGCCGGAATCATGAGTTACCCATGCTGAGATCATTGCTTGCCTTGCTGTTCGTCTGTTTCTCCTTGTCATCCTTTGCCGCCGACACGCCTGCGGAGGGTGAGGCCACCGAAGAAGTGCGTACCCGGCTTACCCCTTTTATGGAGCGCTATATGCTGGATGAGCTGAAAGCACTGCGTACCGAAATGGCCCAGTTCAAGGTCAACGTCAAAGAAGAAGTGGTACAAAAGGAGCTGAGCGTGGCAGATAAAGCCATGAGCTACGCCAACATCACAGTGACCTATTTCTTTTACCTGCTGGCAGGTGCCGCCTCTGTGCTGGCCATTGTCGGCTGGCAGTCTTTGCGTGAACTGAAAAAATCAGCCCGGGATTATGTAGAAACCCAGATGAAACAGATCACTGACACGTATGAACGCAAACTTCGGCAGATTGAACGCGAACTGCAGCGAAAAACCAAAGTTATTGCAGAGAATTATCGGGAAATTGAACGCTTCCAGGAGGTGCACGGTCTCTGGTTGCGGGCCAGCCAGGAGCAAAGCCCCCAGGCCAAGATGGACATTTACGATCAGATACTGCACATCAAGCCCGGAGATCTCGACGCTCTCACCCATAAGGCTGATGCCGCACTGATGATGGACGAACGTCAGTGGGCACTGAGTCTGTGTAACCGTGTGATGCAGGTGGATCCGCAAAATGCTCATGCTCTCTATCAGCGTGCCTGTGCCCATGCCGGCATGGGGCATGAAGAGCAAGCCCTCAGCGATCTTGAACTGGCTGTGGAAAACAATCTGCACCTGCGTCATGTGGCAGCGGAAGACGAAGAATTTGAGCCACTGCGACAGCATCCGCGCTTTATCGAACTGACCAGCGACGCGACCGAAAACACATAAAACAAAATTGCACGAAACGTGAAAAAAATTGATTTTGCGTACTGGGCCTGAGTGCCATACTTTCCGCGATCATCAATGCCACGTTAGAGTGAGAGTGACCATGAGCTTTGAGTCAGCCAAGCCTTTTCAGGACTTTACCCACTTCCCCCGGGGGCTTCGCCGCTGCGGTGAATTTACCGTGACTGAAGCCCAGCTGCTGGAACAATGCGGCCATGCCATGCTGAGCCTTTATACCGGCCAGCGTGCGCCCATGACCGACGATGAGCAGCGCTTTGTAGAGCAGGTGCAGCAACAGGCAACCCCCGAGCTGCGCCACGCCAGAGTATGGATGAAATACCTTAAGGTGATCGGTCCGCGCCGGGTGCACCGCCTGTGCTCGCCCATGAGCACCGGCAACGACGATGACTATGAGCCGGCAGAAGACAGCGCCGACTGATGCTCTTCCCTCCCCTTGCCAAGGGGAGGCGTAACCCCTTGGGTTCCTGCTCAGAGTCACGCATAATGGCAGCAAATACAGCTACGTGCATATCACCATGAGCGAGCAGGTAAAGCCCACTTTCTACTTTTACGACTTTGAGACCGCCGGCATCAGCCCGGCCAAAGACAGACCGGTGCAGTTTGCCGGCATTCGTACCGATGCCGACTTTAACGAAATTGGTGAGCCGCAAATGTTTTATTGCCGGCTGCCTGCCGACTATCTGCCCTCACCCGAAGCCACCCTGATCACCGGTATTACACCGCAAAAAGCCCAGCAGGACGGTCTGTGTGAGGCCGACTTTATTGCCCGCATTCATGAGCAGTTCAGCCAGCCGCAGACCTGCGTACTGGGTTACAACAATATTCGCTTTGACGACGAAGTAACCCGTTACACTCTGTATCGCAACTTTTATGATCCCTACGCCTGGAGCTGGCAGCAGGGTAACTCCCGCTGGGATCTGCTGGATGTGGTACGCGCCTTTTATGCTCTGCGCCCCGATGGTATTCACTGGCCGGAAGACCAGGACGGCAAACCCAGCTTTAAACTGGAGCGCCTGACACAGGCCAACGGCATAGAGCATGGTCAGGCCCACGATGCGCTGGCAGACGTGCGTGCCACCATAGCGCTGGCCAGATTACTTAAACGAGCCCAGCCAAGGCTGTTCGATTACCTGTATGAGCTGCGCAACAAGCACAAGGTCAAGGCGCTGATTGACATTATCAGCAGCAAGCCGCTGGTGCATGTGTCGGGTATGTTTTCTGCCTGGCAGGGCTGTGCTACCTGGATTGCGCCACTGGCCTGGCATGCCAATAATGCCAATGCGGTCATTTGTGTGGATCTGGCCAGGGATCTGTCGCCGCTGGTTGACCTGAGCCCTGATGAATTGCGCCAGCGTCTGTATACACCCAACAGCGAGCTGGGTGAGCTGCCACCGGTGCCGCTCAAGCTGGTGCATATCAACAAGTGTCCGGTGCTGGCCAAAGCGGCAGCACTGACCGAGCAACGCGCCGATGAGCTGGGCATAGACAGAACCCAGTGCCGAAAAAGCCTGGATTTACTACGACAGCACCCGGAAATAAGGGAAAAAGCCGAAGCCGTGTTTGCTGAAGGCAAGGAGTTTGAGCCGACGGACGACGTTGACACAGCCCTGTATCAGGGCTTTTTCAGTGATGCCGACAAGGCCGCCATGGCCATGGTGCGCAACGCCGCCCCTGACATGCTGAGCGAACTGCCGCTGTCGTTCAGTGACGAGCGTTTGCCCGAGCTGCTGTTTCGTTACCGGGCGCGCAACTATCCTCACACCCTGAACGAGCAGGAATGGCAGCGCTGGCGGCTGCACTGTCAGGACAAACTTTCGGCCCATGCCGAGGCCTATATGCACCGTCTGGAGCAGCTGGTGCTGGAGCATCAGGAAGATGAACACCAACTGGGTCTGCTGCAGGCAGTGGCCCGCTATGTGCAATCCCTTTAAGATTTTACCATGACGCTTATTCGTGACTTTGCAGTCATCTTTGTTTGCCTGTTGATGGGCAAAGCCATTGCAACCGTGCTGCCGTTTGCCTTTCCGGCCAGCATTATTGGCCTGCTGCTGCTGTTTGCGTTACTCAGCAGCAACCTGGTGCGCCTTGAATGGGTGCAGGCTGGCGGCCAGCTTATTTTGCGGCATATGGCGCTGTTGTTTATTCCGGTGGCAGCGGGTCTGCTCAGCTACGCCGATGTATTAAGCAAAGGCCTTGGCTTTATTCTGCTGGCAGCAGTGACCGGCCTGGTGATTATTCTGCTGGCGGTGGGCTGGCTCTATCAGAGGCTGGCATCATGATGTTCTGGCTGGCCATTCCCGTTACCGTGCTGTGTTATCTGCTCACCCGCAAGCTGGCACGTCGTTTTAATAACCTGCTGATCAACCCCATCATGATACCGGCGCTGTTGATTATTGCGCTGCTGCTGGCCACCGACACCAGTCCGGCTGAATATGACGCCGGCACCAGACCGCTGGCGCTCTTGCTGGAGCTGGCAGTGGTGGCGTTTGCTCTGCCCTTATATCAGCAGGCAGCCAAAATTCGTAGCCGGCTGATGCCGATTTTGCTGTGCTGCAGCCTGTCGGTAGTGATTTCTGTGGGCACCACCTTACTGATTGGCGGTATTATTCATCAAAGTCCTGAACTGCTGGCCTCGGTACTTACCAAGTCCATAACCACGCCCCTGGCCATGAGCGTGAGTGAGTCCATGGGTGGCATTCCGGCCATTGCGGCAGGACTGGTAATTATTGTGGGCATGATGGGGGCCATTATCGGCTTTCCGCTGCTGCGGCTGGCAGGCGTTAACCATCCGGAAGCACAGGGGCTGGCCATGGGGGCCAGTGCTCATGCCATAGGCACCGGTGCCGCCGCCGAAGTGGGCAATACTCAAGGGGCTTTTGCGTCCCTCGCCATGGTAGTGTGCGGTATTGTCACCGCCTTGCTGGCCCCGCCGCTGTTTCATCTCTACCTTTGGTTCACAGGCTGACACCAGGAGGCGCAAATGGTACAGACCGCATTGCAGCAAATGAGCATTGCTCAGCCCCGGCTGACGCCGGAGCAAGTAAAAGCCCTTGAGCATGCCACCGGCCTTGCAGGCGCAAGACTTGCACTGGCACTGCTGCCACAGGCTCAGCAACTGAGCCTGGCACCAGTATCGAATTTTGCGGTGGGTGCGATCGCCATGGCGGATTCGGGATACTGGTATTTGGGTGCCAATCTGGAGTTTGCCGGTCTTGCACTGCATTATTCCGTGCATGCGGAGCAGTCGGCCATTGGTCATGCGGCGCTGCATAATGAACAACACATTCAGGCTGTAGTGGTCAGCGCCAGCCCCTGCGGCCATTGCCGGCAGTTTATGCAGGAGCTGAATCAGCCAGTCACCATTACTCTGCCCGAGGCCGAACACGCATTAAGCGAGCTTCTGCCTTATGCCTTTGGCCCGGCTGATCTGGGTATTGACGGCGGCATGCTCAGCCCAGAGCCGGGCACGCTGCACCACGCCAGTGACGACACACTCTTAAAGGCTGCCCTGCAGCAGGCCAACCTGAGCTATGCCCCCTATAGCCACAACCGTGCCGGCGTAGCCCTGCAACTGGCGGACGGACGCATTATCACCGGTCGCTATCTGGAAAATGCCGCCTTTAATCCGGGACTTGGCCCCATGCAGCTGGCACTGAGCCAGTTACAACTGCAGGGCGGCCGGCCCGAACACATTACTCGCGCCGTATTGGTGGAAAGCGCCGCTGGCATCAGTCAGTACCCGGGCGCGGCTCAGCTGCTGGCCGCCAGCAGTGCCGTTACCCTGGAACACGTTTCATAGACCAATGGCTAATGGCCGGCGCCAGTATGGCCGGCCATACTCAGGCAACAACTCATTAACATCGGAGTGTAAAGGAATCATGCTCTGGCTGAAACTGGCTGAGCCGGCATTGCTGCTGGCAGGATTATTACTGGTATTGATTGGCACCTGGCGCTATGGCCGGCGCAAGAAAGACTGGCTGGCATTGCCGCGTATTGTATTTAACCGCGCCAAGGATCTGACGCTGCAGGAATATCGCTGGCTGCGCTATGGCGGCATGCTGCTGTTTGCCGGCGTGTTGGTGCGCATTGCCAGCCTGACGTTTTATCCGATATAACACCCCCACCCGGCCTTCAGTCACTAAACGCCTTACGGCCCATAAAGGAGTGGCTGAGGGTGTTGCCGTCCACCAGCTCCAGCTCGCCGCCGATGGGCACACCGTGAGCAATGCGACTGACCGACACCCCGCGGCTGCGGGCAATATCGGCAATAAAATAGGCGGTGGCTTCCCCTTCCACCGTGGGGTTGGTAGCAAGAATAAGCTCGCTGAACGGCTCGGTGTCCAGCCAGGTTTCCAGTATATTCAGGCCCAGCTCTTCCGGGCCTACTCCGTCGAGCGGCGATAAATGGCCCATCAGCACAAAATAACGCCCCTGATATTGACCGGTCTGCTCTATGGCCACCACGTCTGCCGGACTTTCTACCACGCATAACTGACCACTCACCGCCCGCTTGGGGCTGGCGCAGATGGCGCAGACGGCTTCTTCGGTAAAAGTGCGGCACTGACGGCAATGGCCGATATTATCCAGTGCCTGCTCCAGCACATGGGACAGCTTGCGGCCGCCGGCACGCTGACGCTCCAGCAGGGCAAAGGCCATGCGCTGTGCCGATTTGGGCCCCACACCGGGCAACACCTGCAGGCTTTTGATTAATTCATCCAGTAACGGGCTGAAACGCATGGAAGACTCTTGAAAGATATTTGGAAGGGGAAAGGAAAGCTAGAAGCTAGAAGCTAGAAGCTGAAAAAATAAAACAGCGTGTTGAGACATCAATGCTTTTCTTCCAGCTTCCGGCTTCAAACTTTGTTTTAGAACGGCATTTTAAAACCCGGGGGCAGCTGCATGCCGCCGGTGAGCTCGCCCATACGCGCTTTGTTCTGCTCTTCCACCCGGCGCACGGCGTCGTTTACCGCAGCTGCCAGCAGATCTTCCACCAGCTCCTTGTCGTCTTCCAGCAGGCTGTCGTCCAGCTCTACCCGGCGCACAGAGTGACTGCCGGTCATGGTGACTTTTACCAGGCCGGCACCGGCCTCACCCACCACTTCCATCTGGGCCAGCTCTTCCTGCAGCTTCTGCATTTTATCCTGCATCTGCTGCGCCTGTTTCATGATATTGCCAAGTCCGCCTTTACCAAACATAGGTTGTTACTCTTTATTGATGGTGAATACAGTCACGCTTACTGCGCCATGGGCTCAATGCTGTCTGCATCCAGCTCGGCGGCAAAGCGCGAGATAAGGAATTGTACCGCATCATCGGCTTCAATTTCATCTCTGGCGCGCGCCCGGGCCGCCTGATATAACTGCAGCTCCACATCAGACGGCGTTTGTCCTTCTCCTCCCAGACTCACGCGAACGCTGATGCTGCGATCAAGATGCTGACTGACCAGCGCTTCAAGCTCGGCGCGGGTTTTATCATTAAGCAGATGCTTATGTTCAGGTCTTAACCATAACTGCCACTGATCATCCTGCTGCTCCAGCGTGCTGTGCATGGCCAGCTGGCGTAGCAGGCCGCCCAAAGGCAGTTCAGACACCAGTCTGGCCCAGGGATCGGTTGCCTGAGAAAGCAGCTCGGAGGGCTTCAGTGGCTCAGCTGCTTCTTTCCAGCTGGCCCTGGGTACAGGTGGAGCCACCGCCTCGGGCTGAGCCGGAGCCGACGGTCTGGCGGCTGCGGGTACAGGTCTGGCCGCTGTTGCAGGCACCGGCCCTGAGACAGGCTCATGCTCATCGCTCCAGGGCGGTGCGTCGTTATCGTCCCAGCTTATGTCGTGATAGGCATCCAGCGGCGGCAGCTCATTCCGGGGCTCGGGTACCGCTTTTGCAGTCTGAGCCAGCACCGGCTTTTCTGTTGTTACCGGCGCTGGCCGCTCGGGTTTGGCCACCACTCGCGGGGCCGACTTTTGCTCCGCTGCCGCTTCGCTGCGTTCCTGGCTCAGCAGCCGGTTACGGGTTTGCAGCAGACGACGAATGCGCGCTGCCTGCTCGGCAGCTTCATCCACCAGCGGCTCGGGCTCTACTGCAGGCAGCGGTGCCGACGCTGGTATTGGAGCAGACTCAGGTTTGACCGGATCTGGCTGTGCTTGCGCAACCGGCTGGCGCTCTTGTGGTGCAGCAGGCTGTTCCACCACTGTCTCAGACTGAGTGTCGGGCTGAATGGCAACTGGGCTGGTCACCTGTCCCATTTGCTCGGCCTGTTGCCAGATTTGTGCCTGCTCCTGTTCCAGCCGGCGGCTGATGGCCTCATCTTCGCTTGCCGGCAAGGCCGCCGGCTCAGGCTTTTTTAGCGGGGCCGGCTCCGCCTGAATGCCGGCGGCATCCTTGGGCACAAAGGCAAGAGTGCGCAGCAGTGTCATTTCCAGCGCCGAACGGCCATCCGGCGCAAAGGGCAAGTCTTTGCGGCCCTGCAGGCAAATCTGATAATAGAGCTGTATTTGATCCGGACTTACCAGCGGGGCCAGCCGGTTCAGCTCATCAGCATAAGGCACCCCTTGCGCCGGCACCACCTGGGCCAGTGCCAGCTGATGCCAGAAAGCAATCAGCTCCTTGTGCACATGGTCATAATCCGGCCCCAGAGTGGCCAGCTCGGCTACTCTGGCCAGCAAAGCGGCACCGTCGCCGGCTAATAATGCCTCCACCAGCGCCAGCAGCTGCTCCCGGTTCAGGTTGCCGAGCATGCGCTCCACTTCTGCCAGCTGCAGCCGGCCGTTACTAAAGGCCAGAGCCTGATCGGTCAGGCTTAATGCATCCCGCAGGCTGCCGTCGGCGGCGCGCGCCAGCGCGGCGGTGGCTTCTGGCTCAAAGTTCAGTTGCTCCTGCTGCAGAATATGCTGCAGCTGGCCGTCTATCTGACCGGGCTCCAGACTTTTAAGATGAAACTGCAAACAGCGGGACAAAATGGTAATGGGCAGCTTTTGCGGATCCGTGGTGGCCAGCAAAAACTTCACATGAGGCGGTGGCTCTTCCAGGGTTTTCAGCAGGGCATTAAAGCTGTGCCGGGAGAGCATGTGCACCTCGTCAATCAGGTACACCTTGAACCGGCCCCGGGCAGGCTGATATTGCACATTGTCGAGCAGCTCGCGGGTGTCTTCCACCTTGGTGCGGCTGGCGGCGTCTATCTCAAGCAGGTCAACAAAGCGCCCTTCTTCTATCTCCCGGCAACTGTCACAGCGGCCACAAGGATCAGCAGACACGCCGGTTTCACAGTTAAGCGCCTTGGCCAGCAGGCGGGCAATGGAGGTTTTGCCCACGCCACGGGTGCCGCTGAACAGATAGGCATGATGCAACCGCCCCTGCTCCAGGGCATTGATCAGCGCTGTCAGCACATGCTGTTGTCCCACCACGTCGCCAAACCGGCGTGGCCGCCATTTGCGGGCCAGTACCTGATAGCTCATGGGCTTAATGACCGTCAAACTCAACCAGACTGGTCACCCGCACACCCAGCTTGTTCAGCCGCTGCATGCCGCCCAGTGCAGGCAGACCAATCACAAAGGCGGCTTCCTGTACCTCACCGCCGCAGCTGCGCACCAGCTTAACCGCCGCTTCCACTGTGCCACCGGTGGCCAACAGATCATCTATGATCAACACTTTTTCACCCGGCACAATAGAGTCAGCATGAATTTGCAGCGTGTCGGTGCCGTATTCCAGCTGATAAGACGCTTCTACGGTTTCCCGGGGCAGCTTGCCGGGCTTGCGGGCAGGAATAAAGCCCACACCCAGCGCCGCTGCCACCGGAGCGCCGAAAATAAAGCCACGGGCTTCGGTGCCCAGCACCTTGCGCACACCAGAGTGGCGGTAGTGCTCTACCAGGGTGTCTATGGTCAGGCGAAAAGCTTCGCCGTCTTCCAGCAAACCGGTTATATCACGAAATATAATGCCGGGCTTGGGGTAATCAGGAATGGAGACAATACTGTTCGCGATAAGCTTAAGGGTGTCTTGTTTCATGGCGTATGGCTGCCTCATTAAACCCGGCTAACGCGGGCATGGCATGGAATGAAGGAGTGAAATCTTAGGGCCTCGTCTGATCCATTGCAACCATGCCCGGCGCGGGCACTGCCGGCAATCGCCACATCCAGCAGGCCAGTATCAGAAAGGTGAGCACCAGCACACCCCGTACCCACCACAAGGGGACCATATACACAGAAAAGGCAAAACTGATTGCCATTAACAGCAAAGCGCGACGTTTCACCTGAGGCCGCAGCCCTCTGTGTGTCTGCCAGTCATGAATCAAGCTGCCAAACCAGGGGTGATTCACCAGCCAGGCATGCAGCCTGGGCGAAGACTTGCCAAAGCAACAGGCAGACAAAAGTACAAAAGGCGTGGTAGGCAACACCGGCAAAAAGGCACCTAATATTCCCAACCCCAGAGCAATGGTGCCAAGCAGGGCAAATAAAAATCGCATTGTGCTCTCCTGCCAGTTAAAACCCGTGTTTACTATAGCAAAAGTCGTTTTCAAACTCTCGCCTCACTGTCCGTCATGGCGCTTTTATCATGCCGGGGTTACACTGCCCGCTTTTGCCGGTAACTGAATAACATGCGTTTGATCCTGGCTCCGATGGAAGGGGTGCTCGACCATTTGATGCGGGACCTGCTCACCCGCCTTAACCCTTATGATTTATGCGTGACCGAGTTTGTGCGGGTAGTGGACATGTGTCTGCCGGCGCGGGTTTTTCATCGGTTATGCCCCGAGCTGCATCATGGCTGCAAAACACCGTCGGGCACGCCGGTGCGTATTCAGTTACTGGGCCAGGACGCCAACTGGCTGGCAGAAAACGCTGCTCAGGCGATAAATCTGGGAGCCGGCGGTATTGATCTTAACTTTGGCTGTCCCGCCAAAACCGTCAACAAGCACAGAGGCGGTGCTGCCCTGCTGGCCGACAGCGAACAGCTGTATCGCATTGGCCGGGCGGTGCGCGCCGCCGTGCCGGCCCATTTGCCGGTCAGTGCCAAAATTAGGCTGGGGCTGGAGCAGCGCGACCGTTATCTGGAAAACAGCCGGGCACTGGCAGAAGCCGGCATTACCGAGCTGGCAGTGCATGCCCGCAGCAAAAAAGACGGTTATCGCCCGCCGGCCTGGTGGCCGCTGGTGGCCCAAATAAAGCATCAGCTGACTATTCCGGTGATTGTAAACGGCGAAATCTGGAACGCTGCGCACGCTGTGCAGGCGCAGGCAGAAAGCCAATGCAGCGATATCATGCTGGGCCGGGGTGCCCTCGCCCTGCCCAACCTGGCAGACACCATTAAAACCGGCACCGTCCCCCTGCCCTGGGCTGCAGTGATTAACCTGCTGCTTGACTACTCGGCGCTGGAAGTGGAAGGCAACAAGGCCGTCTATTACCCCAACCGCATCAAACAATGGCTGAATTATCTTAAGTTACAGTACCCGGAAGCACAGGAATTATTTACCGCCATACGCACCCTCAAGCACACGGAAGAAATCCGAAGCTTGCTTCGCAAGCAGCCGTAAGCTGTCAGCTGTAAGTGGTGGTGCCTAGAGGCTTATAGTTGTGACTGATAACAAGACTCTGTTTGAAGTAAACAACCCAATTTGCAGGCACTATACAGTAACCTTCGTCTACGCCGAACTACTTACAGCTTAAAGCTGACAGCTGACAGCTCCCCGAAGGGGGTTATTGATTTGCATCATGATGTTAACAAGTAGGCAGCCATATACTGACCGGCATATTCCACTGAATGGAAATCATGATGAGCAGCAAAACACAAAACGAACTGGAGCACCGGCTGCTGGCGGTGGCGGAAGACTGCCGCCAGCGCTTTTTGCATTCGGTAAACACGCTGGATGCCACTCTGGCCGCCAGGCTGGCTACTTTGCCCCCTGATGAATGGGCCGACGACGCCGCGCTGAGCGCCTGGCCCCAGCTGCAACCTCAACTCAAAAATCTGCGCCGGGTTGATGCCGCCCTGTGCCAGTGGCAGCTGGGGCTTTATGGACTGTGCAGCGACTGCGAAGCGGAACTCACGCCGGCACAACTGATGGATGACCCCTGCCGGCAGCGCTGTGACAGCTGTGAACAGAAGTATCAGAAAGCCCAGCATACCAGCTGGACGCTGTAAACCGCTGGGGACTGGGGACTGGGGACTGGGGACTGGGGACTGGGGACTGGGGACTGGGGACTGGGGACTGGGGACTGGGGAAATGGTAGGCGCCGCTTTAGCTGGCGCAACCCCTGCAGGCCACTGTATTTCAGGCACGCTGCGCGGTCTTTTGCCGGCTAATGCGGCAGCTACAATTAGCGATCCAGCCTGGAAAACAGGCATTAAAAAAGCCGGCTTTCGCCGGCTTTTTGCTTCTTTATCAACTAGTTAGCTGATTAGAAGTTATACTGAATACCCATGCCGTAGCGATCATCACGGTTCAGATCGTCATCATTGATCTCGTATTCAGCATACAGCTTGGCCTTGGCAGTCAGGTCATACTGAACACCCAGAGTCCAGGCATCAATGCTGTCGAAGTCAGGTTTAGCGGTTTCTTCAACTTCTTCATAAGAGTACTGTGCCAGCAGGGTCCAGGCATCAACGTTATAGGTACCGGTCAGTTCGAAACCTTTGGTATCTATGTCTTTATATTCACGCTGAGTATACAGACCGGAGAAGAAGAAGCCGTCTACGGTGTAGCTGGCACCGGCAAACCAGGCATCGATAGAATCTTCATTTTTACCACGAACATCCTGCTGCTCATAAGCGGCATACACGCCCACACCTACCGGGAAAGTATAACCGGCAGACAGAGACCACTGGTTGTCCAGCTCAGAACCGTTACCTGCTTTTTCCAGCTTGTAACCGTCAGAGAAAGCATAAGCACCGCGCAGATCCAGACCGTTGGCAGCGTAAGAAACGCGAACCTGATCGTCTACCTTGTCGTTCAGCTCAAAACGGTCACCATAACCAGCACGACCACCAAAGATGTTAAAGATATCACTCAGATACAGTACCTGAGCAATCGGATCCTGGCTGCGACCAAAGGTCAGCTCGGTAGTGTCCTGAAAACGGTAACCAGCCCAGGCGTAGCGGGTAGAAAGATTGTCAGAGCCGGTAGCGTCATCACCTTCAGCAACAACCTGCCATTCCAGCTTACCAATCAGGTCGATATCGTTGTTCAGTGCATACTCAACGTTAACACCCAGGCGTGCTTCACCTTCGCCACCGAAGTTATTCGCGGTTGCATCATCTTTTTTGAAACCCATCTCACCGGCTTCATACTGAATGCGGCCGTAGATATCTACCTTGGCACCTTCGTCGGAGTAAACGGTTACAGCGCTGGCAGAGGTCGCGAACAGCGCAGGAATGGTCAGTGCAAGAATCGTTTTTTTCATGATTTTATATGCCTACTGTAATTAAACACTAAGTCCTTGTTATTCCCTGTGTTAGCAACGCTGGCGTTACTATGGGCAGCAGACTATCACTGGTATTTTGACCTTGCAACAAAATCGCGGGAACTTTTTATGACAATCACACTCTTGTGCACGTCTGAAAGTGTGATGCCAAGCACTTTTCAACAATTAACCACCATAGTCCGATATATCAGTGAAAACTGGTATATAAATACACACGCCATATAATTGCCGTTGTGTTTTATACCGGAACTTTTCATGTCCAGCGCCCAATACCGCTCTCTTGTGCGGGCTAATTACCGTCAGTTAAGCCAATCCATTCAGGGATTTAAACCAAGACGCGAGCAAAACTTTCTGGTGGCGGAAATAGGCAAGGTGCTGCTTGGCCATTACGACGCTGCCCGTCGTATTCTGGTGGCCGAGGCCGGCACCGGAATAGGCAAATCTCTTGCTTATTTACAGGCGGGCATTCCCTGGGCACGGCTCAATAATAAAACCCTGATCATTTCCACGGCGACCCTGGCCTTGCAGGAGCAACTGATCAACAAGGATCTGCCGCTTTTTCAGCCACACTGTGAGCCAGCATTTACCTTTACCCTGGCCAAGGGGCGTGCTCGTTATTGCTGCCGGCAGCGGCTGCAGGACCTGGTGCAGGGCAAAAGCCAAATCAGCATGTTTGAGGCCGCCTGCACTCTCACGCCTGCCCAGCAAACTCAGCTGGCCGGGCTGTGGCAGGCACTGCAGACGGGTGACTGGGCCGGTGACCGGGACAGCTGGCCCGAGCCCGTGGAGAGTGCGCTCTGGACCCAGATTCAGACCGAGCGCCACAGCTGCCAGCCTCAGCTGGGCCATAGCCAGTGTCCGTTTCACCTTGCGCGGGCCGAACTGGATAAAGCCGATGTCATTGTAGTGAACCATGCGCTGCTACTGGCAGACTTGTCCATGGGGGGCGGCATTATTCTGCCCGAGCCGGAAAACTGCCTTTATGTATTGGATGAAGCCCACCATATTGCTCACATTGCCCGGGAGCAGGGCTCGGCACGGCTGGGGCTGCGCAGCGCCCGGCGCAATCTGGAGCAGTTCAACAAGCAGGTGCCGCAACTGGCTGCCGCCCTTAACGACGACGGTCAGAACGCCGTTAACCGCACTCAGCAGGCGCTGCAGCAGCTTATTCCGTCGTTAACCGAGTTATATAAACAGCTGCAGTCGGCCCAGCGTGCCGGCGACTTAACCCCGGATGAACAGGGCTGCCTGCGTTTTGCCGCCGGCGAGCTGCCCGGGCTGCTGACACATGCCCTTACTGCCCTTAAGGATGAGCATAAACAACTGGCGCAGAGATTAAGCCGGCTGCAGAACGAGCTGGCCGAGGCACTTAAGCGGCAGCCCGGTAACAGTGCCGTATCTGCCGCCATGGCGGCGGTCAGCCTGCAGCAACTGCACACCGACGAGGCCGGCAGTCTGTGCGAGCTGATGCTGAAAGCCGTGGGCCCCAAACACACACCGCCGGCGCGCTGGCTGGAGCAAAGCAAGACCGACATTGTGCTGTGTGCCACCCCGCTGGCAGTGGGGCATCTGCTGGAGCAGTGGTGCTGGTCCCGGGCGGCAGCCGTGGTGATGGTCTCCGCTACCTTTACCGCACTGAACGATTTCAGCTATTTCCGCCGTTCTGTGGGCCTGCGTGCCGACGACGGCAGCCAGTATCTCAGGCTGAACTCCCCTTTTGACTACGCCGGCTCAAGGCTGATTATTCCTGCCCTTGGCTGCGAGCCGCAGGATGCAGGCTTTGATGCGTTGCTGAGTGAGGAAATTCCCCGCTGGATCAAAGGTGAAACCGCTACGCTGGTGTTGTTTTCTTCTTACCGGCAGATGAACGCGCTGGCAAAGACCCTGCGTGACAAGGGACACTCACTGCTGGTGCAGGGAGAAGCCGGCCGTCAGGCGCTGCTGGAGCTGCACCGCATGAAGTGCGATGGTGGTCAGCCCAGTGTGCTGTTTGGCACCGGCAGTTTTGCCGAAGGGCTGGACTTGCCCGGCCATTACCTGACCAATCTGATTATTACCAAGCTGCCCTTTGCGGTGCCCACCTCGCCGGTGGAAGAAGCCATGGCAGAATGGATAAGCTTAAGCGGCGGCAATGCCTTTATGCAACTCACCGTGCCCGAAGCATCCCGCAAGCTGATCCAGGCCTGCGGCCGGCTGCTGCGTACCGAAACCGACCAAGGCCGCATTATTATTCTGGACCGGCGCTTGCTTACCCGCCGTTACGGCCCGGCACTGCTGAATGCCCTGCCGCCCTTCAGCCGGGAAACGTGAAGCGGGCGGTGCTTGCCAATTGCGTCCGGTATGAATTGTTGTCACAATTTACCGGTTTACTTAAGTGAAGATTCATTGATGAAACGCCCTCGCGGGCAAAGGCTCAGGAGCCCTGATTTATGACACTGCGTATTACCCTTGCCGCCCTGGCAACCGCCAGTCTGTGTTTTGGTGCCAATGCGGCCACCTTCAAGGCTGAGCAGCCTTATCAGATTTATCTGATTAACGGTGAAAAAACCGCCAACACCATTACCAAAGATATTCATGAAGTCACTTTGGCTGAAGGTAAAAATCAGATAGCCATTGGTTATACCAATGATTATTCCAACCGCTCTGAAGTACGGGTGCTGAACGGCGATCCCGTAATTATCGAGCTGGATAATGTGGCTGCCGATGCCGAGCTGACCATCGATTTCAACAAACCGCTGAACTATCAGCTGGCCCGCCAGTTTCTGCGTGAGCAATCCGAGCAGCTGACCGTCATCGACCAGCGCACCGGCCAGCCAGTTGAAGCAGACATTTCTACTATCCCCATGCCTGCCGGCCTGGACACTGCCGGTGGCATTCAGGAGCACCTGCGCCAAACCCGCCAGGCTTTTAACGGCCGCACCGAAGCTGCCGTGGCTGCCGCTCAGCAAAAGTTCGGTGATGCCGTGGTGGATGCCGATGCCATGGAAATGCTGCAACACTGGTGGAACGCCGCCGACGCCGACACCCGTCGTGCCTTTCAAATCTGGATGATCCAGCAGCAGTAATCGTTACCCCCTCCCCGCCTTCCTCCTTGGTCTTGGCTCCCTCCCCTTTTCAAGGGGAGGGTCGGGGTGGGGTTTGCAGTTAAAACCCCGCTCTCAGCTGTTTGAGAAATTCCTGCTCTTCCGGCGTGGACTCACGCCCGAGAATGGCATTGCGGTGAGGGTATCGCCCAAAGCGCCGGGCAATTTCTTCATCCAGCATCTTGCTCTTTTGCCACCATTGGGCCGGTTTTAATTCATCGAACCAAAAATCCAGCACATTCTGATACATAAGCGCTCCTGTTCAGCCTGATGTCCGCCGGAGTATAGAGCGCTTTGTCTTCAGAATACCAAATGGGCGACCAATGCAATCACCGGCAGCGTCACCAGGGTGCGCATCAGAAAGATCACGAACAGCTCAACAATGTTGACCGGGATTTTGCTGCCCAACAGCAACGCACCCACTTCCGACATGTAGATAAGCTGAGTGACCGACAAGGCCGCAATCACAAAGCGGGTCATGTCACTTTCAATGGAGCTGGCCAGAATGGCGGGAATAAACATATCAGCAAAACCCACCACCATGGTCTGGGATGCCGCCACCGCCTCAGGAATACCCAGCAGCTCAAGCAGAGGAACAAAAGGCACACCCAGCCAGGTAAACAGCGGCGTGGTTTCGGCAATCACCAGTGCCAGGGTGCCAAATGCCATCACCACCGGCAGCACGCCCAGCAACATATCCAGCGCATTATGCACACCGGTACGGGCCACCTGGCCAAGGCTTTCTACCTTGCCGGCCCGCATCAGCGCCAGCGTGACACCATGGCCAAGGCGGGAATAGCCTTCAGGAGTGACTTCGGCATTAGCCGGACGGGGCTGGCCGTTAATAAAGGTATCTGCCTTCCAGCACAGAGGGGGCAGCCGGGGCACCACTATGGCCGCCACTATGCCGGCCAGGCACACGGCCCCGTAAAAGGGTAAAAACATATGCTCCAGCTTCACCTGGGCCAGCACCACCAGACTGAAAGTAATGGACACCGCCGAAAAAGTGGTACCAATCACGGCAGCCTCACGCTGGGTATAGTGATGGCCTTCATATTGCTTGCTGGTCAGCAAAATGCCCACACTGCCGTCACCCAGCCAGGAGGCCATGCAGTCTACTGCCGAACGGCCGGGCAGCCGGAACACAGGGCGCATAATGCCGGTCAGCAGGGTGCCCACCAGCTCCAGCAGACCAAAGTCCAGCAATAACGGCAGCAACAGGCCGGCAAAAATAAACACCGAAAACAGTACCGGCAGCAGATCGTTCAGCACCAGACCGCCGGTATCACCGCTGTAAAGCAGCTGCGGGCCCACCTGAAACTGCACCAGCAACACAAAAACAGCGCCCAGCAGCCGGCTTAGCAACCAGACCGGACGCACATTAAACAGGGTATTAAGAAAAGGACTGTTCAGCAGCCAGGCGGGCTTGGCCAGAGAGCCAAACAGGGTGACCAGTGCAGACAGCACAATCAGACCGGTGACCACAGCCGGCAACTGATCCGCCAGCGCGCCCTGCACGCTTTTGGCCAGCACCGCTATCATAATGGTGATGTCGCCCTGCCAGGCTACCGGCGTCATAAACAGCAAAATACCTGCCAGGGACGGCAGCAAAAACATCAGCCAGTTGCGCATGCCACCACTCTGGCCCGCCAGCGTTTTTTCCATGAATACTCCTTGCCATTTTGCTATGCAAACGGCAACCAATGCATAAAAAGACCAACATTTGCGCATAATACCGCACAGGATTAAGCGCGTAATGAATAGTTATTTTACAGATAAAGATTTCATGCTGAAAGCACACATCGGAATATTACACTAATAAAAACGCCAAAACGGGCTCTTAATCCCATTCTGTTAACCTGATCGCACACTGAATTAACAACTGCTTAGCGCCGAGTAAGCAAAAAACACAGTTCATCAAAATAGCTGCACTCACCTGAGGCCACCCGCCTGTGTTGCGCTCCGAGGCAGGTATGTTCCAGCAGGCTTATCTCAAAATAAGGTGCAAACAAGGCTCGCACATCCGCTTCCTTGACAGCAAACGGCGGTGTTTGATCTTCTTGAGCGTCGTGATCCACCGTTATCATCAATACACGCCCGTCACTTTCCAGCAATTCGGCCAGCTGTTTGGCATAAGCCGGGCGCATGGCCGGCGGCAGAGCAATCAGGGCGGCTCTGTCGTAGGCCAGTTTAAACTGCAGCCCAAGTTCACTGGCCTTGAAAAAATCGCCCTCATAAATGCTGAACGGCCCCTGCTGCCAGCATAAAAATGCTCCTTCTTCTTTGCAGGAAGGGGTTAAACCGGCATCGGTGAAAAAATCTTTCACCGCCAGCGGTGACAGCTCAAAACCGGCGACGGCCTGACCCTGCTCTGCCAGCCAGCACATGTCCAGGCTTTTACCGCACAGGGGCACCAATACTTCATTGCCGGCTTCGGCATCGGTATGCTCCCAGCATTGTTGCAAGTGAACATTAATGTCACTTTGATGAAAACCGATGCGGGCGGTTTGCCAGCGTTCATGCCAGAAATTTGCATCCATGGGTTTCTCCTGCAGACAAAAAACCGGACTATGTCAGTCCGGTGTCTCTAATTCAAGGCATGGTGTAACAGGTTACTTGCTCACGCCACGAAACTGGTTGCTGTGATTGTCATAACGGTAGCCGATCTGCGCCATACGCGCGGCCAGCCAGCCCCCGTCCAGCTCGTAACGCGCCAGCAGTGCATCCAGGCTGTCGCACTCTATGCGCAGCTTCTCATTGACAATGCTCAGTACCATATGAATGTCCATACGCTCCAGCTGGGTTTTATCCATAACGCCCCCTGACTGTAAATTTATACAGTTAAATATTGACCAGACCGCCCCGCCGGAATACTGTATATATAACCAGTTAAAAACAGGCAGGGGCGAACCATGATGAACCTTTCATTAATCCGTAAGCAGGCTCGGCACTCTCATACATCATCACCCAGTATCACTCACTCCACGGCTTCACAGGCTGGTGAGCTTGCTCGCCTGGCCAGCCTGAGCCGGGCCAATGCCGGCTGGATAGTCATTGCCAACACACCTGGCAGATTATGCCGCCACGCACTGGCTGCTGCTGGCCTGAATCCGGCTCGTATAATAGACGCTCACCAACTTAGCGCAGCTCAGTTACAACGCGCGCTGGCAAGCCCTGCCATTGCTGCTGTAGTGTGCTGGCAAGAGCAAGATGGCGCTTTTTTGCGCAACCGGCAAGCAAGCGGACGCCTTTTTGTGATCGGGCCGGCAGTGCCAGCCAGCCCGCTGCACTGAACCTTCGGCCCATAAAAAAACCGGCGTTGCTATTAAAGCAACGCCGGTTTTTCAGGTTTTGACCCCTGTCTGGCTTACACCAGCTCGCGGCGCACCAGATCCATCAGCATGCGAATATGGGCAGGATTGTCGTTCAGAGCGGGAATGTAGTGATATTGCTCTCCGCCCGCCTCGAGAAAGATTTCCTTATTTTCACCGGCAATCTCCTCCAGGGTTTCCAGACAGTCAGCAGAAAATGCCGGGCAGATCACATCCAGCTTTTTAATGCCTTCTTTCGGCAGCTTTTCCATGGTTTTGTCAGTGTAAGGCTGCAGCCATTCTTCCCGGCCAAAGCGGGACTGAAAGGTAGTACGCCACTGGTGGGGCTCCAGCCCCAGCTCTGCGGCCAGCAGCTCTGACGTGCGATGACACTGCTGCCCGTAAGGGTCACCTTCGTTTTCAAAGCGCTTGGGAATACCATGGTAAGACAACAGCAGCATGTCGCCGCGGCCATGTTGCTCCCAGTGACTGCGCACCGAATCAGCCAGCGCCGAGATATAACCACTGAAATCATGGTAGTCGTGCACAAAACGCAGCGCAGGCACCAGCCGCTCTTTTTTCATCAGTTTGGCCCAGCTGTCAAACACAGAGGCCGTGGTACTGACTGAATATTGCGGATACAGGGGCAAGACTATCACTTTGCCTACGCCCTGCTCTTTCAGCTGTTGCCAGGCCGACTCAATGGACGGCTCGCCGTAGCTCATGCCCAGCGCCACCGGCATGTCGATCCCTTCATCTTGCAGTGCCTGTTGCAAACCCGCCTGCTGACGCTTGCTCACCACCATCAGTGGTGAGCCTTCCGGCCACCAGATACCCTGATACAATTTGGCAACCTTGGGCGAGCGGAACGGCAGAATAATGCCATGCAATAACGGGCACCAGAGTGAACGGGGTAAATCCACTACCCGGTAATCGTGCAGAAACTCACTGAGAAAGGCCTTTACCGCCGCCGAGGTTGGCGCGGAAGGCGTGCCCAGATTCACCAGTAAAACGCCTGTTTTCACCTTGTTACCTGCCTTTTATCAACAACAAAAAGCCGGACCCTAACAGGTCCGGCTTACATCATAAAAGCGTTATGCCAGAATATCAGTCAGCTCGCGGCTTACCGCTTCAACAGACTGGGTACCGTCAACCTTGTGGTGTTGGGTACGGCCGGCGTCGGCTTCTTGTTTGTAATAATCAATCAGCGGTGCTGTTTGCTCATGGTAAACCGCCAGGCGCTTGCGTACTGTGGCTTCTTCGTCGTCGGCACGAATCACCAGCTCCTCACCGGTCACATCGTCTTTGCCTTCCACTTTGGGTGGGTTATATACCAGGTGGTAAACCCGGCCGGAGCCCGGATGCACACGACGGCCACTCATACGCTTGACGATTTCTTCATCAGGCACGGCAAATTCGAGTACGTGATCCACAGCAACACCGGCTTCCTTCATGGCATCGGCCTGAGGAATGGTACGAGGGAAACCATCCAGCAAAAAGCCCTTGGCACAATCGTCCTGGCTGATACGCTCTTTTACCAGGCCAATAATGATGTCATCAGACACCAGCTGACCATTATCCATGACTTCCTTGGCCTTCAGGCCCAGCGGGGTGCCGGCCTTGATAGCGGCACGCAGCATGTCGCCGGTCGAAATTTGCGGAATACCGAACTTTTCCATGATGAACTGAGCTTGCGTTCCCTTACCCGCGCCCGGAGCACCCAGCAAAACGATGCGCATAACAGCGTCCTCTTTTTGATTAGTCATTCATAAATTGCGCCTGATTGTGGCATGACACCGCCATGGGAACAAGTAACTGCCTGAACAGTTAGACCTATTGATTATATAAGCAGCAAAAAAAAGAGACCGGTATCGCATTGATGCGATACCGGTCTTTCGAAAAGGCTTGCTTTGTCGGTTAACCCAGCAGCAGGCGGTTTACCCGTGCCACAAAGGCGGCGGGGTCTTTCAGGCCGCCCTGCTCGGCAAGCTGAGCCTGCTCCAGCAGCAGCCGAGACCATTCGTTGAACTGCTCGCCCTGCTCCAGACCTTCCAGCTTTTTCACCAGGCTGTGCTCGGGGTTCAGCTCCAGAATGTATTTCTGCTCCGGCACCGGCTGGCCGGCGGCGCGCATCAGCTTGATCATCTGGGTGCTCATGTCATGCTCACCGGCCACCACACAAGACGGTGTGCTGGTCAGACGATGGGTCAGACGTACTTCCTTCACCTCATTACCAAGGGCGGTCTGCACCCGCTCCAGCAGCGGCTTCAGCGCCTCTTTGGCTTCTTCCTGCGCCTTCTTGGTTTCTTCGTCGTCCAGCTCACCCAGGTCCAGTTCACCCTTGGTGACAGACACAAACTGCTTGTCCTGGAAGTCGCTCAGGTGGTTCATCAGCCACTCGTCTACCCGCTCCCACATCAGCAGCACTTCGATGCCCTTCTTCTTGAAGATTTCAAGGTGCGGGCTGTTGCTGGCGGCGGCGTAGCTGTCGGCTGTGATGTAGTAGATCTTGTCCTGACCTTCTTTCATGCGCTCAATGTAGTCAGCCAGTGACACTGTCTGCGCATCGGAGTCGTTATGGGTGCTGGCAAAGCGCAGCAGGCCGGCAATCTGTTCGCGGTTGCCATAGTCTTCCGCCGGACCTTCTTTAAGGACATTGCCGAATTCTTTCCAGAAACCCTGGTATTTTTCAGCATCGTTCTTTGCCATCTGCTCCAGCATGCCCAGCACCCGTTTAGTGCAGGCCTTGCGCAACTGAGCGGTCACCTTGTTGTCCTGCAGAATTTCGCGGGACACGTTCAGGGGCAGATCGTTGGAATCGAGCACGCCCTTCACAAAGCGCAGGTAGGTGGGCATAAACTGCTCGGCATCGTCCATAATGAACACCCGCTGCACATACAGCTTGAGGCCGTGGCTCTGATCGCGGTTATACAGGTCGAACGGGGCCTTGGCGGGCACATACAGCAGGCTGGTGTATTCCTGATTGCCTTCTACCTTGTTATGGCTCCAGGCCAGGGCATCCTGCCAGTCGTGAGAAATATGCTTGTAGAACTCCTGATATTCCTCATCGCTGATGTCGCCTTTGGCACGGGTCCACAGGGCAGTAGCCTTGTTCACCTGCTCCCACTCGCCGTCAGTGGCGGCGGCAGTGATATTGCCGTCTTCGTCGGTCTGCTCGGGCTCGCCGTCCTTCCACATTTCCACGGCAATGCTGATGTGATCGGAATATTTACCCACTATGCTGCGCAGACGCCAGTCATCGAGGAACTCCAGCTCTTCTTCCCGCAGATGCAGGATCACGTCGGTACCACGGCCGGGCTTGTTGATATCGGCAACGGTAAAGCTGCCGTCACCGTCGGACTCCCAGCGCACACCACGATCGCTGCTGTCACCGGCGGCACGGGTTTCCACGGTGACCTTGTCGGCCACAATAAAGGCGGAGTAAAAGCCCACACCAAACTGACCGATCAGCTGAGAGTCCTTGGCCTGATCACCGGACAGCTGGCTGAAAAACGCCTTGGTGCCCGACTTGGCAATGGTGCCCAGGTGTTCAATCACCTCGTCCCGGCTCATGCCGATGCCGTTATCGGAAATGGTCAGAGTTTTGTTGTCTTTATCGATGACCAGACGCACCCGCAGGTTGCCGTCATTCTCGAATAAATCACTGTTGGACAGCGCCTTGAAACGCAGCTTGTCCGCAGCGTCAGCGGCGTTGGACACCAGCTCACGCAGAAAAACCTCTTTGTTGGAGTAGAGGCTGTGCGCCATCAGGCTGAGCAGCTGTTTAACTTCGGTTTGAAAACCATGAGTTTCGGTATGCACGGCTTCGGTCATGTTGATGTTCCTTGCTTGGTTTAACCTACAGCGAGAAAGATGGGGCCGGCAAAAAGGTTTTCAAGAGGGGAAACATAAAAACCCCCTCCCGACCTCCCCCTTAAACAAGGGGGAGGAGAAAAAGAGAAGGCAAAGTAATTAATTCCCTCCCCTTGTTAAGGGGAGAGTCAGGGTGGGGTTAGCTTATACCCCAAAGGCGAACTTGAGCGCAAACAGCATGGCCAGAGCCCATACCACCGGACTGACTTCACCGGCGCGGCCGGACAATACCTTCACACCCACATAGCTGATAAAGCCAAACGCAATGCCGTTGGCAATGGAAAAGGTAAAGGGCATCATCACCAGCACCACCACAGCGGGCACGGCTTCGGTAATGTCATCCCAGTGCAGAAGAGCCAGCTGGGCCATCATCAGTACGGCCACGTAGACAAGAGCGCCGGCAGTGGCATAAGCCGGCACCATTCCTGCCAGCGGCGAGAACAGCAGTGCAGCAATAAACAGCAGACCGGTCACCACGGCGGTAAGGCCGCTGCGTCCGCCCACGGCCACACCGGCTGTGCTTTCCACGTAGGAAGTCGTGGTAGAGGTACCCAGTACCGAGCCGGCAATGGAGGCGGTGCTGTCTGCCAGCAGAGCACGGCTCAGGCGCGGCAGCCGGCCTTGCTCATCCAGCAGTTTGGCCCGCTGGGCCACCGCAATCAGAGTGCCGGAGGTATCGAACAAGTCTACAAACAGAAAAGCAAAAATCACTGACAGCATGCCCACATTCAAGGCTCCGGCCAGATCCAGCTGCATAAAAGTGGGCATAATGGAAGGCGGTGCCGAAACGATGCCCTGATATTCCACATCGCCAAAGGCCAGCCCCAGACCAGTGATCACCAGAATGCCGATCATAACAGCGCCGCGCATGCCCCGCGCAGCCATGCCGATAATCAGAAAAAAGCCCAGCACCGCCAGGCCCGCCTGCAGTCCGGTAATATCACCCAGGCCCACCAGGGTAGCCGGGTTATCCACAATAATGCCGGCACTTTTCAGCCCCACCAGCGCCAGAAACAAGCCGATGCCCGCAGCAATACCCAGTTTGAGTGGCTGTGGAATGGCATTAATAATCCACTCCCGCACCTTAAATAAACTAAGCAGTACAAAAATACAGCCCGAAAAGAATACGGCGCCCAGGGCACTCTGCCAGCTGTAACCTTCCGTCAGCACCACCGTATAGGTAAAAAAGGCGTTCAGGCCCATGCCCGGTGCCAGTGCAATGGGGTAGTTGGCCGCCAGCCCCATAATAAAGCAGCCAATGGCCGCAGCCAGACAGGTCGCCACGAACACGGCCCCATAGTCCATTCCCGCTTCCGACAAAATGGCCGGATTAACAAAAATGATATAAGCCATGGTCAAAAAGGTAGTAATACCTGCCACCACTTCCTGGCGCACATTGGTATTCAGCTCTTTGAGCTTAAAATATTGTTCAAGCATGGGGGAGTAACTCTGAAAGGTGTTTAAACCGGAATTATCGGCTCAAACGGCACTTTTGGCAACGGCAGTGCCAACGTAAAGTACGCCTCATTGTGGCAGCGTTAAAGCATGATTCTCATACAGCGGCTTCAATTGAACTTGTCGTGAAAACACCAACAGACAACAGTTTTGACAGGGATCAACGCGGCTGACAGATGAGTGACTATAATCGGTAAAGGCATACAAACATGCATGCTCCCCGTCGCTCAGGCTTACGCAATTAGGGACCCACCATGACTAAAAATACTTTCGCTCAGGAGTCCACCAAAAAACGGGAATGGGTGTCTTTGCTCTTTATCACCCTGGTGTTCTTTCCCGTGCTCAGCATTATCTGTGTTGGCGGCTATGGTTTCGCCGTCTGGATGCTGCAGCTGATTTTTGGCCCCCCCGGCCACGGATAAACCTGCACTGATTTTGATTTCGACTCTGTCAAGCGAGCAGCACCATGAAAAAACTTATTTGCAAACTCTGGAATACCCTCAGGCGGCCCGCCGTGCATCTCAGCCTGGGCGCTGTCACCCTGGTCAGCTTTGTGGCCGGCATTATCTTCTGGGGTGGCTTTAACACCGCACTGGAAGCCACCAACACCGAAGAGTTCTGCATCAGCTGCCACGAAATGCAGAATAACGTCTATCAGGAGCTGCAGGGCACTGTGCACTGGTCCAATCGCTCCGGTGTGCGCGCCACCTGTCCCGATTGCCATGTACCTCACGACTGGACTGACAAAATTGCCCGCAAAATGCAGGCCAGTAAAGAGGTCTGGGGCAAGGTATTCGGCACCATAGACACTCGTGAAAAATTTCTGGAAAAACGCCTGGAGCTGGCTCAGCACGAATGGGCACGGTTTTCTGCCAATGGATCGCTGGAATGCCGCAACTGTCATGACTACAACAGCATGAACTGGGATGTTATGTCGGATAAAGCCAAACGCTTTATGAAACCGGCTGCAGAGCGTAATCAGAGCTGCATCGACTGTCACAAGGGTATTGCTCACCATCTGCCGGAGCAGATGGTATTCAAGGATCCGGCACTGGATCAACTGGAGCAGCGGGCGCAGGGCTTGGGTCTGAATAAGGGCGAGAGTTATTACACCGTCAAGGCCATTACGCTGTATCTCGACCAAGAGCGTACTAAACCTGCCGGTGAGCTGGAAGCGGCAAGTCCGGTAAGGCTACAGGAAGAAAGTGGCGACAGCGTACAGCTGCTGATTCCCGCCTGGCGCAAGACCCGGGGCTTTGGCCGCGTGCTGTATGAAGACTTTGGCATGAACATCACCAGTCTGGTACTGGAAAAAGAAGTGGCCCAGAACAATGAGCTGGTGAAAGTGCAGGCTGAGGCCAAAGTGGACGAGCTGACCGGCCTGCCCTGGGAGCCAGTGGAGATAGCACTGTGGGCAGAAAAAGGTGCGCTGCTGCCGGAGGCGGAAGATCTCTGGGGCTATGCCCGGGATACTTACCGCACCGCCTGCAGCGTCTGCCACTCCCAGCCGGCCGAAGCCCACTTTGATGCCAACACCTGGCCGGGCATGTTTGCCGGCATGGTGGGCTTTACCAATATGGACGCCGACACTCAGGCCCTGGTACTGAAATATCTGCAAAAGCATTCGTCCGACTACGCCGACGGCGCGCATTAAGGAGAGAGCAGTAATGGCAATTTCAAGAAGACGTTTTCTTCAGGGGCTGGCGGCGGGCTCGGCTGCTGCCCTGATTGGCCCGGGTTTGCTGGTACGCAGTGCAGAGGCTGCGGTCACCGCCGAGGGAAGCTGGAAAATGGCCGGCTCCCACTGGGGAGCCTTCAAGGCGCTGGTCAAAGGCGGTGTGGTGACCGAGGTCAAACCCTTTGAACTGGACCAGCACCCCACCGATATGCTCAACGGTATTAAAGGACTTATTTATAATCCGTCACGCATTCGCTACCCCATGGTCCGCCTGGACTGGCTTAAAAACCGCCATAACAGCGATACCAGCCAGCGGGGAGATAACCGTTTTGTGCGGGTAACCTGGGATGAAGCGCTCGATCTGTTTTATGAAGAGCTGGAGCGCATTCAAACCCAATATGGGCCCTGGGCGCTGTACGCCGGCGCTACCGGCTGGCGTCAGACCGGCCAGTTCCACAGCTGTGGCAGCCATATGCAGCGGGGCGTCAACCTGCACGGTAACTTTGTCAACAAGGTAGGTGACTACTCCACCGGTGCCGGTCAGGTTATCATGCCCTATGTCCTTGGCTCTACCGAGGTATACGATCAGGGTACTTCCTGGCCGCTTATTCTGGAGCACACCAACACCCTGGTGCTGTGGGCCAATGATCCCTTCAAAAACCTGCAGGTAGGCTGGAACTGTGAAACTCATCAGTCATACGGCTATCTGGCCCAGCTGAAAGAAAAAGTCACCAGCGGTGATATCAAGGTTATTTGTGTGGATCCGGTACGCTCCAAAACCCAGCAATATCTGGGTTGTGAGCATCAGTATATTCATCCGCAGACCGATGTGGCCTTTATGCTGGGACTGGCGCATACCCTCTACGCCGAAAAGCTGCATGACGAGCAATTCCTCGGCACCTATACGCTCGGCTTTGAGCCCTTTATGGATTATGTGCTGGGCAAAACCGAAGACAAAGTAGAAAAAACGCCGGAGTGGGCCGCTGACATCTGCGGTATAGAAGCAGACGCCATTCGCGACTTTGCCCGCCTGCTGGCATCCGGCCGAACTCAGCTGATGTTTGGCTGGGCCATTCAGCGTCAGCAGCATGGCGAGCAGCCCTATTGGGCCGGTGCCGTGCTGGCCGCCATGCTGGGCCAGATTGGCCTGCCCGGAGGCGGCATCAGCTACGCCCATCACTACAGCTCCATTGGCGTGCCCGGCACTAATGCCAGCGCACCGGGTGGTTTTCCGCGCAACCTGGATCCCGGCAAAAAGCCGGTGCACGATAACGAAGACTTTAACGGTGCCAGCCGCATTATTCCGGTAGCCCGCTGGATTGACTGCCTGCTGGAGCCGGGCGGCAAGATTCAGTACAACGGCAGCGAAGTCACCTATCCGGACATCAAAATGTGCGTATTCAGCGGCTGTAACCCCTGGCATCACCATCAGGATCACAACCGCATGAAGCAGGCGTTTCGCAAGCTGGAAACCGTGGTCACCATCGATTATTCCTGGAACGCCACCTGCCGTTTCTCGGATCTGGTGCTGCCTGCCTGCACCCAGTTTGAACGCAACGATATCGATATTTACGGCTCCTATGTCAAACGCGGCCTGCTGGCCATGCACAAGCTGGTGGATCCTTTATTTCATTCGCGCAGTGACTTCGATATTTTCACCGATTTGTGCCGCCGCTATGGCCGCCATGAGGAATATACCCAGGGCAAAGACGAGCGCCAGTGGCTGGAGCAGCTTTATAACGAGTGTAAGGATGCCAATAAAGACACTTATCCCATGCCGGAATTTAACGAGTTCTGGGAGAACGGCTATGTAGATTTTGGCGAAGGAGAAAACTGGGTGCGTCATGCTGACTTTCGCAAAGATCCGGAAGTCAACGCCGTGGGCACTCCTTCAGGCTTTATCGAGATAAGCAGCCGTAAAATTGGTAACTATGGCTATGACGACTGCAAGTCTCACCCGGTATGGATGGAAAAAGCCGAGCGCTCTCATGGTGGCCCCGGCTCCGATAAACACCCGCTGTGGCTGCAGTCGGTCCATCCTGATCAGCGTTTGCACTCACAAATGTGCGAATCCGACGAATACCGCACCACTTATGCGGTGCAGGGCCGGGAGCCTGTTTATATCAATCCTGATGACGCCGCCGCACGCGGCATTCAGGACGGCGACCTGGTGCGAGTATTCAACGATCGCGGCCAGCTGCTGGCCGGAGCCCGGATTTCTGACCTTTATCCCACAGGAGTGGTGCGTATTCATGAAGGTGCCTGGTATGGTCCTGTTGATGCCAGCATAGGGGCACTTGATACCTATGGCGATCCTAATACGCTGACCCTGGATGTGGGCTCTTCCAAGCTGGCTCAGGCACCCAGTGCCAACACCTGCCTGGTAGACATCGAGAAATTTACCGGTGACGTGCCCGCCGTCACTTCCTTTGGCGGCCCGCAAATGGTGGAGATTTAATGACACACTCTGTTGAGGCAGGCACTGTCCTGCCCTTTTTTTCCAGTGAACACTGGCAACGGCAGGCAGTGCTGTGCCAGTGGTTTTCAACTCTGATGTTCAAAGAGCCGGATGATGCCACACTGGCCGCCTATCAGGCCGGAGATGCCACTCCTCTGCTGAACTGGCTGAGTGAAGACGGCCTGCAGACAGAAACCGGAGCCCTGCGCTCGGCCATTGCCGGCCTGAGTGTGTTTGAACACCCCAGACTGGAGCTGGCAGCAGACTTTGCCACCCTGTTTTTAAGTGACGCCCGCCACAGTGCCGCGCCTTATGCCTCTTGCTATCTTACCGAACGCGGCGGCTTTATGGCTGAGCCAGCCCGGCGCATGGCCGCGCGCCTGGAAAATGCCGGTGTTATGCTGCCAGCGGAAGTCAAGGAGCCGGCAGATCACCTGGCGGTGATGCTGGACTACCTGGCTGGCGGCTATCGTCAGCTGGCAGAGCAGGACGCCAGTGCCGGGGGTGACACACTGAAAGGGATAGGTCAGTTTCTGGAACAGGAGCTGTGCAGCTGGCTGCCGGCATTTTATCAGCGTTGCCGGCAAGCCCGGGTTGCCAGTACCTTCTACCCTGCACTGGCCGGACTGATAACCGCATTTTGCCAAAACCGGCAACAGGAAACACGCACCTGAATTCAGCCGGCAGGAGTGTAGCGCTGCTGCCGGTTTTCCTGTAACCATACCGCCACTTTTTCTGCCGGCATGGGTCGTGCCAGCAAATAGCCCTGACCATGGGCACAGCCCAGCTGCTCAAGCCTGTCTCTTTGTCCTGCCAGTTCAATACCTTCGGCGGTGACCGCCATATTCAGGCTGTCGGCCAGCCGAATAATGGCATCCACCATATCCGCCGCACGCTGATCCGTGGTCACGTCTGCTACAAAAGACTTGTCTATTTTCAGCTTGTTTACCGGCAGCTGACGCAAATGGCTGAAAGAAGAATAACCGGTGCCAAAGTCGTCCATTGCAATTTCCACGCCCAGCTTGCGCAGTGCAGTCAGATTATCCACCGAGCTGGCGGTATCCCACAGGCTGGTGTCTTCGGTAATTTCCAGCACCAGTGCTGACGCCGGCAACCCTACCCGCTGCAAAATGATATTAACGGTACTGGCCAGCTCACCGCTCATAAAAATTTCCGGACTGATATTTACATTTACTTTCAGGTAAGTGTGTCCCTGGCGATGCCACTCCCGCAGCTGCTGACAGGCCGTTAACAGCACCCACTGGTTCAGCACATGGGCCAGACCATGATGTTCGGCAACTGCAATCACTTCCAGCGGACTGATTTGGCCATGTTCGGCAGAATGCCAGCGCAGCAGCGCCTCAAAAGACTCGATGCTGCCACCTTTCAGACAAAATATGGGCTGGTATAACAGTGTTAACTCGTCATTCTCAATGGCCAGCTGTAACGCCACTGCCAGCTTCTGACTACGCAGCCGCCGTTCATCCATGCCCTGCTCAAACAACTGAAACGATAATCGGGGGTTATGCTTGGCATAATACATGGCGGTATCGGCATGACTTAACAGGTCCGCCATGGAGACACCGTGCTCGGGATAAAGGCTGGAGCCAATACTGGCTCTGGGCGACAAACAACCGTCGGGCAGACGAATGTCTGCCGACAGTGCTTTCAGCATGGCCTGTGCAAAGCGCTCGGCTTGTTCTCGCCTGGTATAGGGCTGTATCACCACAAATTCGTCGCCACCAAGGCGGGCCACATGGCCCTGCCCTTTCAGCGCCAGCCTCAAACGAGATGCCACCACCTTAAGCACCCTATCGCCCACATCATGACCCAGGCTGTCATTAATGGCCTTGAACCCGTTCAAATCCACCATATGCACCGCCAGCGTAGTGCCTTTGCGCTCGGCCTGTGCCAGCGCGCGGTTCATCATCTGATAAAAGTTAATGCGGTTGGGCAGACCGGTCAGCATATCATGATAGGCCATGTAGCGATTGCGCCGGTTTTCCCGAATCACCAGCCACAGCAGCAGAGCACCACTGACCAGCAATCCTCCCAGATAAATGGTAGAACGCAGTCGGATATCGCCGATAATATCCAGCTGTTGCTGTACATTGGCCCCGGAAAAGCTGTCCACATTAATTTCCCTGACCAGGTGACGATATGGCTCCAGCTCCTGCCTTAGTGCCAAAGCAGTCTGACGGTCATTATCAGCAAGCTGATACACACCGGGTTCCCATTGCTTTAACTGCTCAAAAAGCGCCGTCAGCACTGCCATGACGCCCGGCTGCTCACGCATGGGCCGGCTTTCTTCTCCCTCAATAAGGGTGTTCAGGCGGCTCCACAGCAACTCGAAACGCAGTTGCACATGATCAGCGCCTTTGGTGCCTGCGGCTAATGCGGTTAATGCGTGATCGAACTTCAGCACTTCCATTTCCAGCTCGGAACTGGCCCAGCCCACCGCCTTGATAGTAGACGAAACATAACCGACTACATCCAGATCCCGGTTGTAGCTGTAAATGGAGCTGACGGTAAACAACAGTGCGGCAACTGTCAGTACCACCATTTTGATTGAGTTTGAAATCACTGAATATCCAGCTGCTTTACCTGCCACACGAGCATTTCGTGATAGCGCTTGGTGTCATATTCAGAATGCTCCGACAGGGGTAACATCACCCAGAGCGGACCTTTATCCCGGACTTTTATGATTTCTCCGTCAAGCCGGGTGCTCAGCAGAAAGGGATGCTTGCGCACCATATTCATGCTGAGATCATTATGATAGTCATTCAAGGCAATAACGCGGACATTTTCTCCTTCAGCCCCGAGATAATTCAGCAAATCGCTCAACAGCACACCACTGAAGTGATGTTTTTGCCCGGTCCAGGGAGTACCGGTAAAAAAACCATGCTGTGACAGCTGGTCCAGCATCTCGCGGTCGAATATTGCCTTTCCGTTGCTATTGGTGCGCTCAATATTACCGGTCACTGTCAGTATGACCGCCTGTTCAGGCCTGACCAATGGCTGTGCGGCCCACGCGGGCAATGCAGCGCAAAAAACCAGTAATAAAACACGGCTAAAACTGAAAAGCGGATTGGTTTGCATAGTGTCATCCCTGTCGACTGTGCTGATGTTGTTATTATATCAAAGACTCAAAAGACTATAGTGCAGCACTGAGGATTCGAACATAAACAACAAGCAGCTTGCGGCCAGTACCACGTCCGGATCAGGCCTGGAATAGGCACCTAGCGCATACTTTTATCGCTGTCTGCTGTGTCAGCACCTGACGCAGCAGAGCGCTGCCGGCGACAGCGCTCTGAACAATATTTAACCTGCTCCCAATCTCTGGCCCATTTTTTTCGCCAGCTGAACGGCCGGCCGCACACCAAACAGGTTTTTTGCGGTAAATAGGGTTTCTTGTGCATGATTACAGCCGGTTCAGTGTTACTCCGGTTTCACGCAGCGGTGTCAGCAGTGGCTGCTGATCACGCACATATTCTACAAAGGCGCTGGCATCAGTATTGCATTTTACGCCCTGAGCCCGGCAATTCAGGGGCTGATTAATATAGTGCACTTGAATTGCTCCTCCCGCGGCTTTATCCAGGCGGGCAACCGGAAAGGCGGTTAACTGGCCATTAACCCAGGCCAGATCCGTTCTGTCAGTCAGTACCCGCTGGGCTTCATAGAGTGTATTCCAGCCGTCATTACCCGACGCACTGTAGCCGTTCATCACCACAGTATAACTGGCATTGGGATCCAGCCGTTGCCAGCCCGCGTCGGTCTTTACTTCCAATGAACGCAAAAAACCGGCGTCTTTACGGGTTTCATTAAACTCGTAACGTAGACCCGCCACATAGGGGAAGCGGCCGGTATGAGCGCCTTGCGGCAAAGAGGCATTAATGGTTTCCAGCAGCAGCGCTGCTATTTGCCTGCCGGTGAGCGACACCACACTCAGCGGATTGGCAAAAGGCAGCAGCTCCAGAGAGACATTGCCTTCTTTCAGCTCACCGGGTTCAAGACTGGTGCGTACCGAGCCGGCATTGACCAGTGCAATATCCGCCTTGCGGCCGGTTACCGCCTGCACCTGAGGCGTGTTGATCCAGTACAGCTGGCTGGCTGCCACCAGAGGAGCAACCTGAGACTGAGTACCATCTCGGGCTGGCAAGCGGCGGTGAGTTAACGTGGCCGGCACATGACCAATGACCTTACCGTAAGCCGCCATCAATGCTGGCCGGTATTGAGCATCAATATGCTCACGCAGTGCTTTATCTTCCTGCACTACGGCCAGACGCGGATCGTTGGCAATCCGCCCGTTAAGCGCGGCTTGTTCGTCATCATTCAGCCGGCTGGCGTCAGTTCGACGAATATCCGTATAAAAAAGACCATCGGTAAGCAGGGTATTGTTACCTTCACAGCGGCTGACCCGGCCGTCTTTGGTAAAAGTGACCGTTACCCGGCCCATGGCCTGAGCATATTGGCCTGCCTGCACCACACAGGTTTTAGCGCGGCCATCGGGGTTGGTAACCAGCTGGGCATAGTCAGGTTGCTTGCCCATGCCCAGATCGGAAAAATCTCCCAGCAGACTGTGGGAATGACCACCTACAATCACATCGATGCCATTCACACCGGCAGCCAGACGCTGATCCCGCTCCAGTCCAAGATGGGTAACCGCAACAATGTGCTTAACCCCCTGAGCACGCAGCGCATTCACCGTGCTCTGTGCTGCCTTGAGCTCCTGTTCAAACACCAGCTTGCCCGTGTTTGGGGCAATGTCCGGCATGTTTTCAAGGGTCAGTCCGATAATGGCAACCACAGGATCCCGGCCTGCATCCTCCATACTCTCAAGGCGCTCTTTATCGTTACCATCAAGGGAGTAAAGCACATAGGGCAGCAGCCCGGCATCTTTCAGTGCCGGGTCTGTACTGGTATCTATATTGGTGGCCAGCACCGGAAAGTTAACGCTCTGAATAAACTGCGCCAGTCGCTGGTTGCTGATATCAAACTCATGATTACCCAGCACCATGGCATCCAGCCCCAGCCGGCTCAGAATATCCGCATTCATGGCCCCCTGGTTCAGTTTGAAATAGCCAGTACCCTGCCAGGCATCGCCGCCATGAACAAACAGCAGCGGCTGCTGTTGCTGTTTCGCCTGCTCCCGCAGCGTATTAGCCTGTGTCAACAGCCGCGGATGACCGCCCAGACGAGTATAAAGCGGACGGCCGTCCAGGGTGATGGGCGCATCACTGGCATCAAAGTGAGCATGAGTGTCGTTAATATGTGCCAGTGTCAGTGTAAATGGCAGATCCGGCTGCTGACTGGCACAGCCGGACACCAACAGCGCCAGCGCGCCGGTCAGCAACCGTTTGTTCATTAATAAGCTCCCTGAATAAATAATGAGCGCAAGCGCGATCAGCTGGTAAACACCACGGTTTTACCCTGATGCAGAAACACCCTTTGTTCTATGTGATATTGCACCGCCCGGGACAGGGTAATGCATTCTATGTCTTTACCCTTGGCAATCAGCTGCTCGGGATAATGGCTATGATCCACCACTTCCACGCCCTGAGTAATAATCGGGCCTTCATCCAGCTCATTATTGATATAATGGGCCGTGGCTCCCACCAGTTTAACACCCTTATCATAAGCCTGATGATAAGGGCTGGCCCCTTTAAAGCCCGGCAGCAGTGAATGGTGAATATTAATGGCACGGCCGGTCAGCTCGGCGCTCATGGCCGGGCTCAGCATTTGCATATAACGGGCCAGCACCACCAGATCTGCTTCGCATTCCCGTACTATGCTCATTACCTGGGCTTCCTGCTCGGTGCGGTTATCATCATTTACCGGCAGGTGATAATAGGGAATATGGTGCCAGTCGGCCAGCCGCTGTAAGTCGGAATGATTGGAGATAATGGCAGGAATTTCCATCGCCAGCTGCCCGGTGCGATAACGATACAGCAGATCATTCAGACAGTGATCCAGCCGTGACACCATCACCACCACATTGGGCCGGTATTGGCGGGCAGTAAGTTGCCATTGCATATCAAACCCTTCAGCCCGGGGCGCAAAGCCCGCCCTGAACGCGACTTCATCAAAAGCGTGCTCCGTGGGCGGACGAAATTCAACACGAATAAAAAAGTGGCGGCTCAGCACATCGTCAAAGGTCTGCATCTCCACCACATAGCAGCCCTGCTCGCGCAGATAGCGGGTGACTACATCCACGGTGCCCAGGTTGCCCGGGCAGTGAGCGGTAAGATAGTAGGTGTCTTTTGGCATGGCCACTGAAGGTTCTCCCGGTTTATAAATAACAAGCCGCCTGACGGCGGCGTTATTGTGCGGCAAAGCCGGGCGTTTCGCCAGCCGGGCAAGGGGCGTTCAGCCCAGCTTTTTTTCCATAATAAAGCGGGTAAAGGTCAGCCCGGCTTTGCACACTTGCTGCTGGTCTATCAACACAAATCCCCGCTGCTCAAACATGGGCCGCGACAATACGCTGGCATCCGTCGTGAGACAATCCACGCCGCGACGACGGGCTTCCTGCTCAATTTCGCCGCACAAACGGCTTGCAAGCCCCCTGCCCGAGTGCTGCTCAAGCACATAAACCAGTGCCAGATAGTTATCGGGATTCAGGGTAGCAAAGGCCACGGGAATATTATGCAGCGTCATCACTCGAGTATAGCCACTGCGAATAAGGCGGCTGAAGTTATCCCGATAGAGGTAAGGAAACGCCGCCCACACCTGTACCTGCTCATCGCTGTATCCGCGTCGCCCCTGCCCCATCACGGCATCGTGATAAATCAGCTCCAGGCTGCTGAAGTCGGTTTCCTGATAGTCTCTGCTTAAATACATGACAACTCCGAATACAAGCCCATTCACTCTTGGTGCGCAAATATCATAACAAAGCTGTGTCAGCGGATCTGCGCCTGACCACGGATTTGCGCTATTCTAGCCACTTTCAAATATTTATCGATTCGATAAGCTGTTGTTCATCAGTTTCACGGGAATAAATCATGCTAAAAACCACTCTTGCAGCCAGCCTGGTTGCCGCTGCTTTGCTGGGTGGCTGCGCCAGCCATGCCAGCCCTTCACCACAACCAGCGTCTGACTTGCCCAACACCGCCGCTGCCACTCCCGCCGAGCAGCAGAATTTTGTTGCCTGGCGCGACGACTTTCGCCGCCGGGCCCTGGCAAAGGGGATTGAGCCATCCCTGTTTGATGCCGCTTTTAACAATATCGACCTGAATCAGCAGGTAATTAAACTGGATCGGGGTCAGGCGGAGTTTACCCGCCAGATCTGGGAATATCTTGATACTGCCGTCTCTGATACCCGTATCAGTACCGGTAAAAGCAAACATCAGACGCTGGCCCCGGTGCTGGCACAAATAGAGCAACGCTATGGCGTAGAAGCTGAAGTGGTGCTGGCGATCTGGGGCATGGAAACCAACTATGGCAGCTATCGCGGCAATACGCCCACCATTGAAGGTCTGGCCACGCTCGCCTTTGAAGGTCGCCGCCGGGACTTTGCCGAAGCGCAGCTGATCGCCGCTCTGCAAATTCTGCAGGCCGGTGATGTGAGCGTAAAAGACATGCGCGGCTCCTGGGCCGGTGCCATGGGCCACACCCAGTTTATGCCCACCAGTTATCTGGAATACGCCCAGGACTTTGACGGTGACGGCAAGCGTAACATCTGGAGTGATGATCCTACTGACGCCCTGGCCTCTGCAGCCTATTATCTGTCCCGCTTCGGCTGGCAGGCAGGCATGCCCTGGGGACTGGAAGTCATACTGCCGGATAACTTTGACTATACCCGGGCAGATCAGCAAAACCGCCGGCCGGTATCCTACTGGCAACAGCAAGGCATTAAGCAGGCAAACGGCCAGGCCCTGCCAGACATTGGCAAGGCGGCAGTACTGGTACCCGCCGGTGCCAAAGGCCCCGCCTTTGTGGTATTTAACAACTTCTATGTGATCAAGCGTTACAACAATGCCACCTCTTACGCCATGGGCGTAGGACATCTTGCTGACAGAATTGCCGGCAGCAGTGGTTTTAAACAACACTGGCCCCGCCACGAACGTGCCCTCAGCCGTACCGAAAAGCGCGAGCTGCAGCAGCGCCTTACCGAGCAGGGATTTAATACCAAAGGGACTGACGGTGTCATTGGCCCCAACACCATGGCCGCGATTCGGGCCTGGCAACAAGCCAAAGGCATGACCGCCGATGGTTATGCCAGTGCCAGCCTGCTGGAGCGTTTGCGTTAACTGCTATTAGCGGAGTCTGACACCAGACCCCGCTTTACCAATGGTTATAAATTCTGCAAAAATACCCTTGTTACGCTATTTTTCATAAGCCATAACCAAACGGATTAACAGCACAGTGAATTGTGCTGTTAGCATTACTTGGTTCCCTATATTTTTCTGACATTTGGAGTCTTCATGCTGACCCTGCTCGTCAATCTGACGATCTTTGTGTTGCTGATGCTGGTTCTGGGCAAGCTGGCCCGCCGGGGTCAGTCCCTTTCCCGCCAGGTGCTTACCGGCCTGGTGTTTGGTGTGGCCGCCGGTTTTGCCATGCAGTTGCTGTACAGCGCCGATACCATCACCCGCACCCTGGAGTGGGTAAACGTGGTAGGTGCCGGCTATGTGCGACTGCTGCAGATGATCGTCATTCCGCTGGTGCTGGTGTCCATTCTGGGTGCCGTGGCCCGGCTGCATAATGCCACCTCGCTGGGCAAAATCAGTGTAATGACCCTGGGCATATTGCTGTTTACCACTGCCATTTCGGCGCTGGTGGGCGTGTTCGTCACCTATTCCTTTGGTTTGAGTGCCGCCGATCTGGTGCAGGGAGCCCGTGAACTGGCCCGTGCCGAGCATCTGGAAGCCACCGTGGCCAGTGTGGCGGATTTGTCTGTGCCGCAACTGCTGGTGTCTTTTATTCCGCGCAACCCCTTTGCCGACATGACAGGTGCCAGCCCCACTTCCATTATTGGCGTGGTGATTTTTGCGGTGTTCCTGGGACTGGCCGTACTGACCCTGCTGAAAGACGAGCCGGACTTGGGCAAACGTGTGGTGGGCGGCATTGAAGCCCTGCAAGCCTTGATTATGCGGCTGGTGCGGCTGGTGATGAAACTGACCCCCTTTGGCGTAATGGCGCTGATGACCAAGGTGATTGCCGGCTCCAACCTGCAGGATGTGGTCAGTCTGGCCGGCTTTTTGGTGGCGTCTTACCTGGCCATTGCCATTATGTTTGTGGTGCACGGTGTGTTGCTGAGCATCGCAGGTGTCAATGCCAAGCGCTTTTTTACCAAGGTATGGCCGGTACTGGCGTTTGCCTTTACCAGCCGCTCCAGTGCCGCCACCATTCCGCTGAACGTGCAGGCGCAAACCCAGAAACTGGGCGTGCCCGAGAGCATTGCCAACTTTTCAGCCTCTTTTGGTGCCACCATTGGTCAGAACGGCTGCGCCGGCATTTATCCGGCCATGCTGGCGGTGATGATAGCCCCCACCATGGGCATTGATGTGCTGGATCCCTTGTGGCTGGCCACCCTGGTGGGCGTGATCACCCTGGCGTCTTTCGGTGTGGCCGGTGTGGGCGGCGGTGCTACCTTTGCGGCCCTGATAGTGCTGCCCATTATGGGCATGCCGGTGGCGCTGGCGGCCCTGCTGATCTCCATTGAACCGCTGATCGACATGGCCCGCACCGCCCTCAATGTGAACGGCTCCATGACCGCCGGCACCATCAGCAGCAAGCTGCTGGGGCAAACCGACGAAGCCGTGTTTGCTGCCGATAACGACAGCGAGCGGGCACCGGCCACGGCCTGATAACAGGGTTAATAAAAAAGCGCCTGACGGCGCTTTTTTTAGGTCTGATGACGGGCACTTTGACGGAACGGATAGCGGCGAAAGGCCAGCATTTTGCGCACCCCTTCCAGGATCAGCAGCCCCACAGCAACCCAGATGGCAATAAAGGTCACCCACTCTTCATCGGCAATGGTTTCTCCCAGCACCAAAGACACCACCACCAACAGCACCGGCTCCACATAGCCTAACAGGCCAAACAGACTGAATGGCAGCTGACGGCTAGCAAGAATATAACAAGCCAGTGCCAGGGCGCTGATCATACCCAGACCCAGCACCAGAATATACAGCACCGGTCTGTCGGCAAAGGTGGCAAAAGGCGAGCCGGATGCCATCACAAACCAGGCCGCCACCGGCAACATCAGCAGCATATCGCACCAGAGGCCGCCCAGATTGTCGTTTCCGAGCCAGCGCCGCCAGACAAAATAGAGCGGATAACCAATAGCAACGACCATGGTTTCCCATGACACGCCGCCTGCATGCCAGAGCTCATTCCCAACCCCGAAGGCGGCACAGGCCACCGCCAGCCACTGCAGCCGGCTGGGCCGCTCCTGATATAAAAACCGGCCAACCAGTACCAGCACCAGTGGCATCATAAAATAGCCGAGCGACACTGCCAGCCCCCGGCCATTAATGGGTGCCCACATAAAAATCCACAGTTGTACTCCCACCAGCGCTGAGGAGAGCGGCAGGCCAACCCAGATTACCGGACGGGTTTTCAGCTGAGCAAGCAGCGCAGTTACCAGTCGCCAGTCTCCGCTGTACAGCAGAAACAGCCCCAGGCAGGGCATGGTCAGCAGCATGCGCCAGCCAAATACTACCTCTCCGCTCATGGGTGTCATCAGGCTGGCATAGTAATAAAGCAGCGCAAATAACACCGACGAAAACACCGATAATGCAACCCCTTTGGCCACTCACTCACCTCCTTTATTCATATAAGGATAAAAAATACGCGCGCAGCTTATCAGCTTTACGATGAAAGAATGACCTGATTTAAAAAATAAAAGCAGACATATTTATTGCTTATAATGCTTATTAACAGCAGGCCTTATTGATTAACAGTGCCTTTACAGAAACTTTGAAAGCCATCACTTTTTCAGGCAGGAGCCACATCATGCAGCGCATCATCATTACTATGTGTTTATTACTGCTGACCGCCTGTGCCGGAGCCGGTGACCGGCGCTTGATGCTGATGCCGGTAGCCGGCTTTCCGTCTGACCTGCAGGAAAGCTCCGGCCTGGTGGCCCTGAACGGCGGTTTTGTCAGCCATAACGACAGCGGCAATACGGCCGAGCTGTTTATGCTTGACGACAAGGGCCGGCTGCTCAGCCGTATGCCGGTGGCCGCCAGCAACCGTGACTGGGAAGACATTACTCAGAATAACAATATCCTTTATATTGCCGATACCGGCAACAATGGCGGCAAGCGCCGGGATCTGCGCGTGCTGGCGGTGCCGGTAAACGGCGGTGATCTCACAGAGCTGCCGGTACGCTACCAGGAGCAGCACAACTTTCAGCCCCCTTCCCATCAGCATAATTTTGATGCTGAAGCCCTGGCCATGGTCAATGGCGAGCTCTGGCTGCTGACCAAACGCTGGCTGGATCAGCACAGCGCCATTTATCGTCTGATACCAGATTCACGGGCCACCGAAATCACCGAATGGCAGCGGCTGAATACGCAAATGCTGGTTACCGGTGCCGACTTTGATACCGCCAGCCAAACTCTGCTGCTGGTGGGATACAGCCGCAACCTGTGGGACAGACGTGCCTTTGCCTGGGTCTATCCGGTGCGTGATAACAGAGTGGCTGAAGCAGAAGGAGTCCGTTTTCGGCTAAACGAAACCGGCCAGTTTGAAGCCATCGCCCTGGGCAAAGACGGTCATCTGTATTTCACCCGGGAAGGCACAGGGCCACAGCTTTATAAAAGCCGGCAACCTCTGCAGGCACTGATATCTTACTGACCCATAAACAGGGCACTGTCATATCAGAGTCATAACAGTGCCATAGAGTGTGCTTATCAACAGCCACACTTCCATTAACGTTATGCTCACTCTTTCCGCCCCTGGCAGTCCTATCAACGAGCTGATTGCTGAACAGCGCCTGCGCCCCGTGTTTCAGCCCATTATTGACGTGCGGGCCCGGCGTATTTTGGGTCATGAGGCCCTGATCCGCGGCCCCGAAGGCCACGCCCTGGAAATGCCGACGGCGCTGTTTGCCGAGGCACGTCAGTCTAATCTGCTGTCGGAGCTGGATCTGGCCTGCCGCCGGGCCGCATTACTGCAATATCACCGGCTGGGCATGAGCGGCAGCCTGTTTGTGAATGTGAACCCCAATGTGCTGCTTGATCATCGCCATCCCAAAGGCTCTACCCGCCGTCTGGCTGAGGCGCTGAAAATCGCGCCCGAGCACATTGTGATTGAGCTGTCCGAGCAGGATGCGGTGCATGACACCGACGGCCTGAAAGCCGCGCTGACACATTATCGTCAGCTGGGCTTTCGTGTGGCCATTGATGATCTGGGTGCCGGTTATTCCGGGCTGAAACTATGGTCCGAGCTGCAACCCGACTTTGTAAAAATTGACCGGCATTTTATTCAGCGGCTGGATCAGGATCCCGTGAAGCGGGAATTTGTACAGAGCATAGTGGCGCTGGCGCGCAGCATGGGCTCAAAAGTGATAGCCGAGGGCATTGAAACCCGGGCCGAGCTGGAGCAATTGCAGGCCATGGGCATATATTATTGCCAGGGGTTCTGGCTGGGCCGGCCCGCGGCCGAGCCCATCAGCGAGGTGCCCGGTTATGTGCCCAAAAGCACCGGTCAGTTGCTTTCGCATAGTCAGGAAACCATAGAGTGTCTGATCCGTGATGCCGTCGCCATGGATATTAATGACCCGCTGGAAAAGGCCTTTGAACGGCTGCGGGCTGATGACAGACTGCACTCCATTCCGGTACTGGCGCAGGGCATGCCGGCAGGCATGTTACACCGCGCCCGGGTAATGGAGCTGTATTCCACTCCTTTTGGCCGGGCACTGTATGCCAATAAACCGGTGGCGTGGGCCATGGACAAACACCCGATCATCGTTGACCGGCATACGCCTCTGGAGCAGGTGAGTTACCTTATTACTGACGATGACAACATGGGCACCCATCAGCATTTTATTGTGACCAGCAACGGCCATTACCATGGCCTGGGGTCGGTGCGCGGTCTGTTACGCACCATGACCGAACAGCGTTTAATGCAGGCCCGCTATGCCAATCCGCTTACCCAGCTGCCGGGTAACGTGCCCATCTACCGAAAGATTGATCAGGCATGATAGCCAGCGCCAGGGCGCAGTTTGCGGCCTCAATAAAAAAGCCGGGCCAACAGCCCGGCAAACAGTTTGCTAAACGCTTCTTCAGAACGCGGCTTTAAAAATACCCACCACTTCTTCATGAGTGGGCTGCACCGGATTGGTAAGACCACAGGCGTCTTTCATGGCATTGCTGGCAAGCTCGGCAAAATCTTCTTCTTTCACCTTGAGGTCACGCAGACCGGCAGGAATGCCCACCTGGCGGGCCAGACGCTCAATGGCTGCAATGCAGCGGTCTGCGCCCTGCTCCGGCGACAGCCCCTGCACTTCTTCGCCCAGGGCAGCGGCTACCTCGGTCAGGCGCACCGCGGCTACCCGGCTGTTAAAGCGTTGCACATGAGGCAACAGCACGGCATTGCACACGCCATGGGGCAGATCGTAGAAGCCGCCCAGCTGATGCGCCATGGCATGCACATAGCCCAGTGAGGCGTTGTTAAAGGCCATGCCCGCCAGCAACTGGGCGTAAGCCATGTTGTTGCGGGCTTCCATATTACTGCCGTTTTCTACGGCATTGGCCAGGTTGTCGCTGATCAGATTAATGGCCTTGATGGCGCAGGCATCGGTGATGGGGTTGGCTGCGGTAGACACATAGGCTTCCACCGCATGGGTGAGCGCGTCCATACCGGTGGCAGCGGTCAGCGAAGCCGGCATGTTTTTCATCAGGAAGGGATCATTTACCGACAGCACAGGGGTGACATGCTTATCAACAATGGCCATTTTAATATGAGTATTTTCATCGGTAATAATGCAGAAGCGGGTAATTTCCGAGGCAGTGCCGGCAGTGGTGTTAATGGACACCAGCGGCAGCTGGGGCCTGGCCGACTTGTCTACCCCTTCATAATCGCGAATATCACCACCGTTACTGGCCACCAGCGCAATGGCCTTGGCACAGTCGTGAGGCGAGCCGCCCCCCAGAGAAATAACAAAGTCGCACTGGTTCTTGTTCAGAATGGCCAGACCCGCTTCCACATTGCCGGTAGTAGGGTTGGCCTGTACGCCATCAAAAATACTGGCGTTAATATCTTTGGCAGCCAGCGCCTGCTGCAGCTGACCGGCATATCCCAGCTCAACCAGCGGTTTGTCGGTCACAATCAAGGCATGACTAAACCCCGACTCACTGACATGATTAACGGCCTGCCCCAGAGCGCCGTCACCAATCAGGTTGACCGAGGGCATAAAGAAAGTTGCTGTGCTCATATTATTGCTCCTTGCCTGAGGCCTAGGCCTCTATCATTGTTGCTGTTTAACAAACCATGGCGGCACCGGCCTTGCGGTGCCGCATCATGGTTTAGAAGAATCCCAGGGGGTTGCTGCTGTAGCTGACCAGCATGCACTTGGTGAGCTGATAGTGATCCAGCATCATTTTGTGGGTTTCCCGGCCGATGCCCGATTTCTTGTAGCCGCCAAAGGCGGCGTGGGCAGGATAGGCGTGATAACAGTTCATCCATACCCGCCCTGCCTGAATGCCCCGGGCCATACGATAGGCGCGGTTCACATCCCGGGTCCAGACACCGGCACCCAGGCCAAATTCGGTATCGTTGGCAATGGCCAGCGCGTCGGCTTCGTCTTTGAAGGTGGTAACTCCCACCGCCGGACCAAAGATTTCTTCCTGAAACACCCGCATGTTATTGCGGCCCTGGAAAATGGTGGGCTGAATATAAAAACCGTTTTCCAGCCCGCTGATGGAGTTGGCCTGTCCCCCCAGCAGCATTTGTGCCCCTTCCGAACGGCCAATTTCCATATAGCCAAGAATTTTGTCGAACTGCTCCCGTGAAGCCTGCGCCCCTACCTGCGTCTCGGTGTCGAGCGGGTTGCCCTGCTTGATTTCACGGCCCCGGGCCAGCACCCGCTCCATAAATTCGTCATAAATACTTTCCTGCACCAGCGCCCGGGACGGACAGGTACACACTTCCCCCTGGTTAAAGAAGGTAAGCAGCATGCCCTCAATGCATTTGTCCACAAACTCGGGCTCATGGCGCAGCACATCTTCAAAAAAGATGTTAGGAGACTTGCCGCCCAGTTCCACGGTGGACGGAATAAGCCGCTCGGCTGCCGCCTTGAGAATGTGCTGACCCACAGGGGTAGAACCGGTAAAGGCGAGCTTGGCAATGCCGGGGTGGCGCAAAATGGCTTCACCTGCTTCCGGCCCCAGACCGTTGACCACGTTGATCACGCCGGGGGGCAACAGGTCGCCAATCAGCTCCATTAATACCAGAATGGAGGCCGGGGTCTGCTCGGCGGGCTTGAGCACGGTGCAGCAACCTGCCGCCAGCACCGGGGCCAGCTTCCAGGCTGCCATCAGCAGCGGAAAGTTCCAGGGAATAATCTGCCCTACTACTCCCACCGGCTCACGAAAGTGATACACAGCCGTGGTGCCGTCCAGCTCGGCGGCGCTGCCTTCCTGTGCACGAATGGCGCCGGCAAAATAACGGAAATGATCCACCACAAGGGGAATATCAGCGGCCAGGGTTTCGCGCACCGCCTTGCCGTTATCCCAGGTCTCGGCCACGGCCAGCATCTCTTTGTTCTGCTCAATGCGATCGGCAATGCGCAGCATCAGGTTGGCCCGCTCCGCCGGCGGTGTGCTGCCCCAGCTGGCAAACGCCTGTGTGGCTGCCTTGACTGCCAGATCCACATCGGCCTCGTCAGAGCGGGGCACTTCACAAAATACGGCACCATTAACCGGTGAGGTATTTTCCATATAACGGCCTTTCACCGGGGCCGTCCATTCGCCACCGATAAAGTTCTGATAACGGGGCTTGAAATTAACAATGGCACCGGCTTGGCCAGGTTGCTGATAAATCATATTGCTCTCCTTGCTGATAGTGTTCAGTCGTTATTTGTATTGCAAAGCCAATGCCAAATTTACATTTTAATAACAAAAGCAACGGCAAGCCTTATCCTTGAAGGCATTGCGGGTTACACTGATTATCACTGCCAGCCGGTTTAATGCCGGCACACTGTGGTAAAAGTGTACGGGTGTTCAGTGCAAGTGTTCAGTTTCCGGACAGGCGAAAATCATGACCATGCAATATCTGACTTTTGGCGAGCAGCCCACGGCGCTGCTGACCCGCTCCTGGCAACGCAGTCAGGGCTTTGGCTTGCAGCCACACTTTCAGGCAGATCCTGACTGCCTTACTCCCGCAGATTTGCGCCAGCAACAGCAGCGCCACCGGCATCTGTTAAGTCTGGTACAAAAGGCCATGCCCTTATTTGAACAATGGCAACAGGGCCGCGACTGCCGGTTGCTGTTTGCCGATGCCGACGGCACCATTTTGCTGAGCACCGGTGACAACCGCTTTTCTGCCCGAGCCCGCCGGCTGGCGCTGGCTACCGGTGCCCGCTGGCACGAGCAGACCATGGGCACCAATGCCATTGGTACTGCACTCACGGAGCAGCAGGAAGTATCCATTCTGGGTGAGCAACACTATATGCAGGCCAACCACAGCATCAGCTGCAGTGCCAGTCCGGTGTTTTCACCTACCGGCGAGCTGCTGGGTGTGATTGATATTTCCAGTGAAGCAAGCAAACACAGCGGTGATATGCTGATGACCGCACGCCTGATGGCCCTGACCATGGAAAATGCCCTGGTCAGTGAGCAGCAGGATGCTTGCTGGCTGCTGAACCTGGCCAATGATGCCGCCGGCCTGCAGCAACCCTGGTCAGCACTGATTGCCCTGCGGGAAGACGGCCGCCTGCTGGGGGCCAATCGCCGCGCCCGCCAGTGGTTACCCCGCCTTGATCCTGCCGCCCTGCTCAGTCAGCTGCGCCAGGGTGAGCTTACCCCCTGGGGTGATGGCATGGCACTGCTCAGCAGACGCAGCAGCCCGGGCCGCCCCCGCCCGGTGACACCGCCTTCCGCCGACCATGCCGCTCTTAAGTTGCTGAACCATGGCGTGCCCTTGTTGCTACAAGGTGAAACCGGCACCGGCAAGGATCATCTGGTGCGCCGGCTGCACCAGCAAAGCCAGCGCGCCAAGGGCCCGCTGATTGCCGTTAACTGTGGTGCCCTGCCCACCGATTTGATTGAAGCCGAACTGTTCGGGCACACCGCCGGTGCTTTTACCGGCAGCCACAAAGAAGGCCGCCCGGGCTACATCAGAGCAGCACATCAGGGTATTTTATTTCTGGATGAAATTGGCGAGCTGCCGCTGCCGGCACAAACCCGGCTGTTACGGGTATTACAGGAAAAAACCGTGGTGCCGCTGGGCTGCCATCAGCCGGTGCCGGTAGACTTTTGCGTGATTGCCGCCAGCCATAAAAACCTTGAGGTCATGGTCGCCGACGGGAGTTTCAGGGAAGATTTGTACTTTAGGTTAAACGGCTACAAGCATACCCTAACGCCGCTGCGCGAGTATACCAGAGCCGATTTCGAGGCGCTGACCGCACAGCTGTTGCGAGAGCTGCACGGCCCTGACATCAGGCTGGCTGAGGGCATAATGGACAAGCTCCATGCCTGCCCCTGGCCGGGAAACATTCGCCAGCTCAGGCAGGTGCTGGAGGTAGCGGGGATCCTCGCTGATGGCAGGCAGATTGAAACATATCACCTGCCTGAGTTGCCGGTTGTCAACGTCACGGGCCAAACGGCCGGCCAGGATCTGAAAACCACCACCGAGCAGCGCATTCAGCAGGTGCTGAACGCCTGCAACGGCAACATCAGCGAGGCTGCCCGACAACTCAATATCAGCCGCACCACGCTTTACGCCCGGCTCAAAAAGCGCTGATCACTTCAGCACCCAGCGTTTCCAGTCTGCGGGTCACCAGCAGGCTGGCAGATTCCATTTCCTGCAGGCAAGCCAGACCCTCTTCAACATTGCCTGCGGCAAACGCCTGCAGGGCCTGCGCCCCCTGCTGATGCACCTGCTGATGGCTGCTTTCCAGGCTGCGGAAAGATGACAGGTGGCTGTAAAGGCGCGCTCCCCGTCCTTCGTAATACCATTTGCCCAGCCGGCATTCATGATGCGTGGACACCGGATCATCAAACTGATGTTGCTCAATACGCTGATAAATATCACTTTTCCAGACTGCATGATCGAGTTTAACCGCCTCCAGAAATGCCACTGCAGCATTGCGCTGAATGACCTGCCGCATGGCTTCGGCCTGAGTGACGACTTCCCGGGTAACATCATCAATTTGCTGTGCTGAAGAAGCAATTTCGTTTGTACTGGTAACAGATTCATTGACCGACACATGAATAGCCCGGCTTTGTTCCAGCACTTTTTGCACCAGTGTATTGATGTTGCCGCTTGCCTCATGAGCCTTACTGGCCAGGTTGCGCACTTCATCCGCGACTACCGCAAACCCCCGGCCCTGCTCGCCGGCCCGGGCCGCTTCAATGGCAGCATTCAGCGCCAGCAGATTGGTTTGTTCGGAAATTTCCTGAATGACGGAGACAAAGTTACTGATCTGACCAGCCGTATCGGTAAGAATGGCGGCACTTTCCGCACTGTGTGACACCTCACTGTGGATCACAGCTGAACGCTGTTTCAATACATCCGTTGCCTGATAAGTTTGTTCAAAGACGCCTTCCATGGCCGTCAGTTTTTCACGCTCCTCCAGCAGGCTTTCCGCATTGGTGACCATGCCGGCACGAATAGCCTGCAGCATATCACTGCCTTTCAGCGCCGCCTGTGTCAGACCACGGCAGCTGCGTTGCTCTCTCTGTACCTGAGCCAGCTCTTCACGCAGTCCGGCCAGCTCGCTTTCCCGTGCGGCAATACGGGTTTCATACTCTGCAACCTGGGCAGCCAGCTGCTGTTCCAGATCCTGCACCCGTTTTTTTATTTTTGATGCAAACATTCTGTCTCCTGAGTCCTTTTGCCCGCATATTAAGCAATAGCAGGCAGGTGCTTACCAGCATGCACATGCCATTAAGCAAATTATTTTAGTCACCTGTGTGATAGCCGAAAGCTTAGCACCTGAAATCAGATATCCTGATTACGCGGAAAACGGGCAAACTCTTTGGAAATATTCGCATACAGCTCCACCGCCCAGCGAGGCAGATTGGCCGCAAAGCCATTTAATGGCTCCCGGCGCGGATCGTGAGGCGCAATCACCACTGAGGTGTTTTCCACGCCAATCTGATTGACCAGCACAAACAGCTCTTCAATGGCAATATCACCCACAGCCAGACACCCCACCGACTCGGCTTTGCCGTGAATATAAATATCACCACCCGGATCGGTTCGCCCTTCCTTAGCGGCGCGCATTAGATCGTAAGAATTGGGATAATTAAGCCGCATCGACAGATGAAAACGGCTGTTGGGGTTAAGATGGGTAATACGATAAATACCCTCGGGCACCTGTTTGTCACCTTCACGCAGCTTGGGACCGGGGCCGCCACTGGCCTTGCGCACCGGGTAGCTGCGAATAAAAGTAAAATTTTCACCCTCATTGCGGGCCCACAGCTCCAGGGCTTTTTCTTCCTTGGTGGCCAGCAGAACTATGTCTTTGGGCGGATAGCTGACTTCGGCACGCATGAAGTAGGGCCTCATGCGAACCTCAGCCAGCGCCCCATATGACGCAACCACATTTTCTATTGATCCGTGGTTATAGCTGAAAGCGGTACCAGACATAAGTAAAGTGGTTAAAAAAAGGCTTGGCGCGACAAAAGCGGACATAAAGCGCATAAATAACAGTTAACTCTTGGTGACTTCCTGCTTCAATAATAGCCTGAGCCGCTGCCGCTTGTAACCATGTGAGCACAATTTTACAGCATAATTTGTTTCACTACGTCGCCGGGGCCACACTTATTCAGCAAACTTGGGTTATGGTGCCCGCTCACTCAGAGGTTAAACATGCAACCATTACTTCGGATCTGGCCCCTGCTGCTGCTTACCGGCTGCGCTCAAATGCCCTCTCTGCTGCAAGACGCCTCCGCACCGATAAACGAAAACAGCCCGGGTGTCAGCATTACTCAGAGCAAGCCACCCAGGCTGGCCGCCCTCACCTTTTATGCAAAAACGCCTTATAGCCAGGCTCAGGCAATGCAGTGTGCAGAGCAACTGATGCAACCTCAGCGTAGTGACGAGGCGGTAATTCGCTATGCTGGCCGCGACATGCTTAACGCCAGCGGCATGATAAGCAACAACACCCGGCTTTATGGCGTGCTGCCGGTGCAGGACTATATACGCTATGAGCTGACCTTACTGGAAAAGGTATCCGGCACCACCTACCATTTTCGCCGCTTTGCGCTGTCCCGCTTTGATCCCATGGGCATTAACAGCCAGCACTACGCCGCCCTGCCACCCAGCGGCAGCAAAACCGAGCTGGTGCATCAGCAGCTAGAGGCGCTGTTTAAGGAAATGGATGCGTGTATTGCCGGGAGTAATAAATCTCCACTCAGTTAACCGTTTTCTGCCAGCCATTCTTCAAATGCTTCCATTACATGGCTGCTCAAAAGATGGGAGAAGGCTTCTTTATCACCCAGATAAAGACAATGTCTGATCATTGTGTATGGGTTTAACGTTTCACCTGTGTTTTTATTTTCAAAGAACTCTTTGTACTTTTTGACTGTGGCTATGTTTTCCCTTAAGTAGAAATTAAACTTGCCACGGGTAATGCCTTTCTTTAGTGAAACAATTTCTTCAGTAAACCCGTCTACCTTGTGTGGTTCAAAGTAGAAATCCGGGAAAAAGTGGTTAGCAATTTTCAGGAAACTGAACGCATTCAGAATGTAGGTTTTGGTTTTAGAGTTTGATTCACCCACCTGAACAAGGTCAGTTTCTTTGGCAATTTGTTCTTGAGTTAAATCTTCAGCCTGCAGTATCGCTTCTGTTGCGTTACGAATTTCACGAAACTCCCGATCTGCCACTTCAAACAATGCTGCCAGCGAATTAATTCTTCTTTTCAGAGAGTTGGGAATGGATTTCTTATACTTAATCTTATGATCAAGCACGCTCCATGAATCCTGAATTATTGTCCTGATTTGGATCTCAAAACCAAAGTCAAAAAATTTGGAATACTCGGGGAGTGTTCTTCTCTGCTCGTTCAACTTCAGATCAAGGTGCAGACCTTTATACCCAAAGTAATTTTCAGTGCTTTCAATCTGGGCTATCTTGTCTGTAATATCAACTACTTCAAAGTGCGCGCACAGCAGATCTTTTATCTTCTCAATATCATCTTCATACAAGCAGACTACTCGAACTCCTATCAAGTCTGATATATGGTCAATGATTCTGTACTCATGATCTTTTTCTTCCAGTGCAGCTCTGTACTTACTGCTGAACTTCTTTATAGATTCATTTCTTTCTTTAACGCGACCTTCTATTTTAGATATCGTTATGTCGCTAGAGTTTCTTATCAGTGAATTAATCAAGGTAACAAATGAATTCATGGCTCCATCTAACAAATCATAGTTTTCGTTGTAGTAATCACGAAACTCTTGCTTTGCATTTTCAAAATTTAAAGATGGCATTTATTTACCTCGAACTGCTAACACACTAACACTACATATCCATTGTTTATTTGAACTTAAAAAAACAAATACTCCTTTTGTTGCTTCGTTATTCATACGAAGCGATAAAACATGTAAAAAAGCACGCTACCCGTTAATGACGGCATTCTTCTTCTGCCCTTACAGTCACACATAGTAATGAGTAACATCAAACAGGGTACTGCTCCAATTGCCACCTAGTATGACTCAAACAGATGAGGTTTTCGAGTGCAGGGAAGCTGTTTGCCCTGCTGAAGAGAAGATGCCGATTTTACAGGCTCTGCCGCTGAAGTGGTAACTGCAGGAGTGCTGAGTACGTATATCGCTGAAAGCGATAAAAAGAGGAAGAATGGTGCCCGGAGCCGGACTTGAACCGGCACGCCCTTACGAGCGAGGGATTTTAAATCCTTTCAGCCTCATTTTAAATCAAACACTTACAATAAAATCAACAACTTATAAATTCAACAAGGCACAAAAAATGGCAGTAAACTAAAAATTTGCTGCCATTTTGCTGCCACTTTTCAGAGCTGGTGCAGGGTAAGCGGATTGAGCTTTACCGCGTCTTCCAGGTGATTTGGCGCGAAATGGGCATAACGCATGGTCATGGTGATCGTCGAGTGCCCTAGTATGCGCTGCAGCACCAGAATATTGCCGCCGTTCATCATGAAGTGGCTGGCAAAGGTGTGCCGCAACACGTGGGAGCACTGCCCGTCCGGCAGCTCCAGTTTGGCACGGGTCACGGCATCCCGAAATGCCTCGTAGCAATCCTTGAACAACCGGCCCCGCCGCCGAGGCAGCGAGGCGAACAGCTCGGGGGAAATGGGAATGGTGCGGTTGCGCTTGCCCTTGGTCTTGATAAACGACACCCGGTAGGGCGAGAGCTGCGACTGGGTAAGCGTTTCCGCCTCCGACCAGCGGGCGCCGGTGGCCAGACAAATGCGCACCACATGGTAAAGGTCCGGGTTCTGGCTCTCCTTGCAGGCATCCAGCAGCCGGACAATCTCTTCCTGGTACAGGAACGCCAGCTCCGACTCGCTCACCTTGTAGGTGCGAATGCCGTCCAGCGGGTTGGCGCCGTCCCACTCCCCCAGCCGCTTCAGCTCATTGAATACCGCCCGCAGGTAAGCGTGCTCCCGGTTCACCGTGGTGGGCGTAACCGGCCGGGTGTTCTCGTCGCCGGCCAGCCGGCGCTCCCGGTAGCTGGCGAAGTCTTTCGCCGTGAATTCGGTGGCCACCGGATCACCCAGGGCATTCACCAGATGATTGAGCTTGGAGAGACGGCTGCTGCCATCGGTCAGGCTCTGGCCATGCAGGCCATACCAGCGGTCTACCAGGTCGCTCAGCCGCCGTTCTTCCTGCTCCTCGGCCTCGTTCTGCCAGGGCTTGTCTGCCGATAGCAGGTGCCGTTCAAAGGCCATGGCCTCGCCCTTGGTAGTGAACAGCCGGCGGATCCGCCGGCCGTCCCGCCCTTCCGGGAACACCTGGGCCTGCCACTTGCCTGAAGATAACTTTTTAACTGCCATATCATGTGCTGGCTATTGCAAATAACTGTAATTATATACAGCAAACTGGACAGATGGGTGTATAATTTATAGTCAAATAAAGAGGCGTGGTCCTTTCTATACTCTTACGACATCTTCCCGTCTTTGCAGACTAACGCCTGTGTAATTAAGTCGGCATAGCATATGCCGATATATATTAAATCCCAGCAAACACTAATAAATAATACAGGTACTTGTTATGACCACGTTTCACTGGGGGAGTTTAAACTTACAAAGAATACTTGGCATCAAATTGACAAAATCATTTATGACATCATTTAGTTTCACCTCCCCTTCATTAGGGAAATCTCTATATTGATGAAAAATAAAATTCCTTATTTTATAAAAATAACCTTCAAAATTTTCAGATGTATCCCTCCCTAACTCCTGCAACAAAATATTGCATGAATACTTAAGATCATTAAGTTCGCCTTGAATTCCTGCATATTGATTAACCAGCAAGGAAATACGATTTTTTTCCGACATGAACTTTTGCATTTTTTCTAAGACTTCTTTTGTTTTCCCTGTATCTCCCTTGGTACCCACCAATTCATCAATTAATTTATCTTGTTCATTTTGATAAACACTATCTATTAGAAGCTCAATGATTTGGTAAAGGAAAAAAAATTTAAAAACAGATTTCACTTCATATGAAAAAGAGTGGTTTAATAGCCCTCCTATTAAAGAGAAACTATCAATATCCTTAGAAACCTGTTCAAGATACAACCTACTATTCATACTGGAATTTACTTCGTGCTGTATTTCATCAGGACTTCTGACACTTAAGCTGACATATCCATTCCTTATTAAGCTTGGTATTGCACGATCAATATTGAAATCATAACCATCTTTATATGTAGCTCTACTTACAATTAAAAGAACAGTCTCTTCGTGGAATATATCAGAGTATAAAACTTCATTAACATCTTCTGGCAAACAGTTTGTAAAGATTTTTGAATCTATTTTCTTTAAAGACTCTCTTATTCCTATGTAAGCATATTTCAAGAAGTGTTCATTGTCTGCGTAATCATGGAGAGAAGAACTTAGTGAAATCGTAGGTATGATCCAACCTATGCGGAAATCTTTCTCCCGGCAATAGACTTGAAATATATCATTCTCTTTTATGTTCTTCTTAGCTAAGAAGTGAACTTCGAAATCTCCTTTTTCGAAGGATTTATCTAAGTTAATTGGTGTTTCAATAGTGATTGAACGACCTGAATTATGCTTTAAGATGAACTCGGAGTTTTCACCCTCAACCATCTTAAACCATGTTTCGCTGCCAAGGTGATTTACTTTAACAGGCACAATAGTTTACCTCACATATTCTGAGCCTGGTATTTTCTTAAAGCACTTTTGCTAGAAGCATAGGGATTCTGGTATGTATCACTTTCTTTGTTCATCAAGTCTCTAAAGAAGAAAGCAAAATAATTCCTCTGCGCATTACCTATTTTTTTACTGTTACTTTTCAGCCAAAACAATGAATTATTAACTTCTTCTAAAAACTCATTTACATCATCAACCTCTATCCCTGCTATAATTTCTGGAACGTCATCGATTGAATTTAACAATTCAAAATCTAACATTTTTCCTATTGCGGCACCAAACCCTGATATAGACTGAGGCTTTTTGATTATTTGAGTTACATTTTTCCCAAATGGCGTGCCGTTCTCTTCTATATATTCTTTCGCAACTTCTACATCACCACATAAATCATTTAGCTTATTTACTAGTAAGTTAAGGCAGGAAAGATAACTCTCGAACAATTCAGTATTCTGGTTTTCTTTTGATAACTTTTCAAGGCTACTAATATTCTCCAGAATGTTAGCCTTGTCGATAGGTAATTCGTCTCTATCTAAGTATGCATTAAAGCCTTCCACTACATCTTTAAAGTTATATTGATTAAGCTGATTCGCTACTCTCCTGTCTGACTCTCTAATAAGCTCGATTCCATCCAAATCTTTACTTAAATAATCAAGGTATAGCATTTCTATCTGCTGACGCAAAGACATTGGGGTCTGCCCTGTATTCAGCGTCAACATTCGATATAAGATACCAATACGGTTTAAACCAACGTATATTTCAATTCTCAACTTACCTTCAAGCACCGTCTCTAATGCTTGTCTATCATCTGACAATCTTAAATCTGCAAGGAGTTCGAGTATTGTATAAGTCCGCTGCAATCCATCAAGAATCACTAAATGATCTTTGTTTTCGAATATGCTTTTTTGGAACGTAGCATCATCGCCTTTTAAGTAATCGATTTCATTTGTAAGGGCGAGTACAATTGGAGGGATGATACATTGCTTGAGTAAATCCTCTCTCAACAAGGCATACACTGTTTTAGAGGATCTTACTTTTTTCCTTTGGAATTCATTTTTCTTAACAATATCAACCACTAATTCCTCATACTCAGCAACAGATATTTCAACCAGGACATTGCTAGCATTTATCCTCGAATCAAATAAGTCAGAAGCAATTTTCATTTTACTATTTCCTTATTTTTTATTTTAACATTTTTGTAATTATGCTGTCATAGCACTTTAAATACGGTGTATATCGTCGGGCTTATCACTATGACTCAGGAAGCGTTTTCGGTTTCTGGAATGCAGACAGACTTCACCCAATCTTGAAGGTGCAACCGCTTCATACCTTCAGATTTAAGCATGGTTTCAATCTTCTTCTCGAAGTACCGATAAGACTTTTGCTTGCCTTCTTGGGCGCCGGTAATGCAATAGATCCCGTCAATACGGTGTCGTTCAATCTTGCCGGGGATAATCTTCACTCGCTCTCGGTCATCAGCATGGCGGTAAGTAAACTCAGTAGACGGGCCTTCTCCTTCCCAGAGGGTTTCAAAGGTTGTTTTATCATAACCAACAGTGAGTGAATGCAGAATAGAGGTATCACATTTTAGCGCCCGTTCAGCCCAGGGCCAGAAGGTGTCGGCAGCATACCCTTTCGACTTGAGCTGAGAAGATATATCATCTTTGCAATAGATTTTTTCCACTTCATTTGGTAATTCAAGACCATAAATGTAACGCTTACCATCAAACCCAATCATCAGTTTAGTGGGGATGATAGTGACTCTGCTTTTTCTGTTAAGGGAAAACTCGGTTTCCGGCCCTCTACCTTGCCAGCCGATGAAAAAATTACGTCCGTCATCAGAAGTATAGATCTGCCTCTGTTCCCAAGGCATGGGCGGTACGTCATACCAATCGTCGGTTAGCTCCGCTCCATAAGTTGGAGCTTGTGGAGATGAAGTTTTCACTTCGATGGTGAATTCTGACTTCGATGCAGACTGGCTATGAAGCGGGATAACACCGCTACCGTACTTTCGCTGTATTTTATCTTGTTCTTCAGGCGTGGCTTTGGACTTAGTCACCCATTCTTGCCATAGCTTGGGGTCATTCGCTACCTTTGTCAGCGTATTGCGATAGTAACTTTTTAGCCAGACTATCAATGCTATGGCAAGCATTATCAGAAAGAAAGAAACGAATACTCCAACCATACTTTTATCCTTTTTATCTTCTGTACTTCCTGTGCTCAACAATAGTGCCAATGATCACCGCATCACACTTACTCAAGCGAGCTATCAAATTTTTTTCCCCGTCCACCTGGCGATGATGCGTATGTCGTCGGGTTTGTTGCTTTGGGTCAGGTGGATCTCCCGGTAGGCCGGGTTGTCGCTTTTGATGTAGAGGCCGCCCATCAGGTCGGACTGCAGGCGCTTGATCAACAGCTGGCCGTTAAGGCGGAGCACGTACACGCTGTCGGGCAGGTTTTCTACTGCGTCTTCGGGCAGCATTTCTACCAGCGGGGTGTCGCCGTCTTCCAGGGTCGGGCTCATGGAGTCGCCCTGCACTTTGAGCACAGCCAGGCGTTTGCCAGAAAGGCCCTGGTCTTCCAACCAGGCGGTGGAGAACGGTACCCGGGCTTCCAGATGATCCCATTCATTATGAGCACCATTGCCGGCAGAGACAAAAACGTCGTAGCTATCTACCCAGAGCACTTTTGTTTGTGACTCGGTATCACTGCTATCTGCAGAACGACTACCTTGACCAGTAGCCAGCCACTTAACATCTACACCTGCGGCATTTGCGATAGCAATCAGCCGCTCCACATTGGGAGTTGACGCTCCTGAACGATACTTTTTGATAGCTGTATCGCTCAAACCACACCTAGCTCCGAACGAACGAGCCGATTCATCCCCCAGGATCAGTTCCATTCGTTCTGTAAAACCCTTCAGATCGAATGTGTCCATGCCTGCAGCAGCCTCTTTTGAACCCTCAAAGTTTGACATAGATCACACTTAGCGCCTTTCTGGTGACTATTGCGGTTTAAATGGTCTTGATGATCAAACCAAATGATCTAATAATCACTTCAAGCAAACGAATGAACCGCCAATTCAGTTCAAACAAGACCAACAAAGCGCAATAACAAGCAATAGGTGTCAATTATGACTCAAATAGCTATCCATTTCGACACACCCGTGGTCAGTGTTGACCGCTTTTGTGAGCTTTCGGGCATGACCAAAGCCACGGTGCAACGCCGTATTGAAGAAGGCCGCATTCCGGTCATGCCCAAACAAGGCAAGCGGGAGGTGGTAATGGTCAACCTGATGGCTCTGGCCATGCTGGGTGCCGAGCACTTCAAAGAGCACGTAGCCCCGCGCAAGCCGGGCCCCAGGTCGCGCCGGCCACAACCTTAACCCCTCACGCTTATTCAACCACGCCAAGGATGCCAACGAATGTTTAAGCCTCATTTGGATAAATACGGCACCGAGTTCCCCCACTGGGAATCCGCCGTGGCCCGCTTCAAGGCAGCGCACAACCAGAGTGAAGTTGCCCGCAGCATCGGAACACAGCCGCAATTGTGGATTAACAAGCTCTCCCCTGAGCAGAACGGCGAGCCCACGATAAAAAACGTGATTGCCGCCGCGCGGGTAACCGGGGATCACACCCTGGTGCACGGCCTGCTGCTGGAGCTGGATATGGCCGGCATTGCTCTGCCCAAGAGCAACCACAAAGGCAACGAACAGCCACTTACCAGCCAGGCACTGGAGATCACCGCCACCGCCGGCGAACTGGCACGGGATGCCATCGGCGCCCAGCAAGCCGGCCGGGTGTGCCAGCAGCGCCGCGACAACGCCGTGAGCAAGGCCACCGCCATGATGGGTGCTCTTGCCCTGTTTGTGCACAACGTAGAGAGCCGCTTTCACGCCATTCCCGGCATGACGGTCGCCATGGACACACTCACCACCAGTGCCGTGCCCGGAATTTCTTGAGGAACCACGCCATGACCATGATTAACACCGCCCGCCTGCTGCGGGTACACGCCCCGCTTTGCACCCCGGCACTGCGCCCGGAGGTGATCACCCATCGCAGCCGCCCCGGCTTTATTGAATGCCAGGATGGCAGCTGGATTGTGTTGCCTGTTCAGCACAACAGAAAGCAGCGCATTAACCGCCGTCGCCGCCTGTGGGACTGGATAAAACAAGTGCTGGGTAACGAAGCCACTACCGGAGGTGCCGCATGACTGCTTTTCACCCTATCACTCAGCCAGCCGGTGAACTGGCCATTAACCATATGCGCCACTTGCTGAAGCGCTGCCGCATTGCCAGCTGGTGGAGCAAGCAACCCAGAGCCGTGCGTGAAGGGCTGTGCCGTGCCGCTGCGCTTAAGCCGGCAGCGTATTGGAGCAAGCCACTGGAATCTATGAACGATGCCGAGCGCGAAGCCATCCGCCGCGCCGTAGTTGAGCTGAAAAATGCCCTGGGCAGCTTTACCGCAACCAACAGAAGCGAATGGCTGCATGTGGCGGATTACAAACACCCGGAGAGCGACGAAGAAAAGATGGAAGCAAAACAGGAAGCCGAGCGGCGACATGCCCTGCAGCAGCAGGCGCTGATGATTCAGCAACGGGCAGAAATGGTAAAGGCCGCCCAGCGGTAACTGAAGCGGCCTTAAAGGTGTGTATCCACGCCAATGAATAACACGGAGTAACTATGACACAGCTTAATGCCATTAGCCAGGTAGCCAACGGCTACCTAAACGAATTCAACCGCTTGGCCCGTCAGAACCAGGCCGCCGGCATGGAACTTCAAACCGAATGTGCACTGGAAGCACTGGCCGAAGTGGCGCACCGCTGCGGATATGACGCCCTGTATGAAGAAATTGCAGAGCGCAAAAATTCCCTCTGGCTGCATGCCCCCATGGCCACTATCACCGCAGGAGGTGCCGCATGACCCGCCACATGACCCGCTCAGAAATGGACGGCCTGCTTATCTTGATGCTGTTTTATGAGGCCCAGCGTATAGCCGCCATTAAAGATGCCCAGTTCTGGCAGCGCCGTGCCGACGAAAGCCGCCGCGCCTGGCTGCTGGATCAGGCCTTTGTAGAGCGTGAGGAAGCCGGCCTGTGGATGCAGGACGCTGAAAAATGGCAGCAGCACATTAACGATATCAAAGCCCGTTTGCTGGAGACCTGCCATGACTGAGCGTGAATTGTTCCGCCGCTTTTATCGTGCTGCTCGCCTTGATGCTCAAACCGGCATTGCAGACATAGAGCTGCGCCACGTCATTACCGAAGACGCCATTGACAGCGGGTTCAGCCCCGCAACTGTTCTTCAGATCCGTGCCGCCGCCCTTAATGCCAGCATTAACGCCATGCTGCCCGTGCGTGAACCCAGTAAGCAGAGCGTGGCCATTCAGACCATGGTGTTCACCTTTGGCCGAGTGACCAAGGGGGTGAATGCATGAAAGTGAAAGACCGCAAGCTGAACGCCACCGACCACCTTCGCGCCCATTGGCGGCACTGGCGGGAGTGCTTTGAGAAGAAGGCCGACCGGGCCCGGCTGCTGCTGGACCTGGGCACCATTCGCTCCATTTACTGGCAGGCACTGGGCCAGGGCATTTTGCCGGTGGCACGTGCCATCAGCGCCTGGTGGCGCAAAACCGCCAAACTTCACCAACTGGGCAACACCGTAATCTGATGACCTTTGCTTTTGCTAACCATGCGGCCGATGTGGCCGCTCTTTTTGCGCCTACCTCAAACGCCCACCGGGTGGCCGGCATTGATGTAGACAGCCAGCTGTACCAGGAGCACTTCCAGCAAGAGAACCTGAAGTGGGTTGAAGGCTTTCTGAGCCAGGTGGAAGATTACGCCGCTGGTGCTCTGTTCGCGCATTACCAGTACCGCCTGAAAAAGGGGCACAAACCCTCGGGCGTGAACACCTGGCTGCGCCATGCCGTGACCAAAATTAACGAACACGCCGCCCGCTTTCCCCTGCCCCTGCGCATGATCGCCAACGAACTTAACCGGGCCAGCATTGCCCGGCAGTGGGCCAACAGTGTGGCCATGATCATTCAGGAACAAACCCTCAACTTTACTCAGCAGGTATCGGCCCGGGAGTTGCTGAAAGCCGCCATGGAGCCGGCCAACCGCTGGGGCATTTCTCCGGTGCTGCCGGTATTCAAAGGCGAAGCCACCGATGCCCAGCTGGACATGGCCGCCAGCGCCCTCGCCCGCCTGCAAGATCCGGAATGGTGGAAACGCCAGATCACCAAAGCCTGGCGGCGCTATACCGAACATGTGGCCATTCTGGTGGGCAAGGTGCGCCGGGGCGTGAGCGCCTATGTATCGCGCCGCGCCCTGCAGGATCACCAGGAGCGCAAACGCGCCGGTGCCGCCTGGCTGCAAACCATGTATGCCATTAACGAAGAGCTGGAGCTGGAAATCCCCCTGGCCGAGGCGGTGAAGTCCAGCGTGTCCAACCCCGAGATCCGGCGCGTGGAGCTGATGGTGCGCATGCGCGGCTTTGAAGATTTAGCCGAAGAACAAGGTCTGGTGGGTGAGTTTTACACCTGGACCGCGCCCAGCAAATACCACGCCTGGACGGTGGTGGATAACCGCAAAAAGGCCAAGAACGGCGAGAAGCTGGAGAACTGGGTAAAGACCATTTCCAACAGCAAATATCAGGGCTACACCCCGCGCGAAACGCAGGCCTATCTTTCCGCCCAGTGGAACAAAGCCCGCGCCAAGCTCGACCGGCTGGGCGTGCGCCGCTTTGGCTTTCGGGTGGTAGAACCGCACCACGACGGCACCCCGCACTGGCACCTGCTTATTTTTGTGCATCCCAGCCAGCGCCGGCTGTTGCGCTCGGTGCTGCGCCAATACGCCATTGAGCACGACCGTGAAGAGCTGGGCAAAAAGGGCTACCGCGCCCGCTTCGACTGGAAAGAAATCAAAAGCGAGCTGGGCAGCGCCACCGGCTACATTGCCAAGTACATCAGCAAGAACATAGACGGCTTCAAAATGGACTGGGACGAAGAATCCCAGGAAGACGCCGCCACTTCAGCCACCGCCGTGGGTGCCTGGGCCAGCCTGTGGAACATTCGCCAGTTTCAGCAAATTGGCGGCCCCAGCGTGGAAGTATGGCGGCAGCTGCGCCGGCTGCGCAGTGCTACCCAAAACCCCATTATGGAGCCGGCCCGCCAGGCCGCCGACCGGGCCCGCTGGGCCGAGTTCGTCACCGCCATGGGTGGCATTGATGCCCAGCGCAAAGACCACCTGATCAAGCTTGCCCACATTATTCAGCCTGCCGCCAGTAAATACGGCGAAGACGTAGCCCGGTTGTTTGGCCTGCGCACCGCCGACGTCACCATCAGCGTGAATGGTGTTACCACTGGGGTAATGGTGGGTGTGTCCGAGCTCCAAACACGGCACCAGGGCTGGACCTTGTCACGGACGGGTTTGGGCGAGCGCAGCGAGCTGCCCTCAAGCGGCGGCAGCCGCGCCCCTTGGAGTTCTGACAATAACTGTACGGAGGATCAAAAACCGGCAGGAAACGATCCGCTCAGCCGCGAGCTGGCCATGCTCGGCCTGGACGAGCGAGACAAAAAACTCCTGCTGACCGGTGCAGTTATCGAAATTGATGGTTTATTCATCAGCATTCGCAACGGCAGCCTGAACACCAGCCGCCAACGCCCAGGGCTTTGGCGACCGGAAGACCCCGTTGCCATAGCGGAGGCCAACGAGTTCGCCGAACTGGAGCACGAACGCACCCGGGAACTGGCCGCTCAATACCGGCTGCAGGTTGCTCAGCTACTGGATGACGGCGGCAGCCTTAAAGACTGGATGGCCGGCATTCCCGAGCAGCACCTGCCGCTTGCCCTGGAACAGGCCGACGCCCTGCTCGACAAGATTGAAAGAGAAGCCCGCCGCACGCAGCGCCCAGAGCCCATGTGCCACGAAGACGACTTTGAAGACTGGATGAACGAACTTTGCTAAAGCCCGTCACTACAACCCATCCGTACAATACCCGTACAAAGTCGTTGATCTTGAGTGCTCTCATAGCTATAGTTTGTGTACGGTTATCAGACGGACAGCTCACACCCCTGACTCAGTTAGTGGCAGTGGCTAGTCCCCTGAAAGCTGTGTTTACAATGGAGTAACTTTTTCTACATTGAGAAGTAACTACAACCAGCACAAAAAGTGCTTTTTTCAAGGAGCAAAACATGGAACTCAACTTTTCGTTTGCAAGGATAAAATTATTTTTAATCTTATTTGAACCCAACAAATGGATTCTAAATAGATCCTAAAAATAGAAGGAGATTATCAGACCAATATACGAGGTATTTATTATGGCAACTGTTGCACTGAGAAGAAGTAGTTCTACTCCTGCACTGCCTAAAGCTAAAGATAGCAGGATAGAGCTAAAAACCAACCAGATGGTCAAAGAGACTCTTAAAACTGCGGCTGCATTCAGTGGTGTTGATTTAACAGCTTTCATTATTCAAGCAGCGTCCGAGAAAGCCCGTCGATTGCTGCTGGAAAGTCAGATTACAATGCTTTCAGCTGAGGAATTTGAAAAAGTGAACGCTCTTAATCAAGCTAACGATGCTCCAACAGAAGGGTTGATTGACCTCATGTCCGGAGAACTTTTTAATGAGCGTAAAGAGTGATGTAAGTCAGGAAAAAGAAGTAAATTTCGAGATCAAGGCCTTCTCGAATGAAAAAAAGAAAGACCTTAATGGTTTTGACTGTGGTGATAAAATCCTTAATAACTGCCTGATCAATGGTAAGATTAAGGAATTGACAAATCAGAACATTATCACTTGCATGTTACTGATGGACCTTAGTAACTCCAAGGTTGTTGGTTTTTATACTCTTAAAAACCACTCATTAGCTCGCGGTGACTTTGAAATTACGGGTAAATATCAAAGTATTCCTGTGACTAAACTTGATATGCTTGCTGTAGATAAAATTTATCAAGGTCAGGGATTAGGCATCAAGCTACTGAGGCAGGCCATTTCCAATGCTTTGGAAGCATCAAAACATGTGGGCTCTAATGGCATTTATCTTGAAGCCGTAGAAGATAAAGTCGAGTTCTATAGCAGGTTGGGTTTTACTGTGATAGGCGAGGCAAAAACTCATAGTAGTGGTAATAGCCTCGTGCCTATGTATCTGTCTATGCTGAAAGTAAGGGCAGCTGTGAGCCACAACAAAAAAGAAAATGTGGCTTAATTGATGAGGGGCGCACCAGGCCCCCTTTTTACCATCGCCCAAGGGTATGAAATGGCCAAATCAATCAGACTGAGTGACGACCTGCTCGTTTCGATAGAACATACGGCATCATCAACTGGTCGTTCGCCATCAGAGCAGCTCAAATATTGGGTGGCCATAGGCAGGACTGCCGAAGATAACCCCGATCTCCCCTTCAGCTTTATCAAAGATGCCATTGCAGGCCAGCCAGGAAATGTAGGTCGGAATGATTAAAAATCACTCTAGACGTACATTAAAGCTGCAATAAACTTAAAGCCTGTCGATTTCAGAGAACGACTATAACCAAGAACTCAAGGTGAATTATATTTCGACAAAAATGGCGGGGGCCTTGCTGCCTTCCTTAACCTTTTTCATGGACTGCTCGGCAAGGGCGTCAAGGTCTTGCTCAGATACCCGGGAAACAAACACAGGGATACGCTTAGCCTTCCGCTGCTGCGGAGCTTTTAAGCATTTCACATGGGCTTTGTGGGTCTTAAGCATTATACACCTATAAAAATCATAAACTTAGGCTCACTAGAACCGATGTACTAATTTTATCACAAGCCCCTGTTCACTGCCAATAAGCGGCAATAATGACCAATAAGTCCAGCGGCCACACCATATGGAGAGAGCTGATCATGAGTAATAAATCACAAGATACAATGACGCCGGATCTCGACCTGCAATGGGAAACAGGAGCACTTGGGCAAGACGAGGAGTTCGCCAAGGTATCCAGCCAGTCAACAGACCAAAGCATCAACGAAGCACTGGGCCTGGAGCTGGTCTCAATCCGTCTCGAAAAGGAATTAACTGAAGACCTGAAGAAGATCGCTGAGCAGAACGGCATCAGCTATCAGCCGCTGATCCGGCAAGCCATCACCCGTTTCATAGAAGCAGAGAAAAAACGCCCAGAACAGGCTTAATTCCACCGTTATTTCACACCAATGATAAAGGGGCGCTTATCGCGCCCCTTCCAGTTCCCTTAATAAATCTTGTTGTGCCCCCGGTGGCAGTGCCCTAGCTAGGTGAAATGCCATCTGGCTGGTCGTTTTGGCGCTGGGGCTAAGCGAGTGCCGGTAGCCAAAGCTGGCCACCCAGGTGTGGCCGCATTCGGCATCATTGCACTGACAATACAGCTCGGTGTAATCACGGCTCAAGCGGTTGGTTTTGGTGATCCGCCCCTTGCTGTCACACTCTCTGCAGTAAACGCGCATGTGTAATTATCCCCTGATTAAACATGCACTTATTATACGTTATCTGGTATCGCCCGGCATCATACCACTGGCTGTTTATCCAGTTATTCCAGCACAAATTCCAAGGCCAGCCGGGCCGGAATATCCGGATCCGAGTTCACTTCATCAGCAATCAGCTCACACAGCGGCAGCACCTCGTTACGGGTGTAGACGGTATCGGTTTTTTCCGGGTCGCCCAGGCCGGCGGCGTTGCTGGGAATAATGCCCGCCTGCCCCGGCGGAAACCGGTGTGCGGTAAGCACGTCCTGAGCTGAAATGTTCTTGATGCGGTCAAAGTCGTCCTTGGTGGCAATGTCTCCCACCGGGATCAGCTTCACCCCGTCCGGGTTACCGTTGGGAATATTGATAAACAGGCTGCGGAAGTTGCCCACCCCTTTGGAGCTTTGAATTTTGCTTTTCAGATCTTCTTCCTGGCTTTCGCTCAGGTTCGGGTCGGTGGCGTAGAAAATAAAGCCCATGTGCGCCCCGTTCTGGTAATAGCGCCTCCGGAACAGGGTAGCGTCCCGGTTCAGCAGCGCCGACTGAATGCCACCCAGGTAATCCGGCAGGCCGTAAATCTGCTGCCGTGGATCATACTGCGACAGGTAAATCACATCTTCCTGCCGGTAATGCAGTTGCTCATTATTGGCCCGCAACAGCCGAAAGTCGCCGCTCTGGTGCCGGCGCAGATACATGGACGGCAGCGGATGCAGCCGCACCACCCGGCCCAGGCCGTTACGTATCTTCAAAAAGGCTGCGTCACCGAACTGGATCAGGTCATGCACAAAGGCCTGCATTTGCCGGCGCTTCAGCCCGGCTCCGCCCTTGAAGCGGCCGGCCACCATATTGCGGCGGGCGTAAATCAGCGCGCCGTGGTGGGCGTTGGTGTTGGCGATCTGGGCCAGTCCCTGCCGGCTGATGGGCGTGCTCCAGTAGTCGGCATAATGGTCATAAAACAGTTCGGTGTAATCGGTCAGCCAGCGGTTGGGCTCTATCGCTTCCGGCTCGCCAAAACTAAAGGCGATCAGATCTTTGGATTGGTTGGGTTCGCTCATTTTTGAATAGCCCAGGTTGAAGTGCGTTTGTTCGTATGGTCCAGCGGCTCATTGATCACCGCATGAGAAATGGCAAAGAAGTCGTCAGCGTGGCCGGTGGTGGCATCCCGCCCGGCCTTAAAGGTCATGGCATTGCCGCTGCCGGTGGTGGTGCGCTTGATGGCCATAAAGGCAAGCGGAATATCTTTCAGCAGCCGGTCCCAGCTGATGCGCCCCGCCTCCACCACGTCGATCATCTTCAGCACCAGGCGGTTTTTGCTCTCTACCGAGTAGTGAATGGCATGGGCCTCGCGGGGGAACTTGGTCTTAAGCAGGTCAAACACGCCGGCACCGATGCCGGTAATGTCCACGCCAATGTAAGTCACCCGATAGCGTTTAAAAATCTTGGCGATTTCCGCCACATGGTGCTGAAAGTTCAGGCCTCGCCAGCGGTGCCGCTCCAGCACCCGGAACGGCTCACCGCTAAGCAGCGGCGGAGCCACCACCACCAAAGTGGCGTTGTCGCGTGTGCGGCTGGGGTCATAGCCCAGCCACACTTCCCGGGTGCCGAACGGCCGGGCCGCCCGTGGGTCGAAGTCTTCCCACAGTTCGGTGTCAACGCCGCACCCTTCCAGCTGGCCAAACTTGAACACGCTGGCTTCGTCGTCCACGAACTCGCACATGAATAGGTTACGGAATACCTCGTCGGCGTATTCGTCCCGCAGCTCGTCCACATCAATCAGATTGCAACCACTGGCCACGGCATCCTCCACCGTAATGGCATAGCGCCATTGCCGGTCCGGACACACCCGGCCGCCGTCGCGGTAGTCATCCAGTGTGGGGAATTCCACGTCTTTGCGGCTGTCTTTGCCGTTCTTCCAGTCGTCCCCGGTCCAGAAGCCATAGCCCGGATGGGCCTTGGCCGAGGGCGTGGAGAAATAGGTTTTACGCCAGCGGGTTTGCGTGGCCATGGCCGACGCCACGTTGGAAAGTTTGGTAAAGCCCGGGATCCAGAAGTATTCGTCTATATAGACGTTGCCGCTGCGCGACTGGGCGCTGTTGGAGTTGGTGGAAAGAAAGTGCAGCTCAGCGCCGTTGCTCAGGATTATCGGGTTGCCCGACAGCTCTACGTTCAGGAACTCCCGGGCAATATTAATGATGTAGGAGCGGAACACCTCGGCTTGGGCACGGGTGGCCGACAGAAATATCTGGTTGCCGCCGGTCAGGGCAGCGTCTTCCAGCGCCTCGCCGGCAAAGTAATACGTCATGCCAATCTGGCGCGACTTCAGAATATTGCGGGTGCGCGGCACCTCCGGATCGTGCATGGCCTCGCGGCAGCGTAGCTGATAGCCAAACAGGGTATCCAGAAACGGCTGAAAGTCTTCCGGCAGCAGCTCGCCCACGTTGTTTTTGGGTGTTTTGCCTTTTTTACCCTTGCCGCCCTTGCTCTGGCCACCGCTCTTGCGGCCTCGCCGTGGCTCCGGTGGTTCATCGCCGGCAGCAATGGCCGCTTCCCGCTCTTTCAGCCCCACTTCCTTTTCGCGCAGCTGCAGCAGCTCTTTCTTCAGCCGCACATGCTGGCTGATCAGCCGGTCCAGTTCGTCCAGCTCGGCCTGGCTCTTTTTCTCCCGGTTCAGCAGCAGCTGCACCCGCAAGGCAATGGCATCCTCCAGCTGAATTTCCGACAGCAGCGAATCCCAGGCGTATTTTTCCACCCACTGATACACCACCCGCACCGAGTTCAGGCTGAGTTCCTGGGCAATTTCCCGGGGCAACCAGCGCTTTAAATACAGCCCTTTGGCGGCGTTGCGGATTTCTTCTGAGTAAGCCATTGCGTTCCGTGGTCATGATGAATGCGGCCATCATACCCACCCGGACACCCCTTCTATGCCCCTGAAATTCCTAGAAATTCCGATAATTCAAAAATCGGAATTGAGCGGAACCGCGGCAGATGAAATTGCCGCCGCAAGGCCCTAGCCTGTCGCCATTACAGAACACGAGCAGGCAAATGAAACCCGATTCACGGTTACGCACAGGCTGGATTTGTATTGCCACCGAAGGCAACAGCATTGACGGGCGTTATATCTCCCGCGAATGGCTCACCGATATGGCCGAGACCTACGATCCCGACCACTACACCGCCGTTATCTGGCCGGACCATTATCGCTGGTCAGCCATGGGCAGTGTTGAAAGCCTCAAGGCCGAGGAAGTAGACGGCAAGATGAAGCTGTTCGCCGTGCTGCGCCCGAACCGGGATCTCATCTATTACAACCAGATCGGCCAGTACCAGTTCTGCAGCATTGAACCCAAGGAGCAATTCGCCGGCGGCGATAAAACCTATCTGATAGGTATGGGCGTGACCAGCGAGCCGGCAAGCACCGGCACCACCCGCATGCAGTTCAGTGCCAATGGCAAAGAGCACAACAAGCTGATTGGCCAGAGCGAGCCGTTCAACCTGAAAGAGCTGGCCGACCGTGAGCAAGAAGTGGGTATGTTCAAAAAGTTTACCGCCTGGCTAAAAGGCCAGGAGCAAGAGCCCCCTGCCCCCACCGATAACACCCCTGAGGATCCAGAAATGGACAAAGAACAGTTCAACAAGATGCTGAGCGCAATTGAAGGCATCGCCACCAAACAGGGCGAGCTGGAGACCAAGATTGAAGCCTTCAGCAAAAAAGAAGATCCGGCTCCGGCCAATGAGCCTGAGCAAAAGCCTGAGCCCGAGCAACCCGCCACCAACGGCATCACCACCGAGCAGTTCACCAAACTGCTGAATGCCGTAGAAGGCGTGGCCAGCAAGCAGGGCGAGCTGGAAACCCAGTTCTCCAGCCTGCTGAAAGAGCAGCCCGGCCAAATCCCCGGCGGCGCCCCCGCTGGCGGCGACATTTATCACCTGGTTTAAGGAGCAAGCATGAGCCAGATCCTCACTGCCCAGGCCGCCGCCATGCTGAAGCAATATTGCTCCCGGCTGGCACAGGGCTATGGCATCGATCCCCAGAGCCTGAGCCAGCAGTTTTCTGTCACCGGCCCGCAGGAAACCCGGTTACGACAGGCGCTGCTGGAATCCGTCGACTTCTTGAACCGCATCACTATCGCCGACGTGGACCAGATCAAAGGTCAGGTGGTGGACATGGGCATCAGCAGCATCCACTCGGGCCGCAAGGCCTCAGGCCGCTTCTTCAAGGAAGTGGGCGTGGGTGGCCACAGCTATGAGCTGACCGAAACCGACTCCGGTGCCCTGTTGCCCTGGTCTACGCTGGCCGTCTGGGCCAACGCCGGCAATGAAGGCGAGTTTCTGCGCCTGGTTAACGAGTTCATTAACCGCACCTTTGCTCTGGATATGCTACGCGTCGGTTTCAACGGTAACTCCATTGCCGCCAATACCGACCCGGCCAAAAACCCGCTGGGCCAAGACGTAAACAAGGGCTGGCAGCAACTGGTGAAGGAGTGGAACGGTGGCTCCCAGATTATCGGCTCTGCCCAGGACAAGGTGTATTTCGACCCCGATGGCGGCGGCGACTACAAAACTCTGGACGCCATGGCCTCTGACCTGATTAACAGCACCCTTGATCCGGCGTTTCGCAGCGATCCGCGCCTGACCGTAATGGTAGGTGCCGACCTGGTGGCCGCCGCTCAGGGCCGGCTGTATCAACAGGCCGACAAGCCCAGCGAACAGGTGACCGCGCAACAACTGGCCACCAGCATCGCCGGCCGCCCGGCTATCACGCCGCCCTTCTTCCCGGGCTCCCGAATGGTAGTGACCATTCCGGCCAACCTGCACCTGTACACCCAGCGCGGCACCCGCCAACGCAGTGCGGCTCACAACCAGGATCGCAAGGGCTTTGAAAGCCAGTACTGGCGCATGGAAGGCTACGCCGTGGGCGAATACCGCGCTTATGCCTCTTTTGATGAGTCAGGTATGGAGATTGGCGCAGCTCCGGCCACAGATCCGGCACCGGCAGGCTAACTGAATGAGCACTCCGGCCCAGCGTCATCGTGACCGGCACCGCGCCCGGCAGGCGGCAGAAAAAGCCGCTACCACCGGCCAGGCCACCGGCGACATTGCTCATAGTCTGCACCTGCAGCTGCTGGCACTGGAGCAGGACGAAAAGCGACTGAAGACGCTGGATCGCATCAGCGACAAGGTGGCCCTGAAACGCGAGCTGCTGCCCAAGTACCGCCCCTATGTGGAGCAGTACCTGGCTGCGGAAAAGAGCCACCAGAACCCGCTGTTCGCCACGCTGATCGTCTGGCTGTTTGACCTGGAAGAGTTCGAGCAGGCACTGGACTGGGCCGAAGTGGCCATTGCACAAGGCCAGCACACGCCCACCCGTATGAAGCGCGACTTCCCCCACTTTGTGGCGGACACCGTGCTGGAGTGGGCCGAGCAGCAGGCCGCCGAGGGCCAGGCCGTAGAGCCCTATTTCAGCCGGGTGTTTGCTCATGTGGCCAAAGACTGGCGGCTGAACGAAAAGCTCACCGCCAAATACTTCAAGTTTGCCGGGCTGCTGCTGTTGCGCGACGCCACCGGCGAGCCCAGAGCCAGCGCCGTGAGTGACCCGGATGTGCTCGATAAAGCCGACGCCCTGCTGGCCAAGGCACACGAATGGGATCCGGTGGGTGCCCAGGTAAAAACCCACCGGGCCAGAATTGCCATGCGCCTGCGGGCGCTTGAGCAAGACTAGCTCCACGCCGCCGCGCCCCGGCGGTGCGGGAACAGCCAAGGCCATGCCTTAAACGCTGTTGCCCAACACCGTGGCCAGGGGCGCACCTATTAACCAAGAGGGCTGCCATGTTCAGCGGAAACAGCACCGATTATCAGCAGAGCACCATCACCAACGATGGCTTCTGGCCCGACATTGAAGTGGGCGACTTTGAGCGCGACCGCGCTATGCCCGCCGATCTGCAGCCTGCCACGGTGGCTGCTGCGGTGCTGTCTGCGGTGGCCCAGGTAAACCTTGAGCTGGTGTTTACCAAATCAAGGCTGCTGGCCGAGGGGCACGGCAATGCCGCCGCCGTGCCCGGCCCTTCCGTGGGCACACAGAACATGCTCACGGCGCTTTATCGCCAGGCGGTGTTTGCCCGTGCCAAGGCCGATTTGGTTACCGAGGCCGGCAGCCTGAGCCAACGCGACACTGGCAATAATCAGGCCACCCAGAGCGGTGATGTGCGTGCCGCCCTGCTGGCCGAAAGCCAGCAGCACATTCGGGCCATCAAGGGCACTCACCGCTGCGGGATTGAATTGCTATGAGCCGGGGCTACTACCTGCATCAGCTGAGCACCGCCATCAAGGACGTGCTGCCGGCCAAGTGCCGCAAGGGCTTTGATGCCTGGATGCAGAACGGCACCCTGCAGCTCACTCCCGACGATGGCGGCACCGGTGTGGAGCTGGCCCGGCTCAACTACCAGGCGGTATTTATGGTGGAAGACCTGCCGTTCCGCGAACTGGATCCGGCCGTGGTGCTGGCCACCGTGGCCGCATGGCTGCAGGACCACGACACAGATCGCGAACGGCTGGAGCTGCCCGACCCCGATTACGACGTGGAGCCCATAGACGAGCACAGCGCCGACCTCACCATCAGCGTGCTGTTTTCCGAGCCCCTGCTGATGGTGCCCGACGCTGCTGGCCCCATCCGCTACGGCGGCGAACGCTACCGCCTGGCCCCCTATGAGATCTGGGTGGCGGAGTACGGCAAGTTGTGGGTGAACGAAAACGGCCCCTGGCCGCTGGCAGGTGATGTGTGATCCGGTTCGACCTTGATGTGTTGCCCATTACCGACCGGCTCAAGCTGGCCACCATGCCCGCCAAAAAGCGCACCCGCTTTTTGTGGCGCTTGGGCAACGAGCTGAAAAAAGCCTCTGCCCGTAACGTGCGACAGCAACGCACCCCGGAAGGAAAGGTCTGGGCACCGCGCAAACGCAAGCCACGCAAGGGCGGCAAGAAAAAGATGCTCACCGGATTGCCGGGATTGCTGGCCATCGACAACACCGCCATCGACATGACCCTGCGTTTTCGTAAGGGAAAAATGCCGGTACATGCCGGTGTGGTAGGCAGAACGCACAACGACGGCATGAGCCAGCGCCGTACTGCCGAGCAGGCCTCACGCAACAAGCCGCGGCAAGAGCCGGATACTGCCACCAAGGCCCAGGCCAAGCGGCTGCGTCTCTTGGGCTACCAGCGTCGGGGCAAGCGCGGCAAGTACATCAATGCATCCAGCAAATGGATTCAGGAAAACCTCAGTTATCGCCAGGCCGGGATGCTGATTAAAAAGCTCAGGGATGAGCCGGTAAAACGCAGCTGGGACATTGAACTGCCTGCACGTCAGTTTATGGGAGCCAATGAAGCCGAGCGCGCCAAAATCATCCGCCGGGTAATGCAGGGCATTGGCTACGGCTGGAACGTGAAGAAACAACAAACCAAAGGGGCTAGTTCATGATCCCAACTATCCAGATTAACAACCTGAACCAGATGCAGGGCCCCACCGAAGAGGTGGAGCGACATTTCCTGTTTGTGGGCCAGGCCACCAAGAACAACGGCAAGTTGCTGTCCATTAACACCCAGTCAGACCTGGACGATCTGCTGGGCGTTAACGCCAGCCAGCTGAAAACCAACATCAAGGCCGCCATGCAGAACGCCGGCCAGAACTGGAGCGCCCATGCCCATGCGCTGGCTCTGGGGGAAGACTGGACCGACGCCGTGCTGGCCGCACAAAAGGTCGCATCCTTTGAGGCGGTAGTGCTGCTGGAGCCGGTGACCACCGCCGAGCAGATTAATGCCGCTCAGGCCTTGCGCAACCAGCTGATTGCCACCTGGGGCCGCTGGCAATTCATGATCCTGGCCACCAACGGCATTGTGACCGATGGTGTGGATGCCCAAGACTGGCCCGCCTATGAAGCGGCCATGGTGACGCTGGCCGATGGCATTGCCGCCGACGGCGTGATGCTGGTGCCCCAGTTGCACGGCAACAATGCCGGCGTAATGGCCGGACGCCTGTGCAACCGCGCGGTGACCGTGGCCGACACCCCCATGCGGGTGAAGACCGGGGCTGTGGTCGGTTTGGGCCCGGCACCGGTCGACAGCAACGGCACCGGGCTGTCTCTGGCTACCCTGCAGACCCTGGAAGCGGCCCGCTACTCCGTGCCCTGGTGGTTCCCGGATTATGACGGCGTGTACTGGGCCGACGGCAACATGCTGGACGTGTCCGGTGGTGACTACCAGGTGGTGGAAAACCGTCGGGTGGCCGACAAGGTAGCCCGCAAACTGCGCATTCGCGCCATTGGCCGCATTGGTGATCGCCAGCTCAACAGCACCCCGGGCAGCATTGCCGCCGCCAAGCTTTATTTCATGCGCGATCTGCGTGTTATGAGCAAGTCGGTCACCATTGCCGGTGTCACCTTCCCCGGCGAAGTCATGCCCCCCGACGATGGCGATATCGCCATTGAATGGCTGAGCAAGTACGAAGTGGCCATCTACGCCATGGTGCGCCCCTACGACTGCCCCAAGAAAATCACCATCAACATCATCCTTGATCTCAGCAACCCGGGAGACAACCAATGAGCCGCCGCATTTCCGGTATGAACTTTGACGTGGAAATCCTGGGCACCATGATCCACGTCGAGAAAGCCACCGTTACCATCAACGACAGCACCGCCGCTGCCCAGACCCGGGGCATTACCGACGGTTACGTGGATGGCGACGTCACCGCCGACGTGGAATATGAACTGGATACCAAGAACTTTAACCTGCTCAGCGACGCGGCCGCCGGCGCCGGTTCGTGGCGGGGCATTGATCCCCACGATGCGCTGTTCTACGCCAAGGCCGACAAAGAAGAATTCCGCATTGAAGCCTTCGGCATCAAGCTGCAGATCTCCGACCTGCTCGATATAGACGGCAAGGGCGGCAGCAAGCAGGTGCACAAGATTAAGGGCTTTGTCACCGATCCCGAGTTCGTGCGCATCAACGGCGTGCCCTACCTCTCCGCTGACGATACCCGTCACCTGATTGGATAACCGCCATGGATGCCATTGACCGCGCCAATGACATGAGCGACTGGCTGCTGGCCCAGCAGCTGGCCGCCCAGACCGGCCACCACTGTACCGCACCCAGCCGCCACCAGTGCGAAGAGTGCGACGACCCCATCCCCGAGGCCCGCCGGGCAGCCCTGCCCGGCGTGACCCTGTGCGTGGGCTGCCAGACCCTGCTGGAGAAAAGACGCTGAAGCGCCATGGAAATAAACCCTATGCCCTATAAAGACCCGACTATCTGGACCCTTCTGCTGGCCTGGCTGGCAGATAACTGGCCCACACTTTACGGCTTTATCCTGGCCGTGCTTACCGCCTGGCTGCGAGTGACCTACAACGGCGGAACTGGCCGGCGGCGCTGGCTGGAAGCGTCGCTGGTGGGCGCTATTACCCTGGCCTTTATCAGCGGTTTTGGCTGGTTCGGCATTCCCAGCGAAGCCGCCGGCTTTATCGGCGGCATGTTCGGCCTGTTCGGAGTAGAGAAAATCCGCGAACTGGCAGAACGCATGATGGGAGGAAAACTCAATGGCCCGCATTAACTGCAGTCGTAACCTGTCCGCTTTTCTGGATGTTCTCGCCTATGCCGAAGGCACCATTGGGCGGGGTGATGATGGCTACAACAAACTGGTAAACCCGGCCGGCTTCTTCGCCAGCTACGCCACCCATCCTAACCAACGGGTGCAAGTACGGCCCGGCCTGGTAAGTACCGCCGCCGGTCGCTACCAGCACCTGTCTCGCCACTGGCAGCACTATCGCCAGCTGTTACAACTGCCCGACTTCGGACCCGAATCCCAGGACCGCTGGGCCATCCAACTCATCCGTGAACGCCGTGCTCTGGAAGACATCGAAGCCGGTCGCATTGAGCTGGCCATTGCCAAATGCCGAAATATTTGGGCCAGTTTGCCGGGAGCCAATTATCCGGGCCAGCCCATGCGCCGATTGCCGGTGCTACTGGCCAAGTTCACCGAATTCGGTGGGGTGCCAGCATGAACAAGCTAACAAAGTTCCTGCTGATCATGGTTGCCGTATTGCTGTTCGTAGCATGGCAGCAACAAGCCATGGTGGAACGACTGACTGAACGATTGGGCAAGTCCGAAGCCCGGGCCGAACTGCAAACCAGCCTCACCCAAGAGCTGCAGCTGTCCCTGAACAAAGCACAGCAAGAGCGGCAGCAGGCACACCGCCTGCTGAAGGAACAACAGGGCCGGCTGCAGCAAGCAGATACCAGCACCAGGAGCAAACGAAATGCCGTGCAACAACACCTTGCCACTCTGCCGCCAAGCCGCCCGGACTGTAGTCGCGAGCCTTTGCCTGCTGCTGTTATCGGCCTGCTCAGCACCGCCGCCACAGGTGATCATCAAGCCGGTACCGGTACTGCCGCCACCGGGCCTGATGCCGGAGTGCCCTGAGCCCGTTTTTACCGGCACCACCTACGGCGAGGCGGTGGCCTTTATTCCCGATCTGCAGGGTGCTCTGCGCCGCTGCCAAATACAAATCGACACCCTGGAGCAATGGCTCCTTACCCAAGAAGGAATCGCACAATGAGCAAGCAAATCATCACCCTGACCGTTAACGGCACTGATCTGGCGTTTGAGCCCACCACTCAAGCGTACAACAAGTACATCAACGAACTGACCATGGATGACAAGGTCGCTCCGGCACACAACTACCTGAACCGGGTGGTCACCGCCGACAGCAAGGACGCCCTGGCCAAGCTGCTGAACCTCACCGGTGCCGGCCTCAAGATCGCCGCCAAGGTCAACGAGGCGTTCGTACCCGAGCTTGAGATCAGCATAAAAAACTGACCCGTCGGGTTAACGCGATAGAGGGCAACCAGCTGGAGCAGGTACTGGCACTGCGCCGCCACTACCTGCCCCACGAACCCGACGATGAAGAAGCCCTGGCCCGGGCCATCTGGCTCGACAAACAGCACTGGGACAACACCGGCAACGCCATCGCAACCGGCATAGCAAAGGCATTTAACGGCACATGAAGCACCTGGAACAATTAATGCTGACGGTGAGCCTGGTCGACAAGGTCACCCGGCCCATTCAGGGCATTAACCAGCAGATCAGGGAAACCGGAGAGCTGGGCCGCCAGAGCATGGACCGCATGATCAGCGGTGCTGCCGGTCTGGCGGCGTCTGGTGTGGCGCTGCATCAGGCGCTGATGCCCGCCATTGAAATGGACCGCGCCCTGGGAGAAGTGAAATCCCTGGGCGTGGCCGAGCAGGATCTTAATAAGCTCAGCCAAACCGCTACCGACTTTTCCATTGAGTTCGGCAAGTCGGCCACCGAGTTTATTGGCGCGGCGTATGACATTAAGTCTGCCATGGGGGATCTGTCCGGTGACGAGCTGGCCGGCATTACCAAGTCGTCGGCCGTGCTGGCCGCGGCTACCAAGGCCGACACCGCCACCGTTACTGCCTACATGGGCACCATGTATGGTCTGTTCAAGCAGCAGGCCGATGCCATGGGCCGGGATAACTTCGCCGCCATGGTGGCCGGACAGACCGCGCAGGCGGTGGAGTCTTTCAAGACCACCGGCGCTGAAATGAGTGCCGCCTTTACCAGCATCGGTGCCGCCGGTACCGCCGCCGGCATTGCCATGAACGAGCAGATGGCGGTGCTCGGCACCCTGCAGGCCACCATGTCCGGCTCGGAAGCCGGTACCAAATACAAGGCGTTTCTGGCCGGCATTGCCGGTGCCCAGGACAAGCTCAATATGAGTTTTGTCGACGGCAACGGCAACATGCTGGGCATGGTGCAGATACTGCAAAAGCTGAAAGACAAATTCGGCGACACCCTGACCGTGGCGGAATCGGATGCCCTGAAAAAGGCCTTCGGCTCTGATGAAGCCGTGGCCCTGATCAAACAGATGATCCCCGACGTGGACGGCCTGGCACACAGCATCGACAACGTGGGCAAACAGACCGGCATGGACAAGGCCACTCAAATGGCCGGCACCATGACTGACCAGTGGGAACGGCTGGAACAAGTCTGGTTTGCCCTGCGTGCCGGGGCCGGGGTCAGCGTGCTGCCCACCATCAATGCGGTGGTGGGCTCCATCGTGGATGGCATGGCCGTGCTGGTGGAATGGACCGACATGTTCCCCCATCTGACCGAAGTGGTGACCTGGGCCGCCATTGGCATTGCCAGCCTGACCGCCGTGGCCGCCAGCTGGACGCTGATCAGTGGCATTAGCAGCAGCATGTCACTGTTCTTTGGTCGCAGTATCAGCCTGTTGCTCAGCCCGCTCAAGCTGGTGCGTATGGCCATGGTGGCCATGCGTCCGGCACTGATTGGCCTTAACTTTTTGATGATGGCTAACCCTGCAGGCCTGATGATTGCCGGCATTGTGGGTGTGATTGCGGTGCTGGGAGCGGCAGCCATTGCGGTTTACAAGTTCTGGGAGCCCATCAAAGCCTTTATCAGCGGCTTTATTTCCGGCTTTACCCAAGCCGCCGGACTGAGCGAACTGTTTGCTCCCTTTGTGGGACTGTTCCGGTTGTTTTCTGCTGTACTCGGCTGGATTGGCGGCTTACTGGCCGATCTGTTTGGCTGGTTCACCGCCTTGATTGCACCGGTAGAAAGCACCACTGAGCAGCTGGATGGCGTGGCTGAAGCAGGGCAAACCATCGGCAACGTCTTTGGCACCATCTTTAATGCCATCCTGTTTCCGATCCGCATGGCCGGCAAGCTGGTGCAATGGCTGCTGGAAAAACTGAACATGATCCCGGGGGTCGACATTGACCTGAGCGGAACCAACATGGATCTGCCGGATACCCCGGACATGCCCGCCGTGATGCAGCAGGTTGAGCAAACAACGGGCGAGCTTCCCAAGGAGGCAGCCACCGTTCCCGCCCTTCCACCGGCCACTCAGCAGGTAGCCCGCACCCTGCAGCCGGTACCAACGGACGTTGCCCCGGCCAGCCAGCAGGTAAACAGGAACTGGCCCGACGCCGCCAATACCGCGGTGCCGCCGGCCACCCAACAGGTAGCCCGCACCCTGCAGCCGGTACCAATGGACGTTACCCCGGCCAACCAGCAGGTAAACAGAGACTGGCCCGACGCCGCCAATACCGCGGTGCCGCCGGCCACTCAGCAGGTGGCCCGTACTCTGCAGCCGGTGCCGATGGATATTCCCCCGATCAGCCAGCAGGTAAACAGGAACTGGCCCGACGCCGCTAATACCGCCGTGCCGGCTGCCAGCCAGATGGTGAACCAGCACTGGCCCGAGGCGGCCAATGCCGACCTGCCCGCTGCCACTCAGCAGGTGGCCCGCACGCTGCAGCCGGTGCCGATGGACGTTGCCCCGGCCAGCCAGCTGGTCAACCGACACTGGCCCGACGCCGCCAATACCGACCTGCCCGCTACCACTCAGCAGGTAGACCGCGATCTGCAGCCTGTGCAGGCAGAAATAGCGCCGTTGAAACAGGATGTATTCCGGGAATATTTCGACGATCTGGACTTTGAATTTTCGCCGGCCACTCAGGAGATAGAGCAGGTTTATACAGGCGGTACCCATATGGGCGGCTCTTTCATTCATAGCAATGAAGAGCTGTTTCTGCCGTCACTGGTGCCGGAGTCACCGCTGGCAAACACGCCACTCACTCAGCCGCGCTTTGATGATGCTCCGCAAGTGAACAGCGAACAGCTGATGGCCGGCATTAATGAGCGCCTGCGCACCACCCGCGCTCCGGAGTCGATGCAATCGCCGCCATCACCACTAATGCCGCAGCTGCTGAAAGTGGCCGGCCAGAACACCGGCAAAACCGTGCACTTTGGTGATGTGCATATCAAGAACGAACAGGGCATGGACCCGCAAACCCTGGCGGAATGGGAGGAACTGCAATATGGCTTCTGAACGGCTGTATATCGATCTGCTGGTCGAAAATGGCGGGCTGGTGCTGGATGCCGGCGCACAGCCGGTGACCACCGACAACCGCCACAGCATTGGCCAGGACATTAAGCACGCCATTATGGAATCCGGGCTGGCCCGTGCGCTGATTGGTGAACGCAGCCCGACCCTGCGCGCCGACGTGCGCACCCAAATCCGTATTCTGGTAGAGCAAGACACCCGTATCGAGCCCGGCACCGCCGATGTGCGCGAAGAAACGGCCGACCGCTACCTGTTGACCGCCCGCACCTATGAATTCGGTGATCTGGAGGTGTTCCTGTGAACGTCCGTCCCAAGGTCGACTTTACCCGGCTGGTGGCCGCCGCCGGCATTCCCACCACCACAGAGGCACTGGAGCAGGAACTGGCCCGGGAAGTGGAAGCCGCCGGCTCCATCATCACCAACGACAGCCGCATGTCCCCGTTCTGGCGGCTGCAGCGGGCCATTGTTGTTAAGCCGGCCATGTGGCTGCTCAATACCCTGCTGGTAGACCATGTGCTGCCCAATAGTTTTGCGGCCACGGCACGGGGCTACTATCAGGATCTGAAAGCCTGGGACGTGGGGCTGGAGCGTAAAGCCGCCAAGGCCACCCGGGGGCTGGTGGAGTTTTTTAAAACCGATCCGGCCAGCACGGTGACCATTAAGGCGGGTACCACCATCACCACCGAGCGCATTAATGGCCGCAGCTACACCCTGGCGGTGGTGGAGACCGTCACCATTTCCGCCGGCCTGAGCAGCGGCCTGGTGGTGTGTGAAGCCACCGAGCCCGGCAACGCCTGGAACCTGCCCGCCGGCTACTACTGCATTTTGCCTGCTGCCGTGAACGGGATTGAACGGGTGGCCAACCCGGTCGACTGGATCACCGAGCCCGGCGACGACGAAGAAAACGACGATGCACTGGGCCTGCGCATTCAGAACCAGTATTCTGTTGTGGGCCGCTATCACATTGATGCGGTGTATCGCTCCATGCTCGCCGCCGTGGCCGGCATCCGCTCCGATAACATCTTTTTTGAGCACGATGCCCCGCGCGGCCCGGGCACTGCCAACGCTTTTATTTTGATGGAAGTGGGCACCACGCCCCCGGCCCTGATTGAAAAGCTGAACCGTCATGTCAGCCATGATGGCAACCACGGCCACGGCGACGATCTGCAGTGCTTTGCCCTGCCCGACACCCTGCACACCATTACCCTGGAAATCTGGCCCCGGGCCTTTTTGGGTGATCAGGAAAAAAGCCAGCTCAAGGCCCGCGCCGAGGCCATGGTGCGCGCTGCGTTTCGGGAGACCGCCGATTACCCGAACATCACCCGCACCAAGCCGCTGAGCCGCTTTTCATTCAGCCGGCTGGGGGCCGAGCTGCATGCTGCCCTGCCCGACATTGACACCCTGTCATTCGGCCAGCCCGACATCAACAGTGCCCAGAGCATTCCGCGCCTGGCTGAACTGACGGTGACCCTGCATGGATAAACACCAGCGACAGGCCCCGGAACTACCCGAGCACAAAGCCCCCTGGTGGATGGACGGCCGGGAACAACAGGAGCCGCATTTTCTGGGCAACGGCCTGAACACATTCTGGCGCAAAGCCTGGCACTGGCTGCTGTTCCCGCTGCGTCAGCTCGACCCGCTGGAATGCAGCGAAAACATTTTAAATGTGCTGGCCTGGGACAGAGGCATTCAGCGCTTTAGTAACGAGCCCCTGAGTCTGTATCGCAAGCGTGTGAAGTACGCCTTTGCCAATGCCCGGGACGCCGGCGACATTGCCGGCTTCAAGCGCATTTTTGAACGCCTGGGCATTGGCTGGGTAGAGCTGCACGAACGTCAGCCCGGTGTGCCCTGGGACGTGATCCTGATAGAGCTGGCAGACCATGAGCTAGCCCGCAACCAGCAACTGCTGCAGGTGCTGATCCAGCATTACGGCCGCACCTGCCGCCGCTATCGCTACAAGGTGGTTTACCCGCAACCCCTGCGCCTGCACGCCGCCCGATTCAGTGGCAGTTATCAAGTATTTGGAGCAAAACTAGGATGACCCAAACCGCCATCACCCTCGCCTTTGAAGCACACCTGGCAGAGCAGCAACTGGGCGGTCAGCCCGTGGTACTGGATGAAATGGTGCTGGCCCATATTCCGGGTCTTGACCTGAGCCAGCCCATTGACCGCGCTGCAGGGCTGCCGGATGCCAGCCAGATTGTGCACCGCCAGCCGGTGGATCAACGCGGCAAAATCAACGCCAACGGGGTGGCCTATTCCATCGTCATGGACACCAACCTGGGCGACTTTACCTTTAACGCCATGTACCTGACCCACAAAACCAGCGGTCTGGTGGCCATGGTGGTGCACAAGGCGGAAGAAGAAAAATTAAAGAACCTGCTGAACCGCCCCGGCAACAGCCTGGTGAAGTCGATGCTGATGGAATACCAGGGTGCCGCCGAGGCCACCCTGACCCATGTGGATGCCGGCACCTGGCAAATCGACTTTACCGCCCGCCTGATGGGACTGGATAAAGACATTCAGCAGCAAGCGCTCGACCATTACGGTGACGCTGCATTTATTGCCGACGGGTTTGCCGTGCGCCCCGGTACCGGCGTAAATGAGTTTCTGGTGACCCCGGGCCTGGGCTACATTGCCGGCTTGCGTACCGAACTGACCAGCGTGCAGTCTGTGACCGTGGCCCAGCGCCCCGCTGTGCTGTATGCCGATGTATACCACGCCGGCACCCTGCTCTCAGACTGGCACACCCTGGTCACCATTCGGGCCAGCACCACCCCGCTCAGCGACTACGTGGATGAGGCCGGTTATCCGCACTATGTTACCCCGCTGGCGTCTCTCGCCGCCAATGGGGCTGTAACCGACCTGCGCGGCCGTGGCGGCCTGTGGTGGCATGAGCACCGCCCCGCAGCCCACACCAAAGATCAGGTCGGGCTGGATAAGTTGGAAAACTGGAGCTGGTCGCACAGCTACACCGATGCCACCGGCGGAGCCACCAAATACGCCAGCGGCAAGGCCGTGGCCGATGCCTATAACAAGCTCAACAGCATCAAGCTCAACGCCGCAAACTACACCGCTGCCGATGTGCTGGGCAAAATGCTGACCGTGGACGGTGCCGGCTCGGGGCTGGATGCGGATTTGCTAGATGGTAAGCACGGCGTTTACTACCTGGACTGGCGCAACTTAACTCACACCCCAAATTTTGCCCTTCAGCAAGACGTGCTCGACAGCTACGCCCAAAGCTATACGCTGCGGGCAGCAGCCCATGTCGGCTACACTGGGGAGTCACTCAGCGGCCGGTTTGCCCACTTACGCGGTGGTACCGGTAACGCCGGCCGTACTTTTGCACAGGCACTGGCTGAAGCCGCCAGCCTGGGAGTTCGGCTACCCACTGTTGAAGAACTGGAAGACAGAATTGCGGCGGGTACTGGAGCGGGATTTGACAGCTCGCAATGCTGGACATGCACTTCCGTTCCGGGGCAACCCGGCTGTGTTTATACCGTTCGCGGTGATGGTGCATCAGGAACAAGAAAAGTAGTCCAGACCAACAGTGTGGCTACCGCCGATTGCCGCTACGTTGCTAACGTCACTGTACCTCATATCTGGCACGCTGCTAATGATGGCGCGGGGTCGGGGCTTGATGCTGATTCGGTTGACGGCATACAGGGTAATGACATAGCCAGAAGAAGTCAGGGAAATACGTTTGCCGGGTCTATTCAGGTACTAAATGGCACAAAATCGTTCTTTATCAGCACCGGCGGTATAGAACGTGGTTTTCTTGAGGGTGGGACGTATGGCATACGGCTCCGAAGCCGTGATGCCAATGGCGCTGGCTTACCGGCAACCATCACGCTTGGCTCGACTCCCTACATAGAGTTTTTAGCCAATGACATTAACGCCAATGGGAAAGTCATGTTTAACGTCCATGACGATTGGTTGCGTATAAACCAGGCTTTACATTTCAGCAACGGTGTTTATTTTGGCAACTCCGTTGTCCGAACAGAAAGTGAGTTTCAAGTCGGCTCAAACGGCACTACCTTTCTCGCGTCTAAAACAGCACTTACATACAAAGGCCATAAAATCTGGCATGCCGGCAACGACGGGGCAGGCTCTGGTATGGATGCTGACACTGTTGACGGTCTACATGCTGGGCAACTAGTTAGATCCGATGTCGATAACCAAGTAGTTCAAGATAATTTTCAGGTAAAGGGAAAGAAGTTTTACTTCGGCTTGGATATCAAAGAGCACAACCTGTTTGATAATGACGGGGCAGGCAATGCCGGTATTCAGTTCGGTATGGACAAAGACGTCCATACCGTCTCGGGTGGTGCGGTAGAGTTCCAGGCCAACATAGACAACACAACAAACCCCGGCTTTGAAATCAACGTCAGCACCGGCAATAAAAATGCAGGTGACGTGGTTTCATGGTCTTGCCAGTTAATAGGCAAATCTGACGGCACTCTCACCTGGAACAATCATAGCCTGTGGCATGCCGGCAATGACGGCTCTGGCTCAGGCATGGACGCTGACCTGCTCGACGGTCAGCACGGCAGCTATTACCTCGACTGGCGCAACTTCACCCATGTTCCCAACCTGGGCAGCCAGCTGATTATCGAAAAGCGCAGTTCAACCAAAGAGGCCTACGGCGGAAATGATGCACTCCAAACGAAGCGATCACCCTACCTGAGTCACAGATTTAAACCTGAGGCCGGTGCAACTTACCAGATTACCGCAAAGCTGTGTTTTGGTTATGCGACCAGCGTTGAGGGTGGCGTTCGTGATATTGATTTATATGCCTCAATTGAAGTGAATGGGCAGCGAAAAGACAGGACAACGGAAGATCTATTATCCGCACAAGGTGAAGGCCGGACTCTGTATGTAACCTACACCGGACCACTACACACCGATCCATACGGGTGGTCGGATATCAACATTACCTACACCATCGGTGGAGGGGACAACCCAGGCTCACCGCATACCGAAATACAGGTGTGGGGATTAAATATCACCGACCCCCATACCTGGAGCCCCACGGCATCAGGCAACCGCACCAGCACTCAATCCGTACTGACCATAGTGAAGCTGTAACATGACCTACTTCGCACAAATTGATCCGACGAACCCTGAGCCCCACCCCATTCTGTGCCGGCTGGCCGGCCAGATAGAGCCGTCGGCAGACATTCTGCCGTGCCCTCCGGAGACGGACACCGATTGGTGGTACCACCCGGCAACCGGCGAGTTCACTCCCCCGCCCGAGCTGGTGCCCGAGCTGTCAGATGTGATTGAAAAGAAGCTCTATTACATCAACGTCTGGCGCGACACCCAGGAAAAAGCAAACTTGCTGTTTGATCACGGCGGCTACACCTGGGATGCCGGCGAACGCTCAAAATCCCGCATGGAAGAAACCCTGGCACTGGCCGATGCCACCGGCAGCCTTCCCGAAGGATTTTTCTGGACGACCGCCGACAACACCGATGTGCCCATGACCACCACCGAACTGCAGGCGCTGGCCAGTGCAATGGCCGCCGCCCGTGGACAGCGCGGTTTTGAAATCCACGCCCGGCAGCGGCAAATGAAAGCCGAAGTCTCGGCATTGACAACCGTAGAAGCCGCCCAGGCATACATCATTGACTGGCCATCACAGGCCTGAAGGAGCAAACCATGAAATACACCATCACCGCCCCCGTAAAAGACGAAACCACGGTTCAGGTTGTGTTCTTTGAAGAATCAGCCCCGGATCTGGTGTTCAAGCGCGCCGTGAACGCTGTGTTTACTGAGCAAGGCCTTTACGATGAAGAAGCCACCCATGAGCGTGTTGCTCAGGTGGCAGACGGCGTAGCCAACAAGCTGCAGGTGGGTGCCATTCAGCTGACCAGCCTGACCGAGGATAAAGAAACAACCGAATGAGCTGGTCCCGCACCTCACTGACCTGGCCGGCCAGCGCCGAAGATATCGCCTCAAAAGCGGATGCCGTATTGTCCCGCGTGGCCACCACTCAACAGCAGGCCATGGCAACGCTGAGCCAGGCCGCCGGGGCCGTCAGTTTTCGCCCTCACGCCTTAAGTGAAGAAGCCGCCCAGCTGACCCAGTTGCGCGCACTTATCGAGCAGATGCTGGTTACCGGACACCGCATTACGGTGACGCCCTATGATTACGGCGTGGGCCAGGTGGAAAGCAGTGGCAGTTATCTGGCCCCCGGCAACGCCGCCAGCCGCCTGGCTGAAAAGCTGCAGGGTGACGCCGCGCCACCGGGCTCACATGTGCAGGGCCTGCTGGTTACCGCCAACTCGCTGGCTGAATTTGCTGATGCACTGTCTGCACTGACGGCCGTGCTGCCCATTCCGGAGCTGTGTGCCTGTGCCCGGCGCAGCCAGGCAGAAAGCACCAATGCTCAGGATCGCATGCAAACCCCCACCGGCAGTGCCACCCCCAAGTGGGTACCGGGCCGGCATCTGTTTGAGCCGTTGCGCTCCACCGTGGCCATTCTCGGTTCCAGCGTGGCGCAGCTGGAGTCACTGGCAGCAGATACCCAATCCCCCATCAACAAACTGCAGGCGCTGGCCAGCAAACGGGAAGCCTGGCTGGAGCAACAGAAACAGGCATTAAATGCCCTGAAAACCGGGCTGAACGGCAGCCTGTATGCCATGAATGGTTCCGGCTCTGCATCCGGCATTGCGGCCTCGTTATCATCCGGCCTGCCAAGCTACGAGCGGGCACATACCGCCGCTGTGCTGCTGGTATCCGAGCAGCCCATGACGTTTTTCAAGGAGTTGCTGCCATGATCGCGCTCGACGGCGAATTGCTGCGCCTCAAGTCTCCCCGCATCACCCTGAGCATGGAGTTCAAGGAAAAGGACACGTCCGGGCAAACATCCAATACCAGCACGGCAGAGCAGGGAGAAAAGGGCAAAGAGCTGCAGATAACCGGCTTGGTCCCGTTTAAAGACCAGGCCGCCCTGACTCGCCTGTTTGAACTTGCCCAAAGCAAAGAGGACGGTAACAACCGCAAAATCTACCGTATCGGCTGCGAACTGGCGGAAGCGGTAAAGATTTACCAGGTAAAGTTTGCCGGCCGCATTATGGCCCCTGAGCAGGAAGGGCTGCTGGCCTGGCGGGTATCTTTCACCCTGCGTGAGCACCTGTCTGTACCAGAAAAACGCGAACAACGCGCATCAAAACCAGCGGCCACAGTTGGCCAGAGCACTGCAGGCACCAGCACGGTATCACCACCGCCGGCCGCCCAAGGTGGAGAGCAACGCGAATTAAACGGATTTGAGAAAAAACTGAAGGTTTTAGACGATATCCTGGCTGGAGACTGACCATGAAACTAAATAAGCGCATCACCGTTAATGGCCAGGAGGTTCACCTGGTGAATGACAAATGGATGCTGGAGCTGTCGTCAGCCGGTCGCGGTATCGTCACCATTAAGGGCAGTGCCACACCCAAGGCACTGGTGCACTTTGATATGGGCTATGGCACCACCATGCACCGCTGGTTTACCGGCATCGTCACCCGTGCCGAGCCCGCCGATAATGGTCACACCCGGCTGCTGATTAAAGAGCTGTCCTTTGTACTTGGTACCCGTACCACCATGAGCATTCAGCATGCTACCTTCAGGCAGGTAATTACCGAGCTGGCGGAGCAAACCGGCCTCACCTTTGCCCTGCCTGAAGCGGATTATGTGGATACGGCCATCCCCAACTTCACAACCGCCGGTACCGGTGCCCAGCTGCTGGAAAACGCCAGCCGGGCGTTCCAGATCCCCGAGTTCTGCTGGTATCAGCAACCCGACGGAAATATCTATGTAGGCAGCTATCAACACTCGCGCTGGCCATCCCGGCCGCTTACGCTGGACGCCGAGCTGACAGACCATCAGGCGGCAGGCAACAGCCTGACCCTGCCTGTGATCCCCCTTATGCGGCCCGGTGCACTGGTGAACGGCCAGCGCATTACCCATCTGGAGTTTGACGGCGCAGACATGACCCTGCGCTGGCAGGGTAAGCAGAAGACCGCGCAACAGCGGCAAATGGAGCAGGACTTTCCCGAACTGGCCGCCGGCTTTCACCTGCCGGTATTTGGCGTGGTCACCGCGGCAACAGATGCCGCCAGCGCCGGGCAAGTGAATGACCCCTTTCGCCCTCGCTACGCCGTGGACGTACAGCAGCTGGATGAGAACGGCCAGCCCGACACGGCCGTGCCCGTGTTTAAGGCGGTTCCCGTTCCCGTGCTCTTCGGTGGCCCCGAACAGGGGCATTTTCAGTACCCGGTGGAAGGCACCCTGGTCGAAATGGGCTGGGCCTTCGGCCGACCGGACAAACCCTTTATCCGGACTATCCTTGGCACCGGCTGGCACCTGCCCGATATACAACCCGGAGAGCAGCTGCAGCAGCAGCGCGCCGAGGTGTATCAGCGTACTGACCCTGCCGGCAACCACACCCTGGAAACCGACCAGACCATAAAACACCTGGCCGCCCAGATGATTCAGCAGGCTGATGATTACCAGGGCGAGTTTGGCAGCCAGCACACCACGGTCACCCAACACAGCACCGAGGAAATTGCAGGCCGTAAACTCATTGAAGCGCTGGGAGCCATAGAGCTGCTGGCCGGCGACGACCTCACCCTGGCCAGCCTGGCTAACCTGCAGCAGGTGGCCGCCGGCGAACGGGTTGATGTTACCGGTGCCGACTACCAGCACAGCGTAGGCGGCAACAGCACCACTACCATCACCGGCAACGACCAGCGCACTACCCAGGGCAACAAGACAGTGACGGTAAACGGTGACAATGCCCAAACCGTTCAGGGGAACAGCACCACCACCGTCAGCGGTAACACCACAGAGCAAACCACGGGCACCCACAAGAGCACGGCCAGCACCCAGGTCATACAGGGCAGCAGCATTGTGCTGGGCAACGGAACCCACAACATGCTGGCCCTGATGATCAGCATGATGGCAAACGTGCAGGCAGCCCTGCAGAAGCTCGACGGGCACACACATACAGAGGCCGGCCCACCCAACGTGCAGGGCCAGGTTGCCACACACGCCAACGCTATCGGCGGCATCAAGAACAACCTGCAGAGCTTCACTGGATAACCCCGGCACACCCTCACCAGGCGGCCCACAGTGGCCGCCTTCTTGTATCCGAATCCCAGCAGCGCCTCAGGCAACCAACGCCACGTAAAGCGTCCACGCACGCGCTCGCCCCACGGAAACCGCGCTCCTCCGCGCCCGCCTTCGCGCTTTGCGTCATAAAAATTATGAAATTCTGCGGGTGTGCAAAACCAACCGCCAACCCTCGCTGTTACAGGGATCTGCGGGGGATCTGAGGATCTGCAACCAATGAAGGAAATTGCACGAAAATGAAGGAATTAGAGCGCTGGCAGATCACCGGCAGGATCAGCAAACCCGCTCACCGCCTGACGTTCGCGCCGTTTACGTGGAGAAAAAGAAAATGGTAATTAATGCAGAGCAAAATCAGTTTTTGCTGCAATGTCAGTCACAGAAAGGGGTTCAGACCAAACTCGCATCACAGAAAAATTTCAATCAACTTCAATCAAGTTATGAAGCTGAAAAGACACGAAAAGAAAATTGCTGGAAAAATTCTGCTGCCACTTTGCTGCCATTTAATGCAAGTTGGTGCAGTTTGAAATCTGGGGGAAAGTGCTTAAATCGTTGCTAAGTGCTTGATTTATAATGGTGCCCGGAGCCGGACTTGAACCGGCACGCCCTTACGAGCGAGGGATTTTAAATCCCTTGTGTCTACCGATTTCACCACCCGGGCGTAGACGTTTTTGAGATGGAATATGGAGGCGCGTTCCGGAATCGAACCGGACTAAACGGATTTGCAATCCGCTGCATAACCACTTTGCTAACGCGCCATGCATGTCTTTGATATGGGCAGCATTTTAATGCTCGCTGCCGCCCAGTCAACTGGTTTTACACTTTTTGCAGCTGTTCGCATACTTTTTATGCGCAAATGCAGTTTTACCGGCAATTAGTCGCTACTCGCTGCGGGTCAGGTCGTTCCAGGCAGCTTTAAAATAATCATAGGCAGAGAACAGAGTCAGACCGGTGGCCACATACAGCAGCACATAGCTGGCCCACACCATATAAATGCTCTGTTGCCAGATAAGGCCAATCAGTGCCAGCATCTGAATGGTCGTTTTCCATTTGCCAATCCAGCTTACCGCCACCCGTGAGCGTTCACCAATGCCAGCCATCCACTCCCTCAGCGCTGAGATAATAATCTCGCGGCTGATCATCAGCATGGCCGGAATGGTTACCAGAATACTGCTGTAGTCATCCACTATCAGCACCAGGGCAGCCGCTACCATTACCTTGTCGGCAACCGGGTCGAGAAAGGCACCAAAAGGCGTGCTTTGCTTGAGCTGGCGGGCCAGAAAGCCGTCCAGCCAGTCGGTCGCGGCAGCCACGGTAAACACCACTGCTGCCCAGAAGTATCCCCACTCAACGGGCAGATAAAACAGCACAATGAAGATGGGGATCAGCAAAATGCGAAAGAACGTCAGAGAATTAGGGACATTTATCATTGTTATTCAAACCAAGGGAGATGCAGCTACATGGTGCATGATGAGACTCAGTGATGCAACGCATCGTGTATCTTTTCTGCCAGTGCTTTGCTGATGCCGGGCACTTTGGCCAGCTCTTCCACACTGGCCCGTTTTACTTCCTGCAAGCCACCCATGTATTTCAGTAGTGCCTGCCGGCGTTTGGCCCCTATACCGGGAATGGTTTCCAGGCTGCTGGTGACTCTGGCCTTGCCCCGCTGGGCACGGTGACCGGTAATGGCAAAGCGGTGAGATTCATCCCGAATATGCTGAATAAGGTGCAGCGCCGGCAAGTCGGCCGGCAAATGCCGCTCTTCATGCGTCTGCCCCATGATCAGGGTTTCCAGCCCGGGCTTGCGGGTAACGCCCTTGGCAACCCCAATCAGTACCGGCTTTCTGGGGCTGTCGGCCAGGACATCAGCAATCACACTTTCTGCCTTGCTGAGCTGGCCCAGGCCGCCGTCAATAAAGAGCACATCGGGCAGCGTGTCGGGATCCGCCCCGTCAAAGCGTTTATACAGGGCCTGCTCCATGGCGGCATAGTCATCGCCGGGCGTAATGCCGGTAATGTTAAAGCGGCGATAATCGCTTTTGCACGGGCCGTCTTTGTCAAATACTACACAGGACGCCACGGTTTTTTCACCCATGGTATGAGAGATATCGAAACACTCCATGCGGGCAATATCGGGCATGGCCAGCACGTCCTGCAGCTGCGCCAGACGCTGACGCTGAGTGCTGCGGTGAGCCAGCCGGCTGGCCAGGGCCGTCTCTGCATTGGTGCAGGCCAGCTTGACAAAGCGGGCCCGTTCACTGCGCACGGCACTGCGCAAACGCACCCGGCGGCCATAGTGCTGAGTCAGGGTATCGCTGAGCACGGTTTCATCGGGCAAGGTGCGGTCCAGCAGTACTTCTGACGGTGCTTCCCGGCCGTTGATGCCGGAAAGATAAAATTGCAACACAAAGCTTTGCAGGATTTCCTCGGCGTCGGTATCCGGGGCCATGCGCGGAAAATAACTGCGCCCGCCCAGCACCTTGCCCTGACGAATAAACAGCACCTGCACACAGGCCTGGCTACGCTCCACAGCAAGGCCAATGACATCGAGATCGTCAAGCACATTGCCACTGACAAACTGCTGCTCCTGCACCCGGCGCAGCGCCTGCAGCTGATCGCGAAAGCGGGCCGCATCTTCAAAACGCAGTTCAATGCTGGCCTGCTCCATACTGTCGGCCAGATCCGTCAGTACCTGCTGGTTTTTACCCTGCAAAAATAACCGGGCCAGCTGCACCTGATGAGCATATTCTTCATCACTCACCAGCCCTGTTACACAGGGGCCGGCACAGCGCTTGAGCTGATAAAGCAGACAGGGCCGGCTGCGATTGGCATACATGGTGTCTTCACACTGGCGCACCGGAAACAGCTTTTGCATCAGATGCAGGCTTTCCCGTACGGCAGCACCGTTAGGGTAAGGGCCAAAGTATTCGCCGCGCTTCTTGCGGGCACCGCGATGAATGCTGATGCGCGGATGGGCATGATCGGAGATCAGAATATAGGGGTAAGACTTGTCGTCGCGCAGCAGCACATTGTATTTGGGCAGATACTGTTTGATCAGGTTGTGCTCAAGGATCAGCGCTTCGGTTTCGGTGTGGGTCACCGTCACCTGCACATCACAAATCTGGCGTACCAGAGCACGGGTTTTCTCGCCACTCACATTGGTGCGAAAATAGGATGACAGCCGCTTTTTCAGGTTTTTGGCCTTGCCCACATAGATCACCACACCGCCGGCGTCATACATGATGTAAACACCGGGCTGATCAGTGACTACCTTAAGAAAGGCTTTGGCATCAAAGGGCTGACTCATAAACCTAGATTTTCTCGGCGTCGAGCATACCGTAGCGAATGGCCAGGTGGGTCAGCTCCACATCACCATTAATATTAAGTTTACTGAACAACCGGTAACGATAGCTGTTCACGGTTTTGGGGCTCAGGTTCAACTGCTCGGAAATATCCGTTACTCGCTGGCCGCGGGTGATCATCAGCATGATCTGCAGCTCCCGCTCCGACAGTTCCTTGAACGGGTTTTCCTCATTGGAGAACTGACTCAGGGCCATGCGCTGGGCAATTTCCGGTGACAGATAACGCTGGCCGCTGTTCACCAGCCGAATGGCATTGATCATTTCTTCCGGCCCGGCACCCTTGGTCAGATAGCCGGCGGCACCTGCCTGCATGACCTTGGTGGGGAACGGGTTTTCGGTGTGAATGGTCAGAACAATGATTTTGATGTCCGGATTAAAACGCAGAATTTTGCGGGTGGCTTCCAGGCCGCCAATACCGGGCATATTCATGTCCATTAAAATCACGTCAGGATGATGCTCGCGACACCACTGCACGGCTTCTTCGCCGCTTTTGGCCTCGCCGGTCACCTTCATTCCCTTGACGTCTTCTAAAATGCGTCGGATCCCTGTGCGCACTAACTCATGGTCATCAACCAGGAATACGTTTATCAAAGCTGTTCTCCGACTGCTTGTGGCCTGCTTAGCATATATCAATTGGCTATGCTTCGCATTATAACGAAAAAACGCAGGCATTGGCCTGCTGGAATATCTTAAGTATCAAATCGGCGCGAACTTGGCAACTCACCGGCTCACAAAGCAAATAAAGTATGGCCGCAGTAAAAACAAAAACAGACGCCGAAGCGTCTGTTTTCAGTCATGGATATTGGCTGGCTCAGAAGAAACTGTCGTCTTCGCTGTCCAGCTGGCGATACTCAATGTCGGCTGCCGCTTTGAGGGCATTGATAAGGCTCAGGTAGTCACGCTGTCCTTGTACCCTGCTCTGTCCCTGGCGCACCAGTGCCAGCTCGTCAGAAGGGGTTTCAGGCGTATTTACCTCGTCCAGACGCAGCACCGCAATGTCACCGCCAACCAGAGACACTGTGCTCAGGCTGGGCTCTTCATCAGGTGCCGGCATGGCAAACAGGGCATTGAGCAGTGCCGGATCCTGGGCGCTCTCACGGGTAACCTGCTCAAGCCGGGTGCTGTTCAGCTCACGCTCACTCAGCCAGTTGTCGGCACTGCCTTCACGCCAGGCCTGCTCCAGCTCGGCTGCCGCCTGCTGCGCCAGTTCGCCGGCCTTGTCCTGCAACGCAAGCTCGGTGGCCTCGGCTTTCACTTCTGCAAAGTCACGCACCGCTGCCGGCCGGTAGTCGAGCACTCGAATAACGACCGCCTGATTGGTATCCAGCTCAATAATATCGGAGTTCATACGCTGCTCACGCAGCTCAACAGAGAAGGCTTTGTTGATCACCCGGGTGTCATTCAGCTCTTCCGGCAGCTCACCGGCAGCCACAAAGTCGGTAGACGCTATGGTCAGGCCCAGTTCTTCAGCCGCAATATCCAGCGAGTCGGGGAATTCAAAGGCCAGCTCCGCCAGACGCTGTTCACGCTGATAGAAGTCGTCACCAGCCTGCTCCTGAGCCAAACGCTCGGCAATGCTGTTTCGCACTTCGTCCAGGGGTTTTACCTGAGCCGGGCGAACTTCAAGCAGCTTGATAATGTGCAGGCCAAAGTCCGTTTCTACCACACCGGAAACATCGCCTGTTTCTGCCAGAGCAAAAGCGGCATTATCAAAGGCCGGATCCAGAGTGCCCGCTTCCATCCAGTCCAGCTCGCCGCCTTTTTCACCGGTAAAAGTGTCATCAGACTCAGTTTCAGCCAGCTCGGCAAAGTCTTCACCGGCGTTCAGGCGGGACAGGATGCCGTCGATTTTTTCAGCGACATCATCACCTTTATTGACCATAATATGGGCCACGCGGCGCTGTTCCGGCTGAGTGTAACTGGCCTGGTTAGCAGCGTAATAATCTTCAATCGCCTGCTCGTCAATATCCGCCGCCGTCACTGTGCCTGCATCCAGCAGCACATAGTTCAGCTTCACTTGCTCAGGACGCTGAAAACGCTCTGGGTGAGCCTCATACCAGGCTTTTGCTTCTTCTTCACTGACGGCAGCACTGGCCTCGAATTGTTCAAGCGGTAAACGGACCAGGGTAGCGCTGCGCTGCTGGTGAGTCAGACGGTCCAGCAGACCGGCTTCGCTTTCCAGCGAAAAGGCAGAGCCTACCACCGCATTCAATAACATCTGGCGGTTCAGATCCTGGCGAATGCTGTCACGCAGCTGCTCCGGGCTCAGATTATTACGGCTTAGCAGCTGCAGATAACGCTCGTTGTCAAACTGGCCGTCTACCTGAAACTCGGGCAAAGAGCGAATGGCATTGCGCACCTGCTCATCGCTGGCACGCAGCTGCAAATCATCAATTTTCTGGTCAATCAGGCGCTGCTCAATCAACTGCTCCAGCACAGAGCGGCGAATTTGCGCCACATAGGCAGGATCGGCCAGCAGCTGGCTGAACTGCTCGCCCAGCTGACTCTGCAAACGAGCGCGCTCGTTGCTATAGGCATTTTCCAGTGCCTGAGCAGAAATCTCATCGCCGTTAACCACAGCCGCTATCTGTCTGGCAGGCTGAGTCACATAGCTGCCCACCCCCGCCAGGGCAAAAGACAGTATGATGGCACCCAGAATGATCTTGGAGGTAGTGCCCTGAGCACCTTCTCGCAGTTTGTCAAAAAACATAAGTTGTTATTGCTCCCGATGGCGGCAGGCCGCCAGTACCGAAAAAAAAGCGCACCACCGGATGCGCCTTGTTCGGAGTCAGTGTGGCCGGCAGTATTGCCGGCGTGCTGATATCAGTTAACGGCGTCTTTCAGGGCCTTTCCGGCTTTGAATGCAGGTGTTTTGGCCGCGGCAATCTGAATGGTGGCACCGGTTTGCGGGTTGCGGCCGGTACGGGCGGCGCGCTCACGCACTTCAAAAGTACCAAAGCCAACCAGAGAGACAGACTCACCATCTTTCAGAGTTTCGGTGATCGCTTCCACGAAAGCATCCAGTGCACGGCCGGCAGACGCCTTGGTGATGTCGGCGCCATCGGCGATTCTGTCAATCAGTTGAGATTTATTCACGGTCATTCCCCTTCATTTTATATTTGGCGTTGGTCGGATGACACAACCCTGTTATTTGAGTCTGATGACAGGGCTTCATCCCGACCCTGTCATCACAAGCTTTCCAAGGCTACTGCGACTCTCGGCTACTGACAAGCCTCAAACCGCAGCCGAGAGCGAAAAACCTCAGGCAGATGCCACGGTAAAGCCTTCCGGCGGCTGTTCCAGGGCCAGTTCCAGCACTTCATCCACCCAGCGCACCGGATAAATGTCCAGATCGCCTTTGACGTTATCGGGAATTTCTTCCAGGTCACGCTCATTTTCGGCCGGGATCACCACCCGCTTGATGCCACCACGGTGGGCCGCCAGCAGTTTTTCCTTAAGGCCACCAATGGGCAGCACTTCGCCGCGCAGGGTGATCTCGCCGGTCATGGCCACATCGGCGCGCACCGGGTTGCCGGTGAGGCTGGACACCAGAGCGGTACACATGGCAATGCCGGCACTGGGGCCATCTTTGGGCGTGGCACCTTCGGGCACGTGCACATGAATATCCCGCTTCTCGTAAAAGTCGGCGTTAATGCGCCACTTTTCGGCGCGGGAGCGTACCACCGTCAGGGCCGCCTGAATGGACTCCTGCATCACATCGCCCAGGGAGCCGGTGTAAGACAGCTTGCCCTTGCCCGGCACGTTGGCCACTTCAATGGTCAGCAGGTCGCCACCCACTTCGGTCCAGGCCAGTCCGGTTACCTGACCTATCTGATTGCTTTCTTCTGCCTTGCCATAGTCAAAGCGAATAACGCCCAGATAATTTTTCAGGTTGTCACCATTAATCACGACCTGTTTGATATCTTTATTAAGCAGAATTTCCTTCACCGCCTTGCGGCACAGCTTGGAAATTTCACGCTCCAGACTACGCACCCCGGCTTCCCGGGTATAGTAGCGAATAATGCCGATAATGGCAGAATCTTCCACTACCAGCTCATTTTCTTTCAGGCCATTTCGGCTGATCTGCTTGGACAGCAAATGTCGTTTGGCAATATTGAGCTTTTCGTCTTCGGTGTAGCCGGACAGCCGAATCACTTCCATTCGGTCCAGCAGCGGCCCGGGAATGTTCATGGAGTTGGAGGTGGCCACAAACATCACATCGGAAAGGTCATAATCCACTTCCAGATAATGATCGTTAAAGCTGTGATTCTGCTCCGGATCCAGTACCTCCAGGAGGGCGGAAGACGGGTCACCACGCATGTCCGACGACATTTTGTCGATTTCGTCGAGCAGGAACAGCGGGTTGCGCACGCCCACCTTGGCCATTTTCTGAATCAGCTTGCCGGGCATGGAGCCGATATAGGTACGGCGGTGACCGCGGATTTCCGCCTCGTCACGCACGCCGCCCAGCGCCATGCGCACATATTTACGACCGGTGGATTTGGCAATGGACTGCCCCAGCGAGGTTTTACCCACACCGGGCGGACCCACCAGGCACAAAATGGGGCCTTTAATCTTGTTGGTCCGGCTCTGTACCGCCAGATATTCAATAATGCGCTCTTTGACCTTTTCCAGGCCATAGTGATCCGCGTCGAGCACTTCCTCGGCCTTGGCCAGATCTTTTTTCACCTTGGACTTTTTCTTCCAGGGTACCGACACCATCCAGTCGATATAACCACGCACAACCGTGGCTTCTGCCGACATGGGTGACATCATTTTCAGCTTGGCAAGCTCGGCCTCGGTCTTTTGTCTGGCCTCGTCGGTCATGCCGGCGTCTTCAATTTTCTGCTGCAGCGCTTCAAATTCGTCGGGCACATCATCCAGCTCGCCCAGCTCTTTCTGAATGGCCTTCATCTGCTCATTCAGGTAATACTCACGCTGGCTCTTTTCCATCTGCTTTTTCACGCGGGCGCGAATGCGGCGCTCCACCTGCAGCAGATCCATCTCCGACTCCATCATTGCCATCAGGTACTCGAGGCGTTCACTGACCTCAACAATTTCCAGTACCTTCTGCTTGTCTTCCAGCTTCAGCGGCATGTGGGCTGCCATGGTGTCCGCCAGACGGGCAGCATCTTCAATGGCCGACAGCGAGGTCAGCACCTCGGGCGGAATTTTCTTGTTAAGCTTGATGTAGCCTTCAAACTGGGTGATGGCAGAGCGCACCAGCACTTCCTGCTCGCGCTCGTCCAGGGCCTGGGTGGCCAGATACTGGGCTTCAGCTACAAAGTAGCCGTCTTCTTCCCGCAGCTGATCGAGCTGAGCCCGCTGGGCCCCTTCTACCAGTACCTTGACGGTACCATCGGGCAACTTGAGCATTTGCAGTACGTTGGCCACAGTGCCCACCTGATAGACATCATCCGAACCCGGATCGTCGGTGGACGCATCTTTCTGAGCAACCAGCAGTACCTTCTTGTCCTGCTCCATGGCTGCTTCCAGGCAGCGAATGGATTTTTCCCGTCCTACGAACAGCGGGATCACCATATGAGGGTAAACCACCACGTCACGGAGAGGCAGGACGGGAGTTTCGATGCGTTCGGAACGCTCTAGGGTCATAATGTCCTCTCGGCTTGAATGCAAAGTATTAGCGCTTGGATGAGTATATGGGGGCAGGATCGCAAGATTCAATCACAACACCCGCAAAAACGAAAAAAGGGGCAAAAAGCCCCTTTTTCAGCTCAAAAAAGCCGCATTCAGTCGCCGGAAGCAGCCTGGCTGTCGCCTTTCTCATAAATGAGAATGGGATCAGACTCACCTTTGATCACGGTTTCGTCAATCACCACCTTGGACACGTCGTCCATGGACGGCAGATCATACATGGTGTCGAGCAGTACAGCCTCTACAATGGAGCGCAGGCCCCGTGCCCCGGTCTTGCGTTCCATGGCCTTACGGGCAATCGCACGCAGGGCGTCGTCACGAAACTCAAGCTCGACATCCTCCAGAGAGAACAAGGCACCATACTGCTTGGTAAGGGCGTTTTTAGGCTCAGACAGGATCTGCACCAAAGCCTCTTCGTCCAGCTCAGTGAGGGTTGCCACCACCGGCAGACGCCCGATGAACTCGGGGATCAGGCCATACTTCACCAGATCTTCCGGCTCTACCCGGGTGAAGATATCACTCAGGCTGGATTTCTGATCCCGGGATTTCACCTCAGCACCAAAACCAATGCCGGTGCCCTTGTCCATGCGCTGCTCAATGACCTTGTCGAGACCGGCAAAAGCACCACCACACACAAACAGGATTTTGGAAGTATCTACCTGCAAAAATTCCTGCTGCGGATGTTTGCGTCCGCCCTGGGGCGGCACCGAGGCTACCGTGCCTTCAATCAGTTTCAGCAATGCCTGCTGCACGCCCTCGCCCGACACGTCCCGGGTAATGGACGGGTTATCGGACTTACGGGAAATCTTGTCGATTTCATCGATGTAAACAATGCCACGCTGGGCTTTTTCCACATCGTAGTCGCACTTTTGCAGCAGCTTCTGAATAATGTTCTCGACATCTTCGCCCACATAACCGGCTTCGGTCAGGGTGGTGGCATCGGCCATGGTAAAGGGCACGTCCAGCAGACGGGCCAGGGTTTCCGCCAGCAGGGTTTTGCCCGAGCCGGTAGGACCAATCAGCAGAATGTTGGACTTGCCCAGTTCAACGCCGTCGGCACCAGTGGCATTGCGCAGCCGCTTGTAGTGGTTGTATACCGCTACCGCCAGCACTTTTTTGGCATGATCCTGACCAATGACATAATCGTCCAGATGAGCACGGATTTCATGAGGCGTGGGCAGGGCATCGCCCTCACGCTTGGGTGAAATATCCTTGATCTCTTCCCGAATGATGTCTTCGCACAGTTCGACACATTCGTCACAAATATAGACAGAAGGGCCGGCGATCAGCTTGCGCACTTCATGTTGGCTTTTACCGCAAAAGGAACAGTACAGCAATTTGCCGCCGTCCCCTTCGCCCTTGCGTTTGTCTGTCATTCAGTCACCTCGTGTGGATGCAGCGCGGGGTGTCACCCTGTTCGGGCCTCTACTGCACAGTGTACAGCACCCCGCCCCGCTTTGCTCAGTCGCGCTTGAGAAGCACCTCGTCAACCAGGCCGTATTCTTTGGCCTGTTCCGCTGACATAAAGTTGTCGCGGTCGGTATCGCGCTCGACCACCGACAGATCCTGGCCGGTATGCTCGGCCAGCAGCCGGTTGAGCTTTTCCTTGATATAGAGAATTTCCTTGGCGTGGATCTGAATGTCCGACGCCTGCCCCTGAAAGCCACCCAGGGGCTGGTGAATCATCACCCGGCTGTTGGGCAGGGCAAAGCGCTTGCCCGGTGCACCGCCGGCCAGCAAAAACGCTCCCATGGAGCAGGCCTGTCCCATGCACACAGTGCTGACGTTAGGCTTGATAAACTGCATGGTATCGTAGATGGACATGCCCGCAGTCACGGAGCCACCCGGCGAATTGATATACAGATAAATGTCTTTTTCCGGATTTTCTGATTCCAGAAACAGCAGCTGGGCGCAGATCAGGTTGGCCATGTGATCTTCAACCTGACCGGTCAGAAATATCACCCGCTCCTTCAGCAGCCGCGAGTAAATATCGTAGGAACGCTCACCCTTGGCTGTCTGCTCCACCACCATGGGGATCAGGGCGGCCAGAGGGCCGTCCGTCATCGGATTCTGGTTGTTCGACATAAAATTTGTGTCCCTAAAACAAAATGGCCCGAGTGCACTTACACTGGGGCCATTATACGCAAGAGCTTGATGCTTAAGTCAAATGATCTTAAGCGCCCATACCCGGCTTGTTCATCACTTCGTCAAAGGAAACCTGCTTGTCGGTCACCTTGGCCTGAGACAGCACAAACTCGATAGCCTGATCTTCTACCGCCAGGCTGCGCACGTTTTCCAGCAGCTGGGGGTTATCGTTGTAGTAAGCCACCACTTCAGACGGATCTTCATAGGCAGACGCCATGGAGGTGATGATTTCCTGTACCTTGGCGTCGTCAGCCTTGATCTCATTGGTCTTGATCAGCTCGCCCAGCACCAGACCCACGCGCACGCGACGCTCGGCCTGATCCTTGAACAGTTCAGCAGGCAGCTCAGGCGCATTTTTTGCGTCCAGACCACCAAACCGCTGCATGGCCTGCTTGCGCAGCGTGTCTACTTCACTGTTGATCAGAGACTGGGGCACTTCTACCTGGTTCTGCTCCAGCAGACCGTCAATCACCTGCTCTTTCACGGACGCTTTCAGGGCCTGAGCCAGTTCGCGCTCCATGTTTTTGCGTACTTCGGCTTTCAGGCCGTCAACGCTGCCGTCGGCAATGCCAAAGCGCTTCACGAACTCTTCGGTCAGTTCGGGCAGCTGCTGGGCTTCTACCTTGGTCAGGGTGATGGCGAAGCTGGCCGGCTTGCCCTTCAGGTTTTCGGCGTGATATTCCTCGGGGAAGGTCACTTCAATGGTGAACTCGTCGCCGGCTTTCTTGCCCAGCAGACCGTCTTCAAAGCCCGGGATCATGCGGCCGGAGCCCAGTACCAGCACGAAGTCATCGGCCTTGCCGCCTTCAAACTCTTCACCGTCTACAGCGCCCACAAAGTTCATGGTCACGCGGTCGCCGTCTTCGGCGGCGCGGTCGGCTTCGGTCCAGTCGGCGTGCTGCTTGCGCAGGGTGTCGATCATATTGTCCAGATCGGCATCGGTCACTTCGGCCTGTGGCTTCTCAACGGCTACGGCGTCCAGACCTTTTACTTCCACTTCCGGATACACTTCAAAGGTAGCGGTAAAGGTGAAGTCTTCGCCGGTCTTGATCGGCGTCGGCTCCATGGTGGGCATGCCCGCCGGGTTGAGCTTTTCGCTCATTACGGCTTCAAAGAAGTTGCGCTGCATCAGCTCGCCGGCCACGTCGGCTTCAACGGACGGACCAAACATTTTCTTGATAACGGTCAGCGGGGCTTTACCGGGACGGAAGCCGTCAATACGACGGGTTTTGGCCAGCTGACGCAGACGGCTGTTCACTTCACCGCTTACCTGATCGGCGGGAACAGTAATGGTCAGGCGGCGCTCCAGGCCCTGGGTCGTCTCTACAGAAACTTGCATTCTTTTACCTCAATGTTCTTCAGCACAGCGGTGCTGACCCTGTGATATGTGAAACAGCCCGGGCTGCTCCTTGGATCCTGATGAAGACTCGGTCTTCGCTAAAAACAGACGCGGCATTATAACGGTGCTGTTTGCCAGCGTCGAGTAACGAAAACGCTCCCTGGCCAAGGAATATGGGGCTAAAATGGTGCTTTTCAAGGCGTTTGCATGTTTTTTACCATCAAGTCGCCTTAAAACAGGCCACCTTGTGTTCGGCCGCTCCCATCAGGCGAGGCATGGACTGCCCGCATGCTTCATCTGCCAGCGGACAACGGGTGCGGAACACACAACCCGACGGCGGACTGAGTGGTGAGGGCAATTCCCCTTCCAGCAACGGTACCGACTTGGCCCTTTCTGCATCGGGATCCGGCACCGGCACGGCGCTGAGCAGTGCCTGCGTATAAGGATGCTTTGGAGCCTTATAAAGGGCGTGCTTGTCGGCCAGCTCAACGCCATGGCCCAGATACATCACCAGCACTCTGGTCGAGATATGGCGCACCACCGACAGATCGTGAGCAATAAAGATCAGCGCCAGCCCCATTTCCCGTTGCAGATCCTTCAGCAGGTTGATCACCTGGGCCTGCACCGACACATCCAGTGCCGAAACCGGCTCGTCACAGATAATCAGTTTGGGCTTTAATATCAGCGCCCGGGCAATGCCAATGCGCTGACACTGGCCGCCGGAAAACTCATGGGGATAGCGGTTAATCAGGTTGGGCAGCAGCCCCACCCGCGCCATCATGGCTTCTACTCGCTGGCGCACTTCGGCCTTGCCAAGTTTGGGATAATAGGTATTCAGCGGCTCGGCAATAATGTCGCCCACCGTCATGCGCGGATTAAGCGAGGCCAGCGGATCCTGAAAGATCATCTGCATGTCCCGGCGCACTTCACGCCACTGACTGTCAGACATACCGTTCAGCTCCCGCCCCAGCCAGCTCACACTGCCGCCTGTGCTGTGCACCAGACCAATAATGGCCCGGGCAAGGGTAGACTTGCCACAGCCCGACTCTCCCACTATCCCTAAGGTTTCGCCGGGAGCCACCTCCAGGCTGACGCTGTCCACCGCTTTTAATTGCTGTGGTGCCTGCCAGGGCCAGGATTTGTTGGCACGCACGGCAAAGTGCACCTTCAGATCATTCACTTGCAGCAAGGGCTCAGTCATGGCTCACCTCCAGAAAACAGGCGCAGCGGCGGCCGGCGGCGGTATTGACCAGGGGCGGTGTCTGCTCACGGCAGCGTGCAAACACATGGGGGCAACGCTGCTGAAACGGGCAGCCTGGCGGCAGCCGCAGCAGGTTGGGCGGATTGCCGGCAATGGTATGCAATGTCTCACTGTTACTATCCAGCCGGGGAATGGCCTGCAGCAGCCCCTGAGTGTAAGGGTGCTCCGGCTGATAAAAGAGCTCCCGCACCGCTCCGGTTTCCATGGTGCGCCCTGCATACATCACCAGTACTCGATCACAACTGCCCGCCACCACGCCCAGGTCGTGAGTAATCAGAATAATGGCGGTGTTGAACTCGGTTTTCAGCTCATTGAGCAGACTCATGATCTGGGCCTGCACCGTCACGTCCAGCGCCGTGGTGGGTTCATCGGCAATCAGTAGTTTTGGCCGGCACAAGAGTGCCATGGCAATCATCACCCGCTGGCGCATGCCGCCGGAAAACTCATGAGGATAACGGCCCATGCGATCCCGCGCTTCGGGTATTTTTACCGCCTCCAGCATGCGCACCGACTCGTTAAAAGCCTGCTGCCGGCTTATCCCCTTGTGCAGCACCAGCACTTCCATCAGCTGCTCGCCCACTTTCATGTAGGGATTGAGCGAGGTCATGGGGTCCTGAAAAATCATGGCAATTTCTTCGGCACGAATGCGGTTCAGTGCCCGCTGAGACAACCCCAGCAACTCTTTACCCTGATAGCGCAGGCTGCCACTGGTGCGGCCGTTTTTGGCCAGCAACCCCATAATGGCAAAGGCAGTCTGACTTTTGCCTGAGCCCGATTCCCCTACAATTCCCAGGGTCTCGCCGGCGTTGAGTGAAAAACTCAGATCATTCACCGCGACCACCTGCCCTTCCGGAGTAGCAAACTCCACCCTCAGAGCATCGACATTAAGCAGTTCCATACCAGCCTCCGTCAGCGGTCGCGGGGATCCAGGGCATCACGCAGGCCATCCCCCAGAAAGTTAAAACAAAACAGGGTCACCACCATAAAACCGGCAGGGAACAGCAGCTGCCAGGGGGCCACTTCCATCGACTTGGCGCCTTCATCCAGCAGAGCCCCCCAGCTGGTCATGGGCTCCTGTACTCCCAGCCCCAGAAAGCTGAGAAACGACTCAAACAAAATCATGCCCGGCACCAGCAGGGTGGCGTAGACCACCACTATGCCCAGCACGTTGGGCACAATATGGCGCACAATAATGCGAAACCGGCTCACGCCGCACACTTCGGCGGCCTCGATAAACTCCCGGCGTTTCAGGCTCAGGGTCTGGCCGCGCACAATCCGCGCCATATCGAGCCAGCTGACCGCACCAATGGCAAAGAAAATAAGCCCGATATTACGGCCAAAAAAGGTCACCAGCAGGATCACAAAGAACATAAAGGGAAAGGAGTACAGAATTTCCAGTATGCGCATCATCACCCTGTCGGTGCGCCCGCCCACAAAGCCGGCGGTGGCCCCGTAAAGAGTGCCGATCACCACTGCCACCAGGGCACCGAGCAGGCCCACCATCAGCGAGATGCGCCCGCCCACCAGGGTACGCACAAATAAATCCCGCCCCAGGGAGTCGGTCCCGAAATAGTGACCACTGGCCAGCTCAGGGGCCGCCATCATGGCTCCCCAGTCGGTGTCGTCATAGGCATAATCAGAAAAAGCCGGCCCGGCAATTACCAGTACCGTCATCAGCAATAGCATAAGCAGGCTGGCCAGCGCCGCCCGGTTTTGCAAAAAGCGACGGCGGGCATCGGCCCACAGCGAGCGGCCCTTGACCTCCAGCTCATCGGCAAACTGGAGCACGGCCACGGTTTTATCCTTGGTGGTAACCATGAATACCTCAGTAACGGATTTTGGGATCGATCAGGGCGTAAAGAATATCGACCACCGCATTAAAGGTGATGGTAAGCGCCCCCACCAGAATGGTGAGTCCCAGCACCATGGAGTAGTCCCGGTTCAGTGCGCCGTTCACAAACAGCTGACCGATACCGGGCAGACCAAAGATAGTTTCTATCACTACCGAGCCGGTAATGATGCCCACAAAGGCCGGCCCCAGATAGGACACCACCGGCAGCAGCGCCGGCCGCAGGGCATGGCGAAGCAGAATGCGCGACATGGGCAGCCCTTTTGCCCTGGCGGTACGAATAAAGGGCGCGTTCATCACTTCTATCATGGCACCGCGCATAATGCGGGCAATGGCGGCTATGTAGTGCATCATCATGGCAGTCACCGGCAGCACCAGATATTGCCAGCCACCGCCCTGCCAGCCACCCGCGGGCAGCCACTTAAGCGCGATGGAAAAGGCCAGAATAAGCAGCGGTGCCAGCACAAAGGAAGGAATCACCACCCCCAGCATGGCACCGGACATCACCATATAATCCACCCAGCTGTTTTGCCGGAGCGCCGCTGTCATGCCGGCTGCCACACCAAATAGCACGGCCCCGGCAAAGGCAAACAGACCAATGCGGGCCGATACCGGCAGCGCCTGTGCCACCAGATCGTTTACGGTAAAGTCCCGGTATTTAAAGGACGGCCCCAGATCGCCCTGCGCCAGATTGCCCAGATAAGTGAAGTACTGCTCCATCACCGGTTTGTCGAGGCCGTATTTGGCTTCGATATTGGCCATGACTTCCGGCGGCAGGGCCCGTTCCGAGCTGAACGGGTTGCCCGGCGCAAAACGCATCATAAAAAAGGAGATGGTGATCAGCACCAGCAGGGTGGGAATGGCTTCCAGCACCCGCCTGAGGATGAATTTAAACATGGGTTAACCTTTAGGGAAGCACCAGCAGCATGAAGAAAACAAGGTTGGGACGAGTCCCAACCTGATTCATCAGGGCGCGATTACTTCGCCTTGATATACATATCCTTGCTGTAGAGGTTATCCAGCGGGTTATCAGGGTAGCCACCCACTGTGGGCTGTACCAGCCGCGCTTTTACATACTGATAAACCGGCGCTATGGGCATGTCTACCGCCAGAATTTCCTCGGCCTGGGCATAAAGATCGTTGCGGGCGCTTTCATCAGTGGCCAGGCGCGAGGCCGACATCAGCTTGTCGAACGCGGGGCTGCTGTATTTGCCGTCGTTATTGCCATGGCCGCTTTGCATCAGATCCAGCATGCTGGACGCCTCGTTATAGTCGGCAATCCAGCCGGCCCGGGCCACGTCAAAGTTGCCCTGGGTTTTGGTGTCGAGGTAGGTTTTCCACTCCTGATTAACCAGCTCCACTTCCACCCCCAGATGCTTTTTCCACATGGAAGCAATGGCCACCGCCACCTTGCGGTGATTGTCGTTGGTGTTATAGAGCAATTCAAAGCGCAGCGGATTGCTCTTGCCGTAGCCGGCGGCTTCGATCAGCTCACGGGCTTTTTCATCCCGTTGTTGCTGGCTCCAGCCGGCCCAGTCCAGTGCCGGCGGGGTAAAACCGTCGACTACCTCTGGGGCCAGGGTGTAGGCAGGAATTTCCCCCTGCCCCATTACCTTATGGGCAATAATGTCACGGTCGATGGCATAAGACAGCGCATTGCGCACCCGGGCATCATCAAAGGGCGGTTTCCGGGTATTGAACACATAGTAGTAAGTGCCTACATAGCCGCCCACGCGAATGGCATCGGGGTGGCTGGCCTGCAGCCGCTTGAAGTGCTCCAGCGGAATTTCATAGGTCATGTCCAGCTCGCCCGACAAAAACCGGTTCATTTCGGCGTTCTGGGACGCGATGGGCAAAAAGGTGACTTCTTCCACCACGGTGGCGTTGTTATTCCAGTAATGAGGGTTGCGCTTCAGCTCTATGCGCTCGTTCACCACCCAGTTTTTCAGCTGGTAGGCACCGTTGGATACCATATTGCCCACCCGGGTCCATTCATCACCGTATTTTTCTACTGTGGCCCTGTGCACCGGATAGGTGGAAGTGTGAGACAGCATGGACACAAAATAAGGCACCGGACTGGCCAGGGTGATTTGCAGCGTGTGCTCATCCAGGGCTTTTACGCCCAGCTCACTGGCGGGCTTGTCGCCGTTGACCACCTCAGTGGCGTTAACAATGGTGGCTTTTTCCAGATACCAGGAATAAGGGGACGCGGTATTGGGATCCACTGCCCGCTTGAAGGCATATTCAAAGTCGGCGGCGGTCACGGCATCACCGTTGGACCATCTGGCATCCTTGCGCAAATGGAACAGATATACCAGGTTGTCGTCGGTTTCCCAGCGCTCGGCTACGCCGGGCACCACTTCGCCGTTGGGGCCGGAATTGACCAATGCTTCAAACAGGTCTCTCAGTACATTGGCCTCGGGTACGCCTTCCACTTTATGCGGATCAAGGGATGCAGGCTCGGAGCCATTGCCTCGTACCAGTTGCTGAATATCGGCAAGCTGAGTGCCTTCGGGCACAACGGCAGCATAAGCAGGCAATGCCGGCAGGGTGGCAAGCGACAGGGCAAGCAGGGATGTTTTCAGCGTCATGATTCTCTCCTTGAGTGAGCGCAACAGGCTCAGTGGTCCTGATTTCAATTCGGTTATAGCATGACAAAATTCCAAAATAAACGAAACAACTGGTTTACATCACCAATATGCTGGCCATATCCAGAATGAATAAGAGCCAAAGGTAAACAAAAAAGGCATGCCGAAGCATGCCTTTTCACCGTTATTCAATATAAGCCGGCGTGATCAGAAAGAAACGCGGCGATACTGGCGGTATTCCGGAGTCCAGTAGTTGAACTCAATGGCCTTATCCAGCTGCTCATCGGAAATCTGCAGCGCATGGCCCTGCAACTGAGCGGTTTTGGCAACCATTTTGGCAATCTGGCGGCTTACCTGCTGAATCTCGCCCAGCGGCGGCAGCAAGGCACCTTCACCATTTTTCGCCAGCGGCGAGCAGGCGGCCAGAGCACGGCTGGATGCCATCAGCATGGCATCGGTCACCCGCTTGGCACCACAGGCCAGTACCCCCAGACCAATGCCGGGGAAGATGTAGGAGTTATTGCACTGGGCAATCTCGTACAGAGTCCCTTTGTACTCTACCGGTGCAAAGGGACTGCCGGTGGCGACCAGCGCCTTGCCGTCGGTCCAGTTAATGATCTCTTCCGGCGTGGCTTCAACCCGGGAAGTGGGGTTGGACAACGGGAAGATAATGGGACGTTCACAGTGGGCGTGCATGGTCTGCACCACTTCCTTGGTAAACAGACCCGGCTGTCCGGAAACACCGATAAGAATATCGGGCTTGGCGTTCTGCATCACTTCCAGCAGCGAGATATTGTCACCGGCCACGGTCCAGTCCTGCAAGTTCTCCGCAGACTGGGCCAGCGGGCGCTGAAAGTCCACCAGGTTAGGCATATTGTCGGTGAGCAGACCAAAACGATCTACCATGTAGACCCGCTCACGGGCCTTGGCATCAGACAGGCCTTCGGCCTTCATCTGCGCCACTATCTGCTCGGCAATACCACAACCGGCGGAGCCGGCACCCAGGAAAGCAACCTTTTTATCGGACAGTTTGCTGCCGCTGGCCTGACAGGCAGCAATCAGTGAACCCAGGGTCACGGCGGCGGTGCCCTGAATGTCATCATTAAAGCAGCACAGCTCGTCTTTATAACGGTTCAGCACCGGCATGGCGTTCTTCTGGGCAAAGTCTTCAAACTGCAGCAGTACGTTCGGCCAGCGACGTTTCACTGCCTGAATAAAGGCATCGACAAATTCTTCGTATTCCTCGCCGGTGACCCGCGGGTTGCGCCAGCCCATGTACATGGGATCTTTCAGCAGCTGCGGGTTATTGGTACCCGGATCCAGCACCACCGGCAGAGTATAAGCCGGAGAAATGCCGCCACAGGCCACATACAAAGACAGCTTGCCAATGGGAATGCCCATGCCGCCAATGCCCTGGTCACCCAGGCCCAGAATGCGCTCGCCATCGGTAACCACAATCACCTTAACGTTACGCTTGGTGGCGTTTTGCAGAATGTCGTCGATATGGTCTTTATCGGCATAAGAGATAAACAGACCCCGGGCGCGACGATAGATATTGGAGAACTCCTCACAGGCCTGCCCCACAGTCGGGGTATAGATGATGGGCATCATCTCGGTGAGGTGATCTTCTACCAGACGATAAAACAGGGTTTCGTTGGTATCCTGAATGTTGCGCAGATAGATGTGTTTATCGAGATTATTCTGAAACCCGCAGTACTGCTTGTAGGCCCGCTCGACCTGCTCTTCGATGGTTTCAATATTATTAGGAAGAAGACCGTCCAGGTTAAATGCCAGCCGTTCTTCCTTGGTGAACGCACTGCCCTTGTTCAGCAAGGGAGTTTCAAGCAGCGCAGGGCCAGCATAGGGGATGTAAAGGGCACGTTTGTCCTGATGGTCTTGGGGCATAGACATCTCGCTTAGTTATTTTTCCGCAGGAAAGTCATGAGTGGTAATTACAGTACGGGGGCTTGGCAAGCAGTATAAGCCAAGCCTCGTATACAAACCACCACTCAAAGGGCTTATTAATCACGCCGCCGCTTGTATACAGTTACGACCACTGCGTTTAGCCTCATACAACGCCTCATCGGCCCGGTTCAGCAACTGCTGCAGTTCACTGTGATGATCGCCCTGCACCACACCGGCACTGAGAGTCACGGTAATTTCTTCCTCACCCAGCGGATTTTCTACCGGCTGGGATTCGACTGCCAGGCGTAATGTTTCGGCCTGGCGTAATCCTTGCTCCAGCGGTGTATCGGGCAGCAGCACCATAAACTCTTCCCCGCCATAGCGGGCCATGATGGCCTCTGAGCCAAAAATATCTCCCAGGGTGGTGGCTACTCTTACCAGCACTTCATCACCCATCAGGTGGCCATATTCATCGTTGATGCGCTTGAATTTATCCAGATCGAACAGAATAAGCGTAAATGGCTTGCCCGGCTGCTCCTGCTGAACCTGCTCCAGCTGACGAAGAAACAGCCGCCGGTTCATTAAGCGGGTCAGCGGATCCCGGGTAGACTCCCGGTATAAATCCAGCAACATGCGTAACTGGCCGGCCTGCACCCAGATCATGGCCAGACTGAAACAAATCAGCAGCCATAATCGATCCAGTAGTGCACCGTTATTCAGACTGCGGGAATCCAGCCAGTAATCCGTTGCCAGTACACAGACAATCACCATCAGTGCCACTCTCAGACCGGATTTGACCGGCAGCGGCAGCACACTCAGCAGTGCCAGCAGAAAATAAGGAAAAGCAATATAACCGATGGGAATGGGCGTGCCGTCGCGAAAGCTCCACAAGCTGACAAAGTTAAAAATCAGCAACACGCCCAGCAGAAAATAAAGGGAAGCAAACATCCAGCGCCGGTTCAGCTTGCATAAATAGCTGAGGGGCAGCAAAGGGGTCAGCATGGCACCGGTGATCAGCCTGATTTTCCAGATCAGCTGAAAGTGTGCCGAATCCAGTACCCACCAGTCCACCGCAATCCAGCCGGCAATGCCACCAATCAATAACATCACCAGCCAGCGAAAACGAATGGCCACAAAGCCGATGCGCGTCAGTTTAAAATCACCGGAGTGATAGCTGTCGCTCCAGTATTCCTTGAGTTCCAAGCCTTTCCCCTCTTTTGTTAAGGCAAAGCGAATGAAAAGCCATGCAAGACAATATCAGCCTTACTGATATTGCAGCGGCGGTGACGGAATTCGAAAAAACGCTAACACTACCCAAAGCAGCCGCCATGCGCCAGCGGATTTTCACCATTATCCGGCCCGGTTGCAGCCTTGGGTGTTAAGTGACAAAATTCCGTTCACCCTTTCAGGAAGACAACATCATGACCGTGATTCTTTACGGCATCAAAAACTGCGATACCGTCAAAAAAGCTCGCAAGTGGCTGGAACAGGCCGGCGTAGACTACCACTTTAAAGACCATCGTGCTGACGGGCTGGATCCGGCACAACTGGACCACTGGCTGAGTGTGCTGGGTCATGAGGCGCTGGTCAACAAGCGCGGCACCACCTGGCGGGCGCTGAGCGATGAACAAAAAGCCACGCTTGGCCCAGATACCGCAGCCGCCCTGCTGCTGGCCAAGCCTGCCATGATCAAACGCCCGCTGCTGAACATTGACGGCGAGCTTCATCTTGGTTTTAAACCTGAGCTGTATGCCAGCTTGTTCAACCAATAATACGTTAAGGAAAAACATGACTGACTCTGCCGTGCTGGCACTCACCAAAGATCTGATTAATCGCCCTTCGGTCACGCCTGAAGACGAAGGCTGCCAGGAACTGATGGGAGAGCGCCTGGCCAAGCTTGGCTTTAATCTGGAAACCATGGTGTTTGAAGACACCACCAACCTGTGGGCCCGCCGCGGCACCGAAGGCCCGCTGTTCTGCTTTGCCGGCCACACCGATGTGGTGCCGCCGGGACCGCTGGATCAGTGGCACACGCCTCCCTTTGACGCCACTGAAATTGAAGGCTATCTGCATGGCCGGGGTGCCGCCGACATGAAAGGCTCACTGGCCGCCATGGTGGTGGCTACCGAGCGCTTTGTGGCCCGCTTTCCCGATCACAAGGGCTCTATTGCCTTTTTGATCACCAGTGATGAAGAAGGCCCTTTTATTAACGGCACCACCCGGGTGGTAGACACCCTGGAAGCCCGTAACGAAAAAATTACCTGGTGTCTGGTGGGCGAGCCTTCCTCCACTCATGAAGTGGGTGATGTGGTGAAAAACGGCCGCCGCGGCTCCCTGACCGGCGATCTGACCATTAAAGGGGTGCAGGGTCATGTGGCCTACCCGCACCTGGCCGACAACCCGGTGCACAAAGGCTCACCGGCGCTGGCTGAACTGGCTGCCATTGAGTGGGACAAAGGCAACGATTACTTTCCGCCCACCAGCTTTCAGATTGCCAACATTCACGCCGGCACCGGGGCGTCAAATGTGATTCCGGGCGAGATGAAGGTACAGTTCAACTTCCGCTTCAGCACCGAGCTCGACGAAGACAAGATCAAGGCGCGGGTGCACAGCATTCTGGACGCTCATGGCCTGAATTATCACATTGACTGGTTGCTGAACGGCAAGCCGTTCCTGACCGACACCGGCGATCTGCTCACCGCCACCGTGGGTGCCGTGCAGGCAGTGCGCCATCAGGCACCGGCACTGCTGACCACAGGCGGCACCTCAGACGGCCGCTTTATTGCTCAAACCGGCGCGCAGGTGATTGAGCTGGGTCCGGTCAATGCCACCATTCACAAGCTCAACGAATGCGTGAAAATTGCCGATCTGGAGCAGCTCACCGATATGTATGAAGGCATTCTGGAGCGCCTGCTGGCATGATCAGCGACTGCCTGCTGGGCCTGAATGAAAGCCATCTGGTGCCCCTTGCCGAGCCGGGCCACCGGCTGCAACCGCAAGCCAGAGACGCCTTTGTGGCCATGCAGGCAGCGGCGGCCGGTGCCGGCTTTACCCTGGTGCCGGCGTCCAGCTTTCGTGGCTTTGCGCGCCAGCTTGCCATCTGGAACGGCAAGTTTGACGGCAGCCGGCCACTGCTGGATGAAGACAGCCGCCCGCTCAATGCCCTTGCGTTATCAGAGCCTGAGCGTATTCATGCTATCTTACGCTGGAGTGCCCTGCCCGGCACCAGCCGGCATCATTGGGGCACGGATCTGGATATTTACGATCCGACCCTGTTGCCTGCCGGCGGTAAACTGCAACTGGAGCCCTGGGAATATGCGCCGAATGGCTATTTTTATCCCCTCAGCCAATGGCTGAATGCCAATATGTACCGTTTTGGCTTTTATCTGCCTTATGCAGTGGCCGGCAGTATCGGGGCCGAGCCCTGGCACTTAAGCTATCAACCGTTGTCTAAGCGTTATCAGCAACAGCTGACTCCTGCTCTGCTGGCACCGGCATTAGCGGCTCAGCCCATCAAGGGCAAGCCGCATATTCTTAATATGCTGGACGAACTTTTCGCCCGTTACATTTATCAATGAGGAATTCACCATGAGCACCTGGCTCTGGATTACCCTGCCCCTGCTATTCGTGGTGGGCCTGTTTGTCAGCGCCCTCAAGGACACCAAACAGGTAGAGAAAAGCGTGCAGAAAAACCGCGACAAAATGAAACTGCGCGAATGGAAAGACGAAGACGAAAAAGAGGATGACTGGGGCGTGCCTCCGGGGGAATATCATCCTGAAGATAAAAAAGACAGGGACTAGGGACTGGGGACTAATCCCTGCACGTTCAGAACAGCCCCAGCTGGCGGCCGGTAATGCCTTCAAAACTAAGGCCCACAAAAGGCAGAATGGCATCGGCTACCGGCTTGAGTTGTTTGTCCACATAGTGCTGATAATCAATGGCCGACTGCCGGTATTCTGCCGGCTCCGGGCCATTAACCGTGATCACATAAGCCACCACACCCGTACGCTGATAGCGTAACGGCCTTCCCAGCCTGGCATTATGCTCGTCTGCCAGCCGGGCGGCGCGTACCTGAGGCGGCTGGGATTTCACATACTGCGCCAGGGGCCGGCGCAGCCGCTTGCGATACACCAGCTCTTCGTCACGCTCTCCGCTCAGTATCTCGCTCAGAGTGCGTTGTACAAGATCGCCCGGGTTTTCATCATTGAATACCAGCCGGAATAGTTCGGTCTGAAACGCCCGTGCAAGTGGCGTCCAGTCGGAGCGCACTGTTTCCAGCCCCTTGAACACCAGTCCCGCTGCACCTTGTTGCAGCCGCAGCCCGGCATAACGCTTTTTGGAACCTTCTTCCCGCCCGCGAATGGTGGGCATAAAAAAGCGGGAAAAATAACTTTCAAACTGCAGCTCCAGATAACTGTCCAGCTGCAGCTCCTGTTGCAGCCAGCCCTGCCAGTGCGCATTCACCAGCGCCGCCAGACGTGTTCCTTCACGACTGGCCGAGGCTTCATCATGGTCCCCCTGCAGCCACACAAACACAGAGTCAGTATCTCCATATATAACCTTATGGCCTTGCTGCTCAATGCAGTGAGCACTTTGCTGCATAATCTCATGGCCGCGCAAGGTAATGGATGAGGCCAGCCGGGTATCATAAAAACGGCAGCCACCGGAGCCAAGCACGCCGTAAAAGGAGTTCATCAATATTTTAATAGCCTGGGAGCGGGGCTCATCTTTACTGCGTTTGGCCTGATCACGCTCATGCCAGAGACCGGCAATAATGTCGGGCAAAAAATGATGAGTACGGGAAAAGCGTGCTCCCCGAAAACCCGGAATGGCATCGTGTTCGGTCAGACCGGTGATCAGCCCCAGCGGATCAATACGAAAGGTACGAATAATGGACGGATACAGGCTTTTAAAGTCGAGCACCAGCACATGACGATAAAGTCCGGGGTGTGAGTCCATCACATAACCGCCGGGGCTGGCCAGCCCGCCGCCTGCCGGCAGGTTGGGGGCGGCAAAACCGGCCCGGTGCAAGTGGGGCAGATACACCTGCACAAAGGCCGCCACCGAGCCGCCGACGCGGTCCAGCTCAAGGCCGGTCAGCCAGCTGCGCAGGCGCAAGAAGTCGAGCACTTGCGTGTGTTCAAAAATATCCCACACCAGGCGGCAGTCTTCCAGGTTGTAGGCGGCAAGTTTGGGCTTGTTGTGGCGAAAGTCACGCATTATGGTGCCAAGGCGGTCGGCCACATTCTCGGTTTGCTTGCCACGACCCAGCAGGGCTTGCGCTACCGACTCCAGACTGAAGCTGTCAAACTGATAACAGGCGGTTTTAAGGGCTTCTATGCCGTCGATGGCCACCCTGCCCGGCAGAGTGATAAATACCTGACCGGTATGGGCGCGCTCCCGCACAAAGGCGGTTTCTCCGCCCCGCCCCAGCCTGAGCCGAAGTCCATGCAGAGCCGCCCGCTTTAACAGCAGCCGAAGATCAAAGGCGACCAGGTTCCAGCCGATGAGAATATCGGGATCGTAACGATTCAGCTCCTCTTCAAGGGCCTGCAGCAGTGTCCGCTCATCCTGTACCCAGCGTATATCGGTTCCGGTATCGGTTGTGGCGGGCTCGGACGCACCAATCATGATCACACGGGCAAGCCCGCCGCCATACAGGCCCACGGAATAGAGTTCTCCCTTACCCGAGCACTCCACATCCAGCGATAACACCCGAAAACGCGGTTGCCAGCTGCCGGTGCGAAGCCGGGCATTATCCACCTGCTGTATGCCCTGATGCTGACGGACCTGGCCGGTAAATTCCACACTGCCGCGAATAAACCGGCTGAAAAGGTAGCGCTCATGAGGCCTGAAATCGTACTCCAGCACCTCTGTGCCGGCGGCCTGCAGCCGTTGCACAGCCTGAGCCTGACTGCTTATGGTATTGAAATAAAGGACTGCCAGCGGCTGGTGGGCAAAGTTTTTCAGACCGGGTTCAGCCCATTCATACTCAACCCCTGCCAGTGCCGTTTCTGCTTGATTCCGTTCCGCTACCGGCACCATCAGCAACGCCCGCTCGCCACGCACCGTCAGCCGTGCCGGCCCGTCTGGTGTGCACAGCCAGTAGTAAAGTTCGGTATGGCCATGACGATCCCGGCTGTGGCGGGTCAGCACAAAGCCTTGCTTAATGGGGTTCATTCTGTTGAGGGATTGGGGAATAGTGACTGGGGAATGGGAGAACAGCGGCATCACATTCAACACCGCTGCCCGTTTTTTAAGCCTTGGCTTTCAGGCAACACCACTTACAGCTGACAGCTTACGGCTGACAGCTCCCCGAAGGGGTTATCGTGCCAGATCCGCCCGTTCAAAGGCGGGCGTCAGCGTGGCAGCCAGCTCGCTCAGCACCTCGGCAGCGACCGGCTCGCGATCTTTGTTACTCAGGCTCAGGCTGGTGCGGTTACCCAGATCCCCCAGCTGAATGCGGTATTCCTGTTCAGGAATATTCAGGGCCGGCAGGTTAAGATCCTGCCAGTCTCCCTTGCTCAGACCGTCAAACTCCACATCCACATAACCCAGCGCCTGCTGGCGGTTACTGATATCAAAACCCAGCTTGGGCAGCAGTACTATCAGTCGCTTCCAGGTACGGTCGTAGCTCTGCACCGACACCAGACGCTGCTGCTCACTGTCCAGAGTCAGGCTGATGGGGCTTTGATCCAGCAGCTCCTGCTGGCGGCTCAATGACTGCTGATAAGACAGCGAGAAGGCATTGAGCATGGAGGCCTCGGCACGCTGACGGTCTTGTAACAACGCATCGGCACCCTCGGTGGCCTGCACCTGCACGGCCACGGCCCGGCGCACCGGGTCCGGCATCAGCTGCCAGCTGAATTGCTGCTCGGGTGCACCTATCACCTTACCACTGCTGGTAAAGCCATTGTTCACGCGGCTGTGTTTGGCATCGGTGGCATCAAAAAAGTCGGCCAGCGCCTGACTGAGCTGCTGCTCCAGCGGCTGATCCAGCTGCTGCTGATAAAACCAGAGGCCTGTGCCGTCTGCCATGATTTCAGAACCTCTCACCAGCGGCAGCACCTGAGTGGGGGGACGTATATCCAGGCTCTTGCCGGTGGCGCCGGAGGTGCCGTTTTCGGGAATCACATATTCGGTATTGAAGCGTGGCGCTTCCAGCCCCTGAGGAATCATTAACGGAGCACTGCGTAAGGTCTCGCTTTCATAATCAAAGTCACGGTTAGCCTGGCTGCGGGTTTCCGGGTTACTGCAGCCGGCCAGCACGGTTACGGCCAGCAGGCTTATCATCATTGTTGGTGCTTTCACGCTTGATCCATGCCCTTAAGTTTACTTGGTTCGGCCCTACCCTAATACAAGACGGGCACTGGAGCCAACCGGCTTTTATGCTAACATGCCGAATCTTACCATTCTCATGATTCCCGGACAGCCGATGACCCATCATCTTGTGGTGACCGCCATAGGCGAAAACAGAGCAGGCATTGTTAATGAAGTGGCCCGCCATGTTTCCGATTGTGGCTGTAATATCGTAGACAGCCGGCTGGGTATCTTCGGCAATGAATTTACCTTTATTCTGCTGCTGTCGGGCAGCTGGAATGAGATCACCCGGCTGGAAACCACATTGCCGCTGTTTGGGCAGAGCCAGCAGCTGATCACCATGATGAAACGTACTCAGGTGCTGAGCCAGCCCAGTTATGTACTGAGCGCCGATGCTGAAATCATGCTGGCCGATCGTCCGGGCATAGTGAATCGCTGTACTCAGTTTTTCAGTGATATCGGCTGGGATATTCAGGCCATGCAGAACCGAACGCTTACCGGAGAGCTAAGCGGCCTGTTTCAGGCCCATTTTCAGCTCAACCTGCCAGAGCAGCTGAATGATGAACAGGCCACCACGACTTTCAACTCGCTGTGCACAGAGCTGGAATGCAAGCAGCACAGCTTTCGTTTAAAACGCAAACCAACCACAGGAAGCAGCAAATGACTTATCTGCAGGAAGGCTCGCAGGCACCGGCCTTTACCCTTTGTGATCAAAACGGCCAGAACGTAAGCCTGAGCGATTTCAGTGGCAAGAAAGTTCTGGTGTATTTTTATCCTAAAGCCATGACGCCGGGCTGCAAGGTGCAGGCTTGCGGCCTGCGCGACAGCCGTGCAGAGCTTGAGAAGCTCGGCGTAGTCGTGCTCGGGATCAGCCCGGATCCGGTGGCCCGGCTGAAAAAGTTTGAAGAAAAGGATGAGCTGAATTTCACCCTGCTGTCTGATGAAGACCATGCTGTGGCCGACGCCTTTGGCGTCTGGGGGCCCAAAAAGTTTATGGGCAAGGAATATGACGGCATTCACCGCATCAGCTTTCTGATTGACGAAGCCGGCACCGTTGCCAGGGTATTCAACAAGTTCAAGACCAAGGATCACCACGAAGTGGTGCTGGAGCACCTGAAACAACTTTAAAGCTCGAAGCGAGCGCAATACGAAGCAACAGCGCGGTTGCGCTTCACGCCACGCTTCGGTAAAGGCCACTCACTAAAAAAGCCTGCTGCGAACATAACTAATGTTCGGTCAGGCTTTTTTAATTCGTCATGGCGAGCAAAGCTCGCCCCATGCCGTCCATGGCATGTGACGGTCGGCTTCGGCAATCCCCACTGCTGCTTCGTGCAATATCGGCGTTGCCTGATTGCTGCCTGTCAGCAGGGTTGGCAATGAGCGTCGCGAATCCCAACCTAGCAATTGAATTTTATGCTCTTTGCAGCCGGCCAACGAGAAAGAACCCCGCAATCATGGCGGCGACAAACAGACCGGCTTGCCATTGCAGACTGCCGAGCATGCCCATTGCAGGCCCCGGACAAATGCCGGCCAGGCCCCAGCCAATACCAAACAAGAGTGCGCCCAGCACCAGCTTATAATCAAAACGCGCCGGCGGCACCTTGGGCAGTGGCTCGCCCAATACACACTGAGTACGGCCCTGCTTTTTCCACCACCAGTAACCGGGCGCAAACACGGCAAGGGCACCGCCCATCACCAATGCCAGACTGGGATCCCACTGGCCGAATACATTCAGAAAGCCCAGTACCTTATCCGGGTTCATCATACCTGAGAGCAGCAAACCCGCGCCAAACAAAGCACCCGACAGCAATGCAACCAAATGCAACATGATTAACCTCCCAGGCCCAGCAGCGTAACAGTGGCAATGCCCGCTGCCATAAACATCAAAGTGGCAATAATGGAGCGGGGTGATAACCGGCCCATGCCACAAATGCCATGACCGCTGGTGCAGCCATTACCCAGCCGGGTGCCAATACCCACCAGCAGGCCCGCCAGCAGCAGTCGCCAGGGCGAGTATTCCTGCAGTGAATAGGCTTCGGCCAGATCCAGGCCAAATATCAGCATAGGCACAGCCACCAGACCGGCCACAAAAGCCAGCCGCCAGCCTTTATCAGGCTGAGAACCGATGCCGGCCACTATGCCGCTGATGCCGGCAATACGTCCGCCTACCAGCAGTAATATCAGTGCAGCCGAACCAATTAACAACCCGCCACCCAGGGCACTGAGCGGCGTAAAATTAACGATGGTCATCACAATTTCCCGATTATCGACGTACTCACAATAATACAAGACCAAATTAAATTAGCAAAATCTTATTTAACAAGAAAGCTGCCGTCTTTGGTAATGCTTTACAATTACTTCCATCAGTTACACCATAAGGTCTCCAGCCGGCTTATCAGTACAAGGACGCAATAATAATGTCACTGCCTGCGCTACCTCAGGCCAAGCACAATTCGTGCTTTTTCAGACTGGACTCCCGCTGCCATCTTTACCCCCTTACGCCACTGCCGGCCGGACTTGTCTTTCGTGGTGCTGAGCTGCAACCAGCCCTTGGCCAGCAAGATGCACAGCGTCTGGAACAAGTACTGGCTCAGGGACAGGCCAGCTACTTATTACTGACCGTAGCGGGTCAGCGCTGGCAATGTCATCTGGCACCAGTGGATGCCGGCCACTGGTTACTGAGTGTTCGTCTTGGTGCCCGCGAGCAGACTGACCGGCTCGGGATCCTGGAATGGCAGCTGCAGCATCAGTGGCACACTTCCTCCCAGGACGCCATCGCACAACTGCCCGAGCTGCTGGATCTGCTTACCAGCGAACTTCAGCCTGACCGCATTATTTTATGGCGTCATTACGACACAGAAGAGCTGCTGCGCCCGCTCTACAGCCAGGGCCTGCCCTTTGCTCTGCAGCCGGTGCGGGCCGATCGCCGTTACTGGCGCACCCTGCACCAGCGTGGAGGACTCAGCTTCAGCAACTGCGCCGAGCAGCCGCTGCTGGGGGCCTTTGATTACCTGGCCGGTGACGGTATTCGTCATCGGCTGGATGTTCCCCTCCCCTTCAGTACAGGACCGGGCGGCCTGCTCAGTCTGGAATATACCCAGCCTCACACCGCCATACCCGCCGCCACCATGCAATTTGTGGCCGCGCTGGCCGGAAAAATTGCCGGCGTGCTGGAGCAGACGCCGGTTCTGCCTTCATCCCGGCTGTGTGCCGACGACATGATGACCCGGCTGATGCCACTGCTGTGTCAGTACACCGGACAGGATTTTTTTAACCAGCTGATGCTGCAGCTGGCCAGCCTCACCGGTGCCAGCATGGTACTGGCCGGCTTGCAGCACCCTGCTGCCGAGCGGGTCCATGCCATTGCCTGTTATCGCCAGGAACAGCTGCAACCGGCCTTTCATTATCATCTTGAGGGGACTCCCTGCGCTTTCAGCCGGCAGCAAGGGCATGATATCTGTATTTATACGCGGGACCTGGCGTCTCGTTTTCCTGAAGACAAGATGCTGACCGAGCTGGGCTTTGAAGCCTATGCAGGATTATCAGTCAGCGATCAACAGGATCAGCCTCTCGGCATTCTGGTGCTGTTGTTTGCACAGCCTCTGGAAAATACCAACTGGCTCAATAACCTGCTTACCCGGCTCAAGCCTCGTATTACTGCCGAGTTTCGCCATCGCAGAGATCAGGAAAACCTGATGGTGGCTGCGGCCGCTTTTGAAACCCGGGAAGGTATCTTTATTGCCAGTGCCAATATGCTGGTACAACAAGCCAACCAGGCGTTTGGCCGTATGTGCGGCACCGAGCCGGAAACCTTGGTGGGTACTCCCGTACAGTCTTTACGTCATAACGCGCCGGGCATGACAGATACCAGCACCATCATGGAGACACTTCGCAGCCAGGGCTGGTGGCAGGGTGAACAGTGCCTGGCCCGTACCGATGGCCGTGCGCTGCCGGTTATTCTGCGGATTTGTCAGATGCAGGATGGCCTGGGCATTACCCATTATGTCTGTCATATCGAGGATATTTCCGAGCACAAGACCAACCGCGACCGCATTGAAAAAATGGCCTATTTCGATGAGCTGACGGGCCTGCATAACCGCCGTTTTATGGTGGAGCATATCAGCCATACGGTGGCGCTGGCCGAGCATGAGTCCAGCCGGGGGGCCCTGCTGCTGCTTGATATTGACGACTTCAAGAACATCAATGACTCCCTTGGCTATATGATTGGCGATGAACTGCTGATCAAGGTGGCCGAGCGCCTTCAGCGTTTCAGCGAAAAATATGACGATGTGAGTCTGGCGCGCATGGCCAGCGACGAATTTGTGCTGCTGCTGCCCCGGCTGGGTCATGGCTTCTCTGCCACCAAAACCCGGGCCGAGCAGCTGGCCAATGCCCTGCAGGAGCTGTTTTCCATTCCCTTTGAACTGAACGGGCTGCGCCTGCATGTGAGCATCAGTGCCGGCATCAGCCTGTTTCCCGCTACCGGGGTAAACCTTGACGAATATCTGCGCCAGGCCGATACCGCCACCCACATGGCCAAACGCATTGCTCAGGGCAGCCATGTGTTCTTCAGCCAGGAGATGGCAGAAGAAGTGCGGGAACGGCTGCAGCTGACCAATGATCTGCAGCTGGCCCTGGCCAATAACGAGCTGGAGCTGCATTTTCAGCCGCAGGCACAACTGGCGGATCAAACCGTTGTGGGGGCCGAGGCTCTGCTGCGCTGGCAGCCGCCGGGCAAGCCGCCGGTGCCCCCCGGGCACTTTATTCCGGTGGCGGAAGAAACCTCGCTGATTTGCGACATCGGCAACTGGGTGCTGCAGCAGGCCTGTGAACGGCTGCAGCACTGGCATGACACCAGCACAGGGCCGGCCCGCTTATCCGTTAATATCAGTGCCCGGCACTTTCACAGCGCCAACTTTGTCGCCCGGCTGGAAAGCCTGCTGCAGCAATACCCCGCCTGCCGCAACCGGCTGACGCTGGAAATGACCGAAGGAGTGATTCTGGAAAGCCTTACCGAAAGCCGCACCCGCATGATGCGCCTGAAACGGCTGGGGCTTAATCTGTCCATTGATGACTTTGGCACCGGTTATTCGTCTTTTGCCTATCTGAAAGAGCTGCCGGTGGACGAACTGAAACTGGACAGATCCTTTATTCGCAATGTAGACAGCAACCCGCGTGACAAGGCCATTATTGCCTGCATTCTGCAGCTGGCCCGTGAGCTCAATATGTCTGTCATTGCCGAAGGGGTAGAGACCGAATCCCAGCACAACCAGCTGCTGGCCATGAATTGCCCGGCCTGCCAGGGCTTTTTGCTGGCCCGGCCCATGCCGGAAGATGCCCTGATGAACTGGCTGGCGCAATAACAAGCATAAAAAAACCGGCTTGCGCCGGTTTTTTATTGATGTGTCTTTACGCTTAACCCAGCAGGGCCTCGGCCTTTTCCACCACGTTCTCGGTGGTAAAGCCGAACAGCTTGAACAGATCACCGGCCGGGGCCGACTCACCAAAGCTGGTCATGCCGATGATGTCGCCACCAAAGCCCACATACTTGAACCAGAAGTCGCGAATGCCGGCTTCCACCGCCAGACGCTTGGTCACGGCGGCAGGCAGCACGCTTTCACGGTAGTCGGCGCTTTGGGCGTCAAACACGTCGGTGGACGGCATGGACACCACGCGTACGGCGCGGCCCTTGGCAGTCAGTTGCTCGGCGGCAGCCATGGCCAGCTCCACTTCCGAGCCGGTGGCAATCAGAATCAGCTCCGGCGTGCCGGCGCAGTCGCGCAGCACATAGCCACCCTTGGCCACGTCGGCCAGCTGGGCCTCGGTACGCTCCATCTGACCCAGACCCTGACGGGAGAAGATCAGCGAGGTGGGGCCGTTTTTACGCTCGATGGCGTGTTTCCAGGCCACCGCAGACTCCACCTGATCACAAGGACGCCAGGTGCTCATGTTGGGGGTCAGGCGCAGAGAGGCGATTTGCTCTACCGGCTGGTGAGTGGGGCCGTCTTCACCCAGACCTATGCTGTCGTGGGTATAAACAAAGATGGAACGCTGCTTCATCAGGGCAGCCATGCGCACGGCGTTGCGGGCGTATTCCACAAACATCAGGAAGGTACCGCCGTAGGGCACAAAACCGCCATGCAGGGCGATGCCGTTCATGATGGCGCTCATGCCGAACTCACGCACACCATAGTGCAGGTAGTTGCCGGCGGCGTCTTCGGCGCTGATGGCCTTGGAACCCTTGTGCATGGTCAGGTTGGAAGGCGCCAGATCGGCACTGCCGCCCAGCAGCTCGGGCAAAATGGCACCAAAAGCATCCAGGGCGTTCTGAGAGGCTTTACGGGTAGCAATTTTGGCCGGCGCGGCCTGCAGACCCTTGATAAAGTCGGCGCTCTGCTGGGCCCAGTCGGCGGGCAGCTCACCGTTCAGACGACGCTTGAGCTCGGCGGCCAGCTCGGGGAATTCGGCGGCGTAGGCGGCAAACTTGGCGTTCCAGCCCGCTTCCTGCTCGGCACCTTTGGCCTTGGCATCCCACTCGCCGTACACCTCGGCGGGGATCTCAAAGGGAGCATGGGTCCAGCCCAGCTGCTCGCGGGTGGCGGCAATTTCATCTTCACCCAGGGGGGCACCATGGCAGTCGTGGCTGCCGCCCTTGTTGGGAGAGCCAAAGCCGATCACGGTGCGGCAGCAGATCAGGGTCGGACGAGAAGTATCGGCACGAGCAGCCTCAATGGCAGCGGCCACGGCAGCGCTGTCGTGGCCGTCCACCGCGGGAATCACCTGCCAGCCGTAGGCTTCAAAGCGCTTGGGGGTGTCGTCGCTGAACCAGCCGTCCACGTCACCGTCGATGGAGATACCGTTGTCATCCCAGAAGGCAATCAGCTTGCCCAATCCTAAGGTACCCGCCAGAGAGCAGGCTTCGTGAGAGATGCCTTCCATCAGGCAGCCGTCGCCCAGGAAGGTATAGGTGAAGTGATCCACCACCTCGTGGCCGGGCTTGTTGAACTGAGCCGCCAGTGCTTTTTCAGCAATGGCCATGCCCACGGCGTTGGTAATACCCTGACCGAGCGGACCGGTAGTGGTTTCCACGCCCGGCGCATAACCATACTCGGGGTGACCGGGGGTCTTGGAGTGCAGCTGACGGAACTGCTTGAGATCGTCGATGGACAGCTCGTAGCCGGACAGGTGCAGCAGGGAATACAGCAGCATGGAGCCGTGGCCGTTGGACAGAATAAAGCGATCGCGGTCGGCCCAGTTAGGGTTGGCCGGGTTGTGCTTCAGATAATCACGCCACAACACTTCGGCGATATCCGCCATGCCCATGGGGGCACCGGGGTGACCGGAATTGGCTTTTTGTACCGCATCCATACTGAGCGCGCGCACGGCATTGGCCAGCACTTGACGAGAAGGCATCGACATCTCCTGAGAAATTCTTGATTGGAAGGGTGAATAAAACGGCGGCCATTGTCCCAAAGTCGGCGAAGGGGCGCAAATTATTCTCCCTCGCCACAAGCGGTACGCGCAGAGCCGGTCACATTTTTCTGGCAATCATGCCCTCGCCTATCTAGAATAGCCGTCCAGATGTTAATACCGCCATTTGTGCGGCTATTGGCAACGCCAAATTCATTACATTTTCAGGAAGCGAAGTAACATGGCCAGACTGTTTACCTCCGAGTCCGTGTCCGAAGGTCATCCCGACAAGATTGCCGACCAGATCTCCGATGCGGTCCTCGATGCCATTATCAAGCAGGATCCCAAGGCCCGGGTGGCCTGCGAAAGTTTCGTCAAAACCGGCATGGTGATTGTAGGTGGTGAAATTTCCACCAGCGCCTGGGTCGATATTGAAGATCTGGTACGCCGCACCGTGCGCGACATTGGCTACACCAGCTCGGAAATGGGCTTTGACGGCGAAAGCTGTGCCGTGCTTAACGCCATTGGCAAGCAGTCTCCCGATATCGCCATGGGCGTGGATCGGGAAGACAAGGACCCCTACGCTCAGGGTGCCGGCGACCAGGGCCTGATGTTTGGCTACGCTTCCAACGAAACCGATGTGCTGATGCCCGCCCCGGTGACCTACGCTCACCGTCTGGTCAAGCGCCAGGCCCATGTGCGCAAGGCCAAGGAGCTGCCCTGGCTGCGCCCTGACGCCAAGTCTCAGGTCACCTTCGTTTACGACGACGGCAAGCCCGTAGGCATAGACACAGTGGTGCTGTCTACCCAGCACAGCCCGGATATTGATCAGGCCACCCTGCGCGAAGCCGTGATGGAGCTGATCATCAAACCGGTGCTGCCCGCCGAGTGGCTGAGCAAGGACACCAAGTACCACATCAACCCCACCGGCCAGTTCATTATCGGCGGCCCCATGGGTGACTGTGGTCTGACCGGCCGCAAGATCATCGTGGATACCTACGGCGGCATGGCCCGTCACGGTGGCGGTGCCTTCTCCGGCAAGGATCCGTCCAAGGTGGACCGCTCCGCCGCCTACGCCGCCCGCTATGTGGCCAAGAACATCGTCGCCGCCGGCCTGGCCGACCGCTGTGAAATTCAGGTGTCCTACGCCATCGGTGTGGCCGAGCCCACTTCCATCAGCGTGGAAACCTTTGGCACCGGCAAAGTATCGGAAGAAATGCTCGACGCTCTGGTGCGCGAGCACTTCGACCTGCGCCCCTATGGCCTTATTCAGATGCTGGACCTGAACCGTCCCATCTACCAGGCCACCGCCGCCTACGGTCACTTCGGCCGGGACGAGTTCCCCTGGGAAGCCACCGACAAGGCCGCCCTGCTGCGCGACGCCGCCGGCCTCAAGTAAGCATCAAGGGGAAGCATTCGCTTCCCCTTTTTTATTCGCTTGCAGAGCCATGCACCATCGTCGGTCAAAGCGCACTGCTTCGCCGGCACGCCGTGATGAAGGGCATGGCGAAGCAGACACCCTTTGCCCTCCTATATTCACTCGGAGCTGACTGACTGCAAACAGACAGCGCCGATGTTGCACGAAGCAGCAGTGGGGATTGCCGTAGCCGACCATAAAATGCCAGGGATGGCATTTTCGAGCGTTACATGGAGGTACTTGAAGCGTGTCGGCGGAGCGCAACCTCGCTGAGGTTTCGCAGTGCGATCCCTTTTGGCAACGTGTGTAAGCTCGGAGCCAATTTATGGCTTACCGTTATACAAATATGAAACTCGACGATTCTCTTTTTCAGCAAGTTCAAGACAAAGTCACCGAGTGCCTGACCCTGGCCGCCCGCCACACCGGCCGGGAATTTGATCCGCCACAGGTGAGATTCAATCAGCGCGGCCGTATTGCCGGATCCGCCTGGCTGGAGCGCTGGGAGCTGCGTTTTAATCCGGTATTGCTGGCCGATAACGCCGAGGCGTTTCTCACGGAAATCGTGCCTCACGAGGTGGCTCACCTGGTGGCCTTTGCCCTCCATGGCAAGGTGAAGCCCCATGGCCGGGAATGGCAGGCCATCATGCTCAATGTGTTCGGCCTCGAGCCCCGCACCCGGCACCAGCTCAACACCGAAAAAGCCTCACCGGTTTTTACCTACCGGTGCAATTGCCGTATTCACAAGCTCAGTCTGCGCCGGCACAACAGCGTGCTGCGCGGCCAAAAACGCTATCAGTGCATTCACTGCAACCAGCCACTGATGCGGGATTAATTTCTGTCGCTCTTGTCCCCTTTTCCCGGCCCCGCCGCCGGTGGTAAGCTTGCGCGCACAAACAACATAACAATACTGAGTCGTGCGCTATTTTATTCTGTTTCTGAGCCTGTGCTCCTCACTGGCTTATGGCGAAGCCTTGTCGTTTCGCCAGGCCAAAAAAGTGGCACCGGAAATATACAAGGATCACCCCACCACCTTTTACTGCGGGTGCAACATTCAAACACAAGGCAAAAAACTGGTGCCGGATCTGGCAAGCTGCGGCTATAAGGTACGTAAACAGGAGCGCCGGGCCAACCGCATTGAGTGGGAGCATGTGGTGCCCGCCTGGGAGTTTGGCCATCAGCGTCAGTGCTGGCAGCAGGGCGGTCGCAAAAACTGCACCAGTAAGGACACGCTGTTCAAGCAAATGGAAGGCGACCTGCATAACCTGGTGCCGGCCATCGGTGAAGTGAACGGTGATCGCTCCAACTACCGCTTTTCTGAATGGAACGGCAAGCCGGTGCAATATGGCCGTTGCCAAATGCTGGTAGACTTCAAGGGGCGCAAAGTACAACCGCCGCCCGGTGAAAGCCGCGGTGCCATTGCCCGCACCTATCTCTATATGCAGCAGCAATACCGGCTGAAAATTGCTTCGCAGCAGCTTAAGCTGTTTGAAGCCTGGAACCGGCAATATCCCGCCAGCAACTGGGAATGTGAACGGGATCACCGTATTAACCGGGTTCAGGGTAACCATAACCCCTTTGTTCAGGAGCAATGCAAACACTATGCGTATACCCCGAATCCATGAGCCGGGTGAGCTTGTCAGCGGACGAGAGCTGAGCCTGTCTGAAGACGGTGCCAACCATGTGGGCCGGGTACTGCGCATGCAGGCCGGCCAGGCACTGGTGCTGTTCAACGGGCAAGGTGGCCAGTATGCCGCCGAGATTATCGAGGCCGGTAAAAAAACCGTGCGAGTGCGTATTGGTGAGTTCAGCGCCGATGACGTGGAATCGCCGCTGCATTTTCATCTGGGTCAGGTGATCAGCCGCGGTGACAAAATGGAATTCACCATTCAGAAGTCAGTGGAGCTGGGCGTGAATGTGATCACGCCGCTGTTTTCCAGCCGCTGTGGTGTCAAACTGGGCGGCGAACGTCTTGAAAAGAAAATTCAGCAATGGCAAAAAATCGCCATTGCTGCCTGCGAACAGTGCGGCCGCAACCGCATTCCCGAAATACGCCCGGCCATGGCACTGGAACACTGGCTGGCAGAAAATACTGATGAGCTCAAGCTCAACCTGCATCCGCGCGCCGAATACAGCGTCAACACCCTCCCCGCTCCCGAGCACGGCGTGCGCCTGCTGATTGGCCCAGAAGGCGGGCTGTCGGACGAAGAAATTGTCGCCGCCCGCGATCACCACTTTATTGATATACTCCTTGGCCCCCGGGTGCTGCGCACCGAAACTGCCGCACTCACTGCCATTACTGCCCTGCAATGCCGATTTGGAGATCTCGCATGACCATTAAACTGGGAATCGTGATGGACCCTATCCAGTCCATTACCATCAAAAAAGACACCAGCTTTGCCATGTTACTGGAGGCCCAGCGCCGGGGCTATGAACTCTGGTATATGGAAATGAGCGATCTCAGTCTGCGCGACGGCGAAGCCTATGGCCGTATGGCACCGCTTACCGTAAAAGAAGATGCCAGTCAGTGGTACACCCTGGAAGCGCCCACACTGGCCCCGCTGCACAGCCTGGATGTGATCCTGATGCGCAAGGATCCGCCCTTTGATACCGAGTTTATCTACGCCACCTATCTGCTGGAGCGGGCAGAAAGCGAAGGAACGCTTATCGTCAACAAGCCCCAGAGCCTGCGTGACGCCAATGAAAAGCTCTACACCGCCTGGTTTGCCGAGCACACGCCCAGCACCCTGGTCACCCGCAGTGCTGCCGACATTCGCGCCTTTCACGCCGAGCACAAAGACATCATCATGAAGCCCCTCGACGGCATGGGCGGTGCCTCCATCTTTCGCGTAAAACAAGACGATCCCAACCTGGGCGTGATCATTGAAACCCTCACCGAGCACGGCAGCCGCTATTGCATGGTGCAGACCTACCTGCCCGCCATTAAAGACGGCGACAAACGGGTACTGGTGGTGGATGGCGAGCCGGTGCCCTATTGCCTGGCGCGCATTCCGCAGGGCGGCGAGACCCGTGGCAATCTGGCCGCTGGCGGCCGGGGCGAAGCCCGCCCCTTAAGTGACAGCGACCGTCGCATTGCCGAGGCCCTGGGCCCGGTACTCAAGGCCAAAGGGCTTATCTTTGTGGGGCTTGATATTATCGGCGACAAGCTCACCGAGGTGAACGTCACCAGCCCCACCTGTGTACGGGAGATAGAGGCCGCTTATCCGGTCAACATTACCGGCATGCTGATGGACGCCATTGAAAAACGGCTATCCTGACAGTAACACTCACTGCGCCGAGGCAGGTAACCGCTTCGGCCTGAACCAAACAGAGAGATCATGGATTCACTGGAACACCATTTTCTGATTGCCATGCCCAGCCTCAGGGATCCTTTTTTTGCCGGCTCGGTCACTTATGTTTGCGAGCACAATGAAGAAGGTGCCATGGGGCTGGTGATAAATATTCCGGTTGATATGCAGCTGCACGAGTTGCTGCATCAGCTGGAGCTGACGCCCGAGGATATACCCGAACTGGATCAGCCTGTATTGCAGGGCGGTCCTGTGGCTGCTGACCGGGGCTTTGTGCTGCATACGCCGGTGGAAGGGTTTAATTCCAGTCAAATGCTGGCCGACGACCTGATGGTCACCACGTCACGGGATGTACTGGAAACCCTGGGCACCGACGACGCGCCGGAGAAATATCTGGTCACGCTGGGTTACGCCGGCTGGACCCCGGGCCAGCTGGAGCAGGAGCTGGTGGAAAACAGCTGGCTGACGGTGCCCGCCGACAGCAGCCTGATTTTCGATACCCCCATCGGTCAGCGCTGGCATCAGGCCATTGGCCGCCTCGGCATCGACTCGCGCCAGCTGTCTTCCCAGGTAGGTCATGCATGAGCCGGACTCTGCTGGGCTTTGACTATGGCCTGAAAAGCATCGGCGTGGCGGTGGGCCAGGAGCTCACCGCCACCGCCCGGCCGCTGCTGGCACTCAAGGCCAGTGATGGTGTACCCAACTGGCAGCAGATTGAAAACCTGCTGAAAGAATGGCAACCGGCACTGCTGGTGGTGGGGCTGCCGCTGAACATGGACGGCACCGAGCAGGACATCAGCCGGCGCGCGCGCAAGTTCGCCAACCGGCTGCATGGCCGCTTCGGCCTGCCGGTGGAATTACAGGACGAGCGCCTGACCACCGCCGACGCCCGTGCCCGCCTGTTTGAAGCCGGTGGCTACAAGGCCCTGGGCAAGGACGCCGTGGATGCGGTCTCGGCGCAATTAATTCTGGAGTCCTGGATGACAGAAAAGCTGTAAGCCATAAGCTTTCAGCTGTAATTTGCCGCGTATAAAACGCGGCCTACCACTCCCTGCTCCCTAATCACTATTCCCGGCCTTGCGCCAGCTGCCAGCAGTAGAGCAGCTCGGCCATGTTGGCGGCTTCCAGCTTGGCCATGGCGGCGGCACGGTGAACCTCAACCGTGCGCACGGCCACGCACAGGCTTTCAGCAATGGCTTTGTTGGTCAGCCCCTGGGCCACCAGACTCACCACCTCATGCTCCCGGGCCGACAATCGCGCCACCCGTTGCCGGGCGTCAGCCTCGGCCCTCAGATCGGCGGCGCACTTGCTGGCCCGGGCCAATACATCTGCCAGCCGGCGGGCATCCACCGGTTTTTCCAGAAAATCCACCGCGCCCAGCTTCATGGCTTTCACCGCCTGAGGCACATCACCGTGACCGGTAAGTAAAATCACCGCCACCGGACAACGACGACGGTTCAGCTCAGCCAGCACCTCCAGCCCGTCCATCTCCGGCATGGCCAGATCCAGCAACAACACTGCTTCCGCATTATCGTCCAGCTCTTTCAGAAAACGGGCAGGCTCGGTCCAGCCCTGGCTGTCATGGCCCATGGCCTTTAATAAAAAGCCGTTGGCGGCCAGCACCTTGGGGTCATCATCCAGCAGATATATGCGCATTATTGCTCCTTTGGCAAAAACAGTTCGGCCCTTGTGCCCTTTCCCTGATTGGCCAGCATCAGTCTGCCGCCCAGCCGGCGGGCCAGCCGGTAACTCACCATCAGGCCAATGCCCATGCCATGAACACGACTGGCGGGCAACGTATGACCCAGCGCTTCAATCACCACGGGTGAAACACCACCGGCGTTATCCTGCACCACAAACTGCCAGCCCTCTTCTTCAGCGCTGGCCTGCAGCCGTAGCCAGCCGCCCTGTTGCCGACGTTCAAAGGCATCCAGGCTGTTACCCAGCAGGTTGGACAATATCTGCTCCACCGCCGGCTGTACGCTCAGCAGCTGTCCGGGCTCTGCGCTGATGTCAATGCGAACGCCGGCGGCACCGGCTCTGGGAGTAATACGCTCGGCCAGCTCCCGGCACAGTGCATCGGGCGCAAAGGCTTCCGGCCCGGGCAACGGCTGACTGGCCCACTGACGAAAACGCCGAATGATATCGGCTCCGCGCTCGGTTTCTTCAACAATATGGTTAAATACCTCCCGGCTGTTTTGCTCGGCGGTCATCAGCTCCCCTGCCTGGGCGTAGGCCTGAATGGCCGACAGCGGCTGATTCAGCTCATGGGCCAGCCCCGTGGCCATTTCTCCCAGCAAGGTGGCCTGGCGGGCCCGGGCCAGCTCCTGCTCTCTGCTCTGAATAAGACGGTGCAGCCGGTCTCGCTCATCAGTGCGTTTGATCAGCAAGCGGGTTACCCGCACATGGTGCAGCGCAATCACCAGCAATATCAGCATCAGCCCCGCCAGCCATTGCCAGTAGCCCAGAAGCACATGGCGCAGCGTGTGCCAGGGCGGCTCGCTGCTTTGCCCCAGCTGCCAGCCGCGCAGCAATTGTTCTACCTCGTCCAGCCGAATGGGGGCTCCCCACAGGGCCTGCTGGTTGTGCTGCAAACTCAGCAGTGTCTGCGTTATATCACGCAGCAGCTGCTCGTCGGTCACATTCACAGCAGCAAAGCTCCAGCCCGGATACAGCGGCGTGGAGCGCGCGCAGGGCGAGCTTGCCTGTAACATCAGGACGCGAAAATCGCCAGTATTCACTAATCCTTCTTCTGCCATTTGCTCCAGCGTGCAGGACGGTACCATGGCCGCATCCAGAGCACCATCACGCAGCAAGTATATAAGCGCATCCACGGGATAGCCGCGAAACTGCAGGTTCAGTGCCGACAGCGCCACCCCCTGACGGCGCAGCTGCTCGGCCGCCAGCAAATAGCCGCCAAAGGCCTGCTCATGCACCGCACCCACGCGTTGCCCGGCCAGCTGATGCACAGTGCTGATATCACTGCCAGCGCGCACCAGCAGGGCAGACGCCACGCTTTCCCGGGCCGAGCCAAAGCGCGGATCCAGATAAGACGCCAGCCAGTTCAGCCCCTGGCTGCGATTCAGCACATAATGAGCCGGGTTGGTCACCACAAAATCAAGTGCTCCTTGTATCAGCTCATCATTCAGCTGCTGCTGGGTCAGAAACACGCCGGTAAAACGGTGCGCCGGCAGAGCCCGGTTCAGACTGTCAAGCACAGGCTGCCATTCTGCGGCCGCTCTGGCTTCACCCCGGTAGGCCAGAAAGCCGATACGATAATCGTCTGCCCTGAGCGGAAAACACAGCACAAGTCCGGCCAGCAACAGACTGACTCCCTGAAAAAAATGTCTCATTCGGGCCATTACCTGGTTTGGTATCAAATATAACTTGTCCTGGATCAAGACCATGCCGTTATTGTGGAAAACCACAATAGAGCCATTGCCCCCCTCAGCAAGACAATAGCCTTAATTCCTGATTCAAGGGAGTCTGTGATGGACGCCAGCAAACGACAGTTTCTTAAACAGTTAACCGGCCTCACCGCCGGTGCCAGTCTTATTCCTGTTACTCTGGTACAGGCGGCACCGGCTGGCAATGGCAAACGCTATGGCATGGTCATTGACCTGCGCAAATGTATTGGCTGCCAGGCCTGTACCGTCAGTTGCAGTATGGAGAACCTGCCGCCGGTGGGCCAGTTTCGTACCACGGTACAGCAATACGAGGTGGAGATCGAAAACCGCGATACTCCCACTCAGGTGATGCTGCCTAGGCTCTGCAACCACTGCGCCAATCCGCCCTGCATTCCGGTGTGCCCCACCCAGGCTACTTATCAGCGCGACGACGGCATTGTAGTGGTAGACAACCAGCAATGCGTGGGCTGCGCCTACTGTGTGCAGGCTTGCCCCTACGACGCCCGCTTTATTAACCACGATACCCAGACCGCCGACAAATGCACCTTTTGCGTGCACCGGCTGGAAGTGGGTCTGCTGCCCGCCTGTGTGGAGTCCTGTGTGGGCGGTGCCCGGGTGATTGGTGATCTGAACAACCCGCACAGTCAGGCCCGCCGGCTGATGGCCGGGCACGCAGACGATATCAAGGTGCTCAAGCCCGAGCAGGGCACCAGCCCGCAGGTGTATTACATCGGCCTGGGTGACGAGTTTCTGGAACGCATCGACGGTCAGCCGGGGCTCTGGTCTCCGGCTCACGCCTGACCATAAGGGGCTCACCATGATTGAACTGTTAACCACCCATGCCGAAGCGCCCTGGCTGCCCTGGGCCGTGCAGTATTTCTTTTTTATCGGTATTGCCGCCAGTGCCGCCCTGCTGCTGCCGCTGGCCATGAACCCCCACAGCGTCTGGCACCCCTGGCGCGACCGGCTGGCACTGGTGCTGGGCATCAGTGCGCTCACAGGGCCGGTGGCGCTGCTGGCCGACTTGCACCAGCCCGCCCGTTTCTGGCACTTTTACACGCAACTGACTCCCAGCTCCTGGATGTGGCTGGGCGCGCTGATTTTGCCGGTGTTTGTCACGCTCGCACTGGTGATCACCGCCAGCCTGCTGCGAACGCATCTTGAGTTTAAACAGGCCTGGATCAACCGCTGGCTGAACCTGCCTCTCTGGCCAAAAGGCCGGGTGCTGAGCGCACTGGCCTGGCTGTGTGCCATCTCGGCGCTGGGCATTTTGCTCTACACCGGCATGGAGATCATGGTGGTGCGCTCCCGGGCGCTGTGGCATACCGCCTGGCTGCCGGTGAACCTGCTGCTGACCGCGCTGCTGGCGCTCACCGGCCTGCTGATGCTGCTAGAGTGTCTGTTTCCGCGCGGGCAAGACGCTGCCCTGTTGCGCCGGACTCTGATCGCCGTGCTGGCCGCCCTCACTGCAACCGTATTGCTGTGGGCCCTCACCGGTCAGTGGCAAAACGGCGACTCCTGGCGTGAAGCGCAGCGGCTGTTTACCCACTTTCCGTTCTGGCGGCATCTGATGCTGCTGTCGGTGGCCGGCGGCATGGTGCTTTGGGGGCTTGCCGCCCTGCGCCTGAACCGCCCGCTGTCTGTTTTTGACCTGCTGCCCGCAAGTCTGGCCATGCTCTGTGCCTGGGGCTTTCGCTGGGTGGTGCTGATGAACGTGCAGACGGTACCCAAATACGGGGCCGGCCTGTATCACCTCGACCCTCAGATGCTTTCTTCCGCCGGCGTGATTGTGGCCGGCACTCTGGGCCTGTGGCTGGCGCTGGCCGGCGCAGTCTGGGCCCTGCTGGATAATTCAGGAGTCCGCCATGGATAAAAAACGACGCGCCCTGTTACAGGCGGGCATGATTGCCGGTGGTACCGGTGCCTTTGCCCTGGGCTACGCCACTCCGGTGAGCAAGGCGGTAAAGGGGCTGGTTAACGGCACCAGCGGTGTGCCCACCAACGACCGGATTGCCGGCAACGCCCTGGCCCCGGAATTTATGATCGACCCCGCCGGCGAGCTGGTGATGGCGGATGATCAGGTGGTGAGCCCGGTGCAGTGCTTTGGCTGCTGGACCCAATGCGGCCTGCGGGCCCGGGTCGATACCGCCAATAACCGCGTACTGCGCATTGCCGGCAACCCCTATCATCCGCTGTCCAACCCCAGACCGCCGGCTCAGGAAACGCCAGTGCGTGAGGTGTATACCGGCCTTGCCGGAGAAGCGGGCATTGAGCAGCGCTCCACCGCCTGCGCCCGGGGCGCGGCCCTGGCCGAGCAGCTGCAAAGCCCCTACCGGGTCACCCAAATACTGAAACGGGCCGGCAAGCGCGGCGAAGGCAAATGGCAGACCATTTCCTTTGAGCAGCTGCTGCAGGAAGTCACGCAGGGCGGCGATCTCTTTGGTGAAGGCCATGTCGACGGCCTGAACGCCATTCGCGATCTCGACACGCCGGTGGATGCCGCCAATCCCGAGTTTGGCCCCAAGGCCAACCAGCTGCTGGTGACCAACGCCGGCGACGAAGGCCGGGACAGCTTTCTCAAGCGTTTTGCCTTTAACAGCTTTGGCACCCGCAACTTTGGCCACCACGGCGGCTACTGCGGCTTTGGCTATCGTGCCGGCGCCGGTGCCGTGTTTAACGATCTGAAAAAGTTCGCCCACGGCAAGCCCGACTGGGATCACACCGACTTTGTGCTGTGCATCGGCACCTCGCCGGCCCAGGCGGGCAACCCCTTTAAACGCCAGGGCCGGCAGCTGGCCGCCGCCCGCAGCGACGGCGGGCTGGACTATGTGGTGGTGGCCCCGACTCTGCCCAACAGCATCAGCCGGCTGAATGATGGCCGGGGCCGCTGGGTGCCCATCAAGCCCGCCACCGACGATGCCCTGGCACTGGCGCTGATGCGCTGGCTGATGGAAAACAACGGTATAAATATTGACTATCTGGCGCAGCCCGGTCCCGAAGCCCAGGCTAGAGCCGGTCAACCCAGCCACAGCAATGCCACCCATCTGGTGCTGCAGGCACCTCACCCACAGGCCGGTCGCTTTCTCACCGCCGCCGACCTGAACATGGGTGATGCCGAGACTTTGCTGGTTGTAAATGCCGAAAACGGTGAGCTGATGGCTCATTCCAGCGGTCGTCCTGCCACCCTCTGGGTAGACCATGAAATACAGATTAATGGCGAGCCGGTGCGGGTGAAATCGGCGCTGCAGTGCCTGAAAGAATCCGCCTTTGCCCATTCCATAGAAGACTACAGCACCCGCTGCGGCGTGCCGGTCAACATCATTGAAGGGCTGGGCCGGGAGCTGAAACGCCATGGCCCCAAGGCGGTGATTGATGCTCATGGCGGCATGATGAGCGGCAACGCCTTTTATACTGCCATGGCGGTGATGACCCTGAACACCCTGCTGGGCAATGTGAACGCCAAAGGCGGGCTGGCGCTGGGGGCCGGCGGTGTGGCGGCAGTGGAAAACGGCCCCCGCTATAACCTGGCCGAGTTTGACGGCATGGTGGCCCCCAAAGGGCTGTTTTTGTCCCGCAACCGCTTTGCCTATGAAAACAGCAGCGAATATCAGCGCAAGCTGGCCGCCGGTGAGGCCCCTTATCCGTCCAGAGCGCCCTGGTTTTCGTTTTCATCGCCCCTGCTCACCGAGCATCTGGCGGCAGCCTTTGCGGGCTACCCTTATAAGCTCAAGGCCTGGATCAGCCACATGACCAACCCGCTCTATGGCATCGGCGGCGGCCAGGCATTTTTGGGTGAAAAACTGAAAGACCCGAAAAACCTGCCGCTGTTTATTGCCGTGGACGGTTTTATTAACGAAACAACGGCGCTGGCAGATTACATAGTGCCCGACACCCTCACCTATGAGAGCTGGGGCTTTACCAAACCCTGGAGCGGTGTACCCCAGGCCGCCACCACGGCACGCTGGCCGGTGGTAACCCCGGCCACGCCGCGTCTTACCAACGGCGACTACCTGGGGCTGGAAGCCTTTATTATTAATCTCGGCAAAACCATGGAGCTGCCTGGCTATGGTGACAATGCCATTCGCGATCATAAGGGTGAGCTGCACGGCCTGCATACCGGTGCGGATTTTTACCTGCGCGCCGCCGCCAACCTGGCCTTTGCCGGCACGCCGGTGCCCGATGCCAGTGCCGACGATCTGGTGCTGACCAACGCCGCCCGGTTAATGCCGCTGATAGACAGCACACTGGCACCGGAAGAGCGGCGCAAGGTGGGCTTTGTGTTCAGCCGGGGCGGCCGTTTTGCCCCCTTTGAGTCGGGCTGGCAGGGCGAGCTGATGAACAAGCGCACCAAAGACAGTTTGTGCATCTGGAACCCCACCATCGGCACCAGCATTCATTCAATGACCGGCGAACGGCTGTCGGGCTGTGCCGCCCTGTATGAGCCGCGCTTTGCCGACGGCAGCCCCATGCGGGAACACTATTCCGAAGCCGAGTGGCCGCTACTGGTGACGTCTTACAAGTCGCACCTGATGAGTTCGTCCAGCATAGGAGCCGAGCGGCTGCGCATGATCCATCCGGAAAACCCCATCAGCATTCATCGCAAGGATGCCGAACGTGCCGGCATTGAGCATGGTCAGGCGGTGCGGGTGAGCACGCCGGGGGGCAGTGTGGAAGGCATTGCCCTGGTACGCGACGGCATTATGGAAGGGGCCATCGCCATTGAGCACGGCTATGGCCACACCGAGCTGGGTGCCCGGGCCCATGTGATTGACGGCGAGGCCACGCCGGTTAATCCACGGCTGGGTGCCGGCGTCAACCAGAACGCCCTGGGGCTGATGGATCCCACCCGCAAGGACGTAGCCAACGTCTGGCTCGACTGGACCAGCGGTGCCGCCGTACGCCAGGGCCTGCCGGCGAAAATAGAAGCGATTTAAACCCTACGGGAGCTGGAAGCTGGAAGCAATGCTAGGGGCAAACGGCATAACATAACGCACGGTTTGCCCCAATAAATTGGGGCCTACAGACAACACCACCAGTCCCTATTCCCCAATCCCTTAAAAAGAAGGCACCGGCAGCCAGAGCGGAGTGTGCCCGGTCTGCTCGGTAAAACGCAGTAAATCGCTGCGGCTCAACAGCACGGTGACGGTGTTGCGCAGCGGATGGCAGTGAAAGTCGTCGCCGTCTCGCAAGTCTTCATCCAGCCACAGCTCCACCTGCTGCTGCGCATCGTTCACCAGCGCCAGCACAGACACATGACCCGGGGCCACGCCCAGATAACGGTCCAGCCGCTCGGCCGAGGCAAACCCCAGACGCGACCAGCCCTGCTGGCGAGACAGCGCCTTGAGATCCACCTGCTTGTCAGGCGGGGTCAGCAGAAGCGCGTGTTTACGGCCATAATTGTCCCGCAGAAACAGGTTTTTAAGCCGGGTTCCGGGCCGGTTCACCAGCAGGCGGTCGGCATCGTCACAGGTGTGCAGTGGCGGGTGTTCAATCAGCGGCGGGGTAATGTGCCAGTCCGCCAGCCGGGCCATTATATCCATGCACTTAACGCTCCGGGTTCACCGCCAGCACGTCGGCACGGATCACCGACTGCTCGGCAATCAGATCGGTCACTACGGCGCGGCTGGCCTTGTAGTGCGGGGTTTCCTTGTGGGCCGCCAGGGCCGCTTCGTCCTGATAGATTTCATAGAGCCAGAACAGCTCAGGATCGGCTCTGTCCTGCAGCACATCAAAGGTATGGCAGCCGGGCTCGTCGCGCACGGACGCAGCGGCGTTGGGCAGCATGGCGTCAAGAAAAGCCTGAGTGGTGCCCGGTTTCAGCTTGGTTTTGACAATAATTGAATACATTGTAAACTCCAATTGTTTAAGTAAATTCAACAAATAGTACACAAATATCAGTACGAGTTCCAAGGAGCCCAGCAATGGAAAGACCCGGTCGTTTTAACGGCATGCGCCATATCGCTTTTACCATGCCCAATCTGGAAGAGTGCGTCCAGTTCTACACCGAGATCATGGGCATGGAGATCCTCAACCGCGCCAGCGATAACCTGGTGTACCTCACCTGCGGCAACGACAACCTGTCTCTCGGCCGTTCCGATCTGCCTGCCAGCGGCGTGCAGAGCATGGATCACTTTGGCTTTATCGTGGATACCAAGGAAGAGCTGGAAGAGTGGTTCAAGTTCTTCAAGGCCAAGGGCGTGACCATGCTGGATCAGCCCCACGATCACAGAGACGGTGCCCGCAGCTTTCATATTACCGATCCTGCCGGCAATGTGATCCAGCCTATTTATCATCCGGCTATCTCAGGTCAGCGTTTCAGCTAAGCCTGAAAGTCAGTTAATGGCATAAAATTTTAAAGCCGTGGTTTTCCCTGCCACGGCTTTTGGTTATGTTAAGGGCATTGTGCTGTTGCACGCTATTATTCAAGCAGGCCCTACCATGCCCACCCCCACCGACGAACTGCGCAGCCGCCCGCTGTCCACGCTAATCACTCCGCACCAGCTGAGCGAACGCTACCCGCTGACCGATGCCATGGCCAATACGGTCACTCAAGCCCGCGCCGAGATTGAAGCCATTCTCACCGGCCAAAGCCACAAACTGCTGGTGATTGTCGGCCCCTGCTCCATTCACGACCCGGCGGCGGCGCTGGCTTACGCCGAGCGGCTGGCCGTGCTTAACGCCCGCTACGCCGACAAACTGTGTATTGTGATGCGTACTTATTTTGAAAAACCGCGCACCATAGTGGGCTGGAAAGGGCTGATTAACGACCCGCACCTTGACGGCAGCTTTGATGTGAACACCGGCCTGGCGCTGGCGCGCAAGCTGCTGTGCGACATTAACGCCCTGGGCCTGCCCACCGCCACCGAGTTTCTGGATATGGTGACCGGCCAGTATATTGCCGACTTGATCAGCTGGGGAGCCATAGGCGCGCGCACCACAGAGTCTCAGGTGCACCGGGAAATGGCCTCGGCGCTGTCCTGCCCGGTGGGGTTCAAAAACGGCACAGACGGTAATATTCAGATTGCCCTGGATGCGGTGCGTGCCGCCGCCCACGGCCATATTTTCGGCTCTCCCGACAAGCACGGCCAAATGAGCATCTACCAGACCGACGGCAACCCCTACGGCCATGTGATTTTGCGGGGCGGCAAAACGCCCAACTATGATGCCCGGAGCATCAGTGACGCCGCAAGCCAGCTCAGTGCTCTGGGTCTGCCCCCCAGACTGGTGGTGGACTTGAGCCATGGCAACAGCCAGAAACAGCACCAGCGCCAGATAGAGGTTGCAGAAGACATCGCCCGCCAGCTGGAAAACGGCAGCCGCCATATTGCCGGTGTCATGATTGAAAGCTTTATTGAAGCAGGCAAGCAGAACGCAGCGCCAGGCCAGGCGCTGGTATTCGGCCAAAGCATTACCGATGCCTGCCTCGGCTGGAACGACAGCGAGCAAGTGCTGGAGCGGCTGTATCAGGCGACCCCTGCGGAGAGCTGAAAGCTGGAAGCTGGAAGTAAAACAAAAACGTGGTTTTGTAGGCCGGACTTTTGTCGCGGATGCAATCCGGCAAATATCGCCGCATGCAGCGAAAATGTCGGGATTCGCTGCGCTCATCGCCAACCTGTATTACTTCCGGCTTCTCGCTTCAGGCTTCCAGCTTTATTCGGGCAGCAGCAACCGCTGCCCGTCCTGCTCCAGCAAGCTGACTTTTACCTCAAACACTTCGGCTACCAGCGTTGGCGTGAGCACCTCGGGGCCGCCGCTGGCGACCAGTTGGCCCTTGTGCAGGCACCAGATATCGTCGCCAAACTGGGCGGCCAGGTTGATATCGTGAATGGAAGCCACCACCGTCAGGCCCTGCTCCGCATAGTGGCGCAACAGCCGCAGGGTGGCCAGCTGGTGCTGCCAGTCCAGGCCCGCCAGCGGCTCATCCAGCAATAACAACTGCGCCTCCTGGTTCAGCGCCGGCGATACCTGCAGCAGGGTTTTGGCGATCAGCAGGCGTTGCTGCTCACCGCCGGACAGTGCCAACAAAGAACGACCATACAGAGTGTCCAGCTTGAGATAAGCACTCAGCCGCGCCATTTCTTCACAGGCGGCTTCGCTCACTTCGCCCTGCACCCCCAGCGCCAGCAGCTCATAACCTTTTAATCCTGCCGGCAGCACAGAGTGCTGCACCAGCATGGCCCGCCGCCGCGCCAGCTCCGCCAGATCCAGTGTGTCCAGCAGTTCGCCATTCAGCCGCACATGACCTTCAGCGGTAACAAGGCCGGCGGCGGCCAGCAACAGGCTGGACTTGCCGCTGCCATTGGGCCCCACCAGCAAGGTCAGGCGACCGGCCGCCAGCCGTCCGCTCACCGGCCCGACTCTGTGTTCAACGGTTAATTTATCAAGCGTCAGCATGGCGTTTTACCAGTAACCAGACAAAGACAGGTGCTCCCAGCGTGGAGGTCACGGCCCCGATGGGCAGCTCACCGGTGATCAGCGTCTGGCGCGCCAGCACATCCGCCAGCACCAGCAGGGCCGCGCCGGCCAGGGCCGAGGCCGGCAGCAAAAAGCGCTGGCGGCCACCGGCCAGCAAGCGCAGCAAATGCGGCACCACCAGCCCCACAAAGCCAATCACCCCCGCCATGGCCACACTGAAGGCGGTGAGCAGGCACACCGCCAGTACCAGTTTTGGCCGCAGCGCATGGGCATTCAGCCCCAGCAAGCGGGCCTGCTGTTCACCCAGCGCCAGCAGATCCAGCCGCCGGCCCTGACGCACCAGCCACAGCAGCGCCACAATAGCCGGGATCCACCAGCCCCAGGACAGCCGCTGGCCATAACCCAGGCTGCCCATCATCCAGAACAGAAAAGTACGCATGGAAGCGTCGTCGGCCAGATACAGAAGCCAGGTGAGAATGGCATTGGCAAAAATGCCCACCGCCACACCAAACAGCAACAGGCCGCTCTGGCCCAGCCGGCGGCGGGCCAGCAGCAACAGCAGCACAGTCACCACCAGAGCCCCGGCAAAGGCCGCCAGCGATACCCCCCAGTGGGGCAGCTGCCAGCCCAGCCAGCCCGCCAGCGACAGGGTTAACACTGCCGCCAGACTGGCACCGCTGGAAATGCCAATCAGGCCCGGCTCCGCCAGCGGGTTATGCAGCAACACCTGCAGCACGGCACCGCACAGCGCCAGACTGGCCCCTACCAGCACCGCCAGCAGGGTGCGCGGCAGGCGCAACTGCCAGAACACCTGCTGCTCCAGCGCCGACACCGGCCGCCACAGCACATCCAGCCCCACGCCCACGGCGCCGGACTGCAAACTGAGCAACACGGCTCCCAGCAACACCAGCACCAGAGCCAGCAGCCAGCGCCGGTAGCGAAGGTGCTGGCGGCCCAGCAGGCCCTGCAGCGCTTTGCTCACCTCAGCCCACCCAGCTGAACAGCTGCGGATATTGCTGCCACAGCAGCCGCGCCGACATGATCAGCGACACCGTCACCAGCATGGGGCGAATAATGCGGGTGCCTTTGGTCACCACCATATTGGAGCCAAGACGGGCACCCAGAAACTGACCGCCGGCCATGGCCAGACCGGCAACCCACACCACCTGGCCGCCCAGTATAAAAAACAGCAGCGAGGCAATATTGGAGGTGAAGTTCAGCACCTTGGTGTGCGCCGTGGCCTTGCCCATGCTGTAGCCCGCCAGAGCGATAAAGCCCAGTGCAAAAAAGGAGCCGGTGCCAGGACCAAAAAAGCCGTCATAAAAGCCCACGCCTGTGCCCACTATCAGCGCAAAGGGAATAATGCCCAGGCGGCGGCTTCGGTCTTCATCGCCGACGCTGGGTGAAAACAGAAAATACAGGGCAAAGGCCGCCAGCAAAAACGGCAGCACCTTTTCCAGTATGGAAGCATCAATGCGCTGCACCAGCAGGGTGCCCAGCATGCTGCCCACAAAGGTACAGCCAATGGCCCACTTTATATTGCCCCAGTCAATCAGGCCGCGGCGAAAATAGTAAAACGAGGCCGAAAAGGAGCCAAAGCAGCTCTGCAGCTTGTTGGTGGCCAGTGCCATGGTGGGCGGCATGCCGGTGGCCAGCAGCGCCGGCACGGTAATCAGGCCGCCACCACCGGCAATAGCATCAATAAAGCCTGCCAGCAGCGCTGCCAGCGCCAGCAGTCCCAGGGTCAGTAAATCCAGTTCCATGATATGCAGGACTCAAAACAATAAAGGTGCCAAGATTAACAGGATGCGCGCTCACGCAACAGTGAGCCTTGCCCCGACCTTTGGCTATGGTAACGTAGACGACAGTTCAACAAGGAGAACCCCATGAGTAACGAGGTTCTGGGTCTGCTGCCCAGCGATTTTCCCGATATTGACGACAGCGCCTTTCGCAACACCGGCGAGCGCAGCATTACTCTGGCCGGCGGCTGTTTCTGGTGCACAGAAGCGGTTTACCGCCAGCTCGACGGCGTGATTGATGTGATCTCCGGCTATGCCGGCGGTGAAGCACAAGACGCCAACTATGACGCTGTCTGCACCGGCACCACCAAACATGCCGAAGCCATTAAAATCAGCTACGACAGCGCCCTTATCGGTCCGGGCACCCTGCTGAAGGTATTCTTTGGCATCGCCCACGACCCCACCCAGCTTAACCGCCAGGGCAACGACACCGGCACTCAGTATCGTTCGGCCATTTTCTGGCAGGACGAGCAGGAGCGGGATCTGGCAGAAGACTATATTGCGCAGCTGGAGCAGGCGGGCGCTTTTAACCAGCCCATTGTCACCAGCCTGGAGCCATTGGATATTTTCTATCCGGCAGAAGACTATCATCAGGACTATGCTGCCCGTAACCCGAATCAGCCCTACATTGCCGCCGTGGCTCAGCCCAAGGTGGCCAAGGTGCATCATTACTACAAACACAGGTTGAAAAAGGACATCTGACCATGGCCCAGACTCCCAGCCCTTATGATCTTTCTCCGCCGAGCGAAACCCAGCTGCAGGCGCTGGCGGAGCAGCTCAGCCCTGAAGAGCGCCGCATTCTGCTGAGCCAGGGCACAGAGCCGCCCTTTTGCGGCGGCCTGCTCGATAATCATGAAGAAGGCAGCTATTTCTGCCGGCTGTGTGCCCTGCCGCTGTTTTCTTCCGCCTGCAAGTTCGAGTCGGGATCCGGCTGGCCCAGCTTTTATGCCCCCTACCATCCGGATCATATTCGCGAGCTGGCCGACATGAGCCACGGCATGCGCCGGGTAGAGATCCGCTGCGCCCGCTGCGACGGCCATCTGGGTCATGTGTTCCCCGACGGCCCGCCCCCCACCGGGCTGCGCTATTGCCTGAACTCCGCCTCACTGGACTTTAGTGCCAACGGTGAGCCCAAGCCGGATCCGCTCAAGCGGGGCGAAACCGGCTTTTTATAAGCCTAGCGGCCGTCGCGCCGGCCTTTTCTGAGCGCGACGGCCTCTCTGTCTTTGTCGAACCGGCGCACAAAATCTTCTATTACCATGTCGTAGAGCCGGTCTTTCAGAAACACGTCTTCCACCCCATGGTCAATATTGGGGTTGTCGTTTACCTCTATCACCGCCACCCGGCCCTTGCCTTCCTTGATGTCCACGCCATAAAGGCCATCGCCGATGGGTTTGACCGCCTTGAGGGCGGCGTTAATTACCATGGGCGGTGCCTCATGGGTGGGCAGAGTGACAAAGCCGCCGGAGTCGGCCTCCTTGCCGTCGTTATGACGGTAGATTTGCCAGTGCCCTTTCACCATAAAATACTTGCAGGCAAAAATGGGCTGATGGTTAAGAACGCCAATGCGCCAGTCAAACTCGGTAAAGAAATACTCCTGAGCCAGCACCAGCGCAGAAGCATTACGCAGCTTGGTCAGGGTTTCGGTCAGTTGCTCCCGATCCGCCACCCGGTACACGCCCCGTGAAAACGCCCCGTCGGGAATTTTCAGTACCAAAGGATACCCCAGCTCACTTTCAAGCCACTGGGCGGCGTCTTTCTGCTTCGGGTTTACCATCAGGGTTTTGGGCGTGGGCACCCCGTGCTTGGCAAAGCTTTCCGCCAGAAAAATCTTGTTGGCACAGCGCAATATGGAGGTAGGCGAGTCAATCACCACCAGACCTTCGTGCTCCGCCTTCTGGGCAAAGCGAAAGGTATGATGATCGATGGCGGTGGTCTCGCGAATAAAGAGGCCGTCATATTCCGCCAGCCGCTGATAGTCTTTGCGGGTGATCAGCTCCACATTCACACCGGCCCGCTCGCCGGCCCGCTCAAAGCGCTTGAGTGCGCCGGCATCGGAGGGCGGCAGGGCTTCATTGGGGTTCACCAGCACCGCCAGATCATAGCGATAGCGTTTGGCAGAGCGGGGCTTGCGCCAGATAATGCGGGAGTACTTGTCGAGGGCATCGGCAAACTGATCTTCTTCCTGCCCGCTCAGCTCTGCCGGTGACAGGGTCGCCAGACCGCTCAGCTCCCAGCGGCTGCGACGCTTGAAGGTCAGCTCAAGCACAGGGCACGGCAGCCGCTCAAACAGCTCCCGGCACAGGCCTTCCAGCCCGGGCACGGCGCTTTGACCAAAACAGCTTTTTACCTTTATTTTTGTGCCGGTGTCGGGCTCACCATAATGCGCATCCAGCGCTTCCGACACACCGTTAAAGCCAAAGGCAAACAGCCCCTTGTTACGCAGGTTATTCAGGGTAGACACAGAAGGGATCACATGCTGCCCCCGGGCTTCCGCCAGCAACGAGCAGTAATACCCGTTGGACAGATACTTGCCGGTGCGGCACAGATTAATTACCCGGGTTCGCGGCGCATTTTTTACCGGCGGCTGTTTCAGGTAGGTCTGAAAGTCCACCAGGTTTTCACTGGGAAAATAAGGTGCCCAGGCGCTCAGTTCATCCACTACCAGAACCAGTTGTGTCATTGAAAATTCCCTTGCTCTACAAACCGTTGTTATGCGTCCTACTCTAAGTTCAATCGGCCGTGAATGCAGTGAAATTTTCTCGCCGCGAGCCAAAAATTATCGTATGTTGAAGCACGCCTCTCCTGCTCCGAGTGCCTTATGTCTGCGCCTGTTATCCGCTCTGCCCTGCGTTCCGATCTCACCGCTCTGCTGGCTCTTGAATCCCGTTGTTTTGAGCAGGACAAAGTGAGCCGGCGCAGCTTTTTACGCTTTATCGACCACCCGCAAGATGTGCTGCTGGTCGCCGAGCAAGACACTGCCCTGCTGGGCTATGTACTGGTGCTGTTCCGCCGCAACACTCAGCTGGCGCGCATCTACTCCATTGCTGTCTCTCCCGATGCCAGAGGCCTGGGGCTGGGCCGTGCCCTGCTTGACGCTGCCGAAGTTGCTGCCCGTGAACACAGGGCCGTCTTTATGCGGCTGGAAGTGCGTACCGACAACACAGCAGCGCAGAACCTCTATCAGCAGCTGGGCTACCGGCAGTTCGGCATTTATCACGACTATTACGAAGATCATGAAAGCGCTCTGCGTTACCAGAAGCGCATTCACCATTACCACCCGCTGGCGGGCAGCCGCACCGTGCCCTATTACCGCCAGACCACGGAATTCACCTGCGGGCCCGCCTCCCTGATGATGGCACTGAGCAGTCTGGATCCGGACCATAGGGCAGAGCCGGATCTGGAGTTACAACTGTGGCGCGAGGCCACCACCATTTTCATGACTCAGGGTCACGGCGGCTGCGGCCCTCACGGTCTGGCGCTGGCGGCCCACAAACGTGGCTTTGCGGTGGAGCTGATGCTGAACCAGGACGGCCCACTGTTTGTAAACAGTGTGCGCAGCCTCGAGAAAAAACAGGTGCTGGAGCGGGTGCACCGGCAGTTTCTGGCCAATCTGGCCGAAGCAGGCATTGCGCCCCGCTATGAGCACTTTACTATTGAGCAGCTGGAGCAGGGTCTGAGTGAGGGCCGGCTGCCGCTGGTGCTGATCAGCACCTATCATCTGGACGGGCGCAAGGCACCGCACTGGGTGCTGGTGTGCGCCATGGACAAAGAGTTTGTTTATATTCACGACCCGGATATTGACGAATCCGCCGGCGAAAGCCCGGTAGACAAACAATATCTGCCCATTGCCCGCACCCGCTTTGACAGGCTGGCCCGCTACGGTCAGAACGCCCTGCGCGCCCTGGTGTGGGTGGCCAACCCCTGAGCATGGGTCAGGACCTGTCGGTCAGCTTTGGTCGCCACCCCGACAGAAAAAAACCAAAATACCCTACCAATACAATCACTTACATATAAACAAAACTCAAACGATACCATCTCTGGCCTTGCCGGCTCCCCTTCCCTTCCTTAAAAAAGCCGCTATCTTGCTTATCAGTTTTAACTGCTGAGTGAGACAGCCATGCTTAAAAAGACCTGTGCAATTCTGATGCTGCCGATGCTGATGGGCATCAATACGGCCACGGCCGGCGAGTCGCTCAACACCATTATTGGTGGTGGTGCCGGCGGCGTGGCCGGTGCCCTGCTGGGCAAACAGATGGGTGGCGACACCGGTGCCCTGGTGGGTGCTGCATTGGGTGGTGCCGCCGGTGGTGCCGCTACCGCCAACCGGGGCAACAAGAACGAAGCTGCCCTGGGCGGTGCCGTGGGTGCCCTCGGTGGTGCCGCTCTTGGTAAAAATGTAGGTGGTGACAGCGGCCAGCTGATTGGTGCCGGTGTGGGCGGTGCGGCCGGCTCGGCCCTGGGGGCGCGCTCTGGTGACGGCCACCGCGAGGTGCATCATCACTATCATGGCAAGCGCAAGCACTACTATAAGCACAAGCGCAAGCATCGTTATGACTGGGATGACGACGACTGGGACGATTAAGCACACATAAGGGCAGCCACTCGGCTGCCCTTTTTGGCATGGCTGTCACCTTACTGTCATATTATTGATATCACACTGTCATTCCGGCTCGGCAGCATACTCGGCAAATATTATTAACCTGCTGTGAGCAAAGGAAAAATACAATGTCGAGTCACTCCCGTGAGCAAACACCCGAATTTACTCAACTGGTAGAAAAAAGCCTGAGCCGCCGTCGCTTTCTGGGCGGTGCCGCCGCCCTGAGTGCCGCAGCCTTCTTTACCGTCTCGCCCTTGTCCCGGGCGGTCGCCGCCGCCACTCAAAGCAGCCCCCTGATGGGCTTTGAGCCGGTTGCCGCCAGCACCGAAGACGCCTTTATTGTGCCCAAAGGCTATAAGGCCGAGCGGCTGATCTCCTGGGGTGATACCCTGTTTGGCTCTGTGCCCGAGTTCAGCGATAGCGATAATAACGCTCAGGCCCAGGCCGGTCAGTTTGGTGACAACAACGACGGCATGAGCTTCTTTGCCATCGACGATAACAACGCCATTCTGGCGGTAAATAACGAATACTGTAATTACGAAATCATGTTCCCCCATCAGGGCGACAACATGAGCGCCGAAGATGTTAAGTATGCTCAGGCGGCCCATGGCGTGTCTGTGCTGACCCTGAAAAAAGAAGACGGCCGCTGGCAGCTGGTAAAAGACGGCAAATACAACCGCCGTATTGATGCCAACACGCCCATGGCCATCAGTGGCCCCGCCAGCGGCCACGCGCTGCTGAAAACCGCCGCCGATGCCAAGGGCGAACAGGCGCTGGGCACCTTTAACAACTGTGCCAACGGCATGACCCCCTGGGGCACCTACCTCACCTGTGAAGAAAACTTTCACGGCTATTTCGGCCATACCGGCAACGGCGAGATTCCGGCCGCCATGGCCCGCTACGGCATCAGTGCCGAGGGTGGCCGCTGGCAGTGGCATCAGCACGATGCCCGCTTTGATCTGGCCGAAAATCCCAATGAGCCCAACCGCTTTGGCTGGATAGTGGAAATTGATCCGCACAATCCCGAATCCATGCCGGTGAAGCGCACCGCCCTGGGCCGTTTCAAGCACGAAAACGCCGAGCTGGTGGTGGCCGACAGCGGCCACCTGGTGGTGTATATGGGCGATGATGAGCGCGGCGAGCACCTGTACCGTTTTGTCAGCAAAGGCAAATATAACCCTGACGATATGGCGGCCAACCGCAATCTGCTGGATGAAGGCACCCTGTATGTGGCCAAATTTCATGAAGGTGAAGGCGGTGAGCTCAAGGGCAAAGGCGAGTGGCTTGAGCTGAGCTTTGGCAAAAACGGTCTGACGCCGGAAAACGGCTTTGCCAGCCAGGCCGAGGTGCTGATCCATGCCCGCCTGGCTGCCACTCAGGTGGGTGGCACCACCATGGACAGACCCGAGTGGGTGGCTGCTCACCCCAGCGAGCCGGTGGTGTTCTGTACTCTGACCAACAACAAGAACCGCGGTATCAAAGACAATCAGCCGGTTGACGGCCCCAACCCCCGTGCCGAAAACCACTATGGCCAGATAGTGCGCTGGCGTCCGGAAAACGGCCAGCACACCGCTGCCGGCTTTGACTGGGATCTGTTTGTGCTGGCGGGCAATCCCACAGTACACCAGGGCAACCTCTATGCCGGCTCGGCCAATATTACCGCCGACAATATGTTCAACAGCCCAGACGGCATCGGCTTTGATAAAGGCGGCCGGCTGTGGATCCAGACAGACGGCAACTACTCCAACAGCGGTGATTTTGCCGGTCAGGGCAATAACCAGATGCTGTGCGCCGACCCCGACACCGGCGAAATCCGGCGCTTTCTTACCGGCCCGGTGGCCTGCGAGATCACCGGCCTGGCCTTTACTCCGGATCAGCGCACCCTGTTTGTGGGCGTGCAGCACCCGGGTGAAAAGCTGGCCAAATCGCACTTCCCCTTTGGCGGCAACCGCACTCCCCGCTCCAGCGTGATGGTCATCACCCGCGAAGACGGCGGTGTTATTGGGGCTTAAGAGCAAGGGAATAGGGAGTGGGAAGCAGGAAGCATCAGTGCGGTTGCACTCCGCCGACACGCTTCAAGCACATCCATGTGACGCTCGGCAAATGTCATCCATGACATTTGACGGTCGGCTCCGGCAATCCCCACTGCTGCTTCGAGCAACACTGGTACCGTCTGAAAGCAGGTAGTTTGCAGGCCCGGGTTTATCCCGGGCAATTTAGCCACTGTTCGTATATTCATCAAGACGATCCCTCACCCCGCCGGAACCGTTAAAGGCCTCCCGTCAACACCACTTACAGCTGAAAGCTGACAGCTTACCGCTCCCCGAAGGGGGGCCGTGATCTTCCGCACATTTTGCTGGTATGCTGTTGCCAAAACAGAAGCAAACTGTGGGGAGCGCAATGCAGTACAGAAAACTGGGTAACACCGATATTGATGTCAGCCTGATTGGCCTGGGCACCATGACCTGGGGCGAGCAGAACGATGAGCCCGAGGCGCATGCCCAGCTCGATATGGCGCTGGATCATGGCGTCAATCTTATCGACACCGCCGAGCTCTATCCCATTCCGCCCCGTGAACACACTCAGGGTGCCACCGAAACCATGATAGGCAACTGGCTGGCCGCCCGGGGCAACCGCGACAAGGTGGTGCTGGCCACCAAGGTAGTAGGCCGGGCGCACGATCCCAAGCGCCCTTCCTATTTTCGTGACGGCAAGCCCATGCTGGACCGGGCCAATATTGTCAGTGCCCTGGACGACAGCCTGCGCCGGCTGCAAACCGATTATATCGACTTCTATCAGCTGCACTGGCCCGACCGTCAGACCAATATGTTTGGTCAGCTCGGCTTTGAGCAGCTGAGTGAAAGTGATGCCGATACCGTGCCCATTGCCGAGACTCTGGCGGTGCTGGATGAGCTGGTAAAAGCGGGCAAAATCCGCCATATCGGCCTCTCTAACGAAACGCCCTGGGGCGTGCATCGGTTTCTGCTGGAAGCCGAGCGCCACGGTTATCCGCGCATTCAGGGCATTCAGAATCCCTACAACCTGCTTAACCGCACCTATGAAGTGGGCCTGTCGGAGTTTTCATTGCGTGAGCAGGTGGGCTTACTGGCCTACTCGCCGCTGGCCTTTGGCATGCTCACCGGCAAATATGAAAACGGTGCTCAGCCCGAAGGAGCCCGGCTGACCCGTTACAGCCGCTTTCAGCGCTACAACGGTGCCGGCGCACGGGCCGCCACCAGTGCCTATGTGGCCCTGGCCAAAGAACATGGCCTTACCCCCACACAGCTGGCTCAGGCTTTTGTGAATACCCGGCCCTTTGTTACCAGCAATCTGATTGGTGCCACCAGCCTGGAGCAGCTCAAGGAAAATATCGACAGCGTTCACGTCGGGCTTACCGATGAGTTGCGACAGGGCATTGCCGATATTCATCAGCAATACCCCAATCCGGCCCCCTGAGCCATCAGACCGGCAGGTAACCTGAGGCCACCTGCCGGCATAAAATTATTACGCCCGCCCTGCGCCTCTTTTGCTGCCGCTTGCTAATCTTTAGAAACATTCATAAATCAATCACCAGCAGCGGCCATGTCACGACTCAGCACCTTTGCACTGCATTCCCTTTCATGGCTTGTACTGGCCGCAGGGCTGGCTTTTACCTCTGTCGTGGCCCTTAACCTGAAACAACATCAGGATGAAAATACCAGACAGGCATTTTCCGCACTGGCCGGTCACATTACCCTGGAGCTGCAAAAACGCATAGAAAGCGTTGCTGTCGTAACCCGCAGCAGCGCGGCTCTGTTTCACGCCTCAACCAGGGTAACACCTGCAGACTGGCAGCAATTTACCAGCCGGTTACAGTCTGGCAAGTCACTTGATGGCATCAACACACTGGGGTTTGCACGCTTTATTCAGGATAAAGATCCTGATATTACCAACGTCTCCATCACACCCGCAGGCAGGCGAAATCACTATGGCTATGTGCTCTATCAACGTCAGCTGGATAACCTGCAGCAGTTCAGGGCAGGCCAGGATCTGCTGACTAAGGTGCCGCTGCGGCTGGCCATGGAGCGGGCAGCAGATACGGGAAAAACCATTCTTTCCAGCCCGTTTGGCAACAATGCCGCCATTATGCTGACCGATGCGGTTTTTAATAAAGCATCCTCTCCCGCTGCAGGTTTGTATGGCTGGGCTTTTGCGACCATTAATATCAGTAGTTTGATCAGCAATATCATGGCTTCCCTGCCAGCTGAAGACACCCGATGGTTAAGGCTGCAGCTGTATGATGGCAACTCGGCATCCCCTGCATCGCTGATTTATCAGCAAGGTGAAGCATCAGCACCTGAGGCTTTGTTACAGCAACAGCGCGTTATCGACCTGTACGGACATCAGTGGCTGTTGGTACTGGAGCAGCAAGGGCCAGTGGCTGCCGGCAACTATCTTGCAGCCATCATCACACTGGCTGCCGGCCTGACATTAACCCTGCTACTGGTTCTGTTGCTGCGCTCTTCGCTCAACAGCCGCTTGCAGGCCACCGAGCTGGCAGAGCAGCTGTCAAAGGATATTCGGCATCGCGAAGTCAGGTTCAGCAAACTGGAAAACCGCCTTAACACCATTGCCAGCCGTGTTCCCGGCATGATCTTTGAGTTCAGCCTGCACAACGGCCATACCCGTTTTCCCTATGCCAGCGATGGTATTCGCGAGCTCTTCGGGGTGCACCCTGAACAGGCAGAAAAGAATGCCGGCCCTGTCTTTGATGCCATTCACCCTGATGATGTTGAAAAAATGGCCAGCAGCATGCATGCGTCTGCCAGCACACTCACTCCCTGGCGTCACGAATTCAGAATTAAAAACAAGGACGGACGCATCCGCTGGTTGCAGGGTGACGCCCTGCCCCAGCGTGAAGCAAACGGTGGCACCAGCTGGTGTGGCGTGATCACCGATATCAGTTATCGCAAAGAAGCAGAGCTGGCACTTAAGGCTGCTAACAATCAAAGCCGCCACTTTCGTGAGGCGCTGGATCATGTGTCTTCGTTTATCTATATGAAAGACAGCCGTTTTCGCTATATTTATGCCAACCGGGCGGCACTGGAACAATTTGGCTGCAACAGCACCACGCTGGTTGGTGGCCAGGATGAGCAATTCTTCTCAACTGAAGTAGCACAGCGGCTGCGCGAATCCGACAACCGGGTACTGGCGGGCGAGTCCATGTCAGAAGAAGTGGCAGTGCTGGGCAAAGATGGCCGGCAGATTGTCTACATGGATGTGAAAACGCCGATTTATGATGATATTGAAAATAAGGAAATCATTGGCCTTATTGGTATACGTACTGATATTACCCTGCTGAAAAACAATGAGCAGCAACTGCGACAGCTTGCCCACTTCGATCCACTTACCAAACTGCATAACCGTACACTGCTGTCCGACAGACTTAACCAGGCGATGAGCCAGGCGCGCCGGCATCAGCAGTGTCTGGCCATTGCCTACCTTGACCTGGACGGCTTCAAGGCCATTAACGACACCCACGGCCACGAGGCCGGAGACTATCTGCTGATGACAGTGGCAGCCCGCATGAAAGACGTGATCCGGGAAGGGGATACGCTGGCCCGGGTTGGAGGTGATGAGTTTGTGGCCATTCTGCTCGATCTCAAGGACTCTCACCACTGCAAGCCCCAGCTTAACCGCCTGCTGCAGGCGGCAGCCACACCCGTCAACATGAACGGGCTGGAGCTGAACGTCACCGCCAGTCTGGGGGTCACTTTTTATCCACAACCTGAGGAGCTGGAACCAGAGCAACTGTTACGTCAGGCTGATCAGGCCATGTATCAGGCCAAGCTGTCAGGTAAAAACCGCTATTATCTCTTTGATACCGAACAAGACAGAGACATGCGCACCCATCACGAAAACCTGGATCATGTGCGCCATGCACTTCACCATGGCGAGTTTGTGCTCTATTACCAGCCCAAGGTCAACATGCGCAATGGTACCGTAGTGGGCGTTGAAGCCCTGATTCGCTGGCAGCATCCTGCCAGAGGGCTCTTGTCTCCGGCACACTTTTTGCCAGCCATTGAAGAACATCCGCTGGCCATTGAACTGGGCAACTGGGTCATTGATGCCGCGTTGCAGCAAATCAGGGAATGGATTAATCAGGGTCTGACGCTGCCTGTCAGTGTTAATATCAGCGCCCGTCAGCTGCGACAAAGCCACTTTGTAGAGCAACTGCAAAATCTGCTGGGACACTATCCCGATATAAATCCGGCCTTGCTGGAGCTGGAGATACTGGAAACCAGTGCCCTGGGCGATCTGGCACAGATATCGGAACGGCTGCATCAGTGCCGCCGGCTTGGCATTGGTATATCACTGGATGACTTTGGGACCGGTTACTCTTCACTGACCTACCTCAAACAGCTGCCGGCGGGCATGGTCAAAATAGATCAGAGTTTTGTACGTGATATTCTTGAAGATCCGGAAGACCTGACCATTCTCGATGGTGTTATCAGTCTGGCCCGGGCCTTTAATCGCGACGTGATTGCCGAGGGCGTGGAAACCATACAACATGGCGACATGTTATTGCGCATTGGCTGTGATCTGGCACAGGGCTATGGTATTGCCCGTCCCATGCCTGCCGCCGGACTTGCCGCCTGGGTAAACAGCTGGCAGCCGCCTTCACACTGGGCTCACCTTCCCGGAACCGACAGAAACCGGCTGCCTCTGCTCTACGCCAGCATTGAACACACCGCATGGATTGAAAATATTCGTATCGCATTACAGCAGCCAGGTACTCCATGGCCAACGCTGTCAGCAGAGCAATGTCGTTTTGCAGCCTGGTACCGGCAATGCTCAGCGGCAGAGCAGCAGCCGCTGGGTTACCTTGAGGAGCTGCACCAACAAGTGCACGAACTGGCCGGCCGGCTGCATGCAACTCATCAGGCCGGTCAGACGCAGCAGGCATCAGACCAGCTTCAGCAACTGTGTCAGTTGTGCCAGCAGCTGAACACTGAGCTGGAGCAGGCATTAACACCTGCAAACCACACCCGGCACCCGGCAGGCACACGCCCCAGATTAAGAACCGTCTGAGCTGCTGCCTCAGGGAGCAAGAAAACGGCTGTCGGTACGCACCTGATACCGCTCAGTGGAAGCCACAAACACCAGAGTGCGTGCAGGTATACCCGGCACAGGTGCCGCCAGAGACAGGGTGATCGGGATTTCCATGACGTTTCCCGGAACCAGAGTCACCCGCTGGGGGCCGTGCCAGACCGGATTATTCAGCCCTTCCACCGCCAGTACCACCTGCTGCTCATACTGACTCTTGTTGGCAAGTTTCAGCGTAAAGGTATTTTCAATACGGCCATCCAGTGCTTCACGATAGAGCTGCTGCCGGTCCCGGACTACCTCCAGAGCCAGGGGCGTGCGGCTGGCCACTGTCAGTACCAGCAGCGCCAGTAATGCCACCGTAAACGCACCATATCCCAGTATTTTGAGCCGGGAGCGTGCGGCTTTGCGTCCTGCCAGCTCATTCTCGCTGGCATATCCGACCAGTCCGGGTTCATACCCCATTCTGGTCATGGTCTGATCGCAGGCATCAATACAGGCACCGCAATTAATACACTCATATTGCAGGCCGTCACGAATATCGATACCGGCCGGACACACCTGCACACACAAGCCGCAATCAATGCAGTCACCCAGCCCCTGCGCCCGGTGATCACTTTTGCGCGCACGGGGTCCCCGCTGCTCTCCCCGCGCAGCGTGATAGCTTGCCGTCAGCGTATCGGCATCGAACATGGCAGACTGAAAGCGCGAATAAGGGCACATATGAGTGCACATTATGGTTCGCATCCACCCTGCATTAAGGTAAGTACAGAGCGCAAACAAGGTCACCCAGAATACCGGCCAGGGCGCGGCTGACAGCGTCAGCAGCCCTTTTGCGAGTTCACCGGCAGGCGTGAAGTACGCCACAAAGGTAAAACCACTCAGAAATGCAATCAGCAGCCAGACAAGATGTTTGCTGCCTTTACGCAAACATGAATCAAGCGTGGCCGGCTGCTGATCCCGGTGCCGGCGCTGATTGGCACTGCCTTCCAGTTTTTCTTCCACCCATATAAACCAGAACGTCCAGACCGTTTGCGGGCACAAAAAACCACACCACACCCGGCCCAGCCAGGCCGTCACAAAAAATAAGGCAAAGGCTGCCACCATCAGCAGCAGCGCCAGCAATGTCAGATCCTGTGGCCAGATGGTCATGGCAAACAGATAAAACCGCTGAGCCTCCCAGTCCAGTAATATCGCCTGCTGACCATTCCATTGTAACCAGGGGCCGATCAAAAACAGTAACATCAGGCCCCAGCCAAGCCGACGCCGCAATCGTTGCCAGCGGCCCTGCTGCGCGCGCACATAAATATGGCCCTGATCACGAGGACGAGGCGTTTCGGTACATACTCTGACATCAATGCGGGAAGAGGAAGTGTCGTTCATAAAGCTCACTTGCGTTGTGGTTTACGGCCCTGATGCGGCCGGTCAATAACGCAGTAAAACATGGCTGACAGATGCCTGACATAAACAGTCACAGCCACAAAAACGATAACAGTTCATGCCGGGCAACCGGCCAAAACCATAACAGTATGCGGTCAGCAGCCTGAAATAAGCGCTCTGATCAAGACAGACAAACGGCCAACGGCCGCTTCTGTACGGGAGTTCCAGGGCAGCGACACATTCAGCCTGAAACAATGCCGGAACTGCTCACCGGCGGCGAACATACGGCCGGGAGCAATGGTAATCCCTTCCGCCAGGGCAAGGTGATAAAGACGGGTTGCATCCATACTCTCCGGCAGACTCAGCCATAAAAAGTAGCCGCCAGTGCCGGGATCTACTCTGACCTGCGCCGGCAGCAGCTGACACAGGGCCTCATAAAACCGTTGCTTACGCTGTTGCAGCACTCTGCGTAACGTACGCAGATGCCGGTCGTAATGGTGGGATGCAAGATAGTCAGCCAGAGCCAGCTGCATGGGCGCGCTGGTAGACAGGGTACTCATCAGTTGCAGCCGCTGAATATCCGGAGCCCGTTTTCCTGCCGATACCCAGCCAATACGCAGCCCCGTGGCAAGGGTCTTGGAAAACGAAGAGCAGTGCAGCACACCCGGGTCCTGCGCCCGCAGGGGTAATGGTGCTCGCTCGCCATCATAGAGCTCCATATATACATCATCTTCAATCAGCGGCACCTGATGCTCACGCAGCAGTGCCAGCAGCCGGGAGCGGGATTGTACCCCCAGACTGACACCCAGCGGATTCTGACAATGGCTCATCAGCCAGCAGGCTTTTACCGGATAACGGCCAAGGGCATCGGCAAGGGCATCAAGATCCAGGCCGGCAGTCACGTCTGCCGGCACCGCCAGCGCCTTTAGCTGCAAACGCTCAATGGCCTGCAGAGCACCATAAAAGGCCGGTGCTTCTACCACCACCCAGTCTCCCGGCCGGGTGAGTGTCTGCAGGCTGAGGTTCAGCGCTTCCAGCGCACCGGACGTAATCACTATCTCTTCCGGCGTTACCTCCATGCCACGGGCGGCATAGCGGCGCGCAATGGCCCGGCGCAGTTCAGCACAACCCGGCGGCAGCACCAATTGCTGATCCGGTGTCAGATGCCGGGCAACCCGGCCTAGGGAGCGGGCCAGCTGCTCCTGAGGAAACAGTGACGCATCGGGAAACGCCGAACCAAAGGCCACACAGTCCGGTTGTTGGCCGGATTGTAAGACATTGAAAATGAAAGCATTAACATCCACCGCCTCGGCGGCATGCAGCGCCGGACGGGCCAGGTTGGCAGGGCTGTGCTGGCACGGAGCAACCCGGTAACCGGACTGGGGCTGCGCCAGGATCCAGCCCTGACTTTCCAGCAGCTGATACGCATTTAATACCGTCATCAGACTGAAGCCGGATTGCTTCACTGTCTCCCTGAGCGACGGCAGCTTATCACCAGGCTGCCAGACACCGTTTTCAATCTGTCCCTGCAACTGCCGGGCAAGACGGCGGTACTTGCTGGTCACTTCACAGCGCCAGCCGGCAGTTTTCACCTTCCAGCTCAGCCATTTCCTGATCCAGACTTAGCGACTGGCGCAAATCAGCCACTTCCTGCTGATGGGCACGGCGCAGTTTTTTACGCAGTTTACCCATCACAAAGCGACGTATTTCCTGCTCGTCTTCCAGCACCAGGCCCGGCACAGCACTGGGCTTGCGGGTCTTTTCATCCAGCGCCACCATGGTGAAATAAGAGGTGTTGGTATGCTTGACGATACCCTGCTTAAAGTCTTCCGATACGACCTTGATGCCCACTTCCATCGAGCTTTTGCCCACATAGTTAACCGAGGCATACAGCGTCAGTAACTCGCCCACTTCCACCGGATTTAAAAAGTCCACCGAGTCGACCGAGGCCGTCACGCAATAGCCCTTGGCATGGCTGGCAGCACAGGTGTAGGCGATTTTGTCCATCAGTGACAGAATGATGCCTCCGTGAACCTTGCCGCCAAAGTTGGCGTAAGAAGGCACCATCAACTCCTTGAGGATCACCTGGGACGACTTGACCGTAGAAAAAACCGCTTCACTCATTACTTCACCTGACATACTGACTGTTTTTTATTAAGAATACGTGCCACCGGCGCGCAGGATGGCAAGCATGGACGAGCCAGCCCCTCAGGTAAACCACACAAGCCGCTAAAAAACGGATTAATCACGTTTTACTACGACTTTAGTCGCTTGCAACAACAAGTGTAAGGTATTATTTACACCTATTGCCTCTTTACCGGTATAACGCATGCGCCTGAAAGTAAACTGTGAAGACCGCCTGGGCCTGACCCGGGAGCTGCTGAATATTCTGGTGGAGCACCGCATTGATTTGCGCGGCATCGAAATAGACATCAGTGGCATCATCTATCTTAACTTTCCCGCTCTCGACTTTGCCGAGCTGCAACATTTGATGCCGGCCATTCGGCGTCTGCCCGGGGTGCACGATGTGCAGACCATTACCTGCATGCCTTCAGAGCAGGAGCACAATGCCATTTCTGCCCTGCTTAAAGTGCTGCCCGATGCCGTGGTGGCGGTGGATATCAAGGGGCGTATTACCCTGGCCAACGACGCCGCCTGCACTTTGCTCAACGCCCCCCAGGCCGAGCTGTTGCAGCAACCCCTGGGGCCGCGTCTGAAAGGCGTTTTTGTCAGCCGCTGGCTGGAGCAGGACAAGCCTCTGCCCCTGAGTGAGCGGGTCACCATTGACGGTGAACCCTGGCTGGCAGATTTTCTGCCTATTTGGGTGAAGGAAGAATCTGGCGGGCAAAGTCTGGCCGGTGCTGTGGTGGTGTTCAAATCTGCCTGGCGCATCGGTCAGCACTTCAAGGCCATGCGCCACCGTGAAACCGGTCACTTTGACGATTTTATTGCGCACAGCCCGGCCATGAGTGAACTGTTAAACGAAGCCCGCCGGCTGGCGGTGCTGGACGCCCCCCTGCTGATCCTGGGGGAAACCGGCACCGGCAAGGAGCAGCTGGCCCGCGCCTGCCACAAGGCCAGCCTGCGCGGCGAGGGCCCCTTTATTTTGCTCAACTGTGCTGCCATTCCCGATGACGCTGCCGAAAACGAGCTGTTCGGTTATGCGCCCGGTGCCTTTGGCAATAACACCAAAGGCAAGCGTGGTGTGCTGGAGCAGGCCAACGGCGGTACTCTGCTGCTGGATGAGATTGGTGAAATGTCACCGTTACAGCAACGCAAGCTGCTGCGTGTGCTGCAGGACGGCGTATTCCGGCGGCTGGGCGATGAGCAGGAAGTGAAGGTGGATATTCGAGTGATCTGCACCAGCCAGCAGGACCTGGCGGCTCTGGTGGAAAACGGTCAGTTCCGTCAGGATCTGTTCTACCGGCTCAACGTGCTCAACCTGCGGGTGCCCTCACTGCGGGAGCGGCAAAAAGACATATTGCCCATGGCCCGGCACCTGTGCACCCGCTATGCCGCCGCACTGGAGCGTTCTCAGCCCAGAATAACCCCAAAGCTGGCCGACTATCTGCAGCACTATCCCTGGCCCGGCAACGTGCGTCAGCTGGGTAACTGTTTGTACCGGGCCATTTGCCTGCTGGAAGGAGACGAGCTGGATGTGGGCGACTTGTCCCTGCCCGAGCATAACAGCCTGCCGGAGCTGCATGCCCTTTGTGACGGCTCCCTGGATGACGCCATGAAAGGGTTTGAGCGCCTGCTGCTGGAGCGGCTGTATCCGGAATATCCGTCCAGCAGGCTGCTGGCCAAACGCCTGGGCATCTCCCATACTGCAGTGGCCAACAAGCTCAGAGACTATGGAATAGGCAAGCATAAAAAATAACGGTTCACGGAGTCATGATGAAATTCATTTTATTACTACTGGCGATACCGGCACTGTCGGCCTGCGCCCAGCAGGCAGCCCGGCCTGCAGCCCCCTTGTGCTCGCCCGAATGGGCTCAATGGGTGGAGCAACGAGTGCAGACCAGCGACGGTCAGGGCCATGGCCCGGATATCGGCTCCGATGAATGGAAGTCGGTGGTGGAATTCCGGCTGAATATTCGTGGCAAGGCCAGTGTGCCCGGGCGCGATACTCAGGCCTGGTGTGAATATATTGACGGCATAGTTAAACAAAGACCGTCCTTCTCCTGTGAGGCGGTTACGCCCGGCAGCACGGAAGAAATGATCTGCAACGACGCCGGCCTGGCAACGCAGGACCGGCAGCTGGCAGAGGTCTATGAGCAGGCGCAGGCCAAGGCGGCCGATGAACACCCGCCTACCCTGAAAGCCAGCCAGCGCGGCTGGATCAAGGGCCGCAATGAATGCTGGAAAAGTGCAGACCAGCGTACCTGTGTGCGGGAGCAATATCAGCTGCGCACTGCTGAGCTGCAGGCCCGCTACCGGCTGGTACCGGCCCGCGGGCCTTTTGCCTTCAGTTGCAACGGCAATCCGGCCAATGAAGTGGTTATCACCCATTTTGACACCGAGCCCGCGACACTCATCGCAGAATACGGCGACAGCGTATCACTCATGTATGTGCAGCCCAGCGCCAGCGGCAGCCGCTATGAAGGCCGTAACGAAAGCTTCTGGGAGCATCAGGGGGAAGCCACCGTCCGCTGGGGATACAAGGCTCCGGAAATGAAGTGTGTAATAGCACAATAAGCAAACCGGCCTGCTGATGCAGGCCGGTTAGTGTCAGCTGCCCAGTACCACCGTTTTGCCCTGGTACATAAACACTCGCTTTTCAATGTGGTATTCAATGGCCCGGGCCAGGGTCACGCATTCTATGTCGCGGCCCTTGGCTACCAGCTCTTCCGGATAATGGCTGTGATCCACCGCCTGCACCCCCTGAGTAATAATGGGGCCTTCATCCAGCTCGTTATTGATGTAATGGGCCGTGGCCCCCACCAGCTTCACCCCCTTGGCATAGGCCTGATGATAAGGCTGAGCGCCCTTGAATCCGGGCAGCAGGGAGTGATGAATATTGATGGCACGGCCCGCCAGCTTGTTACACAAATCCGGGCTTAATACCTGCATGTAGCGCGCCAGCACCACCAGCTCGGCATGGGACTCCTGCACTATGTTCCACAGCTGCGCTTCCTGCTCAGCCTTGGTGTCGGGGGTAATGGGCAGGTGGTAATAGGGAATATGGTGCCAGTCGGCCAGCCGCTGCAGATCCGGATGGTTGGAAATAATCGCCGGAATTTCGATGGCCAGCTGCCCGGTGCGGTAGCGATACAGCAGATCATTCAGGCAATGATCAAACTTCGACACCATGATCACCACATTGGGCCTGTGGCTGCGTTCGCTCAGCTCCCACTCCATGGCATACTTTTGTGCCCGGACGGCAAAGCCATCGCGAAAGGCGGCTTCATTAAACTCGCCCTGCTCGGGCTTGCGAAACTCCACACGAATAAAAAAGTAACCGGCGCGGGCATCGTCAAAGGTCTGCATGTCCGCCACATAGCATTGTTGCTCATACAGATAACCGGTCACCGCATCCACTGTGCCCAGCCGGCTTTCACAACTGGCAGTAAGAATAAAGGTGTCGTGCTGATCCATGCTCTGCCTCCCATGGCGATGCGTGTTCCTTGCAATCAGGCCCGGCGTGAACCGGGCCCTGGTTTACCTTACTTCTCGATCACCAGGCCGTATTCCCGGCTGGCATCCTGCAACCACATCCACAGGTAGTCGGCAAAGCTGCGGCGGATCACCAGCTCAAAGCTGTCAGCCCCGGTGCGGCGCAGCAGCGCCGAGCTTTTGGCAAATACCGTGCCCACACACTTGCCGGTGGGGAACCTGGACGGATGAATGTCGTAGGGACACGACTTGCGAATCACCATTTCCGCCTTGGGGCCGGACAGTGCTATCACGGTCTGGCCGCCGCTCACGTCTGTGATGGCATAGTGGCCCGATAGCTGCTCACGCAGGGTCTGCTGCAACGGGCCTTCCTCACCACCCTCGGTAATGATCAGCCACTCATCGGGCGACAGCCACTGTACCAGCGCCTTGCTGCTCTCGGCCGAGCTACAGGCCTGAGTGGGCAGCGCCACGCCCAGCACTTTTTCTACGGTGCGGGCAAACAGCTCGTTGCCCGCATTGCCCCGCAATACCAGGTGGCCCATAAAGGCCTTTTCGCGCAGCACCACCTCTCCTTGCTGATCCTGACTGGCCAGGGCGTCGAGGTTGGCATGATACAGCGGGGACTCTACCCGCACCTGCTGTTGGGTATCGGTTACTTTGGCGGTGTTATTCAACATGCTGACGCTCTCCTTTGGGATCATAGAAAACAGTGCTGGTGATTTCGGCTTCCAGCACGCGGCCGTCCGCCAGCGGGCAATATACGGTTTCGCCCATTCTGTTCAGGCCATCCTTGACCACGCCCATGGCAATGTTGTGGCCCAGATTGGCACTGTAATAACTGGATGACACATGGCCCACCATCGGCATCGGAATGGCATGGTTGGGGTCCAGCACTATCTGGGCACCTTCCGGAATCACGGTTTTGGCTTCCTTGCACTTCAGGCCCACCAGCTGCTTGCGATCGGTGCGCGCCGTGTCTTCCCGCGCCCAGGAACGCTGACCAATGTAGGGGAACGGCTTGTTCTTGCCCACGCACCAGTCCATGTTCAGATCCTGCGGGGTCACAGAACCGTCGGTATCCTGGCCCACAATGATGAAGCCCTTCTCGGCCCGCAGCACGTGCATGGTTTCGGTGCCATAGGGGGTAATATTGAACTCGGCCCCCGCCTCCATCAGCGCCTCCCACACATGCATGCCGTAGTTGGCCTGCACGTTCACCTCAAAGCTCAGCTCACCGGTAAAGGAGATACGGAAGATGCGTCCCTTCACGCCGGCAATGGTGGCATCGCGCCAGGTCATAAAGGGAAAGGCATCGCGGCTCAGATCCACGTCTTCACAGACCTTTTCCAGCACTCTGCGGCTGTTGGGGCCGGATACCGTCATGGTGGCCCAGTGGTCGGTCACGGAAGTGAAATACACTTCCAGCTCCGGCCATTCGGTCTGGTGCCACAGCTCCAGCCACTGCAGCACGCCGGCGGCGCCGCCGGTGGTGGTGGTCATCACAAAGTGCTCGTCACTGATGCAGGAAGTCACACCATCATCAAACACCATGCCGTCTTCTTTACACATCAGGCCATAGCGGCAGAAACCGGGGTTGAGCTTGGCCCAGGCGTTGGTGTAAATGCGCTGCAGAAATTCCCGCGCGTCCTTGCCCTGAATGTCGATCTTGCCCAGGGTTGAAGCGTCGAGAATGCCCACGCTGGTGCGCGCCGCCACACACTCGCGGTTCACCGCCTGGTGCATGTCTTCGCCCGCCTTGGGGAAGTACCAGGGGCGCTTCCACTGGCCCACGTCCTCAAACTCGGCGCCGTTCTTCACATGCCAGGCATGCATGGCGCTGAAGCGGGCCGGGTCGAACAGGTGACCCGCATTGCGTCCGGCAAAGGCCCCCATGGTGATCGGGGTGTAGTTGGGGCGGAATACGGTGGTGCCGGTTTCCGGAATGCTCTTGCCCATGGCATTAGCAGCAATGGCCATGCCGTTGATATTGCCCAGCTTGCCCTGATCGGTACCAAAACCCATGGCGGTATAGCGCTTGATATGCTCGATGGACTCAAAGCCTTCGCGCACGGCCAGCTCAATGCCGGCGGCGGTCACGTCGTTCTGATAATCCACAAACTGCTTGGGCGCGCGGCTGTTGGCACGGCTGTGGGGCACCAGGAACAGCGCCTGAGCCCTGTCTTCCTGCGGATCCGTGGTCTTGACATCGGCATCCGTCACCTTGGCAGAAATCTCACCGTAACCGGTGGCCACGGCGGCCTCACGGCCGGCCTTCAGGCCCTCGGCCAGCACGGCAGACAAACCATAAGTGCCCTGCACGCCCCCGGCCAGCAGTTGCTTCTGCACGGTTTCGCCGGGTACAAAACCAATAATATCGGCGTTCCAGACCGGACGGGATCCGGTGTGAGCCGTCAGGTGCACCACCGGGCTCCAGCCGCCGGAGCTGGCAATGGTGTCACAGCCAAGCTGTACGGCGCTGCCGGTGACGCGGCTGCCGTCGCTGGTGATGGGGGCGACTTTGGCCCCGTTCACCCGCTTTTTGCCGGTGGCTTCAATCAGACCATGGCCGGTATAAATGTTTACACCCCGTGCCTTGAGCTGCTGATAGCGGTCACCGCTGGGGTTGGCGCGGCTGTCTACCACCGCCACCACTTCGCGGCCGGCATCCAGCCAGTCGAGGGCGGCCTGATAGCCGTAATCGTTACACGTCATCAGTACCAGGCGCTTGCCCGGGGCCACGCCGTAGCGGTTAACGTAGGTAGACAGCGCGCTGGCCACATAGCAGCCGGGCAGGTCGTTGTTGGCAAACACCAGCGGCCGCTCCTGGGCACCGGTGGCCAGAATAACGCGGCCGGCACGAATGCGGTGCAGTCGCTGGCGGCTCTTGCCGGACACCCGCTCACCCAGATGATCGGTGCGCCGCTCCATCACGCTCACAAAGTTCTGATCGTAATAACCGGCAGCGGTGCTGCGGGGCAGCAGGGTCACGTCGGGCAGATTTTCCAGCTCCTTTACCGCCGCTTCTGCCCAGGCCGCCGGAGCCTGACCGTTAATTTGCTGCGTGCTGTGCAGCAGGTGGCCGCCGAATTCGTTCTGCTCGTCCACCAGAATGACCCGCGCGCCCCGGCGACCGGCTGCCAGCGCCGCGGTCAGGCCGGCGGCACCACCGCCCACCACCAGCACATCGCAGTGATGATTGAGCTTGTCGTAGGTGTCCGGATCCCGCTCTTTCGGCACCCGGCCCAGGCCAGCGGCCTTGCGGATCAGGTGCTCATATTTGGGCCACATGGACTGGGGATACATAAAGGTTTTGTAATAGAAGCCGGGGGGCATCATGCTGCCGCCGAGCTTGCCCACCATGCCCATCAGATCCTTTTCCACATTGGGCCAGCCGTTGGTGCTGGCCGCGGTCAGGCCGTCGTAGAGTTCAGCCTGAGTGCCACGCACGTTGGGGATCATGGTGGCTTCACTGCTGCCCACCTGCAAAATGCAGTTCGGCTCGTCGGAGCCGGCCGCCATAATGCCCCGCGGGCGGGAATATTTGAACGAACGGCCTACCACGTCAACGCCGTTGGCCAGCAGGGCCGAGGCAATGGTGTCTCCGGCCAGGCCTTCATAGCGCTTGCCGTTGAAAATAAAGTTGAACGGCTTGCCGGCGTCTACCCGGCCTCTGCCCTGAATGCGGTTTTGCTGGCTCATGACTGGCCTCCTTGCTCACCTATCTTGTAGGTTTCCTTGAATTCATAGGTCACGGTATGCCGGCTGGCGTTAAAGAATTTGCGGCAACCGGCGGCGTGGTACCACATCTCCTGATGCAGGCCACGGGGGTTCTTGCGCAAAAACAGATATTCGGCCCATTCCTTGTCATTCAGCGCATTGGGATCCGCGGGGCGGGCAAGGTGCGCCTCGCCGCCGTAGTTGAATTCTTCTTCTTCCCGGTGTTCGCCGCAGTGCGGACAATAAATGTAAAACATTGTCTCTCTCCTTGGTTCGGCAACTAGTGGGCAACGCCGGCTGCGCCGTGCTCGTCAATCAGATGGCCGGTGGTAAAGCGGTCCACGTTAAAGGGTTTGGCCAGTTCGTGGGGCTCGTCATTGGCAATGGTGTGAGCAAACACATTGCCTGAGCCCGGGGTGGCCTTAAAGCCGCCCGTGCCCCAGCCGCAGTTGAAATAGAGGCCCTTGATATGGGTCTTGGAAATAATCGGACAGGCATCGGGGCAGGTGTCCACAATGCCGCCCCAGGTGCGGTTCAGACGTACCCGGCTGAAAATCGGGAACATTTCCACAATGGCCGCCATGGTCTCTTCCACCACCGGGAAGGAGCCGCGCTGGCCATAACCCAGGTAGCTGTCGATGCCGGCACCGATCACCAGATCCCCCTTGTCGGACTGAGACACATAGCCGTGCACATGATTGGACATCACCACAGTGTCGAGAATGGGCTTCACCGGCTCGGACACCATGGCCTGCAGCGGGTGAGACTCCAGCGGCAGCTTCATGCCCACCATATTGGCCATGACGCCTGAGTTGCCGGCGGTCACGCAGGCCACCTTGGGGGCCCGAATAAAGCCGCGGCTGGTATCTACGCCGGTGACAGCACCGTTTTCACGGCGAATGCCGGTAACTTCGGTCTGCTGGATCAGGTGCACGCCCATGGCGTCGGCGGCGCGGGCAAAGCCCCAGGCCACGGCGTCGTGCCGGGCGGTGCCGCCACGGGGCTGCCAGGACGCACCCAGCACCGGGTAACGGGCATTTTTGGAGCAGTCCAGAATCGGCACCAGCTCCTGCACGTCCTTGGTGTAGAGCACTTCACTGTCGATGCCGTTCAGGCGATTGGCGTTCACCCGGCGCTCGATGTCGCGCATATCCTGCAGGGTATGCCCCAGATTAAGCACGCCCCGCTGGCTGAACATCAGGTTGTAGTTCAGCTCCTGAGCCAGTCCTTCCCACAGCTTCATGGAGTGCTCATAGAGCCAGGACGCTTCGTCCCACAAATAGTTGGAACGCACTATGGTGGTGTTACGGGCGGTGTTGCCGCCGCCCAGATAGCCCTTTTCAATCACCGCCACATTGGTAATGCCGTGCTCCTTGGCCAGGTAATAGGCCGTGGCCAGACCATGGCCGCCGCCGCCCACAATAATCACATCGTAGCCTTCGTGCCTGGGCGTGGGGTTCTGCCATACCTTCTGCCAGTTCTCGTGGTGCGTGAGGGCGTGCTTGAGCAGACCAAATCCTGAATATGGTTGGCTGAACATGTTAAAACCTCCGTGTATATGCAGCTGTTGCGTTAAGGGCATACTACTGCCCTCCCACCAGCAGCAGCTGCCTGCCTGCGGCGCAAAGCTGCGTATTTGCGACAAAAAATCACATTTGCGCAACAAGTGTGAAACGGGCGTTGCTTTGCTGCTGCGGCACGGCCAAAGAGTGCAATGGTGGCTCCGGCGGGGTAATATTCAGCGAATACGCAGTTACCAATAGTCAGTCGCTTGTCACCGAAGCGCGCAATCACATAAAAACATGTCTCAAGCCAGTGAAAAACGTCACTTCAGCCACCGGCTGCGTGACACCAACAGCGCCTTTCTGCCGGCTCGTTCGCCGGGCAGCGCACCGGTGCGGGTGGGTTTTGTGTTGCAGCCACATTTTTCCATGATGGCCTTTACTGCCGCCGTGGATGCACTGGTTACTGCCAACCTGGTGCAGTCCACCCCCCTGTTCAGCGTATCCAGCTATGGCCTGCATGGCACCGCCGTTACCAGTGATCTGGCCATTGATATTGCCACCAGCCACGCCCTGGCCGATCTGCCTCTGGACGGTGACGAGGCGCTGGACGTGCTGGTGGTATGTGGCGGTTTTCGTTGCGACCTGTCGGAACAACTGCTGCTGACCCGCAAGCTGAAGCTGGCCAACCGGCGGGAAAAAGTACTGGCAGGCCTGTGGAACGGTGCCGTGGCCCTGGCCCATGCCGGCACCCTTAATCAGCACAGCTGCGCCATTCACCCGGACAACCACAGCTACGCCAGAGAACGCTTTCCGCAGGTGGAGGTATCCAGTCAGGCCATGGTGGTGGATGAACGCATTCTGACCAGCGCCGGCCCCAGCAGCGCCCTGGAAATGATGCTGATGCTGATAGAGCGGCTGCATGGCCGGGATACGGTGCGTGCCATTCGTGAAATATTAAGCAGTGACCGCCTTGCAGACAGCAGTGAAACCCGGCTGGCGCTGGCCGAGCATGACACTGCCCTGCCCGAGGTATTACGTAATTTGCTGCGACTGATGAACAGCAACATAGAAGAGCCACTTGGCATAGCGGAGCTGGCAGGCTATGTGCAGCTGTCGCGCCGGCGGGTGGAGCGGCTGTTTCAGACCCACCTGCAAACCACCCCGTCCCGTTATTATCTGGAGCTGCGCATCACTCAGGCGCGGCGGTTGCTGCTGCAAAGCGATGCCAGCATTGCCAACATAGCGGTGGCCTGCGGCTTTGTCAGCTCCACTCACTTCAGCCATTGCTTCAAGGACTTTTTTGGCGTGTCGCCCAGCCAGGCCAGACAATTACGCCATCGGGCCTGCCCCCTGTCATCACCACGGAAAGATAAATGAATATCAGTATGCAAAACAGGAAAGGATATGACGTGAACGGCTGTGTCAGAGCGGTATTGTGATGTTGATGTTTTTCTCGCTGTTACTGTTTATTCCGGCACTGGCCCTTGCCCAACCCGCGGTGATCACCGCCTGCGGCCACCCGGAAACACCACCCGTTTCCTGGGAGCAAGACAACGAGCTGACCGGCATTGCTCCTCACCTGGTTCGCAAGCTGCTCTCAGAGCAGGGCTATCACCTTAATATGCGTGTATTTGGCAACTGGAAGCGCTGCCAGCTGGCAGCCCGCCGGGGCCAGGTAGACCTGCTGGTTGCTGCCTATAAAACGCACGCCCGGGAGCGCAACTTTGTCTTCAGCCACACCCCCATAGTGGCGGATCCTGTGGTACTGTTTACTCATTTCGGCAACGGCAGCCGCAGCCCCTGGGATCTCGGCAGCAACACCCTGGGCATGTTATTCGGTGACAGCTTTGGCGACGACTTTGATCAAAAAGTCCGCCGTCATCCTCATGTGGAACGGGTGTCTACCGGCAAGCAAAATTTTCACAAGCTGGCGATGGGCCGTATCGACTACATGCCCATTGGCCTGATTACCGGCCGGTTGCAGGCACAAAAGCTGGCGCTGGCAGATAGAGTGCAGCCCCTGCCGACGTTGCTCACACTGGAGTATTATCATCTGGCCGTGCCCAAAGGCTCAGTGCTTGAGCCCTTGCTACCGGTGCTGTCGGCCCGGCTGCAGGAACTGGCCGAAGAACACTATATAGCGCGTATTACGCCTTTTTATGAACGCAAATACCTGGATGCCCCCTGATGAGTACCTTGCTGAGCATGCTGCCCCGCTCCCGCCGGCGCACCTTGAGTTTTCGCCTGTTCTGGCTGGTGATAGGAGTGAGCCTGTGCTTTACCCTGCTCTCCACCACGGTTCAGGTATGGCTGGATCACCGTAAAATCAGCCAGGACATGAACGAGCGCCTGGCACTGATTGAAGACAGCTATCTGGAAGGACTGTCTCAGAGCCTGTGGGATCTCAATTTGCCTCAGGCCATGCTGCAGCTCGACAGTATGCTCGACATGCCTCATATGGCCAGCCTTACCGTGACCGGAGATGGTCTGGCGCAGCCGCTTACGCTTGGCCAGCGCCTGAGTAATGACAGTGTTAACCGCCACCGCTTTGAGCTGATTTATCCCAGCCCGGCCCTTGGGCCGCAGCAGGTGGGCCAGCTGGAAGTGGCATTCAGCAAGCAAAGCATTCGTCATCAGCTGTTTTTGCGGGCCCGTACCATTTTGCTGGGTCAGTCGTTAACCGTGCTGCTGATTGCACTGAGCCTGATGCTGGTATTTCGCCGGCGGGTCACCCGTCATCTGGAGCGCATGGCCCGCTATGTGGAGCAGATTGGTGAGGGCCGCCCCGATGCCGCGCCCCTTAACCTGGCCCGCAGCCGGGGGGAGCTGCCCGATGAACTCGACACCCTGGTCGGTGCCATCAACACCATGCGCCAGTCGGTGGAGCGTCGCCAGAGCGAGCTGCAACACGACAAGAAAAAACTCGAAGCCCTGGTCGACAAACGCACACAGAACCTGCGTCAGGCCAAGGAAGAGGCAGAAGCCGCCGACAGTGCCAAATCCCGCTTTATTGCCAATATGACTCACGAGCTGCGCACTCCCATGAACGGCATTCTGGGCACCCTTACCCTGCTTAAGCCGGCCATGGAACACCGCGCCGAAAAAGGCCTGATAGATACGCTGCAACACTCGGCAGATCACCTGCTGATGCTGCTGAACGACGTGCTCGACTATGCCGCACTGGAACAAGGCCCGCTGCCGGAAGATCCTGCGCCCTTTGCCCTGAGCGAGCTGCTGGAAAGTACCATTGCCATGATGCAGGGCTATGCCGGTGCCAAACAAATTCGGCTGCGGCTCAATGCCCCCGATTCCTTGCCCTGGCTCCTGGGCCATGCCGGCCGGGTGCGTCAGGTGCTGATTAACCTGCTCTCCAACGCCATCAAGTTTACCGAAGAAGGCGGCCAGGTACGGCTGGCGGTGCGCCCGGTAGGCAAGGGCTGGCAGTTTGTGGTGGAAGACAACGGCATTGGCATTGCCAGCGAACAGCAACATCGCATTTTTGACCGCTTTACTCAGGCCGATGAGAGCATTAGCCGGCGCTATGGCGGCACTGGCTTGGGGCTGGCCATTTCCCGCCGGCTGATTGAAGCCATGGGCGGCACTCTGAACCTGGACAGCGCGCCCGGTCAGGGCAGCCGGTTCAGCTTTACCCTGCCGCTCACCAGGGTGGCTCCCCTGTCACAAGCCCAGCACACCGAGCTGGCTGCCCTGCCCAGCCTCAGCCTGCTGCTGGTGGAAGACGTGGCCATTAACAGAGGCATTCTCACTGCGCTGCTGGAGCAGCATCACCATATTGTCAGCCAGGCAGAAAGCGGCGAGCAGGCGCTGGAAATGGCGCGCATGCAGGCCTTTGATGCCATTTTAATGGACATGCACCTGCCGGGCATGGATGGCCTGGAAACCAGCCGTCAGCTGCGGGAACAAATTACCGGCCTGAATCAGGACACGCCCGTAATTGCCCTCACCGCCAGCGTGACTCCGGAAGACATACGCCGCTATCTGGATGCGGGCCTGAAAGCCGTGGTGGCCAAGCCGGTACAATGGCCACGGCTCACTCAGGCGCTGGCCAGGGCCATGGACATAAAACTGCAGCCGGAGCTGGCGCTGGATCAGCCCCTGCTGCAGGAGCACCTGCGGGTGCTGGGCCGAAGCCGGCTGCTGGCCATGGTAAAAAGCTTTGCCAGTGAGCTGCCCGCCAGAACCGCCGAGCTGCAGCGTGCCATGGAAGACGAAGACCATCACGAGCTGGCCCGGCTGGCTCATCGTTTGGGCGGCACTGCCGGCATGCTGGCTCAAGATCGGCTGGCACAGGCCCTGAACGAGCTGGAGCAGGCAGCCAATGCGCAAACGCCGTTTCAGCAGCTGCCAATAGCAGCGCTGGAGCGCATTATTCGGGACACCCGCAAAACCCTGGTGGTGCTGTGCCAGCGGCTGGAGCGTAAATAACCCTGATATCTGCCATGAATATGGTAACCACAGCGCCGGTTTCAGGCGCTGGCCATGGCCCGGGCGTAGTAGCGTGGATTAAAGCGCAGCGTGGTGAGCAGCACCACGCTCACCAGCCCCAGATGCATAAGCCAGCCGGCGGCAAAAGTGCCGGTGCTTTCCAGCAACAGCGATACCGCCAGCGGCCCCAGCGCCGCCAGCAAAAAACCGCCGCCCTGCATCAGTGCAGTCAGCACGCCTGCCTGCTGGGGCACCGGCAGATGATCCAGTGCCGTAACCAATGACATGGAAAAATTGCCGCCCAGCCCCATGCCACATACCGCTACCCACAGCCAGGGGGCCAGCTCGGGCAGCAGCAGCAAACCGGCAAAGCCGGTGAGTTGCAGCAGCAGGGTAAGCCACAGCCAGGGGCGACGGTCCTGCCCCCGGGCCAGCAGGGTAATGCCCACCGCCGACACGGCCTGAGCCACCGCCATCACTGACACCAGACCGGCGCTGCTGGTTGCACTCCAGCCCAGCTGCTGGTAGTAAGGCGCAAGCCAGGTCACCATGGTGGAATAACCCGCGTTCACAAAACCAAAACACAGCATCAGTTGCCAGGTGCGGGGCCGCGCCAGCAGCTGCTTCGCCAGCCCCGGCGCAGGCCGGTTTCCTTTCTGCTCTGCCAGCACATAGCGGGCACACAGCCAGGCCAGCGCCACCGGTACGGCCAGCCAGGCCAGCGCCTGCTGCCAGTGGTTTTCAGTGCCGGCCAGCCAGGGAGTAAGCTGAGCGCCAATGGCACCGCCGCCCATAATCATGGCTGAATAAAGGCCGGTGACCATGGCCATGCGTCCGGCAAACTGCTGTTTAATAATGCCGGGAAACACCGACTGCACAAAAGCCACGCCCATGCCACAAAGCAAGGCAGTAAACAGCAGCACCAGGCCATTGTCGGCAATGCCACGCAAGGCCGAACCCAGCATCAGCAGCACCAGGGCAGTGAGCAGACCACGACGAGTGCCCCAGCGGGCCTGTAACTGCGGAGAAATAAACGCCCCCACTCCCATCAGCAGAAACGGCAGCAGGGTAATGAGAGAAACCCCGACATAGCTGAGGCCGGTGCTGGTGCGGATCATTTCCATTACCGGGCCAGGCCCGGTAATAAAGGGCCGTAAATTCAGACCCACCAGTACCACCAGCAGCAGCATGGCCCCCTGTTCGGTAACCAAAGCACGGGATTGAGCAGTCATCTTGATTCCGGTTAAAAACAAATGTTGATATCAGCGGCCGCCGGCCTGTTCCAGCAGCTGCACCATTGTGGTGTAGCCCCGCTGGCGGGCGTGCTGCAGCGGAGTAATGCCATCGGCATCGGCAATGTTGGGATCAGCCCCCGCCTCCAGCAGCAATGCCACAATTTGTGTATGCGCCGGGCCACCCTGCCCCAGCACTATGGCTTCCATTAAGGCGGTCCAGTGCAGCCGGTTAATGTGGTTTACGTTCACGCCGGCGGCGATCAGCATGCTCACCGTATCCACATGGCCCCGTTCCGCAGCAGGAATAAGCGCAGTACCGCCGTAGCGGTTGGTGCTGGCCAGATCGGCCCCGTGAGCCAGAGTAAGTGCCAGGATCTCGTTATGCCCCCGGGCACCGGCATAAAGGTAAGGGCTGTCGTTAATATCATCTTTGGCGTTCACATCGGCACCGGCTTCAATCAGCACCCGGGCGGCATTCACCCGGTTATGCCGGGTTGCCAGCATCAGCGCGGTGCGCCCCTTATCATCCCGGCTTTCGATCTTTGCGCCATTGTTCAACAGCTCAACAATAGCGGCAGTGTCACCGGCAATGGCCGCCGCTCTCAGTTGTTGTGCCGGCTCACCGGCCATGGTAACCACAGACATCAGCAACGCTCCCGACAAAACCAGATAGATTGATAAACGTGACACTATCACCAGCAACTCCTTAGCTATCTGCATTAAACAAGACGCCCACATTGCATGGTAAAAGCCCACCGGGCCATTGAAAAATTAAATATTCAAATGACTTTTATTGACCGAGCAAATAATCAGTCCGTCTTCAGGCACACGCGGCGGCTGCCTACTGGCGCAAAATACGGTATATTCCAGCCTCGATTTTTTGACTGTAGCAACACTACAGAGGAACTCATATGCAATTTTCATCTCTGGATCTGGCCCCCGAGCTGCAACAGGCACTCGCAGAGTGTGGCTACAGCGAAATGACCCCGGTACAAATGCAGGCCATTGTGCCCGCCCGCCGCGGCAAGGATTTGCAGGTAACCGCGCAAACCGGCACCGGCAAAACCGCCGCTTTTGCCCTGCCCGTGCTGCAGCGCATGACAGACAACCCCAGGGCCACAGTGGAGCGCCGCCCCCGCGCGCTGATCCTCACTCCCACCCGGGAGCTGGCCGAGCAGCTGGCAGACAACATTACCGCCTATGCCAAATATCTGCCCATCAGCGTGACTGCGCTGTATGGCGGCGTAAAAATGGGCGGCCAGGCCAACAAGCTGCGCGCCGGCACCGATGTGGTGATCTCCACCCCCGGCCGGCTGATGGAGCACATTACTCTTGGGAACGTGGCCCTGACCGACGTGGAGTTTGTGGTGCTGGACGAAGCCGACCGCATGCTCGACATGGGCTTTATTACCGATGTGCTCAAGCTGATGCAGCTGACCGCACCCAAGCGCCAGACACTGCTGTTTTCCGCCACTACCTCACCGGCAGTGAACGAGCTGGCCCACAAGGTGCTGCACAACCACCAGCAAATTCGCGTAACCCGGGTAAACAGCACCGCCGATACCGTGCGCCATGCGGTGTATCCGGTGGAAGAAAACCGCAAAATTGAGCTGTTTGAACAGCTGCTGGATGAACAGAACTGGTTTCAGGTGCTGGTGTTTACCAGTACCCGGGAGCAGGCCGACCGCTTGCAGGCCGGCCTGAAAAAACGCAAGGTGGAAGCCGCCGTATGCCATGGCGACAAAAGTCAGGGCAGCCGCCGCCGCGCCATTGCCGACTTTAAATCCGGCAAGCTGCAGGTGCTGATTGCCACCGAAGTGGCCGCCCGCGGCCTGGACATTCAAGGCCTGGAGCAGGTAGTAAACTTTAACCTGCCCTACCTGCCGGAAGACTATGTGCACCGCATTGGCCGCACCGGCCGTGCCGGCGCACCGGGCAAAGCCATTTCCTTTGTAAGCCGGGAAGAAGAACAAACCCTGGCCCGCATTGAAAAACTCATTGGCGCGCCCATCAAGCGCATTAACAAAGCCGGCTATGAAGTCTCCAACCGGGACGTGCTGCTGAAAAAGATCTCCCGCAAAGTACTCTCCGGCCGCGCCAACAAAAGCACCGCCACTACCATAGAGCTGGAAGGCAGTAACGACGGCCACAACACGCCCAAAAGCAACCGCACCGACAGCAGCAAAAAACGCAACCCCAGCCAGGTGCTGCTGAAAAAAACCGGCCAGCAAAAAGCCGGCCCCAAGAAAAAGAAACTGCGCGGCAAACGCGCCGAGCGGTTCTCGCGGTAACGTGCATTTCGAAGCCGGCCACCATGGCCGGCTTTTTGTTTTCGGTGTCATTCCCACTCCTTCCTTGTCATTCCCACGAAGGCGGGAACCCAGTGTAGACCCCCCCAAACCACCCAGCCCTAACCACCGCCCATCAACAAAAACCGCCCACAAACCCACCAAACTCACACACTAGCCTCGCAAAACGCACTTTTCAGATTGCATTTTCAGACTCATACGACAAAATATGACCTTTCAACAAGGAATTCAGGCATGCGCTTACGCCTCAGCACAGCGAAGGGCGGTAGCTTAAAGAATATAAAAATAAAGTAAAACCTATCCCCAAACAAAAGAAACTTTCTTATAAAACAAGAAGATTACATTTAGGTTCATATGAAAAAAGTAAATCTTGATTCAGTTAACCACCAAAATAAAATTTCTATATTTATTGGTGAGAATGGTGATGAAAAAAGCTCAGCACTCCATCAGATAGCAGAATTTCACATCAGTAAAGGAACGAACGTAATCGCAATTTCGAACTGCCTTCATGATAAATTCATGCCCACATCAAAGAAGTTACACTATACATCTGCAAAATACGGCTCAACAACATATAATGAAGTATTGTGTGGACTATTAAGGAAAATGGATATTGAGTGTATTGCACCACTATCAAGAACACTTCAATATTGTGGGTACTTAAATAAAGTTGGGATTAATATATCCTGAAATAAAAAAATAAACACCAACCATATAGATGAAAACTTAATCCCACTCTACAATGCAACAAAAAATAATGCAATATTTTGGGTGACTTTGGATAACACTATACCAAATCAGTTACACACACCTCTTATACAAAACTTTTTTAAGGAATACAATGAACTCAAAAAAAACAACACCGTAAAAGATGTAAATTTTAACCTCCAAAAAGAAAGTAATGAAACAATCTTATTTAATGAAATAAGCTCCGGTGAAGCCAGTCAAATCTCAACACTTTCTTTTATCAGTCAGCATATAAGTAAAGCCTCAATCGTACTAATTGACGAACCGGAAAATAGCCTGCACCCCAAATGGCAACGAGAGTACATTAACAACCTGATAAATAATTTCAGTTATTACGACGCTTCCTTCTTTTTATCAACTCACTCACCATTCATAATAAATAAGAGTTCATCAGCATATGAAATAAGGGACTTCAAGGTATTTAGAAAAGAAGTTGACATAAACAACATAGAGGAATTACTGTGGAATTACTTTGACATAATAACTCCTGAGAATGAATTTTTATCAAGGCACTTGACTGATATTTTAGAGAGATATAGGAGAAATGTCGCCAGTCAACAGCAAGCACTTGATGAGCTTAAGATCATCAAGAGATTATGTTTAGATAATATTCAAAAGAATGTCATCAATGATCTTTGTAGTATGATTCAGAATAGAGAGATATATTAACACATGGCCAGCAATTATGACTTGGAAATAAAACGAGCCATGCTTTCCTACAACTCATGGTCTTCACGTCATGCATCAGGGTTTAAAAAATACATTAAATCACTTATTCAGAAGGAGCAAGAATATTATTGCTGCCACTGTCTGAGAGACATAAGAAGTGAAAATGAAAGAGTGAAACACATTGAGCATATTCTACCGAAATCTAAATTCCCAGCGTATACATTCGATATAAAAAATCTAGCTATTTCCTGTGTAAGATGCAACTCAGACATCAAGCTAGATGACACTGAATTTTTAACATGCAATTTAGACATTTACAAGGAACGATGGAGTAACACAGTTTATAAGTCGACAAATTATAGATTCATACATCCTAAGCTAGACGAAATAAAAGAGCACCTCCATCGAGAAACTCGTGTGAAGGAGGATCGTGTCTATTATTTTTACAAAACGTTATCAGAAAAAGGTGAGTATCACTACGAATATTTCAAATTAAGCTATTACTCGAAAGAATATATTAGTGAAGTTCAGGGGGTCAAGACTGAAAGCAACGCATCAGAGTCAAGAATAATCATTAACAACTTATTCAAAAAAAACAAAGAAACCAATTGTCATTAAATATTTTATTATAAACCATTAAACACACAGCATAACCATGCCTGAGTAAAATCGAAAAATAAACATCCACAATGGTTTTCCATGTCAAAGAAAAAGAAAGTATGTATAGTTTTAGGAAATGGATTTACAATAGACTTCATAAACTTCATTTCAAAAAAAACGTCAGGGATTTGGGAGGATATAGATGTATCCAATCTGTTTTCACATGGCGCATTCGTAAAATGGCCATCAAATAATCAACCTGGATTTTTATCCAAAAAGTACACCCCCCACCTATGGGATCTGGGAGCTCGACCATATTTAAACAAAACGGAGTCAATGGGACTGATTGAAAAGATCGTTACCAGCGCCAATGTTTATGCACTTAAGGGCTCAAATGACATAAGTAAAGATCAGAAATACTTGTTAGCTTATAAAGAATTGACTTCCTACCTTAAGTATTTATTTGTTTACTTTAATGGAAAAAAGAAAGAAATACCAGATGAAATTTCAGATTGGTCGTGGGCAAAATTCTTTTCGGAACTTAATAATTCTGATGATATAGAAGAAGTAGTTGTTATCACATACAACTACGACATATGGTTAGAAAGAGTTTTAAGCAAACTAGCCATTAACTTTGACCTTCCATCTATAAGCACAGGAACTGACAAATGCAAATTCAGAATTTTCAAACCACACGGTTCGATTAGTTTTAAGTATAAGAACGATGTACCTCTGTCTAGTTTTAATATCAACTACCAAGAGCTCAAAGCTGAATGTTCTACAATAGACATTAAGATAGAATACGATAACCTATACACTAACAATCCAATAATTTTTCTAATCCCACCAGCTGGTGATGTTAACCGAACGAAGGATGGATGGAATGCCACTGTACGTCAAATATATGAACCAAAACTTAAACAGCTAGGAAAAAACGATCTAACAATCATATCTGGAATTTCTTATTGGCATGTTGACCGAGCAGAAATAGATAGTATATTAGTATCTTTATCTAGCGAGATTGATCTGATAAACATTAACCCATCAATGGATCAGTACTTTGAATCTGTCATTAATAGCCTTTTCAATAACTACATCCACTTTGATAGCAGCGAAGCATTGAAGGAGTTATCCTTATGAGCATAAGGTTAAAAAGAAAATCAAACACAATGACCATCTCATCATTAAATGAATGGCGAATATTAGATAAATTCAATATGAGTCCGAAATATCAAAGACATAGTGTATGGAGTACTGAACAACAGTCTTTGTTAATAGATAGCATATTGAAGAATATACCTATACCTCCTATTTTCTTAAGAGAAAAAATCGATAAGAAAGGTAAAACAACATTTGAAGTAATTGATGGGAAGCAACGATTAACCTCAATATTCAGATTCATTGACAACGAGATTTCAACAGCAGATGATGATAATGACGCTCTGCATGTTGATGAACTTGCTGGCATAAAAATTTCAGACTTGGAAAATAATGAAACATTTGAAGATGTTCTTGGTGATTTTTGGGCTTACCCACTACCAATTGAGTATATTTATACAAAAGACGACAATACAGTTGAGAAGATATTTGATCGACTTAACAGAAATGGAGAAAAGCTTACTGGCCAAGAATTAAGAAACTCCAGTTATTATGATTCAGAGCTTGTGAAATTGGCATACAAAATATCTAACTCAGCGTTTTGGAAAAATGAGCTTGACATAACCAATAAAAACAGAATGGAAGACATTGAGTTACTATCTGAGTTCATATTCCTTCTTATTGAAGGGAAAGAGCTATCAGCAACTCCAGCTGAAATAGATAGACTTTATAAAGAATATGCCAGATCAGAAAGTATAAGCTGGGGTGACATCGAAGATGAATTCAATAAGGTCTCTGGTTTCTTTCAAAGCTTAATGTTAGATTTTTCCGCATACAATGTATCTGGAGTGAGTCATTTATATGGTGTCTGGGCATTCTCTTACTACTGTGTAAAAAACAACATAACTAAAGATATAAAAGAAAAAATCCATGATTTTTATAGTAATTATAAGAATTATGAATATTCTAAAGATGAGGCTTTATCTAACTACAAATCTAGCATGATGAATGCAACAAAAGGAAAGAGTCAACGTAAAAAACGTCGAATGGCACTAGTGTCATATTGTTGTTAAAATGTATTCCACATGAATTAATGGAGCGCTACCGATATGCTTTATAAAGCGCTCCAATTTCATAAATTGTAGTATGTAAACTTCATATACAGTCCTAGAAGGGGAGAGAGGTTCTATATTACAACCCAGAATAGCATTTATTACCTTTACTTAAACTCAAAATGACTCCTCAAGAAAACCAAAAAGCATTATTTACTTAATCAATTATTAACCCCACATCCTCAAAATAAACAAATTATATATTTTCAATTCAGCTAACATTAAGACAAAATGACTCATCCCAAACGTCCAATCAACAACCATAACGCCTACCATGCCCACATCTATTTCGATGCCAACACACTGGCGTTTGCCACTGTGCTGTGCCGGCGCATTGCCAAGGAGTTTTCACTGGAGGTAGGGCGCATTCATCAGAAGCCGGTGGGGCCGCATACCAGGTGGAGTTGTCAGGTGAAGTTCACTCATGCCGACTTTGAGCGGTTTATTCCCTGGCTGGATCATCAGCGTGGCAATCTGAGTGTGCTGGTACATGCGGATACCGGTGATGATCTGGCGGATCATACGACTCATGCCTACTGGCTGGGTGATGCGGTTGAACTGGATTTACGCATGTTCAGGACATGATTTTAACTACCACCGTCATCATTAAAAAACGGGCCGTTTGGCTCGTTTTTTGTTTAAACCGTTATTTATTCAACAGCCAGCAGCGGTATGTTAGCTCTGATGCCAACAGCACTGGATTCCCGCCTTCGCAGGAAGGACTGAGTAAAAAATATCACCAACTGACCGGAGGCCGCCGGACAAAACGAGCCATCGCTTGTCACCCGACAGATGAAAAGAAAAATAATGCATAAAAAAGCCTTCTAAAACCCGCAAATCCGAGTGTTCAGTTTTCTTAAAAATAGCCGACAAAATAATTGATTAGTCACTGTTTTATTTTATAAAAACAGCTATTAAATGCCGCTTAAGATGATGTACTATCCATTTGATGACTCAGACAAAAAACTTTAAACATAGCGAGCACATTATGGGTAAAAACAGACTTCCTGAATTAGCCAAAACTCAGCTTTCAGACTTACTGAACCAGCCTGGTTGCATTCTGTACAGCAGTCATAAAACGCTGAAGCCAGGCGATATCTATCTGATGGGGTTTAATCCAGGTGGAGCGGGAGGAAAACCTCTCTCACATCATATAGATGGTATGCTTGATTATGATAAAAATGCATATATTGATGAGTCCTGGAGCAACCTGAAAGGTGAGTCAAAAAAAGGGGCGTCACCTCTTCAAAAACGTGTTTGCTGGATTATTCAGAGTCTGGGATACAATCCCAAAGATGTATGTGCAAGTAACCTGATATTTTTTCAGAGCAGAGCCGCTGTTGATATTGATTATTCACTTGCCGAAACGTGCTGGCCTGTACATGAAGCCATTATCGATATAGTTCAACCCAAAATAATACTCACCTTTGGCAACTCGGCAATATCTCCATACGGATATTTGAAATCTGTTTATGGTGGAGAAGAAGATGTAGCTCCGTCCGGCCATGGCAACTGGATGATAAAAGGGTTTAAAACCAAAATTAATGGCAGGCCTGTATATGTAGCAGGGCTGCCACATTTAAGCCGTTACTCTCCAATAGGTAAAGAAGACGTAACACACTGGATTTCAGGGAAATTTTAAAAACAATGTCTTGCACCAAGGCGGCTTTAGGCCGCCTTTTTATTATATTCTTATTTTTTCTCGGGAATAAAAAACCAGCGACGCAACCTGTCGCAACAAGGTATAAAAATACCACTAACGGCCCTAACGCCTCCCTCCCCTGTTGCTTTATTTTTTTGATTAATTAACACTGAACTCATAAAAAACAATAAAGCACGGAGATATAGATATAAATGGATAACCTCGACATTCAGCACTGGATTGCCATTGCTGCTTTTGCCCTTGTTTTGATCGCTGCATTAAGATACAGCAACGAACCGAATGTGCAAAAAAAGATCAAGATGCGCAAGCGGTTTTACATAACCATGGGCGTGCTTGCGCCTTTTGTTATGCTGGGTTCGCCCTTTGAGATTGAACTTAAGGCTGCACTTATTGTGTTTTCACCCTTTGTGCTTCTTCTCAACTACCTTGTTACCCGCAATTGCACAAATTGTGGTGGTGAGTTCAAACCTAAGAATAATGAAGATACAGTAACCATTTGTAAATACTGTCGTTAACAGCAACTGAGTTAACGGGTTGCTTGAGAAAAGCTGCTTGGTTTGGAGTAATCAGCGGTTTTCTGACCTGCTATTACTTTCATTTTTCAAAGCCTGCCCACAACGATTCAGAAAAAGAGTAATGTGCGCAAGCTATTGAGCCAGCTGAGGGCTGCCGTTAGCCGGCAGACTCAAAATACTTATTCATCAGCCGCACATTACGCTTGTTAGCTTTAAAGGCAAAGTCGAACAGGTCGCCCAGTATGGGAATGCTGCCGATCACCAGCTCCAGCAAAATGTTGAAGCCCATGCGGGCCAACAGGGTGAAAGGCAGCTTCATGCGGGCAGCCTGCAGCAGTATGTAACCGGAGAAAACCGCACCGGTCAGGTCCCCTACCCCGGGCACCAGGCCGATAATGCCGTCCAGGCCAATACGAAAGCCGCCGGGCAGGCGGATAGCGCTGTCCAGCAGCCAGGCCATACGCTCCAGCTTTTCGCGGGTTTTCTGTCTGTTTCCGTCCATTACTTTTTGGCAATGACCCACACCGCATGCACTATGCCGGGAATGTAGCCGAGCAGGGTCAGCAAAATGTTGATCCAGAAGTGCTTGCCCAGCCCCACCTGCAGAAACACGCCCAGTGGCGGCAGCAAAATGGCAATAAGAATTCGAATAAGATCCATGTGGCCTCCTTTGGTCAGCGTTTCAAGTTAAGCCCTATGGCAGCCATTAAGCAACTGCACACCCGCTGTTTGCCCTGTAAAACGGTTTCATACGGACATCTGGTGTCGCAGCCGCTATGTTGGGATTCGTTCCAACCTTATGCTTCGCTTTTCACTCCCTGAAGACGTGCGCCTAACCGGCCAGCAGGCCGGCCTGTTGCAGGCATTGGCGAATGGCATCCAGGGCACCCGGGTTGGCCAGGGCGTCGCGGTTGTCGCTGCTGCTGCCGCCGTTGAGCATGCGGGCCACTGCCAGCTCTACTTTTTTGCCGCTGCGGGTGTAAGGAATGTCCGGCACCTGCACTATGTGGCGGGGCATATGCCTGGGGCTGGCACCGGTGCGAATGCGCTGGCGCAGCAGTTTGCATTCTTCTTCCGAGAGCCTGTGATCCGCTACCACCAGCAGCACCACTTCCACGTCACCGTTTATCTGCCGGCCCGCCACCAGGCTGTCTTTTATATTGGCATCCAGCTCTGTCTGACGGTAAATTTCGGCGGTGCCGATGCGCACGCCGCCCGGGTTCAGGGTGGCATCGGAGCGGCCATAAATCACAGCCCCGCCCTCTTCGGTAAAGGCCACAAAGTCACCGTGTGCCCATACTCCGGGAAAGGTGTCAAAATAGGCGGCGCGGTAGCGCTCGTTGTTGTTATCCTGCCAGAAGCCTACCGGCATGCAGGGCAGCGGCTGGCGGCATACCAGCTCGCCCCGGCCGTCGGTCACCTCGCCCTGCTCATTCATGGCCACCACATCTACTCCCAGAAAGCGGCACTGAATTTCTCCCCGGCGCAACGGCAACAGAGGGCAGCAGCCCACAAAGCAGCCGCAAATATCGGTGCCGCCGGCAATGGAGCCCAGCAGCACCTGACCGGGCAGTGTGCTGTACACCCAGTCGTAGTCTTCCGGCAGCAGCGGCGAGCCGGTGGAAAACAACACTCGCATTGCCGTTAAATCAAAACGCTCACCGGGTTGCAGCTGCGCCTTGCGGCATTCCGCCAGAAAGCGCGCACTGGTGCCGAAGTGAGTGACCCGCTCCTGCTCTGCCAGCGCCCACAGCCGGTTCATGTCCGGGTGGGCGGCGGCTCCGTCCACGGTAACAAGCGTGACCCCGGCCAGCAGCGCCGAGGCCTGCCAGTTCCACATCATCCAGCCGCAGGTGGTGTAATACATCAGCCGGTCGCCGGCACTCATGTCGCCGTGCAGTACCAGCTCCTTGGCGTGGTTTACCAGCATGCCCGCCGCGCCGTGCACTATGCATTTGGGTTTGCCGGTGGTGCCCGAGGAATAAAGAATATAAACAGGATGATCCGCCGGCAGCGGCGTGAAAGAAGGCTCACTGCCCTGCCCTTCGGCCAGCGCCACAGACCAGTCGGCCAGGTTGGGCACATTCAGGCTGCCGGTGTTCGGCAGGCTGTTAATGCCAAGCACCGCCTTTACACTGGGCAGCCCCTGCACCACACGGGCAAATTCGTCCCGCCGGTCATACTGCTTGCCGTTGTAGTGATAGCCGTTTACCAGCAGCAGCACCGCCGGCTCTATCTGACCAAAGCGGTCGATAATGGCATCGGCACCAAAGTCCGGCGAGGCCGAGCTCCATATTGCTCCCATGCTGGTAGCTGCCAGCATGGCCACCAGTGCCTCGTAACCGTGAGTGACCACGCCGGCCACTCTGTCGCCGGGCTTTACGCCCCGGACCCGCAGCCAGGCTTCCAGTGCGCCCGTGTCACGGCGCAAATCGGCAAAGCGATAACGCTGCGGCGGGCCGTGTTCGCGGTGGCATACCACGGCCTCTTCATTAGCCAGCGCCCCCGTACCATGGCGCAGCAGATTGCCGGCAAAGTTCATGCGCATGCCCGCAAACCATTCGGCCCCGGGCATGCTGCGCCGGCCCAGCACCCGCTCGGGCGGCTGATCATAACGCAGGCCGCAAAAGTCCCACACCGACTGCCAGAAGGCCTCGGGCTCGCGCACCGACCAGGCATGCAGGGCCTGATAGTCAGTAAATTTGCCCAGCCCCCGGCCGCTCAGCCAGCGCATGTATTTGGCTATCTGGCTGTGCTGCAGCAGCGATGCCGGCGGTGTCCATAATATCTGGTTCTGCTCCATTAACGACTCCTGCTCAGTCAGCATACTCCTTTCAGTGTATGCGCTGGCTGTGTGGGCGCATCAACAATACAAGCGCTCCGCTTTCTTATACAATATGCGGCAATCATGCCGGCCGCCTGCCGGACACTTCTTTTTCCGAACTTTTCCCGAACTTTGCGGAGCAGCTACTTGGCGCAACATAACGACACTTTTCGTGATTTTGGACTGGATATTCGACTGATCCGGGCACTGGACCATCAGGGGCTGGAACACCCCACCGACATTCAGCAAGAGGCCATGCCGGTGGTAATGGCCGGATTTGATCTGCTGGCCTCTTCCAAAACCGGCTCGGGCAAAACCCTGGCCTATTTGCTGCCGGCACTGCAGCGGCTGATGAAAAGCCGGGCTCTGAGCAAGCGCGATCCGCGCGCACTTATTCTGGCACCCACCCGGGAGCTGGCCCGTCAGGTATATGTGCAGCTGCGCTCCCTGTGCGGCAGCCATTTCAATATTGCCCTGCTGCTGGGCGGTGAAAACTTCAATGATCAGCTCAAGGCACTGCGCCGCCAGCCCGATGTGATTGTGGCCACCCCGGGGCGGCTGGCCAATCATCTGAACGCCCGCTCGCTGATGCTGAACGGCCTGGAGCTGCTGATCCTGGACGAAGCCGACCGCATGCTGGATCTGGGCTTTGCGCCTGAACTGGAGCGTATTCATCAGGCCGCGGATCACCGCCGCCGCCAGACCCTGATGTTTTCCGCCACCCTGGACCATGCCGAGACCAACGCCATGGCTGCCAAGCTGCTGAACGCGCCCAAACGGGTGGCCATTGGTGAGGCTCATGCCGAACACAAAGACATAGAGCAGCGTTTTATGCTGGGCGATCATCTTGATCACAAGCAGGCACTGCTGGATCACCTGCTGGCCAACGAAACGTATCAGCAGGCCATTATCTTTACCGCCACCCGGGCCGATACCGAGCGTCTGGCCGAACGCCTGCAACAACAGGAGCTGGCCACGGCAGCGCTGCACGGTGACATGAGCCAGGCCGAGCGCAACCGCATTATGGATGCCTTTGCCAAGGGCCAGTACAAGCTGCTGATCACCACAGACGTGGCCTCTCGCGGACTGGACTTGCTGCAGGTGTCGCTGGTGATTAACTTCGATATGCCCAAGCAGCCGGAAGAATATGTGCACCGCATCGGCCGCACCGGCCGGGCCGGTGCCAGCGGCGTTGCCATCTCGCTGGTGGGCCCCCGCGACTGGGACGCCTTTAAACGGGTAGAAGCCTTTTTGCAGCGGAATATCAGCTTCAGCTACATTGAAGGCCTGCAAGGCAAGTTCAAGGGGCTGCGGCCGGTACGCAAGGCACAGAGCAAGCCCGGCAATAAAACGCCGGCTCCCTATAAAGGTAAAAAAGGTAAAGGACCGGCCAAGCCGGCTACCCCCAAGCGCCCGGCCGGCTTTATTGGTGGCGAAGGCCTGGGATCTGCTGATGGCACAGCACCGCTCAAGCGCAAGAAAGCAAAACCTGAACAGGAATAACTCAGGCTAACAGCTAAACGGGCCGGTACGTTAACAAGTGCCGGCCCTTTTTTATTTATTAAATAAATGTTAAAAACAGCGTTATTAGTTTTCTTAATCGCGTAACTTCAAGCATGAAGAACCTGCCAACGGATTTGCTGCGCACCTTTGTTACCATTAATCAGCTGGGCGGTTTTACTCCCGCCGGTGAACGGCTGGGCCGCTCTCAGCCGGCAGTCAGTCTGCAGATGAAGAGGCTGGAAGAGCTGCTGGGCGTAAAACTGTTCAACCGTGGTCAGGGCCTGCAACTGACCGAAGAAGGCCAACTGCTGCTGACCTGTGCTCAGCGTATGCTGGATCTGAACGATACGTTGATTTCCCGCCTGAGCACGCCCAGAGTCAGTGGTGCCGTGCGCCTTGGCATTCCCAATGATTTTGAGGTGTCGTTTCTGGCTACCACCCTTGGGCGCTTTGCGCAGTCTTATCCGGGGGTAACGCTGGATGTAAGCAGTGATATCAGTGCCAACCTGCTCAGTGATTATAAAAAAGGGGCCTATGACCTGGTCATGGCCATTGAAGAAAGCCGGCCCGAGCAGCATCAGCTGACCGACTACATTACCGAGCCGCTGGTATGGGTGCGCAACAGCAATATACTGCTCTCGGCTGACCAGCCACTGCCCCTTATTCTTTACCCAAAGGGGTGTTTGTACCGGCGTACCATTATTAATGCGCTGAACAAAGCCAACCTGCCCTGGCGGGTGGTATACAGCTCGTCCAGCTTGCTGGGCATTCAGTCAGCCATAAAGGCAGGTCTTGGCATTAGTGTGCTGTCTAAAAGTACCGTGCCCGAGGGGCTGGAAGCCTCATCCCGCTTTGCTCACTGCCCGGATCTGGGCACGGTTTCCATCGGTTTTTGCTATAACAACAGCAGCCTCAGCCCGGCGGGCCAAATGCTGCTGGATTATCTTAAGCAGGGGCTGAACACCTTGTAGGCCGGGAATAACCCCGGCCTGCAAACCACTCAGCAGCTGCGGGCCATGGCTCCTGCCGGGGCAGACTGGGTCAGCTTGCTCACTGTGATATAGATGACAGAAGACGCCAGACAACCATAAAGCGGCCCTTCCACCCAGCCCACCTCGGTAAACAGCAAAAAGCTGCCGCTGGTGACCAGGCCGGTGAACATGGCCGCCAGGGCACCATAGCCGTTACCCTGCCAGAAGGACGAGATAAACACTGGGCCTATCATCACCGCCAGCAGGGTGCCGGAGCCGAGAATGCCCAGCCAGGACAGCATAAAGGGCGGTGCATACAGCATCATTAAAAAGCCCACCAAGCCCAGAATGGCCACCCAGATGCGGTTTATCCACAAAATACGGGCACCGGAGGCCTTGCTCTCGGGAAACAGCGCAGTGCGCAGATCGTGAGACGCCGCACTCGATACGGTGTGCAGCAGCGAGTTGGCGGTGGACTTCATGGCAAACAGAATAAACAGGGTAATAATGCCCGCCAGCGCCGGATGCAGAAACTTGGCCAGATACACCGGCATGGCCTGATCCGCTTCCGCCAGCTCAGGATGCGCCACCCGCACATACATGCCCACTATGGGCACCAGACTCAGCAAGCAACCCATGGGTGCCACCCAAATGGCCACATGGTGCATTTTTACCGTCGGCTTGAACGCCAGAAAACGCACCGCCATGTAAGGCAGCACGGCGGTAAACAGGAAGGCATAGGGCAGCACCAGAAATACCGAGCCCTTGCTGTCGCCGTAGGGATCCGAGGTGGTGGGGTTGAGCAGCTCCGGATCAATGGCATTGAGCCTGTCTATCATGTCGGTAAGGCTGATGTCGGTAAAAATCTGCACCATCATCACCAGAGCGCCTATGCCCATGCCCGCCACCATCAGGGTGTCGGTCCAGGCCACGGCAGCCAGGCCACCGAGCATGGTGTAAAGGATGATCACCGAGATCATCAGCAATGCGCTTTCGGTCAGGGTAATGCCCAGCCAGGACGCCCCCAGCAGCCCCACCGCCTTGATCTGACTGGTAAGAAACACCAGCAGCAGCACTATGGTGATCACCGCAGCCACACCTTTTACCAGCCGCTCCAGTTTCTGGCCGCCGCCATGCACCTGAGACACATATTCCGGAATGGTGCAGCTGCCCAGCTCATCGGCGCGCCGGCGCAGAAAATGAGCAAAATAGAGCACGGCAATCACCATGGCCGGCGCAAAAAAGAAATTGCCCAGCACTTCCACCGAGCCAAACTCATAGGCCACGCCGGGCGATCCCATAAAGCCCCAGCCACTGAAGCCGGTGGCCACTATGGTGCCCGCCCCCACAAAGGGGCCCAGGCTGCGGCCAGCCACCAGAAAGCCGGTTTCATCGCTGTCTTTAACTACCCGGCTGGACAGCCAGCCGATCAGGATCAGAACGCCGAAGGAGCCCAGCAACAGGGCCCAGTTCAGAAATGAATAATTTTCCATCACAAATTCCCTTTGGTCGTTTGGTTATGGTGCAGATCAGCGGCAGGGCTTGCGCACGTATTCCCGGTAGACATAGGCCAGGGCGGCCCAGGCAAGAATGATGGCGTTAAGAAAGGCAAACCACTCCATGGTCCAGGATTCAATTAACATAACTTCTACCTCCTAAAACAAAGCAGGCCCACCCTGGAGAGTGAGCCTGCTGTTCATCAGCCCTTGATAATGTTGTGCTCGGGGCCGAAGGGGAAGCGGGTGATGTTTTCCACACCGCTTTCGCTGATCACCAGAATATCGTGTTCACGATAGCCACCGGCACCGGGCAGGCCTTCCGGCAGCATGATCATCGGCTCCATGGAGACCACATGCCCCGGCTCCAGCACGGTTTCAATGTCTTCGCGCAGCTCCAGGCCCGCTTCGCGGCCGTAGTAGTGACTCAGGGTGCCAAAAGAGTGGCCGTAACCAAAGGTGCGGTACTGCAGCACATCGTGCTCGGCAAAGATTTCGTTCAGCTCGGCGGCAATGTCGCAGCAGCGGTTGCCGGCCTTGATCAGCTCTAACCCGCGACGGTGCACCTTGCAGTTGATTTCCCACAGCTCCAGATGACGGTCGGAGACGTGCTCGCTGAACAGGGTCCGCTCCAGCGCCGTGTAGTAGCCACCGATCATGGGAAAGGTGTTCAGGCTGAGAATGTCGCCGGCTTCAATTCTGCGGCTGGTCACCGGGTTGTGAGCACCGTCTGTATTAATACCTGACTGGAACCACACCCAGGTGTCCATCAGCTCGGCATGAGGGAAGGTGCGGGCAATTTCGCGCACCATGGCCTGAGTGCCGGCCAGCGCCACTTCGTATTCCGGCACGCCCACGCCAATGGCGTCACGAATGGCGGCACCACCCACATCCGCCACCCGGGCACCCTGCTTGATAAGTGCAATTTCTTCCGCCGACTTGATCATGCGCATCTTCATGGTGGGCAGGCCAATGTCCACGAACTCGGCGTCCGGCATAGCGGCCTTGAGCTTGTCGAGGTTCTGCAGGCTCAGGTGGTCAAATTCCACCCCCACCCGGCGGGCACCGCCAATCAATTGTTGCACACCACGAAAGAAGTTGTCTTTCTGCCAGTCGGTATATACCAGGTTGTCACCCAGGGCGTTGCGCCGGTAAGGCTGACCGCCGTCTATGTTAGCGGTAATGGTGGTGTGAATGTCCTGGGTCACCGCCAGACCATAGTCCCGGCCAAACCGGCAGTACACAAAATCACTGAAATAGTTGATGTTGTGATAAGAGGTGAACAGTACGGCGTCTACATCGTTGCCAGCCATGTACTGGCGCAACTTTTGCTGGCGGGAACGCATTTCCGCCTCGGAAAACATGCCGCGGACTTTTTCACCGTTGGGAATGGTCAGGGTGTTGGGCATCTGCATGATAAGGTTCCTTCCTTCTGGCTTGGTAACAGAGTGGTTAACTGCGCACCGAAACTGGCTGATGAGCGCATGACCCTGATGCTAGAAAGAAAGCGGCCATAACAGAAATGAATAGTTCAAATCCGGCCATTTTCTTTGTTAATGCTTTGTTTAAATGAAACTAAAACCGCCATCACTTATTGACAAAAACCTATCAAGCGTCACATTTAAACAACTTTTAACTCAGTATGAACTTGATAATTAGCTTCTTTTGAAGCCTTTTTTTTGGCGCGCTGCATTTCTTTATATTTTCTTTATATCTGCTTCCTTATTCTAAACACCCTTTTGACAGGGCTCGTAATAGGCTTGAGTTATGGCTTACGGAGACTTCAACCATGGCAAAAAAACGTATTGCGGTGATCGGCCTGGGCCGCTTCGGCTCCGCCTTCTGCCGGGCGGCGCGGGGCGCCGGTCTGGAGGTAATGGCAATAGACTCGGCTCAGGAGCGGGTGCATGCCATCGCCGATGATGTGGCCGAGGCCATTATCGCCGACGGCACCGATCCCAAGGTGATCGCCAGCATCGACTGGCGACAATTTTTCGCGGTGGTGGTGGCCATCGGCACCGATCTGCAGAGCAGTCTGATCACCATCCTCAACCTGAAGGAGGCCGGGGTCGAGGCAATCTGGTGCAAAACTCGCGACAGTTATCACCACAAGCTGGCACAGAAGATGGGCGTGAGCCGGGCCATTAACCCGGAGCAGGCCATGGGCGAGATGGTGGCGGCCTGGCTGGGCCATCCCGAGCTGCTGACCCGCCAGGGGTTGTCCACCGGCCAGGTGGTGGCGGAGCTGGAAGTCAATGCCAGTCACCTTGAGCGCAACCTGGTGGGCCTGCTCGGCCGTCACCATGTCCAGCTGCTGGGCATGACCCGCTACAAGGATTACCAGCCCGAGCAGATGATCCAGAGTGCCCGCCTGCAACCGGGTGACAAGCTGCTGCTGCTGGCCGAAACGGAGTCACTGGAAGCATGTCTGCGCGCCTTGTCCTGACCCACAAACGGCTGAGTTCGCCGGCACTGCTGCTGTTGCAGGGCTACCTGGCGCTGGCCTTGGCCGGCAGCCTGTTGCTGTTGTTGCCCGCAGCCCGAATTAACCCGGTGAGCTGGCTCGACACCCTGTTTACCTCGGTATCGGCGGTTACCGTCACCGGCCTGGTGGTGGTGGATACCGGCAGCGACTATTCGGCCCTGGGCCAGACCATCATCGGCCTGCTGATCCAGCTCGGCGGCCTGGGCTACATGACCCTGGGGGCGGCTGCCATGCTGTCGTTCAACGCCAGCGTGGGATTGCGCAACCAGGCCATGCTCAGCTCCTTCTGGCAGCTGGGGCCGGATCTGCGGCTGCCGGATGTGCTCCGTTTCTCCCTGCTGTTCAGCCTGGGGGTAGAATCGGTACTGACGGTGCTATTCGCCCTGCACTGGGTGCCACTGCTGGGCTGGCCGCAGGGCCTGGGCATCAGCCTGTTTCATGCGGTGTCGGCCTTTAATAACGCCGGTTTCGCCCTGTTCGGCGACTCGCTGATGTCGGTGTCGCCGGGCTGGATGGTGCTGGCCCACGCGGCGGGCTTTATCGTCGGCGGCCTGGGCTTTGCGGTGCTGTTCGAGCTGCTGGTGCTGCACCGCTGCCGCAGCGTCCATACCCGGCTGGTGCTGTGGGCCACCCTGACCCTGCTGGCGGTGGGCACCCTGCTGTTGCTGCTGTTCGAACACAATCACAGCCTGGCCGGGCTGGGCTGGCGGGAGCGCCTGCTGCACGCCTTTTTTCAGAATGCCTCCGCCCGCACCGCCGGCTTCAACAGTCTGGACATTGCCGCCATGAGCCCGGCGGGCCAGAGCTGGCTGATGCTCAACATGGTGATCGGTGCCGGCCCCGGCTCCACCGCCGGTGGCATACGTGTTACCACCTTTGTGTTGCTGATCACCGGGGTAGTGGCGGCCCTGCAGGGCCGCACCGAAACCCGCATGCTGGGGCGCATGCTGGGGGTGGAGTACATGCTGCGGGCCGCCGGCATTCTGGTGATCACCCTGAGCCTGCTGCTGCTGGTGACCCTGCTGGCCTTCTACCTGATGCCCGGGGCAGATCCCTTCTCGATGATCTTCGAGCTGATCTCAGCACTGGGCACTGTGGGGCTGTCGACGGGCATGACCGGGGAGTTGAGTCCGGGGGGCAAAGTGCTCATCATGGCGGTCATGATGATTGGCAAGCTGAGCCCGGTGTATCTGTTTACCGCCCTGGCGGGCAACCCGGAGCGTCCGCTGCGCTACGCGGGAGGCCGTATTGCTCTGGGATAATCCACGCCTGCCGCCCTGGCTGCCGAGCCTGGGCGGGCCTCTGCTGGCGGTGGTGCTGTTGCTGCCGCTACGGGGCTGGCTTACCACCACCGACATCGCCATGGCGCTGCTGCTGGTGGTGGCAATCATAGCGGTGCGCCAGGGCAGCCGCCGCGCCAGCCTGGCCACGGTGCTGAGCGTGCTGCTGTTCGATGTGCTCTTCGTCGAGCCCTACTACACCCTGCACGTGCACAACCTGGATTACCTGCTTACCTTCGCCGTGATGCTGGCGGTGGGCCTGCTGATCAGCCGGCTCAGCGGCCAGTTACGCGGCCGGCTGGAGCGGGTGCGCCAGTTGCTGCGCCAGCTCAGGGGCATGTTTCTGCTGGCCCGGGGCCTGCCCGGGCACGGCCGGCCCGAGGCCATGTACGGGTTCGTGACCCAGTTGCTGACCCGCCGGCTGGGGAGCCCGGTCAGCATTGCCCTCAAGCCGCCGGCAGCAGGCGAGGCACTGCCGGTATCCGATAAACAGCAGGTGGTCGCCTACCTGTGCTGTGCCAGCGCTCCTTACCGAGCCAACCGCACCCTGCTGCGGGTGGCGGCCTCGCTGCTGGGCCAGGCCCTGACCCGGGCCCGGCTGGCCGGGGCCGAGCAGCAGGCCCGGCTGGAGGCGGAGCTGGCCAGCGGCCGAAACGCCCTGCTGCGTTCCCTGTCCCACGATCTGCGTACTCCGCTGGCCAGCATCATGGGCAACGCCAGCATGCTGGCAGATCCCAAGGTACGTCTTGAAGAGCAGGAATACCGGGAAATTGCCGAAGCCATCTATCAGCAGAGCCGGGTACTCAGCAGTCACTTCGACAAGGTGATGGAGCTCAATCGGGTGCAGCGTCAGGATATGGTTGTCGCCCAGGCGCTGATGCCGGAAGAAGTGGTCAGCGCCGCCCTGCGCCGGCGCGGCAACCTGTTCGACCCCGTGCATTTCGACATAGATATCGACAACAAGGTGCCCATCCACGGTGACGATACCCTGCTCGAAATCGCCCTGGCCAACATGCTGGAAAACGCGGTGCGCCACGGCCTGCCTCCCTACCGGCTGGAAGGACGCTGGCACGGCGAGCTTTACGATTTCATCCTGACCAACGGCAAACCGGTCCGGCCGGCCAAGCCCAGGGGCGATGGCGGCGCCGGCCTGGGCCTGCCCATCTGCCGGGCGGTGGCCGACTGGCACCAGGGTTCCTTTTATCTGACCGAGGATGACGACGCCCGGGTGACCGTCAGCCACCTGGTCTGGCCCGCCTGGAGAACGCAGTCATGACAGCCCCTCTGCCCCATATTCTGATCATTGAAGACGATGTCTCCATGACCCGTTTCCTGCAGACCCTGCTGCGCAGCCACGGCTACGGGGTCACGGCAGCGGCCGGCGGCGCCGAGGGATTGCGCTGCCTGAGTGGTCGCTCCCCGGATCTGGTGCTGCTCGACCTGGGCCTGGGTGACATGGACGGAGTGGCGTTGCTGCGCGAGCTGAGGGCCTGGTCCGCCATGCCGGTGATCGTGATCTCGGCCCGGGAGCGGGAAGCAGAAAAAGTGGAGGCGCTGGACGCCGGTGCCGACGACTACCTGACCAAGCCCTTCGGTGCCCAGGAGTTACTGGCGCGGATCCGGGTGGCCCTGCGCCGCCCGGGGCGGGATGCCGAGCTGCCCCTGCAACTGGGGGAAATTACCGTGGATCCGGCAGCACGGCGGGTGTGCAAAGAAGGCGAGCCGCTGCACCTGACCCCCACCGAATACAAGCTGTTGCTGTTTTTGCTGCGCCACGCGGAAAAGGTGGTGACCCACCGCCAGATCCTGAGCGCGGTCTGGGGGCCGGCCCATGTGGAGCACCACGAATACGTGCGGGTACACATGTCCCAGCTGCGCCAGAAGCTGGAAGCCCAGCCCGCCCATCCCCGCATTCTGCTCACCGAGCCGGGCATCGGCTACCGGCTGGTGGTGCCCTGAGCGCCGCGGTCAGCGACCCCGCCGTATTCAAAAGACATGCTCGGCCAGCACCATGACCCAGACAAAGATCGCCAGCAGCAGGGTCAGCAGCACCGCCGCCGAGGCGGTGTCCTTGGCCCGGCCCGCCAGCTCGTGATGCTCGGGACCGATTCTGTCAACCACTGCCTCAATGGCAGAGTTAAGCAGCTCCACTACCAATACCATGGCAAGGCTTGCCACCAGCCAGAGGGTATGAGCCAGCGGCAGCTCCAGCCAGAAGGCAAAGGGCACCAGCACCAGCGCCAGCCACACTTCCTGACGAAAAGCCGCCTCGTTTTTATAAGCACTCACCAGCCCCTGGCGGGAATAGCCCAGGGCCGCAATCATTCGCCGTATTCCTGTTTTGCCCGGTTTCATAAAGACTCCTCAGGTGTCTTGGTTGCCGGATGACATACTTGCTCATGATGTATTCGAGCGGTAGGCGCCGCTTTAGCCGGCGCAAATCTGCAGGTCACCCTATATCCTGGCCTGTTGCACAGGCCCTGCCAGCTAAAGCGGCAGCTACAACTGCCGCGTACAAAGCTCGGCACGCTCGGGGGTTACCCGTAGCACGCTGCCCTGGGTATACCAGTCGCCCAGCACAATACGCCGGGCCGGCCGGCCGTCCAGCTCAAGATCGTGAATGGCGGGTCTGTGAGTATGACCGTGGATCAGCCGCTGCACCCCGGCCTTGCGCATTTGCCGCTCCACCTCGCCCTGGTTCACATCCATGATGGTAATGCTTTTATCCTGCTTGGCCTCGGCACTTTTGCCGCGAATGCCGTCAGCAATGCCCAGTCGCTTTGTCAGCGGCAGACGCAGAAACAGCCATTGCAGCCAGCGAAGCCGGGTAATGCGGCGGTAACGCTGATAGCCGGCGTCATCAATGCACAGGGTGTCGCCGTGCATAATCAGGGTGGGCGTGCCGTAGAGATCAATTACCTTGTGCTCGGGCAGCAGCGTCATGTTGGCCTCGGCGGCAAAGCGCCGGCCTATCATAAAGTCCCGGTTGCCGTGAATGTAATACACAGGAGCACGGCAGGCCCTGAACGCCGCCGCCACTTGCCGGTTCAGCTCGCTGGGTTCGTCGTCGCCCACCCAGAATTCAAACAGATCCCCCAGCACATAAAGGGCATCGGCCTTCGATGCTTCCGTTTCCATAAAGGCCAGAAAGGCCGCCGTAATATCAGGGCGGCCGGGGCTTAAATGCAGATCGGCAATAAACAGGGTATGAGGCATAAAAAATCCGGATTCAGACACAACAATGCCCGCCGTAGCGGGCATTGCAACACAGTGCGATATGACTTATTCGCTCACGGTCACGCCGGTGATCAGCACATCATCTACCGGCACGTCCTGATGCATGTAACCGCGGGTGCCGGTAGCCACGCCCTTGATCTTGTTCACCACGTCCATGCCTTCGCTCACTTCACCGAACACACAGTAGCCAAAGCCCTGAGTGGTGGCGGACTTAAAGTTCAGAAAGTCGTTGTCGTTCACGTTAATAAAGAACTGAGCAGTGGCGGAGTGCGGCTCCATGGTGCGGGCCATGGCGATGGCGCCTACCTTGTTGGTCAGTCCGTTGTCGGCTTCGTTCTTGATGGCCGCGCGGGTTTCTTTTTCTTCAAAGCCCGGGCCGTAACCGCCGCCCTGAATCATGAAACCGTCAATCACCCGGTGGAACAGGGTGTTGTCGTAGTGACCATCGCGGCAGTATTGCAGAAAGTTGGCAACGGTTTCCGGTGCCTTGTCGGCAAACAGCTGAAGAGTAATATCGCCGTAGGTAGTGTGCAGTGTAACCATGTTCATATTTCCGAGTGTTAAAGTTCAGATGCCGAGTTTAGCGCAAGCGACGGCGTTAGCGAACCCCCGGCGGACTCTTGGCTGCAAGTACGGGATGCGAAGCATCAGTGCGGTTGCACTCCGCCGACACACTTCGAAGAAGGCCACTCACTAAAAATACCTGCTGCGAACATACTCAATGTTCGGTCAGGCATTTTTACTTCGTCACGGCGAGCAAGCTCGCCCCATGGACGCTCGTCAAATGCATCTGACCGCCATGGATGGCGGAAATGCCGAAAATGCAGGAGCAATTTTTCGGCCATGGCATTTGACGGTCGGCTTCGGCAATCCCCACTGCTGCTTTGGGCGATATCGGCGCTGTCTGCAGTCAGGCGTGGAGGGCAAGGGGCAGCTGCTTCGCCGTGCCCTTTGCGCCATGGATGGCGCAACGGAGCCTACAGGGAGGTATTCACGGCGTGCCGGAGAAGTAGTGCGCCTTGCCCGACGTGAGCGCACTGCTCTGCAAACGATACCAACATCACAACCGCACTGATGCTTCGCATTGCAGCACCACAGCCGCACTTGCACCCGCTGGCCATAAACGGTTCAATACGGCAGACTTTATTGACCATTCACCACCACCAAGACACTGAAACATGCTGAAAATATATAACTCGCTTACCCGTCAAAAAGAAGAATTCAAACCCCTGGTGCCCGGCAAGGTCGGCATGTATGTGTGTGGTGTCACCATTTACGATCTCTGTCATATCGGCCATGGCCGTACCTTTGTGGCCTTTGATGTGGTTACCCGCTATCTGCGCCATGCCGGTTACGACCTGACTTTTGTGCGCAATATCACCGACATTGACGACAAAATCATTAAACGCGCCGCCGAAAACGGCGAAGACTGGCAGGCGCTGACCGAGCGCCTGACCGGCGAAATGTATAAAGACTTTGACGCTCTCAACATTGCCCGGCCCGATATCGAGCCCAGGGCCACCGGCCATATTCCTGAAATCATTAATATGGTGGAAACCCTGATCAAAGACGGTCATGCCTATGTGGCCGACAACGGCGATGTGCTGTTTGAAGTGAACAGCTTTGCCGAGTACGGCCAGCTCTCGGGCCAGAACCTGGAGCAACTGCAGGCGGGTGCCCGGGTGGAAGTGGAGCAGACCAAGCGCAATCCCCTCGACTTTGTGCTGTGGAAGCAGTCCAAGCCCGGCGAGCCGAGCTGGGAGTCGCCCTGGGGGCCGGGTCGTCCGGGCTGGCACATTGAATGCTCGGCCATGAACGGCAAGCATCTGGGCAAACACTTCGACATTCACGGCGGCGGCTCGGATCTGCAGTTCCCCCACCACGAGAACGAAATCGCCCAGAGCTGCTGCGCCAATCACAGCCCCTACGTCAACACCTGGATGCACTCAGGCATGGTGATGGTGGATCAGGAGAAAATGTCCAAGTCGCTGGGCAACTTCTTTACCATTCGTGATGTGCTGGAGCATTACGACGGCGAGACCATTCGTTACTTTTTGCTGTCGGGCCACTACCGCAGCCAGCTCAACTACTCGGACGAAAACCTGAAGCAGGCGCGCACCGCCCTGGAACGGCTCTATACCGCACTCAGGGATCTGCCCGAAGCGCCTGCTGCCGGTGGTGAAGAGTTTATTACCCGCTTTAATGCCGCCATGAACGACGACTTCAACACCCCCGAAGCCTACTCGGTACTGTTTGATCTGGCCCGTGAAATCAACCGCCAGAAAGGCAAGGACGACGCAGTAGCCGCCGGCCTGGGTGGCCGCCTGCGCGAACTGGCCGGCGTGCTGGGCCTGCTTGCTCAGGAGCCCGAGGCCTTTTTGCGCGGTGACAGCGGGGCTGACGACGAGGTGGCCGAGATTGAGCGCCTGATCCAGGCCCGGCTCGACGCCCGCCAGAGCAAGGACTGGGCCGCCGCCGATGCCGCCCGGGACCAGCTCACCGCCATGGGCATAGTGCTGGAAGACGGCCCGGAAGGCACCCGCTGGCGCAGAAAATAACCATTGACGGTTGAAATTAATTTTAAAGGCACCCATGTGGTGCCTTTATAGGTTTAATAAATACAACTGGAGTCTGCGATGAAAAAATTAACCTTGTGTGTATTTGGTGTGTTTTTGGGCCTGCTGTCCGGTTGTGATACGCAGGGCCCCGGACCTGCTGCCGATGTGGGCGATCATATTGATGAAGTGGTAGAAAACGGATTTCATTCCGAGGCAGCTCCTGTCCTGCCTGCAGAAGCCCAACCCGAGCCTGAGGTTATTGAGCAGCAGAAAAAACATCATCAAGAGGTTGTGGAGCAGGCATCTCAAGAGGCAGAGAATAAGCTCAACGCCATTCTCGACGCCACTGCCGAACCAAAATAACTCACTTAAAGACAGACTTCGTCATATGATGAACGGGCGTAGTTAATTTTATTGCGTCAGTCTATTTCGCTTTTTCCTGTTAACTTTTGATTTAAAAAGAGTTTTAATGGAAAGCGGCAGCATTAATGGAATTGCATGGCTATTGCTGTTGTCGGTCATGAGCTATTACTGTTTATGTCAACACCAAGCGGATGTTCCGCACCTTGCAAAAAGAACAGGGAGAAAAATATGAACAAGTCACTGCTGAATGTTTTACTGTTTACCTCCGTTGCCACCTTTGGCCTTGCCGCCTGTGATAACCAGGGCCCCGCCGAGCAAGCCGGCGAAAAAGTGGATAATGCCGTAGAGCAGGTTCAGGAGCAGGCCGAGCAAACCGCTGACGACGCTCAGGAAGCCCTGGGTATGGAAGAACAAGGCACACTGGAAGAGCTGGGTGAGTCTGCGGATGAAACCCTGGACAACGCCGCTGCTGCCGCTGAAGAGCAGGCCGACGCTGCCGGTGACGCCCTGAGCAACGCCGCTGACGCCGCTGAAGAGCAGGCCGATGCCGCCGCCGATGCCATGGCTGAAGCCGCCGACGAAGCCGAGCGCAAAGTAAATGAACTGATGGAAGACAGCGAGCAGTAAGCACAACGCTGCATCGAAAACCAAAAGGGAGCCCATGGCTCCCTTTTTTATATTCACTTTCATGCTTCACTGACACTCTGCGGCTCCAGCTCGGCCCCGCAATGATTGCAGAACTTCGCATCCCGTTCATGGCCGCTGCGATCGCACTGCGGGCAGTGCCGGCGTGAGTACTCCTTGCGCATTTCCCGGCCAAGCTCGGCGGTAATAATACCGGTAGGCACGGCGATAATGGCGTAGCCCATCAGCATGGTCACGGCGGCAATGCCGCGGCCCAGCCAGGTTTGCGGCGTAATGTCGCCAAAGCCGACCGTGGTAATGGTGACAATAGCCCAGTAGATGCTGGTGGGAATGCTGGTAAAGCCATTCTCCGGCCCTTCCACCACATAGAGCAGCGAGCCGAACAGAGTCACCAGAATAAACAGAGTGCTGAAAAATACCAGTATCTTGCGCCGGCTCTGATTCAGCGAACGCAGCAGCAAATTGGCTTCATCTACATAACGCAGCAACTTGAGCACGCGAAATACTCTGAGAACCCTGAGCAGACGCACCATCAGCAAAAAGCTGGCACCGGGCATTAAAATGGCAAGATAGGTAGGCAACACCGCCAACAGGTCGATAATGCCGTAGAAGCTGCGCAAATATCCCAGCCGGCTCTGGGCGCAATAAACCCTCAGCGCAAATTCCAGCGTAAACAGCAGGGTAAAGGCCCATTCCAGCCAATAAAGCACAGGGCCATATTGCGCCCGTATGCTGCCGATGGAATCCAGCAACAGCACCACCATAGACAGCAATATGGCCAGGATCAGAGCGAGATCAAAGCGTCGCCCGGCAGGAGTTTCAGTGCCAAAAATAACGGTATAAAGAACGTCCTTGTTCAACCATTTCATTCAGGCACTCCTGCATTAATTGTCGTGATAGCGCTCGCAGGCGATGAGAGTATTTTCAATCAGTGACGCTACCGTCATCGGGCCCACACCACCGGGCACAGGAGTGATGTAGCCGGCGCGCTCGGCCGCCACGGCATATTCCACATCGCCCACCAGGCGGCCGTCTTCCAGCCGGTTAATACCCACATCAATCACAACGGCACCGGGCTTGATCCAGTCACCGGGAATGAAGTTGGGCTTGCCCACGGCCACCACCAGCAGATCGGCCCGGGAAACCTGAGCCTGCAGATCGTCGGTAAAACGATGACAGGTAGTGGTAGTGCAGCCCGCCAGCAGCAGCTCCAGGGTCATGGGGCGGCCTACTATATTGGAGGCCCCCACCACAACGGCATTCAGGCCGTGGGTTTTAATGTGGCTGCGCTCAAGCAGGGTCATGATGCCCTTGGGCGTGCAGGGGCGCAGGGCCGGAATGCGCTGGGCCAGACGGCCTACGTTGTAGGGGTGAAAGCCGTCTACATCCTTGTGCGGATGAATCCGCTCCACCACCAGCGTAGAATCAATGTGTGCCGGCAACGGCAGTTGTACCAGAATACCGTCTATGGCCGAGTCTTCATTCAGCTCGTCAATCAGCTCAAGCAATTGCTGCTCTGTGGTTTCGCTGGGCAAGTCGTACGACTTGGAGATAAAGCCCACTTCTTCACAGGCACGGCGTTTGCTGCCCACATATACCTGAGAGGCAGGGTTGGCTCCCACCAGTATTACTGCCAGGCCCGGGGCCCGTTTTCCGGCGCTTTTGCGGGCGGCCACGCGCTCGGCCACCTGATTGCGCACCGCCTGTGCAATCGCTTTTCCATCGATTATTTGAGCTGACATCTGCGTTATTTCTCACCTTTATAAACCTGCGGCAATTGTCGCATTTTTTCAGGGGTTTGATAAGCAACCCCCAGTGCGATAAAGCCGTTGACCATGGGGTCTCAAGCCGGTATTATGCCGCCCCGTTGCCTGCCATGCAGACAACATGCGCCCTTAGCTCAGCTGGATAGAGCATCCGCCTTCTAAGCGGATGGTCGCAGGTTCGAGTCCTGCAGGGCGCGCCATTTTGTGGTGACCGTAGCTCAGTTGGTAGAGTCCCGGATTGTGATTCCGGTTGTCGCGGGTTCGAGCCCCGTCGGTCACCCCAGTTCCTGTTTTGCCTGCTGCTCCAGATGTGCCACCAAATCACCCGGTAACTGCAACCTGTGCGCCAGCGCTTCCAGCCATACCCGCTCCGATGCTTCATCGGGATCCATCACCAGCCGTGATGCCAGATACAGCTCTGCCGCCTGCTCAGGCCCTTTTGCCGAAGCGACAATGTCATTAATACTGATCTCTGCCGAGAGCATATCGAACACCAGTGCCTTTTCATCGGCGGCCAGCCCCAGTTGCTCTACCTGCTCAAAAATCCGTTGCTGCTCGGTGGCATCCACATGACCATCCGCCTTGGCTGCCCCTATCATGGCGCGCATCAGCGACAACTGGAACGGCTCACCGCCGGCGGCCGGGGCCGTGGGTGAAAAGCGCGGATCCACTCGCTGAAAATCCTCCCGCTGCACCGGTGCCGCCTGCTCGGGCTGTTTGCCCTGCTGCCAGCTCTGGTAGGCTTTCCAGGCCATCACGCCCGCTGCCGCCAGACCGGCATATTTAATGCCACTGCCGGCCATTTTACGGCCCTTTTTACTGCCCAGCACGGCCCCGAGAATGCCACCGGTGGCCGCTCCCTTGCCAAAGCCGGACGAGCCGCCCAGAAACTTTTTCATCAGTTTTTCTGCATCCATTAATGGTTCTCCTGTTTTTTACTGACATGTTGGGATTTGCTTCGCTCATCCCAACTACGTGACTACAACTCCCTATTCACTGTTTTTACTCAGCAGTTTAGCCACCTTATCTACCAGCGCACGGCGTATGCCGCCCAGCTGTTTTTTCTCGTCCCCCTGCCAGGGCACAGGACGGCACAGGTCCATGGTTTGCAGGCCAAGGCGGGCGGTCAGCAAACCGGCCCCCACGCCCTGCCCGGCCCGGGCCGACAGCCGGCCGGCCAGCTCCAGCCCCAGCAAGTCCATGCCGGCGTCCATGGCTGCTTCCGATACGCCTACATAGAGCATATGATGCAGCACGCTTTTCAGCAGCCGCAGCCGGCTCAGTGCGCCCAGGCGAATGCCGTAGCACTGAGTAATGTCTTCAATCATTTTCAGGTTGCGCCACAGCACCAGTAACATATCTACCGCTGCCAGGGGGCTGGCCGCCACCATCACCGCCGCCTCACCGGACCACTTCAGTACCCTGGCTCTGGCCTGCCGGTCCTGTGTGGCCAGCACCTGCCGGCTGTAAAGGCTCAGCACCTCGTTGTTCTGCTCGTCACCGGTCAGCCCTGCCTGCCATTTGGCAAAGGCATCGCTGTGCTCCAGGCCGCTGGCCCGGGCCATCTGCTCACAGAAACCCTTGGCCTGACCATGGCCGTCTGTGCTTAACAACTGCTCGGCCTGCAACCGTTGTTTGGATACCCGCTCCAGCTGGCGCACCCGCACCAGCTCGCGCCACAGGCTGCCACCGGCGGCCAGCGCCAGCAGCAAGAGTGCCACACTCCAGGCCGCCCCCAGCCACTGGCTTTCCTGCCAGGTCTGCCACAAGGAAATGCCCGAATGCACCAGCAACAGAGTGATGATCAGACTGACCGCGGTCCACCACAGCCGGTGCCGGCGTTTGGGTTGCAGCACCACGGCCGGGCCCTCGAGTGGCGCATCGGCTTCCAGAAAATCGTCATCGTTAAGTGTCTGGCTGCCCCGCAGCGGCTCGCTTTGGTTGATATGCAGGGGCTGGTCAAGAATCACTTTGCTCTTCAGGCTCACGCGAGTTTGTCTCCCAGTAAAAAGGCCAGCGCCCGATCCAGGCGCAAATGAGGCAGCGGTTGCTCCGGCTGCCAGGGCGGCGGCGCAAAACCGGTAAAGTCAAAGCCCTGATGTTGCCAAAAGGCTGCGTCGGGTACAGTGTCTGGCACCTCGCCCGGATACAGGGTCACCGGCTCGCCGTTATCCAGCCGGTGGCCCTGCAGGGCGGGAATGGCCTCACCGTTATGGCTTACTTCTCCGCTGGTGGTGGCCTTGATGGAGGCCAGCGCCAGGGTTTCTATATCGATGCCGGACAAGCGGGCATGACGGTGGCCGCCGCGCACCAGTGTGGCCAGCAACCGGGTTAAACGGCCATGCTGATCCGGCGTGAGATGATCCGCCTTGGTAGCGGCAAACAGCAGCTTGTCGATGCGCGGCGCAAACAGCCGCCGCCACCAGCCGGTTTTGCCGTAATCAAAGCTCTGCACAATAGCGTTTATCGCCCGGCTCAGATCGGCAAAGCTGTCGGGGCCGCGGTTCAGGGCGCTCAGGCAGTCCACCAGCACTATCTGGCGATCGAAACCGGCAAAATGATCCCGGTAAAAGCCGGCCACCAGATGTTTTTTATAATGTTCAAAACGGGTTTCCATCATGCCGTAGTGATGCTGCTCGTTCAGCCCTGCGGGCACCTCACCCCACACCCAGGGCACAAACTGCAGCATGGGCGCGCCCTGATATTCACCGGGCAGAATAAAGCGGCCGGGCTGTACCAGATAAGCACCGCATTCGCGCTTGATGTCGTGCAGCCACTGAGTATAGGCCGCCGCCAGCGGGCCCAGCACGGCATCATCAGCGGGGCTGTCGGGAGTAATGGCCTCACCGGCACTCAGCCAGGGGTGAGCCAGGTTGGCCAGCGCCGGCGTTTGCAATAATTCACGCTGCTGGGCGCTCCACTGGGCGTAGTTCATGGACAGCAAGGGCAAATCAAGCAGCCATTCACCGGGGTAATCCACCAGCTCAAGATACAGGGTAGCGGTATCCTGCAGCCGGCGTTTAATACGGTTTTTGGGGCAATAACGAATGGCCAGGGTCATTTCACTGATGCCGCGGGTGGGCTCGGGCCACACCGGCGGCGTTTGCGCCAGCTGGCCAAGCGCTGCCTCATAACCAAAGGCCGGCACATGATGATGCCGGCCCGGCACCCGCTGGCTGCCCAGCACCCGGCCCTCTGCCGCCGGCGGCCAGTGCGGCAGACGGGCATCCAGCCCGGCGTGCTCAAGCTGATTTACCAGGCTGGTAATAAAAGCGGTTTTACCACTGCGGCTGAGCCCGGTCACGGCAAGCCGCAGGCGCTTGTCCAGCCCCCGCTGCACCCAGGACTCCGCCTTGTTGCGCCACTGGCGCAGGGCTGTATTGCTCATTTATCCTCGCGCAAGTCGTTAAATTGTCGTCGCAGACGAAACTCACCGGAAGTAATTAACCGCTCCATGGTGGCCACCCGGCCATTCAGCCGCTCCAGCCGCTGCTCCAGCCGGGTCAGCGCCTCCTGGGGAGCCAGCCCCGAGCGCCAGCCGGCGGCTTTGACATGCTCTCTGCCGGTATCGGGCTGCTGCTCATGAGGCATATCATCCAGCAGCAGCCAGGCGGCAATATAAAGTACCAGTGTCATAAAGCTGGTAAACAGCAAACCGGTAATGGCCAGCACGCGAATCAGCCAGGGCTCCACTTCCAGCCGGCGGGCAATGCCGGCGCACACGCCTCCCAGCTTGCCGTTACGCTTGTCGCGGTACAGATTAATTAACGTCGACGCCATTCGGGCACCTCCTGATCCAGCAACCGTTCCAGGGTTTCTACCCGCTCGGCCAGCTGTTCGGACTGTTGCAGCGCCTTGTCGAGGCGCTGACGGGCATTGTCGTCCAGCCCTTCATCGAGCCGGCGCTTGCTGCGATAGTGCAGCACCAGCCACACCGGCACCACCAGAAACAAAAAGATATTTAACGGGGCCACCAGGGCCCAGGCCAGTTCGCTCATCACTGCTCCTTGGTGTTATTCATTTTCGCCTTGAGCCGTTCCAGCTCCTTGCTGATGGTGTCGTCCACTTCCAGTTCGGCAAACTCCTGCTCCAGCCCCTTGCTCTGACTATAAAGGTCGGCGCGGGCTTCCAGCTCGTCAATTTTGCGCTCCATGCGATTAAATTTGTCGATTGCTTCCGAGTTTTCGCTGCGACGCACCCGCTCTTGCACATTAATGCGGCTTTGGGCACTTTGCTGGCGCAGCTGCATGGCCTGCTGACGCGCACGGGCATCACCCAGTTTGGCTTCCAGCCGGCTGATGGCATCGGTCAGTTTGGCCATGCTTTCTTCCACCAGGCCGCATTCCTGCTCCAGAGCGGTGAGCAGCTCGCTCTGCTTTTTCTTTTCCAACAGCGCGGCCCGGGCCAGATCTTCCCGCTGCTTGGTCAGCGCCAGCTCGGCCTTGCCCTGCCACTCTTCCACCCGCTCGCGATGGCGCTCAATCTGGCGCTGCAAGTCCTTTTTCTCGGCCAGCATGCGGGCCAGGCTGGAGCGCTCGCGCACCAGCTCGTCTTCCATCTCCTGAATGATCAGCCGCACCATTTTTTCCGGGTCTTCTGCCTTGTCGAGCAGCGAGTTGAGGTTGGCATTAATAATATCGGCCATTCTTGAAAAGATGCTCATTGCCTGTCTCCTGTGGAGTATTGATAACAGACTTTACCTATCAAGTTCCGTGCCAGCCATCAAAACGAGAGTAACACCCTGTTTTTAAACATAAATTATTTTCCACACAAATGTGACACCTGGCAGAAAATGGTTAAAAAGGCTATTATTTGGCAAATTTCGCCGCGTGTATATTAAGTGGCCTCTGCAGATCCGGCTTTTGGCTTGCCCCAATAAATTGGGGCCTACAGTGGGCCGTCATTCCGGCCTTCGCCGGAATGACGGCATAAAGGCAGTATAAATATGGATACCGAACTGATTGGTCAGTCCAACGCCCTGCTGGGGGTACTGGATGAAGTGTCCCGGCTGGCACCGTTAAACCGGCCGGTACTGGTGGTGGGCGAGCGCGGCACCGGCAAGGAGCTGGTGGCGCACCGGCTGCACTATTTGTCTTCACGCTGGCAGCAGCCCTTTGTGTCCATCAACTGCGCCACCCTGGCAGAAAGCCTGCTGGAAACCGAGCTGTTCGGCCATGAGGCCGGTGCTTTTACCGGCGCACAAAAGCGCCATGCGGGCCGCTTTGAGCGGGCCGACGGCGGCACCCTGTTTCTGGACGAGCTGGCCACCACCAGTCCTCGCGTGCAGGAAAAGCTGCTGAGAGTGATTGAATACGGCGAATTTGAGCGGGTGGGCGGCAGCCAGCCGGTGCGGGTCAATGTGCGCCTGCTGTGCGCCACCAATCAGGACTTGCCCGCCCTGGTCAAAAAAGGCGAATTTCGGGCCGATCTGCTTGATAGACTGGCCTTTGATGTGATTACATTGCCGCCCCTGCGGGCCCGTGATGGTGATCTGCTGCATCTGGCCGAGCACTTTGCGGTAACATGGTGCGCCGAGCTGGGCCACAGCCTGTTTGCAGGTTTTGGTCCCCTTGCCCGCCGGCAGCTGCTGGAGCACGACTGGCCGGGCAATGTGCGCGAGCTGAAAAGCGCGGTAGAGCGCAGCCTGTGTCGCCAGCGCCAGCCTGAACAGCCGCTGGAGCAATTATGTCTGGACCCCTTTGCCTCGCCCTGGCAGCCAAAGGCTGAGCCGGAACCGGATCCCGCTTCGACGCGCCGGTCGCCGCTGGATCTGAAAGCGCACCTGGCCGCCGAAGAGCGCAGCCTGGTGGAAGAGGCACTAAAACAGGCCCGTTATCATCAGCGCGAAGCCGCCAGTCTGCTGGGGCTGAGTTATCATCAGTTGCGTGGCCTGCTGCGCAAACATGCCGTGGTCACAACGGCCTCACAAAAGGACTGAACATGCGTTACTGGCTATGCTGGCTGATTGCCCTGCTGCTGGCAGGATGTGATGACAGTGACCAACAACTGGTAAAGGAAAGCCTGCTTTACTGTGCAGAAGGTGCGCCTTTTACCTTTAACCCGCAACTGGCCGCGTCCACTCAGACTCTGGATGCCACCGCTCATCAGCTTTACGACCGCCTGCTTGATATCAACCCCGACAACCTGCAACCCATGCCGGCCCTGGCCACTCACTGGGAACGAAGCGAAGACGGCCTGCGCTATCGCTTTACCCTGCGCCCGGGGGTTCAGTTCCATACCACGCGCTGGTTCACCCCCACGCGGCCACTGAATGCCGACGATGTGGTGTTCAGCTATCAGCGGCTGATCAATAACAATCATCCTTTTCACAGCCTCAGCGGCGGCCATTACCCGTTTTTCGACAGCATAGGCCTGAGTGAACTGGTCACCGACGTGCGGGCCCTTGGCCCGCGGCAAGTTGAGTTTGTGCTGAGCCGGCCCAATGCCTCTTTTATTACCAGTCTGGCTACCGACTATGGCGTAATTTTGTCGGCAGAATATGCCGCTCAGCTGCTTGAAGCCGGCACGCCCGAGCTGATAGATCAGAAGCCCGTGGGCACAGGGCCTTTTTATCTGGCCCAGTACCGCATTGACGACTTTATTCGTTATTACCGCCATTCAGGCTACTGGCGGGGCAATGTGGCGCTGAATCAGCTGGTGTTTGATATCACACCCAAATCGTCCAAACGGCTGGCCAAGCTGCTTACCGGCGAGTGCGATGTGATGGCGCATCCGGGGGCCAGTCAGATATCAGTGATTAAGCAGCACAAAGAGCTGGTGCTGGATCAGGCCACCGGTATGAATGTGTCTGTGCTGGCGCTGAACACCCAAAAAGCCCCCTTTAATGATGTGCGGGTGCGCAAGGCGCTGGCCCTGGCGCTGTCGCGCGATGATATTTTGCAGGCGGTATATTTTGGTATCGGCTCTCAGGCCGAGTCGGTGCTGCCACCGGTATCCTGGGGTTATGATCCCAATATTTTAATGCCTCTGCCCGATGCAGAGCGCGCCCGCTGGCTGCTGGAACAGGCAGGCCTGCAAAACGGCTTTACCATGACGCTGCTGGTGCCGGCCGGCAGTCGCAGCTATAACCCCGACGGCCTGAAAACCGGCCAGCTTATTCAGCGCCGGCTGGGGGAGCTGGGCATTACCGTGCGGCTGCAAAACCTGGAAGAGCAAATTTTGCGCCGGGAGCTGCAGACCGGTGAGCAGGATGCGGTGCTCACCGGCTGGTCGGCGGATAACCCGGATCCCGACAATATGCTGCATAACCTGCTCAGCTGTCAGGCCATTGCCGGTGGCACCAATGCCAGCCGCTGGTGTAACCCGCTGTTTGAACATCAGTTGTCGGCCGCGCTTACTGCCCCCACCTTAAGCCAGCGCATCGGCTTTTATCACAACGCTCAGGAAATTGTGTATCAGGATATGCCGCTTATTCCCCTTAATCACACCCTCAAGCTGCAGGCTCACCGGCACAATGTAAAAGGCCTGCAACTGCAGCCCTATGGCGGCGTGGTGCTTTACCGGGCATACAAGGAGTAGCCATGCTGATTTACTTGCTGCGACGTTTAAACCTGCTGATAAGCACACTGGTGTTGCTGACGCTGATTGCCTACGGGCTGGAGTTCCGGCTGCTGCAGCAGGGCAACAGCGATTTCTGGCACGGCTACTGGCGTTTTTTACAGGCACTGATGGCAGGTGATTTCGGCATTTCCAGTGCCACCGGCCTGCCGGTGCTGGGGGCCCTGGGGCAGTATTTTCCCGCCACCCTGGAGCTGTGTCTGGCCGCCTTTATTATCTCGCTGGCAGTGGGAGTCCCCCTGGGCACACTGGCGGCCATTCGTCAGGGCTGCTGGCAGGATACCCTGATCATGACAGGTACTTTGGTGGGCTATTCGGTACCGGTGTTCTGGCTGGGGCTGCTGCTGGTCATGCTGTTTTCCCTGCATCTGGGCTGGTTGCCGGTATCGGGTCAGCTCAGCCTGCTGTATGAAATTCGCCCGGTCACCGGCATCATGACCATAGACACACTGCTCACCGAGCATCCTCACCGCTGGGAGTCGTTTCTCAATGCCCTGCGCCACCTTGTGCTGCCGGCACTGGTGCTGTCCATCGTGCCCACCACCGAAGTGATTCGCCAAATTCGCAGCGCCCTGCTGGAAGTGCTGAAGCAAAACTATATTCGTGCCGCCCTGACCAAGGGCTTCAGTGATACTCATGTGGTGCTGCGTCACGGCCTGCGCAATGCCTTTCCCATGGCCATTCCCACCCTGGGGCTGCAGTTCGGTACTGTGCTGACCTCAGCCATGATGACCGAAATTGTATTTGACTGGCCCGGACTGGGACGCTGGCTGGTTACCAGTATTTCCCTGCAGGACTATGCCGCCATCAAGGGCGGCACCCTGGCCATTGCTACCTTTACCATAGTGGCCAGTGTGGGCATGGATATTCTCTCAACCCTGATCTACCCCAGCAGAAGGAAAGCCATTTATGCCAGCCAGGGCTAACATCTATCCCGAGCTGCAGGTGCGCTCCCCCCGGGAGCGGGCCTGGCAGCTGTTTCGCCAGAACACTCTGGCCATGATCGGCCTGTGGGGGTTGGGTATTTTATGCGTCTTTACTCTTATCGGCCCCTGGCTGGCACCCTATGCCCCTTATGAGCAGTTCAGTCAGGCACTGCTGCTGCCACCGTCCTGGTCTGACCATGGCAATGTAGACTTTTTTCTCGGCACCGACGATCTGGGCCGGGACATGCTGTCACGGCTGATCAATGGTGCCCGGCTGACCTTTGGCAATGCGGTATTGATTGTTGCCGTGGCCATGCTATTCGGTACTGCCATCGGTATTCTCGGCGGCATGAGCCGGGGCCTGAAGGCCAGCATTCTCAATCATCTGCTCGATACCCTTTTGTCCATTCCGTCTTTGCTGCTGGCCATTATTTTTGTGGCCATTCTGGGGCCGGGTCTGTTCAACACGCTTATCGCCATTACCCTGGCCCTGATCCCGCAATATATTCGCGCCACCTACAATGCGGTGTCGGAAGAAATGCAAAAGGAATATATCACCGCCATTCGACTCGACGGAGCCAACGCCTGGCGCATTCTGCGCTTTGGCATAGTGCCCAACTTAAGCGATACCCTGATAAGCCAGACCACCCGGGCGCTGTCGGCGGCCATTCTGGATATTACCGCCGTGGGCTTTCTTGGGCTGGGTGCCCAGCCGCCAAGGCCGGAGTGGGGGGCCATGTTGTCGGATGCCATGGATCTGGTGTTTCTGGCCCCCTGGACCGTGACATTGCCGGGACTGGCCATACTGTTCAGTGTGCTGGTGGTGAACATGGTGGGAGAAGGCCTGCGCCAGGCCATTAATGAGGTAATGGACTGATGCCGCTGCTGGATATTCGCAATCTTACCATTGAAATTGATACACCTCAGGGCATGGTCAAGGCGGTAGATAAATTCAGCCTCACCCTGGCCCATGGCGAAATTCGTGGTCTGGTGGGCGAGTCGGGCTCAGGCAAGAGCCTGGTGGCCCAGACCATCGCCGGTATCGACAGAGACACCTGGCGGGTGACCGCCGATCGCATGTATCTGGATAACGTGGATCTGCAGAGTCTGTCGTCCAAAGAGCGGCGGCTGCTGATGGGCCGGGACATGGCCATGATTTTTCAGGAGCCGGCCGCCAGCCTGGATCCGTCCGAGAAAATTGGTGCCCAGCTGGTGGAAGCCATTCCGTCCCGCAGTTTTCGCGGAAAATGGTGGCAGCGCTGGCACTGGCGGCGCAATCAGGCCATTGGCCTGCTGCACCGGGTGGGCATTCGGGATCATAAGATGATTATGAACGCCTATCCGTTTCAGCTCTCCGACGGCGAATGCCAGAAAGTGATGATTGCCATGGCCATTGCCAACGAGCCCAAGCTGCTGGTGGCCGACGAGCCCACCAACGCCATGGAGGCCACCAATCAGGCGCAGATTTTCCGGCTGCTGGAGCGGGTTAACAAGCTGTCGGGCACCACCATTTTGCTGATTGGCAACGACATCACCAGCTTTGCCCGGCTCACTCACAATATTACCGTTATGTATTGCGGTCAGGCGGTGGAGTCGGGCCCGCGGGACCAGTTATTGTCCCGGCCTCATCATCCTTACACCGATGCCCTGCTGCGCATGATGCCGGATCTGGATGGCACCCTGCCCCACAAGTCACGGCTTAATACCCTGCCCGGCGTGATTCCGCCACTGCAGAGCCTGCCCATTGGCTGCCGGCTGGGGCCCCGCTGCCCCCGGGCCCAGCGCCACTGCGTGGTAGCCCCGCCCCTGTCGCGCTATAAGGGACAAAGCTATTACTGCCACTTTCCTCTTAATATGCCAGAGGATAAAAAGAAATGAGTCAGGCACCGTTGCTGAAAGTGGATAATCTGAGCAAGGTTTACGTGAACCATACCGGACTGTTTCGCAAGACAGTAAAAACTGCTTTCTATCCGTTGTCATTCACGCTGGAGCGGGGCCAGACCCTGGCGCTGATGGGCGATGCCGGCTCGGGTAAAAGCAGCCTGGCCAAGGTGCTGGCGGGGGTACTGCCGCCCACCCAGGGCAGCATTTTTATCAACGGCGAAAAAATTGAAGCCCATGACTATAAAAAGCGCTGTCAGCTTATTCGTATGATTTTTCAGGATCCCAACACGGCGCTTAACCCCCGCAGCCGCATTGGTCAGATCCTGGAAGCCCCGCTGTTACTGAACACAGCGCTTGATGCCGAGCAACGGGAAGCGCTGATCATAGACACACTGCGCATGGTGGGCCTGCTGGCAGAGCACACTCACTTTTATCCGCAAATGTTTTCTACCGGACAAAAACAGCGGGTGGCCCTGGCCCGGGCGCTGATCCTCTCCCCCAATATTATTGTGGCGGACGAGGCCATCTCCAACCTGGATATTTCGGTACGCTCGCAGATCATCAACCTGCTGCTGAGCCTGCAGGACGAGCTAGCGCTGTCTTATGTGCTGGTGGCCAACGATCTGGGGGTGGTACGCCATATCAGTGATCAGGTGATCCTGATGCACGAAGGCAATGTGGTGGAAGCGGGCCCCAGCCACAAGGTGCTGAACAACCCGCAAAGCGAGCAGGCAGAGCGCCTGCTGCAGAGTTATAACAACGAATACCGCTGGCAGCCAGCCACCGGTTAATCCAGGGTCTGCACCCCGCCGCCGTTTACAAACAAAGTCTGGCCGCTCACCCAGCGAGAAATGGGTGCCGCAAAGTAGAGCACGGCACCGGCAATGTCTTCCGCCTCGCCCAGCCGCTTGAGCGGCGTGTGTGCCAGCATGCTGGCCTCAATTTCCGGGGTCAGCACCGAGGCCAGTGCATCGGTACGCACAGCTCCCGGGCCCACGGCGTTCACGCGAATGCCCGCTGGTCCGTAGTCAAAGGCCAGGTTGGCGGTCATATGGTTAATGGCAGCCTTGGACGAGGCATAGGCACTGATGGCCGGACTTTTGTTGATGGAGCTCATGGACGACATATTAATGATGGAGCCGTAGCCGGCGTTTTCCATGTGCGGCGCACACAGCTGGGCCAGCCGCCAGTTGCTGAACACATTCAGCTCAAAAGTGCGGGCAAACTGCTCCACCGTAAGGGTGGCAGGGCTTTCACGGCCGGCACCGCCGCCGCCCACATTGTTCACCAAAATATTAATTTGGCCGTATTCCGCCAGCGTCTTATCCACCAGGGCGACCAGCTCTTCGTCTTTGGTGACGTTGCAGGCCAGCGCCAGCGCCTTACCACCTTCCTTGCGAATTTCTTCTGCAGTGGCTTCAGCCGCTTCCAGCTTGAGATCCGCCACCACCACGCTGGCACCAAACGCCGCCAGCATTTTGCTGCAGCCCTTGCCAATGCCGTTGGCACCGCCGGTAATAATGGCCACTTTGCCGCTCAGATCAAATAATTCAGCAGGTTTCATATGTGCTCCTGTTATTGAGTTTTAACCGACATCAGATGATCGGCCACCGCCTGATAGGCCGGAAGTGAATAGGGATCGTTTGCCCCGTTGGCCGCCACCGGATGGGACGCAAAGCGCACCAGCACCATTTCCGCGGCGGGGTCGATATAAATGGTCTGACCATGTACGCCCCGGGCAGCAAAGGCACCATTATCGTTGTGGGTTATCCACCACATATTGCGATAGGACCAGTCTTTCAGCTTATCAAAACCGGCTTTGGCAAAGGCTGCCTGACTGCCCCCCCGTTCAATATCTTCAATAGCGGCAGCCGGAATAATCTGCTCTCCCTGCCAGCGCCCCTTATTGCGCACCAGCTCACCAAAGCGAGCCATATCCCGCAGGCCGGCACTCAGGCCACCGCCGGCAAAGGGCGTGCCCAGCTCATCTACCTGATAATAAGCGCTCTGCTCCATACCCAGCCGTTGCCAGATACGCTGAGACAATTGTTCGGCCACCGACTGACCCGCTACCCGGGCAATTACCCAGCCGAGGGCGTCGCTGTTCACGGTTTTATAGCCAAAGGCATCACCATGCTCACCCTGCTTTTGTACGCCGGTCAGGTATTCAAAGTAGCCTACCGGGCCGGTATAGCCATCCGGCTTGGGCCAGGGGCTGCCGGCGGCAGAGTATTGCCATACTTCCGCATTGGGATCAGCATAGTCCTCGCTGTATTGCAGCCCTGTGGTCATGTCCATTAACTGGCGCACTGTGGCATCACCAAAGGCCGACTCCGTCAGCTCCGGCACATAATCTGCGACCCGCTTGTTCTCATCCAGCTTGCCTTCCGCCACCAGAATCGCCGCCAGCAAACCGGTAAACGACTTGGTCACCGACATGGCGGCATGCTGGCCATCTTCTTTCAGGGCACCAGCGTAGCGCTCATACACCACATCACCTCTGTGCAGAATAATGAGGCCATCGGTGTAGTTATGATCAAAGGCCTCGGCAAAGGTCATGGACCGGTCACTGCCCCATGGCATAAAGCGCAGGGTGTCGATAACCGGATCCGGACGATAATTCAGCGCCACCGGCGCTTCCAGCCCGCGCGACACATTCACTGTGGGTGAAAACTCGCGCATGTGCGCCACACTGTAACGCAGCGCCGGAAACTCGAAAAAAGAGCCGTCGGCAGCCCGCAGCCGCTTATCCGCAGGTGGCGGAAAACCCTGCATCCAGCCCAGCTTGCCGGGGTCGCTGTCTTCTGCCGACAGCGGTGTTTCTGCCGCCACTGCGGGCAAGACCAGTGCGGCACATAAAAGCCCCGCTGAATAAATGTGTCCGGTCATTATGTCTCTCCGAAAATACAAGCTTGTTCGGGTCAGTATAGACACAGCCACCATTGAAACAGAACGCAAAGCGCTCATTTTGGGCAGGACGGAGAACGGAGGTAAATGGCGGGAATGGGTGAAGAGCCCGGCCTTATCGCCGGCTCTTTTCATCTTGGCGGCAAGCTGTCACAATACGCTCAATCTTGAGGGAGTAATCGTTCGGCACCCAGCCGAAACGGCTGTCAACAATCTCTGAGCAACAAGCTTATGGCAGTCGTGTCCGTTTTGGATTGATGAGACTCGAGACGCAACCACTCACCGGGCGGGGAGTGTTTACGTCTCGTGTGAATCGGTCCCGCCCTGAAGAGCCCCTTTATGAATGTGTTTAGCCCGTCAGTTTTTCTGTTTACCCCTGCCGATAGGGGGAGCTTGCCATGCTGATGTCTGTTGCAGCCATTGTATTAGGCCTTGCCGTGCTGGTGTGGAGTGCCGATCGTTTTGTGGACGGTGCCTCGGCCACGGCTCGTTATGCGGGTATGCCGCCGTTGCTGATTGGCATGGTGATAGTGGGTTTTGGTACCTCAGCACCGGAAATTGTGGTGTCGGTTATTTCCTCGCTGGAAGGTAATCCCGGGCTGGCACTGGGCAATGCTTATGGCTCCAATATTGCCAATATTGGTCTTATTCTGGGGATAACAGCACTGATCAGCCCTATTGCCGTGCATTCTCAGGTGCTGCGCAAGGAGCTGCCCATTTTGCTGCTGATCACCCTGCTGTCGCTCAGTTTACTGTGGAACGGTATGCTGGCGCGCACTGACGCCATGATGTTGCTGGTGGTATTTGTGTTGCTGATGGCCTGGAGTATTCGCCAGGGGCTGCAAAGCGGTAAAGACAGCCTGGCCGCAGAGCATGAAAAGGAGCTGGACGAAAATCTGATGAGCCTGAAAATGGCAATTTTCTGGCTGGTAGCCGGCCTGATACTGCTGATTGTGAGCTCCCGCTTTCTGGTATGGGGTGCAGTGAATGTGGCACAGGCCTTTGGGGTGAGTGATTTGATCATTGGCCTGACCATTGTTGCCATTGGGACGTCACTTCCCGAGCTGGCATCGTCCATTGCCGCCATTCGCAAAAATGAGCACGATCTGGCACTGGGTAACGTGATTGGCTCCAACCTGTTCAATACTCTGGCAGTCGTGGGCCTGGCAGGCGTCATTCATCCGCTGGAAGTGATGCCGGAAGTGATCACCCGTGACTTTGTGGTAATGATAGTGCTGACACTGTCGGTATTTGTGCTTGGGTTCGGTCTCAAGGGCCGGCAGGGCAGGATTAACCGGCTGGAAGGGGCCTTTTTGCTGGCCGTGTATGTGGCTTATTCCGGCTGGCTGGCCAGCAGTGTGATAAGCGCGTAAAAATAGGTAAAGCAGCCTTAACGTCATTCCGGTACTGAATCCAGTTCAGCATGACGGAGCCGGAATCCACTCTGCATGAAATTGAGTATGACGCAGAAAAACAGGCTCTATGTGATAGACTCCGGGGCAAGCCCGGAGTGACTTGACACTTATATTGCGCGCCATTCCCCACTCCCTGCTCGTCAGAGACTGGGAAAAGTAAAGTCGGAGGCCTGATGGCTGGCCCGCTCAGGCCACTTTTGGGTAATGGTTTTGCGCCGGGTATAAAAGCGCACCGCATCCGGGCCATAGGCGGCCAGGTCACCAAACAAAGAGCGTTTCCAGCCGCCAAAGCTGTGGTAAGCAACCGGCACCGGCAGGGGCACATTAATGCCCACCATGCCCACTTCAATCTGATCCCCAAACAGCCGCGCCGCTTCACCGTCGCGCGTAAACAAACAGGTGCCGTTGCCATATTCATGGGCATTAACCAGTGCTATGGCTTCTTCCAGGCTGTTAACCCGTACCACACACAGCACAGGGCCAAAAATTTCTTCCCTGTAAATGCGCATCTCGGGGGTGACCCGGTCAAACAGACAGCCACCGATAAAATAACCATTTTCATGGCCCGCCACGGTCACCCCCCGGCCGTCCACTGCCAGCTCTGCCCCAGCCTGAATGCCGTCTTCTATATAGCCGGTGATTTTATCGAGATGCTCTTTGCTTATTACCGGCCCCATATCGTGCCCCCGCTCTGTGCCCGGGCCTATATTCAGCGCTTTAATCTTGTGGCTCAGCTTTTCGGTGAGCGCATCCGCCACCGCATCGCCCACACACACCGCCACCGAAATGGCCATACAGCGCTCACCGCAAGAGCCGTAGGCTGCTCCCATCAGAGCATTGACCGCATTATCCAGATCCGCATCCGGCAGCAGCACCGCATGATTTTTGGCCCCGCCCAGCGCCTGCACCCGCTTGCCGTTGGCGGTGCCCTTGGCATAAATATGCTCCGCCACCGGGGTGGAGCCAACAAAGCTGATGGCTTTAACATCTTTGTGCTCCAGCAGCGCATTTACCGCATCACGACCGCCCTGCACCACGTTAATCACGCCTTTGGGCAGGCCGGCCTCTTCCAGCAGCCCGGCAATCAGCAACGAAGAAGAGGGATCTTTTTCCGAGGGTTTCAGCACAAAGCAGTTACCGCAAGCAATGGCCATGGGAAACATCCACAGCGGCACCATGGCCGGAAAGTTAAACGGCGTAATGCCCGCCACCACACCCAGCGGCTGAAAATCGGACCAGGCGTCAATGTCCGGCCCCACATTACGGGTGTATTCCCCTTTTAGAAGGCCGGGCACACCACAGGCATATTCCACGTTTTCCATGCCCCGCTGCAGCTCGCCACGGGCATCTTCCAGGGTTTTGCCGTGCTCCTCGGCAATCAGCCGGCAAATATCATCCGCCCGTTCTTCCAGCAGTTGCAAATAACGAAACATGACTCTGGCACGCCTGGCCGGCGGTGTGTCACGCCAGGCCGGAAACGCCGCCTTCGCTGCTGCCACCGCCTGGCTCACCGTATTGGCATCGGCCATGGCCAGCTGTGCACACACCTCTCCCGTGGCCGGATTGAAAACCTCAAGAGTGTTATTGCCGTGATATTGTTCGCCGTTGATCAGATGAGGAATGGTGTTCATGGAAAATCCTTGTTTTGAGTTCGATTCAAATCAATACGCCCGCTACCGCATTAAACAGCTGCTCCAGCTCGTCGGGGGTGGAGATAAAGGGCGGGCCAAATTGTAGGGTGTCGCCGCCAAAGCGCACGTAATAACCCGCCTGCCACAGCTGTATTGCCAGCTCCATGGGCCGGCGCGCCGGTTCGCCCGGGTAAGGTGCCAGCTGCACCGCACCAGCCAGGCCGCAGTTACGAATATCAACCACATGAGGCAGCCCCCTGAGCCTGTGTATCTGCTCCTCAAATGTGGGCATAAGCTGTTTAACCCGGGCGGGTATGTCTTCTTCAGTCAGCACATTTAAAGAAGCCATAGCTGCGGCACAGGCCACCGGATGGCCGGAATAGGTATAACCGTGGGCAAACTCCACCATGTAGTCCGGCCCTGGCTGCTCCATAAAGGCCTGATAAATATGTTCTTTGGCAATGACGGCTCCCATGGGCACCACGCCGTTGGTTAACTGTTTGGCCAGGTTCATGATATCGGGCACCACGCCAAAGAAGTCGGCACCAAACATCTCGCCCATGCGGCCAAAACCGGTGATCACTTCATCAAATATCAGCAAAATGTCGTGTTCATCACAGAGTGTGCGCAGCCGCTGCAAATAGCCCACCGGCGGCACTATGACTCCCGCCGAGCCCGACATGGGCTCTACGATGACGGCGGCAATGTTTGAGGCATCGTTCAGTTCAATCAGTTGCAGCAGCGTATCGGCAAGCTCAGCCCCCTGCTCCGGCTGGCCACGGCTGAAGGCGTTTTCCTTCAGCAGGGTATGAGGCAGATGATCCGCATCCAGCAGCTGGCCATAATGTTTGCGGTTGGGGCCCATACCGCCCACGCTGGTGCCGCCCATATTCACGCCATGATAGCCCTTGGCGCGGCCAATCAGCCGGGTTTTCTCCGGCTTGCCTTTGGCCCGCCAGTAGGCGCGTGCCATTTTCAGGGCGGTGTCGGCACATTCCGAGCCGGAGTTGGTAAAAAACACGCGGCTCAAGTCTGCCGGTGCCATGGATGCCAGTTTTTCCGCCAGCTCAAAGGCCAGCAGATGGCCGGTCTGAAAGCCGGGGGCATAATCCAGGGTATGCAGCTGCTGATGAATGGCCTCAATGATTTTGGGGTGCTTGTGGCCAAGGCCGGTGCACCACAGTCCCGAGAGGCTGTCGAACAAGCGGCGGCCATCCACATCGGTAAAATAAGCACCCTCGGCCCCGGCCACCAGCCGGGGTGCTGCCTTAAAGGCCCGGTTACCGGTAAAAGGCATCCAGAATGCATCCAGGTTCAGCTGCTCACTCAGCTGCGGTTTGCTGACGATATTTGCCATGGTATTCATCACCACCTCATCCATTCATTCTGAACGTTGTCCTTTGGCCACCTGATTAACACGCAAAGCATCAGTGCGGTTGCACTCCGCCGACACACTTCGAGCCCATCCATGGGACGTTCTGCACATGCCTTCCATGGCATGTGACGGTCGGCTACGGCAATCCCCACTGTTGCTTCGCACTCAGACCTGAGCCCTTATCTTGGTTGCAGTTACACACTTGTTAAATATAAACTTTGTGAACCTCAGTTAAGGGAATGCTGAACCAATGGCAAATATAAAAACACTGGGTCAAATCAGCGATTTTGAGCTCAAACTGCTTCGGGTGTTTCGCACTGTGGCGGCCTGTGGCGGCTTTGCTGCCGCCGAGGTGGCGCTGGGCATCAGCCGGGCGGCCATCAGCATGCAAATGGCGGATCTGGAAAAGCGGCTGCAGGTAAAGCTGTGTCAACGCGGGCGCGCCGGCTTTGCCCTGACCGATGAAGGAAAACGGGTGCTGGAAGCCAGCGACCGGCTGTTTGGCGCGGTGGAGTACTTCAGGGCCGAGCTGAACGATCTGCACCGGCACTTGCGGGGCACTCTGATCATTGGCATTACCGACAACCTGGTGTCTCATCCGGGCATGAAAATTACCCATGGCCTGGCCGCCCTCAAGGCCAAAGGCCCGGAGGTGCACATTGATCTGCGTATGCAACCGTCCGACGACATAGAAATGGGCGTGCTCGACGGCCGGCTTAATGTGGGTGTGATCCCTCAGGTCAGGGAGCTGCCGGGGCTGCATTACTCCCCGCTTTATAAAGAAAGCAACTGGCTTTATTGCGCCGACTCACATCCCTTGTTCAATGCTCAAAACATCAATACCGAAGGTCATGAAGTGGTGCAGCCGCGCTTTCAGCAGGCAGCCGAGGCCGCAGCCCTCTATGCAGGGCACACCACGGGTGCCCATGCCAACGATCGGGAAGGTATTTTATTTCTGGTGCTGACCGGTTGTTATCTGGGCTATCTGCCCGAGCACTATGCCGCCCCCTGGGTGGCCGCCGGCCGGCTGAGACCCTTGCAACCGGGCTTTACCACCCGCTTTTGCGTCATTACCGCCCGCAGCCGGCGCAGCAACCTGGTAGTCGATACCTTTCTTGATACGCTGTAACGATGAACAAGGTGCCTACTGTTTCAGCAAAGCGGCCTGCGCGATGGCCCCGAAGGCGTTATTAACGAATTAAAACGGTAAGTCAGATGCTGCCGGTTTTATACCTTGAACCGGCTCAGCAACTGATCCTGACGCTGCATTTGATCCAGCATGCCCTGACATTTTCTCAACTGCTCCAGCGCTCCGCCGGCAACGCCCTGACTGATATCCCGAATATTGGTGGTATTCTGGTTAATCTCTTCACTGGTGGCGCTTTGCTCTTCCGCTGCTGTGGCAATCTGCAGGTTCATATCATTAATACGGGCAATGGCTTCACGAATACGCACCAGAACTTCATTTGCTTCTGCTGCATCAGTGGTGGTCTCTGCAGCCAGTGCCTGACTTTGCTGCATTTTGTGCTCGGTTTGCTGTACTCCCTGCTGCAGCTGCTCGATCATCTCGCTGATTTCACGGGTAGACTGCTGAGTACGAGAAGCCAGTGAACGAACCTCATCCGCCACCACTGCAAAGCCCCTGCCCGTCTCACCTGCCCGGGCCGCCTCAATGGCCGCATTCAAGGCCAGTAAATTAGTCTGCTCGGCAATGTCAGTGATCACAGACAAAATAGATTCTATATTGCGACTAAGCTGAGCCAGCTCATTAACTGATGTCATGGTTTCATCCATATCAGCAGACAGCCGTTCTATGGCCTGTGTAGAACGCGCCACCACAGCAACGCCCTGCTCGGTTTCATGACTGGCGGCGTTCGCCGCCTCAGCAGCCTGCTGTGCATGGCGGGCTACATCATTGGCTGTGGCAGCCATTTCATGCATGGCAGTGGCAAGCTGATCAAGCTCCTGAAGTTGTCGCTGTAATTCCTGTTCAGCCTGTTCCGACTGCTCCGATGTTTCATTAATGCTCGATTTAAGCGACCGGGCACTGGTCATGACATTTCCAATAAGCTGCTGTAAATGAGCAAGAAACCCATTGAACTCGCCGGCAACCAGCGCAAATTCATCTTTTCTGGTAACAGGCAGACGCTTGGTCAGATCACCTTCACCACTGTTAATATCGGTAAGAGAACGATACAGACCTCCCAGCGGCTTCAGCTGACGGGTCATCAGCAGCACCAGTATTGCCAGACTGACCGTCACTCCAAAACCGGCAATTGTCATTGACTGCCACTGCAGTCTGTCAGCCCGGGCCATCACAATATTTTCATTCAGTGCTACACCAATGTACCAGTCTGCCCCCTGCAGATCGTGGAGGGGCGTAAACGCCACCCAGTGGGGCTGCCCATCAAGCTCAAAGGTATGCAGCTCATTGCTCAGCGCCGGCATTTCACCATTAAACAATTCACTTAATTGACGGCCGTTGAGAGCACTGTCCGGGTGAGAAATAATATTACCGTTACCGGCCACCAGAAAAGCATGACCAGCCCCGTTAAAATCAATCACATTGACAGACTCAGACACGCTTTTCAGACTGAGATCACCGCCAAAAGCGCCCAGAAAGGTGCCGTTATCAGTAAGTTTGGCTACTGCAGAAATCAGAATTTCACCGGTGCTGGCATCAGCATAGGGCTCGGTTAATATGGCGCTGTCAGCTTGCCGTGCCAGCTGATACCAGCCCCGCTGACGGGCATCCCAGCCCGGAGGGTTCCAGCTGGGTGTATTACTGATGGCTCGTCCGTATTCGCTCTCCAGACCACCAAATACAAGCATGAATTCTTCGGCCAGCAAAGGCAGATCAAATGTCTGCTGTACCTGCTCACGGCTGAAATCACTGCTGATTTGCTGAGCAGCCATATCGATAAGAGCAAGCTTGCCATTAAGCCAGCTTTCAATCTGACGAGCCAGGGTGGCACTGGTTTCATGAACAGACGCCGCAGTCTGCTCTCGCAGGCTTTCCCGTACCTGCGAAAGCTGCAACCAGGACAGCAAACCAACGGTGAGCAACAATACGGCAGCAGCAGTCAGCCCCACCTTATGCGTCAGTTTCATCAAACATTCCTTGTCATATACTGATGATATGGTACTTAAGTGGTATTGAACTGCCGAAAAGAATCAAAAGCAACCGCTTGCTGTCACATTTCTGCACACTCCTGTTACAACTTCGCCTCCAGCTCTTTAATCCGTGCCTTTAATCTTTCCACCTCAGCTTCCAGCTCTTGAATACGGGCTGCGCTGTTTTCGACAGCCGATACTGCAGCAGCCGGTGCGCCGGCATCAGCCACAGGAACATCGCCAAATAAATGAGCATAGCGGGCTTCCCGCTTGCCGGGCAGGCGCGCCAGTTTTACGACATAAGGGCCTTTTTCCATCAGGCTGTGCAGGCAGGCATCCACTTCACTGACGTCACCAAACTGATGCAGCCGGGCACAGCGGCTGCGCAGCTCTCCCGGAGTTTGCGGACCACGCAGCAGCAGCTCGCAGATGATGGCCAGCTCACCGTCATTGAAGTGCAGCTCGCCAAACTCGGTATTGCAAAAACGGTGCTGATACTTTGCCGCCCGGGCATTAAAGCCCGCCACATTGTTCACCAGCCGCCGTGCACCCAGGTTATTCAGTACCGACTGCACATCGCCTTCACTCAGGCTCATCACAGGATCTCGGTTGCTTTTCTGGTTGCAGGCGTTAATCAGAGAGTTCAGCGTCAGCGGATATACATCGGGCGTAGATACCTGCTTTTCAATCAGGCAGCCAACAACACGTTGCTCCAGGGCAGAGAGTTTTTCCATAACCGGGCTCCTTGTGTTTGTCTGCTGTCCAAATTACCTGACTATTAAAAAAACACCAATGTTTTCCGCCACTAAGCTGCAACCAGTGGTGGCTCCAGCGGTGGCAGGCCGTGGGCAGCTCTGGCCCGGTTGCAGGCACCTTCGGCATCAAAGGCCTCAAAGTCCCGGCAGGGCCCGGGCCGGTTTTCATAAATACTACAGGACACACAGCCTCCCACTTCGCCTTGCAGCGCCACACAACGCGGTGAAGGCTGATTGGTGCCTTTCATGGCCAGACGCGCAAACGATACCGGCTCGGTCAGTGCTTCGGGCACGGCAAAGTCGCTGTGCACTTCGCCCCAATAAAATGACACGCGAAAAAACGCACAACAAGCACCACAATTCAAACAAGGATTGCCACCACTCATCAACGCCTTACCTCCCGGCAAAACAACACAGTGACGAAAACAAAAAATTGAGCACAACAAAAAGAAGCCAGCGAACAGAGCGAACGCTCAACGCAGCGGCAATATAAATAAATCGAAAATCGGTGCCAGGCAAGACATTGCGTGCGCCAACAGGCTTTTTATTCCGGCTGATTCCGGCATACTTTACGCAGTTGTTACAAAAAGGAGGCATTCATGCTGATGCAACCCGAAAAGGCCGCTTTGCTGGTCGTTGATATTCAGGAAAAACTGGTCCCTGCCATTCATCAGGGTGACCAGCTGGCCGCCCGTGCCAGCTGGCTGATACAGGCCTGTCAAATACTGAATATTCCCACCCTGTTCACCGAACAATACCCCCGTGGCCTGGGCCATACTCTGCCCACGCTCACCAGTCTGGTCGAGCGCCCAGCGGTTTCCACCAAAGTGCATTTTTCTGCGGTGGCCGGCGGCTGTCTGCCCAGAGAATGGCAAAGCCGCAGTCAGATCATTGTGTGCGGCATGGAAACCCATGTGTGCGTGCTGCAAACCGTGCTCGATCTGCTGCAAAATGGCAAAAACGTCTTTGTAGTAGCCGATGTGGTAGGCAGCCGTACTGAAGAAAATCGTCAGCTGGGTCTGGAGCGTATGCGCAACGCCGGTGCCCAGATTGTCAGCCGTGAAATGGTGGTGTTCGAACTGATGCAACAAGCCGGCACCGACACCTTTAAAACCATCAGCAAACAGTTTTTGGTCGGCGACCAGCCCTGACCCCTTCGGGGAGCCATAAGCTGTCAGCTGTAAGTGGCAAAAATTGCAGGTTCTGAGCTGTACCTGTAAACAGTGTATGGCTGCTGGATGGCTCCGGCCCGGAGGCCGGAGCACATGGGAAGGCCGTAGCAACATTCCGCAGCCGGCTTCATGTTGAAATTCGCTGCGCTCATTGCCAACCTTCCCCAATATTACCTCTTGTCCCAGATCCCTTCTTCCAGCTGGCTTTTCAGCTCGGGATATTTGGTCACATCAAAGGTGGGCAGCCGGCCCAGCTTGCGCTGGTTGTTATAATCTTTGGCAAGTTTCACTACCACACCCGACAGCAGCAAGATAGCCACCAGGTTAATCAGTGCCATCATGCCCATGGAGGTATCGGCCATGGCCCAGATAATAGGCAGCTCACCCACAGAGCCAAACATCACCATGCCCAGCACAAACAGCCGGAACACCAGCAGGCCGCCTTCGTGGTTGTGCTCCAGAAACACCAGGTTGTTCTCGGCGTAGGCATAGTTGGCCACTATGCTGGTAAAGGCAAAAAACAAAATGGCAATGGCAATAAAGATATTGCCCCACTCACCCACCTCGCTCGACAGCGCTTTCTGTGTCAGCTCAATGCCGGTCACACCAGAGCCTGGTTCAAACTGACCCGACAGCAGAATAATAGACGCGGTACAGGTACAGATCACAAGAGTATCAGCAAACACACCAAGCATTTGCACATAGCCCTGAGACGCCGGATGGGGCGGATAAGGGGTAGCCGAGGCTGCCGCGTTGGGTGCCGAGCCCATGCCTGCCTCGTTAGAGAACAGACCGCGCTTAATGCCATTAATCAGTGCCTGAGAAATGGCATAACCCATGGCACCACCACCGGCCTGCTCCAGACCAAAAGCTGATTTCACTATTAACGACAGCACACCGGGCAGCTCAGTTATGTTCATGGCCACCACCACCAGCGCAATCAGCAAATATGCCAGCGCCATCACCGGCACCACCAGTTCTGCAAAGCGCGCTATGGTGCGCAAGCCACCAAAAATAATCAGCCCTGCCAGCACCACCAGCACCATACCGGAAGCCCATTCGGGCACATTAAAGGCCACCTGCATGGCAGCACTGATAGAATTGGCCTGCACCGCGTTGAATACCAGACCAAACGCAATAATCAGAAAAATGGCAAACAACACCCCCATCCAGCGCATGCCCAGGCCGCGCTCCATGTAATAGGCCGGCCCGCCACGATAGTTGCCCTCATCGTCTTTTACCTTGTAAAGCTGGGCCAGCGCGCTTTCGGCAAACGCAGTAGCCATACCAATCAGAGCAATCAGCCACATCCAGAAAATAGCGCCCGGTCCGCCCAGATAGAGCGCCACCGCTACCCCGGCCAGATTGCCGGTGCCCACCCGGGCCGCCAGACTGGTGCATAACGCCTGAAACGATGAAATGCCCGCCGCATCAGCTTTACGGCTGTTTTTCAGCACTGAAAACATATGGCCAAAATGGCGGAATTGAATAAAACCTAATCGAAAGGTAAAAAATACGCCCACACCCAGCAGCAGGTAGATCAGTACGGATCCCCACAGCAGATTGTTGATAAAGGCAATAACAGAATCCATGAACACCTCTGCGTTAGTCCTGTATGAAGCGGGGCAATGTACCACAAGCGCCCGCATGGCGATAAATGACTTTTGTGCCGGATAAAATTAGAATATAGCGCTAACACACACCCACAGGACCCGTTCATGGCCAATTCACTTACTCAACTGCGCAAGCTCACTACAGTGGTAGCCGACACCGGCGACATTGAAGCCATTCGCAAATATCAGCCCGAAGACGCCACCACCAACCCCTCACTCATTCTGAAAGCGGCACAAATTACGGAATATCGCCCGCTGCTGGAAGACGCCGTTAGCTGGGCCAAAGCACAAAGCCAGAATGCAGAGCAGCAGCTGATCGACGCTTCCGACAAGCTGGCCGTGAACATTGGCTGTGAAATCCTGAAAATTATTCCCGGACGCATCTCTACCGAGGTAGATGCTCGTTTATCGTTTGACACTGAAGCCAGCATTGCCAAGGCCCGCCGCCTTGTCGCCCTGTATGCCGATGCCGGTGTGTCCAAAGAGCGTATTCTGATCAAACTGGCGTCGACCTGGGAAGGCATTCGTGCTGCTGAAGTGCTTGAAAAAGAAGGTATTAACTGTAACCTGACGCTGCTGTTCAGCTTTGCTCAGGCCCGTGCCTGTGCCGAAGCCGGCGCGTACCTGATCTCTCCTTTTGTGGGTCGTATTCTCGACTGGTATAAAAACAACACCGACAAGAAAGACTACACTGCAGAGGAAGATCCCGGCGTACAGTCTGTTACCCGCATTTATAACTACTACAAAACCCACGGCTATAGCACAGTCGTCATGGGAGCCAGCTTCCGTAATACCGGCGAAATCATTGAGCTGGCCGGCTGCGATCGCCTCACCATTGGCCCTGACCTGCTGGAAGAGCTGAACAATGCCAGCGTAACAGTGACAGCCAAGCTGAAAGACACCGGAGCTAATGAAGACCGCCCCGCTCCCATGACCGAAGCCGAGTTCCGCTGGGAGCAAAACCAGGACGCCATGGCTACCGAGAAGCTGGCCGAAGGCATTCGTAACTTCGCGGTAGATCAGGGCAAGCTGGAAGACATGCTGAAGGCGATGATCTGACCTCCGTCCACGATTTAACAGAATAAAAAAGGCGTCTTGCGACGCCTTGATTATTTTGTGCTCTTAAAGCTCCAGCTCTTCGGGCAGCGCCTCAAGTTCGAGGGTGCAATCCAGATCCTGAAGCTCTTCCTGCAAACGCTTTTTATCCATAATGGCTTCAATTTCCCGCCACTTGCGCTTTTTTGCCGGTTCCCGTGGTGTACGGGGTGCCCGTTCAACTACAAAGTCCTGATCGAAGCTTGACCTCTCCATGTGAGCTCCCTCCTGTTGGTTATCAGTTGCAGTCGGCTATTGATATATCACAAGAGGTTATAAAGTAGAACTTTGTTATTGCAAAATTATTAAGCTGCAACGCAAAAAAGAAAAAACACCTGCATATATTAATCAAGTTGCCAGTTAACAGGCGTTTTGCCGTCGTTTTGCAGCAACTGGTTGGCTTGCGAAAAATGCCGGCAGCCAAAAAAACCACGGTAGGCAGACAAGGGGCTGGGATGCGGGCCGCTTAATACATGATGACGCTCCCGGTTAATATGCCGGCCCTTTTTCTGGGCATGACTGCCCCACAGCAAAAACACCACTCCCTCACAATGCTCATTGACTGCCTGAATCACTTTGTCAGTAAAGATCTCCCAGCCAAAACCAGCATGAGAATGTGCCTTGCCCTGCTCTACGGTCAATACCGTATTCAGCATTAGCACCCCCTGCTGCGCCCACGGCTCAAGAAAACCATGATCGGGCGCGACAAAGCCGGGAATATCCGTTTCCAGCTCTTTATACATATTGCGCAAAGAAGGCGGTACCTTAACACCGGGGCGCACCGAAAAACACAAACCATGAGCCTGGCCCGGCCCGTGATAGGGATCCTGCCCCAGCATCACTACTTTCACATGCTCCAGCGGTGTCAGCTCAAGCGCCCGGAACATATCCTTTCTGGGCGGAAACACCTGCTTACCGGCAGCCCGGGCCGCATCTACTGCATTTATGGCCTCAATAAAATAAGGCTGTTGCTTTTCCGGGCCAAGCACATCATGCCAGGAAACAGCCATCACTGACCTCCCCGCGGACGAATAAGCCCTTCCTGCATGGCCGTGGCCACCAGACGACCATCGCGGCTGTAAAAGTGCCCCTGTACCAGGCCTCGACCGGCAATGCTGCGCGGGCTTTCCATGACATACAAGATCCAGTCATCAAACCGAAAGTTGTCATGAAACCACATGGAATGGTCAATGGTGGCCACCTGCAGCTGCGGCTCCCAGAACGAATGACCATGGGGCATCAGTGCCGTGGGCAAAAAGTTAAAATCAGCGGCATAGGTCAGCAGATATTTATGAATGCGGGGATCGTCGGGTAACTCGCCATTGGCCTTCAGCCAGATATAGCGCAGCGGCTCGGCTTTTTCCGGCTTCATCGGATCCACATAGTTCACCTGACGCATATCGATAGGATTTTCTGCCAGCAGCTTTTTACGCAGCTTGGCCGGCACCTTGTCGGCCAGCGCCGCCAGCCGTTCGCTTTCAGGGGTTAACTCTTCCGGCCCCGGCACCTCAGGCATAAGCGACTGATGCTCAAACCCGGCTGCCGGCTGCTGAAACGAGGCCGTCATATAAAAAATAGGCTTACCATATTGCAGCGCCTGCACCCGGCGGGTGGAGGTAGTTTTGCCATCACGGATGTTTTCTACATCGTAGATAATGGGCTTGTTAACATCGCCCGGGCGTAAAAAATAAGAGTGGAAAGAGTGCACCGGTCGCTCCGGCTGCAGCGTATATTTAGCCGCTGCCAGCGCCTGCCCCATGACCTGGCCGCCAAACACGGCACCAAAGCCAAGATCTGTGCTCTGGCCGCGGTAAAGGCCATCATCCAGCGGCTCCAGGGCCAGCAAGGTTAATAAATCATCCAGTGCTTTGCTCATATTGTTATCCCGTTGAATATAACCCCGTCACTTCGGCGCAGGCCGGCGTTTGTTCTGTCAGCAACGCAAATGTTGGAAGTCGCTTCGCTCATTCGCAAAATCTTACCATTAAAAAAGGGGCTTTCGCCCCTTTATGATAACCGGATATGCCGGCAATTAATGCAGAATACGGGCACGAATGGTGCCATCAATGGCCTTCAGCTTGGCCAGAGCCTGCTCGCTTTGGGCGGTTTCCACATCAATCACCACATAACCGATTTTCGGCGACGTTTGCAGATATTGTGCGGCAATATTGATGTCATCACCCGCAAAGGCCTGCGCAATCTGGCTCAGAATGCCCGGCTTGTTATGGTGAATGTGCAGCAAACGGCTGGTTCCGGCATGGCTGGGCAGAGACACTTCAGGGAAGTTCACAGCAGACAGCGTAGAGCCGTTATCGGAATATTTAATCAGCTTGCCGGCTACTTCATAACCAATGTTTTCCTGCGCTTCCTGAGTAGAGCCGCCAATATGCGGCGTCAGGATCACGTTATCAAACTCTCGTAGCGGAGACACAAACTCTTCGTCATTAGACTTGGGTTCAACCGGGAATACATCAATGGCGGCACCGGCAATGTGCCCGGAAGCCAGCGCAGAAGCCAGCGCATCAATGTCGACCACTGTGCCTCGTGAGGCATTAATCAGAATGGTTCCCGGTTTCATCATCGCAATTTCTTCAGCACCAAGCATGTTCTTGGTTTGCGCGGTTTCCGGCACATGCAAGGACACCACATCCGCCATGCCAAGCAGCTCTTTCAGGCTGCCAACCTGAATGGCATTACCCAGCGACAGCTTGTTTTCAATGTCGTAGTAATACACCTGCATGCCGATGCCTTCGGCAATAATGCCAAGCTGAGTCCCAATGTGGCCATAACCGATAATGCCCAGCTTTTTGCCACGCGCCTCAAAAGAGCCGGTCGCGGTTTTTTGCCACTCACCACGATGGGCCTTGGCGTTGCGCTCCGGAATACCCCGCAGCAGCAACAACAGCTCGCCCAGCACCAGTTCAGCCACACTGCGGGTGTTGGAGAAAGGCGCATTAAACACGGGAATGCCGCGCACCTGGGCCGCATCCAGGTTCACCTGGTTAGTGCCAATGCAAAAACACCCAATGGCAACCAGCTTCTCAGCGGCATCCAGCACAGACTCAGTCAGTTGAGTGCGGGAGCGCAGGCCCACAAAATGCGCATCCTTAATGCGCTCTTTCAGCTCATCTTCGGCCAGAGACGTTTTCAGATAATCAATATTGTTGTATCCAGCGGCTTTAAAAGAATCCACTGTGCCCTGGTGCACACCTTCGAGCAACAAAATTTTGATTTTATCTTTATCTAGAGAATAGTTGGCCATTACTGGGTCCTTTATGACTACTGCGTTAGGGTTTTTCATAAAGTACCAAAAACATCGACTTTAGGGAATTTTTGCCATCAAAGTCACGTTTTTTTAACTTATAAATTTTTTTTTAAGAATTACTTAAGGGTATAAACCACCTGAACTCTGTCGGTAAACTCTATCTCGTTTTGCTGATAGCTCTCGACAGGCGCATCTGCGGCCATCATTTTAGCCATGCCCAGAGGACGCGGATGCACAGGCGACGACTCGGTGTATTCAATGGCATAAATATCGCCCAGGCTCTCATCAAAGCCGGTAGCAAGCTCGGTGGCAAGCTCGGTAGCACGCTTGATGGCTGCTTGCCGGGCTTTTTGCTGATAGCCGTCAGCTTCACGCACACCATAAGCAATATTCTGAACATTTTGTATGCCCTGCTTCAGTACAGTATCAATTACCTGACTGAGGGTATCCAGCTGATACAACCTTACCGTGACATGACGCTCAGCAACGTAACCGTTCAGCTCACGTTTGCCGTTTTCAGGATAGTGATAATCGGGCCGGGTAAGCAGATTGCCGCTGTCAATATCGGCTTTTTTGATACCCAGACCGTTCAGACCACTGAACAAGGCAGCCACACGAGTGTCTGCTTCGGTTTTGGCCTCACTGCTGTCGTCCTTTAATGCGGTTACTTTAAACGTCAGGGTGGCCATGTCCGGTACCACACTGATGCTGGCCTGACCTTCCGTAACCAAATGCGGCGCATCGGGCACGGCAATGGCAAAACTGGCTGAGCTGAATAACAAAGGCAAGCTATAGAAGGCAGGACGTACAAATTTACGCATAATCACTCTCCGCAGATGGTTACTCGTAGCCACTATACACCGAGAGCCAATTGATCACATCGTCAAGCAACTCTGCATCTGGCATGCCTGTGTCAGGGATGGTCGCACCATCCAGGTGGCCGGCAAGTTCGCTGCCAAGCAAAATATCATCCAGGCTAACCGGTAAAGGAGCCTCCGGATCAGATAATAAAGCGGCCAGCGCCGCTCCGCTGTCGTCTACCAGCGTCACGGCATCAGCCATATTATCTCCTTGCAGCCACCAGCTTTGTTGCTCGAAGTTAATACTGAACTCACCGGAAACGTCGCCATCCTCGTTGTAAAGCTCCACCTGTTCCAGTGCCGGCCCAGCCAAAGACCACGGCAACCCTACACCGTCATCCACCAGAATATCTTCACCATTCCAGTGATAACGCACTCCCTGCAGCATTACCGTGGTTACTTTGAACATGGTTGTCTCCCGTCAGGTTTTATCAACCTGCAGCGTATTATCATCTACCATCGACGTAATCAGCTCAGCACTGGTCATGGAGCCCATCAGATCTACGCTTTCAAAACGTATCTCCTGCGTATCACTGCTACCTGCGCCCAACGGCGTGACGGTGAGTACAGTGTCTGTGCCATCAAAAGCAAACTCTAGATAATCATTAAGGTTGGTATTATCAGCACCAGTTAACAGATCACTGATATCAATTACATCCTGCTCAGAAACACTAAAGTCCGTTATCTTATTTTCCGAGTTAATGTCTACCTCAGTGAACATAAAGGTGTCGATCCCTTCTCCACCAGTCAAAATATTATTGCCCAATCCGCCATCAAGTATGTCGTCTCCGGCACCACCAAGCAGAGTGTCATTGCCGGCACCGCCAGACAAAATATCATTCCCGTTCCCACCTGTCAGGGCATCATCACCAGCAGTACCATAAACAGTCCCACTTTCATCTCCACTCTGAATATCGTAAATACCGCTTTCATCAGTCGTTTTTACACTTACACTGAAGTTATCACTATCGGTATCAAGGTCGGCATCTGTTGCAGTTACTGTAAAGTTGAGCTGGTAGTCATCGGGATATTCTGTGGTGGTATAATCCACACCTACTGACACAATTTTAAAGGCGGCTTGACTACTGACAGATGCATCTGCCTCCAACTCAATATAATCGACTTGTTTATTAATATCAGTTTGAATAGCAAGCTGGAAACTCGCATTATTACCTGTTCCTATTTTCTCTCCCCAGTCAAGATTGAGTACGGAAAACGTTCCATCCTCATAATAAACCCAGGCATTAACTAGATCATTATCCTTGATGCCACCACTTGCTGATGCAGTAATCAACAAGGTAGAGATAGTGACGTTAGAGCTTATGCCAGAAGGCGTTTGACGCACATCAAATTTGAGTCTGTCCCCCTTATGCATAGTGTTATCATCAACACCAAGATCAGTATTAGAAATCGTCAATGTTGCAGGCGCACCATTGCTGGTACCGGTAAGACGTATATCAAATAGTTCATTGAATACCGATGAGTCTATGACATACTCAACTAACTGAGACCCCCCATCCACTCCAGAGAGTACATTAGGAATACTTTTTTCTGTCACTGGCGCTGGTTCAATCAGGTTAAACTCATAGGTACCATCATCATTCAGTGTTATCTTAAAGAAGTCTGCACCTTCACTATTCTCAGCAAGATAAGTCACTGAACCTGCATTCACTTCATCAATAATAAATGCATATCCTGTGGGTTTATTATTCCAGTCCAGTTGTAAACCAGCAGCAAAGGTATCATTAGTGTCCGCACCTATCTGCAGCTGATAATCACCTTCGTAATTACCTGCAATATTGGCAATAGTCAGATTCTGTGCATCCACAGTAGGTGTGTCATCGATAATGGTGATCACCACGGTGTTGCTCACGGTATTGCCGACGCTGTCGGTCGCGGTGTAGCTGAAGCTGTCGGTCTCGGCCACGCCATCCACGTCCGTGGTGGCGCTGGTCAGGGTGTAATTGAAGGTGCCGTCAGGGCTCACCGACCAGCTGCCCAGGCTGGTGCTGCCGCTTTGGGCCCCGTCCACACTCCAGCCGCTTTGCAGGTTGAGG